>CALNZS010000018.1:0-22693 GCA_942491135.1 uncultured Gammaproteobacteria bacterium | reverse complement strand
CGCTCAACATGGCGCCGATTGCGGTCAGCGCCTGATACACGTCGTCCCGGACGGATTCCGTGGCCTCACGCAGCTCCCGATCCAGAACCCGTGACCGCTCCCGTTCCTGCCCCCAGAGCACGATCAGGTAAAGGGTCACCAGTAGAACGGTGGTGGAGCCGGCGACCACCGACCAGGCAAACCCCCGGGACACGCCCAGATGACGGTCGGTCAGGAACAGCCGTAACAGCGGCAGCGACGCGATCAGCAGAATGGCGATTCCCAGCAGCACCGCCAGCGGCAGGTAGCCGACGCTGAGGGCGGTGCGCACGAAGCGCCCCTCTTCGATCAGGCCGACGACGGCCAGTCTCTGCCGGTTGTCACTGCCGTCGCTGCTGCCAGCGGACGCTGCGGTGCCGGGTTGCGTGCCGTCGGTCTCGGGCGCGGACGACAGCCGCAGGTTTTCAACCGGTTGAATGAAGGCGCGGAAGGGCAGATTCCCCAGGTGCAGCCGTGTCACGTTGGAGACGGACATTTCGAGTTCCGGGGGTGACAGCTCCGGCTCCTTCTCACCGGGCAACCGGTCCGGATGGTGTAGCTGCTCCCGGAGCAGCGCCTGGGCCAGGTTCGAGACCCGCGGGTACCTCAGCCGCTCGGTCGCCGGAACCAGCAGCTCCACCGGATGCACTTCCGGTTCGCCCTCGGGGTACGGCCATTGCGCAACCACCTGACCATCGCCGCCGACCAGCAGCAGACTGTCGAAGGCATAGGTGCTGGTGGGCATCGCCAGCATGTCGACCACGGGTACGGCCACCCCAAGTGCCCCGTCGGCCGGGTCGTCGCAGTCGTTGCTGGTCGTGGGCATGTAGAGCGCCTCCCCGATGACAGCGGCCTGCTTGAGCGCTGCGAGGTTGCGGTCCGCCAGGGAACCGAGCTGGTCCGGCGGTAACGTTTCGTCGGGAGCCACCACCAGCACCACCCGCTGAAACCCGGGTGACCCCGACAGCGAGACCCGGGATGATTCGTGGAAACGCTGGTCACAGCGCAGGAAACGGCCGATCTGCTCCCCATTACGGGCAAACTGTTCGATCCGGTTGACCACCCGATCGAGGCTGCGCATGGTGCTGTCGGTCAGGTCCGCTTCGCGCTGAAACTTGAAGTAGAGGAAGTAGCCGCCGACCCCCACGGTAACCAGAACCACATTGAACAGCACCATGCGCAGCCACGCGAACGATCGCCTGGTCGTGGAGGGTTTGCTCGTCACCTCAACTCCCGCTCACTGGCTCCAGGCCCGCCCCGCGATCAGAAGGCGGCCGCGCAGGCCGGGTCTGGGCGGATTGGCGGCACCGGGAGCAAAACCCAGCGGGATCTCCATTTCGAATCCGTCCTGGTCTTTGCGGTCGATGGGGTCCAGCAGGTGGGGTGCAGCGCCGACCCCGCGGCTGGACGCAAGGCCGTAGCGGACCGTGGTACGTTCACTGCCGGGTCTGACGTGAATGGTCACCGTGTCCTGAAACACGTAGCCACCTTCGTAGTGGGCATCCATCCAGAATCGCTGATCCACTTCGTAGACCGGTACCTGCACCCCCAGATCGACCAGAAACGCCAGCGCCGTGTCCCTGGCCTGGGGCATCCTGGCGTCTTTGAGCAGGCAGCCGCTGAACAGGTGCACGGCCTTGCGGTCTCTGACCAGTTCTTCATAAGTGCGGCGGATGGCCGATTCCTGAGCTACCCGCCGTTCCGTGAGCTGCACGTTGAGACCGCGCAGGGAGGCCGCGGCCTCGATGTTGTAGGCGGCCTTGACCCGCTGGCGCTGGTCACCGATTTCTTTCTCGATGGACTCCGGCAGGGTGATCTCGTCGATCATCAGCGTAACGTCGACCCGGATGTCGCCGAACAGGAATCGGCGCAGATTCTGGTAGCCTTCCTCGGAGTTGACGATGCCGAAGTGGCCGCTATGACTGCGGTGGGCGAACGCCCGCGGGGCGCCGTCGACGGTGGCGTTGCGGATCATGACCAGGCCGTCGCTCATGGGGCCGGTGCCGCGCTTCGATAGCCCCGAAAACGCGTCGTAGTCACGGTAGTTGGTACCGACGAAACAGAAGAATCGATCCGCCGGAAAGGCGCCATCCAGGGAGTCCACCCGCTCGGCGCCGTCGGGCAAACGCAGATACTCGCGCATGTAGCGGCGGTTGAAGTTGCGCCCGTGAAAGCGGTCCAGCCCCGCCAGGTCGGGCACGTTGTGGCCGGCGATTTCGATGCCGTTGTGCGGGGTGGCGTAGGTGAACACTTTGTCCACCAGCGGATCGGCGGGCAGGGCGCCGAGATCCAGATCGCCGTTGATCTGCCGCACCCGGGCCGCGCTCTCGTCGGGATAGGCGTCAGCCGCACCGTGGCGGCAGAGATTCTGCAGATAGCAGCGGCAGATCAGTCCCCCCATGGAGTGGGCGACCAGGTACACCTTGAACGCTTTTGCGGCGGCTGCGTCGTCACCGCATATCTGGTTGCGGATCCGCAGAACGAACGCCCGCAGATCGGCGGCAAAGCGTGGAATCACCCGCCGTTGACCGTCGCCGAGGTCTTCTGACACCGGCTCGTAGTAGCGGAAGATCCAAATGCTGCGCGCCGGTACGGACTCGGTGTCGGGGATCAGGTCACCGTTGCGGTAGACGTCGCCGTAACCTTCGTCCTTCATGAGCCGGATCAGGGGCGACTCGAAAATGAAGCGAACGATGTCGCCGTCGTAGTCCTGGCGGATCTTGGCGGATCCGAGATTGAAACCCATGTAGGGCGTGGCTACGGTTTCCTCGATTTCGCTCATGGACGCGGCAAAACCGCGGACGTAGACGATGGGATAGTGCGGTGCGTTCATGTATGCCAGACCTCGTCGTGCCGGCGGTGCGCGTCGGTCAGGCCGTCGCGGAAGTACCGGTCGTAGTATTCGAGTTCCACATGATGGGTCTGCAACCAGATCCCGGGGGCATGAATGGCCTCGCAGTGGGCGGGAAAGCGGCCGTGGGTGTCGTGGATGTAGTTGCAGATGTCGCGAACGCAGGCGACCACGTCGCCGCCGTATTCCTCTGCCTCGCGTAGATAACGCGCCCCGAAGTCGTCCTTGTAGATACGGGCGAACAGCTGCTGGTCCTTGTAGATACCTCCGGCCCCGAACTTACTCTGCATGACGTCGTCGACGGCGGCGTCCATGTCCGGAAAGTTGGGCGGACACATAGCCCGGATCAGATATCCGCCGTCGTGCCTGAGGGCGACCGCATGAGCGCGCAGATCGCGCATCTGGCGGATCGGCAGAGTCGCCCAGCGCAGCGGATCGAGGGGCTTCCAATCCGGTGTCACGTAGTCGAAGCCGAGCAGCTTGCCGTAGGTGCCGGAGAATTTCGGGTCGCCCATCAGCACCGGCGGTGTGATGGCGCCGTGAATCCAGGCGCCGAGCCCCATGGCCTCGGCCACCAGCATCAGGTTCTGGGTCAGCAGATCGGCCTCGATCTGGGTGCGCATCTGGTAGATGGAGCCGAGGGGAACCTTGATGTCCTTGTTGAGGAACTTGTTGCGGATCCACTTCTTCACGCCGGCCGGCCGGTAGAAGTTGCGGTCGTCCACCAGCACCGGCCGTACCTCGTCCGGCTGGGTCAACACGTACATCAGGCCGTTGATGTACTGCCGGGAGAGATCCACCACCGGGAAGAACAGGGTGGTGCCGGGCAGATTCGACAGGAAACGGTTGGAGTCGAGGTAAGCGGGAAAATCCCGCATACCCTCCGGAACGTCGACCCGCCGGTCGAGGATGCGCACTTTGGCCTCGGTGGCCCGGGCCACCAGGGCCTCGGCCGTCCACAGATCCTGATCCGGCGCGGGCGGCGGCAGCCGGCGCAGAAAGTAGGTACCGGAGTCGTTGATCATGAAGAAGTGGGTGCCCTGGGCGTTGTCCGGGCTGCCGGCAGTGCGTCCACCCATCACCAGATTCGGCTTGGCCATGATCGGCTCGCCGGCCGGATCGGAGAACGGGCGGTCCGGCATGGTCAGGCCGGTGGCGCCGGTGGCCGCAATCAGGATGGCTTCCTCGAGCTCGCCGAGAGGCGCGCGCGGGTGATTCGACTGATAGCTCATGGAGCCGGCCTGGACCTCGCTGCCGCGGCTGACCCGGTGCGTGCGCCGGCCCCACATGGTACGCACCAGCGACTGTTCCAGCAGGTTCCTGATTGCGGCTTCCTCGGCCATGGCTCGCTCCCCGGTCGGTTGTGCTTCAGGACGCCCCGGTAATCGCCCGCCATGGGGCAAAGGCAGTCCCCTCTCGCGGCAGTACCGGACTCAGTTCCGGACAGTGACGCAGGATGACGCTGGTCATGCCGTTGCGGGCGATCCAGTCCATGCCGAACGGCGAGTAGATCTCGGGCCGGAAATCCACCGTCAGGAAGCGGTCGCTCTGCAGGCGACGCGAAGCCATGAGGATGAAGATCCGGAACGCCGTATCGCTGAATCCGAATCCGTGAGGCGGCGTTTCACCGAGCAGGCCGACCACGGTGTCGACCCGCTCGATGTCGCCGTAAACCTCCTTGAGCAGCCGGTTGGAGTCCGGGCTCGTGGTCAGGTCTTCCCATCGGGTGATGGGCTTCATGTGCAGATTGCGCCGGAAATCGTTGTAGCGCGGAACCCCGCGGCGCCGGGTCCGCACCAGGTCCACCACCGACAGGTCGATGATCTCGCCGTCGCGCTCGAACTGCTGCAGAGCGCGGGGGAAGTTGTGCAGGGTGATAGCGCCGGGATGGGCAATGCCCAAGGAATACAGGGCGTCCTCCAGTCCGATCTTGCGCATCTGCTCGTCGCTACCCTGCCCCTGGATCTCGAGAAAGGTGCGGTCGAAGCGGGGAGCGCCGGTTTTGTGGTCGCAGAAGCGGTAATCGTCGGGAATCAGCGGATGCATGCGGTACACCGTGGCGAAGTCCTCACCCAGCGAGTACGGCGCACTGTGATGGTCGGGAAAGGTCTCGGGGATACCCTTCAGGGCATGGGTATCGGTCAGCCACAGTCCGAACCGGGTTGCGAAGTCACCCTGCGGTGGACCGTACCAGTTGATGTCCATGCCGATCTGCAGTGCCCGCGTCGCCAGGATGGCGGGGGTCCACTCCACCGTGTGGATCTTGGCAATCAGCGCCGAGACGATCAGGCGGGCGGTCTGATAGACCCGTTCCGGCGGCCACGCCGGATAGTGGGCCTCGAGCCCCTCGCACACCGCGTTGTGTTCGCGGGCGAACAGGGTATGCATCACGTCCAGCCCCAGCCACCAGCTCTCGTTGAACCCGGTGAGCACGAAGTCACGGTCGTTTTCCGGCAGATGCCCGTTCTGCAGACGCAGCCGGGCTCCGCCTGATTCGCGCAGGCGCTCGGCGGCGTCGGCGGTGGCGCCGTATACCTGTGATCCGTCCCACCAGTGGGAAGCGTCGTTGGCGAACACCGGGCGGTCTTCGCTGCTGCCGGGCCATGGTTCGTTGCCGGCGATGCGCATTTCCGTCTCGGCGCTGCCGCCAGGGGTATTGGTCCACGGCGCGGCGCCCCGGGGCAGAGGCACCACGACGTCCCGGGTACCCAGCGGATAACGCTTGTGGGCTACCCAGTCGTGCACCTGAAACTGAATCCAGGCTGCCGCCAGAACGTTCAGGGTGGTAGCGGGAATGAACGCGTGGCGGGTCATCAGCGCCTGGGACACGGTGACCGGGTTCGGTTCGTTGAACAGGTCCGGGCGCAGCTGCGCCGGCATGTTGCGGCCGAAGGCGGACTGCCTGGCGGCGCCCATGGCCGGGGCGCTCAGGTCGTTGAAGCGGCCGTCGTAGGTGCGGTAGATGCGGGCGGCGGCCGGTGCCGGTTCGGGTACCGCACGGGCCGCTGGCGGGGCTTCGCGCGGTTCGGTGTCGACCAGGTTCTCCAGCCGGAGCTGATGACGCAGGGCGTCGAGGTTCAGCAGGCTCGTCCGCAGCGGCAGCCGGTGCCAGACCACGGCCCGGTTGAGCAGTCGAAAGAATCGCCGCACCAGCGCGCCGAAGATACGGTTGCGCCAGGGCGGCAGCGCCTGCCAGCGCTCGCCGAGCCGGTGGCTGGCCGACGCATCGTAAACCGCCTTGCGGGCACGCTGCAGGTTGCCCAGGGGACGGAACGGCGCGGTGGTGTTCCACGGATTGAACGCCATCTGCTCGATGTCGCGGGCATCAGCCTGGGCGTCGAGCCGGCTGACATCCTGGCGTTCGATGCGCAACTGGCCGACGGCGATGGCGGGGGCGTCCCGCTCTTTCCACTCCACCGCGGTGTCTTCTATCGGCGTAGTGCGGTCGCTGGCGTAGCGCTGCAGGCAAAGGTCGAAGACCACGTCGCCCCGCCCGAGGCGTTGGGCCAGTTCCGCGGCCAGGTATCCGGGCGCGGCCCGTGACGGACGGGTGGCGGGTTCCGTGCCGGCGGCGGGTCTGAACAGGTACCGCACGGCGTTGTCCTCCCCCCAGCACATGGCGGCCCGGCTCCAGTAGGTCTCCAGCGCCAGGCTGGCGGGGACGCCGCGGCCGCCCAGCACGTTCCGGAACATGCGTACGGTTTCCCCGGGGCCCAGCACGAACAGCAGTCTGCCGATGCCCAGCAGGCGGCTCAGCCGGCCGCCGGACAGAGCCTCGGCGAACACCACGAACTGGCGCGCATCGCGGGCGTGGGACACCGGAAAGTTGGTGGCGAGCAGATCGTGCTGCTCGGATTCGGATACCTCGATCCGAACGGCCAGACCGCGGAAGTCCTTGTCCAGGTCCGGGCCGCGAATGGGCGCGGCGTTGGAGAACCGCAGCGTCGCCGGGTAGCTCCGCCCCGGCTGGGCGAAACCGACCCGGAGATCTTCCGGCAGAGCGTCGTTGAAGGACACGGTGGCGCCCCGCAGGGCCAGTACCGGTTTGGCATGGAAGGCGCGAGCCACCGCGCCGGCTCCCGCCGCCCGGCGCGATTTGACCTGAGCCCGCATCATGAGCCGGGCCAGGTGTTCGAATTCCCGACGTTCGGCTTCCGGCGATCCGCCCTGGTAGGTCTCGCGCCACTGTGCCATGTTCAGGCTCCTTGCTGGTCGTCCCCTCCGAAGCGTTGGCCAACGCGCTCCCAGAGCGCGTGCAGGATCCCTTCCGGCGAGGGGCTGTAGTTGGGTACTGCCAGACGGGAGATTCGGGCGTCGATCAGCGTCGGCACATTGGCCGCGATGGCCGCCTCGAAGGCTTGTTCGAACCCTTTGCGATCGTCTACCCGGTAGCCCGCCGCGCCACAGGCCCTGGCATACGCCACGTAGTCCGGGTTCTTGAACTCCACCAGAGCGGTCTTGCGATAGGAGGCCAGCTGATAGAGTTTGATCAGCTTGAACTCGCCGTCATTGAAGATGACCCAGATGACCGGGATGTCGTGTTCGACGGCGGTCATCAGTTCGAACCCTGACATCAGATAGGAGCCGTCACCCACGGCGGCGACTACGGTCCGGTCCGGCTCGGCGACCTTTACCCCCAGCGCGCCGTTGACCCCGATGCCCATGGGTCCGAAGGTGCCGGGCTTCTTGAAATTCTGACCATCCCGCAGTTCCAGGTAGTAGCCGAGCCAGGCGGCGTGGGCGCCCGCATCCGCGAGCACCGCGCCGTTGTCCGGCAACAGCCGGGAGATGGCCTGCACCAGGTGGCCCGGATGCAGTTTCTGCCTGACCTTGATCAACCGCTGCTCGTCGAAATCGGGCGGCTTGAGACGTTTGTCGGGCACCGGCTCGACCCGTGGCGACACGGCCCGGGACAGAGCCGCCACCCCGAGGGCGGCGTCCGCAACCAGCCGATGGGGGGTGGTGTAGAACTTCTCGAACTCGCCGGGATCGATGTTGATGTGAATCAGGGTCTTGCCCTTGAGCAGATCGTCCCGGAAGTCGAAGGTGGCGTGCTGCGCAAAGGCGTTGCCGACGGCGAGCACCAGGTCGGCGGCGAGGAACGCGTCCCAGGCCGTCTTGTGGCCGCTGTCGGAAAACACCCCGAGCGCCAGCGGGTGATACTCCGGCACGATCCCTTTACCGTCCATGGTGGTCAGTACCGGGATCTGGTAACGCTCGGCCAGCGCCCGGATTTCCCGGTGGGCCCGGCTGCGGATGGCGCCGAACCCCACCAGCATGACGACCTTGCGGCGGTTTCCAAGGGCGTCCGCCAGCACATCGGCGAGCGCCGACACCCGGTCCGGGTCGGGCCGGACCGGCTGCTCGCGCCGGGTCGGGCTGACGAAGTTGCGGACCTTCATGCCGGACTCGGTGAGATCTTCCGCCACGGCGATGTGCACCGGCCCCGGCCGGCCCTCGAAGGCGATGTCGATGGCTTGCTGCAGCGTCGAGCCGACCGCGTCCAGGTCGGTGAGCAGAAAGTTGGCCTTGGTGGTGGCGTCGATCATGGCCTGGGAGTCGGGTGTTCGCGCCTTACCGGAGGTCTCGTTGAGTGAGCCGCGCCCGGTCCAGCGTACCGTTGAATAACCTGTTATGGCGAGCAGCGGCAGCGAGTCGGTGAGGGCGACGCTCAGGCCGCAGATCAGGTTGAAGGCCCCCGGTCCGGCGGTGGCGAAACAGGTGCCGAGTTTGTGCGTGAACATGGCATAACCGCATGCCATGAAAGCGGCGGCCTGCTCGTTCTTGGTGATGATGGGGTGAATGATCCGGGACTGGTCGAGGGCCAGCATCATGCCGGCGGCGTTTTCGCCGGCTCCGCCGAACACCGCGTCGACGCCGATGTCCTCGAGACCTTTGACGATCGCTTCGTAGACCCGCATGTGCACTTCCTTGCCCGATCCCTGGGCGTCTGGAACAAACGTGCGAACAGCCGGCTATCGTGAGACGCAATCTAACACCACCGGCCACCCGGGGCTATCAGCCGATTGGCTTAGTCCGATCGATCGATGCGCGGGCCTGGTGATTCAGGGGTTCTGGTAGCGGAGCCAGTCGACACCGCGCCCGCGCCAGCGGGCGAAGGCAACCGTCAAGGCCATGGCTGCGGCCGCCACCAGCCACAGTCCGGCGGCGCCGAGAGACTGATAAAGCGCGCCGCTCAGCAGGCTGGCAGCGGCCGCCACAACCAGTCCGGTGGCGCCGAACAGTCCCTGGCCGGCGGCCAGCGCGTGTTCGCCGCTGGCGTATCCCACGGCAAGCTGCAGCGCCGGCATGGTGACGGCGTCGGCGACCGCGTGAACGATCACCGGCACGAACAGCCACCACACCGAGTCGATGAAACCGTAACTGAGCATGGCCCCCATGGCGATGGTGAGGGTGACCGTGATCAGGTTGAGCACGTGGCGCCGCGCCGCCAGACGGCCGGCCCAGGGTGCGACCACCAGCATGGGCAGAGTGAATGCGCTCATGGTGATGCCGATGAATAGCTGCGAGGCGCCGAGGTCTGCCATGAACATGGCCCAGATGGCGTCGAATACGCCAATGGCCAGATAAAATCCGATACCCATGGCGATACAACTCTGCATGGCCGGCTGCGTCAGCAGGGTCCGCATGCTGCGCGGCAGGGTGTGCGCGCTGCCGGGGATCTCGACCCGCCAGACCACCGGCATCAGCGCCAGCGTTGCCAGGGCAATGAAGGCAAACGGGGCGCGCACGCCATACAGTTCGTAGAACAGGGAAGCGACGATGGGGCCGATCAGGAAACCGACCACCTCCCAGGCGGCAAGTTTGCCGAGTGTTTCCCCGGCCCGGGCCGGATCCCGCACGAACGCGAGGCGGCGGATTCCCGGCCGCACACAGCCGGCGCCGAAACCGAGCAGGGTCCGGGCCGCAATCCAGGCCCACAACTGCTCGGCGAAACACATCCACACCAGGCCGACGGTGGTCAGAGTCAGCCCGGCCCGAACCAGCGCCGTGCCGTGACCGGCATCGGCGAACCGGGACAATCCCAATTGCGCGACGAATCCGGCGGCAAACGCCGACGCCGCGATGGCGCCGATGGCGGCCTCGGAAAAACCGAACTCGGCACGAAGCTGCGCCAGCAGGGTGAAGATCGCGGCATAAGCCACCATCAGCAGCGTACTGAGTGCGTAGAGGGGGGTCATGGGCCAATTGTAGAGACGGGCCGGTTCCCGTGCTCCCGGTTTCGGTCTTGCCCGGGTACGGATGGCTGTGGTTTGGTTAGCCCCGCCATTGTCAGAAGAGGCAGGTCCGTGTTTCGTTTCCCGTCGTCACGCCGTTTTCCGGACGCCACCCGTGCCGGCCCCTGAGCGTTATCTGGTCGCCGACATCGGCGCCACCAACGCCCGTTTTTCGCTGGCCTCCGCGGCCGGGCTCGAAGGGGACCCGGTGGTGCTGGCCACGTCCGAATTCCGGCGCATGGACGATCTGCTGGCTGCGGTTCGAGCGCAGGTCGGCGCGGCCCCGGTGACGGCGGCCTGTCTTGCCATCGCCGGGCCGGTGGACCTGCAGGGCGGGCGCATCACCAACGGCGGTCTGGCTTTCGATTGTGCGGGTGCCGAGGCGAGCCTGGGCTGCCCGGTCGCCCTGGTCAACGATTTCGTGGCGCTGGCGGCCTCGTTACCGCATCTGCGGCGGCTGCAACAGCTCGGCGGATCCGAACCGCTGGCCGGTGGGGTGAAAGCGGTACTGGGTCCAGGCAGCGGACTCGGCATGGGGTTGCTGGTGCCGGCCGGCGCCGGCTGGCAAGTGCTGCCGTCGGAAGGGGGGCATGCCGACCTGGCGCCCGGCAGCCCATTGGAGCTGGAGTTGCTGGGCGTGCTGCAGGGCCAGCTTGGCGGTCATGTATCGTGGGAATCGGTGCTGTCCGGTCCCGGTCTGGTGAATCTGTACCGCGCGGTCTGCGCCGTCTGGGGTACCGAACCGCGGGAGGCCAGTGCCGAATGGATCGTCACCGCGGGCGCCCCGGCCGAGGATCCCGTGTGCCATCAGACCCTCGAGGTGTTCTGCGGCCTGCTGGGCGCCGCGGCGGGTAACCTGGCGCTGACCGCCTTTGCGTTCGGCGGGGTCTACCTGGGCGGCGGGATACTGCCTCGCATCGTCGAGTTCGTGCGCGACAGCCCTCTACGGCGCCGATTCGAGGAACGCGGCCCGATGTCGGAGCGGATGCGCGCGCTACCGATCTACCTGATCGAGGATCCGGCGCCGGGTCTGATTGGCGCCCTGGCCTGGGTGCGTGACGGGAGCGGGCCGTCACCCGCCGCGGATTGAGGCCGCGGCAAGCGCCGAAGCGCGGTCAGGTGGCTTCGCGGCGTTCGGCCGGATGGATGCGGTCGAACAGGTCCTGCAGAAAGGGACGCCGGTCGGGCGCCAGGTAACCGAAGTTGACCCCGCGATCCATGATCTCCCAGAACTGAGAGCGATCGTCGGTCATCAGCCCCTGCCGCAGTCGTTCCAGGCGCTCCGGGCGTTCCCCGCGCAGATCGTCGATGATCCGGGTGGCGCGCGCCTCGTCGTTGCTCTGAAGGAACAGGGTGGCGAGTTGCATCTGGGCCCGGCGCACGCCGAGCAGACTTTCCTCCTGCTGTTCTTCGCGGATTTCCAGATCCAGTTCCAGCAGGCAGTCGAGCAGTGGATCCAGCGCCTCCGAGCGTTCCTTGAGGGCCTGTTCGATGAGCTGACTCACGTCGTAAGCCGCAGTCTCCAGCAGGAACGACAGACCGGACTTGTGGGCAATCTGACCGTATTCACCCAGGAACCGGGCAACGCGCACCGTTTCGTCGGCCAGGTCCAGGCTCAGCACGCGTTCCGCCAGCAGGCGGTACTGGTTCATGAGCACGTAGGAGGTGCGCGCGTCGCGGGCGTTGATGGTGGTCCGCAGGTAACTGTTGAAGGCGCGCTGGCACAGGGTGAGTACCGCCGGCTGGGTGGCGGCCAGCGCCACGGCGATGCGTTCGGTGCTCATGCCGATCACGTTGGCGACATCACGCGCATGGGTTGCGCTCTGACCCATCAGCGACAGGAAGCGCCGGAACACCTTGCGTTCCAGCCACACCCCCTGGGTTTCCACTTCGTGCATGACTTCCGGGGCCAGCGCCACGAAATCCGGATCCGAGGCAATGCTCTCGGTGATCCGGAACCAGGCCGCTGGCAGCCGGTCGCGGACCCGGGCGTAGTCCAGCACCAGGCCAGCCATGGACTCCACCGCCGCCATGGCGATGCTGCGGTCGCCTTGGCTGATGGCGCTGCGGGCGACGTCCTGCAGTTTGTCCACCGACTCCTCGACCCGGGCCTGGCTGCGGGCGATGTTGCGCTCGTCTACCCGCAGAATGACCCGGTAAGCGTCGCGATGAATGCGCTGAATGACGTTCACCGGTGACAGGATGGTAAACACGAAGTAGATGTAGGGCAGAAGAACCAGCAGGCTGATGGTCACCATGGTCACGGTGATGGCAAAGCCGGCGTGGGGAATGGCCGAAGCCGCCTCACGGCCTGCCATGCCCGACTCCATGAATGCCCCGACCCACAGACACTGCAGGGTCGTGAGCACGTACAGGCCCAGTACCAGAAGATTGACGGGCTCGCGCAGGAACACGCGGGTGATCTCGTGACTGTACCGGTTTGCCGCCAGTTCGACGACAATGGCCACCACGGTGACCGCGATCGCGAGTACCGCGGCTACCACTTCCGCGGCGTTGGACAGCACGTCGAGCGCATCGGCCAGTTCGAGCTGGTCGAGCCAGGCGAGCGGCTCGGTCAGGGGGCTGAGCGAACCCAGGGACAGCGCGCCGACCGCGACGGTCAGTACCAGGCTGGCTGCGGACAGGGCCAGCAGTAATGCGAGCGGGACGGCGAAGCGTCGTTCGGCGATGGTGGGCGGGGGGGCGCTCATGGCCTGCGAGAGTGCCCCAAGCTGCGGCGCGTGCCAACTGATTAATATTAAATTTCTTGACATTTATGGGGCTGGCGGTGCTAGCTGAACGGGGATTTCCGGGTATCGTCGTTCTGGCGGTTACCAATCTATACATCGTCAGGTTGTGTGTGGCGGATCGCGCGGGGGCGACGCCGGGAGGTTGCAGATGCTGGTTTCTGATGTCCGTAAGCTGAGCCTGGCGGCCGGCCTGCAGGCGCTGCTGCTCGTAACATCAGCCATCGCCGCCGATGGCAGTATCCGCATCGATGGTATCGACTATGTGCGAGCCGGCAGCATGGAAACGCTGACCGCGCCGCTCGGCGGGCCCGGACAGCCGACCGCCGAGCACGTCAGCACGGCGAGCAGCGCCAGCTACTCCGGATACGTGGAAGTCGTGGTGAGCGGTACCGGCCAGTCGCTGGGGCCGCAATTCGGGGATGCGTTCTACGTTTTCAAGGACGGCCTCGGCCGGCCCATCACGCCGTTCAACGACCCGGACTTTTATCAGCTCGCCATCGACACCGCGCCGATCCGGGGAGGCCCGGAAAGCCCCACGCCGCGCACCCAACTGGCGCGGGAGCTGATCGTTTACGACTACGCTTCCGGCGCCGGCAAGACTCCGCCTTTCGTACCCGCTTATCGTCCCGATCACCGCTACCGGTTCGTCATCGACGTCAGCCGCACGGATGCGTGGAGCGGTGCCGACAGCGAACTGCACTTCACTGTGGCCAACGGCATCTACGTCGACAACAGCGGCGCCTTTCACATCGAACTCTACCCGCTCATGGAGCGGATCCCGGGTGAGGCGGTGTTGTTGCAGGCGGCCCCCAGTGCGTCCGGCAGCCGGGTCTCGGTGCAGGTCTCCGGCGGCACGCCGGGCGCCCCGCTGCCCGACATCGAGGTGCTGACCGCCGCAAGCTGCAGCGCCGGGACACTGGGGTCCCCGACGACGACCCTGGCCGTGCTGACCGGTCCGGCCAATCAGATCACCGGCGACATGCGCTTCGATGACCAGGGGAATGCGTTTGTGGTGGAGGAGGTGGGCGCCAGGCCGCAACAGTATGCGGCCGCGCGGCTGCTCGGCGGCAGCACGGCCAGCCCCGCCTCGCGTTGTATCGTGGCCGGTCCGGACAACGATGCCTGGACCCGGGCCCGGACCATTTCCCTTGGCGGCGCCGCGCCGCAGCGGGGGTCGGCCAGTGGATTCGTCGATCTGCCGGGCCGGGCGCGCTGGTACAAGTTCGCTGTCCAACCCGATGCGCGGGTGCAGGTGACGCTGAGCGGTCTGCCCGCCGATTACGATCTGGTGATCTTCGGCGACATTGCGCAGGCGTTCGAAGAACTGGCGGACGGCGATCCCAGTGACGTTCCGGGACTGGACCGTCTGGGCGCCGAGTTCGCCCCCTCGGTGCTGGAGACCGCCGGGATCAGCCCGTTCGCGTTCAGTCCCTCCGAGATCAGCCCGTTCGCCTTCAGCCCGTTCGCCTTCAGCCCGTTCGCCTTCTCGCCGTCGGTATTCGCCGGCGATTCGGTGGCACCGTTCGCCTTCAGCCCGTTTGCGTTCAGCCCCTCGGCCACGGCGCGCAGCGACTACAGCCCGTTCGCCTTCAGTCCGTTTGCGTTCAGCCCGTTCGCCTTCAGTCCGTTCGCCTTCAGTGCCGAAAACTACTCGAGCGCCCAGAGCCGCAGCGTCATCGCCGTTTCCGCCCAGGCAGGACGCGCCAGCGAGCAGGTCAGCGCCCTTACCTGGAGCAGCACCGGCGAGTTCTACGTTCGCGTTGCGGGTAAGAATGGCACTTTCGACGACCAGGCGCCGTTCACCCTGGACGTGAGCTACGATCCGGGGCTGTGCGAAGGCGTGTTTGGCGAGGATCTGTCCGGCATCGCAGGGGCGCCCGGCAACTACCAGAGCATCATTCTCTACGACTCCCGTCAGCTCGGCGAAGGCGGCTACAGCCCCGCCCAGCAAGCGCCGCTCATCGACCGCCTGGAAGCGCTGGCCGCCCGCAGCGAGGTGGCGGGCGTGGTGGTGGACCTGGCGGCGTTCGATGCCGTGCAACGGCTTCAGGACCAGTCTGACCTGCGTAACACATGTCCTCACGCAGTCAACCTGACTGCCGGGGCCATCAAACGGGTGATCGATGCCTACTGGGCGGTCAACCCGGATCTGCGTTATGTGGTGCTGGCAGGCAACGATGCGCAGATTCCGTTCTTCCGTTACCCGGATCAGACCCTGCTCGGCCCGGAGCAGAACTACGACCCGCCCATGGCCGACTTCACCCAGTCGCAGGCGGCGTTACGCCTCAACTACGTGCTCGGTCAGGACGAGTACGGCGCAGGCACCACCCTGAACCTGGGGAACCGCCGCTTCCCGGTGCCGCAGCTCGCGGTGGGGCGCCTGGTGGAGACGCCGGCGGAGATGATCACGGTGCTGGACGCCTACCTGGCCACCAGTGCGGGGGTCGTCAGCACCCCGACCTCCACCCTGGTCACCGGCTACGATTTTCTGGCCGACGCCGCCGGCGCCATCCAGGCGGAACTGGCAGCCGGGGTCGGCGGCCGCAACGACACTCTCATCACGCCGGCCGAGTTCTCGCCGGATGCGCCCCAGTCCTGGAACGCCGATGCGCTGCGTTCAGCGCTGCTCGGTAACGCGGAAGACATCATCTTTCTCGCCGGTCACTTCAATGCCTTCAGCGCCCTGGCTGCCGATTTCGAGACCAGCATGCAGACCACCGAGCTGATTGGCGCCGGGGTCGACCTGACCAATGCACTGATCTTCAGCGCCGGCTGCCACTCTGGCTACAACGCGGTCAACGAGGAGATCCGCCCGGACGTGGCGCTGCCGCCGGACTGGGCCCAGGCGTTCGCCCGCAAAGGTGCGACCCTGGTGGCGGGCACCGGCTACCAGTACGGCGATACCGAGTTCATCGAGTTCGGCGAACGCCTGTACCTGGAGTTCGTCCGGCGGCTGCGCAGCGGCAATGGCCCGGTGTCGGTGGGTGAGGCACTGGTGCAGGCCAAGCAGATCTACCTGCAGAACACGCCCGACAACAAGGGCCTGCACTCCAAGACGGTGCTGATCAGTACCGTCTTCGGTCTGCCCATGCTGCGCATCGACATGCCGGGCAGTCGCCTTGGCGATCCCGGCGTTTCCTCGCCGGTGCGCAACTACGGCCCGGTTGCCGCCGGGACGCCGGGCGCCGTGCTGGGCCTGGAAAGTGCCGATCTGTCCCTGGACTTCGGTGCCCGCTACCGGGAGATGAGCGTCGAACTCAGCGATCTGGCCGATCCCGCGCTGACCAGTTCGGTGACCGCCAGTTATCTGCAGGGCCCGGGATTCGATCTGGCCGTCAGTTCCGGCGAGCCGGTGCTGCCGCTGGAATCGGTGGATGTAGGGGTCCCGGGAACGTCGCTGCGCGGGGTCGGATTCCGCGGCGGTGATTGGAGCGAAGAGTTCCCGGTGATACCGCTGGACGGCGCGGCTACGACCGAACTGCGCGCGCCGCACACGCGCTTCGCGTCGCTGGTGAACTTTCCGATGCGGCTGGCGGTGCCCAACTATTACGGGCGGCTTGCCGGCTCGGGCGCAACGCTGCTGCACGTCACGCCGGTTCAACATCGGGTCCAGGACATCGGCGGCCCGGCCATCCGTCGGCGCTTTGTCAACGCCGACTTCGAACTCTTCTACAGCGGCAACACCCGCAGCTACGGCGGTAACCGGCCGGCTCTGTCCGCGGCGCCGACCCTGAGCGGGGCCCGGGTGGCGCTGGATGGCCCGGACGCGGTCTTCGAGGTGAACGTGGTGGGCGACCCGTCCGCCGGCATTCAGTCGGTCTGGGTCACGTACACCGATGGCGACGGCAGCGCCGGCTCCTGGGTGGCTCTGGACCTGGAGCAGGACCCGGACGACAGCCGTGTGTGGCGCGGCCGGCTGACCGGCGGCGCAAATGCCTTCGGGCGCCTGGACGTGATGTTTCACGCCGTCAACGGGGTAGGGTTGGTCACCACCGACGACAACTTCGGCAGCTACTACCAGGTGACCTCGGAGGACGGGTTCAGCGAAACCGCGTTGACCTTCGTGGGGCCCGTGCCCGCCGGCGCCACGGCCGGGAGCCGCATTGCACTCGCGGCGGCATTGGAAACGGCGGCCGGCAATCCGGTCACCGATGCCACGGTGCTGTTCAAGCTGGGCACCGTGCTGCGCTCGGCGCGCACCGACTCCGCCGGGGTGGCGGAAGTCGAGCTGCCGGTGCAGCCGGTCCCGAGCAGCGAACCATACCCGCTGGTGGTGTCCTTCAACGGTAACGCGGTGCTGGCGCCTTCCAGCGTCGAAGCACCATTCCGGGTCAGCAGGACCGGTTCCCGGCTGACCCTGACCCAGGGGTCTCAGACGGTCGGCGTCGACGGCGTGGGAACCGGTCTGACCGCGACTCTGACCGCCAGCGATCCCGGACGGACGCCGTTGCAGCTGCGGACCGTTTATTTCACGGTCAAAGGGACTCCCACCGGGGATCTGACCATACCGGTGGCTACGGACTTCCAGGGCGTCGCCCGACTCGGTGAACTGGCCTTGCCGTCCGGCCGCTACCGGATCGAGGCCCGTTTCCTGGGAATGATCCCTGGTACCTTCGAACCGATCGTGGATCCGGTGTACCTGCCCGCGCAGGCGGTCGTGGACTTGAAGCTCAACGGTGGTCACGGTTGTCCGGCGGGCGGGCAGCAAGGCCAGGCCCGGAAAGGTTCCGATCGCCATCACTGGAACGACCACGACGGAACTTCCTCGCCCAAGGGTTCGCCTGGCGATTCGCCGAAGCGGGGTTCGAAAAGGAATCTGCAGGTTCGGGGATTCTGCTACCTGAACACCGATGTGGGCGGCGATGTTCACATCAAGGATGGCACGCTCATCGTCGGCGGGTCGGTGGACATCAAAGGCAATGTTCATGAGTCCGGACCGGGCAGCGTGGTGCTTCTGAGCGGTTCCAGGGTCCATGGGCACGTTAAGGAAAACTTCGCCGGCGATCTGCTGGTGGATGGCCGGGTGTCGCGCCAGGTGATGGAGAAGGGCCCGGGTGACCTGCGGGTCGGTTTGACCGGCATGGTCGACGACGATCTCGATGAAGACTCGGACGGGAGTGTAATCGTCGCTGGCGAAGTCCGGCGCAACGTCCGGGAGCAGGGGGCGGGCGACGTCGTCGTGCAGGCCACCGGCCGAGTTGGTGGTAGTGTCGACGAGCACGGCGACGGCACGGTGATCGTCGAAGGCGTCGTGGGCGGGCGGGTCAAGGAACACGAGGGCCCACCGCGCGGCGGCCGCGGCCGATAGGGATTCGGATTCCATGAATGTGCTCATGGGGTAGTCGGGCACAGGGTAGTCGGGCGCGAGCAGCGGTATGGCAGACGATGGCCAGAGTAACAGCGGGCAGCGGGGCAAGGTGCCGCCCGCCGAACCGGCAGGTGACGATCCTCAGTCGTATCTGGCCCTGGACCGTCGCCTGGCCCTTGCAACCGGGGTAGCGATTCCGGACCGGGTGCGGGGTACCGGCCTGTTCGCGGACGTTTCCGGGTTTACCCCGCTCACCGAGCAGTTGAGTCGCGAACTCGGGCCGCAGCGCGGTGTCGAGGTGCTGACCGCTTACCTCGACCGGGCGTTCCATGGCGTGATCGAAGCCGTGCACCGCTTCGGCGGCAACGTCATCTACTTTTCCGGCGACGCCATCACGGCCTGGTTCGATGGTGACGAAGGCCGACATGCCACCGCCGCGGCCCTGGCCATACGAGCCGCCATGGACAGCGTCGGCCGGGTCACAACGCCGGGTGGTTCCGTGCTGGACCTGGCTGTCAAGGTTGCCCTGGCGACCGGCGAGGTGCGGCGCGCCGTGGTCGGCGACCCGGCCATCCAGCGTATCGACGTGCTGGCCGGCAGTCTGCTCGATCACCTGGCGGAGGCCGAACGGCTGGCCGGTCCCGGTGACATCGTGCTGGATCAGAGCACGATGGCATCGCTTGGATCGAACGCCGTTTACAGCGCCAGAATGCAGGTGCCGGGCTCCGGGCGCCGGACCGGCCGTCTGCGCCGGCTGTCGGGAACGGTGGCCGATGCTCCGGCCGCCGAACCACCTGCGCTGGCCGAGAGCGTGGTTCGGGAGTGGTTGCTGCCGGTGGTGTTCGAACGTATTTCCACCGGGCGCGGTGAGTTCGTTGCCGAACTCCGGGCGGCCTATCCGGTGTTCGTGCGTTTTGCCGGTATCGACTTCGACGACGACCCGGAATCCATCGACAAGCTGGACCGCTTCGTCACCCGGGCGCAGCGGATCTTCGACCGGTTCGGGGGCAACGTCCTTCAACTCACCCTCGGCGACAAAGGGGCCAACCTGTACGGCGTGTTCGGCTCGCCGGTTTCCCACGAGGACGACGGCGGCCGGGCGGCGGCGGCGGCTTTGGAACTGCTGGGCCTGCGGGACCGCGACGGTGTGACCGACCTCGGCATCGGAATCGCCTGGGGCGCGCTGCGCAGCGGAACCTACGGCCACGGCCGCCGGCGTACGTTCGTCTGCCTCGGTGACGCGGTGAACACCGCCGCTCGACTGATGTCTGCGGCGCCGTCAGGACAGGTCTACGTGACCGATGTGGTGCGCCGCAACGCCGGCGACGGGTTCCGCTGGCGGGCTCTGGAGCCGCTGCAGCTCAAAGGCAAGGCCGGCGCGCTGGCGGTTGCGGCGCTGGTGGCGGCGCGCCACCACCAGCCGCGGCGGCGATTACGATACGAACTGCCCATATACGGCCGTGACGCTGAACTGGGTACGCTGTCCGCGGCCCTCGACGACGCGCTGGCCGGCGAGTCCCGGGTGCTGGCCGTGGTCGGTGAGGCCGGGCTCGGCAAATCACGACTGATTGCCGAATTCGTCCGCTCGCTGCGGCAGCGCGGGATTCTGGTGGCGTTCGGCGAGAGCCAGACGCTGGGCGTCAGCAGCAGCTACTTCGTGTGGCAGGAGATCTGGCGGCGCCTGCTCGGCGTGGCCGATGAAGGCGATCCCGCCAGCCAGCGACAGGCCGTGGAACAGGCCGTCGCGGCCATCGACCCGGCGCTGCTGGCGCGGGCTCCGCTGATCGGGGACGTCATCGGCGTTTCCATACCGGACAGCGACCTCACCGCCACGTTCGACGCCAAGCTGCGCAAGAGCTCGCTGGAGGACCTGCTGGCCCGCTGTCTGCGCCGGCGGGCGGACGACGAACCGCTGGTGATCGTGCTGGAAGACGGGCAGTGGATCGACGCCCTGTCGCGGGAACTGCTGCAGGCCCTGGTGCGCGCCACCCGCCGGGACCGGGTGCTGTTCATTCTGGCCTACCGGGGGACCATGCAACCGGGTGGTGGGCTCGGGCTGGAGCGGATGGATCACTTCCAGGAAGTGGTTCTCGATACCCTCGGGCCGGAGGCGGCCCGTCACCTGATCGATGCCAAGTCGCGGCTGGTGTTCGGTGTCGAGGCGCCGCCGGCGCTGGCAGCGCGTATCGCCGCCCGGGCCGAAGGCAACCCGTTCTACGTGGAGGAACTGCTCAATTACATCGCCGGAGCCGGCCGCTCTCCGGGGCAGGTCGTTCTGGACGAGTCCGCGGTCGCCGAGCTGCAGCTACCGGATACCCTGCACAGTCTGATTCTGTCGCGCATCGATGCGCTGCGCGAACGGCCCCGGCAGACCCTGAAGGTAGCCGGCGTCATCGGCCGCCTGTTCCGGGCGACCATGCTGCCTGGGGTGTACCCGTCCATGGGTGATCTGGACGAGGTGGTCGAGCACCTGGGAACACTCAGCGACCAGGATCTGGTGGCCCTGGATCAGGCCGAGTCGTTGACCTATCTGTTCCGTCATGTAGTGACTCAGGAGGTCTCCTACGCCAGCATGCCGTTCGCCCTCCGATCCAGCCTGCATCGCCGGGTCGGTGAGTACATCGAGGCAACCGAGGCTGACGATCTCGAGCCGCATCTGGATGTGCTCGCGCATCACTTCTGGCTCGGTGACGATGCGGACAAGAAGCGCCACTATCTGCTGCGCGCGGAAGAGTCGGCGCGGCGCCGTTATGCCAACGATCTGGCCATCGACTATGGCGAGCGGCTGCTGACCCTGGTCGATGGTCCGGATCGGGCTGACGTGTTGCTGCGCCTGGGCCGGGTGCTGGAACTGACGGGCGACTGGGGCCGGGCGGAACAGGTGGCGCAGGAAGCGCTGACCCTGGCGGAGGCGGCGGGTGACGGCGGCATCGTGGCCCGCTGCGAAGCGGCGCTGGCCGAGGTGGCGCGCAAACACGGCAACTACGACGAGGCCTTCGACCGTCTGACGCGGGCCGCCGAGACATTCCGGGCGGTGGCGGACGAGACCGGGTTGGGTCTGGTTTACCACGTGTTCGGCACCATCGCCGCCCAACGCGGCGACCTGCCGGGCGCCCGCCAGGCCTATCAGCAGAGCCTGGAGATCCGCACCCGCCTCAACGACCGGGCGGCACTGGCCAGCCTGTATTCCAATCTGGCGATCGTGGCCCAGTTCGACGGCGACTACCCCGAGGCCCGCAACGCCAGCGAGCGGGCGCTGGAGATCCGCCGGGAGATCGGCGACATCTGGGGCCTGGGGGTCTCACACAACAACATCGGCATGATCGACTACCTGAGCAGAGACCATGTCCAGGCAAGGGAGCGATTCGAGGAAGCAATCCGCTGTTGCGGCGAAGCCGGTGATCCGTGGATGGTGGCCCTGGCTCGGAACAACCTGGGCAATGCCGCCCGCGAACTGGGTGACCACGAGGCCGCGCGCCGGAACTACGCCGCCAGTCTGGAGACCTATCACAGCACCGACGACCTGTGGGCACTGGCCTTTCTGCTGGAAGATCTGGCCATGCTGGCCGGCAGAACCGGGGCCGAGATTGCGGCGTTCGAGTTGCTCGGCGCCGCCGAAATGCTGCGAGAACGCATCGGCTCCCCACGTGACGCCGAGCAGCAGGCCGAAATCGACAACCAGCTTCAGGACGCGCGGCGGGCCCTCGGCACCGCGGCATTGACGGCGGCCCTGGCCCGGGGCTGGTCCTGGTCGATATCCGAGGCCATGGATCGGGCCCAGCAATTCACCCGGGAGTCCGAGCGCCGGTGACTGCCGCCGCGCGGCGTGCTCAGGGACCGGTAATGCCGCGAATCAGCAGTTCCAGCGCCCGCCGTGGCTGGGCCTGGAGCGCCTGCAGGGTCTGCTGCGGGGTGCGCGGCCGAGGCCCGTTGCTGGCGCCTAGCTGAAACAGCATCAGCGAAGACACGCCGTGGACGGCCGGCCACACCACGCTGCCCAGTTCGATGGCCGTCATGCCCAGCTCCGGTCGCTGCTGGACCATGAGTTCGAGCACCCCGAGCACGACGCCGTAACACTGCTCGGCGGCGTCGGCCAGCATGTCGTATTCGCTGAAGTCCTCGATCACCGAACCAAACATGAGCTGGTAGTCGATGGGGTTGTCGGTGGCGAAGTTGATATAGGCCAGACCAAGGGCCAATAGCTGATCGGGCAGATCGGCGTCCGGGTCGAGGGACTGCCTGCAGCGCTCGCGCAGGCGCAGGAAGCCGCGGGTGGCCAGCGCCGCCAGCAGACAGCGCTTGGAGGGAAAATGCCGGTAGGGGGCCGTTGCCGAGACCCCGCACTCTCGCGCCAGGGCGCGCAGGCTCAGGTTTTCCGTGCCATCCGCGGCAATGTGTCGGATGGCGGTATCCATCAGCGCTTCCGCCAGGTCGCCGTGGTGATAGCCGCGGCCGTGGCGGCTGTCATCGCGGTCAGCCGGCCCGGATCGTCGATCTGATGTTGACATTGCTCACATCAACGTTAGTC
>CALNZS010000017.1:0-756444 GCA_942491135.1 uncultured Gammaproteobacteria bacterium | reverse complement strand
TCCTGTATTACCGCGAATTTTAGTGTACTCGCCCTATCCTTGTTGACGTGGAGTACGAAAATTGTATAATCACTGCATTATAGTACAGCTGTACCCAAGTCTTCCATAGTATGACTTAGCACAGCTGTTTTAGCATAACCTTATCCAGCAACTGTAAGGATCTACTGTTGGATGAGACCTACCACCCGTTTTGGCGTGATCGCTCCGTGTTCGTAACTGGTGCGACGGGACTGGTTGGAGCGTGTTTGATTCGTCGTTTGGTCGCCAGCGGCGCAGACGTTGTTTGCCTGATCCGCGATTGGGTGCCGCAATCCGAACTGATTCGGAGCCAGCAACTGGATCGTAAAAGTGGTGCGCGGCAATATCTGCGAGCAGGACACATTAGAGCGCACACTGGGTGAATACGAGATTGATACCGTTTTCCACCTCGCCGCCCAGACCATCGTAGGGGTCGCCAACCGTAATCCAATCTCAACCTTCGATACGAACATTAGAGGCACCTGGACTTTACTCGAAGCATGTCGCCGCTCGCCATGTGTTAAACAGATTGTATTGGCCTCGTCGGACAAGGCCTACGGGAATCAGGACAGCCTGCCTTATGACGAATCGACGCGGCTACAGGGCCGACATCCTTACGACGTCTCAAAATCTTGTGCTGATCTGCTCGCATCCACATATGCCGAGACCTATGGATTGCCGGTAGCCATTACAAGATGCGGCAATTTTTTTGGTGCTGGTGATTTAAATTGGAATCGTGTCGTTCCAGGCACCATTCGTGCCATTCTTCGTGGCGAGCCACCGCTCATCCGTTCCGACGGCACTTTTATTCGTGACTATTTTTACGTTGAGGATGGCGCAAATGCCTATTGCTGTTGGCTCGCATGTTGGCGGACAATGAGAACTTGATAGGTCAATCGTTTAATTTCTCCAATGAAGTCCAGATTACGGTTCTTGAAATGGTTCAGAGAATTTTAAGGATGATGGCAAGCGAGTTCTCACCTAAAATACTGTGCCAAGCATCTAATGAAATACCGCATCAATATCTATCTGCTGCAAAGCGCATCAGGTGTTGAGGTGGCGGCCACTTTACACCACTCGATGAGGGCTTAGGCCGAGACCATCGCTTGGTATCAAGATTCGCTTCGCCGAAACCACTGGTTTCGAACACGGAGAAAAGGGAACAGCGATGACTGAGCTGGAAATTGTAGAACGCAATACATGCCGCCACTGCAACGCCCCATTACCGGACTTGATTCTAACACTACCGCCACTGCCATTGGCTGATGACTTCGCTCAAAACCAGAATGATGCTCAGTTTTTGCACCCTCTGAAGATTTTTCTTTGCAAAACTTGCGGCCTAGTACAAACCCAACACGATGTAATCGGCGACTACTACGGAAATTATAGGTATACGGCCACACAGTCCGACTTTGCTAAAGCTTTCATGAGTGAGCTTGCGACCACGATCTGGACGAACTGGCAATTCGAAGCTCACGATACGATTCTCGAAATAGGGAGCAGCGATGGGAAACAATTATCGTATTTTAAACAATGCGGGGCCAATGTGCTGGGGATCGAACCGTCACAGGCATTGGCAGATATCAGTCGTGCGAATGGCATTCCCGTGCTCCCAAAGCACTTCCGGCCTGGAGTTGAACATGAAATTTCTACCGAGTACTTACCAATCCGTGGCATTGTCTTGACTCACACCTTCGATCACCTTCCCGATCCGCGTGGATTACTGGAAACAGCATGGTGCGTTCTAGCTAAAGATCGAAGCCTCTTGGTGATCGAGGTTCATGATTTTGAGAAGACATTCGAACACCGGGAATTCTGCCTCCTAATGCACGACCACACTGTTTATCCAACGGTGGCAACTTTACAACACATGTTGCACGACTGTGGCTTTAACCTTCTTGATATTGGCGTTGTGCCGGAGGGCCGCCGACGGGCCAATTCGCTCTTGGTGGTTGCATCACCACAGGGATCTATTTTTTCCGACCGTGCCATACCTACCTTACCTCCTGGCAAACAGGCTAATCTTGATGCATGTCGTTTTTTCGGTCAGTCCATCATTGATGGGTTGGCAAAGATGAGAGCTCTTTATGCTGATCACAAGGCACGCAACATTCGTTTGGCCGGGTATGGTGCCGGTGGTCGTGGCGCGATGATCTCCAGTCGCATGGGATCTCGGCCCCCGGGGCGACGGCTTCGAAGTGGACACCCGCTACGTCAACACCGTGGGGCTGCGCCGCTACAAAGAGGACGGCGTGGGCTTCTACTTCAGCGACAAGCTCATCGACTGGCTCGGGCCCCGCCGGATGGGTGACGTGGCCGACGAACCGTACATCCATTACGCGGCGGCCATGCAGAAGCTGTTCGAGGACTGGTGCCTCAAGCTGCTGCAGACCCATCTGGGCGACGTGCTGCGCGAGACCGGTCTGCTGGCATTTGCCGGCGGCGGGGCGCTGAACGTCAAGCTCAATCAGCGCATCGTGGCCATGGATGGGGTGCGGGAACTGTTCGTGCAACCCGCCGCCGGCGACTCGGGAACCGCGTTGGGCGCCGCCACCTATGTGGCTGCCGGCGCCGGGGAACGCCTCAGCCGCATGAACCACGTCTACCTCGGCCCCGCCTATGATGATGTGGCCTGTCGGGAAGCGCTCAACGAATGCCGGGAGCCGGTGACCTGGCGCAAGCTCGACGACGTGCCGCGCGAGACCGCGGAACTGCTGGCCGCCGGCCACCCGGTGGCCTGGTTTCATGGCCGCATGGAGTTCGGCCCCCGGGCGCTGGGCGGGCGCAGCATCCTGGGCTGTCCCAGCGCCGAAGGGATCGCCGACCGGATCAACGAGCAGATCAAGTTCCGCGAGCGCTGGCGGCCGTTCTGCCCCAGCGTGCTGGACCGGGTCGCCGCGGACATCATCCAGACCCGGCAGCCGGCCCAGTTCATGACCATCACATTCGACGTGGCCGACGCATGGAAGGCGCGCATCCCCGAGGTGGTGCACGAGGACGGTACCGCGCGGGTTCAGGTGGTGGAACGGGACAGCAACCCACGCTACTACGCTCTGCTGGAACAGATGGAGGCGCTGACCGGTAACGCGGTGGTCCTCAACACGTCCCTCAATCGCCGGGGCGAACCCATGGTGTGCTCTCCCCAGGACGCGTTGAACATGTTCTTCGGTTCGGATCTCGAGTATCTGGTGCTGGAAGACTATCTGGTGACCAAGCGCGCCGATGAGTGAGTCTGGCGCCGGGTCCGCCGCTGCCGCCGGCGCCGCCAAGGCGCCCGTACTGCTGCAGATCTGCGCCAACGATGCGCCGCCGTTCGCCGACATCTGCCGCTACCACGCAGGCTGTGCGGCGCAACTCGGATGGCGTCCGGTCACGGTGATGCTGGCCGCCCGCGCCTCCAGGCATTCGGCGGACTTTCTGTATCTGGACACCGCCGACCGCCTGGACGCGGTGCTCGACGAGGCAGTCGGTACGTCCGGGGTGGCGCTGACCCTGTGCCATCGCTATCGCGCCTACCGGGCTGCGCTCGGCACTGCCCGGGCCATCGAACCGCTGGTGGCGGTGGCGCACGAGTTCGGTCTGCTGCGGCGCCGGCAGCGGCGTCTGCAACGCCATTGGGATCGGCTGCTGGGACGTCCGCGGGTCACCTTTGCCGGCATTTCCGAACCCGTGCGCCGGGAACTGGTGGCGGCTGCCGGCCGCGCCGCGCTGCTTCCCAACGGTGTCGATCTGGTGCGTGCAGACGCCCTGCGGTTGGGGCGGCGGGAAGCCCGGACCCGGTTGCAACTGGACGACGCGGAAGCGTTCGTCGTTGCCGTAGTGGGCCGGCTGCACCGCAAGAAGTGCCCGGAACTGGCCCTGGAGGGCTTCCGTCAGGCCCAGGCGGATCTGCCCGGGGCGCGGCTGGTGTTCGTCGGTGACGGCGACCTGCGCGCCGGACTCGAAGCCGGGGCACCAGGCGCGGTGACGTTCGCCGGGTTCGTCGGCGATGCCGCGCACTGCATGAAGGCGTTCGATCTGCTGCTGTTGCCGTCCGGGGACCAGGAGGCTTTCGGTATGGTGGCCCTGGAAGCCATGGCAGCCGGCGTTCCGGTTCTGTGCGGCGCTGCGCCCGGGCCACGCTTCGTGGTGGGTCCGGCGGGTCTGCGTATCGAACGGCAGGAACCCGCGTCGGTGGCCGGCGCGCTGCGTCAGGCCTATGGGCAACACCTGGCCGGAGACCTGGCGGATGTCGGCGCCCGCGGCCGCCAGCGGGTGGAAGCGGAATTCTCGGTGCCCGCCGGCGCCCGGCGCCTGGCGCGGCTGGCGCCCGGATTCACCGGTATGGGCTCGGTTCCCCCGGCGGGCGGGTCTTGAACCGCCGATGGGCCCACAGGTACTGCTCGGGATGTGCCCGGATGGCGCCCTCGATGACGGCGTTGATGCGGGTTGCGTCGGCCACGTCGTCGCCGCTGGGAAAATCCTCGATGGGTGGCTGAATCTCCACCCGCCAGGTGCGGGTGTCCAGGTCGCGGAACTGCGCCAGCAGCAGCACCGGTGAGTCGTTGAAGCGCGCCAGGCGGGCGGTGGCGGTGATGGTGGCGGCGGGCACCCCGAAAAATGGCGCAAACACGGAATGCCTGGGGCCGTAGTCCTGATCCGCCGCGTACCACAGGGTTCGACCGGCCTTGAGCCGGCGCAGGATCTGGCGGGTGTCGTCGCGTTCGATGACGCCGTCGAAGTAGGCGCCGCGGCCTTTGACCTGCAACCACTCCCAGACCGGGTTCTTGTTCTGCCGGTAGATGACGTCCAGATCCGCCTGGCTGGAGACCGGGCCGCTGGCTACGTCGATACAGGAAAAGTGCCCGGCCAGCAGAATCACGCCGCGGCCCCGGGCCTGAGCCTGCCGCAGGTGTTCCATCCCGGTAATCGAGAAGCGGGGCGACAGGTCGCGCCGGGGGTTGAGCCAGACCAGTGCCATCTCGGTGAGGCTGACCCCGGCATGAACGAACGCGGCGCGGGCCAGGTCCTGGCGCGCGGCGGCGCTCGACTGCGGAAAGCACAGCGCCAGGTTCACCTCCGTGATGTGCCGGCGGGACCGGGCCAGGCGATAGGCGGCGATGCCGAACCCGCGGCCGAGCCCGAACAGCCAGGACAGCGGCAGGCGCGCCGCCAGCCAGGCCAGACCGACCACCGGCCAGGCGCCCCAGACCCGCGGATGGAGCGGCCCCGGACGGCGCCGGCGACGGCGCCGGCGCGAACCGCCCACGAGCCGCCGGGCGCCGTTTGCGGTGCGTCCGGCTGGCTCATCGGGTGGCTGTGTGGATGGGTCTGGCATGCTCGCGTCCGTTCCGGCGCGGGGATTTTAGCCGACCCGGTCGGTGGTATGCTGCGGCCATGAAGCTTCCCTCCCTGGAATCCGTCCACGTCGTGGTGGTGGGCGATGTGATGCTGGATCGCTATTGGGTCGGCGACGCCCGCCGCGTTTCCCAGGAGGCGCCGGTGCCCGTGGTCGACATCGACCATACCGAGGACGTCCCCGGTGGAGCGGCCAACGTGGCGCTGAACGTTGCCAGCATGGGCGCCCGCTGCACCCTGGTCGGCATCGTCGGCGACGATGCCGATGGACGGGTGCTCTCCGAGGTGCTGGCAGCAGCCGGGGTGGCCTGTGAATTCGTCAAGGTCGCGGACTGGCCCACCATCGTCAAGTTGCGAGTGGTCAGCCGTAAGCAGCAGCTGCTGCGCACGGATTTCGAACGGCCGCTGCCGGCCGGCGCCGCCGACCCGGTGACGGAACGTGTGGCGGCGCTGCTGGATGACGCCACGGCGCTGGTGCTGCAGGACTACGACAAGGGGGTGCTGGCCGATCCGCCGGCGCTGATCGCCCGGGCCCGGGAGCGTGAGGTTCCGGTGGTGGTGGACCCGAAACGCAAACCCCTGTCCGTTTATGCCGGCGCCGATCTGGTGAAACCCAACGTACACGAGTTCCAGGACGCCGTGGGCCCGTGGTCCGACGATGACGCCATGGTGGCGCTGGGGCGCAAGCTGTGTGAGGTCAATGATTTCGGAGCCTTGATCATCACCCGGGGCGGGCGCGGCATGACCGTGGTGGAACCGGGTGGCGCGCACCAGCACGTGCCGGCGCGGCCGGTGGACGTGTATGACGTGACCGGCGCTGGTGATACCGCGGCGGCGGCCCTGGCGCTGGGACGCTCTCTCGGCTGGGATGCGGTCGCCTGCGCGCGGCTGGCCAACATGGCCAGCGGCATCGTGGTCGGCAAGTCCGGCACCGCCACCGTTACCGGCCCCGAGCTGGCATTCGCCCTGGCGGCCACGCCGCGCGCCGACCGGGGCATCATGAGCCGCTCGCAGCTTGCCGATACCGTGGGCCAGGCCCGTGAGCGCGGCGAGCGCATCGTCTTCACCAACGGCTGCTTCGACATCCTGCATGCCGGGCATGTGGCTTATCTCGAAGAAGCGCGAAACCTGGGTGACCGGCTGGTCGTGGCCGTCAACGACGATGCGTCGGTGCGCCGCTTGAAAGGGCCGGGACGGCCGGTGAACCCGCTCGAGCGCCGGCTCAGGGTGCTGTCCGGACTGGCGGCCGTGGACTGGGTGGTCGGTTTCGACGAGGACACGCCGGAGCCGCTGCTCCGGCTGCTGCGGCCGGACGTGCTGGTGAAGGGCGGCGACTACGCGGCGGATCAGGTGGTGGGTGCCGACATCGTTCAGGGTTACGGCGGCGATGTACGGTTGCTTTCGCTGGTGGCGGATGTCTCCACCACGGCCATCGTCGAACGGCTCGCCCAGGGCGCCGACTGAATCAAGCGTTCCGGACCACCGCTGCGTTGGCTTGCAGGTGGGCGGGGTCGATGGTGCCCACCACCACGCTCGAGACGCCGGGCTGGGCGGCCGCGAAGCGCAGGCTTTCGGGGCCGGCATGGCCGCTGGCCAGGGCTTTCTTGACAAGCACGCCAACGCCTGCCGCGGCAGCCTCGGCAATCAGCCCCAACTCGCCGCGCTGGTCCAGGTTGAGCGTTGCCATGATCACGTCGCAGCCGAGCGCCAGGGCCCGGCGCCCGCCAGCCTCGGTCTTGTGGGACATACCCACGGCCCGTACCTGGCCGGCAGCCTGCAGGTCCAGCAGGGTCTCCAGCGCCCCGCTGTGGTCGAGGATCTCCAGGTCGTTGCCGTCGGAATGAATGAGCACCAGATCCAGGTGATCGGTGCCCAGGCGTTGCAGCGAGCGCTGGACGCTGGTCCGGGTGTGGCGGGCGCTGAAATCGAAGTGGGACTGCCCGTCATGAAACTCCTCGCCGACCTTGGTGGCAACGAGCCACCGGTCGCGCCGGCCCTGCAGCAGGCGGCCGAGGCGTGCTTCGCTGCGACCGTAAGCGGGGGCGGTGTCCAGCAGGTTGATGCCCAGTTCGGTAGCGCAGTCCAGCAGCCGGCGCGCGGCATCGTCGTCGGGCACGGTGAACGAATGGGGATACTTCACCGCACTGTCGCGCCCGAGCTTGACCGTGCCGAGCCCGAGCAGGGAAACGCGCATCCCGGTGCGGCCGAGGTCCCGCAGTGGCAGCGGCGAACCGTCAGCCATCCTGGCCACCGTGCGCTCGCAGGGGTCCCTCCCAGGGCGGCCGGCCCGGGTGCGCCGGCGGCAGAGCAAGGACCGGTTGCGGCGCCCCGGAAGGCGGGGACAGCAGGTCCAGGACCCGGTCGCCCAGGTCCGGGGCCAGACTGAGTTTGGTTGGCCAGGCCACGATGCACGGTCCCGCGGCACTGGCGAAGGCCTGGTCGGGACGCAGCCGGCCCTGCTGTTCCGGTTCGGCGCGGTCGATGCGCAGCGCGGAGAACTGCGCCCGCCGCCAGTCGATCCAGGGGACGCAGTGAGCGAGTTCGACTCTGGCGTGTTCCGCCAGTTCCGGCGCGCTCATGGCGACGCCATCGCCAGCGATCTGCCCACCCAGATACCACAGCCAGCCGTCGCCATCCCGATGACTGGTGATGGTCAGACGCGGCTCGGCGCGACGTACGCCGGTCAGGCAATGCGCGTAAAGCGGCGGCAGCCCGGGCTGCCGCACCAGCACCTGGTGCAGCGGCCGCAACTGCATGCGTGGGCTGCGGATGCCCAGGCCGTCGAGCAGGGCCTGGGTGCCAGCGCCGGCGGCCAGCACCAGGCGGGTGGCCAGCAGCGGCCCGTCCGGCAATGTCAGTTCCACACCCGGGTCCATGCCGCCGAGGAGGCGCATTGATTCGGCACAGACGTCCAGGCGATAACAGCGATCCTGGATCGGGCGCTGCAGCGCCGCCATCAGCTCGCCGGTGTCCAGGACGAAGTCGTTCAGGCGATAGACCACCCCGGCAAAACCAGGATCCTGGAAGGCGCCGGGAAAATCGGAGCGTTGCAGACGTTCGATACGCCCGCGCAGCGCCCGGCTGGCGAAGAAGGACGTCAGCCGGCCCAGCGCGGAATCGCCGGCGAACAGATAATAAGCGTTGGACAGCGGCTCGAGGCCGGACAGATCGACATCGCCGCGGCCGTCCAGACAGGCCGCCCAACGCCCCGGCATGCCGGCAATGGCTTCCGACGCGGCCGACAGCGCACCGCTCAGGGCGTACTTGAGGCCACCGTGAATCATGCCCTGGCTGGCCAGGGTCTGACCGTCACCGAGGTGGCCGGATTGCAGCAGCACCACCGAGTATCCGCATGTCGACAGCCGGTTCGCCAGCCATAGACCGGCGATGCCGCCGCCGACGATGACCACGTCGCAGCGTCGTGCGGCCGTCATCCGGCGGCTGCCGGCGGCCGATCGGGTGGAATCCCGGGGCGGGTCGAGTGGCGCTCTGCAAGGTCCATGCAGCGGCGAGCCTAGACGGGCCGGTGCCGGGCCGCAAGCGGACCCGGACCCCCGCGCTTGACGGGTTCGTTGGCGGCACCGCAGTCTTGGCGGATGTGGCGATGGTTGTATCAGGGACTGCTGGTGATGCTCTGGCCTTGGGTTCATCTGCGGCTGCGCTGGCGGGCCAGACGTGAGCCGGCCTACGGCGAGCGCATCGGCGAGCGCTTCGGCGACGTGCCCGCGTCGGTGACGGCCGGCGCCATCTGGTTCCACACCGTCAGTGCCGGCGAAACCATCGCCGCGGCGCCGTTCGTGGCCCGGCTGGCGGACGACTATCCGGACCAGGCATTGCTGGTCACCACCATGACGCCCACCGGGTCCGCCCAGGTGACCGCCCGCCTCGGCGGCCGGGTCGATCATTGTTACGCGCCCTACGACTTCCCGTGGGCGGTACGCCGATTCTTCGAACGGGTCCGGCCGCGCCTGCTGGTCCTGATGGAAACGGAACTGTGGCCCAACCTCATCGATCAGGCGGCGCGGCGCGGGGTACCGGTGCTGCTGGTCAATGCCCGGCTGTCGGAGCGCTCGGCCCGGGGCTATGGCCATCTTGGCGCATTGACCCGGGGAATGCTGGCGCAACTCCGGCTGGTGGCGTGTCAGTACCCGGACCACGCCCGCCGCTTCGAGGCGCTGGGTGTCCCGGCGGCGCGGCTGCTGGTGCTCGGCAGTGTCAAGTTCGATCAGACCCTGCCGGCGGACCATGAGGTGCGGGTCCGGGCGCTGGCGGAGCGATTCGCCTTGCCCGCGGAGCCGTTCGCGCCGGTCTGGATTGCGGCCAGCACCCATCCCGGCGAAGAAACGCTGGCCCTGGCCGCCCACCAGGACCTGCGCCGGCACTGGCCGCAGGCCCGCTTGATTCTGGTACCGCGCCATCCGACCCGGGCGGACGAGGTGGCAAAACTCGTTACCGAACGGGGTTTTGCGGTGGCGCGCCAGAGCCGGCCAGGACCGGCAGATCGGGCGGCGGCCGTGATTCTGGGAGATACCATGGGCGAACTGCTCTATCTTTACGGCCTGGCCCGGCTGGCCTTCGTCGGCGGCAGTTTCGGTCGTGGCGGACACAACCCCATCGAACCCGCGCTGTGCGGGGTGCCGGTGGTCATGGGGCCGGACGTGTTCAACTTCACCGACGTGGTGGTAGCCTTCGAAGATGCCGGTTGCCTGTGGCGGGTCGGCGACGGCCCGGGGCTGTCGCGGGCGGTGGTCCGGGCCTTCGACGATGGCGTGGGGTTGAGCCGGCACGGCGCCCGGGCGGCGGCCGTGGTGGCCGAACACACTGGCGCCAGCGCCCGGCTGATTGAACTCCTGAGCGCGCAGATCCGGGCCGTCGTGCCGCCATTGGAGGCCCCGCCGGTACCACTGCCGACCGCGCACGGTGCTACCATAGGTAACAATCCGGCCGGAGAATCCATCCGGTAGCGTACAAGCTCGGGCGGGGGCCCGAGGCCCAGACAAGGAAGAACTGCATGAAGCGATCAGGTGTTCGATCACTGGCCCTAGCCGGGCTGCTGACCACCTCCCCGGCCTGGGGCGGCGATGCCGCACCGAGCGCAACGGAGTTTCCGGAGAACTCCCTAGCCGGCGTGTACGAACTGGCGGTGGAGAACGACTACACCATCGAGCAGGCCCGGGCTCAGTACCGGGTCGGCAAAGAGGAGCGCAAGCTGGCGCGAGCGGGCCTGCTGCCGCAGATTCAGGGTGGCTACGACTACGCCGAAACCGACATCGAGACCCGCAGTTCTTTCGCCATCGGCGATCAGATCATTCCCAACGACTCGGACACCGAAGTCGATACCGACACCTGGAGCGCGAGCCTGCGCCAGCCGCTGTTCGATCTGGCCGCCTGGTTCCGCTTCCGCCAGGGGGTGGAGCTGACCAACCAGGCCGAGGCGACCTTCACCCTGGCCCAGCAGCAGCTCATTCAGCGCTCGGTCACCGCCTACTTCGAGGTGCTGCGTTCGGCCACCAACCTGCAGGCCTCGCGGGCCCAGGAATCGGCGCTGAAAGCCCAGCTCGATCAGGTAAAACAACGTTTCGACGTGGGTATGGTGGCGATCACCGACGTCCACGAAGCCCAGGCCGGCTACGACCTGGCGGTAGCCCAGCGCATCACCGACGAAGGCAACCTGGGCATCGCGCGGGAACTGCTGTCGGTGCTCACCGGCCGTTCCCACGGCGACCTGTGGGTGCTGGAGGAGGAGTTTCCGGTGGTGAACCCGGAGCCCACCAGCAGCAGCGACTGGGTGACCTTCGCCCGCGAGAACAACTTCGACATCAAGGTCGCGGAACATGCCCGGGACGCGGCCAGCCGCGGCTCGCGGGCCGCGGCCAGCGAGCATCTGCCGACCGTCGACCTGTCCTGGGCCTATACCGACGACAGCTCGGACGTACTGCGCGAAACCATCGATGACCGTTTCCGGTTTCCGCAGGACGAAGAGCGCAGCATCATCGCCCTGAGCGTGACCGTGCCGATCTTCACCGGCGGCTTCACCAGTGCCGCCCGTCGCCAGGCGGCCGCCGTCTACGACACCCAGCTCGCCGGTTACGAGGGCACGGTGCGCACCATCACCCAGCAGACCCGGGCGTCGCACATTCAGGTGTTGTCCGACGTGGCGCGGACCCGGGCCCGGGCCCAGGCGGTGACCTCCACCCGCTCGGCCCTGGAAGCGGCCGAAGTGGGGTACAACGTGGGCACCCGCAACGTGGTGGACGTGCTGGGGGCGCAACAGGAGTTCTTCTCGGCGGCCCGCGACTACCAGAACAGCATCATCGACTACGTGATCGACCTGGTGCGGCTCAAGCGTCTGGCCGGCACCCTGAGACCGGAAGACGTCTACGAGATCAACCAGTGGCTGGAGACGCCGCCGGATCCGACCCTGTCGGGTTCCGAGCAACTCCGGGTGCCGCCGCCGCAGGCGCCGGGCAGCCCGCCGCCGGACGCCGGCGCACCGAACCCCGGACCCTGAATCGGCCGGGGTCACCGGCCCATCGGGTCATTGCCGCAATTCGTGAAGGACGCCGCGCCGATGCCTCGCGGAGCCCTGGACAGGTGTGTAGAGTAGGCGGGCTATGACGATTCGAGACGCCAGAAAGCGCTATCGCATCGACCTTCCGGCCCACATGGCGGAGTGTGATGCCAACTACCTGCGGCTGATGAAGCTGTTCCCGCGCCTGCGCGACGAAGACGCCAGCGTGTTCGGCGTGCTGCTCGGCGGGCAGGCGCAACGGGTGGAAATCGAGGTCTGTGAACGCGGCCCTTACACCACCCTGGTCGAGATCCGTCAGGCCGGCCCGCTGCGCTGGAGCCCGCGTCCGCAGATGCGCGTGCGCCTCTACCACGATGCGCGCAGTGCCGAGGTCGTGGAATGCCACGGGGCCCGCCACTTCCGCGCCGTCTACGACTATCCCAACCGCGACATGCACCTGCCGGACGAAAAGGTCCAGGTGAATCGCTTTCTCACCGAGTTTCTCTCCATGTGCCTGCATCACGGCATTGCGCTGACGGAGCCGGTTCCGGCGGGATGACGGCGCCGGCGCGCGTTCTGCAGATCTCCGATACGCATCTACTGGCGGAGCCCGGCGCCACACTGCTCGGCGTGGATACGGCGGATACCCTGGCCGCGGTGCTGGACCAGGCCCTGGCCGAGGCGACACCGGCATTGGTGATCGCCTCGGGCGATCTGAGTCACGAACAGCCGGCCGGTTATCCGCGCTTTCTGGCGCTGCTCCGGCAGCGGTATCACGGCCCGCTGCTGGCGCTGCCGGGTAATCACGACCTGGGCGCGGTGATGGCGGAACTGGCGGCGCCGGACTCGGTGCGGTTGGGTAGCTGGGAAATCCTCGCCTTCGACAGCCATGGCGACGGCCAGGCGGAGTCGGCATTCGACGCCGCGGGCCTGGAGCGGCTGATGGCCCGGGTCCGGGCCAGCCCGGCCAGCCACCTGATCCTGGTAGGCCATCACCCGCCGCTGCCGGTGGGCTGTCCATGGCTCGATAAGGACTGCATTCAGAACGGCGCCGAACTGTTAGAATCCTGCGCCGCCGATGGCCGGGTACGGGCGCTGCTGTGTGGCCATGTGCACCAGGAGTGGCACCACGTCCATGAGCGGATTGCGGTGCTGGCGGTCCCGTCCACGTGCTTTCAGTTCGCGCCGCGAACCCCACGGTTCAGCATCGACCAGACCGCCGACAGCGGCGTGCCCGGCTACCGGTGGTTGACCCTGAACACCGATGGCAGCCTGCAGACCGAAGTCGGCCGGCTGGCGGGCCATCCCCTCAACATTGATTTGTCTGACAGGTCCTGATTCGAATGGCACAGAACGAGTACTCGGCCGAATCGCTGCAGGTGCTGTCGGGTCTCGAACCGGTGCGCCGGCGCCCGGGGATGTACACCGACACCAGCCGGCCCAATCACCTGGTTCAGGAGGTCGTGGACAACAGCGTCGACGAGGCCCTGGCCGGGCATGCCCGGCGCATCGACGTGACCCTGTACGCCGACGGCTCGGTCGAGGTCATCGACGACGGCCGCGGCATGCCGGTGGACACCCACCCCGAGCACAAGGTCTCGGGCGTGGAACTGATCCTCACCCGGCTGCACGCCGGCGGTAAGTTCGACAAGGCCAACTACAACTACGCCGGCGGCCTGCACGGGGTCGGCGTGTCGGTGGTCAACGCCCTGTCCGACTGGCTGGAAGTCGAGGTCAAGCGCGGCGGTAACGTGTACCGCCAGCGCTTCGAACGCGGCGATCCAAAGACAGTGCTGGAAGTGGTGGACAGCGTCGGCAAGCGCAATACCGGCACCCGGGTGCACTTTCTGCCGGAAGCCGGCTATTTCGACTCGCCGCGTATTCTGGTGGGCCGGCTCAAACACCTGCTGCGGGCCAAGGCCGTGCTCTGTCCGGGGCTCGAAGTCAGCCTGGCGGTAGAGGACGATCCCGAGCAGAACGCCACCTGGCGCTTCGACGATGGCCTGCGCGGCTATCTGGAGGCGAGCCTGGGCGAGGTGGACACGGTGCCGGCGGCGCCATTCATTCACATGGCCGAAGGCAACGAGGAAGCCGCCGAGTGGGCCGCGGTCTGGGTGCCCGATGGCGGTGAGCTGGTCACCGAATCGTACGTCAACCTGATTCCGACTCCGCAAGGGGGCACCCACGTCAATGGGCTGCGCAGCGGCCTGGTGGACGCCCTCAAGGAATTCTGTGAGTTTCGCGACCTGCTGCCGCGTGGGGTCAAACTCACGGGCGACGATCTGTGGGAACAGTGCGCCTACGTGCTGTCCGCCAAGCTGGCGGACCCGCAGTTCGCCGGGCAGACCAAAGAGAAGCTGTCATCCCGGCAGTCGGCGGTGTTCGTCGCCGGGGTGGCGAAAGACGCCTTCAGCCTGTGGCTCAACGAACATCCCCAGGATGGCGAGCGTCTCGCCGAACTGGTCATCGCCAACGCCCAGCGGCGGGTCCAGGCGAGCAAGAAGGTGGCGCGCAAGAAAGTCACCGCCGGGCCGGCTTTACCGGGCAAGCTGGCGGACTGTTCCGGGCAGGACGCCGACCGCGGGGAGCTGTTCCTGGTGGAAGGAGATTCCGCCGGCGGTTCGGCCAAGCAGGCGCGCGACCGCGAGTTTCAGGCCGTGATGCCGCTGCGCGGCAAGATCCTCAACACCTGGGACGTAGCCCCGGGCGAGGTACTGGCGTCTCAGGAAGTGCATGACATTGCGGTGGCCATCGGCGTCGACCCGGGGTCCTCGGACCTGTCGGGACTGCGCTACGGCAAGGTCTGCATCCTGGCCGATGCCGACTCCGACGGCGCCCACATCGCGACCCTGCTGTGCGCGCTGTTCGTGCGCCATTTCCGGCCGCTGGTGCAGGCCGGAAACGTGTTCATCGCCATGCCGCCGCTGTACCGGATCGACGTCGGCAAGGAAGTGCACTACGCCCTGGACGAGTCCGAGAAGGAAGCGGTGCTCGACCTCATCGCCGCCGAGAAGAAACGCGGTGCGGTGGCCGTGCAACGGTTCAAGGGTCTCGGCGAGATGAACCCGATGCAGCTCCGCGAAACCACCATGGACCCGGACACGCGCCGGCTGGTGCAGCTCACCATCGACGATCCCGAAGGCACCGACGAAATCATGGACATGCTGCTCAATCGCAAGCGCGCCTCGGATCGGCGTACCTGGCTGGAAGCCAAGGGCGATCAGGCCACGCTGGTCGAATGAGCGCACGGCCCCGGGGCGGCGGATGCTGAGCGACTGACCGCTCCCGCGCCGTCCGGCAGTACCAACTCAGGAACACCATGGAAACCGAGATTCAGGACTTCGAGACCCTGCCCCTCAGGCAGTACACCGAAAAGGCGTACCTCGACTACTCGATGTACGTCATCAACGACCGCGCCCTGCCCCATCTGGCGGACGGTCTGAAGCCGGTGCAGCGCCGCATCATCTACGCCATGGGTGAGCTGAACCTGGGCGCTAACGCCAAGCACATGAAGTCGGCGCGAACCGTCGGCGACGTGCTGGGTAAGTTCCACCCCCACGGCGACAGCGCCTGCTACGAGTCCATGGTGCTGATGGCGCAGCCGTTCTCTTTCCGCTATCCGCTGGTGGACGGACAGGGTAACTGGGGCGCCCCGGACGATCCCAAATCGTTCGCCGCCATGCGCTACACCGAGGCCCGCTTGTCGCGTTATGCCGAACTGCTGCTGTCGGAGATCCGTCAGGGCACGGTGGACTACGTACCGAACTTCGACGGCACCATGAACGAGCCGCGCCTGTTGCCGGCCCGGGTGCCGTTCGTGCTGCTGAACGGCAGCACCGGCATTGCGGTGGGTATGGCGACGGACATTCCGCCGCACAATCTGCGGGAAGTGGTCAGCGCCTGCGTTCATCTGCTGGACAAGCCGAAGGCCACGGTGCGCGATCTGATGACTCACATCCGGGCCCCGGACTACCCTACCGAGGCGCCGATCATCACCCCCGAGGCGGAGATCCGGCAGATCTACGAAACCGGCCGCGGTGTACTCAGGGCCCGCGCCACCTATCACCAGGAGGGCGCCGACATTGTGGTCACCGCCCTGCCCCACCAGGCGTCGCCGGCCCGCATTCTGGAACAGATTGCCCAGCAGATGCAGGCGCGCAAGCTGCCCATGGTGGCGGATCTGCGTGACGAGTCGGACCACGAGAACCCGACCCGGCTGGTGCTGGTGCCCCGCTCCAACCGGGTGGATGCGGAGCGGCTGATGCTGCACCTGTTCGCAACCACGGATCTGGAGAAAAGCTTCCGGGTCAACCTGAACCTGATCGGCCTCGATCAGCGGCCGCGGGTGAAAAACCTCAAGGAGATCCTCGGCGAATGGCTGGAATACCGCCAGCAGACGGTGACCCGGCGTCTGCAGTTCCGCCTCGACAAGATCGTCGAACGCCTGCACATCCTCGACGGGTTGCTGATCGCCTACCTGAACCTCGACGAGGTAATCCGCATCATTCGCGAGGAAGACGAGCCCAAGGCGGCGTTGATGAAGGCCTTCAAGCTGTCCGAGGTACAGGCCAATGCCATCCTCGATCTGCGCTTGCGGCAGCTCGCCAGACTCGAGGAAATGAAACTCCGGGGCGAGAAGGACGAGCTCGAAACCGAGCGCGCCGACATCGAGAAGATCCTCGGCTCCAAGGCCCGCCTCAGGACCCTGATCAAAAAGGAACTGCTGGCCGATGCCGAAGCGTTCGGCGACGAGCGGCGCACCCCGCTGGAAGCCGGACAGGAGTCTTCGGCATTCAGCGAAGAAGACGTCATCACCAGCGAACCGGTGACCGTGGTGCTGTCGGAAAAGGGCTGGGTGCGGGCCGCCAAGGGTCACGAGTTGAACCCGGCGGAGTTGAACTACCGCGGTGGCGACAGATTCTGGCAGGCGGCCCGCGGGCGCAGCAACGAGACCCTGGTGTTTCTCGATTCCACCGGCCGCGGTTATTCGCTGGCGGCCCATACCCTGCCTTCGGCCCGCGGCCAGGGCGAACCACTCACCGGGCGGCTCAAGCCGCCGGCCGGCGCCCGATTCGTTGGGGTGGGGCTGGGACCGGCCGCTGCCAGGATCCTGCTGGCCGGCGATGCCGGCTACGGCTTCGTCTGCACCCTGGGTGACCTGGTCAGCAAGAACAAAGCCGGCAAAGCCGTGCTCTCGGTCGGCAAGGACGGCAGCGCGCTGATACCGGTACCGGTGCCGGACGGCGACGACCGTCTGGTGGTGGCCGTGACCAGCCAGGGCCGTATGCTGGCGTTTCCGGTGTCCGAACTGCCGCAGCTCGCCCGCGGCAAGGGTAACAAGTTACTGAACATTCCGGCTGCCGCTTTCAAGGCCGGCGAGGAGAAGCTGGTGGCGGTGCAGGTGGTGGGCGCCGACGACGAGTTGCTGGTGCTGGCCGGTCAGCGGCACCTGCGCCTCAAGGGCCGTGATCTGGAAGGCTACGTCGGCGAGCGGGCGCGGCGCGGCCGCAAACTGCCGCGTGGCTTTCAGAAGGTCGACGGGCTCGAGGTGGCGTCCCGCTGAGTCCGCAGCCGATCGACCTGCTGTTCTATCAGGCCAGACGATTCGGTGGCCAGTCCGAACACCAGGTAACAGCCGGCATCGCTGGTGGTGAGCTGGTCCAGCAGCGGATTGCGCAGCGGCCGCGCATCGAGCTGCGACAGGCCCTCCGCCGCGCCGTCGAGGGCCGCGGCAAACGCGGCCGAAATCGCCAGCGACTGATCTTTGCCGAGGGCCGAAAGCAGCGCCGCGTCGGCCACCGACTCGTCGTCCAGCGCCAGGGCTTCCCGGGATGGACAGCTCGCCAGGTTCAGGCCCAGCCGGTAGCTGCCGAACTCGGTCTCTTCGTGCAGCAGCCGGGCCAGAACCAGCGCGGCGCAGATTACCTGGAACGGCCGGTCCGGATCGTCGGCGTGGTCGAAATCCACCAGCAGGCCGATGCCGGGCAGGGAGACGACCTGGCCGCCGTACAGGTCCGCTACCGCTTCGGCCAGTTCCCCGCACAACGACAACTCGAACTCCCGCTGATCGGCGGCCAGGGTGAGCTGGTTGTAGAAGTTCACCGCCAGCAGGTGGTGGGTGAGTTCGTCGTCCGGCGTTTCGGCCGCCGCCGCCGCCGGCGCCGGGTCCCCCTGGTCCCGCGGCGGGCGCCGCTGCGGCAGCACCACGGCCAGGCGGCCGTCACGCCCGGCGCGGACCAGGGTGGCCGCCACCGCGACCAGCAACGCGCCCAGCAGCGCGGCGCCCAGCAGCGCCCAGATCTGTGCGGCGTCACGGGCGGCGAACGAGGCCGGCTCCAGGGCCACGCGAACCCGCCCCACGGCGCTATCGCCCACCGCCACCTGGGCATCGTAGTGCGGCGGGTTGAGATCGCCCGTAGTAGCCAGCAGCTGGCCGCGGGGCGAATAACTGGCCACCCCCCGAATCTCCGGGGTATCCACCAGGCGGTTGCCGAGTACCGCCAGATGCAGCCGGTCGGAACGGCTCATGGGATCTGCCGCCAGGGACGCCAGGGCGCCGGCGACCGCTCTGCCGTAGTGATCCACACGCTGTGGATCGTCGGTGGCGGAACGCAGGATCAGCGCGCCCGATAGCAGCATCAGCAATGCGCCGGCCAGGGCAACGGCGAAGGTAGCGCGGTCCGGTTTGACGAGGTCTGAGAGAGGCGCTAGGTTCACGCGGGCCTTGCCCGATGCCGTGTCGACGGGTGGGTTGGCAGGGTGTACGGCGGGTTCGGCCGCTGCGGGTTTACGGGTGCCACAGGAGAGACGGTTCACTTGGCCAGCGAGATAGTTCTGGTAAACGCATCGGGGGAAGACCAGCCTGGCCTGATGGCCATGGTGACATCGACCCTGGCGCGATATCAAGTGCGGGTCCTGGACGTGGGCCAGGCGGTCATCCACGACGAACTGAACGTGGGCATGCTGGTTCAGGTCATGGACGCGGCGGACACCGCGGACGTGATGAAGGACCTGCAGTTCGAAACCCGTAATTTCGGCATCACGGTCCGCTTCACGCCGATCTCCGAACCCGAGTACGCGGACTGGGTCGCGAGCCAGGGCAAACCGCGTTACATCGTCACGCTGCTGGCTGCCGGGTTCTCCGGCGAGCAACTGGCGGAGGTCACCGGCATCGTCCATGGATTCGGACTCAACATCGATTCCATCCGCCGCTTGTCCGGACGGGTGCCGCTGACCAGTGGTAACAGCGGCGCCCGCACCAGCATCGAAATCAGCCTGCGCGGCAACGTGGCCGACGCTGCGGCGTTGAAAGCGCAACTACTGGCGGCGGCGGATCGTCTGGCGTTCGACTTCAGCGTTCAGCAGGACACGGTGTACCGGCGCAACCGCCGGCTGGTGGCCTTCGACATGGACTCCACCCTGATCGATGCCGAGGTCATCGACGAACTGGCCAAAGCCCACGGCGTGGGCGCCGAAGTCGCCGCCATTACCGAGCGCGCCATGCGAGGCGAACTGGATTTCCGCGAGAGCTTCCGGCGCCGCGCGGCACTGCTCGAAGGGCTGCCGGAGTCGGCTCTCAAGCAGGTGGCCGAAACGGTCAAGCTCAACGACGGCGCCCACCGCCTGATCCGGGCCCTGAAACTGTTCGGCTACAAAACCGCGATCCTGTCCGGCGGGTTTCAGTACGTGGGCGAACACCTGCAGCGCGAACTGGGCATCGACCACGTGCACGCCAACCGGCTGGTCATCGACAACGGCCGCATGAGCGGCGCCGTGGACGGCCCCATCGTCGACGCCCAGCGCAAGGCCGAACTGCTCCTGGACATCGCGGCCCGCGAGGGCATCTCCCGGCAGCAGACCATCGCCATCGGCGACGGCGCCAACGATCTGCCCATGCTGTCCGCCGCCGGCCTCGGCATCGCCTACCACGCCAAACCCGTGGTGAAGGAAACCGCCAGCCACGCCATCTCCAACTTCGGGCTGGACAGCGTGCTGTACCTGCTGGGGTTCAGTGACCGCGACATCGAGACGGCGCTGTCCGACTGACCTGGATCGACGCCATTTCGGGTCCGGCACCCGCCCCCGTGACGCCGTCGACCCGACAGTCGGCCAGCGCCAGGCTTGGTGGGGCCCATTCCCAGTCCTTCCGGACTTCGGCGGGAAGGCCCATATGGCCGTCAATTGAGTAAGGGCGGTGGTGATTCCCCACCCAACCACGTAAGGCCTGACGGCTCTTCTAGCGGTGGTTCATTCGATGACCTTGATGCGCGGGTGTGTGCCGGAGGAATGTTTTCCGACTGTTCAGGCACGTAGGTCGGATGGCCGCTGCAAAGTGGCTGACGCCCGCCGTCGGAAAGCATTCCTCCGGCGCGCGCCCGCGCGACCAAAACCTCAAAAAGAACCCTCCGACAAAATTCAGTCGTCAGTACTGAAGTCGAAGTCCATTTCGGTGGACGGCTCCTGCAGGTAATGCCCCTGAATGTAGTTCGCCCCCGCCTGCCATAGCGCCGACAGCACCCCGGCGCTTTCCACCATGGGGATGATGGTCAGTTTGCCGGCGGCCTGCAGGGCCTTGATCATGCCGGTGACCGCTTCTTTGTGGCTCGGGTCTTCCAGGAACTTCTCGACGTGGCAGCCGTCCAGCTTCACGAAGTCCACGGCGAAGTGTTCGAGCATGCTCATGGCGTCCTCGACCACGCCGAAGCGCGACAGCGAGGCCCGGCAGTGCATGGCTTTCAGTCCTTCGATGAATTCCCGGGTCTGGCGTACCTGGTCCGTCGCGTCCTGTTCCGTGACCTGGAAGATCACCGCGTCGCTGGGCAGCCGCGCGGCCTTGATCGCGACCCCGAGCCAGTTCAGGAACTCCGGGTCCGCCACACTGTTGGCGGTCAGGTTGATGGTCAGCCGGGTGTTGTGGCCCCGGGAACGATGAGCCGACAGCATCTTGATGGACTGCAGGATTACCCAGCGGTCGATCTTGGCCGCCACGCCGTGCTCGATGGCCGTGCGCAGGAAGTCGTTGGGCGGAATCTTGCGGCCGTCCGGGTCGAGCATGCGCAGGAACACTTCGTAGTGTTCGTCGGAATCGCCGCGCAGACTGATGATGGGCTGGAACAGCAGCATGAAACGCTGGTTGTCGATGGCCTCGTTGACCTGGGCCAGCACCTGGCCGGCTTCGCTCTGGGGGTCTTCCCGGGCCACTTCCTTGGTCAGCAGCTCGGCGCGGTTGCCGCCCGCAGCCTCGCTGCGCAGCGCGGCGGCGAAGGCCGTGTTGAGGGCCCGGTCCAGCAGATCGTCGTCAGCGCCGTCGGTCTCTTCGTCGAGCTCGGCGCCGCCGACGGAGATTGTCACCCGCAGGGTTTTACCCTGGATCTCGGTGAGCAGGCCTTCCACGCTCTTGCGCAGGGATTCGACCCGCGCCAGCATTTCCGAACGGTCGTCGTCAGACAGGGCGAAAGCGAACTGGTGGGGTGACAGGCGGCCGCACGGGTGGCCGTCGAGCTGGGCCTGCAGGCTTTCCTGAACGGCCGCGGCCACCTGGTCCGCGCCGCGCAGGCCGGCGTCCTCCTGAAGCCGGGCGAAGTGGTCGATCTGCACCACGATTACCGCGCGGTGCACGTCGTCCTGAACGGGCAGGCTGCGGGCGGCGTCCAGGAACGCGCCGATGCCGGAACTGGCCATGCCGGCGCCGGAACCATTGGCGGCCGCCGCAGCGCCGTTGGCGCCGGACTCGGCAGACGGCGCCTCGGGCGCAGGGGCGGGCGCGGCCGGCGGCCGCAGCGTCACCTGCATGCACGGTTCGCCTTCGTATTCCGCGGACGCCAGGGTCATGGTGCCGTGTACGTCGCTGCCATCGCTGGCTTTGCCGGTGATGTCGAGGCTGCGCTCGCTGCCGTCGTGGCGGAACTTCTTGAGCGCCTGCTTGAGCGCCTGGGCGCTGTCCTCGCTCAGGAGATCCATCAGCGGCAGACCCAGCAGGTCGTCGGCGTCCTCGAAACCGAACAGATTCAGGTAGCCGCTGTTGGCGTGAATGTGCATACCTTCGTGCACGTAGGCGATGGCCGCGCGGGAGCTGTCCAGCAGTAACTGACAGCGTTGCTCGGCCTCTTCGAGGGCGCGGTGCAGTTCGCTCAGGCGCTGGCTCTGGCAGACGTTGTTGAGCTCGCGTTTGAACACCAGCACCAGTTCGTCCGGGTCCTGACCGGAGACCACGTCGGCGGCCCCCAGACGCATGCCCACGGAGGTAGTAATGGCGTGCTCCGGGGGATTCACCAGGATGATGGGCACCTGGGGCGCCCGGGTCCTGAGCTGGGGCAGGATCTGCTCCAGCTGGGGCAGATTGGCGTTACACAGCATGACGTCGGTACTGTCCAGGGCGTCGCCCGCCATGGGCAGATCGACGAGCTGCATGCGGGTGGCGATGCCCGCGTCACGCAGGGCCGAGTCGAATTCCTGGGCGGTATTTTCCGACGCCTCCGCGATCAGCAGGCGGACAGGCGCGTGGAGAGAGTGCTCGGCCGACATATCCATCTCGAGACTTGCGTATCCATACTGCCGAGCGCGAGCTGAGCGCCCAGGCACGTCTTTACTGGTCGCTCATCTTCCGGGTCGGTTGGGTGTTTTCCAAGTAACCAGACAGCATACGGTAGGTGAACTGGTTCACACTTTCGGTCTTGAGCACGCAACGGGTCAGCTGTGCCGTGTGCCGCACCCCCTGTTGCTGGAGGTGAATCTTCTGCCCTTCCTGGAACGGCACCCGCGGCGTGATCAGGGTGGCCGGCTGGCCGATGGGCGTCAGCTCCGGCAGCAGCAGGGCGCGGGCGTAGGCGGTGCGGCCGACTTTCTGAATGACCCGGGCCGCCACCGGAATGGCCCGTGGCGCCAGCAGCTCGATCCCCATGCCGGTGCCGTCGTGACTCTGGCGGATCCAGCGGATCAGCGCGATACACCAGCGGTTGTCGGTGGCTTCGCGCAGGGCCAGGACCTCGCCGGTCTGCAGATGCGGCGGCAGGGTGTCGTTCCAGCGGATCTGGTAACCGGCGGGACTGGTGTCGATGGCGACGGTGTCGTAGACGGGGTAGCTCGGTTTGTCGGTAGCGTCGGCGCTCCTCACGCCGCCGGCGCTCCTCGACCCGCGGCCGCGGCGCAGGATGCGATTCGGATCGCTGATGTTGGGATTGATCGGGATGCGCGGGGTCAGGTCGAAGGCGTCGTCCCAGACGTCCTTGACCGCCTGGGCCGGTTTTTCCGGGGCGCGCTCGACCAGGAACGGGTTCAGTTCGCCGCCATGGGATGCTTCCGGGTCGTCCAGCAGATCGGCGAACTCGATCCCGCCGGACAGCACGTAGTGCATGTTGCGCAGCCCCACGGTGACCTTGAGGTTGCCGCTGGCATCGGCGCGCCGGTGGGCGCGCGGATGCATCTCGCCCCAGGCGTCCCCCAGATGGCTGAGCTGGTCTGCCGACATGCCCTTCGGCACCCGCAGATCGTTGGGCAGATCGCGCAGGTAAGCGTCAATCTGCTGGACCAGCTCCCCGGTGCGGATGCCGCGGGGTTCCACCGCCTGGCGCAGCAGGCGCTTGTAGACCGGACCCTGATCCGATTCCAGGTCCACGGCGAACTGGGCCGAGGTGGCGTCCCGTTCCAGGGTCACGAGTTGCGACCAGGTTTCCAGGCAGTTGAACACCTCGGCGAGCTGGCGGTAACGCATCTGATTGGGTTTGCAGCACGCCAGCAGCAGGGAGCGCAGATAGACGTTGCCGGGCGTGGTCACGTCCGCTTCGTGGTTCTGGGCGTCCTCCAGCGGACGATCGGCAATGTCGAGGCGCTCCGCCAGCAGGTAGAGCTGGTTCAGTTCGAACCACAGGCGGTCCGCCGGCTCGACGTAGAACTGCAGGGTGCGCAGCAGGGTGCGGGACAGATCCGACAGCGAGCGGTGAATAGCCAGCGGCAGCAGTTCCGTGTCGGCTTCTCCACCGGTACCGGACAAGGCGCCGATCACCACGTGTTTGTAGCCCGAGCACAGATTGGTCTGCAGGCGCTGAGCCAGCCGTGCGATGGCGTCACCGTGGGATGCCGGGGTGGCCGCGTTGCGGTCCAGCCGTGCGCACAGGTAGTGGAGGATCGGGCGGATCTGCTCCAGCAGCGCCATACGCGCGGCCGGAGCCACGTCCAGGCGGGCGATCTCCCAGGTGGCCTGGCGTACCTGGGCGGCGGCGTCGGCGGTGTTGGCCATGGGCAGGCCGATGACCCAGTCGGCCAGCGCGGCCGGCGCCGCCGCGCAGAAGGACAGCGCGTCGATCTCTGCCGGGGGGGCGGTAATTCCGGTTCTGGGTAGGTCGCTCATGCGGCGGGCATCGGGTTCGTCGTGGTCCTGGCCGCCGGTAGTATAGAGAAATCGGCCCGGCCCAGCAGTGACGCAGGCTGCGCACACGGTCCAACGGAGTTATCATGCGCGCCATTTTTCCGGAGGCACGTCGTATTCATGGCCAGCTATTCCACCAATGAGTTCCGGTCCGGGCTGAAAGTGCTGTTCGACGGCGACCCCTGCGCAATTCTGGAGAACGAGTTCGTCAAACCCGGCAAAGGCCAGGCGTTCAACCGGGTCAAGTTCCGCAATCTGATCTCCGGTCGGGTGTGGGAGCGGACGTTCAAGTCCGGCGAATCCCTGGAAGCGGCGGACGTCATGGATCTGGACATGGAGTACCTGTATACGGACGGCGAACTGTGGCACTTCATGAAGACCGACGGCAGCTACGAGCAGGTGGCGGCGCCCCGCTCCGCACTGGCCGATTGCGCCGACTGGCTGAAGGAGCAGGAGACCTACCAGGTCACCCTGTGGAACGACAATCCCATCTCGGTGACACCGCCGAACTTCCTGGAGCTGGAAGTCACCGAAACCGACCCGGGACTCAAGGGCGACACCGCTCAGGGTGGTAACAAGCCGGCGACCCTGTCCACGGGCGCCGTGGTCAAGGTGCCGCTGTTCATCGAGATCGGTGACGTACTGCGCGTCGACACCCGCACCGGCGAGTACGTGAGCCGCGCCAAAGGCTGAGCCTCGAGGCCGCGGCGGCGCAACTCCGGCCGGACTTCACATGGACATCGACTGGCGACCCACCTGCAGCCTGGCGGCCCTGTACGAACGCGCCGAATTGTTGCGGCAGGTGCGGGCGTTCTTCCACGAGCGTGGCGTGCTGGAAGCACAGACCGCGCTGCTGGCCGGCTACACGGTGACCGAACCGGCGGTCGAGTCCTTGTCGGTACCGGGCCTCGGCTATCTGCAGACCTCGCCTGAGTACCAGCTCAAACGCCTGCTGGCGGCTGGGGCGCCCTCGCTTTACCAACTGGCTCCGGTATTCCGGGCGGGTGAATCGGGGCGGCGCCACAATCCGGAGTTCGTCATGCTCGAGTGGTACCGGCTCGGCTTCGACGACAGCGATCTGATGAAGGAAGTTGCAGCGCTGCTGGATCTGACCCTGGGGCCGGCGGATTACCTGACCATCCCCTACCGCGACGTGGTGAACCGGGTGCCGGCGCCCACGGAAGCCGGACTCGATGAACGCCAGGCGCTGGACCTGCGCTTTTCGCGCGGGGTCGACAGTCTTGGGCAGGGCCGTTACTTCATTACCGACTATCCCGCCGGACAAGCGGCGCTGGCCCGGCTGCGTGAGCACGACCCCGGCGTCGCCGCACGCTTCGAACTGGTGGTCGACGGTCTGGAAGTTGCCAACGGCTACTGGGAACTGGGTGATGCGGCCGCCCTGGAGGCGCGGTTCCGCCGCGACCTGGAACGCCGCCGCGAATGCGGACAGGCGCTGCCCGGTCTCGATCCGCGTTTCCTGGCCGCCATGGAGGCCGGCCTGCCCGCCTGTGCCGGGGTGGCCCTCGGATTCGACCGGCTGCTGATGCTGCGCCTTGGCGTCTCGAGCCTGCGCGAGGTCATGGCTTTTCCCATCGACGTCGCGTGACACGGTGGCATGAGCTGCGCCGCGCCTTAACCATGCGGCGCCGGGCTGGTACCTCAGTGCAGAAAGCGGCCCAGGCCCTCGCCCATCCGGACCCGGATCCCGGGCGCCAGATCGTCGCGCCACTGCACCCGGTCCGGCTGGCAGCACACGATCACGGTGGAGCCCAGCAGGAACCGCCCCAACTCCTGGCCCCGGTCGAGCGGCAACGCGTGCTGGCGATGTTCCAGCCGCTGATAGGGCGAGTGGGCGCCGTCCCATACGGTCTCGATGCTGGCGACGATCATGGCCCCCACCAGGATCACCAGCATGGCGCCCGCGTTGGTGTCGAAGCGGCACACCAGCCGTTCGTTGCGGCAGAACAGATCCGTTATCGCCGCTTCGGTGCGGGCGTTGACCGAGAACAGGTCGCCCGGGATGGCCGTGGTCTGGGTCAGGGTGCCGGCGGTCGGCATGTGCACGCGATGGTAGTCCCGGGGCGCCAGGTAGATGGTGGCGAAGCTGCCGCCGTGGAACGACTGTGCATCGGGCACAACCGTGCCGCCGGCGGCGCGGCGCTGGGATTCGAGCAGGGCGCCGAGCCGATAGGTGGTGCCCTTGGCCTGCAGCAGGCGATCGCCGGAGAGTGAGCCTACCTGGCTGACGGTGCCGTCGGCGGGGCTGAGCAGAGCCAGCGGGTCCTCGTCCAGCGGCCGGCATTCGGGCCGCAGCGCACGCGTGAAGAACTCGTTGAAACTGCCGTAGGCGTTCAGGTCCGGTTGCGCGGCCTCGCTCATGTCCACGTCGTAGACGCGGGCGAAGGTCTGAATGATCGGCCGCCGGACCCAGCCGGCGCGAGCCGAGGCGACACGGCCGCCGAGCCGGGACAGGGCATGGTGCGGCAACAGCCGCTGGGTTCTGGCGAACCAGTCACTCACGGTCGGGAATGAGGGTCGTCCGCGCCGTCTGGCGCGTCGCCGCTGACCACGGGTGTGTCGTCCCGGTTACCCCATTCGGCCCAGGAGCCGTGGTAGGCGCGGATCTCGCGGAACCCCAGCAGCCGGCCGACAAGATACGACAGGCCCGAGCGGTGGTGGGTCTGGCAGTGGGTGATCACCCGTTTGCTCCGGTCCACGCCAATGGCGGCGAGCCGGGTCTCCAGGTCTTCGATCAGCCGCATCTGGCGGGCCGGATCCATGAGCTGGAGCCAGTCCTGGTTTATCGCCGTGGGCACGTGGCCGGCACGCCGCGCGCCGCTTTTCTCGCCCCGGTACTCCTCCGCCGACCGGACGTCCCAGATGATCTGCTGTGGGTCGTCGATGGCCGCCAGGACGTCGGGAAGCTCGGCAATGGGCCCGGCGTGCACGGTGAGATCCGGGGTCGTCGGCGTGATTGCGGCGCCGGGCCCGCTATCCAGTTCCAGGCCCTCGCCGTGCCAGGCCTGGATGCCGCCGTTGAGATACGACCAGCGCTGGTGGCCGATGACGTCCAGCGTCCACAGAAATCGCCCGGCCCAGCCGCCGCCCTCGTCGTCGTAGGCCACGATGTGCTCGTCGCCGCGGTAACCGATCCGGCCGAACAGGGCCTGCAGCCGGTTCGGGTCGGGGAGCCGGCCGGGCGCCGGCGGCGTACCGTCCACCAGTTCCCGCGGTTCCACCAGAATGGCGCCGGGCAGGTGGGCCAGGTGAAACGCGCCGGCTTCGGCGACGTGGACCACCATGACCCCGTCACGTGGCAGCGGCGCCAGGTCGCCGGGTTCGAGCAACGGAGGCAGGGTGTCGGTCATGGGCGAATCGGAAGGCTCCTTGCGATAGCGGTCTATGGTAGCCCAGGCGCGGTTGTCCTGCCGGTGGCTTTCGGCCTGGCGGTTTCCTCCCGGGACCGGATAATGAGCGGCTTCGGGCCCGCCGGGAGGCCGGCCGCCGCAGGAGACACCGTGACCGCGCATCTGGTCTGGATCGATATGGAAATGACCGGGCTCGACCCGCAGAAGGAGCGGATCATCGAGATCGCCACCATCGTCACCGACGGTGACCTGGAAGTGGTGGCCGAGGGCCCGGCGCTGGCGGTGCGCCAGCCGGAGTCGTTGCTGGACGCCATGGACGAGTGGAACCAGACCCATCACACCGCCTCCGGCCTGCTGCGCCGGGTGCGTGAAGAGGGGGTCACGGAGCGGGAAGCGGAAGCCATGACCCTGGCCTTTCTGGAGCAGCACGTGGAGAAGAACCGGGCGCCGCTGTGCGGCAACACGATCTGGCAGGACCGGCGTTTTCTGTCGCGTTACATGCCGACCCTGGAAGACTATCTGCACTACCGGATGGTCGACGTCAGCACCATCAAGGAACTGGTGCGGCGCTGGCGGCCGGACCTGATGGCCGGATTCAGCAAGAAGAACGAACACACCGCGCTGGCCGATATCCGCGAGTCCATCGAGGAACTGCGCTACTACCGGGAGCATTTCCTGCGCCATCAGCGCCCCGACGGTGACGCTGGCGACTCGGGCGCCCTTGGCGGCGCCGGGCCGGACGACCCGGATCCGTGATCCGGCGGTGGTTCGGGTTCGCCGCTGGTCGGCCCGGAGCCGAGGCGCGAGAGCGCCCAGTCGATATGCTCCCGGACCATGGGCCCGGCGCCGGCGCGGCGCCGCTCCAGGGCCTGGCGGGCCGCCGGCGTGGCGGGTCCGTTGCCGAGGGCGATGGCCAGGTTGCGCTGCCATTGCTCATAGCTGATACGGCGCAGCGCCGAGCCCTCGGTGCGGCGCAGGAACTCGGCTTCGTCCCACTCGAACAGCGCCAGTAACCGGGCGGCGTCCAACCCCTGGCGGGGGGCAAAATCGGCTTCCCCGGTGAGGGTGGCGTAGCGGTTCCACGGGCAGTGAATCTGACAGTCGTCGCAACCGAACACGCGGTTGCCCATCAGCGGCCGCAGCGACTCGTCGATGGATCCCTTGTGTTCGATGGTGAGATAGGAAATGCAGCGGCGCGCGTCCAGTTGCCTGGGCCCGGTGATGGCGCCGGTGGGGCACACGGTCATGCAGGCCCGGCAATTGCCGCAATGGTCGGCCGGCTCCGGTGGGTCCACCGGCAGCGGTAGATTGGTGTAGATCTCGCCCAGGAAAAACCACGAGCCGGCGTCGCGGTTCAGCACCAGGGTGTGTTTGCCGATCCAGCCCAGGCCCGCTTTCTGGGCCAGGGCCTTCTCCAGCACCGGCGCGGAATCGGTGAACGCCCGGTAACGGCCGTCGACGTCACGGGCGGCCTGGTCGATGCGCCGGGCCAGATTGGCCAGGCGCCGGCGCACCACCTTGTGATAGTCGCGGCCAAGGGCGTAACGGGCGACGTAAGCCCGGCTGGGGTCGGCCAGTATGGGCAGGGGCGGCGCGGCGTCGGGCAGGTAATCCATGCGCGCGGCGATGATGCGGCTGGTCCCCGGTTCCAGTGCGGCCGGGTCCAGCCGCTTGTCGACGTTGCGCGCCAGATAGTCCATGGTGCCGTGCCGGCCGGCGGCCAGCCAGGCGCGCAGCCGCTCCCGGTGCGCGGACAGGTCGGTGTCGGTGATGCCCACCTGCGCAAAGCCCAGCGCCGAGGCCCACTGCTTGATGTCACCTGCCAGGGCCGAGAAGTCCAATGCCCGTTCCAACGCGCGAACAGAGGTGCCAGTATAAAGCCCATGACCGTTTCCGGGCGTGTTCCGCCGACACTGCATACCGCCGCCCAATGCCGCGACCTCGACCGCCGCGCCATCGACACCGGCATCCCTGGCTTCGAACTGATGCGCCGCGCCGGCGAGGCGGCCTTCCGGGAACTGCTCGCACGCTGGCCCGACGCCAGCCGGCTGGCCGTGTGTTGCGGCAAAGGCAACAACGCCGGTGACGGCTATCTGGTAGCCGGCCTGGCGCGTCGGCTCGGCATGCAGGTGCGTCTGTTTCAGATCGGCGATCCGGCGGAGCTCAAGGGTGACGCCGCCCGGGCCAGGGACTGGGCCGGCCGGACCGGGGTGGTGGCCGAGCCCGGCCCGCCGTCAGCATTGGCCGGGGACGTGGTGGTCGATGCGCTGCTGGGTACCGGGATTCAGGGCGAGTTGCGGGAGCCCTACGCCCGCAGCGCGGAGTTGATCAACGACAGCCGGTTGCCGGTGCTGGCCGTTGACGTGCCCACCGGGGTCAATGCCGACAACGGTCACGCCGTGGCGCATGCGGTGCGCGCCGATCTCACGGTGACCTTCATTGCCCGCAAGCTCGGGCTGCACACCGGACCGGGAGTTTCCCATGCCGGCACCGTGGTGTTCGACGATCTCGGCGTGCCGCCCGAGGTGCGGGCGGCCGTGCCCGGCCTGCCCTGGTACCACTATCCGCAGTTGCCTGGGCGCTTCCGCCTGTCGCGGCGCGACGCCAACGCCCACAAACACGCGCTGGGTCATCTGGTGGTGGTGGGCGGCGATCGCAGCATGGGTGGCGCGCCACTGATGGCCGCCGAGGCGGCGCTGCGCTGCGGTGCCGGTATGGTCAGCCTGTTGACCCGGGCCGAGCATCGTGCCGCCGTGCTGGCGCGGCGCCCGGAAGTCATGGTGGTGGATGCAGACCGCGCCGATCAGCGCCAGGACCTTCTGGACCGGGCCACGGCGCTGGTGGTGGGACCGGGTCTCGGGTCTGCCCCGTGGGGTGAGGAATTGCTGTCGGAATCGCTCGGCCGGGGCTTGCCGACGGTGGTGGACGCCGACGGCCTCAACGCCATTGCCCGCCTCGGCCTGCGCGGCGCTGGCCCGCTGGTCATTACGCCCCATGCCGGCGAGGCAGCGCGGCTGCTCGAGTGCACCAGCGCGGCGGTCCAGGCCGACCGCCCGGCGCGCGCCCGGGCGCTGGCAGGCCGCCTGAATGCGGTTACGGTGCTCAAAGGGCCGGGAACGATACTGGCGGCGCCTGGAGTTGGCGGTGACGGCGAGTTGCTCGGGGTCTGTGCCCATGGCAACCCCGGGATGGCCTCGGCCGGCATGGGTGACGTGCTGAGCGGAATCGTCGGTGCACTGCTGGCCCAGGGCCTGGACCCGGCGGCGGCAGCGGTGACTGGCGCTTGCCTGCACAGTTTTGCCGGCGACCGGGCGGTGACGCGGTTCGGCCCGCGCAGTCTGCTGGCCACCGACCTCACCGAGGCCATGGTCGACATCCTGGCTGACGAAGCGCGCGGCGGTCCGGGCGGCGGTCCGGTATGAGGGGTGCGGACCACCACTTTCTTGCCGACGAAGCGGCCACGCTGGCGTTCGGGTCACAACTGGCCGCGCGGCTGGCCCCGGGCGCTCTGGTGTTCCTGAGCGGCAATCTGGGCGCCGGCAAGACCACGCTGGTGCGCGGCCTGCTGCGGGGGCTTGGCTACAAGGGGCCGGTCAAGAGCCCGACCTACACCTTGCTGGAACCTTACGAATTCTCCAGTTATCTGGTGTATCATTTTGATTTCTACAGGGTTGCCGATAGTCAAGAGTTGGACTTCATCGGCATCGACGAGCTGGTGGACAGCGTGGCGCTGAAGCTGGTGGAGTGGCCGGAGCGGGTGGCGGACCGGCTGCCGGCCGCGGATGTGATCGTGCGAATGCAGGTACAGGGCGAGGGCAGGCGGGTTGAAATCGAATCGCGGGCATAGGCGCAGCGTGCGCCGCCTGCTCGGCGCGGCCTGGTTGCTGGCCGCCTTCGGTGCGGCGCCGGCCGCCCTGGCCGCGGTGCTGGACGGGGTCCGCATGCACGAGGCGCCGGACTACACCCGGGTGGTGTTCGATACCTCCCAGGCGGTGGCGTACCAGGTGTTCGCCCTGGACAATCCCCGGCGCATGGTGATCGACCTCAAGGACACCCGGGTCGAGGCCGGCTTCGACCCCGGCGGCGGCCGGGACGGCGAGCGGGTCACCGGCCTGCGCGCGGCGCCCCGGGGCTCCGACTACCGGGTGGTGCTGGATCTGGCGCGGCCGGTGGCGCCTCAGAGCTTCACCCTGGCGCCCGTCGCCCCCTATGGGCACCGGCTGGTGGTGGACCTGTACGGGCAGGGCAGCAGTCCGGCCCCGCAGCCGGCACCGAGCTACCGCCCGGATCAGAAACGCGACGTGATCATCGCCATCGATGCCGGCCACGGTGGCGAGGATCCGGGCGCTATCGGGCCGTCGCGCATCTACGAAAAGGACGTGGTCCTGAGCATCTCGCGGCGTCTGGCGGGACGGATCGATGCGCTGCCCGGGTTCAAGGCGACCCTGGTCCGCAGCGGCGACTATTACATCGCCCTGCGCGACCGGACCCGCATCGCGCGGGAGCAGCGGGCCGACCTGTTCGTGTCCGTGCACGCCGACGCGTTCAAGAGTTCGACGGTCTCCGGCGCCTCGGTCTACACCCTGTCCGACCGCGGCGCCACCAGCGAAACGGCCCGCTGGCTGGCGGAGAAGGAAAACCGCTCCGATCTGATCGGCGGGGTCGGGGACGTCAGTCTGGGCGACAAGGACGACGTGCTGGCGCACGTGCTGCTGGACCTGTCGATGGAGGCGAACCGCTCCGCCAGCCTGGAGGTCGGCGCCCAGGTTCTGGGTCAGCTCGGCAACGTGGCCAGGCTCCACAAACGGCAGGTGGAGCAGGCCGGTTTTGTGGTGCTGAAGACGCCCGACGTCCCGTCGATCCTGGTGGAGACCGGTTACATCTCCAACCCGGACGAGGCCCGCCGGCTCAACAGCGCCAGCTATCAGGAAACCATTGCCGGCGCCATTGCCGATGGCGTGCGGCGCTTCATGGAGCGCCAGGCGCCGCCCGGGACCCTGCTGGCCTGGCGCCGCGATCAGGGTGACGTGCGGTACACCATCGAAGCCGGAGACACGTTGTCCGACATTGCCGTGCGCTATGGCACCAGCACCCGGCGCATCCGCGAGGCCAATGGCCTGAATGGTGACGTGATCCGGGTCGGCCAGACCATCGTCGTGCCCGCGGGTTGAACCATGCATCCGTCCGGTCATCCGCGCATCCGCCCCCTGGGGTCTCACGTTGCCAATCAGATTGCCGCCGGCGAGGTGGTGGAGCGGCCGGCGTCCCTGGTCAAGGAACTGGTCGAGAACAGCCTCGACGCCGGCGCCCGACAGATCCGCGTCAGTACCGAGCAGGGTGGGGTCAAACGGGTCCAGGTCCGTGACGACGGGATCGGCATTCACCCCGACGACCTGCGGCTGGCGGTGACCCCCCATGCCACCAGCAAGATAGCCAGCGCCGACGATCTGCTCGGCGTCGTGAGCCTGGGGTTTCGCGGCGAAGCCCTCGCCAGCGTCGCTGCGGTGTCGCGGTTGCGCATCACGTCGCGCGCCGCCACGGCCGACAGCGCTTACAGCCTCGAGGTGGAGGCAGGACAGGAACGATCGTTCGGACCGGCCCCGCACCCGGTGGGCACCTCGGTGGACGTCACGGATCTGTTCTTCAATACCCCGGCGCGGCGCAAGTTCCTCAAAACCGAGCGTACCGAGCAGGCTCAGGTGGACCAGGTGCTGCGGCGGCTCGCGCTCGGGCACTTCGAGGTCGCCTTCGAACTCGATCAGGGCGGCCGCTCGCCGCTGGTGCTGCCGCTGGCGCCGGCGCCGGAGCGCCTGGCCCGGGTGTTGTCGCCGGACTTCGTCGAGCACAGTGTGGCCGTCGACGAAGCCCGGGGCGATCTGCGCCTGCAGGGCTGGGTGGGGCTGCCGACCCATTCGCGCAGCCAGACCGACCAGCAGTACTTCTACGTCAACGGCCGGGTGGTCCGGGACAAGCTGGTGGCCCACGCGATCCGCCAGGCCTACCGCGACGTGCTGTTCCACGGCCGGCACCCGGTGTTCGTGCTGTACCTGACCTTGCCGGCGGAAGGGGTCGACGTCAACGTGCACCCCACCAAACACGAAGTCCGGTTCCGTGACTCGCGGGCCATCCATGACTTCGTGTTCGGCAACCTGAACCGGGCCCTGCGCGCGGTGCGGCCGGACCGGGGCGCGCCCGCGGGTCAGCTACCGGCCGGGGCGCCGGCGGCCGCCCCGCCAGCACCCGCCGGGGCGCCGGTTGGGGACGGCAGCGCCCTGCCCTACCGGCAATCGGCGCTGGCGCTCGGTGAGCCGATGCGTTACCCGGGCGGGTTCGTCCAGGCGCTGGCGGAACAGGAAGCCGCCGGGTCGGGGGCAGCGCCATCCGGCACCGTTCACGACGCCGGCCCCGCGCGGCCGGCGGTGGACAACGGCGTTCCTCCGCTGGGCTTCGCCCTGGCCCAGTTGCACGGGGTCTACATCCTGGCCCAGAACGCCGAAGGCCTGGTGGTGGTCGACATGCACGCCGCCCACGAGCGCATCACCTACGAGCGGCTCAAGGTCCAGATGGCGGAACAGTCGATGGCCCGGCAGCGGCTGCTGGTGCCGCTGGCGCTGGACGTCAGCGAGGCGGATGCCGACCTGGCGGAAAGCCTCAGCGACGACCTGGCGACCATGGGCCTGGTGGTGGATCGCAGCGGGCCGGCCAGTATCACGGTCCGCGAAGTTCCCGCGCTGCTCGCTGGCGGCGACGTCGCCGGCCTGGTCACCGACGTGCTGGCCGACTGCCAGGCCCTCGGCAACAGCGACCGGCTGGCGGAGCGTCAGGAGCGGTTGCTGGCCACGATGGCCTGTCACGGTTCGGTCCGCGCCAATCGCCCGTTGTCCATCAGCGAGATGAACGCGCTCCTGCGCGACATGGAATGCACCGAAAATGCCGGCCAGTGCAATCACGGCCGGCCGACCTATCTGGTGCGGTCCATGATCGAACTCGATGCTCTGTTCCTGCGTGGCCAGTGAAGACGACCGCGGAGCCGCTGATTCTGGCGATTACCGGACCGACGGCCTCCGGCAAAACCGATGCCGCCCTGGCCCTGGCGGACCGGCGGCCGGTGGCCCTGATCAGCATGGACTCGGCCATGGTTTACCGGGGCATGGACATCGGCACCGCCAAACCGCCGCTGGCGGTGCGCCGCCGTTACCCCCACGAACTGGTGGATATCCGCGACCCGGCGCAGCCCTACTCCGCGGCCGACTTTCTGGCCGATGCCGACCGCGCCGTCCGCGCCGCGCTGGCCGCGGACCGGTTACCGGTGCTGGTGGGCGGGACCATGCTCTATCTGCGGGTGTTCCGCGAGGGGCTGGCCAGCGTTCCGGGCGCCGATCCGGTGGTGCGCGCGGAGATCGACGGCGAGGCTGAGCAGCATGGCTGGGAGGCGCTCTATCAGGAGCTGCGGCGGGTCGACCCGGTGGCCGCGGCAGGCATTCATCCGAACAATCGGGTGCGGGTACAGCGGGCGCTCGAGGTGTTCCGGGTGACCGGCGAGCCATTGTCGGTCTGGTGGTCGCGGCAGAGCGATGCCGCGGTCCAGCGCCGTCTGTCGGCGCGGCTGCTGGAGGTCGCCATCACCCCGGATCGCCGAGATCAGCTCAATCCGTCCATCGTGACGCGGCTCGCGAGCATGCTCGAGGCCGGTTTCATCGACGAAGTGGCGGCGCTCAAGGCCCGCGGCGACCTGTCTCTGGACCTGCCCAGCATGCGCGCCGTGGGTTATCGTCAGGTGTGGGAGTACCTGGATGGCGAGGGTAGCCGGGACGATCTGCTGGAACGGGCCGCCGCGGCGACCCGCGGCCTGGCCAAACGCCAACTTACCTGGCTGAATAGCTGGAAGCACCCCCACCGTCTGGGAATCGACGACCCGGCGGTCCAGGCCGGCCGGATTGAAGCCCTGCTGGACGGATAGCCGGCACCCGGCGATGGTAAGGCCGACAGCCAGTGGCCGGGCAGTGGCCGCGAGTCAGCTTGAATTATGCGGGTCCTGTCTCCATATTACCGCGGAGAACAAGAAGCCAACGCGCTTCGCTTGCGCCCGCGGGTGTTCGACATTCCGTTCACCCTGAATGGGTGCCGCGGGCTCGGGCGGTCCGGGGCGTACTGGCCGACAACAGGAGACTGCCATGTCAAAAGGGCACTCGTTACAAGACCCTTATCTCAATACGTTGCGTAAGGAGCGGATTCCGGTTTCGATTTATCTGGTCAATGGCATTAAACTGCAAGGACAGATCGAGTCCTTCGACCAGTTCGTCGTGCTGTTGCGCAATTCGGTCAGCCAGATGGTCTACAAGCACGCAATTTCCACCGTGGTCCCGTCCCGCAACGTCAAATTGACTCATCCAAGCCCCGGCGCTGCGCCGGACGAGGCTGCGGGCAGTTGATCTGCCCCGGCCGCGCCCCGGTACGCAAAGCCCAGTCACCGAGGTAGATAGCCAGATTGTTTTTTGAACGCCCCGACGCCGGCCGCAGGGCCGTCCTGTTGCACGTCGATTTCAAAGACGCTGCCGATGTGGTGCTGGATTCGGCCGCCGAGTGCGCCGAACTGGCCGCCACCGCGGGCATCGAGGTCCTGTCGCGGGTCGGCGGGCGCCGTGCCGCGCCACATCCGCGCTGGTTCGTTGGTTCCGGCAAGCTCGAGGAAGTGGCCGCCTGCTGTGCCGATCACGATGCCGACCTGCTGCTGGTGAACCACGAACTGTCGCCGGGCCAGCAACGTAATCTGGAGCGGCGTCTCGGCTGCCGGGTGCTGACCCGGACCGAACTGATTCTGCAGATTTTCGCCCAGCGTGCCCGCACCTACGAGGGCCAGCTCCAGGTGGAACTGGCCCAGCTCGAACATGCCCAGACCCGGCTGGTGCGCGGCTGGACCCACCTCGACCGCCAGAAGGGCGGCATCGGTCTGCGCGGCGCAGGAGAAACCCAGCTCGAAATGGACCAGCGGATGCTGGCCGAGCGCATCAAGGCCGTCCGCGCGCGGCTGGTGGCCGTGGCGCGCCGGCGCAGCCAGGGCCGGCGCCGCCGCCAGCGCGGCGATGCCCGGACCCTGTCGTTGGTGGGTTACACCAATGCCGGCAAGTCGACCCTGTTCAATGCCCTGACCAGCGCCGGGGTGGAGGCGCGCGATCAGTTGTTCGCGACCCTGGACCCGACCCTGCGCCGTTTGCAGGTGCCCGGCGCGGGAGATACCGTGCTCAGTGACACGGTGGGATTCATCAGCGGTCTGCCACACGCCCTGGTGGATGCCTTCCGCGCCACCCTGGAAGAGGTGGTCAATGCCGACCTGTTGCTGCACGTGGTGGACGTGGCGGCGCCGGATGCCGACGCGCGGATCCGCGAGGTGGAAGCGGTGCTCGCCGAAATCGGCGCAGACGACGTACCCGTGGTGCTGGTGCTGAACAAGATCGACCAGGTGCCGCAAGCCGAGCGCGACGCGCTGAGCGCGCCCGGGCGCCTGGGAGTTGCGGCGGAGGTGCCGCGGGTCACCGTGAGTGCGCGGTCGGGCGCGGGGCTCGACCGGCTGATCGAGGTCATTGGCGAGCGGCTCGGGGTCCGCGAGCCTACCGAGGTGCTGCTGGACCCGGCGCAGGGCAAGACCCGCGCCTGGCTGTACCGCATCGGCGCGGTGGTGAGTGAGCAGACCCGGGAAGACGGCAGCCTGGCGCTGACGCTGCGCGCGGACGCGGCCCTGCTGTCCCGGCTGCAGCAACGGCAGGGCGGCATCGTGGGCGCCGGCGGCGGGTTTGTTGCACCCCCGCAGGGCCGACCCTAGAATTTCCGGCCGGCCCCGAGAGCGGCGCCGACGGCGGTCTGGAGCTCAGGCCATGAACCGGCAAACCGAGCAGTTGATGGAGCGCGTGTAGATGGCCTGGAACGAGCCTGGCGGCGGCAAGGATCCCTGGGGAAACCGGGGCGATCAGGGTCCGCCCGACCTGGATGAGGCATTCAAGAAGCTGCAGGCCCAGCTTGCCGGCATCTTCGGCGGTGGCTCCGGCGGCGGTGGCGGCGGATTCGGCATCAACCTGCGCATGTTCGCGCTGCTGCTGGTGGTGCTGGCGCTGGCCTATGCCGGTTTCGGCGTGTACCAGGTCGATCAGGGCGCGCGCGGCGTGGTGTTCCGCTTCGGCGAGGTCCAGAAGGACGACGTGGTGATGCCCGGCCTGCACTGGAATCCACCCATCATCGACGTGGTGGAGAAGGTCAACGTCACCCGGGTCAACAGCCATAACCATCAGGCGCTGATGCTCACCGAGGACGAGAACATCGTGGATGTGGCCCTGACCGTGCAGTACGTGGTCGGCGATCCCGTGGCTTATCTTGTCAACGTGCGATCCCCGGAATCGAGCCTGACCCAGGCCACTGAGAGCGCGCTGCGGCACGTGGTCGGCAGTTCGGTCATGGACGACGTCATCACCGCCGGCCGTGAGGCCATCGCCATCGAGGTGCAGGAACGGCTGCAGGCCTACCTGGAGAACTACGGCACCGGCATCCGCCTGGACAAGGTCAACATCGACCGCAGCGCGCCGCCGAATCAGGTGGCCGATGCCTTCAACGACGTGCAGAAGGCCAAGGAAGACGAGCAGCGCTACATCAACGAAGCCAATGCCCACGCCGAGAGCATCATTCCCGAGGCCCGGGGTGAAGCGCAGAAGGTGATCGAGCAGGCCAATGGTTATCGGGACCGGGTGGTGGCGCGCGCCGAAGGTGAGGCCAACCGCTTCACCAAGCTGCTGACGGAGTACCAGCAGGCGCCGCAGGTCACTCGCGACCGGCTCTACATCGATGCCATGGAAACCGTGCTCGGCAACGCCACCAAGGTGATGGTGTCGGTGGAAGGCGGCAACAACATCATGTATCTGCCGCTCGACAAGCTGGTACAGGGGTCAGGCGGCGGCACCGCGGGCGTGTCTCAGGACAACATCCGCAATATTGCCGACTCCATCGTCCGGGAACTCAACGAGCGCATCTCCAGCGGTCGCGTGCGGGACACGCGGTAGCGGCGGGGGAGGAACACCATGAATTTTCGCAACCTCTTGCTCATTGCCATCGCCGTCGTCGCCGTGCTGCTGCTGACGAACAGCGTGTACACCGTGCACGAAACCGAGCGGGCCATCCTGCTGCGTTTCGGCGCCGTCAGCGAAGCCGACGTGGAGCCCGGTCTGCACTTCAAACTGCCCATTGCGGAAAGCATCAACAAGGCCGACGGCCGGGTGCTGACCCTGGACTCCCAGCAGGAAACCTACTTCACCCTGGAAAAGAAGCCGCTCATCGTGGACTCGTTCGGCAAGTGGCGGATCAGCAACGTGCTGCGCTACTACGAAGCGACCCGGTTCGACGAACGCATCGGCGAGCGGATTCTCCAGGAGCGTATCAACGAAGGGTTGCGTAACGAGATCAGCCGCCGCGACATGCACGAAGTGGTGTCCGGGGAGCGCGACCAGCTCATGGACAACCTGACCGCGCAGCTCAACCGGGTGATGGAGCAGGCTGCCGGCATCGAGGTGGTCGACGTACGGGTCAAACGCATCGATCTGCCTACAGAGGTCTCCAGCGCCGTATACGACCGCATGAATTCCGAGCGCGAAATCGAGGCCCGTCAGTATCGCGCCACGGGGCGGGAGCTGGCGCTCGGCATTCGCGCCGACGCTGAACGCCAGACCGTGGTGATCGAAGCCGAAGCGTACCGCGAGGCGGAGCAGATCCGCGGTGACGGCGATGCCCGGGCCGCGTCGGTTTACGCCGACGCCTTCAGCGATGACCCGGACTTCTACCAGTTCTACCGCAGTATCAATGCGTACACCAACGTGTTCCGCGACAAGAGCGACTTCCTGGTCCTCGACCCCAAGAGCGAGTTCTTCAAGTACCTGGATCGGAACGGCGGCTGACGTGAGCCCGCGCCGGCCGATCTAGCTGCCTGGAATCCCCACCTTATCCGAACCGGAAGTTACGATGTTCAGACACCGGTACCTGGTCAGTTCGGGGGTCGGATGACCGGCCCCCGTCACTGGCAGCTTCCCGAAGGGGTGGACGAGCTGTTGCCGCCGGCGGCCTGGCAGCTCGAACTCACCAGGCGGCGGGTGCTGGACGTGTTCCGTAGCTGGGGGTTCGACTACGTCGATCCGCCGGTCATCGAGTTTCTCGATGCGCTGCTGGTGGGCACCAGCGCCGACATCGACCTGCAGACCCTCAAGGCGGTGGACCAGCGGTCCGGCCGCCTGCTGGGGGTGCGCGCCGACATGACCGCGCAGGCTGCGCGCATCGACGCCCACAGCCTGCCGGCATCCGGGGTGCAGCGCCTGTGTTACGCCGGCAGCGTGGTCCATGCCAATCCGGCGGCGCCGCTCGACTCCCGGGTGCCGCTCAAGGCCGGCGCGGAGATCTTCGGCGCCGAATCGCCGTCGGCGGACGCGGAAGTCATCGCCCTGATGATGGACGTGTTGCGGGCCACTGCCGTGGACGAGCCGGTGCTGGTGCTGGGCCATGTCGGCATCTATCAGGCCCTGATTGGGGCGCTGGAACTGAATGATGAAGGCCGGCAGGCGCTGTTTTCGGCGGTTCAGACCAAGTCGGAGACGGACATCGCGGAACTGCTGGGCGCCGGCCCCGCGGCGGAAGCCCTGGTGTGCCTGCCGAGCCTCATGGGCGGGCGCGGCGTTCTGAACCAGGCCCGTGACCTGCTGAGCCGGTCGCCGGGACCGGTGCCAGCGGCCATCGACGCACTGGAGGCGCTGGCGGACCTGGTAGCTGCGCGCTGCCCGGACGTCCAGTTGCGCTTCGATCTGGCCGAACTGGCAGGCTACGGTTACCACAACGGCGCCGTGTTCACGGCTTACCAGGCGCGGCACGGCAGCGCGCTGGCCCGGGGTGGCCGTTACGACGGTATCGGCGCCGCTTTCGGCCGCTGGCGGCCAGCCACCGGATTCGATGTCAGCCTGAAGATGCTGGTGCCGCGACACTGTCCGACGGAATCCGCGGTGTGGGCGCCCTGGGTGGACGGCGACACCAGCCGTCGTCAGACCCTGCTGGCGGAGCTGAAGCAGTTGCGGGCAGCGGGCGAAACCGTCATTGCCGCCGTGTCCCAGGACGATCAGCCGCCGGCACGTTGCGACCGCACTTTGACCGAAACCGATGGCGCCTGGGCCGTCACCCCACTTACCCGAGACGAGTAGCAAAAGCGCAAGCCATGGGCCGCAATGTCGTAGTGATCGGCACCCAATGGGGTGACGAAGGAAAAGGTAAGGTCGTCGACCTGCTGACCGAGCAGGTCGCCGCCGTGGTGCGCTTTCAGGGCGGCCACAATGCCGGTCACACCCTGGTCATCGACGGGGTGAAAACGGTGCTGCACCTGATTCCCTCGGGCATTCTGCGGCCGGACGTGCGCTGCTTCATCGGCAACGGCGTGGTGCTGGAGCCGCAGTCGCTGTTGCAGGAAGTGGCCGGCCTCGAGAAGCGCGGGGTGCCGGTTCGCGAGCGTCTCAAGATCAGCCCGGCCTGCCCGCTGATCCTGCCCTATCACGTCAAGCTGGATCTGGCCCGGGAAGAAGCCCGCGGCGCCCAGAAGATCGGCACTACTGGCCGCGGCATCGGTCCGGCCTACGAGGACAAGGCGGCACGCCGCGGCGTGCGCCTCGGCGATCTGTACTACTGGCAGGGGTTTGCCGCCAAGCTGGCGGAGGTCATGGAGTACCACAACTTCATGCTGACGAAGTTCTACGAGACCGACCCGGTGGACTTCCAGCAGACCCTCGATCAGTGCCAGGAAGTGGCGGAGCAGATCGAACCCATGGTGTCCGACATCGTGCCGCTGCTCCACGCGTTGCGGGAGTCCGGCGAGAACCTGCTGTTCGAGGGGGCCCAGGGCGCCCTGCTGGACGTGGATCTCGGCACCTATCCGTTCGTCACGTCCTCCAACACCACGGCCGGCGGGACCGCCGTAGGCAGCGGATTCGGCCCCCGTTACCTGGACTACGTGCTGGGGATCACCAAGGCCTACTCCACCCGGGTCGGCTCCGGTCCGTTCCCCACGGAACTGTTCGACGACGTCGGTAAGCGGCTCGCCGAGCGCGGCCACGAGTTCGGCGCCACCACCGGACGGGCCCGCCGCTGTGGCTGGTTCGACGCGGTAGCGTTGCGCCAGGCGGTACAGATCAACAGCATCTCGGGCCTGTGCCTGACCAAACTGGACGTGCTCGACGGCCTGGAAACCATCCGCATCTGCGTGGACTACCAGACCGGCGCCGGCCAGCAGGGAATGGCCCGGTTCGCCAGCGAGTATTATGCGGACATCAAACCGGTGTACGAAGACATGCCGGGCTGGCAGTCCTCGACCCTCGGCATCAAGCGTTACGAGGATCTGCCGCGGGAAGCGAAGGACTACCTGGCCCGCCTCGAGGAGACCATCGGGGTCAGCATCGACATCATTTCCACCGGCCCGGACCGGGGCGAGACCATCGTACTGAAGGACCCCTTCAATCCCTGAACCGGGAGCAAGCCCATGCCCATCGACGCCAAGCTGCTGGAGATTCTGGTCTGCCCCGTGAGTAAGGCGTCGCTGGTCTATCGCAAGGAAGCCGAAGAGTTGTGGTGCCGGGCCAGCGGCCTGGCCTATCCCATTCGCGACGGCATACCGGTGATGCTGGAGGACGAAGCGCGTCATCTCAGCGACGAGGAGCGCAGCTCCCTGAAAGACTAGGCCCGAGCGGCCGCCGGGCGCCTTTCCGGGCAGGATGGCGCCGGAGCGTTACGCTTGGTTACAATCGCCAGCCCTGCCCCAGGATCGGAGACCCGCCCATGAACCGACCCGAGCTCATCTCGGCGAACGAGCTGCCAGACGTTGCCCGCCATGGCTTGGAGGCGCCGCACGAATCGCTCGACTGGGTAGGCATGAGCGGCATCAACCAGCCCCTCGCCATCCGCGATGGCGGCAACGTCCGCAATGTGCAGAGCCGGGTGCAGATCTACGTGGATCTGGCCGACGAGATGGCCAAAGGTATCCACATGTCGCGCCTGTACCTGATTCTGGACGAACATTCGGAAACCCGGCCGTTGTCCGCGGCGGGCCTGAAACTGATGCTGGCCAGCGTGCTGGAGTCCCATCGCGACCTCAGCACCCAGGCCTTCGTCCGTTTCGACTTCGACTACACCCTGCGGCGCAAGGCGCTGGTCAGCGACAACTCGGGATGGAATGCCTATCCGGTGTCCATCGTCGGGACGCTGCAGAACGGCGAAGTGATACTGGAGCTGTCGCTGGCCGTGCAGTATTCGTCCACCTGCCCGTGTTCGGCGGCGCTGGCCCGCCAGCTCATTCAGCAGCAGTTCGAGAAGGATTTCGGTTCCGGAAGCGGCGGGCAGGTCAGCGTGGAAGCGGTTCAGGCCTGGCTCGGCACCGAGCAGGGGATTGTCGCCACCCCGCACAGTCAGCGCAGCACGGCCCACATCAAGGTGCGCCTGGCGGATGGTCTGGAGTGTTTTCCCATCACGGATCTGGTGGATGCCGTCGAGCAGACCCTGAAGACCCCGGTGCAGACCGCGGTCAAACGGGAGGATGAGCAGGAATTCGCGCGCCTCAACGGACAGAACCTGATGTTCATCGAAGACGCCGGCCGCAAACTCAAGGCCAGCCTGGCCGCGGATACCCGGCTGGCGGATTTCTGGGTCCGGCTGGAGCATCACGAAAGCCTGCACGCCCATGATGCCGTGGGGGTATTCACCCGCGGGGTGGACGGCGGCTATCGCGCCATTCCCTGAGCGCCAGCCCGGATCAGCACGGGGAGAGCCCATGAGCCAGCAAGTGGTCATCAGCGGCGCCGGGTTGTGGAAACCCGAGCACAGCATCAGCAACCAGGAGCTGGTAGACAGCTACAACGCCTGGGCTGAAAGGTATAACCGCGACCACGCCACCGCCATCGACGCTGGCGAGCTCGAGTCGAAACCGCTGTCCAGCGTGGAGTTCATTGCCAAGGCGTCGGGCATCGAGCGCCGTTATGCCTACGTGAAGGACGGCATTCTCGATATCGAGCGCATGCGTCCGCGGATCGCCCGCCGGGGCGAAGACGAACTGTCCCACCAGGCCGAGATTGCGCTCAACGCGGCCCGCCCGGCCCTCGAGGCGGCCGGCCGGCTGGATGCCGACGGCAACGCCCGCGGCATCGACATGGTCATCGTTTCCTGTGCCTACACCGAGCGTTCCTATCCGGCCATTGCCATCGAGGTGCAGCACCAGCTCGGCATCGAGGGTTTCGGCTTCGACATGCTGGTGGCCTGCTCCGCGGCAACGTTCGCCCTGCAGCGGGCGGTGGACGCCATACGCGCCGGCAGCGCCCGGGCGGTCCTGGTCATCAATCCGGAACTCACCTCGCCCCAGGTGAACTACACCGATCGCGACAGCCACTTCATCTTCGGCGACGTCAGCACTGCGGTGGTGCTCGAGCGCGAGGAAGACGCCGGTAGCGCGCAGCAGTTCCGGGTACTGGGTTCCCAGGCGCGGACGGTGTTTTCCAACAACATCCGCTCCAACTTCGGTTACGTCGCGCGGGCCGAAGACGCCGACCCCTTCAGCGCCGCCAATCTGTTCCACCAGAATGGCCGCAAGGTATTCAAGGAGGTGTGCCCCATGGCGGCCGATCATCTGCGTCAGCAGGTGGAGTCGCTGGGGCTGTCGACTGCCGACGTGAAGCGCTGGTGGCTGCACCAGGCCAACCTCAACATGAACCAGTTGATCGTGCGCCGCCTGCTCGACCGCGACGCCAGCGCCGAGGAGGCGCCCATCGTGCTGAACGAGTTCGCCAACACCGCCTCTGCCGGTTCGATCATCGCGTTCTGTCTGCATCACCACGATCTGCCGGCCGGTGCGGTCGGGGTGGTGTGCTCGTTCGGCGCCGGTTATTCGATCGGCAGCCTGGTTCTGCAGAAGCTCTGATCCCCGGAGCGGCTGTGCACCTGGCCCAGCTCACTGCCCAGCCGGCCGCCTGATGGTCATGCTGTTCGTCTATCTGCTGATCGGGCTGGTACTGCTGGTGCTGTCCGCGCAGCGGTTCGTATTCGGCGCGTCGGCGCTGGCCCGGCGGCTGCAGGTGCCGCCGCTGATCATCGGCGTCATCATCGTCGGGTTCGGGACCTCGGCACCGGAGCTGCTGGTGTCGGCCATCGCCGCCTGGCAGGACAAACCCGGCCTCGCCATCGGTAATGCCATCGGCTCCAACATCACCAACATTGCGCTGATTCTGGGCGTGGCGGCGCTGATCCGGCCGCTGACGGTGGCGTCCGCCGTGTTGCGGCGGGAACTGCCGTTGCTGCTGGCGGCCATGATGGTGTGCTGGGTCCTGCTCAGCAACGGCCGCATCGATCGTATCGACGGCATTCTGCTGTGGGTCGCCATGGCCGGTATCGGCTACTGGATGATTCAGGTGGTGGCCCGGACCCGGGGCCATGGCGATTGCGAGGAGCCGGCCAGGACGCCCGGTGCCGATGTCCCGGCGGGGCGCGCGCTGGCCTGGCTGGCCCTCAGCCTGGTGGTGCTGGTCGCCAGCTCGCGGCTGCTGGTGTGGGCCGCGGTGGACATCGCCGAGCTGATGGGCATCAGCGAACTGGTCATCGGGCTGACGGTGGTCGCGATCGGGACCAGCCTGCCGGAACTGGCCGCCACGGTGGCCGCCGCCCTGCAGGGCGAGGACGACCTGGTGGTGGGCAACGTGGTGGGTTCCAATACCTTCAACACCCTGGCCGTGCTGGGCCTGCCGGGAATCATCGCGCCCGGCGCGTTTGCGCCGGTGATCCTGACCCGGGACGTCCCGATCATGGTGCTGCTGACGGTGGTCATGTTCGCCATGGCCTATGGCACCGGCGCTGCGGCCCGGATCAACCGGGTGGAAGGTGCGCTGCTGATTTCGTCCTTCGGCGCCTACTTGTGGCTCCTGCTGGTCACTGCCTGAACCCGAAAACCGCTCAATCCTCGTCCAGCGCGGCCGCCAGCACCTCGGACGGCGCACCCAGTTCGCGCTCGGCCAGCCGCTGCAGCCGGACCCGGCACAGGTCGCCGGCCAGAAGATCGCCGGCCACGGCGTCGATGCTGCTGCCGGCCGCTTCGAGTTCTGCGGCCAGGGCATGGAACAGCAGCACCGCGCGTGCCGTGTCGGGGCCGGTGGACGGATCACGGAGCTGGCCATCTTCCTCGTCGGCCCAGTTCTCGAGCCAGTCGATCGCACGCTCGAAGCGGTCCTCACCGATGCCGTCGGTGCGGCGCAACACCAGCAGGCTGTAGTACTCGGCCATCCCTTCGGCGATCCAGTCGTCACCATCCGCGGGCGGCTCCGCGGAGGCCACGTGCATCAGCTCGTGCAGGACGGCACTGGTGCTGTTGCCGCTGATCATCGGCCGGTCCGGGTGCAGGTACAGGGATTGAGGTCCGGACAGACCCCCGCGCCACATTTCCCGGGTGCCGCCCACCAGCAACAGGTAGTCGGGCAACGTCGGAATCGCGTCGGCCAGTTCCGGTACCGTCCAGCGCAGGAAAGCCAGGGTGTCGAGGCGGCGCAGGCCCTGATCCTTGGGGCCGGTGATCACGAATTCCCGGTCCGCGATCCGGGTACGCCGGGTGCCCAGGTCGCCGGCAGCCATCCAGCCCACCGGCCGGTCCAGGCGGCGCCCGGCGATTTCCACCGCCAGGGGGCCCGGCCGCATGGGTCCGTATGGGGTCTCGAAGCTCCAGCCGTCGGGGCCGGTCAGCATCAGGGTGGCCCGGGAACTGGCGCCCTTCTGCATGCGCGACGTGCCCGGGGGAAACAGGTCGTCCAGTCGCACGATGGCCCAGGTGTCGGTCATGCGGGCGTCGTAGGCGCCCCGGCGCTTGTGGTCGACCCCGACCCGGTAGCTCAGTACCCCGCCCTCCTCCGGCGGCTGCCACTCGAGCCGGTCACCGCGGCGCGAGATCCGGCCGTCACCGCGGAAATCCCGGTACTCGGACGCCGGCGCGTTGAGATCGAGCTCGCGCAACTGGCCGTCGGATTGCGCCACTTCGATGCGGCCGACCACAGAGCCCCGATCGGGCTCGAAGTGAGCCGAATAATGCAGGTCGAAGTCGTCGTCGTCAGCGCGGGCGGCGCCGGCGCCCAGCGTGAGGGCAGCAACCAGGAGCACGGTCAATGGCGGTCGGGGGCGCGGCATGTCGGGTCCCTGAGTTCGGTTCAGCGGAAGTCTATGGGCCATGGGCACGGACCTCCAATAGCGCGTCGGGGGCGAGGTGTGATAGCACCTTGCCGGCCACACTTGCCGGCCACACCTTGCCGGCCACACCTTGCCGGCCGCACCTGGCCGGCCGTTCCGCCCTCAGTGCGCCAGCCGGCGGGCCAGCCAGCCGTCGACGCTGGTGTGGCGGCCGCCGCCGGTGAACAGCAGCGAGACCAGCATCACCAGGTAGGTGGCGGCAAACTCGATGCCGTTGTTCAGCAGGGTCACGGCGCCGCGACCGGTCAGCCACGGATAGTTGCCGTGAGTTTTCAGGATCTCGATGACCCGTTCCTTGCGCACCACGGCCTCATGGACCCGATCGTTGGCCAGCCAGCTCGACGCATCGGAGATTGCCAGCCAGCCGTTTTCCCAGTGCACGGCGAAGATCGCCACCAGCATCGTGACGATCAGCGGCAGGGCGACCAGGCGGGTGGCCGCGCCCAGCAGCAATGCAACGCCGCCGATCAGTTCGGTACCGGCGGCCAGGGCCGCCATCAGGTAGGGAAACGGCAGGCCGAGCCCCCAATCCGGATTGCCGAGCCAGGCGGCGGTGGCCTCGAAAGACGCGAACTTGGTCCAGCCGGCCTGGAGGAACACCGGCGCCAGGTAAAGACGCAGCAGCAACGGTCCCAGTCCGTCGGCATGCTGCAGCCGTTCCACGAACTGCCGGTACGCGGACGCAATAGAGCCCGGAGTCGCCCCGGCGGGCAACGGGTAATCGGTCATGGACGGAACTCCTGTGCGGCGGATGAACGGGTGCCTCGGCGGGCCCCATCCTTAGGACTCCCTATGTTGCCCAGGAGTTCGCGCCCGCGCGGGGCGATGTGACTGGCGGTCGGACCAGGGCGCGCCTGCGGCCGGGGTCAGGCCGGGGCCGCGGCCAGTTCGATCAGGAGTCCCGGAGCGGCCGGATCGAAGTAGACCCGGCCCCCCATCAGCTCGACCAGCCAGACGGCGTTGGTGAGGGCAATCTCCGCCGTGCCCGGTTCGGCTTGCAATGCTTCGGCGCGATCGTCGACAGGCCGTCCGGGGGGCGCGATCTCGAGCCGTACCCAGCGTTCATCGGTGGCCACGCTCAGATGTAAGGCCGTATCGGCCGCGGGCGCTTCGGTCAGATTGCTGGCCAGGTGCCGGCCCAGGGCCGACAACGCCAGGTTCAGATAACCGCTGTCGCAATCCGCCATGACCGGCGTTGCCGGCGGGTCGGCATGCAGGGTGATGTCGCGCTTGCGCAGCGCTGCGGTCAGAGTCTCCCGGGCCGAGTCGAAGAACTCGCCCGGCGCACAATCCACGGTGAGCGAGCCCCGCGAAATGGCGGTGTAAAGACGCAGCGCATCGGCCAGCTCCACCAGATCTCCGGCCGCATCGCGGCCGAGTTGCAGGTAACGCTGCTCGCCCGCGCTGAGGTCGGCGGTGTCGTCGAGTAGCTCCAGTACCCCGAGGATCACCGATAGCGGCGAGCGCATGTCGTGGTTCGACCGTGCCAGGACGGCCAGGCTGGGGTCGGGGAGCTTGTGGGGAGCGGAACGGGCAGGCTGGGCCTGGGGCATGGATTTCATCGAGACGGTTTTCCGTAACCGGCGCGTCGCCTGGGAGCGCGCACTGCATTGCCGAGTCTGCGCCGATGGTCTGCCGGTGGCCGGCCCATCGAACACCTGTCTTACCCAGTGTATCCGCCAGGCGGTAGGGCGTAAGCGGTGCCGGCGGTTGCGCCGGCGCTGGTGTGATCCGGGTCACGAACCCAGGCTGCAATGATCGCCTCGACGCTGCCGGGGATCAAGCGACCCCGGACGTGCCGGTGCCGGCGGCGCCCGGCCCGTCCAGGCGATTGGCGCTGGGGACGGTCAGGGTGAAGATCGCACCTTCTCCGGGCCGGCTGTCCAGGACCAGCCGGCCGCCCAGTTGCCTGCAGAAGCGCTGGCACAGGGTCAGCCCCAGACCGGTGCCACCGTAGATCCGCGCTATGGAAGCATCACCCTGGGCGAAGGGTTCGAAGATCCGGCGCTGGGCGTCGGGTGCGATGCCGATGCCGGTGTCGCGGACCTGGAACCAGGCCTGGTCCGGTCCGATCCGGTAACGCAGGCTGACCCGGCCGTCGCTGGTGAACTTGGCCGCGTTCCCCAGCAGATTGATCAGAATGCGGCGCAGCAGGTCATCGTCGGAAACGCAGGCGCCGTCGATCTCGCCGGTGATCTCCAGCAGGTTGCCGTTGCGGCTCATCAACGGTCTTACGGTGTCCTCGACGTCGCGGATCAGGGCGCCGACGTCCAGCGGCCGGAAACACGCCAGTCTCCGCCCGCTTTCGGTCTGGGCCAGCCGCAGGTAGTGTTCCGCCTGCTGCTTCTGTTCGGACAGGGCGCGCTGCGCGGCCACTTCGTCGGTCAGGTTTTCCACCACACCGAGCAGATGGGTCACGGTGCCGCCGTCGTCGGTGACCGGCACCATCGAGGCGCGCACCGTGCGTTCGCCGTGCGCCGTTTCAACCACGTCGTGATAGGACAGCCGGGTCAGGGCGCCGTCTGCCATACGGCGCTCGGCGGCCTCGAAGCGCCGGGCCAGGGGCGCCGGAAAATGCGGGATGTGGTGGTAACGGCGTCCCACGATGTCGCTGCGCGGCACGCCCAGGAACTGTTCGAAGGCGCCGTCGACTTCGTTGAACACCAGCCGGCGGGCGTCCTTGATGAACACGGCGACCGGCATCAGCTCGATGATCCGATGCTGGAAACGCCGATGCTGGCGCAGTTGCCGTTCCATGCTGCGGCGCTGAGTGACATCCTGCAGGATCAGGCAGTACCGGGGTTCACCGTCATAGCGGGTCGGGGTCACCGCCACTTCCAGGCTCACGCTCGATCCGCTGCGGTGGCGCGCGGTTACGGTCTCCCGCGAAGGGTCCGCCAGCAGGTCCCGCTGTACGCCGCCGCGGGTCTGCAACCACGCGCCGGCGTCTTTCGTGCCTGTCAGCCGAAGCGCCGAAATTGATCGCCCGGAGAGCTCGCCGTATTGGTAACCGAACATTCGGTTTGCGGTCGGATTGGCATGACGTATCACGCCCTCGGCATCGGCGATGATCATGGCTTCGACAAGATGGTCGATGCCGCCTATGAGCTGCCGCTCCGACTCGACGACGGTGACCTGGGCCTGGGTCAGAGCTTCCTCGCACTGATCCAGGCGCCTGCGCAACTGCCGGTGGCGGCGCCGCAGCAGACGTTCCTCGCTCCGGCGCTTGAGCTCCAGGCGGTATCCCAGAAAAGCGAGCAGAACCACGCCGGCTGCCGCCAGTGGTACCTTGGCAGCACCGAAGCCGATCACGGCGCCAGCCACGGGCAGGGCGGCTGCGCCCAGGGGCGCCGCCAGCCGGACCGCGCCAGCCAGCGGTCGCGGGTACTGCCGGGCCAGGCCTTTCAAGACTCCGGTGGTGCGGCGGCCGGGCCGTCGTCGGGGCACAGGTAGGTATCGAGCGGTGCCGGGCGGCCCAGAAAATAACCCTGCAGGTAGTCGATGCCGATTTCATCGAGCACGTCGATGGTCTCCTGGTCCTCGACGAACTCCGCCACGGTCTCCATGCCCATGACCTGAGCGATCTGCCGGATGGCCGTGACGATGCCACGATCCAGGTCCGACACCCCCAGATTGCGTACGAACTGGCCATCGACCTTGAGGCAGTCGACGGGCAGCGAGCGCAGATAACCGAAAGAACTGACGCCCGCGCCGAAGTCGTCCAGGGCGAATGAGACCCCGAGTTCCTGAAGTGCGCGAATGAAATCGACGGCGTGATCGAGGTGCACCACGGCGGCAGTCTCGGTGATCTCGAAGCAGATCCGCCCGGTGATCGAGCGGTCCTGCTGCATGCGCTCGACGACGTAATCCCGGAACCGCCGACTGCCCAGCGAGTGCCCCGACAGGTTGACGCTGATGCGCTCGGCGCGCGCCTGCTGGGCCGCCGGCAGGGCCGCCAGATGATCCAGGGTGTGATCCACCACCCAGCGGTCCAGTTCGGTGGCCAATCCGTGCTTTTCGATGGCCGGCAGGAACAGCCCCGGGCTTACCGGGCGGCCGTCGTCGAGCATCCGCACCAGAATCTCGAAGCGCCGAGGCGCTTCGGACTCCCGCCCCCGGGCCACGATCGGCTGGGCCCACAGGGCCAGGGCGTCCTCGCGCAGGGCGCGCTTCAACTTCATGGCCCAGCGCATGTTGGCGCGCACGTCTTCGAGCTGCTCGTCGCCGCCTCGATAGACCCGGATGTGATTGCTGCCCTCCACCCGGGCCAGCTTGCTGGCGTGCTCTGCGGCATGAATGGTGGCCAGTACGCTGGCGTTCTTCGGGCCGATGGGGGTCAAGCCGATGCTTACCGACACCGACAGCATCTCGCCGTCGACCTCGACCGTGTGATTGGCCAGATTGCGCAGCAGGCCTTCGGCATTGCCGTGCACGTCGGCCAGGGACCGGTCGGCGAACAGCAGGGCAAACTTGTCGCCACGCAGGCGCGCCAGGGTGTCGCCCGGCTGGCGCGACTCGCGCAGCAGTTCCGCGACGCTGCGCAGCAGGGCGTCGCCGGTGGCGGGGCCGTAGGTGTGATTGATCGCCTGCATCTCCTCGAGCACGCACACGCACAGCACGTGGCTGCGGTTGCCGTCGCTGCGCACCGTGGCGAGCGCGCGCGACAGGGCGCTTTCGAAACTGCGAACGTTGTCGAGCCCGGTCAGAGGGTCCTGGCGCTGGCGATCGTGCAGGCTCCGCAGGTGGGCCTCCAACTCGGAGGTCCGCAACCTCAGAGCGCCGGCGTTGCGGGCGCGCCGTAGCTGCGACTTGATGCGCGCCTCCAGCACCCGGAAGTCGAATGGCTTGGTGACGTAATCCACCGCGCCGAGGTCCATGGCGCGGGCAATCTCGTCCGGAGCATCCCGCGCGGTCAGCATGATCACCGGTGGCAGGGCGTCGCCTAGCTCCGCGGCGGCGCTTTCCAGCACCTGGTAGCCGTCCATGGCCGGCATCATCACGTCCAGCAGCACCACGGACACGGGCTGCTGACGGAGGATGTCCAGAGCCCTGGGGCCGCTGGTAGCGCAGATCACCGGGTAGCCACGAAGCTCGAGGCGCCGGCGCACGATCTGACAGTTGTCAGGCATGTCGTCGACCACCAGGATCGGCTGATCGGTCGTGTCGGCGACCGGATGGTACTCGAGCACCTGTCCGCTCATGGTTCGGTACGCAGGCTAAGCGAACGATCGGTCGACATCGGGTATCTGGCGCCGGGACGGTGGCCGGCGACACCGGAACGGGCGCAACGGCCGCGGCGGGAACGAAAGCAGCGGCTGGGATGACAAATAGGCATGAAGGAACGCGTGTACGGCGACTGGACCCCTGTTCCGGAAGTATAGGTAAGGCCCCTGCGCTCACTGAGAAAGCCCGCACAGATTGATGCCGGTCCCGGTCGGGAGCCGGCGATGCCGGTGCCGTGGCGGCGGCGGATTCCGGCAGCGCTCCGATCCACTGCCATCAGCCTGGCCACCCTCTGGGCGCTGGCCGCCCCGTCCGGCGCCGCAGTGCCGGGGAGCGATGGCGCCGGCCCGGCAGGTTCATCCGGTCCCCCGCCTGGTCTGCGGGTATCCGGCAACGGCCGTTACCTGGAATCCGCGGGCACCCCGTTCTTCTGGGTGGGGGATACTGCCTGGTACGCGCTGAAACTGGACCGGGAGGCGTTGGACCGGTATCTGCTCGATCGCCGCGGCAAAGGCTTCAACGTCATTCAGGGCCCGATTCTCATCGACCGGGACGGGGCGTTCCCGATCGCTCCGGGCGACATCGGCGCTCTGCGTCCGAATGCCGCCGGCGACCGGCCATTCCTGACGACCCGGCCACTGATCCCCAATGGGCCCTACTGGCGCCAGGTCGACCACTTCGTCAGACGTGCCGGCGAATTGGGTTTCTATGTGGTGTTGCCGTTGCTGTGGGGGCCGGAGATCGACACCTTCTTCGGGTCCCAACGCCAGCGCCTGGACTACGTGGACTTCGTGGTCCGGCGCTACGCCGGGCAGTCACACGTGATCTGGATGGTAACGGGCGAGTGGCACAAGGTGGCCTGGCGCTCGGCGCGGCGTGACGAACGGGTGCCCAGCCGCGAGCAGATCGCCATGATCTCGCAGCTCGGGCGGCGGGTGGCGGCGCGCAAAGGGCCGGATCAGCTCGTGACCATTCATCCCGACGGCCATCGCTCCTCGGGCCGTGAGTGGCACCGCCGGCGCTGGCTCGACTTCAACATGGTTCAGGGCTTCGATTCCTTCGGCGCCAGCGCCGCCGAGGTGGCCGCGGACTGGCGGCGCACCCCGGCCAAACCGACGCTCCAGGCGGAACTGTGTTACGAAGGGGCGCCCGCCTGCGGCAAAGGGTCTTGGTATCCGCGCATGAGCGCGTACCTGAGCGCCTTCGGCGGCAGCCTCGGTTACACCTACGGCCATCACGCGGTGTGGTCATTCAGCGCGGCTGCCGCCGATGGCTCGAACGGGTGGCTGGAGAGCCTCGATGAACCGGGCGCCCGCCAGGTGGGCGGCTACTTTCGCGCCCTGATGGCGCAGTACCACGGCAACGACCGCATTCCGGATCAATCGGCGCTGGTAACGGGCAGCGGGCGCTTGCAGGGCGAAATCGGCGACGACGACTTCGTGGCGGTGACCCGCGACCGCGGCGGACGCTACCTGCTGGCCTACAGCAGCCACGGCCGCGCCTTCCGCCTCGATACCCGGATGCTGGCCGCCGAGGTGGTGCGGGCTCGCTGGTTCGACCCGCGCTACGGCACGTTTCTGGACATCGGTCACCACCCGCGTAGCGGCGATCGCCGCTACGATCCGCCGGGCGAACCCGCTGCCGGAAACGACTACGTGCTGGTGCTCGACGCGGTCGCGGGTACCAACGCGGTGGCAGTGGCGGGTGGCGCGGGCGAGGTCAAGAGCCGGGCGCCCGGCCCGCCAGTGAAGCCACCACGATGGCCTTGAATTCGGGGTGGGACACTGCCGTCACGTGATCGGCGCCGGTAAGCGTCAGGTGCCGGGCGCCGGGGATGGCGGCGGCCAGGCGGTCCGCGGAATCGACGTAGGGGTGGTCGTTCTCGCCGTTCACGATCAGCACCGGAAAGTCGACGTCGGCCAGGCCGCGGCCGCCGAGCCGCCGCGGCTGGCCGTCCGGCCACATCACCAGCGCGGAAACGGCCAGCGCTTCCAGATCGTTGTGCGGGTTGGAGTCGGCATAGGCCCGGTAGGCGCGGCCGAGCGGATCGTCGATGTCGCGCGCATCGGGCGCGCGCAGGGCACGGGCAATGGCGATACTGGCGGCGGCACTGGCCTCGGTCTCGTCACCGATGCCGCCGAGCACCATGGCGGAGAAGCGGTCGCCGTGGTGGCCCGCCAGCCAGGCGCCCATGAACGCGCCCATGGAGTAGCCCAGATAGTCGGCCCGGCGAATGTCCAGATGATCCATGACGGCAATCACGTCGCGGCTCATGGCCGCATAGGTATAAGCCGCCGGGTCGTGAGGTTTGCTGCTGCGGCCGTGACCGCGGACGTCCAGGGACACCACCGTGCGGTGGGCGGCAAGCGCCTCGATCCAGCCGCTGTCGCGCCAGCCGTGCCCGGTGTCGGAGCCCCAGCCGTGAACCAGCAGCATGGGCGGGCCGGCCCCTTCGATTTCGTAGTAGATGTCGAAGCCGTCGGAGGAGGCGGTTCCGGTCTGCACGAGGCGCTCGTTCAGGGCCCGGTCAGCGGCCAGCGCGGCGCCGGCCGCGGTAGCCGACATGGCCGCCGACATGGCCGCCGACAAGGCCGCCGACAAGGCCGCGCACAGCGTCAGCAACAGCCGCTGCGGTCGGGTCGTCATGGAGTCTCCCGGGTCGGGTCGGCTCGGTCCGGCAGGTGGGCTTGCGTTCGGTCACCCGGTGGGTGATGGTGCCGAGGAGAGGACTTGAACCTCCACGGGGTTTCCCCCACTAGCACCTGAAGCTAGCGTGTCTACCAATTTCACCACCTCGGCATTAGGCGGGGTCGCGCAATTTACTGACAGCGGTGAGTATTGTCAATTATGGCAACCGGCAAGCGTACGAGCTCCGATCGTTCGTCGCGACAACGTGCCCGGCAGGGCGCCAGGCAGGACGGCAAGGCCGCGTCTCCGGTGCGCCTCGGCGCCCGGGAACTGCAGGACCTGCTCGCCCGGGAAACCGGCCCCGTGGGCTGGCGGGAGTTGCTGGCGCTGACCGGCAGCTTCGACCCGGCGCGGCGCAAGGCGCTGCGCAACCTGATCAAAGGACAGCTGCGCAGCGGCGAGCTGCGCCAGGATCATGAAGGCAACTATCACCTGGCATCGGCGGACGGCCGGGTCGGGCTGCTGGCGGGCCGTGGGCGCCACCTGACCTTCGACGGGGTGCCGGTGGAGCCGGTGCGTGGACAGCGGTTGCGGCCGGGCGATCGGGTCGAAGCGGCCGTGAGCGATGGCCGGGCGCGGGTGCTGAAGGTGTTGGATTATGCGGCCCAGCCGGTGGTGGGGGAGTTGCGCTACTTCGGGCGCTACCCGCATGTGGAGTCGGTTTCGCCGGACTACCGCGGGCGGGTCAACCTGGAAGAAGCGCCGCCGGACGGCATCGATGGCAGCACCGTGTCGGTGCGCATCACCGGCGAGGACCGTCACGGACTGGTGGGCGTGGTGGTCGAGGTGATCTCGGCCGAACGCGGCGCCGCCCATGCGGCGGAGACGCTGCTCGAGAGCCACCGGGTGCCCCGGGAGTGGCCGGAAGCGGTACTGACCGCCGCCGGGAGACTGCCCAGGAGCGTGCAACCCGGCCGGCACCGCGACCGGGAATCACTCGTCGATCTGCCCCTGGTCACCATCGACGGCGCCACGGCCCGTGACTTCGATGATGCGGTGTACGCCGAACCGGTGCGCGGCGGCTGGCGGCTGGTGGTCGCCATCGCCGACGTGGCGCACTACGTCAAGCCGGACAGCCCGCTGGACCGCTGCGCCTGGGAACGGGGCACCTCGGTGTACCTGCCGGACCGGGTCATTCCCATGCTGCCGGAAGCGTTGTCCAACGGCCTGTGCTCCCTGCGGCCAGAGGAGTTCCGCCTGGCCATGGTTTGTGACATGAAGGTCACGGCCAAGGGCAACGTCACGGATTTCCGCTTCTACGAGGCGGTGATGCGCTCCTGGCAACGCTTGACCTACGATCGGGTGCAGGAGTTTCTGGAGGCGGGCGCGCTGGATGTGGAACCGGAGGTGCAGCGTTCCCTGGGGGCATTGAAGGACGTCTACGAGGCCCTGCGCGAGGCCCGGGCACGGCGCGGCGCACTGGATTTCGACAGCCACGAGGCGGTGCTGGAACTGAAGGACGGGCTGGTCCAGGCCATCCACCCGGTGACCCGGCATGATGCCCACCGCCTCATCGAGGAAGCGATGATCAGCGCCAATGTCTGCGCGGCGCGCTTCCTCGAGGCCGCCGATCAGCCGGCCATGTACCGGGTGCACGAAACCCCGGACGCGGACAAAACCGAACAGCTGCGCCAGGCCCTGGCGTTCGCCGGGGTGCGCCTGGGGCGCAGTGAGCTGACTCCGAAACGGGTCCACGATGCCCTGAACGAACTCGGCGAGCGGCCCGACAAATGGATCTTCGAGATGCTCGCGCTGCGGTCCATGAACCAGGCCGTGTACAGCCCGGACAACAAAGGTCACTACGGGCTGGCGCTCGAGCGATACATGCACTTCACGTCGCCGATCCGGCGGTACGCGGATCTGGTGGTGCACCGGGCCATCAAAGCGGTGCTGCACGCGGCCGATCCCGGCTTCGGCATGGACTGGCTGGTGGCCACCGGCGAGCACATCTCGCTGGCGGAACGCCGTGCCGAGGCCGTCTCCTGGGGCGTGGACGGGTGGCTGAAGTGCGAGTACATCCAGAGCCGCATCGGCGAAACCTTCGACGGGGTGGTGATGGGGGTCACCGACTTCGGCCTGTTCGTGGAACTCAGCGGCTTCTATGTGCAGGGGCTGGTACACATCTCGGAACTGGGCCAGGACTACTTCCGCTTCAACCAGGCCAGCATGTCCCTGGTGGGCGACCGCTCCGGGCGCCGCTTCGGCCTCGGCGACGAAATGCGGGTGCAGCTTGTGGCGGTGGAGCCGGCTGTGGCCAAGGTGGATCTGGTGCCCGTCGGCGGCGGCAAATCGGGCCGTAAGCGGAGCCGCGGCCGGTGAGTCAGGTTTATGGGCTGCACCCCGTGGCGGCGCTGATCGCCGACGACCCGGGCCGGATCCGGGTTCTGCACGTGCAGCGGGGACGGCGCGACGGGCGTATGAACGAGCTGGTGGCCAGTGCCCGGGAGGCGGGTATCCGGGTCGAGACCGTGGAACGGGTCTGGCTCGACCGGCGTTGCCCGGGGCGCCATCAGGGTGTGGTGGCGGATTGTCAGGCCCTGACCCTGCTGTCCGAACGGGAGTTCGAACTGTACTGGCCCGAACTGCCGGCGCCGCACCTGCTGCTGGTGCTGGACGGAGTCACCGATCCCGGCAATCTGGGGGCCTGCCTGCGCAGCGCCAACGGCGCCGGCGTGCAGGCCGTGCTGTTGCCGAAACGGCGCAGCGCGCCGGTCAACGAGGCGGCCCTCAAGGCCGCCGCCGGTGGCACCGCCGGCCTCAAGCTGGTGGAAGTGACCAACCTCGCCCGGCGCCTGGAATGGCTCAAGGCTCAGGGCGTATGGCTGGTGGGCACCGACGGGGCCGCCGAGCTGCCCTGGTACGGCGCCGATCTGGGGGTCAGCAGCGCCATCGTACTGGGCAGTGAGGGCAGCGGCATGCGCGCGCTCACCGCCCGGCTCTGCGACGCCACCGTGCGCATTCCCATGCAGGGCAGCGTCGACAGCCTGAACGTCTCCGTGGCCGCCGGCATCCTGCTGTTCGAGGCGGTCCGTCAGCGCGCGGGCCCGGACACGGACGCCCTTGCATCCGGCTCCGGGGGCCCCTAGAATCCGCCCCCCTCGGTTGCGGACGCCCAGCGGGCGGACTGCGGCCGTTACTTAGCCCCCTTGCTTCACGCGCGAATTTCAAAGAGGCGCCCGGAATCCGGTGTGGCCCGCGGGCGGAGGCGAAAACCGAAAGGAGGTCGCATGCGACACTACGAGATCGTGTTTCTCGTGCACCCGGATCAGAGCGATCAGGTGCCCGGAATGATCGAGCGCTACGAGCAGCTCATCGAGCGTGGCGAAGGCAAAGTTCACCGCAAGGAGGACTGGGGTCGGCGCCAGCTCACCTTCCCCATCGCCAAGATCCACAAAGCTCACTACGTGATGATGAACATCGAGGTGGATCGCCCCACACTCGATGAGTTGGAAAGCGCGTTCCGTTTCAACGACGCGGTGATCCGCAACATGATCATCAGCCGCAAGGCCGCGCCGGAAGGCCACTCGAAGATCTACGAGGAAGAACTGCGCGAGCAGGAGAAGGACCGCGAGCGCGAGCAGCGCCGCGAGCGTGAGCGCTCCAGCGAACGCCGCAGCGAGTCCGAGTCCGAGACCGAGACCGCGAGCGCGAGCGCCCAGGAGGAAGAAGAATGAGCAGACGATTCGGCCGCAGAAAGTTTGCCCGCCTGGACGTGCCGGGCGCGGAGATCGATTACAAGAACCTGGATCTGCTGAAGCAGTATATCGGCGAGACCGGCAAGATCGTGCCGAGCCGTATCACCGGCACCACCGCGCGTCAGCAGCGCCGCCTGGCCCAGGAGGTCAAGCGGGCCCGTTATCTGGCGCTGCTGCCGTATACCGACGCGCACCGCTGAGCGAGGATTCGACATGAACGTGATCCTGATGGAACGCATCGGCAATCTCGGCGATCTCGGTGACGAAGTCACCGTGCGGCCGGGGTTTGCACGCAATTTCCTGATCCCCCAGGGCAAGGCCGTTCGCGCTACGAACGAGAACCGCACCGTGTTCGAGGCCCGCCGGGCGGAACTCGAAAAGGCGGCCAACGAGCGTCTGGGGGAAGCCCAGGGCCGCGCCGCCAAGCTGGAAGGCATGGCCGTGACCGTGGTGGTCAAGGCCGGCGAAGAAGGCAAACTGTACGGCTCGGTCGGCACCCAGGACATCGCCGACGCGGTCACCGCCAAGGGCGTGGAGATCGAGAAGAGCGAAGTCCGTCTGCCCGAGGGCGTGATCCGCGCGGTGGGCGAGTACGAAGTGGACGTGCAGGTCCACTCCGACGTCACGGTTACCATCGCGCTGACGGTGATGCCCGAGTAAGCTCCTCGCCAGCGGCTTGCCGAATGCTCGCCGCCGCGCCCGACAACGCCCCGCCCGCCGGGGCGTTTTCGTCTGTGCCTGCCGTAGCCGGCTTGACAGCAGGGTTGGGTGCTGTATGAATGTACAGCCGGGTGTGCTGCCGTGCACAGGAAATACCGGCTTATGAACACCTTATCTACAGGGCCGGGGCGCGGCGGCTCCGATACAATTTCCGCCGGTACCGCGGGCGTGAACCGCGGGCCGGCAATGTCTCATTCAACGCGACGCGACCTCCCATGTCAGAGAGCTTCTTCGAGCCGGACGATGGCGATCCGGACCCCGCGCCCCGGGATCTGACGGTATCCGAGCCGCGCCCCAGCGGGCGTGGCAGCTACGGTTCACCCAAGGTGCCGCCTCATTCCGTCGATGCCGAACAGTCGGTGCTCGGCGGCCTGATGCTGGACAACGACGCCTGGTTCGGCGTGGCCGAGATGGTTGGCGCCAGCGACTTCTACCGACCCTCCCATCAGATCATCTTCGAGGCCATGGCGGACCTGGCCGCCGCCGATCAGCCGCTGGACGCCGTGACGGTCTCGGAACGGCTCAGCAGCAAGGGTCTGATCGAGAAATGCGGCGGTCACTCGTACCTGGCGGAGCTGGCGGAAAGCACCCCGGGCGCCAGCAACCTGCTGGCCTACGCCCGCATCGTGCGCGAGAACTCGACCCTGCGCGCCCTCATCGGCGCCGGACAGCGGATTGCCGACAGTGGTTTCACCCCGGAAGGGCGCCGGGTCGACGAACTGGTCGATGCCGCCGAACAGGAGGTGTTCCGGATTTCCGAGGGCCGCCTCAAGGAAGGCGGACCGCAGAAGCTCCCCGGGCTGCTGAACGCCGCGGTGCAGCGGATTCAGGAACTGTTCCAGACCCGCAACCCGATCACCGGCATTCCCACCGGCTTCGACGACCTGGACAAGAAAACCGCCGGCCTGCAGAAGTCCGACCTGATCATCGTCGCCGGCCGCCCGTCCATGGGCAAAACCTCGTTCGCGTTGAACCTGGTGGAACACGCCATCATGGCCACCGACGGCGCGGTGCTGTTCTTCAGCCTGGAGATGCCGGCGGAACAGCTCGTCATGCGTCTGCTCTCGTCCCTGGGGCGCATCGACCAGACCCGTATGCGCACCGGCGACATGCACGAGGACGACTGGCCCCGTTTCACCAGCGCCGTCAGCCAGCTCAAGGACAAGAATTTCTTCATAGACGATACCCCGGCCATCTCCCCCAACGAGTTGCGCAACCGGGCGCGCCGGGTGGCCCGGGAGACCGGCAATCTGGGCATGATCGTGGTGGATTACCTGCAGCTCATGCGCGGCTCCGGCAATCCGGAAAACCGCACCAACGAGATCTCCGAAATCTCGCGCTCGCTGAAAGCCATCGCCAAGGAAATGAAGTGCCCCGTGATTGCGCTGTCCCAGCTCAACCGTGGCCTCGAACAGCGCACCGACAAACGGCCGGTGATGGCGGATCTTCGGGAATGTGTTCCCGGCGATACCCTGGTCTGGCTGGTCGATGGTCGGCGGGTTCCGATCAGGGATCTGGTGGGCAAGCGGCCCCAAGTGTGGGCGATGGACGAAGCCGGGACCTTGGTGCCTGCGAGCGGCGAAGTCGTCTGGAAAGTTGGCCGCAAAGTGGTCCACCTGGTGGAACTCGAAAGCGGGCGAGCGATTCGCGCGACTGCGGAACACCGGGTCTATACCCGCACTGGATGGCGAACCGTCTCCGCGCTCGAGCGAAACGCTGAACTAGCGTCGGTTGAATCGGAACCTGGCGCCGTCGACGATGGCAGCCTGGCGACCTGGGCGCAGCCCGAACTGTGCTGGGATCGGGTGGTCGACGTTCGGCCGGACGGTGAAGAGGAAGTCTACGACCTGACCGTACCCGGCCCGGCGAGCTGGCTGGCGGACGGCATCGTCAGTCACAACTCCGGTGCCATCGAACAGGACGCCGACGTCATTCTGTTCGTCTACCGGGACGAGGTATATCACCCGGAGTCGCCGGACAAGGGCACGGCCGAGATCATCATCGGCAAGCAGCGTAACGGGCCCATCGGCGCCATCCGTCTGGCGTTCATCGGGCCGCTCACCAAGTTCGAAAACCTGGCGGCGGACCGCTACGACCAGATGGCGCCGTTCGAGTAAGCGCCGGCGACACCGGTACCGGAAAGATGGCGAAGAGCAAGAGCAAAACGGCCTACGTGTGCACCGACTGCGGTGCCGAGCACATGAAGTGGCAGGGTCAGTGCACTGCCTGTGAGGCCTGGAACTCGTTGTCCCGGGTCAGCATCGGGCCGGTGAAGGAAGCGGGCCTCGGATTCGCCGGCAGCCGCAGCGAAGTCAAACGGCTGGCCGAGGTGGAGCCCGAAGAAGCGGCGCGGGTGCCGACGGGCTTCTCGGAGCTCGACCGGGTGCTGGGCGGCGGGCTGGTGGCCGGCTCGGTGGTACTGATTGGCGGCGATCCCGGCGCCGGCAAGAGCACGCTGCTGCTGCAGGTGTGCACCCAGCTCGCGGCGCAGAGCGAAGTGCTCTACGTCACCGGTGAGGAGTCCCTGCACCAGCTTGCCCTGCGGGCCCAGCGCCTGGGATTGCCGGCGGAGCGGCTGTCGGTGGCGTCGGAAACCCGCGGCGAATCCATTGCCCGCCTGCTGGAAGACCTGCGTCCGGCGGTGCTGGTGCTGGATTCCATTCAGGTCATGCAGCTCGAGTCCGTGGATTCGACCCCGGGCAGTGTCTCCCAGGTGCGCGAGACCGCCGCGTATTTCACCCGTCTGGCGAAGCAGACCGGCACCGTGGTGATTCTGGTGGGTCACGTCACCAAGGAGGGCAGCCTGGCCGGCCCCAAGGTGCTCGAGCACATGATCGACTGCTTCATGATGCTCGACAGCCCTGCCGGCAGCCGCTACCGGACCCTGCGCGGCATAAAGAACCGGTTCGGCGAGGTCAACGAGCTGGGCGTGTTCGCCATGACCGAGCAGGGCATGAAAGAAGTGGCCAACCCGTCGGCGATCTTTCTGTCCCGGGGCGAGCTCGAGTCCCCCGGCAGCGTGGTCACCGTGACCTGGGAGGGCACCCGCCCGCTGCTGGTGGAACTGCAGGCGCTGGTGGACGGGGTGCAGGGCGGCTACCCCAAGCGGGTTGCCGTGGGGCTGGAAGCGCAGCGCCTGGCCATGCATCTGGCCGTGCTGCATCGCCACTGCGGCATCACGCTGGCCGATCAGGACGTTTTCGCCAACGTGGTTGGTGGCGTGCGCATCGCCGAAACCGGCGCCGATCTGGCAGCCTTGCTGGCGGTGCTGTCGTCGTTCAAGAATCGCAGCCTGCCGCGCGATCTGATCGTGTTCGGCGAGCTTGGCCTGACCGGCGAAGTGCGGCCGGTGGCCAATGGCCAGCAGCGTCTGTCGGAAGCGCGCAAGCACGGTTTCCGTCAGGCCATCGTACCCTGGGCCAACCGGCCGAAGGGTGTGCCGTCCGACATGACCGTGCACGGGGTCAAGAGCCTGTCCGGCGCGCTCGACGTTCTCGACACGCTGTGACACGAAATCGTCACGCGGCAATGCGCCAATCGAACTGACCAGCGGACAATCCAGGAGCATCGGATGAACCCCATCGCCTACAACGTAGCCCTCGCCGGCTCGATGATGAGCACGCTGCTGCGGGGCGGCATCGGCATTACCACCGAGCCCGTGGCGGAACGGCCCGGCTGGCTGTTCGAGTTGTATGACTTCGAGGCCTGCCCCTACTGCCGGATGGTGCGCGAGGCACTCACCGAGCTGGATCTGGACGTCATGGTCTATCCCTGCCCCAAGGGCGGCCAGCGGTTCCGGCCCCGGGTGGTGGAACTCGGCGGCAAAACCCAGTTCCCGTACCTGGTGGACCCGCACACCGGTGAGTCGCTGTACGAGTCCGCCGAGATCGTCGGCTACCTGTACGAAACCTACGGCAAGCGCCAGCGGCCGCTGCACTGGCGGCTCATGGACCTGCAGAAAATGAGCGCCAACCTGGCCGGCGTTCCCCGTCTGGGGGCGGGACTCAACGCGGCTCCGTCCCGGGCGCCGGAACAGCCGCTGGAACTGTACAGCTTCGAGTCCAGCCCGTTCGCCCGGCCGGTGCGTGAGCGTCTATGTGAGCTGGAACTGCCCTACATACTTCGCTCCTGCGGGCGCAGCGACCTGGCCGACTGGATGCCGCCTTCGGTGCGGGACGCCAGGGGACAGGCCTACGAGCCGCGAACCGTGAACCGGCGCGCCCTGCTGGCGCGGGCCGGGCGGGTGTCCATTCCGTACCTGGTGGATCCGAATACCGGAACTGAACTCGCCGAGGCCGAGCAGATCGTCGACTATCTGGACGCCACCTACCGGCTCTGAGGCGGGCGGGTCTCGGTGGCGGGAGCGGGGCTGAACGCGCCCCGCACGCTGTCGGCGAATTCCTGAATACGCTGCCTGACGGTTTTGCGCACCTTGACGTCGGCGCCGCCGAACAGCACCAGACCTTCCACCACCAGCCTGGGGCCGTCGGCGCTGCCGTGGTTCCTTGCCTTGTTGCCGACCCCGCCGAACAGACAGAAAGCGTTGACGGTCACGTTGGCGTTCTCCGGCACGTAGACGTTGACGCCACCAAACACGCACAGCAGCTTGATTGTGGTGGGGCGGTCGGTGAAACGTGCCGCACTGAAATCCACGTCGCAGCCACCGAACACGGTGACGATGCGCAGTTCCCTGGGCGGCGTCCACTCGCCACTGCGGTCGCCGCCGCCGAACACGTGGACCAGGTACTCCACGTCCTTCCCCGGTTCCACCTCCGGCACGCGCGGCGCTGGCGTCTGTTCCGGCCCATCGTGGGTAAGGGTCAGGTGCTCCCGCCGGGCGGCGGCGCAGGCGTCGTCCAGGGGCAGGTCCAGGTCACGGGTCAACGCCAGCAGGGCAGCGTGGTCGGCGGCGTCGAAGGCGCCGTCCAGGCGGCGCTGAAACGCCTCCAGCGACAGGTGGCCGTGGCCGTAGTTGGTGATGAGCCGGTCGACGGTCTCTTCGCGCAACGTGTCGAGGGGCTGGTCTTCCGGCCTGACTGGCATGACGGAATCCTCCGATCGCGGGCACCCATTGTAGCGCATGGCGGAACGGGCTCCGCGCCGGACTTATTGACAAAAAAATGTTTACCAAATAGGGTAATCCGCTATGAGCGACGTCAGCGACTTCACCATTCTCGAATCCGACGCCCTGGCGGCCATGGCCAGCCCCATCCGTCAACGCCTGCTGGAGAGCTTGTCCGTGCCGGACTCGGCGTCCGGGCTGGCGCGCCGCTTCGACATGTCACGGCAGCGCATTGGTTATCACATGCGCGACCTGGAACGGGCCGGCTGCATCGAACTGGCCGGGCAGCGGCAGCAGCGGGGTCTCACGGAAAAACTGTACCGGACCCGGCCGCTGGCGTTCGTGTCGGCGCCGCCGCGGGTGGACGAACCGGCCCGGCGCGACCGTTTCGCCTGGGCGACCCTGGTGAATCTGGCGGCGCGCATGCTCTGGCATCTGGTGTCGCTGCGCCGGCGGGCCGACGCCGCCGGCAAACGGCTGGCTACCCTGGCGCTGGAGGCAGAGGTTTTCTTCGACAGCCCCGCGGAACGTAAAGCCTTCAGCGAGGCCCTGATCAGCGCCGTGGAAGGCGTAGTCCGCGATCACGAAAAGCCCCGTTCGGAGAAATCCCGGGGATTCCGCCTGGTACTCGGCGCCTACCCACAACCGGAGAAACGGGACCATGACCGACACCCGCAGCATCGAGCGTGAACTGTTCATCAACGCGGACATCGAGCAGGTCTGGGAGGCCTTCACCGAGGCCCGCCACATCGTCAACTGGTTCGCACCTATCGCCGAGTCGGAACCCGGCCCCGGCGGATTCATCCGCCTCAACTGGGACATGAAGAGCGTGGAACCGGGCCACTGCCACATTCTCGACTGGCAACCGCCGCACCGCCTGGTCATGACCTGGCGCGACGCGCCCGGCGGCCAGCACGAACTCCCGGTGCTGCTGGAACTGGCGCGCCGGGACGGCGGAACGCTGTTGCGTCTGGTGCACTCCGGATTTCTCAGCGATGCAAGCTGGGACGAGGAGTTCGACAGCCACGGCCGCGGCTGGAGCTACGAGTTGCGCTCGCTGCGCTACTACCTGGAACGGCAGTTCGGCCGCCCGCGCCGCTACGTGATGCAGCGTCTGCGCCTGCCGGACCGGGACCCGGCTGCCGGGTGGCTGGCCACGGTAGGCGCCGCGGGGGAGTTCCGCGTGGCGATGGAAGGGCTCGCGGAAGGCGCTGAAATCCTGCTTGGCCTGCCGGGCGGGCCGAACACCGCGGCCGAGATCCTGTTCGCCCATCCCGGCAAGGATTTTGCCGCCACGGCGGCGATCCTCCGCGGCGGGGTGTTCCGCCTGGCCATGGAGACCATGACTGGCGTGCCGGAGATCTGGGTCTGGGCTTTCAGCTGGGAACTGGAGCGGCCGGAACTGGAGGCGCTCATGGCGCCGGTTTATGCCGCGCTGGAAGCGCGCCTGAGGGCGCTGGCCGCGTGACGGCGTACACTGACCGCATGACGCCAACCCACGACCTGTACAACCCCGAGGCCTTTCGCGTGGACGACCGGGCAGTGCTGTCGGATGTGATCGACCAGCAGGTCTTCGCCACCTTGGTCAGCAATGGCGCGGATGGGCCCAACGCCTCGCACCTGCCGGTACTCCTCGACCGTACGGCGGGGCCTCGCGGCACCCTGCGCGCCCACCTGGCCCGGGCCAACGGGCATTGGCGCGCGCTGGACGGCGAGCCGGTGCTGGTGGTCTTTCAGGGACCCGACCACTACGTGACGCCGAGCTGGTATCCCAGCAAAGCCGACGGTGGCAAGGTCGTGCCGACCTGGAATTACGTTGTCGTGCATGCGCGCGGCCGCGCCGCCATCCGCCACGATCCCGAGCACCTTCGCCGCCTCGTTGGGGCGCTCACCGGGAGAATGGAATCGGCGCGGGCCGAACCCTGGTCGGTGGATGACGCGCCAGCGGATTTCATCGACCGTATGCTGGCGCAGATCGTCGGACTGGACGTCGAGATCGAATCCCTGGAAGGCAAGTTCAAATTGGGTCAGAACCGGCCCGAGGCCGATCGTGCCGGCCTGGCCGCCGGGATCGAATCCGAGCTGGCCTCAACGGCGCTGGCGCTCGCTCAGTATCCGGGGCTGCGGCGGCCGGACGGCGGCTGAACGAACCCCGTCTGACGCGCCGCTTCCGAGCCGGAACCCGTCTTCAGCGCGCGATGGGCTTGTACTTCATCCGCTTCGGCGCCGCATCCTCGCCCGCTTTGGCGAGCCGGCGCTTGTGGTCGGTCTCGTAGTCGCTGAAGTTGCCGGCGAACCATTCCACGTGGGAATCGCCTTCGAAGGCCAGAATGTGAGTCGCCACCCGATCCAGGAACCAGCGATCGTGGGAGATCACCAGAACGGTGCCGGGGAAGTTCAGCAGGGCTTCTTCCAGGGCTCGTAGCGTTTCCACATCCAGATCGTTGGTCGGCTCGTCCAGCAGCAGCACGTTGGCGCCGCGCCGCAGCAGCTTCGCCAGGTGTACCCGGTTGCGCTCGCCGCCGGACAGATTGCCGACGTGTTTCTGCTGGTCGGCGCCCTTGAAGTTGAAGCGCGACACGTAGCCCCGGGACGGTATCTCGTATTTGCCGACCCGGATGATGTCCTGACCGTCGGAGATTTCCTCCCATACTGTCTTCTCGCCTGCCAGGGCATCCCGGCTCTGATCGACGTAGGCGAGGTCCACCGTCGGGCCGATGTCGACGCTGCCGGCGTCCGGGGTTTCCTGCCCGGTCAGCAGCCGGAAGAAGGTCGACTTGCCGGCGCCGTTGCCGCCGATGATGCCGACGATGGCGCCTTGAGGAATGCTCACGTCCAGATCGTCGATGAGCAGCCGGTCGCCGAAACCCTTGGAAACGTGCTGCGCGTCGATGACCTTGTCACCCAGGCGCTCGCCGGGCGGAATATACAGCTCGGCGGTTTCGTTGCGGGACTGAAAGTCCTTCGACTGCAGCTCCTCGAAGCGTTGCAGGCGTGCTTTGCTCTTGGCCTGGCGGCCTTTGGGGTTGGTGCGCACCCAGTCGAGTTCCGACTTGATGGCCCGCTGCCGGGCCTGTTCCTGGGAGGCTTCCTGTTCCAGGCGCTTTTCCTTCTGTTCCAGCCAGGCGCTGTAGTTGCCCTCGAACGGAATCCCGCGGCCACGGTCCAGCTCCAGGATCCAGCCGGCCACGTTGTCCAGGAAGTAGCGGTCGTGGGTCACGGCCACCACGGTGCCCGGGAACTCGGCCAGGAATCGCTCCAGCCAGGCCACGCTTTCGGCATCCAGGTGGTTGGTGGGCTCGTCCAGCAGCAGCATGTCCGGGTTGGACAGCAGCAGCGTGCACAGCGCCACCCGGCGCCGCTCGCCGCCGGACAACTTGCTGACCTCGGCGTCCCAGGGCGGCAGGCGCAGCGCGTCCGCGGCGATCTCCAACTGGCGGTCCACGTCCCAGCCGTTCACGGCGTCGATCTGGCTCTGCAGCTCCCCCTGTTTTTCCAGGAGTTCGTTCATCTCGTCGTCGCTCATGGGTTCGGCGAACTTCTCCGAGATGGCATTGAACTCGGCCAGCAGAGCCAGGGTGCCGCCTACGCCTTGCTCGACGTTGCCGCGCACGTCCAGGGACTCGTCGAGCTGCGGTTCCTGGGGCAGATAGCCCACCTTGATACCTTTCTGAGCCCGGGCCTCGCCTTCGAACTCGGTGTCCTCGCCGGCCATGATGCGCAGCAGCGAAGACTTGCCCGAACCGTTCAGGCCCAACACCCCGATCTTGGCGCCCGGGAAAAACGACAGGGAGATGTTCTCGAGAATGGTGCGCTTGGGCGGAACCACCTTGGTCACGCCCTGCATGGTGTAGACGTACTGAGCCACTGGCTGCTCGAACCTCTCTTGAGCCACTTGGGAGGGCGCACGCTACAGCGCAAGCGGCGGGCAATCAAGGCGCCGGCGGTGACCCGCCGGGCGGACTCAGACGGCCTCGAAAGCCTCCGCCGGCGGGGCCTGCCCGGTGCCGGCGACGGCGTCCGGCGTTCTCCCATGGCGCTGGTTCAGTGCCATCAGGATTTCGCCGTGCCGTTCCCGGGTCAGGGCATAACGGCTGATGAACCACAATCCCGGCAGCGCCAGCACCGCGGACAGCGGACCCCAGATCACGCCCAGCGAAGCCAGGGTGTCCCAGGGCACATCGGCCGCACTGCGGACGGCGGCGCCGGTGGGCCAGCCGATCAGGTCCAGCACGCTGCCGCCGATCAGCGAGCCGAGGGCCGCCGAACTCTTGTTGGTGAACGAGAACGCACCGAAGAAGATGCCCTCCTGGCGGCGCTCGTAAGCCAGTTCGTGTTCGTCGGCGATGTCCGCCAGCATGGTGCCAAGGCCCACCAGCAGCTGGGCGATGCCGAAAGCGCCGAGGGCGGTGAAGCCGGCCACCGCCAGCAGCAGGCCCGGGCTGCCGGTGGCCGGCAGCGCGCCGGCCAGGAACAGCGGTACGCTCAGGCCGTGCGCGCCGAGCCAGATGGCGGTGCCGGCGAGCACGCCGTTGCGTTTGCTGAGCGCACTGTAGAACGGCCGGGCGCAGGCATAACCCACGATGGAACCGAGCGGTCCGGCCACCAGCACGATGAAGATGCCGGTGGGGCTGAAGGCCCAGAAGAACGTGAGCATGTACATGTTCAGGGCGCCGGCGGCGCCGAAGGCCACGATGATCACGACAAAACCGATGATGACCCATCGGAACGACGGGTTGCGCATGGCCAGCAGGCTCTCCGTCACCATACCGCGCAGGGTGAAGGTCTGGGTCGGGCTGGCCTTGGGCAGGTGCGGGACCCGGCCGCGGGTGCCGAACGCCGAATACCAGACCGACACCGCCATGGCGAGGGCGAGCCAGCCGCTGAACGGGCCGTAAGCGGCCGGGTTGAGCTGGCCATTGGGGTAGGCGTCGGTGGCCGCGAAGTAGACGAAGAAGCCGAGGTAGAACACCAGGATGAACGACACGGCGCCGAAAGTGTGGCGCATGGCCACCAGCACCGTGCGCTCGTGGTAGTCCTGGGACAACTCGGCGCCGAGGGCCGAATGAGGCACGTGGTACAGGGTCATGGCGCCGCGGCAGAGAACGGTCATGGTGAGGAGCCAGAAGAACAGCGGCCCGTCGCCGCTCACCATGGGGTTGAACAGCAGGAAGAAGCCGATCCCCAGGGGCAGTGCGGCGGCATACATGAACGGGTGCCGGCGCCCGAGTTTCGACCGCCAGGCATCCGACAGGTTGCCGACCAGCGGGTCGGTAACGGCGTCGAACACCAGCGAGATGGCGAGCGCGATGCCGCACAGGGTGCCCGGCACGCCGAGCACCTGGTTGTAGTAGAAAAGCAGGAACATCAGGAACACGGCGGCCTGAATGCCCTCGCCGATCTGGCCGATGCCGAACGCCAGCTTGGTGCCCGTTCGCAGGGGCGGTACGCCGGACTGCATGAATCCTCTCCCGATCTGGCGCCACGCCCGACCGCAGGGCGGCAGCGCGACCGGTCGATGGTACGGATTCGGCGTGTGCGGCGCTCATGTTTTTGCGCCCGGTGGATTCGCTGGGCTCCCGACGTCCCGGCTGACAAGCACATCCACCATGCGCCGACCATAGCCGCACGCCGGCGAGCGTGAGAATCATCAATTCGGACGATATGGAGCCTGCCGGCTTCGGCCTATGGTAGCCGGGGATGGGCGGCCCCTCGCCGTTGCACCGGACGGTGGTCGACCCGACCAACACCAACGGAGAAACCTGTCATGAATAGATCCATACCATTGGGCTCACCGGGGCACGCTGGTCGACTGGTCTGTCTGGTCGGCGTGGTGTGCCTGTCCCTCTCCGCGGCAGCCGCCGCTGCGGGCGGCAAGCACCACGAACCCATGCCGCATGCACGGGTGATGGCGTCGGGGCTGGCCGGTCCAACGGGCGCTACGGTAGGCCCGGACGGCGCCCTGTACGTTGCCGAAGGTGCGATCGGCAGAATTGCACGTGTCGACCCGGTTCGCGGCCACGACGAGACGGTGGCCGAGCAACTCCCCGCTGCGTTGCCTGGCGTGGGCCTTGGCGGGGTCATGGACGTGGCGTTCCTCGGCGATGAACTGTACATGCTGGTGGCGCTGCAGTTCGGCACGTTCGCTGACGGGATCTACCGGGTCACCGGCCCCACCAGCTTTGAACTGGTGGCCGATCTGGGCCAGTTCAATCTCGACCACCCTGTGCCCGACCCCGACTTCCAGATCGATCTGCCCGGGGGGGTGCTGTTTTCCCTCGATAGCATTGATCAGGGCTTTCTGGTGAGCGACGGTCACCTGAACCGGCTGGTTCACGTAATCCCTGGGGACCCTCCGCAGATCACGCTGTTCCAGCAGTTCAGCAATACCGTCCCCACCGGCATGGCCGGAGATTTCGGCACCCTGAACGTGGCGATGCTGGGAAGCGTCGAGGTGCCGGACGACGCAGGCGTTTCGGCGATGGGACTGCTGCAGCCAGACAACGTCCGGGAGGTCGCCAGCGGCTATCCGATGATCGTCGATGTGGAACTGGGTCCGGACGGCAGGCTGTACGCTTTGTCTCAGGGAGATATCGGCTCCGACGTGGCAGGCGCTCCAGCGGCCCCCGGTACCGGGCGCCTGTTGCGGGTGCGGGAAGATGGCAGTTTCGAGCTGTTGGCCGCCGGCCTCGATCTGCCGACTTCGATCAACTTTACCTGCACGGGACTCAACGTGGTCACGCTGGCGGGACAGGTGCTGCGCTACCGGCATCTGGCCGGTTTCGGCCCAAGGCACCTGGATCGCTGCCGGTAAGCGGTCCGCCGGTCCTGCGCGGGTTCGCTGTGTGCGTTGCTCATGTTTTCCATGCAGCGAATTCGTGGCGCCATCGCCGCTTGCGGCCTAACTTGGATGGGGCCGCAACTGGCGTGATCAGGGTGGAACCAACCACCGGGGAGCGGCAAACCAACCACCAGCCGAACGCCTGGGCGCCTGGGTGGACCCGACAGCCGATGCTGAGGAGGTCCCATGCAGGACATGCAGGAAGAGAAGCGCCCGGCAGGGTCCGGCGCCCTGGCCGCCAGCGATCCCCGGGTGGGGCGCCTGATCGATGCCGAGGTGGCGCGCCAGCGTCACAGAATCGGCCTGATTCCCTCGGAAAACTACGTGTCCCGGGCGGTGCTGGAGGCATCGGGTTCGGTGTTGACCAACAAATACTCCGAAGGTTATCCGGGACGGCGCTATTACGAAGGCAACCAGGTGGTGGACGACGTGGAAAGGCTGGCCACGGAGCGGGCGCGGCGGCTGTTCCGGGTCGATCACGCCAACGTCCAGCCGTACTCCGGATCGCCGGCCAATCTGGCCGCCTGCTTCGCCCTGACCGAACCGGGCGACACCATCATGGGCATGGCGTTGCCCATGGGCGGTCATCTGACCCATGGTGCGGCCCCGACGCTGTCCGGCCGCTGGCTGAAGCCGGTGCAGTATGGCGTTCGCCGCGATACCGGCCGGCTCGACCTGGACGAAGTCCGGGACCTGGCCCGGCGTCACCGGCCGAAACTGATCTTCTGCGGCGGCACGGCGATCCCGCGGCTCATCGACTTTCCGGCCTTCGCCACCATTGCGCGGGAGGTGGACGCGGTACTGGTAGCCGACATTGCGCATATCGCCGGCCTGATCGCCGGCGGGGTGCACCCGAGTCCGGTGGGCCATGCGCCGGTGATCACCACCACCACGCACAAAACCCTGCGCGGGCCCCGGGGGGCCATGATCCTGTGCGACCAGCCGTTTGCAACGGCGCTGGACCGGGCGGTTTTCCCGGGGCTGCAGGGCGGGCCTCACGATCACACCACGGCGGCCATTGCGGTGGCGCTGGAAGAAGCCGGGCGCGATGATTTCCAGCGTTATGCCCAGCGGGTAGTCGAGAACGCCCGGGCGCTGGCCGCCGCACTGCTGGCGCACGGCTTCGACCTGGTCTCGGGCGGCACCGACAACCACCTGATCCTGATGGACCTGAGCAACAAGCAGATTGCCGGTAAGCCGGCGGCCGAGGCCCTGGACCGGGCCGGCCTGGTGAGCAACTACAACACCGTGCCGTTCGATCCGCGTAAGCCGTTCGATCCGTCGGGACTCCGGATCGGCACCCCGGCGGTCACCAGCCGCGGCATGGGTACGGACGCGATGGTCCGCATCGCCGACTGGATGAACCGGGCGCTGCAGGCGGCTCGCGCCGGCCGCGGTGCGGAGCTGGACCGGATCCGGCGGGAGGTGGCGGATCTGGCCCGGCAGTTTCCGCTGCCCGGCGTGGATGCCTGAAGGCCGCCGCGTGACACGTCGGCCCCGTCGAGATGAGATACAATGCGCGGCCTTCCGGGCCGCGGCCCGCGTCTACACAGTACAAGTCAGTAACTACGGTACCAACGGAATGTTCGACCGAAATCAACGTATCGCCGGCTTCGATGACGAGGTGGCGGCCGCCATCGAGGCGGAGAACCGGCGCCAGGAAGAGCACATCGAGCTCATCGCCTCGGAGAACTACACCAGCCCCCGGGTCCTGGAGGCCCAGGGCTGCGTCATGACCAACAAGTACGCCGAAGGCTACCCGGGCAAACGCTACTACGGCGGTTGCGAGCACGTGGACGAAGTCGAGGTGCTGGCAATCGAGCGGGTCAAGGCTCTGTTCGGCGCCCACTACGCCAACGTGCAGCCGCATTCCGGCTCCCAGGCCAACGCCGCAGCCTATCTGGCCCTGCTCGATGCCGGCGACACCATTCTGGGCATGAGCCTGGACGCCGGCGGCCATCTCACCCACGGCGCCAAACCGAACTTTTCCGGCAAGACCTACCACGCCGTGCAGTACGGCCTGAATCCGGCGACCGGCGAGGTGGACTACGACGAGATCGCCGATCTGGCACGTGAGCACCGCCCCAAGCTCATCATCGGCGGCTTTTCGGCCTATTCGCGAAAGCTCGATTGGGCGCGCTTCCGGCAGATCGCCGACGAGGTGGGCGCCTACCTGCTGGTGGACATGGCCCATGTGGCCGGCCTGGTGGCCGCGGGCCTGTACCCGAGCCCGGTGCCTCACGCCGACGTCACCACGTCCACCACCCACAAGACCCTGCGCGGGCCCCGCGGCGGCATCATCCTGGCGCGCCAGAACGCCGACATCGAGAAGAAGCTCAACTCGGCGCTGTTCCCCGGGACCCAGGGCGGCCCCTTGATGCACGTCATCGCCGCCAAGGCGGTGTGCTTCAAGGAAGCCGCCAGCGAGGAATTCAAGGACTACCAGCGCCAGGTGCTGGCCAATGCCCGGACCATGGCCGACGGCTTTCAGGCCCGGGGTTACAAAGTGGTCTCGGGCGGCACCGACAACCACCTGTTCCTGCTCGATCTGATCGACAAGGACCTGACCGGCAAGGACGCCGACGCGGCCCTCGGCCGGGCCAACATCACGGTGAACAAGAACGCCGTGCCCAACGATCCGCGTTCGCCGTTCGTGACCAGCGGGCTGCGCATCGGCTCGCCGGCGGTCACCACCCGCGGCTTCAAGGAAGCCGAGTGCGAGACACTGACTCAGTGGATGTGCGACGTGCTCGACGACATCGGCAACGACAACATGATCGAAACCGTACGCCAGCGCGTCGTCGCCTTGTGCCGCGACTTTCCGGTGTACGGGGCGTGAAGTAGGCCAGGGCCGTGCACTGCCCCTTCTGCGGCGCCGACGATACCAAGGTCATCGACTCGCGGCTGGTGGCGGAAGGAGATTCCGTGCGCCGCCGCCGGCAGTGCCAGACCTGCGACGAACGGTTCACTACCTTCGAGACCGCTGAGCTGGTGATGCCGCGGGTGGTCAAGCGCGACGGCACCCGGGAACCGTTCGACGAAGACAAGCTGCGCCGGGGGCTGACCCGGGCGCTGGAAAAGCGGCCGGTGTCCATCGAACAGATCGAAAGCGCCGTCAACCGCATCATGCACGGCCTGCGCTCCACGGGTGAGCGCGAACTGCCGTCGCTCATGGTGGGTGAGCAGGTAATGAAGGAACTGCGCGGCATGGACGGCGTGGCCTACGTCCGCTTTGCCTCGGTGTACCGGGACTTTCAGGACGTCTCCGAGTTCGAAAAGGAGATCAAGAGCCTGACCAGCGCCCCGGGCCGCGACAACGGCGAGCGGGCCGGCGAAGCCTGACCATGAGCCGCGACGGCATGCGCGACTCGGACCGGCTGTTTCTGCGTGCCGCGGTGGAGCTGGCCGAAGCGGGTCTGTTCTCCTGCACCCCGAACCCACGGGTCGGCTGCCTGCTGGTCCGTGACGGCCGGATCCTTGGCCGTGGCGCCCATCTGCGTGCCGGGGAAGGACATGCCGAGGTCAATGCCCTGGCCGATGCCGGCGGTGACGCGTCCGGCGCCACCGCTTACGTCAGTCTGGAACCCTGTGCCCATACCGGCCGTACCCCGCCCTGCAGCGAGGCGTTGATCGCGGCCAACGTGCGCCGGGTGGTGGCCGCCATGGGTGATCCCAACCCCCAGGTGGCCGGGCGCGGTTTCGCCCAGCTCGAGGCGGCCGGCATCAGCACCGAGCGGCTGGACCTGGCCCAGGCCGCCGACCTGAACGCCGGTTTCGTCAGTCGCATCACCCGTGGCCGGCCCCTGGTCCGGCTCAAGATTGCCCAATCGCTGGACGGACGTACCGCCATGGCCTCGGGCGAGAGCCGCTGGATCACCGGTGCGGCGGCCCGCGCCGACGTGCAGTACTGGCGGGCCCGCAGTTGTGCCGTGATCAGCGGCAGTGGCACGGTGTTGGCCGACGATCCCGAACTGACCGTGCGGGATCCACGCTACGCCCTCGAGGGCCGCATCCGTCAACCGCTGCGGGTCATTGCCGACACGCACCTGCGCATCGAACCGGAGGCGGCGCTGTTCGCGGCCGCGGGTCCGGTGCTGCTGGTCCATGGCGCCGGCGCCACAGTGCGGGTTGCCGCTGCCGAACATCTGGAATGCGGCGCCGCCGGCGCGGTGGACCTCGGCGGACTCCTGGATGCCCTGGGCGCCCGGGGCTGCAACGAGGTGCTGGTGGAGGCGGGGCCGCGCCTGATCGGGGCCTTTCTCGCCGCGGGTCTGTGGGACGAGCTGCTGGTCTACGTGGCGCCGAAACTGCTCGGCAGCGAGGCCCGCGCCATGGCGGCCCTGGCCCTGTTCGACCTGGATCAGGCGGTTGAGGCTACAATACGCGACTGCGTGGAGCTGGGCGGCGATTTGCGCCTGCGTCTGGTTCCGACATCCGTTTCCCATTCGTCCGAATCGTAGAGATCGTTATGAGCAAGTCCGGCCATTGGGCGCGACGCCGATCGCGCAAGGTGCTGATGCAGGCCGTCTACCAGTGGCAGATGACCGGCGCGGAAGTGTCCGCGCTGCTGAAGGAGTACAAGCTAGCGGGGGCGCTCAGGAAAGCCGACGACGACTTCTTCGAGGAGCTGCTGCGCGGGGTGATCGCCGACGTGGAAGCGCTGGATTCGCTGCTCGCCCCGCTGCTGGACCGCAAGGTGGCGGAGCTGGACCGGGTGGAGCTGGCGCTGCTGCGTCTGGGTGCGTTCGAGCTGCGCCAGCGGATCGACGTGCCGTTCCGGGTGGTCATCGACGAATACGTGGAGCTGGCCAAGGAATACGGTGCCGAGGACAGCTTCAAATACATCAACGGGGTGCTCGACCGCCTGGCGCTGCGCCTGCGCGAGATGGAGCGGGCCAGCCGTTGACGGGACCGGCCAAGGAGTTGCTGTCCGAGTTCGAACTCATCGATGTCATCGTGGGCGAACTCGGCGAGGCTGCCGCCGGCGAGTGGGTACGGCTGGGACCCGGTGACGATGCGGCGGTGACCGCGCTTCCCGCCGGCGCCGAGCTGGTGTCCAGCATCGACGCCCTGGTGGCCGGCACCCACTTCCCACCGGCTGCCGCCGCGGACCTGGTGGGATACCGGTCCCTCATGGTCAGCGCCTCGGACCTGGCGGCCATGGGCGCGGACCCGGCCTTCGCCCTGGTGGCGGTGAGCCTGGAACAGGCCGACGCCGACTGGTTACGGGCCCTGGCCCGCGGCATGGCGCGGGCCTGCCGGGAGCTGAAGCTGCCGTTGACCGGCGGCAATCTGACCCGCGGCCCGCTGACGATTTCGGTCAGTGTGCACGGCCATGTGCCGGCCGGCGGGGCGCTGCGCCGCAGCGGCGCGCGGCCGGGCGATGGGGTCTACGTGACCGGCCGGCTCGGTGGCGCGGCCGCCGCCCTGGCGCGCGGCGGACTGGCGCGGGCCAGTCTGGGGGGCGAAGACGGACTCGACCAACTGGCGCGCCGCTACTTTCTGCCCCGGGCGCGCATCGAGGCGGGCCGGGTGCTCCGCGGCATCGCCAGCAGCCTGATCGACCTCTCCGACGGGCTGGTTCAGGATCTGGGCCACATCTGTGCCGCCAGCGGGGTCGGCGTGGAACTGTCTGCTGAGTTGATTCCTGTGGAGGCCGGCGCCAGCCTGGACCAGGCCCTCAGCGGCGGCGACGACTACGAACTGTGTTTCACCGCCCCCGCGCCGCCGCCCGATCTGGGGGTTCCGGTGACCCGCATCGGCCAGGTCGTGGACGGCGCCGGAGTGACCGTCGACGGCCGTCCGGTCAGCGGCGGCTACCGGCACTTCGACGCCTGACCATGGCAACCCGGGACGGACCGCGGCTGGCACCCGCCACCTGGCGGGACCCCCGGGTGCTGCTGGCCACGGGTTTCGGCGCCGGCTTTCTGCGCCCGATGCCGGGCACCTGGGGTTCGCTGGTCGCGCTGATCCTGTGGTGGTGGCTGCTGGCGGATCTGCCCTGGCTCGCACAGCTTGCCGTTGCCGGCGCAACGTTCGCCGCCGGCTGCTGGCTGACCGGCCGGCTGTGGCAGCGCTACGGCATCAGCGACGATCCGGCTATCGTCATCGACGAGTTCGTCGGAGTCTGGATCACCCTGCTGGCGGTGCCCGCCACGCCGCTGGCCATGGCGCTCGGCTTCGTGCTGTTCCGGGCCTTCGACATCGTCAAGCCGTGGCCGGTGAGCTGGGCCGATCGCCGCCCCGGGGTGCTCGGCGTCATGCTCGACGACCTGGTCGCCGGAGGTCTCGCTGCCGCTGTGCTGCAGTTGGCACTCTGGGCACCGGGCGCCATCGCCGCGGCCCCCACGCCGTAGACTTCCCTCATGACCAGGACCTCTGTTCCGCACAACATGCGCCGCGGCGCCCTGTCCTTCTTCCTGGTGCTGGCCCAGGGCGCGGAGCCTGTGCAGGTGCTGGCCCTGTTCGAAGGCCGCGCGGTGGTGCGGGCGGCGACGGAACAGCAGTTGCTGAAGGTCGGGCAGACCTCGGCGGATGGGATCACCCTGCTGGCGGCGGACCCCCACGGGGCGCGGGTCCGCTACCGGGGCGAGGAGTATCAGTTGCGCCTCTCCCGCCACGTCTCCTCTCGCTTTCAGGGCGCCGAGCGGCAACGGGTGGCAATCAACGCCGATGCCCTGGGGCAATACCGGGTGCGGGGTTCGGTCAACGGCACCTTCGTCGACTTCCTGGTGGACACCGGCGCCTCGATCGTGGCCATGAGCCGGCTCCACGCACGCTCCATCGGCCTGTCGCTGGACGGCGCGGAACCCGGCCGGGTCCACACCGCCCAGGGTACGGTGGCCTCCCATTTCATCACCCTGGACGCGGTGGTCGTGGGTGGCATCACCGCGCACCACGTGCGCGCCGCGGTCATCGATGCCGACTATCCGCTGGAGATCCTGCTGGGCATGTCGTTCCTGCGCAGCGTGGCGCTGCAGGAGCAGGACGGGGTGCTGACGCTGAGTCAGAAGTAGGGCATCGCCGAGACACGGCCTAGGAGTCGCTGCAAGCCGCCGTGCTGCCAAGGTCGAACGGCACGCCGACTTCGGTGCGCGATTGCCCGACGTGAACGCTGACCCCGGCCGGGCTGGTCAGATCGAACGCACTCACCGCGCTGCACGGCAGGGAAAAATCGAATCCGTCCGACCAGGGGGCCGACACCCGCAGGTCGAAGCCGACCGCGGTGGGCGGCGAATGGGTCAGCGTGTCGTTGCCCTCCAGCGATACCGGCGCGACATTGGAGAACGCCTGATCGGCGCTGATGCCGCCGATGAAACGTTTGAACCCGGCCGCAGCCAGACCCAGCACGTGCCAGTCGTCGGCGTCGCAGTCTTTCCAGATGAAGATGCCGTCGTCGGCCGCCGGATCCAGAACGGGCGCGCCGCAGTCGCCACTGGGGGGCGGCGGTGGCGGCGCGTCGGTGCAGGATTCGAACGTGTTCAGATCGAAGGGCACGCTGGCGGGCTTGCGCCCCTGTCCCACCAGCACCTGGGCCCCGGCCGGCAGACCCGGGGCATCGAAACAGGGATTGCTGCCGGCGGCGAAGCTGAAGCTGAAACCGTCCTCGCCGGCACCGAACACGCGCATTAGAAAGTCGATCACGGACGGATCCGTGGTATCGAGTTCGTCGGAACTCTCCAGGCTGTAGGGACTGACGCTGGTGAAGGGCGCCTGCGCGCTGACCGAACCCTGATACACCGAGTTGCCGCCGCCGCCGGTGGCGCGCACCTGCCACAGTCCCGAGCCGTCACAGCTGTCCCAGAGGAACAGATGCGCTTCCCCGCCAGCGGCATAGGTGGGCGCGAAACATTCGTCGCCCGGTTGCGGGGGATCGCTGCCGCCCGGTGGCGAACTCCCGCCGGGGGTGACGACGGACAGGCCGGCGCCTTCCGTGACCCGGTACAACCGGTCGACCGCTACGTCGGCATGGATCTCGGTGGTGCCGCTTGGCCAGTGCACGGTCAGGTCCACCAGGGTGTTGCTGCCGAGGCCGAAGTGCATACGGTTGGGTTCCTGAGCCCAGCGGTGGTAGCCGCTGCCGAACACGCGGAGCTGACTGCCGCTGGCGGTGGTGGCGACCACCCGCGCGCCCACCGGGTCGCGAGTCGAGTTTGTGCCCCGCAGGTCGAGCTGGATCCAGTGGTTGCCGTTGCCGAGATTGCGGAACAGTTTGTTGGGTCCGCCCGGCGTATACTTCGGCCGCAGATTCAGCCCGTTGGTGACGAAGATGTCGAGAAAGCCGTCCAGGTCGTAGTCACCGCTGATGGCGGTTTCCGCGACGCCGGCGCCGTCGGTGATATTGGCCCCCACCGGGCCGGCGGCCCCTGCTGCGTTGGGCACCAGCACGAAGCTGCCGTTGCCCTGGTTCTCGTAGTAGCGGTTGGCCAGGTTGGCGACCCCGGTGCGGCAGGCCAGATAGAGATCCAGGTCGCCGTCGTTGTTGTAATCGCCCACCGTCGCGCTGACGCACTGCACGTCATGATCGAGGCCGGCGGCCGCGGTGCCGTCGGCGAAGCTGGCGCCGTTGTTGACGATCAGGGTCGGCTGTCCCGGCCGGTCGCCCACCCACAGGCCGGTACCTACCAGATCGGAGAACGCCGCCTCGGTGGTGACCACCATGTACACTTCCGGCGACGGCACCTGCGGGTCGGTGTCGTAGATGATGGTCCAGCGGTTCGGGCCGGGCTGATGGCCGATGCGGATGCGCGGTCCCTGGCCGGCGGGCACCGCCGGCGCCATGCCGACGACGTCCGGGTCGTCCGGGTCGAGGGTGAACGGCACGCTGCTTGGAATGACGGCGCCGTCGCCGTAGCGGATCCGGTGGAACTGCTCGTTGTCCACCACCTTCCAGAAGATGTCGATGGTGATGGCGCCGTCGCTGATGAAATTGAATCCCTTGCTGCCACCGGCGAAGCGGCCTTCTATGGTACGGCTGTCGGCCCGTTCCGCCGACGACGGCCGCACCTGCACGTTGCTGATCAGGAACATGTCCATGAGCAGGTCGTTGTTGAAGTCGCCGGCGATGGAATCGGCCACGTGTTCGACCCCGGGAAACAGCGCCGCCAGGTCGACCCAGCGGTCCGGGCCGGTGTCGTAGATCTTCTGCGGAAAGATGGGGTCGTCCGCGCACAGGAAATCCAGGCGCCCGTCGTTGTCGACATCGAACAACTGACCGTACTGGAAACGGTGGCAGAGCAGCCCCACCGAGGTGGTGTTCTCGACGAAGCCGCCGGAGGCAGTCTGGGTGAACAGCTTGGCGACCCCGCCGAACTGGGTCATCACGAAGTCCAGGCGCTGGTCGTCGTTGTGGTCGAGCCAGACCGGCAGCCGTCCGCCCAGTTTCTTGAAGTCGACGCCCAGTTCGACGGCCTGTTCGGCCAGCGCGCCGCCGTTGTTGATGTAGACCTGGGTCGGGTTGCCGGCGCCCGCTGACACGATGAAGTCCTGATCGCCGTCGTTGTCGTAGTCGCCGAAGGCGGCTCCGTGGGTATCGCGGGTGGGGAACTGGACCCACGGTGTGATCTGCGGCGCCATGTCCTGGAAGCGACCATCGCCCAGGTTCAGGTACAGACTGGGCCGGTTGCGGTGGTTGCTGGCGTAGAGGTCGAGGTAGGCGTCGCCGTTTATGTCGCCCCAGGAGGCACCGTAGGACTCCGTGGAGTCGTTCAGTCCGGCGGTGCCGGTCGCGTCGGCAAACTGGGCCAGGGAGGTGGTCGGAGCCCCCTGCCCCGCGACGGCCAGAAGCGCCGCCGCCATACCTCCCCGGATTCGGTGTCTCGCCATCGCGGCTCCCCGAGCCGAACCAGGCCAAATCTACTCCATACGGTGTGGTCGTGTCCTGCCGCTATCCGTTGAGTCTGGTGGATGTTCTTGTACGAATTGCCAGATTTCGATCAACAAAATTGCTCTAGCGCCAGAATCTGCCCGCGATCGCTCGGTCTGGACGTCTTCTGGCCGCCGCGCCCGTTTCAGGGCGCCGTGCACACCGCGGTCTGGCTCAGATCGAACGGCACGGGCACGGTGGTTCGGGACTTACCGACGTAGATCGGCACACCGGCGGGCGCGCTCAGATTGAACTGCGCCGCTGCGCTGCAGGGCAGCGAGAAGTCGAACCCGTCGAAATTGGGCGGCGCGACCCGCATGTCGAAGCGCACCTCCGAGGCCGTCGAGTTGTCCAGCACGTCGTTGGCTTCGATGGAGACCCCGGTGACGCTGCTGAAGTCCTGATCGGCCGTGATCCCGCCCATGAAGCGTTTGAAACCGTTGCCGGCAACCGCGACCACGCGCCAGTTGTCCGCCGCGCAGTCTTTCCAGACGAAGATGCCATCATCGCCGGAGGCGGAGTAGGTCGGTGCTCCGCAGTCGGTGGTCGGCGGTGGCGGTCCGCAGGATTGCAGCGTCTCGAGGTTCAACGGCAGGGTCGCGGGTTTGCGGTCCCGACCGACCAGCACCTGGCTGCCGGATGGCATATTGGCGTCGAGGCACGGCGCCGACCCGTCGGCGAAGCCGAACGACAGGCCGTCCTCACCGGACCCGAAGACACGCATTTCGAAGATCGCCGCCAGCGGATTGCTCAGATCGAGCACGTCGGAGGCCTCGTAGCTGTACGGCGTCACGCTGGTGAGCGGCTCGCTGGCAGTAATGCCGCCGCGGAATACCAGCGAGCGGCCGCCCGCCGTGGTGCGCAGGTTCCACAGGCCCGACCCGTCGCAGCTGTCCCACAGGAACAGATGGGATTCGGCTGCCGCGGTATAGGGTGGGGCGAAGCAGGTGTCGCCGGATCCGGGTGGGCCGCCGCCGCCGGGCCCCTGGTTGGTGCCGGGGACGACGACGGTCAGGCCGGCTCCTTCCGTGACCCGGTACAGCTTGTCCGCCGCGACGCCCGGATGAACCTCGGTATTGCCGCTCGGCCAGTGGACGGTCAGGTCCACCTGGGTATTCGCCCCCAGGCCGAAATGCATGCGGTTCGGTTCCTGGGCCCAGCGATGGTAACCGCTGCCGAAGACCCGAAGCTGGTTTGCGGTTGGGGTGGTCGCGATCACCCGTGCCCCGATCGGATCGCGGGTGGAGTTGGTGCCGTGCAGGTCCAGTTGAATCCAGTGATTGCCGTTGCCCTGGTTGTGGAACAACTTGGTCGGGCCGCCGCCGGTATACAGCGGCCGCAGGTTGAGCCCGTTGGTGACGAACAGGTCGATGAAGCCGTCGACGTCGTAGTCGCCGGCGATCACCGTTTCGGCGACGCCGGCCCGGTCGGTCAGGTTGGTGCCGGTCAGGCCCGCCGCCCCGCCAGCGTTCGGCACCAGCACGAACGTGCCGTTGCCCTGATTGTCGTAGTAGCGGTTCGCGATGTTCGCAACGCCAGTGCGACAGCCCAGGTACAGGTCCAGATCTTCATCGTTGTCGAAGTCGCCCACGGTGGCGCTCACGCACTGTACGTTGTGAGCCAGACCGGCGGCGCTGGTGCCATCGCTGTAGCTGTTGCCGTGATTCAGGATCAATGTCGGCTGGGCCGGGCGGTCTCCCACCCACAGACCGGTAGCCACCAGATTGGACAGTGGCTCTGCCGTCGTGACTACGAAGTAGGTCTCTGGAGAGGACACCTGGCTGTCGCTGTCATAGATGATGGTCCAGCGGTTGGGACCGGGTTGAAAGCCCACCCGGATCCTCGGCCCCTGTCCCGTTGGTACAGAAGGCGGCATCCCCACCACATTGGGATCGCTGGGGTCGAGGGTGAATGGCACCCCGCCGGGAATCACCGCGCCGCTACCGACTCTGACCCGATGCAGCGCGCCGTTGTCCAGCGGTTTCCAGTCGATGTCGACGGTGATGGCCCCGTTGCTGATGAAATTGAACCCTTTGGAACTACCAACGAGGCGCGCCTCGACGGTGTTGGCGTCGGCGGCTTCCGCGGATGACGGTCGCACCTGCACGTTGCTCAGGAGGAACATGTCCATGTGCAGGTCGTTGTCGAAATCGCCGGCGATGGAATCGGCGACGTGGCCGACCCCGGGAAACTGTGACGTCACGTCGACCCACCGGTCCGGCCCGGTGTCATAAATTTTCTGCGGATAAACGGGGTCGTCGGCGCAGACGAAGTCGAGGCGTCCGTCGTTGTTCACGTCGTGGAACTGGCCGTACTGGAAGCGGCTGCACAGCAGACCCACGGTGGTGGTGTTCTCGACGAAACCCGCACCCGAGCGGGTAAACAGTTTGGCGACTCCGCCGAAGTTGGCCATGATGTTGTCGAGCAGTCCGTCTTCGTTGTGATCGAGCCAGATCGGCAGTCGGCCGCCCAGCTTCTCGAAGTTCACCCCGAGTTCGGTGGCACGTTCCGCGAGCGCGCCGTTGTTGTTGATGTAGAACTGGGTCGGGTTGCCGGCCCCGGCCGAAACCATGAAGTCCTGGTCGCCGTCGTTGTCGTAATCGGCGAACGACGCGCCATGGGTGTCGCGGGTTGGAAAATTGACCCACGGCGTGATTTGCGGCGCCATGTCCACGAACCGACCGTTACCCTGGTAGACGTACAGGCTGGGCCGGTTCCGGTGGTTGCTGGCGTAGATGTCGAGGTAGCCGTCGCTGTTGATGTCACCCCAGGACGCTCCGTAGGATTCGGTGATCTGATTGACGCCGGCAGCATCCGAAACGTCGAGGAATTGAGTTTGGGCGATTGAGTCAGACGCGAGCACCACCAGTGCCGCGGCCCACTTCGCCACGACCCGTACACGTCCCACGATGATTGGCCCTCAGCCAGATGGAGCGCCAATCTATACCCGCGTCCGAAACCTGTCGCTCCCCAATGAGCTATTCGACAAGAAATTTTTTCATCGGGGTGGGCGCTGGATTTCACCCTGATTCCGAATCAGAATCGGCGGTTTACTGCCCGATCCGCAAGCTCACCCAACCTCGATTCGGCAAGTCCCGCGCGGTCCAGGAATTTCAGCGCCTCGGCGTGCAGCTCGGCGGCATACTGGCGCGCGCCGTCCACCCCCAGCAACCCGCTGTAGGTGCTTTTGCCGAGGGCCTGGTCTGATCCGGCCGGCTTGCCGAGGTCCTGAGTGCTGGCGGTGACGTCGAGCACGTCGTCCACCACCTGGAAGGCATGGCCGATGCGGGCGGCGAACTCGCCGACCAGTACGTAGCGTTCGTCGCTCAGGTCCGGGCAGCCGATGATGGCGCCCATCTGCACCGCGGTCTGAATCAGGGCGCCGGTCTTGGCCGAATGCAGGGCCCGCAGATCGTCGATGGCCAGCGACTGCCCCTCGGCACTCAGATCGAAGCTCTGGCCGCCGGTCATGCCGTTCCAGCCGGTGGCGCCGGCCAGCAGGCCGATGGTGCGGATCCGGGTGGCCGCGGTCAGGTTGGGCGCCGCCGCCAGGGTCTCGAAGGCCAGGGTCTGCAGGGCGTCGCCGGCCAGAATGGCGCCGGCTTCGCCAAAACGGATGTGGCAGGCCGGCAGGCCGTGGCGCAGGGCATCGTCGTCCATGGCCGGCAGGTCGTCGTGGATCAGCGAATAGGCGTGGATGAATTCCACCGCGCAGGCCGGGGCCAGGGCGTCCTCGAGCGCGCCGCCCACGGCCTCGCAGGCGCTGCACAGCATCATAGGGCGCAAACGCTTGCCGCCGGAGAGGGTGGCGTAGCGCATGGCCTCCACCAGTTCCGGGGCGATGGCCGACTGTTTGGGCAGGTGGTGGTCCAGCGCGTCTTCGACGATGGACTTCAACTCCCGCAGGTCAGTCGTCATCGACCGCGTCGGGGTCCAGGGCCACGAGTTCGTCGTTCTCGGTAAGCTGTTTGACTTTGAGCTCGGCGCCGCGCAACGCGGCCTGGCAGTGGCGGGTGAGCCGCACCCCACGCTCGAAGGCGGCCAGGGAGGCTTCCAGGCTGAGTTCTCCGGCCTCCATCTGATCCACCAGGGCCTCGAGTTCTACCATGGCGGTTTCGAAGTCGAGTTGGGCAATCTGGTTGTCTTCCTGGTCGACCGCCGCGGAATCGGCTGGGGTCGAATCGGCTGGCTTTGGCGTCTTGGCGGGCATCCTCAGGCGTCGTGGCGGGCACCGGCGCAAAGTACCTGCGGTATCCGGGTCGCGCAAGCGCCGCCGGCTGAACGTCCGCCGCCCGGTAAACGCGAAATTCCTGACTAGACTTGGCTTAAGACAGATTCCCTCGAGCGAGGAGTTCATGGATCTCGCAACCCTGGTCGGACTGCTGGGTGCGTTCACCGTGGTCATCGGTTCGATGGTCCTCGGCGGCTCGGCACAGATGTTCATCAACCTGCCGGCACTGCTCATCGTGCTGGTGGGCACGCTGTTCGTGGTGCTGATGAAATTCAGCCTGAGCCAGTTCTTCAATGCCGTGAAGGTGGCAGTGAAGGCCTTCAGCTTCAGCCTGGTCAAACCCGAGGAGATCATCGACGAGGTGGTGGAGCTGGCGGACGCCGCCCGCAAGGGCGGGTTGCTGTCCCTGGAAGGCAAGGAAGTGTCGAGCAACTTCCTGTCCAAGGGCATTCAGCTCCTGGTGGACGGCCACGACGCCGACGTGGTGCGCAACCTGCTCCGCAAGGATCTGCACCAGACCCTGCAGCGTCACGAGTGGGGCTCGAAGATCTTCGCCGCCATGGGCGACGTCGGTCCAGCCATGGGCATGATCGGTACCCTGGTGGGTCTGGTTGCCATGCTGGCCAACATGGACGACCCCAAGTCCATCGGTCCGGCCATGGCGGTGGCGCTGCTCACCACCCTTTACGGCGCCATGTTCGCCAACATGTTTGCCCTGCCCATTGCCGACAAGCTGGCCCTGCGGCGGGAAGAGGAAGGCCGGGTAAAATCCATGATCATCGATGCGCTGCTGGCCATTCAGGGCGGACAGAACCCGCGGGTGATCGACTCCATGCTCAGGGCCTACCTGCCGGAATCGAAGCGGGAAGTGGCCGAGTGAGCATTCCCCGGCGTCCGCCGGAACAGGCAGCAGACTGAGAGGCCGGGCCGTTGGAAGACGACGTCTTCGAACCCAACAGCGGAAACGACAACAGCAGCGGCGGCGCCGGCTGGGTGATGACCTTTGCCGACCTGATGTCGCTGCTCATGTGTTTTTTCGTGCTGCTGCTGTCGTTCTCCGAGATGGACGTGCTCAAGTTCAAGCGTCTGGCCGGTTCCATGCGCGCGGCGTTCGGTGTGCAGGCAGAGTTCCGTGCCGAGGACGTGCCCAAGGGCACCAGCATCATCGCTCAGGAGTTTTCGCCCGGTAAGCCCGAACCGACCCCGCTCAACGAGATCTGGCAGAAGACCACGGATCAGTCCCGCAGCAGCCTGGAGGTGGCCTGTCAGGATCTGGGATCTTCCAACAGCGGTGAATCCGGCGATGCACAGAAGATGGTGGTGGTCGATAAGGTGCGCGACCTGGTGGGCGAAACCGAAGAGGACGCCATCGACCTGGCCACGGCCCTGTCGAAGGAGATTGCCGCCGGCGTGCTGGAGGTCGAGACCAAAGGCCGGCGCATCATCGTGCGCATCAAGGAACACGGCACGTTCGAGTCCGGGCGCGCCGATCTGACCCCGAATTTCTACCCGGTGCTGCGCATCATGCAGGACGTGCTGCGTAAGACCGACGGGCGCATCATGGTGGAAGGCCACAGCGACGACGTGCCCATCAGCACGGCCCGCTTCCGTTCCAACTGGGCGCTGTCCAGCGCCCGGGCGGTGAGCGTGGCGCACGGCCTGTTCGGCGAAGGCACCCTGGCTCAGGATCGCTTCACCATCACCGGACACGCCGACACCAAGCCGCTGGTCAGCAACGAGACGCCGGCCGGCCGGGCCCGCAACCGGCGGGTCGAAATTGTCATTCACCAGGGGCTGAGTGAAGACGTGCGCGAGGAGCTCGAAGTGCTGCGCGGCGAGAACCCGGCCATGTACAACCAGGTGCGCCAGGAACTCATCGACCGCTTCGAGTTGTCCCCGGACGAGATCTTCTGAAGGGGCGCGGCCGGCGCGGCCGCGTCAACCGAGGGCGAACAGCCGCCGCGCGTTCTCCGCCAGCACCGGCCAGCGTGACGGCAGATTCGCGGCGACCTCGAGCGCATCCACGTGGGGGTAGTCGCTGCCCCACAGAATCCGATCCTTGCCCACCAGCTCCAGCGCGCTGTCGATGGTGCGCTCACCCTGTTCGGCGACGAAATAGCAGTTGCGCTGGATGTATTCGCTGGGCCGGCGCGGCAGCGGCACCAGGCTGCGGAACGCCTCGTACTTGGCGTCCAGGCGATCCATCAGATAAGGGGCGAAACCGCAGCCGGCTTCCACGCTCACGATGGCAAGCTCTGGGAAACGCTCGAACAGACCATCGGTGACCACGCTGGCCATGGCCGGAATTAGCTGGCCGGTGCCGCCCATGCCGAAGCCGAACAGCGGCCCCGGCGAGGTCTCGTGCCAGGCCGCGAACGGTACCGCCGCGCCGCCAAAACGCACGATCACGTGAAAGCACCCGGGAATCCGCGCGGCCTGGCAGCGCGACCATAAGGGGTCGAAATGGGGGTCCGCCGGGCGGCGGCCATCCACCGTTTCCGGCGGCACGAACAGACCGCGAAAACCCAGTGCCAGACAGCGCTCGAGTTCGGCGGCCGCGGCCTCGACGTCGCGCCAGTTGACCAGTGCCACCGGTACCAGGCGGCGCCGGTCGGCCTGGCAGAACTCGGCCATCCAGGTGTTGTAGGCCCGACAGTAGGCGTTGGCCAGATCCAGGTCCTCGGTGGGGAAAGGCAGAATGCCGATGGTGGGAAACAGCACCGAATGCTCGATGCCCCAGGCATCCATGCGCGCCAGGCGGGCGCGGGGATCGTAACTGTCGGCAGGATTGTCGTGACGGTAGGAGAGGGCGCCGCCGAACAGTTCGGCCTTGTCCGCTTCGGCCCCGCCGAGCCCGGCTACCACCCCTTCGAGCACCACCTGCTCGCCGATGATCAGGCGCTCCTTGCCGTCCTGTTCCTCGATGCGGATAGCCCGGTCGCGGTAACGGGGCTCCAGGTAGGTCTGCCAGAGATCGGCAGGTTCCAGGATGTGCGCGTCGCAATCGATGACCTGAGTCAAAACCGTCCTCCCCTCGTGGGCGAAGGCTCAGGGCGTGGCCCGGAGCGCTCCCTGCAGTTCCACCAGGCTGTGCTGGCTGACTTCAATGATGCCACGGCGCGGCCGGTCCAGGTCGATGATGATGAACACCAGGCACACGATCAGCCCCACCAGGATGTTGCTCACGAACGAAGCCCTGTGCCCGGACATACCGGAGCTGTAGCCGAGTATCAGCGCGGCCATCAGGAACGTGCCGTAGACCAACAGCAGCACCACCTCCGGAACGTGGCGCGCCAGGGTGGCGTCACGGGTGCCGAGGGCGTCGAACATGTCGTTCAGCGCCGATGCAAACAAGGCGGTGATGGCATCCGGCCGTTCCGCCGCAGCCTGTCTGGCCAGCGCCCACAACTCCTCCTGCACCCGGCTGGCGGCTGCCACCAGTTGCAGCCGGTCGGCTTCGTGGTCCAGCGACACCACGCTGGCCTGGACCCGCAGGTCGACGTACTCCCGGAGCTTTGCTTCGGCCGGACCGCGCACTGTGCCGTGCAGCAGGCTGGCGCGCAGATAGGCGGTGCCGATGGCGTTGGCCTCGTCCACCACCGCCGCGCTGCGGCTGTCGTAGCGCTGCAGCGCCAGCGAAAAGGTGAAGCCCAGCAGGAGCGCGAGAATGCCCAGCAGGGAGGCCAGCACCGCGTTGATGTGGGTGCGTGATCCGTCGTTGGCCGCGCTGGCGCCGCGGGTCCCGACCCGGAACCCGATCTCGATGGCGGCAATCATGGAGACCAGCAGGATGCCGGCAATCAGCAGGCTGTTGATGTCGTACATGAACTCGCGCAAGGCTGAAACGGATCCGCCCGCTCGGGACGCAGTGGAGGCAGGCTACGCTACGCCGAGCAGCGCGGCCAGCGTCCGTACATCTGGACGACAAATTTCCCTTTGCGTGGCGTCCGCCCATCTATTCCGGCGTCGCGGCGGGCGCTAGCATTGCCCACCGCTCGCAGCATCACCGCGGGTTCCCCGCCATGCGTTCCAGTATCCGGTTCATGGACCATCGCCGTCCGGCGGCGGGGGTGTCCATTGTGCTGGTGTTGTGCTCTCTGATTCTGGTAGCCGTTCGGGGCCTCAACTTCGGCCTCGACTTCACCGGCGGCACCCTGGTCGAAGTGCGCTTCGCCGACCCGGTGCCCATTGCCGTGGTCCGCCAGGAACTGGTGGCGGGTGACTTCGCCGGCGCCTCGGTGCAGCAATCGGGCAGTGATCGCGAGGTCCTGATCCGGGTCGAACCAGGCGCCGGCGCCAACGCCGACCAGGTGGGAGACCGGGTCGCCGCGGTACTGGCGGCGAAGCACCCGGACGCGCAGTTCGTGCGTGCCGAGTTCGTCGGCCCGGCAGTGGGCGACGACCTGCGGGAGTCCGGCATCCTGGCCCTGCTGGCGGCGCTGGCCGTCATCGGGATCTACATTGCCTGGCGCTTCACCGGCAAGTTCGCGCTCGCTGCCACGGTGGCGCTGGTCCACGACGTGATCGTCACCCTGGGCGCTTTCGCCCTGTTCCAGTGGACCTTCGATCTGCCCAGTCTGGCGGCGATACTGACGGTGATCGGTTATTCCCTGAACGACACCATCGTGGTCTGCGACCGCATCCGCGAGAACCTGCGCAGCCTGCGCCGGTCCAGTCTGACGGACGTCATCGACCGCTCCCTGAACCAGACGCTGGAGCGCACCCTGGTGATGTCCGGCACCACCCTGGCGGTGCTGCTGGCATTGCTGTTCTTCGGCGGTGAAGCCCTGCGCGGATTCTCGGCGGCGCTGACCGTGGGTGTGGTGGTAGGTACCTATTCCTCGATCTACGTGGCCGCCGCCTACCTGGTGATGGTTCAGCTTGCCGCCGCCGACCTGGTCGTGGAAGAAGATGTCGAGTCCGGACCCTGACGCGGCCGCCGCCATGATGAGCGTGGTGTTCATCTGGGCCAGCTTCATTGCGGTGGTCACGACCCTGATCATCGTCGACCTGCTGGTCATTCACCGGCGCCCGGAGACCATGACCCTGCGCAAGGCGCTGGCCTACTGGGCCGGCTGGGTGGCGCTGGCGGCGGCGTTCAACGTTTACATCTATTTCCTGTACGAGAACAACTGGCTCGGCTGGGGCATGCGCTCGATTCTCGATCTGAACGGTCAGGAGGCGTCCATGCGGTTCCTGACCGGGTATCTGATCGAGCTGTCGCTCTCCATGGACAACGTGTTCGTGATCATGATGATCTTCGAGTTCATGCGGGTGCCGGCCAACCTGCAGTACCGGGTGCTGTTCTGGGGCATCCTCGGCGCCATTGTGCTGCGTGGGGCCATGATCATCGCCGGTGCGGCGCTGGTGGCCGAGTATTCCTGGCTGACCTACCTGCTCGGCGCGGCCCTGATCGTGTCGGCCGCGCGGATGCTGGCTCTGTCCAGCGAGACGGCGCCCACCGACGTGCTGGCGGTGCGCCTGGTCCGGCGCTTCGTGCCCATGACCGACCAGCTTCACGGCCAGCGTTTCTTCATTCTGGAGAACGGCCGCCGGGTGGCGACTCCCCTGTTCGTGGCACTGATCATGGTGGAATGGGCGGACGTGGTGTTCGCCATCGATTCGGTGCCGGCCATTTTCGCCATCACCACGGACCCGTTCCTGATCTTCACCTCCAACGTGTTCGCGATTCTCGGGCTGCGCACGCTGTTCGTGGTCATCAGCGCGCTGGTGGCGCAGATGCGTTACCTGAAGTTCAGTCTGATCTTCATCCTGACCTATGTAGGCGCCAAACTGATCGTGCAGCATCACGTGGACATCCCGAGCTGGGTATCGCTGACGGTGATCGGCGCGGCGGTGGCGGTGGGGGCCATCGCCTCGGCGTTCGCGGCTTCCATGGGACGGGGCAATCCGCCCCGGCAGGACGGTTCGGGCCGCTAGCGGCGGGGCGGGTTCTTGGGGGGCTCGTAGCGCTCAGCAGGCTTTCAGGGAGCGCTGGGCGGCCAGCCGCCAGCGGCCGGTTTCCGGGTCGTTCTCCAGCATGCCCGCGGCTTCGAGCTTCGACAGCTCGCCGCGCACTTCCCAGGTGCCCATGGGCTGGTTGCGTTCACGCAGGCGGCTGACCACGTCGCCGGGCCGGAACTCGGCGTTACCTTCGGCTACCAGAGCCTGTACTACGGTGGCCACCAGATCGGTACGTCGCTGATCGAGGCTCAAAGCTCCCCCTGAAAGCGTGATTACTGCGGGTCCAGCGTTACTTGGAACGCCGTTTCTTAGAACGCGTTCAATGCCAGGCCGGTTTTTTACCAGAACGTTACCCTTCCCGCCAGGGTTCCCCAGCCTCGAATGCGGTCAGGTGTGACTGCAGTTCCGCGGCCAGCGCGGGATCGTCGGCAACCAGGCTCAAAGCCTCGCGCTGAACGCTGATTGCCTTGTCGAAGCGCCCGGCCTCGGCATAAGCGGCGGCCAGGGTATCCAGGTAACTCGGCGAGCGGTTGCGGTCCACGGCCTGCAACGCCAGCGTGACCGCCTGGGGCCCATTGCGCACGGCGTCGAATGGACTGGTCGCCAGCAGCCAGGCGTAGTCGTTCAGGGCCTTGGGATGATCCAGGGCGGCGGCCCGGGCCAGCCAGGCACTGGCCCGGGTCTGCCCATCCACACCCCCTTCGCGCAGCGCCTCGTAGGCCAGGCGAAGCTGAGCATCCACCATGCCGGCCTCGGCCGCGCGTTGATACCAGCGTAATGCCTCGGCAGGGTCCTGCTGGACCACGGTGCCGCTCTCGTACAAGTAGGCCAGCCCCAGATAGCCGGTGGGATGCCCCTTTTCCGCCGCCTGCTGGAACAGCTCGTAGGCGCGGTCCTCGTCCACCTCGACACCGTCGCCAGTCAGATACATGTGCGCCAGCTTGGCCTGGGCGACGGCACTGCCGGCAGCGGCCGCATCGGCGAAATAGGCCCCCGCGCTGCGGACGTCGCCGGCGCCTGCCAGTTCACCGTTCTCGGCCATGAAACCCAGGTACGCCAGGGCATCGCCTTCCCCCGCATCCGCGGCCTTCTCGTACCAGTTCCGCGCCTGGCCGGGGTCCGGCGGGTCCGCAAACGGCGCCCGGTAGCTCTGCCCCAGGTTCAACATGGCAATGCCGAGGCCGGCGTCGGCGGCCTTGCCGAGCCATTCCCGAGCGGTCTCGAGTTCCTTCGGCACGCCTCGCCCGTGCAGGTAGGCGATGCCCAGGTTCAGGTAGGCGGGCGGATGCTCGGCGCGGGCGGCCTGTTCGAAGAACGCCGCCGCCAGGGTCGGGTCCGGGTCCACCCCCAGCCCACGCGCGTGCAGGTGCGCTATGGCGGTCAGCACCACGGGATTACCGGGGTGAAACTCCAGTGCCCGGTTGTAGTCCTTGGCCGCGGACACGTACATGCCCTGGTCGTAAAAGCTGAAGCCGCGCAGGTAGTAGGCCCGGGAGCGCTCGCCGGGATTCAGCCGGTAATCGATGAGCGCCGGCTCGAGGTAGGTGCGCGCCAGCGCGTGCTGGCCGGCTTCGATCAACTCGCCGGCATGTTCGACGAACGCGTGAGGATTGCGCTCCACCGCCCCGATCGGGCCGTCTGCGCCCCACAGCGGGGTTGAAAAACCCGCGGCAGCCCATAAATAGACAGTCAGAGTGATTCGCATGGTTTGACCGGCCGGAACCATCGGGACCGGGAATTGTCATTCTAGTCCCTGAGACAACGGGAAGCAGCCAGGGTTTTGTCCCGGCCGACCATGCTAGAATCAGCAGACTTTCCGCGTATGGGGGCGACTTGGCTTCGACGTGGGTATCAAAACCTGAGGTGCATGCCGAGAGGGTAGTGACTCTCGTAAAACAATCGCTGCAACTAGATATAGTTGCCAACGACAACAACTACGCACTAGCGGCCTAAAACCCCGCTTACGTCAATGATCCGTGTCTGTGAGGTGAAATTGACGGCAAGGTTCACAGGATCGCGTGGACGCCTCGCCCGGGGCCGAAGCGTTAAAACCAATCGGGATCGCTGACAACACCCTGACCGTCGGGTCGTTCGAAGCTAAATCAATAGACGGAAGCTAAGCATGTAGAGCCGACGGTGGCGTGCCAACGGACGCGGGTTCAACTCCCGCCGCCTCCACCAAATCCCAAACCGCGCTAGACCACCCGGGACCGCTGGAGACCAGTCTCCATGCGGGTTCTGGGCGCTCTAGTGACTCTCACAATCTGGTCTCCACTGGTCCTGGTGGGGCTCCAGAGCGGCACGATTCGGGCACAAATGGCACAACAGCGGCACACGAACGGTCGCCGCTGGCGCGTGCTATGGCCCTCACGCGAGGCATCGGAGGCCGGGAGAGCCTGGCCTTCCGGGAACGCCTGTTCCTCGGCCCCTCATGCTACCGCTGGCCGAGGACTACAAGCGCCAGGCCAGCGCCAGTTCCTACCGGGACGCCAATCTTCGCCTTCTCCGATTTCGAGACCGCCTGGTGGTCAAGGATCTCAACCTTGCCGCGCCGGAGGATGAGCTTCGGCAGTTCGCTCGCGACCGCGCTCAAGAGTGCCGCCGGCAGGCGCGACGCGGGCGGGGCCCCGACCAGCCAGCGCTCGCGGCGTGCCTGCCGGTCGCTGAGAAGTACCGAATCGTCGCGCCGTCGCTGGAGCGATACACCGAGGACGAGTGTATGGAGCGGCTGTGCGATGAACGGTGGTGGTTCCGCCAGCTTCGACGGCGGGCCGCGCAGCTGGTCGAGCAGACGGCGCGCGACCTGGGGGTGGTCAGCAAGCACCGGAGCATCTACGCCAGCGACCACGGTCATGCGGAGCGGGCCCGCATCAAGGTCGCGACTCGCCAGTTCCTCGAGCGCTCGGTAGCCGTCAATGAGGCGGGTGACTCTTTCACCCTGGCCGAGCTGGCCGACAAGAGCGTATCGAACCCAGTAGTACGCCGGGCCGAGCTCATGGTGCGGATGCGTGGCTTTGAGGAAGTCGCTGCGCTCCGGGGCGACAAGGCGCTGTTCGTTACCCTGACGACGCCTTCGCGGATGCACGCCATCCTGAGTAGTGGCAGGGCCAACCCCGCCTATGACGAAACCTCACCGCGCCAGGCCCAGGACTACCTCTGCCGAGTCTGGGCCCGAATTCGAGCCAAGCTGGATCGAATCGGGGTCAGACCCTACGGCTTCCGAATAGCCGAGCCTCACCACGATGGTACGCCGCACTGGCATTTCCTCCTGTTCGCTCCTGAGCGATATCACGGCGATATCGTTGGCGCGTTCGGTCGCTACGGTCTAGCTGCCGATCCGGACGAGCCGGGTGCCCAGACTCACCGGATCAAGGTCGTTGAAATCGATCCGGAGAAGGGATCGCCGGCGGGATACGTCGCCAAGTACGTCGCAAAGAACGTAGATGGCGCGCACGTCGAGAAGGACACCTACGGCACGTCAGCGCCTACCGCGGCGGAGCGCATCGAGGCCTGGGCGCGGATCTGGGGTATTCGACAATTCCAGCAGATTGGCGGGCCACCGGTCACGGTCTGGCGGGAACTACGCCGCCTGCGTACGCCTGTGGAGGGAGAGGCTGAGTCGGCAAGGATGGCGGCTGACGGTTCTGACTGGGCGGCCTTCGTCCTGGTCATGGGCGGCGTGGACATTCCTCGATCCAGTCTGGCCATAGTGCTGGTGAAGCTTCCAGACCCCAATGCCGACGATCAGCAAGCGCTGGTCGGCTTTCTACTTGTTCGCACTACCGGCGAACTCATCACGACGAAACACCACAGGTGGGAGGTACGGGCGGGTGCGGCGGCTGGCGCCGCGCCGCCGCCCCGCCTTCCTTGGACTTGTGTCAATAACTGTACGCCACCCTCCGAAAGACAAGGAGTCGCCCACGATGAATGCGTGTAAGTCCGACGAATCCGATCAGTTCGAGCTGCATGAAGCCGTCCAGCTGATCAACACCACGGTCATGGCCAAGGAGCGGCTTCGGCTAGGGGATCAGACGGTTTCTTCAATAGGGATCGTGGTTGGCGTCTTGTCGCTCAATGAAGAAGTCGAGGTCGTCATCAAGTTTATGGATCGAGTAACCCAGATGACGAAGCGGGAGTTCGTCAGCGAGATCGAAGCGCTCGCAGACGACGATGGACTTTGAGCGCGACACCTTCACCATCCAAGAGATTCATGAGATGCACGGCTATGCGTTTCCATTCTGGGTACGGCCGTGGAAGACGGTTCACTCTGTGGTCCGGGTCACCCATTGCTCCTATCGAACGGATCGATTCGGAAATGTCCGCGTTCTGTTTCACGGGAGGCGCTGGAGTCCAGATCGCACGGTGAATCTCCGAAAGCGAGTCGTGATTCCAGTGGACGGCCTCAAGGGCTGGCTACCAGTTGATGACTGCGAGGATTGACTCTGAGAGTAAACAGTATATTGTGAGAGTCACTTGATTTTCAGAGTAACTAGGTGTGGCTAAGAAGAAACTCAAGCCAAGGGACCGATTCTTCGTATTGGATGACCCGGAGATCGAGAAGCACCTTTGCAGGGTCATTGCAGAGTACCAGGGGCCTGGGGCCAGGCTGGAGTCCGCGATAGGCGCTCTAGTCCTCGGACAGCACTTCGGTACGCGTGCACTGAAGATGCTTCACAACCCAACGACCTACAAGAAGTACGAAGAGGTGCTGGGGATTCGCTACGAACATCACTGTGACCCTGACACACCACTGTCTCGAAAGATCATTGGAATCAGGATCGCGGAGCGTGTGGGGTCGTTTTGGGATGTGGTGATGGGCAGGGAAAAGGTTCCAAAGAAAGGATGGATGGAAGATCCGGAGAATGGGGATTCATCCAGTGCCTAGGTGGGTAACGGTAAAGAGGATGGCGGAGATGACAGGGCTCACGGTGGAAGCGATTCGCGCTTACATCAAGAAGGGTCATCTCAGAATTGAAGTGCATTGGATCAAGGCCGCGAACGGACGCACGATGATTCACATTGAGAGATTTAATCAGTGGCTGGAAGGTATCGAGGCGTAACTAGGCGCGGAAACGGGTGGCAGATCTCTTTCACGCTGCCCTTCGGAGAAAGATGCCGGGAGATCGTCAGGTCGCCCAACACCCGCAAGGGCGAGGATGAAGCTGCCGCAATTCGGGGAGACATCATTACTGCCATCGACCGCGGTCAGTTCGACTATCCATCGTTCTTTCCGCGCAGCCGGAAAGCGATAAAATACTCTTGCCAGCCTGGAGACCATATTCTGGTCCGTGAAGCGCTGGACGATTTCCTTAGAGATGCGCAGAGACGATGCGCATACAGCACGTACAGGGACTACCTGAGTCGAACCCGGCGACATTTGATACCGGCGTTTGGCGAACTCAGCTTGTCCGAACTTCGGGCGGATCATGTGAGGAGCTGGATCGGGCGGGCCCCTGGGTCGGCGAAGTCCATCAATAATGCTTTGATCCCTCTTAGGCGAGTTTTTCGGATGGCTTACTTGGAGGAAAAAATACCTAGGGACCCGCTCGAACTGGTTCCTTGGCTTCCAGTGAGGCCGCGTGAAGCCGACCCGTTCACTATCGAAGAAGTGCGTCGTGTAGTAGCCGAACTGACCGCGGTTTCCAAAGAGGTTGCCAACTACTTCGAGTTTGCATTCGCTACAGGATTGAGAACTTCAGAGCTGATCGCTCTGCGGTGGGATGATGTCGATGATGGTCTGCAGCGCGCATCAATCTAACGAGCGAAGGTGCGGGGGCGAGTAAAGGCACCCAAAACCTCGTCGGGACGTCGCCTGGTGAAGCTGAGTGAGATTGCGCTTCGAGCTCTGGAGTCACAACGGATGATTAGGGGCTCCGAAGCAGAGATCTTTCGTGACCCCCGGAGCGGTGAACCGTGGCAAAATGATCAGGCCATACGAAAGGTCTTCTGGTATCCAGCACTTGCGCGGGCAGGCGTGCGTAAAAGGAACCCGTATCAGACTCGGCATACGTACGCTTCATTAGCGCTGAGCCGAGGTGCGAACCCCCTTTATATCGCGCAGCAGATGGGTCACAGAGACTGGGGGATGATTCGCACCGTGTATGGCCGGTGGATTGAAGAACAGGGGGACATGTGACGACAACTCTGGCGTGCGTCAACCTCAAAGGCGGTGTCGGCAAGACTGCATTGGCCGTTAACTTCTCAGCCTACTGTGGGAGTAGGGGAATTCGAACTCTACTGGTGGACGTCGACCCGCAGACGAATGCAACTTTTTGGGCCATGGGACCCGAAGCGTGGCAGGAACACGCGAACGAACATGGCACGATAGCGGACCTGTTGGGAGCGAAGACTTCTTCTGCCGAGGAGGCTACAAAGACCGCGGCAGGAATCAGGGTTGAAGAAGTGTTTCCGAACGTTGATCTCTTGCCCTCGCACATCGACCTGTTCACGGTTGATCTTGACTTGGCTGGAGCAACTGCCAGAGAGCGAAAGATTGAGAAGGCGCTGAAAGAGATTCGGGCTGAGTACGATCTAATCGTATTCGATTGTCCACCGAACCTTACTATTCCAACTCAGAACGCCCTTGCTGCTTGTACCCATTATGTCATTCCGGTTTCTCTAGACTTTCTCTCTGGCCTCGGTATTGCTTTGTTGATCGATAGGGTTGGGGGATTTTCGGAAGATCTCGAGCACGACATCGAACTTGCGGGGATAGTCATCTCACGAGTGGGTCGGCCCTCTGATCATAGGTCTGCTACACGAGCGGCAATTGAGCAGCAGTTCGAAGACAAGGTTCTAGCGCAAGTGCTGACGGAGCGAGATGCAGTTAGCCGCGCGGCATCCAGGGTGGAGTCCGTGTTTCAAGGGCAAAATCGAGACGCGATTCGTGAGTTCGAGCGCGTGTCGGAGGAATTGTTGACCAGACTAGGGTTGCCACATGAAGACGCATGACCTCGCGCGGCTCCTTCAGAATCTGGCGCGGATTCTGAAGTCTGCGCCGAACGCGGAGTTCGAGACGTACTTTTCTGAAGGCGGCAGTCGCAAGAAGGAACCATTGGCCGGAGAGGATCCGGACGTTCCGGTAGCCCTTGGGACAATGGTCGCGCTCAACAAGTTAGACAAGGCAGAGTGGTTGAAGATCATCGACTTGTATTCGCTCAACGTTGACATTAGGCCGCGCGATGCTACTCGGGACATCATTGGAAAGATTCTCAACTATCTAGAGCGGAACCCAAAGGAGATTCGACGAATCACGGCTCTATCGTCACACGGTAGTCCTCAGCCCTCTCCAGAGTTACTGACGGCGATGAATGTGATACTTGGCCGTGGAGCCGGGAGCAATGGCAAGAACGAAGGATGACATATCGGCAAGCTTTACCCGCTTCCGCGGAAATTGGTTGCAGGACTTTGGGACCGTTACTGCCGGCCTGTACGCCGATAAAGCGTCTAGGGACAAGCTCGCAGACAGCTATCGACGAATGGTCTCGATCCATTCGTGGAGGGTTACGGTCTTGGCAGAGCGTTGCCCGGGAGACGTTGGGGGATTCTTCAAGGAGGCGCAGAACGATTTCCTAATGTCTCACGTCTTTGCGAGTGCGGGAGCAGTTCGACCGGCATTGCAGACGTTGAGGAGTGGGCTGGAAGACATCGCTACAGGTCTTTACTACGCTGAGCACCCGGTCGAGTTCGAGAGGTGGAATCGAGGCAAGCACCGATTGACGGTCAGTGAGCTGTTCTCTTACTTTCGAACGCATCCACGACTGGAAGATAGGCCAGCATCCGTCTGTCCTCTGGGGAACCTAGAGTCTGAGTACAGCTCGCTGTCGAGAGCGGTGCATGGGTCGGCCGTAAATTTCAGAATGACCGGGGATTCAGATGGAAACATCGTATGGAAGGGTGACAAGGTTGCTTTATCCAAATGGAATACTCGTCATACCCAGGTGCTCAGAGGCTGCAATCTCCTGCTGCTGAACCTATTCTCAGAGGAGCTTGAGGGGACCAAGAGACGCGATCTGAGGAGGCTGATCGGCCAGTGCTTGACGGCAACTCAGGCAAATGCGGTTCGCCAGACCTTGAGTATCAACCTCGCGCTATCCTAGATCGGCACAGATTTGCCACCTGCGGACCTAAGGTGCTGAAATGAAAACGAAATGCTCGGGTTCAACTCCCGCCGCCTCCACCATTAGAGAGTTCTCAAGCCCCTGAAAACTCAAGAGAAAGCGCCCTAAGCGGCGCTTTTTTCTTACCTGAATCAAGCAAGTACGCTTAGCAAAAGCATATCTCGGGATATCTCGTCATCTCCCGCCTTCACGCCAGGCTCGATCCGCCGCGCATCAGCGAGTTCGGGGCGAAGACGCCGTGGAAGCGGATGACGTTGACGCGTGGGCGGGGCACGAGTGCGGCGAGCCGGGCTATGAAATCCTGCGGAGTGAGAAGGACATGGGTGGTGCCGTCGCGGGTCGGTGATTCCCTCGGTGGTCTGACCCTGCATGCACTGTTCTATCGAACCGACGATTAAGAAGGCGAGACCCATCTCTCGGTCATTCCGGCCACCATGAGCCGCCGCCTGAGGGCGTTGTTCGCCGAGGACGCGGAAGCCTTGCGAGCAGCCATGGCCAGCACCGAAGACGGCGGATCTGGGTGAGCGGGTTCCGCTGGTCCGGTTCCGCCGCTTTCACCACCAGGGTTCATGCGCTCACTTCAAGCGAGGGCGGTGGCGAGCATGTCGCGCCCGCGCGAGATGGCATCCAGGTGCGCGGCTGAATCGCTGAGTTTCTGATTCATGGTTACCAACGCGACATGAGTGACACCGATACCCTGCAACTCCTTCACCTGCTCGGCATTGGTGTTCGCGGAAATGATGCACTCGATACCGATGCTGGCTGGATCACGACCCGCATCTCTGGCGCTGGCCTGCATCTGCTCGATCTGAACAGTCAGGTCTTTGTTGACAAAAGGAAACCACCCGTCGGCGAGGCGTCCCACGCGGTCGATCACCTGGGGCGCCATCCCGCCTAACCAGATGGGTATGCTCCGGTTGATCGGCAGGGGGTTCAGGCCAGCGTCCGTGATTTTGTGATGCTCTCCATTGAAGCTGATCGCACGGTCGCGCCAGAGCCGGCGAAGCAAATCGATCTGCTCTTCCGAACGGCGACCGCGGTCATGGAAGTTCGCCCCCAGGGCTTCATACTCGACATCATTCCAACCGGTACCGACGCCCAAGCGGAGGCGCCCTCCGCTCAGAACATCCAGGCAGGCGGCCTGTTTGGCTACCAATGCGGTCTGGCGCTGGGGCAGGATGATTACCGCTGTCGCGAACTCGATTTTGCTCGTGAGCCCAGCAAGATAGGAGAACAGGACCAACGGCTCCTGAAACATGCTCTCGGCGGTGTAGGGTCCGCGCCAATCCGGACGACTGGCGGTGTTTGCGCCCAGTACGTGATCATAAGCCAGCAGATGATCATACCCGAGGGATTCAGCCGTAGTCGCGAATCTCGCTACGACGTCCGGATCCGCTCCTATTTCGGTCTGTGGGAATACCGCACCAATTTTCAAAGCACTTGCTCCTGTTTGTCACAATAGCATCAAGCTCCGACAAGCCTGAAATGGACGCCAACTGCCTGCGGAGCCGGAGTGGGGCCCTACAACGGATCACCGCCTAGAACTGCGGGTGTTTCGCAATAGGTCGAAAGAATGTAACGCTGGTGTTCTTCGATTCGACCTGTGAGCGCATCAGCAATAGCAGGGATCTGCCCGTTCGCCGCAAAATACTTCAACATGCCCCGGTTCTGCCGGGTGATCGGCATGATTTCCGGCGGTGGCGGAATCACGCCCATGCTCATCGTCGCCCAGTAAACATCCGCGGCGGTGACGGCACTGCCCACCAGGTAGCGCGAACCATTGCGCTCTTGAGCTTCCAGGCGCTGATCGATGAGCTTCAGCACCGCCGCAATCTCGCCTGGCGCTTTAGCGCTAGCTTCTTCGCTGTAGCCGTACTTCCGCCCCAGTGGGCTGTCATTCAGGATTCTCATGTTCCAGACAAATCCATCCTCCCCGAGCACCACTGCACACAACCCGATGACCTCGATACGCTGCTCGAGGTCATCGGGGATCAGTGTCGGCGTTCCGGGCGCGCCAATGCGTTCAGCCAGTGCCAACTGCTCAATCCAGACGTTCCTTGGCCGTTCCTCGTCATGCAGCATGGTTGGCAGGCTGGTCTGGCTGGTCAACTCATACAATCTGGCTTGCCGGTCCACGCCCGTCGCTTCGTCCACACCCATCATCGGGTGCAGTGCCCTGATGAGCGGCACTCCCTTCACATAACAGATGTTCTTCAGAGCCTCGGCGTACATCGCGGGAATGCCGGGAATGAAGGTCACCCGGGTGCCTGTCTTCATTGCAGCTGCTTCATCGAGAGTAACAAACTCAGGACCTGGGGCTTCTGCATCGCTCATGGTTCTTCCTGGCTCCGGTGATCTCCGCCATGTTGCGAGCGGAGAGTCACCGAGTCAAAGCACTTGGGCTGAATATTGCCTGGTGGCTCAAGCCGCCCATCCGTCGAAAGATATCGAATCAGACTGACCCTCCCCCGGTCACCGATTCAGAACACCACCATGAAAAAGACCCGTTCAAAAGCTCTTATCCTCACGGTGGACAGGGTGAAGAACACTGAGGATACTCCGTATGCGAGTCGTCTACTGTTCTAGGAGACGGATCATGAAGCCAACCCCGTTCTGTTCCTTCGTCGCAGGATTCCCGCTGTGTGTGGTAGTGGCTTGCATCGTGTTGAGTGGCTGCGCTTCGGACACGCTGTTCCGCGCTGACTTCGATTCAGACACGGCCGGCGTCAAGCCCAATTCCTCCCCACCCGGCCCACCCACTGGTGACGAGATCAGCCTATCTGATCCGAACGACTCCAGCGTTCAACTCGCGGTCATGAACTGCGCATCAGCGTTCGGCTCGCAATGTGTGAGGTACTCGAACATAGATGTCGCGGTGCCATACCGTTTCGCCAGTTTCCTGTCGAGAGCGGAAACGATCGGCAGCACGCAGAAATTCAGGGCGACCTGGGTGGGTCGGGTAGATCTGTCACCCAGCGGCTCCCTTCTGGACATCTGGCTGGGCGATCCGGGTTACCAGGCGATTGCAGCGATCCGGTTCGATAATGGTCAGGTGTTGCTGCGCACGTCGAACAACCCGGAGCAATATGAAGTTCTAGGCAGTTACAGCGAGACAGTCAATCACGCCGTTTTCATTACCGTAGACAAAGGTACCAAGCAATACAGCGTAGTCATGACTCCGAACAGTGTTCAGAGTGGATGGCGTGATGCGCTCAACAATCAGGCGCTGGAAACGAACCGGCCGACTCTGCACTTCCTATTCAGCGAACCAGCGAATAGTACGGCATCGTATGTGGCAGACGATATCGTCATAACCAAGATCGACTGAGTTGCTTTGCATAGTTTGAAGAACCGTTTCGGGCGGACGTAGTGCCGAGACCCCTTTCGAACGCGACGTGCCGCCGTCGCGACCTTATTGCACCGGTTTTTCTAAGGTCGAACCTACATTTTCCATGGGGCGGGCCTGACCCAGGCCGAATGGTCGACTACATGAACCTGACACGTGGCTCTTGGCCGATTGGTCGGAGTGCAGGCGCCGGGGTTATTGGAGGCCGGAGTCCGAGACGTCCGGGCGTGGGATCACGACAGGTTTGCCGTTACCGTCTTGCGGATACAGCCCGGCAGGATCACGCCCGGATACCACTCAAAGCGTGTTCTTGTAGACTTTTCCATCCTTCATGATCAGGTCGAAGTTGTTTGCCGGATCACCAATCAGATCGAGGTTTTCCAGCGGGTTGCCGTCAACGATAATCAGGTCCGCATACGCACCTTCTTTCACTACGCCAAGCGCTCCGTCCTGGTACGGATTGCGCGGGCCGGACAGCGCCAGCAGTTCCGCGGCAGTCGATGTGGCCTGACGCAGAGCCTCGACGGGGGTGTACCAAAGGCCGAGCTTGGTGACGAACTTGGCCTGCTTCTCCGCGAGTTCCGGATCGAACAGGGCATCGGTTCCGAACACGGTCTTGACACCGATCTCTCTGGCGAGGGGGTACACACGCTCTGTCCCCTGGGTCACCTCGACGAACTTTCGACGGTTTTCCGAACCCTCAGCGAAGGGAATGGCATCCTCGTCGTCCAGGATGGGCTGCATGCTCAGAAACACGCCCCGCTCCTTCATCATTCGCAGGGTCTTTTCGGTCAACAGATGACCGTGTTCGATGCTCATGACACCTGCTTCGATCGCCCGCTGCGCTGCCTCGTCGGTAAACACGTGGGTCGCGACGTACGTGTTCCAGTCGCCTGCGGCAACCACTGCCGCTTCGGTTTCCTCTACCGTGTACTGGGTAACGTCGAGTGGGTCATAGTTGGAGGAGACGCCGCCCCCGGACATGATCTTGATCTGCGTGGCGCCCATGCGCAGCGCTTCGCGCGTGCGCAGCAACACGTCGGGCACCCCGTCGGCCACGACGAAGTGCCCTATGCTCTCGGTGTAGTGCAGCGGCGCCGCCGAGTCGGCCGGCACTCCAACCGCCGGGCGGAAGTCGGAATGCCCCGAGGTCTGGCTGATGGCAGGGCCGGAGGGATAGATTCTGGGCCCATCGTAAAGGCCCGCATCGGTCAGCGATTTGAGCGAAAATACGTTGCCGGCCATGTCCCGCACCGTGGTGAATCCGCGAAGCAACGCCTTCTCGTTACTCCTGGCCCCGACGAGAAGGTGGTAGGCATGGTCCGTATTGAGGCCTTCAGCAACAGATATGCTGTTGAATGCGGAGTGCCAGTGCATGTCGATCAGCCCCGGCATGAGGGTTCTGCCGCCGGCATCAATCACCTCGACTCCCTCGGGCGCTTCGATGTCTGCGCCAATCCGACTGATCAAGTTGCCCTCGATCAGAACATCAGCGTTTGCGATGAGTTGTTCGTCTACTCCATCGAAGACGTTGGCATTGATGATAAGGGTGGCCGCTTGAGCGGTGAAACTCAACGACGTCAGAACAACGGCCATTGCAATCAGACTGGTTGGTTTTTTCACATTCAGCTTCCTCGTGTGTCCGGGGCGCCGAGGACTTCATGACGGGGTAGAGCGGCGTGATCACTCCCTGATACTGGGCGTATTCGTGGCGTTATTTCAGGCATTTGGCAACGCAACTATCTGTTCTGAAAGATGATGTGATTGTCGCCGCCTTCACCAATTCATGGCGGGTCCTGTCTGTCACGGCGAGTCGCCGGCGGACTCACTGTCCGGCCGGACGCAGGCGCCGGCGTGGTGCAGCACCATTCGAATCCCGCCGTCTTCCTCCACGAACCCGTTGGTGGCCACGCAGGTGCCACCCGGTAGCAATTCGTAGCAGGTTACCAGCACCGTGCCCCCGAGGTCGTGGATCACCGGGTCGGCGAAGTCCATGCCGGGTTGATCCGGGTTCGACAGAATCGACTCCCAGCTGCGCAGGATCGCGTCGCGCTCGGTCAGGGCCGGCCAGCCCGGATGTACGCACACCGTTGGGTGGTGCCGCGCCCAGAGCCGGGCCATGGCGGCGGGATCCTTCTCGGTGAAGGCCATGTAGAACGCTTCGTTGGTGAACAGTGCGTCGTTTCGTGTCATGACGATTCCGGCCCCACCGGCACGAGCTTTCGAGGCCGTAAGGTTAGCCTCCGAGCACCGTCTTCGGGAATCGTCCGGTGTGCGCGTCGCCCGGGATCGCGGGAGCGGCCGTCCGAGCCGGCCAAACGAGTGCTGCTCGGTGGGTACCCTGCACGATCAGCTCGGCCGCGGCGGAACGGTCACGCCGTCTCGGGCAGGCCCAGCGCCTGCCAGGCGGTCATGCCACCGAGCAGGTTGCGAACGTCCTGGAAGCCCGCCCTGAGCAGCAGGCTGACGGCCACGCCGGCGCGGTGACCGACGCTGCAGGTGACCACGACCGGGCGGTCCCGGTCCAGATCCAGTTCGTCGAGCCGGTCCGGCAGATAGCCGACATACATGTGCAGGGCTCCGCCGATGTGACCCTCGTCGAACTCGTCCGCCTCGCGCACGTCCAGCACCTGGAAGCGGTCCCGGTCGTCGGCCAGCGCCCGCGGCGTGATGACGCCGGACGTCTCGATGGGGCGACCGGACTTGCGCCAGCTTCCGAATCCACCCGCCAGGGCGCCCTCCACCCCGTCGATGCCGATGCGGCTGAGGTGCATGGCGGCGGTGTCCACGTCCTCCTCGCGATCGGTGATCAGATAGATCGACGCGTTTTCGTTGCCGATCCAGCCGCCGAACAGCGGTATGCCGCCTAGCCAGATGGCGTGGCTGTCCGGCGCGTGGCCGCCGGCGAAGCCTTCCGGCTCGCGGGTATCGAACGAAAGCTTGCCATCGCTCGCTGCAGCGAAGCGCTCGACGTCGAGCAGCGGCACCGCGGCGCGGGCTACCGGTGGCATGCCCCCCGTGAGATTGACCTTCTCCATGTGCCGGAAGAACGGCGGTCGCGGTAGTCGTTCCCCGCCTTTCGTGCGGGCGAACTCGTCGCGACTCAGCGTAAAAACGTCGTTGTAGTGCTTTTCCTCGCCGATGGTGGAATAAGGGCGCGCCGCCATGCCGCTGCCGCACACCGAACCCGGCCCGTGCGCGGGCAGCACCAGCGTGGTGTCGCCGAGTCCGGCGAGTTTCTGGTGCACGGAGTCATACAGCAGCGCGGCGTTTTCTACCGATCGGTCCTCATCGGGCAGGTCGGTGCGGCCCGTGGTGCCGAAGAACAGCGCATCGCCCGTGAATGCGCACCAGGCGGCATCGTCGTTCTGGGGGGCATACACCGCATAGCACACGCTCTCGGGCGTGTGGCCTGGTGTGTGAAGGACGACGAACTTCAGGCCGCCCACCGTGAAGGTGTCGCCGTCGGCAAGGCGCAGGTCGCCGTAGCCGAACAGTTCGTGCTCGCCGGTGACGACCTCAGCACCCGTGACGCGAGCCAGATGGGCGGAGCCGAGCACGAAGTCTTCCTGGCGGTGGGTCACGGCCACGTACTTGATGCGCGCACCGAGTTGCCGCGCCGCCTGCAGATAGTCGTCGACGTCACGCCGCGGATCGATCACCACCGCTTCCGTGCCGTCCGCGATCACATACGCGTAGTGGGCAATACCGGGGGTTTCGATTCTGATCAGATCCACGGCAGAACTCCTTGGTCCGTGCAGTTGACTGCGGGCCATGCACGGGAAGTGCCAACGTTCGCCAGGTGAGAGAGGGAGCGGCAGCGGTGACGCGGAGCGCCACCGCTGCCGTCCGGCGGTTGGGAGGGGGATGGGGGAGCCGCCGGACAGCCTGCTGTACTGCGCAGGCTTGTCAGTGCTCTAGCAAGAGTCGGACCGCTTTTTGCGCAGGGCCGCCAGACGACGTTTAGTGGCTGTTGGCTCGCCGCCGCGGGCCGGAAACGGAGCCGCACACGGTTGCCGACAGGGAGAATTTGCGCGCCGACGGCAACAATTACCGACGGCCTCGGTGTGCCTGACTGCGCGGTCCGGGGCCACGTTTACCAGTACGGAACCTAGGCGTGTGGGGCCGTCGGCCGAGGTTCTCTGGGACCGCGACCAAGCGAAGGACCCCTCGAGACGTACGGGTCGCCCCGGACGACGTGACCCTGGTCAGCGGCACGACGGTGCTGCACATAGGGACCCCGGACTCAGATGGGCTCCGGGGCGATCCCGACGCTCACCACCCGGTCGCCATGGGCGCTCCCCAGATAGATCCGGTCGCTCACTGGCAACGCTACCGTGGCGTAGCCCATGGGTGGACCCTGGTGATCCAGAACCACCTCCGGCTCCAGCGTGTCCGGATCCGCCCTCACCACCTGAAACGGTAGCAGACAGGGACCTTCAGTCACCTGGGTACAGGCCTGACCGATGGGATCGTGCTGGTGGGACGCGATCCACAGCATGCCATTGTCGTCGACACTCACGTTGTCCGGCTGGCGCACGCTCAGCTCGCCGACCCGGGTGTTGCTGGTCAGATCCAGCGCGAAGGTTCTGCTTCCCATGTACACGTTGACGAACAGCACCGTATCGTCGGCGCTGATGGCGATGCCGTTCGGCATCATGTCGTCCGTGTCGGGCAGACGGGTGAAGCCGCTGTCCGGCGCCCAGGCCCACACCCAGCCGGTGGACTCACCCGCCTCGAGGGCTGCCGCGATCTCCTCGAAGCTTCCGGACTTGTCCCACATGTGGGTCACGTAGAACCCGCCGTCATGGCGCGCGGCCACATCGTTGATGAAGGGATCGCCCGGGGGCCGCGCGCAGCCGCGCCAGACCAGATCGCCCGTGCGCTGAACTGCGAAGAACTCCACCGACTCACGCTTGCCATGATTCACCACAAGGAGCGCCACGGCGCCGTCTTCCCGGGTGGTGAGATCGATGCCATGCGGGCTGAAGGCCGGCACGTCCGGCGCCGGGCAGCCCTCCTCGCCCCAGGCCGCCTCGCTGGACGACCAGTCGATGGTGAGCGTTTCCCTGGTGCCGGTGGCCAGGTTCAACAGCGACAGGCCGCCGGGCGAGTCGGCCATGAACTCGCCCATCTCGCTGACGATCAGAAGATCGGTTGCCGGTATGTGCACCAGGTCCTCGGGATTCTGGAAACCGCAATGCGGTGTCATGCCTTCCATCGGCTCGCAGCTCAGCAGTTCGGGGCGGGTCTCGGGCTGCGGCAGCTCCGATCCGGCCGCAAGCGTGGCGCGCGTGTCCGCATTGCCGGCAACGTCCGACGACTCGCCCTGCTGGCCGCAACCGGCCATGCACAGGCAGACGACGAGAACAGAGAAGGTTCGCACGTGACTCTCCCATCCATGTGGCCCTGTGAGCTTAGCCAGCCACCCGGCTGCAAGCCAGGGGCAGATCTCAGTCGCCGACCGCTACCGGCGTTTGATTTTCGCTGTTCTCCCAGAACACTGATATTCAAGGCGACTGCGGGCTCTATATGCAATGTCTGGTGAATGGCGGCTGGCGATTTTCCCGGATTGTGTCTCGAAAAAAATCAGGTGTGACGGTTATCAATCGGTGGGCTATAGTCGGGTCGCAACGCCGGGGAATGGAATGGCCGAATCGACAATACCGTGCCGGAACCTCCCCGAGTCGGGTAAGTCGTGAGCGCCATCGATCGCATCGATCTGAGTCCACGGCAGCTCCTGTCGCTGACCGCCGTGATGCTGCTCGCGTTTTCGGCTTCCCTGGGCATGCCTTTCAACATCGATGCCATCGTCCGCTCGTTTGCCGCCAGCAATACGCAGGCGGGGCTGGTGGCTTCCGCCGAGATGGGGGCGATCGCGGCGGGCAATCTGCTGTTCGCGAGGCTGGCACCACGGCTCAACCCACGGCAGGTCTACGGCGTCGGAGTGCTGGCCATTGTCGCGTTTAACGTGGCATCGGTGTTCGTGACCAGTCCTGCCACCTTGCTCGCCTGCCGCGCACCCGCCGGCGTGGCGTTGGGCGCGGTAGTGGCGACGGCCATGGCCACCGCCGGGCGCAGCCGGACTCCTGAATTCACCTTCGGGGTCATCAACTCGGCGGTAGGGGTCATGGGGATGTTCATCGCTTACGTGCTGCCCCGCGCTCTGACCATGAAGCTGGTGCTCCCGGAAGGCCCGGTGTGGAGCGAGGCGGACGGTCTCTATATCGTTTATGCATTGTGCTCGGTATGCGCGCTGGCATTCATCCGCGGGGTACCGGTTCCCGCTCGGGTGGTCGTGGATCGGGCCCATGGCCCAGACAGCAGCTTACTGATCGGCTGGCTCAGCCTGCTGGGGATCGGGTTCATTTTTTTCGGACACGCAACGCTGGCGCTGTTCATCGTCAAGATTGGACGCGACGTGCCATTGACGCCCGAGGTCATCGGCTACGTCTTCATGGCGGGGAGCCTGATCGGGATCGCGGCGCCGTTGCTGGCGGGTTACCTGGGCAGCCGCATGCCTGCAGTATGGCCCATCGCCGTGCTGCTGGTCGTGCTCGCGGTGACGGCCCTGGGTCTGGCCAGCGCCGGCACAGCGCTGCGTTTCTACCTGACGGCTCCGTTGTTCGCCATGCTGCCCATTGCGATCATGCCCATTTATCTGGGCGCGCTGGCGCGCCTGGACCCTTCGGGTTCGCTGACCGGTGCGCATCCGGCATTCGTTCTGGTCGGTGGGGCGCTGGCGCCCTTTGCCGGAGGCGCTCTGAGCGACCTGGGCGGTTTCATGGTCAATGGCTGGTTCGTCACGGGATGCGTGGCATTGGGTGCGATGCTCGGTTTCCCTGCGCTGCGCCGGGCCGACCGCCAGTTCGATCGTGGCGGGGCCGCTCGTCATGATGTCTCAGAGTGAGTCTGACCGCCGCTGCCGCGTTACGGAATTCAGGAGGGAGATCATGGCCCGCGAGCTTCGACTCAACGCGTTTGCAATGAACTGCGTGGGACACCAGTCCCAAGGCCTCTGGCGGCATCCGCAGGACAAGTCGCCGGAGTACAAGCACACCCACCATTGGGTGGAACTCGCGCGCCTGCTCGAGCGGGGCAGATTCGATGCCCTTTTTCTGGCGGATGTCGTCGGCGTTTATGACGTGTATGGCGGGGGTCCTGAGACGGCGCTGCGCGAGGCAGTACAGGTGCCGACGAACGACCCGCTTCTGACGATCCCGCCGATGGCACACGCCACGCAACACCTTGCCTTTGCCGCCACTGTCAACCTTTCGCACGAGGCCCCGCTGCCGTTTGCGCGACGCATGTCGACGCTCGACCACATGACCGACGGGCGGATCGGGTGGAACATCGTGACGGGCTACCTCGACAGCGGCGCCAAGGGGGCAGGCGCAGGTAATCAGGTCTCTCATGACGTCCGCTACGACATTGCCGAGGAGTTCATGAACGTCCAGTACGGCTTCTGGGAAGGAAGCTGGGAGGATGATGCACTGCGCTGCGATCGCGAGGCGGGTGTGTTTACCGATCCCGCAAAGGTTCATCGGGTGACCTTCGACGGTGAGTACTTCCACGTCAACGGCGTTCACCTGTGCGAGCCTTCGCCTCAACGCACCCCCGTGCTCTATCAGGCGGGCTCTTCGTCCAGAGGCACCGCATTCGCAGCGCGCCACGCCGAGTGCGTGTTCGTGGGCGGGACCTCGCGGCGGAAGATGGCGAGCGATGTCGGCAACCTGCGCAAGCTCGCAATGCAGGCGGGCCGGACCCGCTCAGACGTTCTGGTTCTCGCCCTGGTAACGGTAATCACGGCGGCTACTGATGAAGAGGCTCAGGCGAAGCTCGAAGACTATCAGCGATACCTGAGCACATCTGGTGCGCTGGCTCTTGTTTCCGGATGGACCGGCATCGACTTCGCCAAGCCCGATCTGGTCCAGGAGAGCGCGGCGACCAGCAATGCCATTCAGGGGGCCGCGGCCGCGTTCACCTCTGCGGGGGCCGAAGGCCATCGGGACCTGAACAGCATTGCGCAATCGGTTGCACTCGGTGGTGGCGGGCCGGTCCTGGTGGGAGGGCCGGAACGTGTCGCGGACGAACTGGAGGCTTGGGCCACCGAGGCGGACCTCGACGGCTTCAATCTCGCCTATGCCTTGATGCCGGATACGTTTGTTGACGTCGTGGATCACCTCGTCCCCGAGTTGCAGCGCCGTGGGCTGTTCAAGAAGGACTACGTGCCCGGAACCTACAGGGAAAAGCTCTTTGGCCGGGGTCCACGGCTGCAGGCCAACCATCCGGGTGCAGGGCACCGACGAAGCGGCACCAAGCGCGAGATTCCGTCAGAAGCCGGCCCGCGGCGCGGGCCGGCTTTCACTGACTAGCAGCGTGATTCAAGAACGCTCCGCTAGTTCTGGCCTTTGTTCAACACAACCCTACAAGGCCAGCAGGTAACGGAGGTACCAGACCCTTCCAATGGGGTTGTGGGTGAACGGATCATAGGCCCCGTCCACATTGACCCGCGGCGCCCGCTCGTTGGTCACGTTCTTGGCGCCCAGCGTCAGCGCGGAACCCTCGGCCTGGAATCCGAACGACGGCAGGTCCACGTTGTACTGCAGATCGAGCGTGGTCATGCTGTCGATGGTTTCGTGATAGCCGATGAACAGGGCCCGCAGGTCGCTCTGGGGCACATCGTCCTCGTACTCGTCGATGTAGCGCACGGTGGCCACTGCCGAGTGACGGCCCAGGGTCCAGCCGAGATGGAAGTTGGCCTTCCACTCCGGTAGTGCGCGCCCCACGCTGTTGCCCGCGTTACGACTGCCGACGCCGTCGATTTCGACCCCTTCCGGTGTCACCAGGTCGTAGTCGAGGGTGTAGCTCGCCGCCAGCTCGGTGCGGAACAGACCCAGATTCCCCATCTCCCACATGTAGCCGATGGTCGCGTCGATGCCCGAGGTGTCGAGGCTCTGTGCGTTCACGTAGGACGCTTCGGTACGCAGCAGGCCGCCGGTCTCGTTGCGGATCACCTTGTCCGGCAGACCCGGGCCGATGGAGTAGACTTCCGCCAGACCGTCGCCGTTGGTGTCGATGGCGCCGCACAGCGGACCGTTGGCCGGATCGGCATTGAAGCCGTTGGGGCAGCGAGACGCGTTGTCCTGATTGATCAGATCCTGATGCTGCTCCCGGGTGATGATGTCCTCGTACTCGTAATTGTAGTAGTCGAGATCCACGGACAGCCCATCCAGCGCACCGGACGGGGCCCACGACAGGCCGATGTTGTAGGCGTCCGCCGACTCCGGCTCCAGTTCCGCGTTACCCGTGGAGATCGATGGCCGGAACGCCAGGCCACCGGTACCGGAGAACGGGTCGGTGGAGTTGATCAGGCTGGTGGTAGAACCGAACAGCTGCAGCAGCGAACCCACCCGGAACGAGCTGCCGCCGGAAAAGCGCAGCGTCAGGTCGTCGCTGGGCCGCACCAGCAGCGTAACCTTGGGATCGAAGGTATCCGTGTCGAGCTCGTCGAAGTCTTCGTAACGGCCGGCGACGGACAGCTCCGCCCAGGAGGTGAGGGGCACGAACACTTCGGCGAAGAACGCCGTGGTGGTCAGCTTGCCGGTCCAGTCCTGGGCGCCGTAGACGAACTTGTAGTTGTTGTCGTTGTAGTTCTTGTCGAAGCCCTGTTCTTGTCTTCCCGGTGCTGCGCGCCGATGGCGAGCCCGACCGGTCCGTTGGCGGTATCGAACAGGTCTCCGGAAAAGACCGCGTCGAAGACCGTCTGCCGGGTCTCGGCCTGGGTCTGAAGCTGGCCGGCCATCCAGCCGATCAGTTCAGCGGGGTTCTGGTAGAGCAGCGCAGCCTCGGCAACGGTCAGATCCGTGTTCGCGGCCCACGGGCTGGTGTCGGACGGGTCCCAGGGTGCATTCGTGACCGGGTCGTAGACCCGGGTGCCGAAGGGATTGTAGAAGTAGCAGTCGCCGGTCCCCATGTTGCCGGAACCCGCGGTACCGCTGACGGGATCGCAGCCCGGTCCACCGAGGCCCGAGTAGGCCAGGTCGGTATCACGGGTGACCGTGTCGGAACCGGTGCTGGAAGCCAGGTTGCGTTCGGACATGAACACCGAGCCGTCGAAGTTCCATTCGCGATCACCCAGGTTGAAGTCCACCCGCAGGCCGCCGCCCACCCGATAGAATTCCCGGTCGACCCGTGTGTCGGTGTCGACGGGACGCTCCTCGAACGGCGTGTCCACGGTGCCGCCCAGCAGCCGTTGCAGCGCCAGGTACGGCACTGGTTCGACCCCGCGCCGCTCGGCATCGAGCTGCAGGCCCGGCGAACTCGACGGAACGATGGCAAAGGTGACGTCCGGGTAGAGCGAGTTGCCGCGGAAGAACTGGTTGTCCGAGAACGATACTTCCGCGTAGGCCTCGGCGTTGTCGGAGATGTCGTATCTGGCGGTACCATAGATCTTGGTGACTTCCTCCTCACCCACCAGGTTGAAGAACTGGGAGAAGTCGTAGATGCACTGACCGCCGATGTTGCCCTGGACTCCCTGGATGCCGTCGTCGGCGGCCGCCATGTCGCAGTCCGGATCGGCGCCCTCACCGAAACTCGCGGACCCGCCGGGCACGAAGAAGCTGTCGGCATCCGGCGTAATGGCCCCGAGCGCCACGTAGCGCCCCGGCTGACCGAAGGACGACAGGCCTGACTGACCGTAGTCGTCGTAGCGTTCGGCGATCTGCAGCGGTGACCGGTCGAGATAACTCGCCGCGATCATGATGTTGCCCCGATCGTTGCCCACCCCGAAGATGGCCGAGATCAGGTTGTCGTCCTGCTTACGGGTTTCGTCGTCGGTCTGGAAGTCGTACTGCAGTTCGAAGCCCTCGAACTCGTTGCGGCTGATGAAGTTCACCACCCCCGCGATGGCGTCCGAGCCGTACAGCGCCGAAGACCCGTCCTTGACGATCTCCACCCGCTCCAGCGCGATATTGGGCATCCAGCCGCCGAGGTCGACGTAGCCATTGCTCGACTGGTCCACGCTGGTGGCCGCCACGCGCTTGCCGTTGACCAGCACCAGGGTTGACCCGGCACCGAGGTTGCGCAGGTTGACGTTTGTGTTGCCGGTGGAGTTGTCGCCGCCGAAAAAGGCGGAGGACTGGCTGATGTTGCCGAAGTTATAGGTCAGGGTGTTGATGACGTCCTTGACGTCGATGGCCCCGAGTTCGTCGATGTCGGCCTTGGTAACGACCGACAGCGGCGACGGTGAGTCCGCAGTGGTGCGGTATGCCCATGATGCTCTCTCCCCTTGTTCTGTTCGTGCGACGGCAGGGAGCCCGTATCAGCACCCCCTCCCAGGCTCGGTGTTGAAGCGGTCGCGAGTCATGTCAATCTGTCGGATTCCGCACGGCTGCTGTAACACCGACCGGCTGTCCTGATGTGCAGCCAGGGCGTGGGTCGTCTGTGCACCGCTGTCCGGAACGCCTCAGGCGAAGCGCTTCAGTTCGCGCCGGGCAATGACCATCTTGTGCACCTCGTCGGGGCCATCAGCAATACGCAATGCGCGGCCGTTGCGCCACATCGCGGCCACTGGCGTATCGTCGGAGACGCCCAGCGCGCCGAGGCACTGAATTACCCGGTCGAGCACCGCCATCATCATGTTGGGCACCACGACCTTGACCATAGACAGCTCCTGGCGCGCCTCGCGCTTACCCACAGCGTCCATCTTCCAGGCCGCATACTGAGTCAGAAGGCGCGCCTGATCGATCTCCATGCGCGACGTGGCGATCCAGTCCTGGACGATCTGCTTATCCGCCAGCAGGCCATCACCGACCTCGCGCTGGTTGGCGTGCCGACACATGATCTCGAAACCGCGCTCGGCCATACCGATGGCGCGCATACAGTGATGGATTCGCCCCGGCCCGAGCCGGGCTTGAGCGATCATGAAGCCGCCGTGCTCCGGACCCAGCAGGTTTTCCGCCGGGACGCGGCAGTTATCGTAACGGATCTCGCAGTGACCACCACCGCCGGCATGTCCCATGACCGGTACCGATCGGATCAGGTTGAATCCGGGCGCATCGGTGGGCACCAGAATCATGCTGGCGCGTTCGTGGGATGCGCCTTTCGGGTTGGTCACCACCATTACGATGGCGAACGCCGCCCCTACCGCGCCGCTGGTGAACCACTTCAGCCCGTTGAGGACCCACTCGTCGCCGTCCCGAACCGCGGTGCTGCGCAAGCCGGTCGGGTCGGCGCCGGATACCTCCGGCTCGGTCATGGAGAAGCAGGACCGGATTTCGCCGTCGAGCAGGGGCTGGAGCCAGCGCGCCTTCTGCTCCGCCGTACCGAACTCCAGCAGGATCTCGGCGTTTCCGGTGTCGGGCGCTTGACAGTTGAACACACGCGGCGCCAGTGCCGAACGGCCCGTGTGTTCACACAGGATCGAGTAGTCGTGGTTCGACAGCCCTGCGCCCCATTCGGCATCCGGCAGGAACAGGTTCCACAGCCCCAGTTCGCGCGCCCGCGCCCGCAGTTCGCGCAGAATCGGCGTGTCCTCGCCGTCCGGCGTCGCGGCGGCCTCAGCTGCGTGACGGCGCTCTGCCGGGATGATCTCCTCGTTGAGCATGCGCACCACCTGATCTTCGACCAGGCGGGCTTCTTCTGAGATTGCGAACTCCACGTCAATAGACCTCGTGCACGGTGTTGTAGATGTTGAACTTGCCGGTTGGCGTGATCAGCCGGGGGTCTTTGATGACCTTCTTCAGCCTGCGGGTCCGGTCGTCTACCACGACGATGGCGGACTCCTGGTCCAGGGCGTTCCAGATGGAGAACCAGACCTCGTCGCCGGCCTTGTTGAACTCGGGCTGCACCACGCGCTGGGCGCCGACTTCGATGCCCGCCCACTCGGCAATGGGCAGCACTTCGTAGCCCGACTCCGGGTCCTCGACGTCGAACACGGCCACCGACTGGCTGATGGATTCGTCCGGATTCAACGGCGAGTCCACCCACAGGTTTGTCGAGCTCGGGTGTGTCTTCACGAACAGGGATCCGCCACCCTGACCGGTGAGCACCCGCACCGCCTTCCAGGCTTGCTCCGGATGCTCTTCCGGATCCGTACCGATGAAGGTGACCTCGGCGCTGCCGAGGGCACTGGTCACCCAGACCGGCCCGTGGCGGGGATCCAGCAGATTGGCGCCGCGCCCCGGATGGGGTATGGAAGTCACGTCCACCAGCGCCTCGAGGTTCTGGTCCAGCGAATCCACCACGGCGATCTTGTCGGACTGGTTCGCCGCGGTCAGGAAGTAGCGACGGGTCCGGTCCCAGCCGCCGTCGTGGAGGAACCGGGCAGCATCGATGGTGGTCTCCTTGAGGTTGTTGATGTCCTCGTAGTTCACCAGTTTGATGAGCCCCGTCTCCTTCACGTTGATGATGAACTCCGGGTGCTGGTGGGAGGCCACGATGGCCGCGACACGCGGCTCGGGATGGTACTCCTGGGTGTCCACCGTCATGCTCCGGGTAGAGACAATTTTGAGCGGCTCAAGGGTCGCGCCGTCCATGATCACGTACTGCGGCGGCCAGTAGGCGCCCGCCACCGCATAGCGGTCCTCGAAGCCCTCGTACTTGGACACCTCCACGGACCGTGCTTCCAGGCCGATTTTGATCTCCGCCACCGTGGCCGGCGGATTCATGTAAAGGTCGATCATGTCGATCTTGCCGTCACGTCCGATGGTGAAGACGTAGCGGCCGGTGGCCGAGGGCCGCGAGATGTGCACCGCGTAGCCGGTCTCGATGACGGTGACGATCTCCTTGCTGTCGCCGTCGATGATGGCTACCTCACCGGAGTCCCGCAGGGTCACGGCGAAGAAGTTCTCGTAGTCGTAGTCGTGCTGCGGGACGTCGGGACGCTCCCCGGGAGGCACCAGCACCGACCAGGAGTCGCGCATCTCGGCCATTCCCCACTCCGGCGGTTCGGGCGGCGGGTGTTGCAGGAACCGCGCGAGCGCGTCAATCTGCTCGGCCGACAGCTCGCCCGAGGTGCCCCAGTTCGGCATGCCGGCTGGGGTGCCGTAGTTGATGATGGTCTTGAGGTAATCCGTGCCTTTACCCAGGGTGATGTCCGCGGTGAGCGGTAGCCCGGTGGCGCCTTTGCGCAACACGCCGTGACAACCGGCACAACGTTCGAAGTAGACCTGGGTCGCTAGATCGAACTCCTGCTCGGTCATCGGCGGGCCTTCGGTGGAGACCATCCGGCCCATGACCGCGGACCCCACGGGGCTGGAAGCACCGCCTTCGTACTTGAGCCGTGGAGTCTCGACCCCTGGGTGCGGGCCGCCCTCGGCACCCGGAGCACCCGCGATCAGGGCGCGCGCCTCGGATACCTCGTCTGTGCTCACGTAGCCGCCGTCGTTGCCCCAGGCGTTCAATACGTAGCTCAGCACGTCGGCGACCTGATCATCCGACAGATACACCAGGTGCGGCATGACTGCGTCGTATTTCTGGCCGTTGACTTCGATGGGGCCGCTCTTGCCCTCCAGCACGATGCGAATGGCGCGCCCCTTGTCCGCCAGCAGGTAGTCCGACTGCGCCAGCGGCGGGAACACGCCGGCCATACCGCTGCCATCGGGCTGGTGACAGGACTGGCAATAGCTCGCGTAGCCCTTCTCGCCCTCGGCGAGCCGCGCCTGCATGCCAGCCTGGGCTACTTCCGCCTGATGGACCTCGGCTGCCGTCGCCGTACCGGCGGCAACCAGCAGTGCGGCCAGCACGACGCCTCTCCCTCCGATTTCTGCACGTCTCATCGCTCGCTCCTCCTGATGCTTTACCGAGGTGACTCCGCGCTCAGCGGGTCAGATGTATGGAAACCGCGCCGTAGCGCCCGGGCGCCGCCAGCACCTCGATCAGCGGATCGCCTTCCGGCCGGCCGCGCACCGACGCCCAGTTCCAGTAGGTCCGATCGGTCAGATTGAAGATGCCGGCGAAGATGCGCACTCTGGGGTGCGGGGTGAACCCGGCGGTCAGATCGACAACGGTGTATCCGCCCGGCTGGAACAGGTCCGTGTCGCTCTCATCGACCCGGTCCTGAGCCGCCACCGCCCGGACTGCCAGCCCAGTGCGCCAGTTCGCGGACGGCTGCCAGTGCAGCCGGGCCGCCAGGGACGGCGGGTCGACGCTGTTGAGCGGTTCGTTGGTGACCCGGTTCTCGCCCCGGGTCCAGTTGCCCTGAAGCTGCAGTTCCAGCGAATCCGACAGGCGCGCGCTGAGCGCCAGGTCCACGCCGTGGATCTGTGCGCGGTCGATGTTGCGCGACTGGAATAGCAGCGCACCGCTGGCCGGATCGAAGCCGAGGCTCGCCTTCGACTCGATGAAGTCCTCGTACCGCGCTCCGAACCAGGCGACGCGGCCGCTCAGTCGGTCGCCGCTGTAGTCCACGCCCAACTCGATGCCGTCGGATGTTTCCGAAACGAGATCGGGATTGGGGATGGCCCGGACCGGAAAGGGCACGCTGTAAGACAGGCCGATGTTCACGTCTTCGAAGGGCGGTGCGCGAAAACCCTGCGCATACTGGGCGAAGGCGCTGAGAGTCGGCGCCAGCCGCCACTGCAGGGCGAGCTTTGGCACTAGCGCCCAGTCCGACAGGTCTTCTACCGGCACCTCAGGATAGTCTTCCCGGTAAAACGTATCAGCCCGGGCATCCAGTCGATAGTGCTCGAGCCGGAGCCCCGGGATCACGGTTACCTGGCCGAGGTCGATCTCGTCGTGCAGGTAGGCGGCGGACTCGACGACCGTAGAATCGGGGAAGTCGCGCACCGGCAGGTCCTCCCCGAGCAGCACTGTGGTCGTGTCGCCGCTCTGCAGATCGCGCTGCTTGCCGTAGCGCGCTTCGGTCACCTCGGACCGCCGCAAGTTGGCGCCCCAGCCGAGCCGATGCTCCAACCCGGCCAGATCGAAACGGCTGTCGAAATCGGCGATGGCGCCTGCATCCTCGAAGTCGTAGACGAAGCGGCGCTCGATGGCGACCGGTGGATCGAGCAGCGAGCGCCGTTCCTCGGTGCGCTGGTCGGTGCGGCTGCGCTGACCGTAGGCCAGCAGTCGCCCACCTTGCGCCCAGCCCAGGGGCGGCAGTTCGTACTCGACCTGCGCCGAATGGCGGGTGCGCTGGTCGTCGCCCGCCAGATAGGTCGTACTGGCGAACTGCCTGCCATAGCCCAGTACGGTCTCTGGACGGCTCTCCACGGACTCGTCGAAGGCCGCGGCCTTGAAGCGTAGGCGCCCACCGTCGCCCAGGTCGTACTCGAGCTTCAGCATGCCGGCCCGGCGCCGCCGGTCGAGGGCCTCCTCGGCATCCGTGCCGGCCGCGTCGCGCTCGCCGGCCTCGAGGAACTCACCCTGCAGCACACCAGCCATGGCCCCATGACGTCCCGCCAGCGCGCCGCCCAGGCGGCGCGCATCGTCGACGCCCGCGTAGGTGGCGTCTGCCGATAGTGCCGTGCGCGCGCCGCGCAGATACTCCTGTGGGTCACGGGTGATCACCGCGACCACGCCTCCCAGGGCATCGCTGCCGAAGAGCGTCGATGCGGGTCCGCGGAGGATCTCGATTCGCGAGACACTGCCTGGCACAAAATAGTCCTGACCGGCGTTGGCAAACGCGCCGATATCGAACTGATCACCGACGGGCACATTGTCGACTAATGCAGTGACCCGGTTGCCGGAAAGGCCCCGGATGGTGAATTCTGTGCCACCGAAGCGCGCACTGGCCCGGGACAAGCTCACGCCGGGTGTGTACCGCACCGCATCTTCTGCGTTGACGGCGATCCGCTCGAGCAGCGCAGAGCGGGTAATGACGTCCACGGTGCCCACCACGTCACGTACCGGCCGCGGCATGCGGGCGCCGACCACCAGGATCTCCTCGATGGTTCCATCGGATTCCGTTGGCGGCACGGTCAGGGTCGACGTGGACTGAGAAAGCGCGCCCGCGGCAGTGGTCGCGAGCACGAGACCGGTCACTGTCCTGGCGGCGACTCTCATGATGGCATCAATTGTGCGCCAGCCAAGCCAATTCGGGACACTGGGAGAAACCCTTAGAGCAGGATGCTTGAAGGTGCATCGTGAGCAACGCCACGGCATAGCTGAGGACAGGCGCGACGAGTGCACCGCGTTTGGCCGGCCGGGTCAGGGCGCGACGCCCGCCGCGGCGGCTGGAGCCCCTGTTCACCAGACCCGGCTACCGGGCCGCGAGAATCGATTCTCGTTCAACGCCGGCAATGTCCCGTAGCGCGTACAGCGTGATCGTCGCGCTGACTTTCTGCCGGCGCAGTCCGACCACGTAGTCCAGCACGCGAGCCTTGTCGGTGCGCATGAGATCTTTCAGGCACCAACCGACGCCCTTCCTGACCATGTCTTGTGGATCGTTTTTGAGGTTCTCGCACAACGCCAATGCGGTGTCCGTGTGCAATCCGGAGCGCGCCACCCGGCGCGTAAAGAGCACGACGCTCGCGCGTCTAAGCCACAATTCTTCGTCGCAATTCCACTGTCTGACCAACGCGATCAGCTCCGGCGGGTGGGCTGCCAGGACGAATCTGAGCAACGATCCGGTGCATGTGTCGATCTTGCTCCAGCCGTGGAGTCCCCGGACCAGCGAATCCAGAACGTCGAATCGCGAGGGCGTGAAATAATCTGCAACCTGATCGAGTAAGTGCAGGGCAACCGTTTGCTGCTCGCCGTAGCTGGACTCGATCAACTGCCGGGCCAGCGCCAGTTTTTCTGCGACGGACAAAGCGTTGAACTGCGTCCTGTAGCTCGCGATCAGTGTCTTCATCTGTGGTGCGCGCACGCCGTAGCCCAGGTACCTGGGATCGGGTTCATTCGCATCGGCAGCGTAGGGTGTTCCCCGGCCGGCGGTTTCCAGGCTGAGGACGATGTCTTTGTAAAGGCCTCGGTTCATCTCGCGCTCACCGTGGGGCCCGGCTCATTCGAGTCCGATTCCTGACCACTGCATTGCGGTGATCTGGTCCGCCACCTGATCGATGTCCGTTGTCGACCCGCGGAGCCACCACAGGGTCACCTGGTGCAGAGCCCCGACCCGGCACTGAGCCCAGACGTTGGAAACCGCAGGATCCACGCCGCTGCCCTTCCGACAGGCGGCGATAGCCTGCGCGAATTGCGCGGCTGTTCGGTCGACGAGGCGCAGCGACTGGTGCACGCGATCACTGGCGCCGCCGGTGACGAAGAAGTACACGTGCCGGTCCGCTGCCGCCTCGGCGAGGTATGTGCCTACCAGGCGTCGTAAGGCGTCGCGCGGGTCCGATGCCCGGGCCATCCGCCGCGTCACCTGATCGGCCATGCGCGCAGACAATCGCTCCGCGAGTGCGTCGACGAGTGCGTCCCGGCCGGCGTGAGGCGGTCTGGCGTGGACGATTCGACGTCATCGAGCGGCCATGAAATAAAGTTACCACGAGTACATTTTTGCCTGGCGGCGAATTACCATGGCGGTTGGCAGAATCGGCGCAATTGAGGAGATTTCATGGTTGCTCACCCCCAGCTGGGCCTGTCGAATGACGAACTGTTGCGCACCACTCGCGCCGTGCGCAAGCGTCTCGATTTCGACCGCCCCGTTGAAGACAGTGTGCTGCGTGAATGCCTGGAGGTTGCCGTACAGGCGCCCACCGGCTCCAACGCCCAGGGCTGGCAATTCGTGTTCGTGCGAGACGCGGCGAAGAAGGCCAGGATCGGCGAGTACTACGCGCAGGTGTGGAACGAGTACCGGACCATGCCTTACGCCATCCATCAGCTGCACCGGGGCACGGGTAACCAGCAACTCGAAGCGAGCCAGGAGCGCTCCACCGACTCGGCGGAATACCTGGCGGCAAACATCGGCCGTGCGCCGGTGCTGCTGATCCCATGCGTTGCGGGGCGCACTGACGTACCCGGCGCCGGGGATCTGCTCGGTCAGGCATCGATGTTCGGTTCCATCATCCCCGCGGCGTGGAGCTTCATGCTGGCGGCCCGTGCCCGGGGCATCGGCAGCGCCTGGACGACGCTGCACCTGCGGCACGAACAGGCGATCGCGGAACTGCTCGGCATCCCCCATGCACAGTTCATGCAGGTGGCGCTCATTCCGCTCGCCTACACCAAAGGCACCGACTTCAAACCCGCATACCGGCCTCCGATCGAGACAGTCATGCACCTCGACACATGGTAGGACCCGTCTCGCCTGGGTTCTACGCTGCCCTGAGTCACGCAGGCTGCGTAGCTGGGGTATCGATGAGCGCAATACCCGATACCAGCGGCACTCGAAGCTTGCAGCCGGCAACACGCAGGGACTCGAGCTCAAGTGGGTGTACGGGCTTGCCGGCGATTCGCCGCGGTCGCTACCGCTCGTGAGCGAAGACTCCGTTTTCGTTGGCGATGGACCGCGCGGCATGGTTGCGCTGGATCGTGAGAGCGGATGTTAGCGGTGGTTGTTTCCACACGATGGCTGCATCAGCAGCGCGATCGTCCCGGCCGAAGCGGGACACGGACCGATGCTGATCTCCAACGATCGAAACAAAGGCGTACACGCGATTGATGCGCGAACGGGAGAGCTGATCTGGGCTACCGACGCCATATTCGCGGTCGATGCAGACAGTGGCGAAGTCGTATGGCGGCGACAGTTCACCGCGGGCGACGCCTATACCGCTGCCTGCAACAACCTGGCGCTCAATCATCCGAACTGCCCGAAGCCGACGGGGCCCGACTTCGATTTCGGCGCGCCGACGTTACTCGTCGATACGCACAGCGGCCACCAACTGCTGATTGCAGGTCAGAAGTCCGCCGAAGTTCATGCCATGGATCCGGACACCGGCGAGGTCGTCTGGAGCAAACGGTTGGGCCGCGGAGGCATCATCGGTGGCGTGCACTGGGGCATGGCCGCGAACGAAGCACTGGGCCTTTCTGGCCGACGACCTGCTGCTCAATGGTTTCCTTTTGTGGCGCAGTCAACAGACGGTTGGCAAGCGCCGGGCTGTTTGTTTCGCTGACGACGGCCGGCGACCAGCAAGCCGGCATGGTCATCCACGCTGTTCTAACCGCCCTTAGCGTGGTTCTGATGATTTTTCGCTCACGCTGGTGCGAGCCAGGGGGTGGGTCGCTGACAACACGCTGACAGAAAAGGAGACGACATGACGAACTCCGGTACCATCCGGTTCGCCTGCACGCTCATTGCCGGGGCGCTGCTCGCCGGCAGCCTGGTTTACGACGCGCAAGCCGAGACCGCAGAGAACTCGACGGCGACGGCGCCGTCCGCTGCCAAGGCGGATGAAGACGATCTGAACGCTGCCATGGCTGCCGCGGCGTCGGCCATCGAGTACAAGGATGAGAATGACATCGGTTTGATGGCGCGCTTCCACTTCGCAACCCATACGAAAGACTTCGACCAGGCACGTGCTTTCTATCGGATGCTTGGCTATACCGAAGGAACCGGCGGCTTTCCGTTGACGAACACCCACCAGATGGCACGGGCGCTGGGCATGTTCGACGTCTGTCAGTACGAACTGGTCAAAGGCGAAGTGATTGCGTTGCCTGGAATCTTCGGCGCCAACATCGACCTGCTTCAGTTCAAGACGCCCTTCAATCCGGATCCGCCCTATGAGCTGCCGAATCACCTGGGTATGGCCTACGCTGCATTGCACACCACTGATCTGGATGGCGACGTCAGCTTCTTGAAGGATCACGACGTCGAATTTCTCTCGGAGCCCTGGGGGGAGGTCGGGTCCCGGTACGTGTTCTTCCGCGACCCGGAGGGGGTTCTGTACCGGCTGCTGGAGACCGAGGCGCCGAAGCCGGATGCTTCGAAGGGCATGGATCTCACCGGCATGCCTTTCCTCGGCGTCAACGTCAGCGATCTCGACCGCTCACTCGAGTTCTACAAAAAGTTCGGCTACACCTCCGTCACGCCGTTGGTTGAAACAGACGGTAGCCTCGAAGAGGCCCGCGCCTGGGGGCTCGACCAGCCCTTCCGCACCAGAGGCGCGGACATCTCGATCGAGCGGGGAGACCACCACGTACTGAGATTGGTGCAGTGGCTGGAGCCGTTCGATCCGGAGCCGGCGTATCCACCCCCGATCAACCACATTGGTATCAATCGTATCGCGCTGATGGTGCCGGACGTCGACCGCGCTGTCGGTATTCTGAAGAAGGAGGGAGTCCCTTTCCTTTCAGAACCCGCGCCGTGTTGTTCCGGAACTGGGGAGGACCAGACTGCCATCGTCCATGCGATTGATCCAGACGGCGCTTTCCTCGAACTGGTCGGCGGGATCGAGCCGCGCCCGCCGATTCCGCAGCCCGCCCACTGCCCGCCGCTCGAAATCAAAATGCCGCCCGCGGGAGGGAAGTAACAGGGTTCGGATCTTGCGGGCCGCCCCGTTCTGGAGGAAGCTCGGTCGACCCGTGGCAGTGCCGCTGACGCGACACGCCGCTGACGTAGGGAGGGATTTCGTGAATCCGATAGCCAAGGCCGCGCCGGCGATACTGCTGGTGGCCGCTGCTCAGGCGCTGGCCGGCGCCGTGGTGGTGTATGAAGGTCAGGTCGTGCAGGTGGAGCACACGCTCGCTGATCCCAACGATCTGTGGGTTCGCCCGGCTGACCTGCCCACCGTCAACGGCTTCGAGCTGAAGCCGGAAGGGGCCTGCATCGACGACATCTGCGTCCCGGTACGTCAGGACCGGGACAGCGATCTGTTCGTTACCCGCAACGGTCAGACGTGGTTCAGCGTCAGCGCGCTGGCCGACCGACTGAACCAGCCGTACGTGGCCGATCACGACAGCGGTGTGTGGAGCTTCGGGGCGATTCCGGTGCAGCGGGCCAGCTTCGTGCGGAACGGCGTGGCCCCGGATTTCACGTTGCCGGGTATCGATGGCAAGTCCTACAGCCTGTCGGACTTTCAGGGGCAGAAGGTCATGCTGCTGTCCTGGGCGTCGTGGTGAGGATGCCGCTATGACCTGTCAGGTTGGCAGGTACTGTTCGAAGAACTCGAGGAGCAGGATTTCATCATCATTGCCGCGGCCCAGGACACCGGTGGTGTCGAGGTCGCAGCACCGTGGTACGAGCGCGCCGGCGCCACGTACGTCACGCTCGTGGACGAGAGCCACCGTCTGAGCTCGCTGTACGGTCTGGTGAACGTGCCGTCGGCCGTGTGGATTGACGAGTCCGGCCACGTGCGGCGCATCGACGAAGGTGCCTACGCCACCACTCACAACCAGAATGGTCTCCAGTTCGGCCGAGCGGATTACGCTCCAATGGTGGCGAACTGGGTGGCCGAAGGCGAGGCCAGTCCGCATCTGCAACCGGCAGGAGCGCTGGCGGTACCGGAGCCGACCGACGCGCAGGCGCGTGCGGAGCCGACGTTCGATCTGGGCGTGTACTTTCATCGCCAGGGCGACACAGCCCGGGCCAACCGCTACTGGGAGGCGGCTCAGGTGCTGAACCCGAACAGCTGGAACTATGCGCGCCAGGACTGGTCCTTCACTCCTGAAGAAGCGGGGCAGAACTGGCAGGAAAAATATCAGGCTCTCGACGGCAAGCCGTACTACCGGCCGATCGAGGGCCTGGACGACGAGTGACCAGGCCGGTGGCAGGCTGAGCTAGCGTGTGTCCTCGACCTTGGTTGCACCGATGCCTTCGGCCTGCGGCAGGCCGTGCTCGCCGCGAGTCATAGCGAAGGCTTCTTCCGGTGACAGCACCAGACGGTGCCGGCCCACCAGGGCGAAGTACACCAGCCCGGCGACGAACCAGATGGCGACGCCGGTGACTCCCGAACGGAAGTCCGGGTTGGCGAACAGCAGCGCCAGCGTCGCCAGGGAGATGATCAGCGCCAGCCAGGCACCCGGCGTGCCCAGGGGCGATCGATACGGCCGGTGAATATGCGGATAGCGCCGGCGCAGCACGATGAAGGCCACCATCTGCATGGCGTAGGCAATCACCGCGCCGAACACCGCCATGTTCAGAATCACGCCGCCGAACGCGCCGGTGCCGGTGGGGTCGATGGCGTGCAGCAACAGCAGCACCGCATAGCCCACTGCCGAACCCACCACCAGCGCCACCCACGGGGTCTTGCGCTGGCCGTGGGTGACCGACATCCAGCGCGGAAAGTAGCCGGCCCGCGACAGCGAATAGATGTTTCGGCCGAACGCATAGATGATGGCGTGAAAGCTGGCGATCAGCCCGGCCACGGCCACCAGGCCCAGCAGCTTGGCGTTGGTCAGCCCCATGGTCAGTTTGAAACCCTCGAGCAGGGGTTCCTCCGTGGCACTGCCGAAGTAGGCGGCGCCGCCGCCAATGCCCATGTTGAGAAAGGTGACCAGCACGCCGGTGAGGATCAAGGTTGCCAGGCCCCACAACAGGCCGCGCGGCATGTCGCGCTTGGGGTCGTGAGATTCCTCCGCCGCCAGCGGCAGCTGCTCGATGGCCAGATACAGCCAGATGGCGAACGGCAGCGCTGCGCCGACGCCCAGCCAGCCCTTCGGCAGGAACGTGCTCTGCCCCGGGTCCGGCGCGATGTTCCACAGCTTGTCCCACTCGAACAGCGGGATGGCCGACACGTAGAACACGGTCAGGATGGCGAGCGCCAGCAGCGTGATGAACACCACGAACCGGAGCGATGCCTCCACGCCGGACACGTTGAGTCCGACGAAGGCGACGTACAGCCCCAGCCACCAGACCGGCTGCATCGCGTCGGGTGTCGCGAAGATGTTCTGCAGGTAGGCGGCGGCGAAGTAGCACACCACCGCGGTGGTGATGACGTACTCCATGTTCTCGGCGAGACCGGTGACGAAGCCGCCCCAGGGACCCATGGCAGAGCGGCCGAAGGAGTAGGCGCCGCCGGTGTGGGGTAGAGCGGGGGACATTTCGGCAATGGAGCAGCACAACCCCACGTACATCACCGTGATGATGCCGACGGCGACCAGAAAGCCGCCGAATCCGCCCTGACCCACGCCCAGGTTCCAGCCGGAGAAGTCGCCGGAGATCACCGCGCCGACGCCCAGCGCCCACAGCGACCAGGCGCCGGCATAGCGCTTCAGGCCGCGCTTCTCGAAATATCCCTGTTCGGCGTCGCGGTAGGTGACGCCGCCCACCTTGCGTTCAGCCATGACGGCGGCGTGCTCCCCTGGTCACCGTCGATCCTCTCCCTGCTACTGAGCGAAGCCTATCATGGCGGGGTGCGCGCATCGGCGATAAAGGGCCTGCGCGCCGTGGCGGCATCCGGTTGCACTTCGCCCGCTCGAAGCCGTACTCGAGCCGCCCGCTCTGCTTATTGACGGGTCATTGCCCGGCCAGGCGCCTGTCGGCGCGCTGCCTGGCCTCGGAATGGGCCGACTCGTCGAGCGAGAAGCGCAGCATGAGGATCAGCGCAAGGATGTGCAGCAGGCTGGGCGCGACGGAGGCCAGCGACCGCATACCCAGCAGGGTGTCCTCGCTTTGCGGCATGTTCGGCACGAAGCCGGTCATGGCCAGGGTAACGCCGATGGCCCAGATGGCGACGCCGCCCGCGGCCTTCTGCACAAAGTTCCAGGCGGCGAAGTAGGAGCCCTCCTTGCGCTCGCCGGTCTCGGCCTCATCCCAGTCCACCACGTCGGCCTTGAGCGACGGCCCAACGACGGAACCGCAGCCGTTCATCACGCCGAACAGCGTAGCGATCAGCAGCATCGGTATGAAGTCGCCTGCGCCCAGGAAGAAGGCCATGGCGAAGAGTACGGACTTGGCGACGATCGAGAGCCGCCAGATGCGGATCTTGCCGAATCGGCGTGACAGAGAGATCCACAAAGGAATCGACAGCAGCGCCGCGCCGATGGCGCCGAACAGATAGATCCCGGTGCTGCCCGGCGTGTGGAGTACGTAGTCAGACAGATAGGGCAGAAGCGCGACCAGCGCCCCGAACCCCAGTTGTTCAAGGAAGAACACGCCGATCAGGATGCGCGAGTGGGGGTTCGAGACCACGTCCCTGAACGAACGCCACGGGCTGGAGCCCCCGCGGCCGAGGAACTCGGCGCGCTCACGCAGGCGCCAGGCCGCGACCACGATCAGCGCGGTCGCAAAAGCGCCCATGCCGAGCGCGAGCGTCCGGGCGAAGGCACGCGGGTCTTCTGCCTGTTCGAGGAACACGAGCACCCCGGCGGCGGCGAGCATGCCGACGCTCTCGACCATCTGCATGATGCCGAACACCCGGGTCCGGTCGTGGTAGCCGCGGGACAACTCCGCGCCCATGGCGATGTGCGGCACCCGAAACGCCGTGTAGGCGGTGTAGAAGAGCAGGATCGCGGCCCCGATCCACAGGGTGAGCGGCGTGCCCTCGAGGTCGGCGGGAGGACTCCAGAGCATCACGATGGAGCCGCCCAGCGGCAGCGCGGCGCCGAGGAACCAGGGTCGCCGGCGGCCGAGCGGGGTGTTGGTCCGGTCCGACAGCCAGCCCGCGGCCGGATCGGTCACGGCATCCCATACCCGCGCGATCAGCAGCAGGAACCCGATGGTGGCTGGCGCGATCAGCAGGACATCGGTGGAGAACTTCAGCAGGTAGAAGTTCACCAGCATCGAGGCCATGAACACCCCCAGCACCGGAGAGCTGTAGATCAGGATGCTGGTTGTCGGAACGCGCTCTTCTTGCGCAGTATTCATGGGCCGGTGGTCCGAACGCTCAATGCTTGCGATGCACTTTCACCGGCAGGTGCGTATAGCCTTTCACGAATGACGAAAAGGTCCGCTGCGGTTCGTCCAGCACCTCGATCTTCTCGAAGCGCGGCAGAATCTCCTCCCACAGAACGCGCAGTTGCAGCTCGGCGAGTCGGTTGCCCATACAGCGGTGGATGCCGAAGCCGAAGGACAGGTGCTGGCGCGCGTTAGCGCGTTCGATGTCGAGCTGGTCGGCATTCGGGAACACTGACTCGTCGCGGTTGCCCGAGGCGTACCACATCAGCAACTGGTCGTCCTTGAGGATCCGCTTGCCACCGATATCGACGTCGCGGTTGGCGGTGCGCCGCATGTAGGCGAGCGGTGTCTGCCAGCGGATCACCTCCGCGACCATGTTGGGGATGAGGCCGGGGTTGGCGATCAGCTTCTGGTATTGATCGGGGAAGCGGTTGAGCGCATAGACGCTGCCCGACATGGTGTTGCGCGTGGTGTCGTTGCCCCCGACGATGAGCAGCAGCAGGTTGCCCAGGTGTTCCATCGGCGAGCTGTCCCGGGTAGCTTCGCCATGGGCCAGCATGGAGACCAGATCGCTGCCCGGCCTGGCCTTGCGCTCCTCCCATAACCGGGCGAAGTACTCGACACAGGCCAGCAGTTCCTCGCGCTTCTGGCCCTGGGTCTCGACGATGCCGCCGGGCTCGGGAATGGCGAACACCACATCGGACCAGCGGGTGAGCTTGCGCCGGTCTTCGAGCGGGAAATCGAACAGTGTCGCCAGCATCAGCGTGGTGAGTTCGATGGAAACCGTGTCGACCCAGTCGAAGGCTTCTCCTTCGGGCAGCGCCTCCAGCACCTTGACCGTGCGCTCACGGATGAGCGGCTCGAGTCTGGCGAGATTGGTTGGCGAGACGATCCCGTTCACGGTTTTGCGCTGCGCACCGTGGGTGGGCGGGTCCTGCGCAATGAACGGACTGTTGGTACCCATGAAGACGCCCTGGGGCACGTCGGAACCGATCTGAAAGCCAAGGGTGATGCCCTCAGCGGAGGAGAAGCTCTCCCAGTCCCGGTCCACGGCGACGATGTCCTCGTAGCGGGTCAACGACCAGTAGCGCCCGGCGAGGTCGAGTTCGTTGAGGTGCACCGGGTCCTCGGCCCGCAGGCGCTCGAATACCTCGGCCCAGCGGTTCTCCTTGAACAGGTGGGCGTTCAGCGGGTTCAGCGCCGCCACGGGTACGTCGTGGGCTCGCGGAGCACCGGCGCCCTTGAAGGCGGCCTCCTGCTCCGGGGTGCGGTAGTTGGGTATGACGTCTGCGCTTGATTGCTCGCTCATCCGGGAGCCTCCCTGGTCGGGTTGATGGCCAACCATAACAGAACTTATGTTATTGTCCATGTCATGGGACGACGCGGCACAAATCGGCGCGACTGGCTGGAGGCGGGACAGGCACTGCTCATCGAAGGCGGTGTCGATGCCGTGAAGCTGCAGGCTCTGACCCGTCGCCTCGGGGTGTCCACCGGCAGTTTCTATCACCATTTCCCGTCCTTCGACGGTTACTTGACGGCCCTCGCCGAGCTCTACGGCGCCGAGCAGGCCCGGCTTCCCATCGACGAAGCGCGTGAGCGGGTAGGTGACGAGCCGGCCGCGCTGCTGCGTGAAGCCACCCACATCTTTGGCGACCGCTCCATGCGGCAGCTCAACATTGCCATGCGTGCCTGGGCGCAGAACGACGCCCGCGCCCTCGCCGCCATCCGTCGCTACGACGAGATACTCATGGCTGAACTGGACGCCGTTTTCCTGGCCCTCGGCTTCGATGAACTGGCTGCCAAAGCCCGTACCCTGGTGATGATGGGGCTGGCCACCGTCGACATCGAGAGCAAGCTCATGGAACCGAGCTACCGGGAGCGCTGGCACTACATCCGGGACGAGCTGATGCTTCCGCAGGTGACGTAAGGCCCATGCCGCGTGCTGATGTTGTGCTCGTCCCGCGGCGTCCGGGGCCCCACCAGCAGCCGATGCCGGGCCTCGATGCTGCCCAGCAGGTCTTCCCCCAGTTCCAGCGCGGCCAGCGCCCGCGCGGTGGTGTAGTCGTCGATGACGGCGCGTGCCATTGCGTCTTCGCCGGCCCGGAACAGCGCCAGCGCTCGGGCCTCGATCTCCGCCCGGTCGGCGATGCTCCTGGCTTCGAATGCCGTCAACGCTTCCGTCACTTCCGGCAGGAATCGCTCCGGTGCGTCGCAGGTGTAGTACATGAGGCGCTTGAACAACCGTCCCGCGAACCGTGAGGCTTCCTGGATCGCGAAGTCCGGGGTGACGAAGCCGCTGGCCTCGCCTTTTGTCAGGTAGCGGTGTTTGCCGTACTCCGGCAGCACTTCGGAGCCGGCGATCCAGTACGGTACGAATGGGGCCGTCACCGAACCGACCGGCGCTACCCAGAGCATCTTCAGTTCCGGGTGCGGCGGGGTCCGGCGGATGTGTGCCACCTGTCCATAGCCATTGGTATCCGATGAGACCAGCGGATCGCGCACGGCGGCCATCATCTGCGCCAGGGTCACGCCGCCATGCGCGGCCTGCTCGCGCAGCCGCGCCTCCAGGATCTGAACCGCTTCGGAGCGGCCTTCGCCATCGCCGTAGATCCGGTTCACGTCGAATGTGCTGCCGGCGGCCGGGTCGAACCAGCCCTGCGCCACCGCGAAGGAGACGAAGTTGTCAGAGCCCAGGTAATCCGGGTGGTCCTGAAAGTCCGTCGGGATCTCCAGGATGTAGCCAGGGTAGGACATGCGGACGTCGTCCGGCCCCAGGCGCTCGGCGATCCACAGGCCCTGGCCGCCGGCAAAGTTGATCACCACCCAGGCTTCGTCGGCATCGGCGAACAGATGCGAGTTGCCGCCGTAGGTGGAATAGCCGTATCGGTCCATGAGCGCTCCGATGATTTCCACCGCGTGACGGGCGCTGCGTGCGCGCTCCATCACGATGCGCGACAGGTCGCTGTAGTTGGGGCCGGTCTGAGGCTCGGGCGTCATGGCGGCCAGCTCTGCCCGGGACGGCGACCAGACGTCACGGGCCGCTACGCCATGTTCGTTCAGTCCGCCGTTGGTGAGCGGCGGCGGAAAGCCCTCGTAGTCGGAATAGCTCATGGTGATGTATTTCGCCGTCTGCCGGACCTGAGGTATCTCGATGAATTCACCGGGATAGGTGGCCGCCCCATCCACGCCCACGGCGATGGTCGCGCCTTCGGAGTGGGACCGGCCCGGTATGATCTCCAGCCAGTGGCTGGAAACCTCGTCGCCGGTGCCGCCAAGGAGCACGCTGCCGTCGGCAGTGAGTTCGTGGCCCACGTAGATTCCGTAGCTGGCAGTACTGTCGATAGCCGGCAGCAAGCACAGCACCGTCGCCGCGAAACGCCGCGTGAGAGGTCGAATCATATTGCTCTGTTCCAGCCCGCGATGCAGGCAGAGCATACCCTCGTGCGGGTGTGCCCGGCCAAAGACAGGGGACACGAACCTCCGTAAAATCCGCGGTCTTCTTCGGGGGTGGTGTGATACGCGCCGAACTCAGTCACCTGTTGCGCCTGGCCATGCCCATCGTGCTGACGCAGCTTTCCCAGATGGGGATGGGGGTGGCCGATACCATCATGGCCGGCCGCTACGGCGCCGTCGACCTGGCGGGGGTGGCGCTGGGCGGCAATGTGTTCTGGCCGACCCTGATGCTGCTCGGCGGTGTGATCATGGCGGTGGTGCCCACCGTGTCCCAGTTCCACGGCGGCGGCCGCCAGGAGCAGGCCGGGGAGGTGGTGCGCCAGGCCGGCTGGATTGCCCTCGTCGGCGGCTGCCTGCTCATCGTCGGTTATCGCAATGCCGGCGGATTCTACGAGTGGCTGGGGGTGGACGCGCAGGCCATTCCCGTTGCCGCCGAGTATCTGCGGGCGTTGTCCTGGGCGACCCTGCCGATGCTCGGCTATCTGGTGCTGCGCTATCTGTGCGAAGGCATGTCGTGGACGCTACCGGCCATGGTCATTGCATTCCTCGGGCTGCTGCTCAAGGTGCCTTTGAACTATGCCTTCATCTACGGCTTCGGTCCGATACCGGCGCTTGGGGGGCCGGGCTGTGGCTGGTCCAGCGTGGTGGTGGTGTGGCTGGAGTTCGTGGTGCTGGCGGTGGTGGTGGTGCGCTCCCGTATGCGCGCCACCGGTGTCTTCGCCCGGTTCTCCTGGCCGGATCCGGGCCAGGTACTGCGCCTGGCCAAGCTCGGCGGTCCCATCGGGCTCACCATGTTCCTGGAGTTCTCCATGTTCTCCATGATGACCCTGCTCATCGGCCGGCTCGGCGTCGATGCGGTGGCGGCACACCAGATCGCCACCAATGTGGGTGGTCTCGCCTTCATGATTCCCATGGCGCTGGGTATGGCGGTTGCCATCCGCGTGGGCTTCAATACCGGCGCCGGTGACCTGCCGGCGGCGCGCCGTAGCGGCTGGATCGCCATCGTCGTCAGTTTCGCCTTCGCGGCCGTGGCGGCCGGCGCGCTGCTCACCGGGCGCGACTTTGTTGCCGGCCTGTACAGTACCGACCCGGCGGTGATCGTGGTGGCCGCCGAACTCATGATTTTCGTCGCCGTCTACCAGTTCGTGGACGATACCCAGGTCACCGCCATCGGCGCGCTGCGCGGCTTCAAGGACACCCGCATGCCGATGATCATCGCTCTGGTGGCTTACTGGGCAGTGGGATTGCCGGTGGGCGTGGCGTTTGGATTCGGCTGGGTGGAATGGCAGGGGTTCAATGGGGTGCGCGGTTTCTGGGTGGGTCTGACCGCCGGGCTCACCGTGGCCGCCGTGGTGCTCACGGCGCGTTTCGCCTGGCTGTCGGGTCGCGCGGAACACGTCCAGCGCCTCGCCGTCCGCTGAGCCTCGCCGTCCGCTGAAAGGGTGCCCGCCCGCAGGGGACGAGCACCCGGGGTTTCAGGAAGCCTTGGGCCGCATGAACCCTTCGAACGCGTCGGACATGTCGAGCAGCTCGTCCTTGCGCTCCAGCAGGTCCTCGTAGGTCACGTCGGCGTCGAAATCGAGGCTGTCGTTGCTGAACACCGCACTGGTGTAGAAGCGTCCGTTGCCGGCATTGATGATCTTGCCGGTGGGTGCGTCCTCGCTGCACATCAGCAGCACCGCCGGGGTTACCAGCTTGGGGTGGCGCATCGGGTCCGGATTGTCCAGGTCTTCGTCGCGTCCGGGGATGGTATTGATCAGCCGGGTCGCCGCGGCCGGCGCCAGGGTATTGACCCGGATGTTCTTCGATGCGCCTTCCTTCTCGAGCACGTTCATCAACCCCACCATGCCCATTTTCGCGGCACCGTAGTTGGCCTGGCCGAAGTTGCCGAAGATGCCCGAATAGGAGCTGGTGAAGACGATGCGGCCGTAGTTCTGCTCGTACATGATCGGCCAGGCCGCGTGGGTCACGTAGGCGGTGCCGGTCAGGTGCACCTGTACCAGCAGGTCCCAGTCGTCCAGCGGCATTTTCTTGAAACTCTTGTCGCGCAGGATGCCGGCGTTGTTGACCAGGATGTGCACGGTGCCGAAGGCGGACACGGCGTCGTCGATGATCGACTTGGCGCCGGCGCGATCGGCCACCGAGGCCTTGTTGGCGATGGCTGTGCCGCCGGCAGCTTCTATCTCCGCCACCACGGCGTCCGCCATGTCGCTCTGGCCCACGCCGTCGCCGCTGCCGCCCAGGTCGTTGACCACCACCTTGGCGCCACGCCGGGCGAATTCCAGGGCGTGGGCCTTGCCCAATCCGCCGCCGGCGCCCGTGATGACGACGACCTTGTCCTTGAACTCACTCATACCGCTCTCCTCTCTTCTGCTCTTGGTGTCGGACAAACGGTAAGTGTGTCAAGACCGGTGCTCCGCCACCAGTATTGTCTGGACGTCTCGCTTCCTGAGCGAGTGGTCGGCAGAATCCGCCTTTCGAACAGAACCGCAGGGGACCACCCATGAAAGACGAGACTCTGGCCATCCACGCCGGTTATCAGACCGATCCGACCACCAAGGCGGTGGCCGCGCCCATCTACCAGACGGTCGCCTACGAGTTCGACGATGCCCAGCACGGGGCCGACCTGTTCGACCTTGCGGTGCCGGGCAACATCTACAGCCGGATCATGAATCCCACCAACGACGTGCTCGAACAGCGCGTTGCGGCACTGGAACACGGCATCGGCGCGCTGGCGTTGTCCGCCGGCAGTGCGGCCATCAATTACGCCATCCTCAACCTCGCCGAGACCGGCGACAACGTGGTCACCGTACCGCAGCTTTACGGCGGCACCTTCACCCTGTTCGCCCACATGCTGCCGCGCCAGGGCATCGAAGTCCGCTTCGCCGAAAACGATTCACCCGCAGCGCTGGAAGCCTTGATCGACGATCGCACCAAGGCCGTGTTCTTCGAGAGCATCGGTAATCCCGCCGGCAACGTGGTGGACGTGGCGGCGGTGGCGGCCATGGCCCGCAGCCACGGGGTGGTGACCATCTGCGACAACACCGTCGCGACGCCGGCACTGCTGAAGCCCATCGATCATGGGGTGGATGTTGTGGTGCACTCCCTGACCAAGTACATGGGCGGTCACGGGACCAGCCTCGGCGGCATCATCGTCGACTCCGGCAAGTTCCCCTGGACAGAGCATGCCGCGCGGTACCCGGCCATCAACTCGCCGGAACCGTCTTACCACGGTGTGGTGTACACCGAAGCCATGGGCCCCGCGGCCTACATTGCCCGGGCCCGGACGGTACCGCTGCGCAATACCGGGTCCGCATTGTCGCCGTTCAACGCCTTTCTGCTGCTGCAGGGTATCGAAACCCTGTCCCTGCGCATGGAGCGCCATTGCGACAACGCCCTGGCCGTGGCCAGGCACCTCGCCGGCCATCCCCGGGTCGACTGGGTGAGCTTCGCCGGCCTGCCGGATCATCCCCACCACGCCCTGGCGCAGAAATACATGCAGGGGCGGGCGGCAAGCATCATGACCTTCGGGGTCAAGGGCGGATTCGACGCCGGGGTGAAGTTCTACGACGCGCTCAAGCTCTTCAAACGACTGGTCAACATCGGCGACGCCAAGTCGCTGGCGTGTCATCCGGCGTCCACCACCCACCGGCAGCTCAGCGAGGACGAACAGCGCCGGGTCGGCGTCGCGCCGGAGGCTATCCGCCTGAGTGTCGGGATCGAAGCCATCGAGGACATCCTGGCGGACCTCGATCAGGCGCTGGCGGCTGAGGGCTGATGACCAGAGACTATGACGTAATCGTGATCGGATCCGGCGCCGCCGGATTGTCCGCGGCCGTTGCCGCGTCAGCGGCGGGGGCCTCGGTGCTGGTCGTCGAGGGCGCCCGCCAGGTGGGCGGCTCCTCGCGGCTGTCAGGCGGCCACTTCTTCGCCGCCGGTACCTCGGTACAGACGGAAGCAGGCGTCACCGGCGATAGCGCCGACGCCATGTTCGAACACTACATGACCCTCAATCAGTGGCTGGTGGATCCGGCGGTAGTGCGCCGCTATTGCGACCTCAGCGCACCAACCTTCGAGTGGTTGAAAGGGCTGGGAGTCCGGTTCCCCGCGGCCGGGCTCTACCAGTCCGGCATCGGCTCGGTACCCCGGGGCCATCAGCCGGACGGCGCGGGGGAAGCGGTCATCCAGGTGCTGGACAGCCACCGCAGCCGCCAGGGCGTGGACCTGGTGCTCGATGCCCGGGTGACCGATCTGGTCCGTGATGCCGACGGCCACGTGAACGGCGTTCGTATCGGTGCGGACACCGCCAGCGCCGCCGCGGTGATCGTCGCCACCGGCGGGTTCGGCGCCAATCGCGAACTGATCGAGCGCTACTACCCCCAGGCCGCCGCCAGCGGCGACTGGGGCTGGTACATCGGCGCCGACGGCGCCCAGGGTGATGGCATCCGGCTCGGCCAAGCCGCTGGCGCCGCCATCGACGGCCAGGACCGCGGCCTGCTGCTGATCACGCCGGGGTTCAGCCGCGATCTGGAAGTGCTGCTGCCACCCTGGCTGGTTCTGGTGAACCGGGCCGGGCGGCGGTTCTGCAACGAATCGGCGCCCTACACCATGATGGCCGGGCTGCTGGAACGGGAAGGGGGATCGGCATGGGCGGTCTTCGATGAGACGGCCCGGGCCGGCGCGCGGCCGGGTCCCATGTCCCAGGCTTACTGGGTCAACGACGTGCTGCAGCGAAAGGCCGATGAAGGGCGGATCCGTCGTGCTGGATCATTGGCCGAACTGGCAGCGCAGACCGGGGTCGATGGGGAGGGGCTGCTGGCTACGGTGGAACGCAGCAACGCCGATGCCGGGGCCGGCGCTGACACGGCGTTCTTCAAACCCTCCGGTATGGCGCCCATCCGCACACCGCCGTTCTACGCAGTCGAGGTCAGGCCCGCCATCGTCTGCTGGACCGGTACCGGACTGCGGATCGACCCGGCGGCCCGGGTTCTGACCCCGCCCGGCAGGCCGATACCGGGCCTGTTCGCCGCCGGCGAAACCGTCGGCAATCTGCATGGAGACCGCTACATCGGCGGCGGCGGCTCGTTCGGCCCCTGCATCGTGTTCGGCAAACTGGCGGGCGAAACCGCGGCCCGGTACGCCCGGGCCCGCAACGACTGATCATTGTCCTTGGACCTCGGGCGGTCAGCAGTTCATGCCGCGGCGCCGAACTGCTCCCGTGACCGCCACAGGGCCACCGCCGGGATGGCGAACAGCGCTCCGGCGACGGCCGCGTAGCCCCAGCCGCCGACGCCGTTCAGCAGCGGCCACAGGAACATGGCGAGCGCCACCTGGGTGGCATACAACGCGGCCAGCAGCCAGGCCCAGGGGCGCATGCGCCACAGGCCCCACGCCAGCGCGGCGTATACGATCCAGTGCACCACGCCGCCGGCTTTTGCGGCCCAGCCGTAAAAGATGTAGCCGAGCCACACGTCCTCGTCTTCAGCGACCGGTTTGAAGAGCACGTCGAACGGGCTGTAGACGAAGGTCATGTACAGACAGAAGATCAGGATCAGGTTCAACCACCACGGTCGTCGTGCCCACTCGGCCTTGAGATCCACCGCCTGCTCCCCGTCTTTCGGAAGCGCCGAGCATACCCCACGGGGCCGAAAAAAGTGGTGGCAAGCGGATCCCTTCCATTGGTATGGTTGGGGAGTAAAACCGTCACGCATGACGGTATTCGGCGGCGGACCATCAGGCGACAGGCAGGTGAGAGATGGCGGAAACGTTCAAGGCGCTGGACCCGGAGACGATGACGCGGTCACCGGGCCTCACGTATCAGGATCTCCTGGACCAGGACACCCATCCGGTCCCGGACGTGTTGAGGCTGCAGTCGCCGCGGGACATGGGCCTCGAAGATTTTCCCATCGACCGCTACATCTCCAGCGAGTACCACCAGCGGGAAGTGGAACGGCTGTGGATGAAAGTCTGGCAGTTTGCCTGCCGGGAAGAAGAGATTCCCGAGCCCGGTGACCATATCCGTTACGATATCGCGGGACGCTCGTTCCTCATCGTCCGGCAGCAGGACGGCAGCCTCAAGACCTATCCGAACGCCTGTCTGCACCGCGGCCGGATGCTGAAAGAGAACGATGGCTGCGCCTCGGAACTGCGCTGCCCGTTCCACGGTTTCGCCTGGGCCCTGAACGGTGCCCTGCAGGACATTCCCGCGGGCTGGGACTTCCCGCAGGTGGATCGGAAGAAATTCAGTCTGCCGGAAATCCCTACCGCGACCTGGGCCGGATTCGTGTTCATCAATCCGGATCAGAACTGCGAACCTTTCGAGCCATTCATCCGCGATCTGGCGGAGCAGTTCGAACGCTGGGACCTGGGGTCGCTGTACATTCAGGCGCACGTGGCGCGCATCGTGCCGTGCAACTGGAAGATCGCCCAGGAAGCATTCTGCGAGGCTTATCACGTGAATGCCACCCACCCGCAGATTCTGCGCAGCCTGGGTGACACCAACAGTCAGGTGGACATCTGGGATAACTGCGCGCGGGTCATTACCCCCGGCGGCACCCCCAGCCCGTTGCTCGACTACGACATATCCGACGAGGACATTCTGCGGGCGATGATGGACGTGCCGGCGGGTGCCGAGATGCCGCCGCTGCCGGACGGAATGAATGCGCGCGCCTACCTGGCGGCCATGAGCCGGGAGGGCCTGCGCGAAGCGGCCGGCAGCCGGGTGGACGAGTACTGCGATGCCGAGATCGTCGACAGCATCGACTACACCCAGTTCCCGAATTTCCATCCGTGGGGCGCGTTCAACAAGATCGTCTACCGCTTCCGGCCCAACGGCAACGACCATCGCAGCGCCATCATGGAGTGCTACCAGCTCATGCCGTTTCAGGGCGAGCGGCCGCCGGCGGCAAAGATTCACTGGCTGGGCACCGACGAGAAGTGGTCCTCGGTACTGGGCTTTCTGGGTCGGGTGTTCGATCAGGACCTGTTCAACATGCCGAACGTCCAGCGCGGGCTCGAGTCCACTTACAAGCCGACCATCACGCTGTCCGCGTACCAGGAAGGCAAGGTGCGCTGGCTGCAGCACAAACTGAACGAGTGGGTGGGGGACTGATCGTGTCGCTGACGCATCCTTTCGAACCGGACTCTCTGTACGAGTTGATGGAAGACGGGAACATCCGGGTCAGTAAGAACGGCCGGGAGGGCATATTCACGCCGGCGGGCGTGCATGTTTCCGGCGAAATCCGCCAGGCCGACCCGCAGATCTGTGTCTGGGTCAGCAACGTGCCGGATCCCGCCACCCAACTCGCCACCTCGCGCATCGCCGGCCGGGACGACGGCCGGGCGGCCTGAACCGGCTCGGCGGCGTCAGGTCGAGGGGCGCGGACTGACCTGAAGTCGGCGCATGGCCCAGGCCCGCGGCGGCGAAACCCCGGTCGCCAGATACTCGATGGTGTAGACGTCCCGCAGGTTGGCCTGCACCTGCCGCCGCGCACCCGGGGTGCTGCAGATGAGCACTTCGTCGTCGACCCGGAGTTCCGCGTCGTCCGCCGGCATGCACAGGCGCTGGTCCCCGCGCCGCAGCATCAGCACCACCCCCTTGAGCGTCTGGTTGCGGTCTTTTGCATCCCGGAACAGATCGAGGGTCACGATGGGATTGCCGGTTGCCAGGTACTCGGTCAACGCCGGGACTGCGGCCGCCTCGACGTGCAGGGTCCACAGCGCGGGATTACTGTCGCCCACCCGGGTCTGCAGCCGGGGGTATACCTCGTCACGCAGGTAAACCGGATTCTGTTCGAGGTGCTCCAGCAGCTCCTGGATCAGGGGGGAGATCAGCCGCAGCAGAATGCGCCGCGCCACCACCAGGCTCGGCTGCATGATCAGATCGGCGGAGGCGGCGTTGAAGGCGAGCTCGTTCTCGTGGTTGTTCTGGCGGACGATGAGATGCGCGGTGGGATTGACGCTGCGGGCGTTGAGCATGGCCCCCAGGTTGTCGGCATCGCTGTCGGTAGCGGTCACCAGTCCGGCGGCTTCCGCCATGCCGGCCTTGATCAGGTTGTCCCGGGTCGCCAGGCCAACCACCTTGTGCTCGACCTCTTCGGTGTCGCCGAGCAAGGGGTCCACCACCACGACGTGCACCCCCCAGTCCCGCAGCGAACGGTACAGCCAGCGTCCCAGACGCCCGTAGCCGACCAGGATCCAGGTGCCGGTACGGTAGGAGATCATCCGCTCCAGGGTGACGCCGTGCACCCCGACCAGCCACTCGTCCAGGGTATGCAGCGGCGGCTGATGCAGGGCGAAACCCAGCTCCCGGGCGAAGGTCTCGAACGGGTCCGCGAGAATCACCGAGCCGAGGCTGCGAAGTTCGTCGTCGTGGGTGCGTGACATCGAGCGGCAGATCACTTCGGCCCTGGGGTTCAGCAGGCGGGTCATCACCACGATCTTGAGATTGACGTCCTCGTCGCCGGTCAGCAGCACCACGGCGCGGCAGTTGTCCCGCGAGATGCCGGCATCCTGCAGGTTCTTGGGCACGCTGGCGTCCCCTTCCAGGCCGGGCATGGCAACGTCGTAGTCACGCAGGTTCAAGGCCTTGATCCGCTCCGGATCGGAATCGATCACAACCCCGGTCATGCGGTGGTCGCTGAAGCCGCGGGCCAGCAGGCTGCCGGTATCGCCGAATCCGCAGATGATGATGAACGGCTCCTTGATACGGGCCACCGCCCGGGTGAAGCGCGCCTGGGCCACGGCCAGTACGAAGTGCGGGTTCTGCACCAGGCGGATGATGGAACCGATGGCGTAGATCCATGCCACCACGCTCATGTACAGGCAGACCGTGGCCCACAAGCGTTGCGCGTCGCTGAACGCGGTGGGCAACTCACCGAACCCGGTGGTACTGGCGGTGTACGACATGAAATAAACGGCGTGGAAGATACCCATCGGGGTGCCGTCGGTCCCTGGTATCAGGACCATGCCGGCGACCCCGAGGCTGTTGACGGCCAGCAGTACCAGGATCGGCGGCCGCATCTGCCGCAGGACAATGGAAGTTACCCGGTCGAGGTCGGATCCCTTGGCCATGGCTCTGTCATCGCCCGGCGTTGAGGGTGTCGCTGACCACGATCGTGACCGACACGATGTTGGCCACCAGCGCGCCCGCCGCCAGCGACACGATGTTCGCCATGGTGGCGGGCGGCATGCCGGCGCTGGTATCGGCGAAGGTCCAGATCAGGGCGGATGCGAACAACTGGAGGTCGGCGACCAGTGCGGTGGCCAGCAGCAGGGCGCCGACCTGGGACCGGTCACCGAGCTTGAGCGCGGTGGCCATCAGATTGACCACGACCGCGGCGAACAGGACCCAGAGGTTGTGATACTCCGGATTATCGAACTCGCCCACCACGAACGCGGCGTTCAGGGTCAGCGCCAGCACGATGAAGAAACCGAAGACGACCTTCTCGAGATTCATCGCCTGCCTCCTCTTCCCGACGATCACTATACGCCGATTGGCGCGTGCCATCCCAGGCCTGGCAGGTGTGCTAGGCTCGCGTTCTCGCGGTCAACTCAGGGCCCCCGGGCGCATTACCATGAAAGCGGCTGTCTACTATGAGGGCGGAGGCCCCGAAGTCCTCAAGTTCGAATCGGTTCCCGACCCCGGAGTGGGGCCGAAAGACGTTCTGGTCGAGGTGCATGCCGTGAGTATCGAGGGCGGCGATGTCCTGGCGCGCAGTCACGGCCCGGCTGGGCCGGTGCCGTACTGTGGTGGTTATCTGGCCGCCGGCGCCATTGTCGAAGTTGGCGAGGCTGTCGAGGATCGTCACGTCGGACAGCGGGTGACGACGGTCGCCAACGGCGGCTCCCATGCCAGTCTGCGGGCGGTCAACGCGCTATCGGCCTGGCCGATTCCGGATGACATGCCCTTCGAAGTGGCAGCCTGCATTCCGATTCCCTTCGGAACCGCGGATGATTCGCTGTTCGAGTTCGGCCGGCTGCAACGCGGAGAAACCGTGCTCATACACGCGGGCGCGAGCGGCACCGGGCTGGCGGGTATTCAACTGGCGAAACGGGCCGGGGCACGGGTCCTGGCCACCGCCTCGTCGGACGAACGGTTGCAGCGCCTCAAGGCCTACGGGCTGGACGAAGGCATCAATTACACCCGCGTCGATTTCGAGGTGGCGGTCAGGGAACTGACTGGCGGCAAGGGGCCCGATCTGATCGTCGATTCCATCGGCGGGCAGAATCTCGAGAAGAGCCTGCGGGCGGCCGCCTATCGGGGCCGGATCGTGGCGATGGGCGGGGCCGGCCGTGATACCTACAAACCCGACTTTTCGGTCCTGGCGGGATCCAACAAGACGTTCGTGAGTTATTACCAGGGCGCCGAGCTGATGAACAACGGCAAACGGGCGCGTGCCAACGTGGCACGGCTGATCGCGGAGGTAGGCCGGGGAGAACTTCAGGTGGTCATCGACCGGCGCTTCGGACTCGCGGAGGCCGCCCAGGCCCATGCCTACATTGAATCCCGAAAGGCTTTCGGCCGCGTGCTGCTCATCCCGGAAGGAAAGTAGACCGTGGGCCTGATCAGAGCTCACCGGCAAGGAAGATAAGCAGCAGATGGTCATCGATTTCGAGTGTGATTCTCCCACCGCAGCGGTTCGGGCAGAAACCGAGAAGCTGCTCCGGTCCGGCGGCGGCTTCGTCCATCGGGGCTACTTCAAGCTGTTCGGCAATTCCTGGGCCCGCATGCTCGGCATGACCCCGGAGGCGTTCGACGAGACCGTGCGCACGAAGGGCTACATCGATGCGGCGCTGATGATTCTGGACAAGGTCATGGAAGACATGATGACCGATGAGGGGTTCATTCAGATGATGGACGACTCCGGCGTTCAGGTCGGCTGTATCGGAACCACCGGGATGTGGTCGTCCGTGGAAGATCGAGCGGCCATTGCCCGCAGGTACCCCGACAGGCTGATGCCTTTCTACCGGTCCAGCCCGCACGAGGGCATGGACGACGTGAAGGAATTCGAGCGCACGGTCAGGGAACTGGGATTCAAAGGTCTCGTGGTCTCGGGATTCCGCGAGAACCTGCCCTCGAATCACAAGAAGTACTATCCGTTCTATGCCAAGTGCGTGGAACTGGACGTTCCGGTACGGATCACGTCGGCACTGCACCTGTATACCGACAGGCCGATGGATCTGTCCCGGCCCGCCTACCTGGACGAGATCGCCTGCGACTTCCCCGACCTGAACATCGTGGCCGGTCTGGGCGGCTGGCCCTGGGTCGAGGAACTGGTCGCGGTCGCCCGCCGCCACCCCAGCGTCTTCATCGATCTGTCCTGCGTGCGCCCACGTAACATGGTCAGGCCCGGCAGCGGCTATGACGTATTGCTGGCCGGCGCCAACCGGGAACTCCAGGATCAGATCGTTTTTGCCAGCGGCTGGAGCACCCAGGGCATCCCCCTCAAAGTGCTCATCAACGAGGCGGAAGACCTGGCGAAGAATGATGCGGTCCGACAGAAATGGATGCACGACAACGCGGCCCGGGTTCTGAGGCTGGGCGCCGCCTGAATACACGCGGCAGGTGAGTGACCGACCATGCCCCTGCTTCGCATCCAGAACGGCGATCTCGCGTTTGGCCATGTGCCGCTGCTCGATGACGCCGCGCTCGGCATCGAGGCCCGCGAGCGTCTGTGCCTGGTTGGCCGCAACGGCACGGGCAAGTCGTCGTTGCTCAACGTGCTGGCCGGAGAACAGGCGCTGGATTCCGGCACCATCTGGCGCCGCGATGGTCTGCGGATTGCCAAACTGGCGCAGGAGGTGCCCGATGCGGCTTCCTCGACCCTGTTCCAGATCGTCGCCGCCGGACTCGGCAACTTCAGCGACCTGCTGGGCCGTTACCACGCGGCCAGTCAGAAGCTGAGCGAACTCGGGAGTGCTGTCGACCCGCAGACCCTGGAAGCCTTCGGCCGGCTGCAGGAGCAGGTCGAGCGCGAAGGCGCCTGGGAAGGCTCCCAGCGGATCGATGCCGTCATCGACCGCCTGGGGCTGCCGCCGGATGCGCTGATGGCCCAGTGCAGCGGCGGTATCCGGCGCCGCGCCATGCTCGGCCAGGCGCTGGTCGGCGAACCCGACCTGCTGCTGCTGGACGAGCCCACCAACCATCTGGACATCGCCTCCATCGAAGCGCTCGAGGCGGCGCTGCTGGAGTATCCGGGCGCAGTGCTGTTCGTGAGCCACGACCGGGCCTTCATCGACCGCCTGGCCACCCGCATCATCGAGCTCGACCGCGGCGTGCTGCGTTCCTTTCCCGGCAGTTACGGCGCCTATCTGAATGGCAAAGCCGCGCTGCTGGATGCCGAAGCCAATGCCGAGCGCAAGTTCGACCAGACGCTGGCCGAGGAGGAGGTGTGGATCCGCCAGGGCATCAAAGCGCGCCGGACCCGCAACGAAGGGCGGGTGCGGCGCCTGGAGGAGATGCGCCGGGAGCGCGCCGCGCGCCTGGAACGCCCTGGCCAGGTGAGCATGAACCTGGCCAGCGGCGACCGTTCCGGCCGGCTCGTGGTGGAGGCCAGCGGCGTTCAGTTCGGTTATGGCGGCGACCCGGTCATCCGCGACTTCTCGACATTGATCCTGCGCGGCGACCGCATCGGCATCATCGGCCGCAACGGCAGCGGCAAGAGCACTCTGCTCAGGCTGCTGCTCGGGGATCTACAACCCGACGCCGGTTCCATCCGCCAGGGGACCCGCCTCGAGGTCGCCTACTTCGATCAGGAGCGGGTCCAACTCGACGAATCGCGGTCGGTACGCGACAACGTGGCGCAAGGGTCGGATCAGGTCGAGGTCGCCGGCAAGCCGCGGCACGTGATCAGCTACCTCGCGGACTTCCTGTTTCCGGCGGCCCGGGCCGGTTCGCCGGTGAGCGCCCTGTCCGGCGGCGAACGGAACCGGCTGCTGCTGGCCAAGCTGTTCGCCCGGCCCGCCAATCTGCTGGTGCTGGACGAACCGACCAACGATCTGGACGTGGAAACGCTGGAACTGCTGGAGGAGTTGCTGAGCAACTACACCGGCACCCTGCTGCTGGTGAGTCACGACCGTACCTTTCTCGACCGGACCGTGACCAGCACCCTGGTGCTGACGGACCACGGTCGAGTGGAGGAGCACGTTGGCGGCTACAGCGACTGGCAGCGTTACCTGAGTTCCCGCGCGCCGGACACCACAGCGAGCCGTCCCCGGGCGGCGCCGACGGCCGCCGCACCGGCAACCGAATCGGCAAGGCCGCCGGCCAAGGCCCGCAAGCTCGGTTACCGGGAACAACGGGAACTCGAGGCGCTGCCGGATCTGATCGAGTCCCTGGAGCGCCGGCAGAGTGACCTGCAGACCGCGGCCGCCGACCCCGGCTTCTATCAGCAGCCGAAGGAGACCATCGCCGCCGCCATGGCCCTGCTCGCCGACGTGGACGCGGAGCTGGAGCAGGCTTACGCGCGCTGGGAAGAACTCGAAGCCCGCTCCGGGCCGCAGTGAGGAGTCAGAACCCATGAACGACGAATCGCGCCTCGAGGCGCTGGAAGGAAAGCTCGCCTTTCAGGAAGACACGCTGCGGGAACTGAGCGACGCGCTGATTGCCCAGCAGGCGCGGCTCGACCGGCTGGAGGCGTGGATCCGGATGATGGCCGAGCAATCCGGTGACGACGACGCCTCACCGGAGCCGCCACCGCCCCATTATTGACAGCGTCGTTGACTGGCTGAACGAGGCCGGGGATGGGCAGAGCCCACCCCCGGCTTTCGAGGTTACAGCGCGAACTTGATCCGGCCGTAGAGTACCTGACCGCGCGGGTCGTGGATCTTGGAATCGTATCCCGGGCCGTCGTCCAGCCGGGGCGGATCCTCGTCGAACAGATTGAGCGCGCCGATGGTCAGGATCGGTCCGCTGCTGCCCAACAGTTCCCCGAACTGGTACGAGTACTGCACGTCTACGGTCATGAAATCGTCGATGGCCGCATTCGGCGTTCTGCCGTTGAAGCCGGCGATCAGCGCCGAGGGAGTCGAGCTCATTTCGTAGTCCGTGGTGTAGCGCACCGTCAGGTTGGCGCTGTGGTTGCCGCGGAGCCAGTCGACGCCCACGTTGGCGCGCCACTCCGGCGCCGGTGCGCCGACGGTCTGGAAGTTGCGCTTGCCCAGCCCGTCCACCACAGGTGCGGTGGGAGACTCCTGGAACTCGTATTCGGTCAGGTAGGTCATGTTGTAGAACAGGTCGAACAGACCGGCGTTACCGGAGTCCAGGGAGTAGCCCAGGGACAGATCGATGCCCGCGGTGTCCACCGACGCGGCATTGATGAACTCGGAGCGGATGACCGCAATGTTGCCGAGGCCATCGAGGGTGATCTTGTCCTGGGCGGCTGGGTCGCCAGCCACGAAGGCGTCGATTACCGAGGTGTTGGACTCCTTCTTGATGGCGTCATCGTAGGCGAACGACCAGTAATCCATCTCGATGCTGAAACCCGACATGGCGCCGCTGGTGGGTTCCCAGTTGAAGCCCACGTTGTAGACGTCGGCCGTTTCCGGCGCCAGGTTCGGGTTACCGACCGCAATGCCGGGCACGAATACCCGCACCGAGGTGGGATCGAACGGGTCCTGCTGCACATTGTTGAGCGAGGTGCTGGAACCGCCGAGTTGCGCCAGGCCCGGCGCCTTGAAGGAAGTCTGGAACGAGCCCCGGATGGCCAGATCCTGGGTCGGGTTCCACATGAAGGCGATCTTCGGATCGGTGGTGTCACCGGTGCCGCCGCCGTAGTCTTCGTAACGGACCGCCAGGGACAGTTCCAGTGCGCCGATGGCGGAGTCGAAGTCGGTGACCGGGACCAGCGCCTCGGCGAACACCGCGTACACGTCGCGTTCCACGTCGAAAGGTTCCTGACCCACCACGAACGAGAAGTCGAAGTTGGCGCCGGTGCCCGACGGAACGGAGCTGAAGCTCTGGTCGCGATACTGGGCGCCGACGGCGATACCCAGGTCACCGGCCGGCAGTTCCATTAGCGTGCCGGACACGTTGCCTTCGATCACCCACAGGTCCTGTTCCACCGTGGCGATGATGGGATCGACCATGTCCCGGTACAGCTCGGTGGCGTTGTAGAGTCCGTTGGGTCCCACGTCACTGGGATCGGCCAGGTAGGCACTGCCGTAAGGATTGAGGTAGTAGCAGCCGCCGCTGGCGTCACCGGGCGCCGTGGTGGCGGGATTGCAGTCCCGGCCGCCAAAGCCCTGCAGGGCATCCAGCATGTTCGGATTGTTGGTGTCGTAGGCGGTAAAGCCGGAAAACTGCTGTTCGCTCCAGGTGCCGGCGATTTCGAAGTTCCAGCGGTCGGTGCCCGGCAGGTTGCCTCGCAGCCCCGTGACCAGGTGGGTCTTGTCCCGTTCGATCTGGCCCGCGTTGGCAACCCGGGAGCCATCGAAATAGGTGTCTTCGGGAATGCCGTTATAGGGCCGAATGTTGGTGATCGTGGGGCCGACCAGGGGGTTGGCTTCCGCGGCCGCCACGGCATCGTCGAAACCCAGTGCCTGAGCCGCCGCATCGTCGATGAGTTCGGCGCCGCCGAGACCCCGCTGGAAGGCGTCGTTGCGCAGGCCCGGATTGCTGACCGGAACCGTGGGGGCGCTGACGAACCCGTAACTCGGCGAGTTGCCACGCATGACGTCGTTGGACGCCGAGTGGAATTCACCGAAGACCTCGATTTCGTTGGCTTCGTCGATCAGGTAGTAGAACTGGCCGAAAAGCTGAATGCGGGTTTCCGCATCGATGATCGACTGGGTGGGCAGGAAGTCCACGTAGCAACGGTCGCCACTGGCCTGGAGCAGGGTAGTGGGCCGGTTGCCGTTGGAGTTCTTGCCGCCCTGCGCCTGTGGAACGTTGGCGCAGTCGAAGTCCGCGCCGCCGGCGATGGCCGGATCGAACGTGGTCGCCTCGAACGCCGAGGAGCGGGCCGCAAAGGCGGCGTCGCTTTCGTCCGCGCCCTGGGCGACGAACACCGAGCCCGGCGCGCCGAAACCCGACAGGCCGCCGGCGAAGGTGAAGTCCTTGGCGTACATCGGCATCTCGCTGCGGTCCAGCCAGCTGGCCGCCAGCACGGCGTTGCCGCGCTCGTTACCGAAACCGACGATGCCCTGGATGTTCCAGTCCCGGGGCCGGTCGTAGTCCTCGGCGCTGGTGATGGTCTGGTAGTCGGCCTGGAACTCGAAACCACGGAAATCGCTGCGGGTGATGAAGTTGACCACACCGGAGATGGCGTCCGAGCCGTAGAGTGCCGCGGCGCCGTCCTTCAGCACCTCCATCCGCTCGATGGCGATGGTCGGCATCATGGAGGCGGTATCGACGAAGGCGACCCCGTCGTTGGTCAGGTTGGGGGCCTCCGCCTGGCGGCGGCCGTTCATCAGCACCAGCGTGGAGTTGAGTCCCAGACCACGCAGGTTGAGGTTTTCGGTACCGGTGGTGGCGCCGGAGCGCAGGGTATCGGGGAAGTTCTCCGACCCCAGGTTGTAGGTCAGGTTCTGGGCGATGTCCTTGATCGATATCGCGCCCGACTTGGCGATGTCCTCCTGACCGATCAGGTCCAGTGGCGAGGAGGAATCGAAACTGGATCGCTGAATGTAGGAACCCGTAACGATCACTTCCTCGATGGGGCCCTGGTCGGCAGACGATGCGGCGTTGACCGTCGCTGAGCCCAGGACTCCGGTCGCGGTCGCGAGCGATATAGAAACACGTAGCAACTTGCTTGCTGGCATGTACTCTCTCCCGTTCTGTTGTTGTGCCCGCAGTCGTAGTTCTGGCTGCGGGTCGGCCGGTGACCTGAACGCTGCGCCAGGCGCGCAAGACGTACGGCTCAGGACCGGGCGCGGGCTGGATTGACGAGGTGATCTCCCCTCAGAGACTGGTCACCCGCGCAGAGCGAGTAGAACGTATTCTAAAAAGATTGTCGAGGGCGCGAATCCGATGGGGCATGATGGGTCTTGCGCAGCAGGAAAGGAGAGGATGTTGGGCGAGCGTTTCGTTGCCGCTCTGGCGGTCGTGTCGAGCCTCACGGCGATGAGCCCGGGACACGCCGCGGACGTGTCGGATTGTCAGGCAACTGCCGATCCGCTCGAGCGCCTGGATTGTTACGACCGCCTGCACGGCCCGCCGGCCGCCGGTGAACCGGCGCCGGTGGCAGATGCGTCCGCGGAACCGGCCGACCCGTCCGCCGACCCGCCCGCCGTGGCGTCCGCGGAACCGGCCGCCGTGACCATCGAAAGCGCCGGTCTGGACACCGCAGGACGCCGCTGGTATCGCACCAGCGCCGGCGATCTGTGGCGGCAGGTCACCGCGCAGCGCACGGACATCCGGGCCGGCGACTCCGTGCGCATCAGTGAAAGCGGCATCGGCACTTACCATCTGCGCCGCGCCGACGGCAGCAGCCGCAGCGTCCAGGTGCATCTGATCGCGCCCTGAGTCCCACCCGGCGGCGCCATAACGTGCCGAATTCCACGTCTCTGCTAGCCTCCAGACATGAAGTGTCATCGCAACCTCTGAGGCGTGCCGATGTCGGGCTCCGGGGAAGAGCCGCTGGCCCGGGCCTGGGCCAGCATCGCCAATCGGCTTCGGTCGCACCTGGTGCTGTGCCGGGTCCTGGTCCGGGACCTGTCAGTGGTTCCCGTGGACCTGCCGGCGGGCGACGGCCCGCAGATCCGGCTGGCGCGGTTCGACGAACTGAGAGCGGCCGCCGCGTCCGGGCATGCCAGCGGGCTGTCCCCGGCGTTCCTCGACCAGGCTGAAGCGCGCGGCGACGTCTGCATCGCCGCCTTCGACCGGGACGAGATCGTGGCCTACGTGTGGCGTTCGTTCTCCCGCGCGCCGCACGACGACCGGGTTGCGGTACAGGTTCAGGCGCCTTACTGGTACACCTACAAGATGCATACCATGCCGGCCTATCGCGGCCAGCGGCTGGCCGGCCTGCTGACCCGCTATGGCGACCAGGTCTGTCACCGTGAGGGCCTCAAGGCCGGGGTGGGCTTTGTGGAAACGCACAATTATCCGTCGCTCAACGCCAACAGACATGCCGGCGCCCGCAGTGTCGGGTTCGCCGGCTACCTGTGGGTGTTCGGCCGCGCCTTTCCGTTCCGCACGCCGGGTGTGGTCCCGCATACGTTCCGTTTCGTCGCGGCCGAACGCTGCGAGACCGTTACTCGCGGGGGCGCTCGTCCAGCGTCAGACCACGCGGGGCGTCAGGATCGCTGACCGCCCGGGCGCTCTCGAACTCCTGAGCATCGATCGAACCATCGGCATTCTGGTCGATCTGGGCGAAGGACATGTTCTTCAAGCTGACCTGGCTCCGGGCATCGTCCGAATCGAACTCCCGTTCCGTGAGCATACCGTCCGAATTGGTGTCGAACGCGGCGAACTCGGTGCGTTCGATGTCACTGGACTCGAGCTGGCCGGTCTCGGGCTGGGTGGTCCCGGTCTGGTCAGTCCCGCCCTGACCCGTCCCGGATTGGCTCAAGCCGGTCTGGCCCGAGTAGCCCGGTGGGGCCGCTTGTTCGGTCGCGGGGGTGGTGGGCAGACGATCCTGATCCTGATCGGCGTAGCTGGCCCGATCCTCGCTGCAGCCGACCAGCGCCGCAAATGCGGCGGCCAGGCCGACCCCGGTCATCGTTCTGATCCGTTTCGCTTCGATTTTTCCGTGAGTCATGACAAACCTCCGTGCCTTGTCTGGCGAATGTCAGTGAGGAGGTAGCAAGACCCCTGCCAGCGAGCGCAGAGCCCCGTCGTCCGCGCTTTTCTCACAGCAAGGGGAGCCGGAGTGTTGCCGGGTGGCGACACTCGAAGCGCGATGGCAACCGCTGTGACCGGTGATTTTTGCCATCACCCGGAATTTTCTGCCGGTTCAGGCGCCGGCCCGGGTGACCTCGACGGCGACCCCGGTCATGTGGGCCTGGCTGGACAGCGGTTCGTAGCTGCCAGCGCCGGACGGCAGCAGCACGTTGCAGTTGGCGCCCGGTGATCCATTGGCGACGCGCATGCCCGGGGTGCGGGCGTGGCCGCCGCCGTGGGTCATGGCGACCACGCCGGGCATCAGGTCGTCGGATAGCTTGAGGCGGGTCTCGAGGCTGCCGTGGCGGCTGACCACGCGCACCCGGTCGGCTTCCGCAAGTTGCCGCAGGCGGGCGTCATCGGGATGCATGAACAGCTGGCTCTCACCACGGTCGCGGTGCTTGAGCTTGGCGACGTTCGAGTACCAGCTGTTCATCATGTAGCCGTCGCGTTTGCTGATGAGCTTGAGCTGATCGGCGGGCTCGGCGGCCAGTTCGTCGAAGATGTGCGCCATGCGCTCGATGGCGTCGGCGAAAATCGGCGGGCAGCAGTCCACACGCTGGTCGTCGTGCTGCACCCGGGCCAGCAGTTCTTCCGGGCTGGAGCGTTCGAGCGCGATGATCTGCTCGGCTTTGAGTTCGGCGAAGGAATGTCCGCGGGATCGCAGCATGGCGTCTACGCGGCCCCACAGGTCGGGCTCCGGCGTGTCGTCGAAGGCGGACCGATAGCCCATCTGCTGGGCCAGGCGCTCCCAGATCCACCAGTCGGGTTTGCGCTCGAATCCGGGAGGGACCACCGCCTCGGTGTACTGCACGCTGGGTTCGAACTGCAGGCCCAGGCCCGTCAGGTTGATGTCTTCGCGCTCGAAGGCGCCGGCCGCCGGCAGCACATAGTGGGCGTATTCGGCGGTTGCGTTGCGGTAGATGTCGATGCAGACCAGGAGTTCCAGACCCTCCAGTGCTTCGCGCATCCGGGCCTCGCCGCCGATGGAAAGCACCGGATTGCCGGAACTCACGAACAGTGCCTTGACCGGATCGTCCGGGTTCAGGATGTAGTCGGCCATCAGGTTGCCGGGCAGGCTGATGCCGCCGCCGGGCTTGCGGATGGTGCCGAACGGCGTGTCCACGAACGCTTCCGAGGCCATCCTGCCGGCTGCCGGTGCCCGTTCGTAGAAGCCGAGGGAGTAGAAGTTACCGCCGCGCTGGCCGAGGTTACCGGTCACCAGGGACAGCATGTGTACCAGCCAGTAGGCGAGGGTGCCCTGGCGGCCCATGTTGACGCCCGTTGACATGTGTACGCACGCGGATCCGGCGGCTGCAAAATCGAGAGCCAGTTGCCGGATGTCCGGCGCTGCTATGCCGGTGATCGGCGCCACCCGCTCCGCCGGGTACGCGGACGCAAACGCGCGCAGTTCCTCCAGCCGGTTGCCGTGCCGGCTGGCCGCCTGGTCGAAGCCGGGGCCCTGGTCGATCTCGTGGATCAGTGCTGCCAGCAGGTAGACGTCGGTGTCCGGGCGGATCTTCAGGACCCGGCCCGCGGTACGCGCCGATTCGATCTCCCGCGGATTGACGTACAGCACCGTGGCGCCGCGCGCCTCGGCCTCTTTCAGGTGCTTCATCGGGTGCGGAATCGACACGAACGACATGTGACTCACCGCCGGATTCTCGCCGATGATGAGGATGTAGTCGGAGTGGTCGATGTCCGGCAGCGGATGCAAAGTGCGGGTGCCGAAGACGGCGTGGCTGCCGGCAAACTTGTTGGCGCAATCCTGGGTGCCGGAGCTGAAGAACTTCTGCACCCCGGCCTGCAGCAGAAAACTCCCCTGGCTCGGCCCCTGCAGGCTGTTGAAGGCGCCCGGATTGCCGCTGTAGCTGGCCAGCGCCGAGTTGCCGGAGCGGGCCTGAATGGCGCCCAGTCGGGTGCTGATTTCTTCCAGCGCCTGGTCCCAGGTGACCGCCTGGAACTCCCCGGGCCCGACCCGCTTCAGTGGCACCCGCAGACGGTCCGGGTCGTTGTGCACGTCCAGGCCATAGATGCCTTTGTTGCACACGAAGCCCTTGGAGATGGGGTGCTCACGGTCGGCGCGCAGCGCCACCAGTTGCTCGTTCTCGACGGTCGCGATCAGACCGCAGGCCGGTTCGCAGACCCGGCAGAAGGTGCGTTTCTCGGTGCTGGTCATGGCGGTTCCGGTCCCTCCCTGGCGCACGAGTGTAGCCGTGATCCATTGCCCCGCGCCATTGGCATTGACATCGCGGCGGGCGGAGGCGACCTTGAAGCATTCATCAGAAACAGGGGCTCGATATGGCGAGGATCCGACTGTTGCCGGACGAGGAGCTCACCGAGGGCGTGCGCTCTCAGGTTCAGGCTACGGAGGCGAGCGGCGCCGACGCGTCGGTCCTGAGAGGGTTGGCGCAACACCAGGACTTCTTCAACAGCTATTTCCAGTTCTACTACCCGGCGCACAACGGCGGATTGCTGGAGCCGTCCCTGAAGGAACTGGTGCGGCTGAAGATCGCCCGGCTCAACGACTGCTTCACGTGACTGGGCGCACGATTTCCATCGGCGATGGAAAACGGATTGACCGAAGACAAGATCTCGGACCTGGATGGCGACGGCACTTCGTTCACGCGTCGGGAGGCGCTTGCCGTCGAGTTCGCCAGTGCGCTGGCCAACGATCACCTCAACATCGATGACGCCTTTTTCGACCGGCTGCGGGAAGTGTTCAGTGAGCCGGAGATTCTGGAACTGGGCATGATGGCCGGACAGTACATCGGTTTCGGCCGGCTGCTGCAGGTGCTGGACCTGACCCCCAAGTTCTGTCCCGTGGATGGAGGCGGTGACGTCGTTTAGTCAGCGGCGGAGCGGATCCGGCTGATCTGCGGTTGCAGCCGCTCGCGGTACAGGTTGGCCAGATCGAGGCCGAGGGTCACACCGATGTCGCCGCCGCCGGTGGTGATGCCGATGCTGTAGCGGTTGGCGAAGGTGAAAAGGGCGCCGTAACTCGTGTCCTCGACGCCGGCGCGATCGGCGTACTCGACGATGGCGGACACGCCGGTCAGGTAACGGGCCCGCCAGCGGTTGAAACCGAGCAGCTCCACGTAGACCGTGGGTGCGAGCTGGTCGCCGTCATCGGCGGCGCCGGTGTAGGCGAAGCCGGGCGCGGGATGCAGCAGGAAATACTGGGTGTCCGGCGGCTCCAGCAGCCCGTGCCGGCGCTGGTAGCTCGCACGGCGCCGGTTCACCCGGTCGGTCAGCCATAACGACCACGGATACATGGGCTTGCTGTCGAACAGGAAACGATCCCAGTCGGCATTTACCTCGGCGACCTTGTCCAGCAGTCCGGTGATCGTGGATTGGCCGAGGATGGCGCCGATGCTGCCGGCCAGCATGATCTGCGCCAGTATCTCGTCGGCCCGGGCGAGAATCCGGGGACATTCTGCGCCTTCGGCGGCACAGGCCTCGGTGAGCAGGCGTTCCACGGCAACGCCCGGCGCCACCAGATCGTCGCCGGTGCCCGCCATCGGGCCCAGGGCGCCGGAATTGTCGATGCGCCACGCCGAGGCCCGGGAGACGTCCTGCAGCGCGGATTGACCGTCGCGAAGATGGCGGGCCGCCAGGGCGGCCCGCTGCCCCAGACCGGCATACAGATCCCGGAGCGCTGCGTCGGCGCCCGCCTGGGCGCCGTCCCAGTCTGCCGCCAGGGCCTGCCAGACGGTGAAGAGCTGATCCAGATCCGGTTCGCCTCGGCGAACCGGTTGCAGCCGGTCCAGTTGCGCCTGGACCGATGCCCGGCGGCAGTTGAAGACGGCGGCGCCGGTCAACGTGTCCCACAGTGCTTCCGCGCCGGGGGCGTCGATGTCCGCAACACAGTCGGCCCGGACAGTCACCGGCAGCGTCAGCAGTGCAAGCTGCAGGAGCCGCAGCAGCGTTCGCGCCGCGCTCATGCCACCGACCCGTCGAAGGAGCGGACCAGATCGACGAACTCCCGGGCCGCGGTGACGTATCGGGGCCGGGACGACGTGTCGCGGCTTGCCAGACCATCGAGCTGCTGCTTGAGCAGCTTGAAGCGCCCGGCAGGGCTGGCGGCCTGAAAGTCGTCCAGGGCCCGGCGCTTGAGCGCCACCGGGATTCTCCGCTGCAGTACCCGCTCGAAGAACGGCTGGTGGACCAGCGGGTTCTGGAAGTAGTGGGTGATGGCGTGGACGTTCGGCGCCGTCAGACGCCGGGTCCGGATGTTCAGATAACAGTCGTCGATCTGGGAGTGAGCGTCCAGCCACTCATCGCGGGGTGGGTCGAACGGTATCGTCTCGGAAATCAGGTCGAACTCATTGGACACGTTGGCCATGGTGGCGCACACGCCCCGGTTGGCTATCGAGCTGGGTTTGACCAGGGTCCGGTAGTGGCCGGCGGCGTCGGCGGACAGCACGAAGCTGGTGTTCGAGACCTGCATCAGCAGGCGCAACTTCAGCACCGCGCTCAAAGAGCGGCCGGCCTCCAGCCGCCCGTCGTATTCGGGCTGGGTCCACAGCGCCTGCAGCACCTTGTGTACCACCGAGGTCCCCATACTGTGGCCCACGATAGAGAAGGAGTGTCCCGGCTTGCCATAGTGCTTGCTGATCTCTGTCAGTAATTGCTCCGCCACCTCGGCGACGATCTTGCCCTGCACCAGCGAATTGCCCCAGTACCACAGCAGATCCAGGACATGGGTGTAGAAGAACTCGGCATCCGCGGTTCCACTGGCCGGCGCCTCCGCGATCCGCACCAGCGGGTCGAGCTCCGCAGCCGCGCCGGGAAAGGCCGCCAGGTGGGTCTTCAGCGTTGCGACCTCGGTTTCCCATTGCGCATAGAGCGCCTCGAAGACGTGGTCGTAACTGAGCGAAACCAGATCCAGCTCGTCGGCAAAAGCGCCGAAGCGGCCGTTCTGCGCGTACGGCTTCCAGGCGTTTGCGATCTCCTCGCGCAGGCTGCGCCCCTCACCGGACGCTTCCTTGTCGTCTATCCAGTCCCTGGAGTGTCGGCCGATGCCGTGGACGAAGTATACGTGGTGCGGTGCCTGTGCCATGTTGGTGTCCTTGTGACCGCGCGCCGGACCGACCCGGATGCTCAGCCGTACACGCTCTTGAGAGCGGTTTTCAGCGCGTCGACCATCTGAGCGCCCTCCCCCTGGAGGGCTTCCAGATCCGTGGTGGTGGCGATGGGCGCGTTGTGGTCCCGGGCGAATTGCTCGATGCCCTGCACCCGGGTGCGGATCTGATCCCAGACGCTCTGGGCGGAGACCTCGTTGCCGAGATAAACCACGGTGCTGAGCCCCATCAGGGCTACCAGACTGTCCGGTATCTCCGGTATCCGGAAGGTCTGCAGCGTCTCCAGCAGGACGAAGCCGCCGGCAATCAGCGTGAAAGCCAGAATCTGAAACTTGAAGAGATTCGGCCGATCGTTGGTGGAGATCAGATCCCGTAACTGCGGGACCCGCCGGCGATCGATCAGCTTCAGGTACTTCTCCGGAAGCTGGTAGCTCTTCGAAACGGCATTGATCTTGGCGGCCACCGCGGTGGCGCCGCCGATGCCCAGCATCGCCAGGATCTGCGGGGTCAGGTCCAGCAGCGAGCCGTACAGCCAGTAGATGTACACGCTCATGAATACGGTCAGATAGGTCCACAGCAGCGCCTGAGTCAGGGAGATGCTGTACGACCCCATGGGTGTGATGGCAAATGTCAGGGGAAACTTCAGGAAGCGCTTGGCCCACTGGTTCTGTTCCTGCCAGCGGTCCCGGCAGATGTCGTTGGCGAACGCTTCATCGGGTTTGAACGGATCGCTCTTCGCCGTCCTCATGAGCAGCAGGAACAGCGCCAGAAAGCCGAAGGCGACCACGTAGGCGAGCACCTTGCTCGGCACCTGCAGTGGAAACCGGTCGGTATGCCGGGCACCGTCGACCGTGTAGTGGAGGCGCAGGCAGACCCGGTCGGCCGGACCCTGCAGGGCCCGGACCAGATCCTCGCGGCGGGGCGTGGCCGCGATCAGGTAGGTCCGGTCGTCGATAGTGCGCAAACGGCGGTCGACCAGTTCCAGGGCGCGGGTGCCCGGAGCCTCGTCTTCCTGGCACGAGCGTTGCAGCCGCATGGACGCAAGCGCGGCTTCTCCCTGGGCTGCTCCGGGAACCCGGGCAAGACGGAACTCGTTGTCGGTGATCAGACGGTCGGTCACCGGTTCGAACAGTGGCAGCCGCAGTATGTCCGCGCCAGCCTCCGGCAGCGGTTCGTTGTCCGCCGGCTGAGCCGGCGTCTGGCCCGGCAGCAGCAGGGTCAGAAGTACGAGCGGTCGGGCGTGCGACGAAGTGAGGTGCATTGCCGAATCCCCCGGTGACGGTCTTCGAACGGAGCACTTCTGTCGAGCGCGCATTGTGCGCGCATTTCGAGGGTCGCGGTATCGGCCGTTCGGGTGAGCGGCCGTGCGCTAATCAGGCAAGTCAGGTTCCCTTGAACACCGGGGGGCGTTTCTCGACGAATGCTCGGAAAGCTTCCCGGGCATCGTCGTGAGCCATGACCTCGAGGTGGCGTTCGGTCTCCACGTCGACGTAGCGGGACAGATCCAGACGCTCGGCATCGAGGAAGTTCTGCTTCATGGTGCGCAGGGCATGGGGCGAGGCATTGGCCAGGCGTCTGGCCACGGCCTCGATTTCGGTCCGGAACAGGTGGTCGTCGAAAACGCGGCTGACCAGGCCCCAGCCGCTGGCATCGTCGGCGCTGAACTTCTCCGGCAGGAAGTACAGATCCCGAGCCCGGGCCGCGCCGACCAGGCGGGACAGAGTCCAGGGACCGGCCATGTCACCGGCGGACGCCACGTTCAGGAACGCGCTGTTGAAGGTGGCGGAGCGGGCGGCGAAGCGCAGGTCGCAGGCGCAGGCCCAGCCGAATCCAGCACCGGCGCAGGGGCCGTTGATGGCGGCGATGGTCACCTGGGGCATCTCGTGCAGCAGCAGCGGCACCCGGAAGTGCTGTGGTTCGGTGGCAATGTCCGGCTCGCCCGCGGAAAAGTGCTTGAGGTCGGCGCCGGGACAGAATCCCCGGCCTTCGCCGGAGAGGATGATCACCCTGAGGTCCTCCCGGGCCGCGGCCTGCTCCAGACAATCGTGGGTTTCGACCACCATCCGGTTGGTCATGGCATTGAGTCGGTCCGGCCGATTGAGCATCAGCCGGCCGATGCCGCCGGCGGCATCGAACGTCAACGTCTCGAACTGACTTGCTGCCATGGGGTAGGGTTCCTGGTCGTAGTGAATGGCAGAGCGCGGATGCGCAGACTATGCGCTGTCGGGACGACATGGGCAAACCGACGCGATCGATGGCAGAGCGTGTGAAGACCGGATGAGCGAGACGCTGTTTCATATTGCAACGCACCAGGCGTGGGCCGGGCGCGGCCTGCGCTACCAGCCGGCGGATTACGCCGAGCATGGTTTCATCCATTGCTGTAATGCCGCGCAGCTTGCCGGGGTTGCCGGCCGCTACTTCAGAGGCTGCCGCAATCTGCTGGTGCTGGAGATTGATCCGGCGCGCGTCGACGCAGAAATCCGCTGGGAGAATCTGCTGGGCGGCGCGGAACGCTTTCCGCACCTCTACGGTACCCTCGATCCGGCGGCGGTGAGCGCCTGTCGGCCGGCGTGGGTCGACGATCGGGGCGTCCTGCGGCAGAACCCCGAGGGGTCAGAGTAGCGCTACCAGGCGGCCCACAGCGCCAGTCCCATGCCCCACAGCACGGCGCTCAAGGCCAGGGCATTGAACAGTCCGGTGACCGCCGTGGACGGGCCGGGCGCGCGGCGCCGGGCCGGGTGTTCGGTGGCATCCGCCGGGTTGGCGGGAAACCTCTGGGGAAGCGCGGTGCTGGACAGGGTGCCGATGGCATTGGTGGTCATAGTTGCTACCTCGTCGCCGGGAACTGGCTGCGGCGTCCCTGTTGTGACGCCGGTCACACTCGTCCCTTGAGCGTAGTCGAGATCTGCAGGTCTGCCGGGAACTGCCGGGCCCATGCCCTGGGCCGATCATCTGCCGGGTCGGGTACTCTGACAGGCCCGGCTTCGAGGTATACAGTGGGCCTGGGGAAGTCGTATCAGGCGCTGGGCCGTCGTGCCGGCGCTTGAGTGCCCGCATCGATCACTGCATGCGAGGACATCACAATGCAAAAGACCCGACTGGTACTTGGCGCCATCGTTCTGATGGGCGCCTCCGCCGCCCTGGCAGAACTGGAACCCTACGAAGACTTCGACCTTGGTGAGACCGTTTACACCATGACCACGGTCAAGGTGGACCCCAACATGGAAGGGGTCTATCTGGAAGGTCTGAAACAGACCTGGGTGGCGGCCAACGAGGTCGCCAAGGAACTGGGACAGATCGTCGACTATCGGATTTTCAGCAGCGATCTGAGCGAGAGCGGCGAGTTCAACCTGGTGCTGGTGATCGAACACGCTTCGATCGCAGATCTGGCGCCGTCGAAAGCGCGCCACGACGCCTTCATGGGGGCCTGGGGTGAAGCCAACCGGGACCGCAACCAGGAAATTTCGGAAACCTATCCGGAAGTGCGCACCATCACCGGTGAGTACCTGATGCGCGAGGTCACCATCCACCCGTGATGGTAACTCGCCGGTCCGGCTGCCAGGCCGGGCCGGCAGCGCCGGATCTCAGCGCCAGCCGACCTGCGGACTGGCGAACAGCAGGGTGCCGTCCGGCTGGATGAGCCTGGCGAGGATCCCGCGCGCCAGCAGTTCGTGTGCCTTCTTGTTGGGATGGTCATCCCAGGGTGCGATGTTCAGGTCTTCGTGGTCGTGCCCGTCATAAACATCGTGCAGGGAAATGGTCCGGAACCCGCCGGACTCCGCCAGCTCGACGTCTTCGCGGATGTCGGCCAGGGAAAGACGCTCGTGGGTGCGCGGCAGGAACAGCCAGTACAGTCCGAATCCGTGGTTGTCGGCCTGCGCCGCGATGCGCCGGTACGACCAGGTCATCAGCTCGGCTTCGATGGGCTCCAGGCGCTCGGCGATGGTGTCTTCGTCCATGCCGGCATCAACCCCGGTCGAGTCCACGAGGGCCGCCAGGTCCGGATAGTCTATGGGCATCTGCCGGGAGATGGCCTGGGCCAGCATACGCCGGGCCCGTAGCGCCTCGCGGGTATGAGCCACATAGATCAGCGCGTCGGGTTCGAAATCGAGCACCAGTTTTTCCAGGTGGACGGTGTGGCGGATCGCGTCACCGCCGGGGTAACCGAAGTTCAGCACTTCCACCTGCCGGCCGTCGACCTGGTGCGACTCGAGGCCCAGATCCACCAGACGGGCGAAGGTCTCTTCGTCCCGCACCCCGGAACCGAACAGGTGCGAGGCGCCGATCAGAGCCACGCGGTAGACGTCTTCCGGTTTGTCGGGTTGGCGCTCGATGTCGCGCATGCCCCAGGCATTGGTGGTCAAGGCCGCGCCTTTGAACACGGTGTCGATGTTGGGGCCGATCACGCCCATGCGCAGATCGTCGGTGGGCACCTTGCCACCTTCCACACTGCCCCAGTCCCAGTCGGCGGGCCGTTCGTTGTAGACCTGCCACAAGGCGCTGTTGTGGCGGCCGTGGGTCAGGTTTTCGTAGTAACCGATCTCGCGCCGCTCCATGTCTTCCTGATTCAGCGACACCGAGGTGATCCGGCTCAGGCGGGCTTCGGCGTCCGCCGGCAGCATGCCGTCGTTGACCAGCACTGCGAGGACCAGCGCGCCGGCGGCCGCCGCCGAGGTCACGGCGCCGGAACGCCAGGTTGCCGGCGGGGCTTTGCGGCGGCGCCGGGCCGGGCTCGACTCCGCCTGCCGGCGGCCGAGGCGGGCCAGCAGCCCGGAGGCCGCGAACAGCGCCGGAACCAGCAGCAGGAAGCCGATCCAGGCACTTCCCGTGGAGCGCCACATGCCGACCCATTGCTCCAGGGATTCGCTGGACCACAGGCCCCACAGCAGGCAGATGCTGGTAAAGGTGGCGAGGGTACTGAGGGCGGTAGCCGCCATCTGGGCCGGGTTGCGATGGCTGCCGCTGATGGAACGGGCCCGGCCGTAGCGGGTTTCCCAGATCGAGTTGATGACCACCAGTACCGCCAGTACGCCCCAGAACAAGGCGTCGTGCCACTCCAGCAGCGGAGTGCCGCGCAGCCAGAACCACTGGTAGGCATGCAGCAGCCAGGTCCCCAGGAACACCGCCGCAGTGGCGCCGACCAGAGCGAAGGTGGCGCCATAACGCTTGAGACTGAAATGCACCGGGTAGTAGATCAACTTCATGACGAAGTCTTTCCAGTAGATGTTTATCCGGCGCCAGAAGTCGGTGAAGCTCGACGACAGGTAATAAAGGTGATGGGTTTCCGGCAGGTTGAAGCCGAACAGCAGCATCATGCCGATGATGACGTGAAACTGCCCCGAGACCTGCAGGTAGAGCAGGAACGCGCCAAGACTGAACTGCAGCACGTCGGCCAGTCCGGAGACGTCGGACGGCGCCATGGCGAAGTAGTGGTAAACCACCCGGTACAGCACCAGGTGCACCAGGCCGCGGAACACCCACTTGACGCCGCGCTGGTACACCACGAACCGGTCTTCGTTGAAATAGTTGCGCACGAAGCGCTTGTAGTCGACCACCGGGAACAGCGGAAAACACACGTTGGGCAACATGAAGAAATAGGACATGGACTGCCAGAAACCGGCCCGCTGCACCCCGTGGGTGGTGTCGTAGACATAGGCGATGGCGCGGAACATGAACATGGACGCCAGTACCGGCCACACCGCCCGGTACCAGTCGACGTCCATGGCCATGCGCAGGTACGCGAGCACCAGCCCCGCGACCGCCAGCAGCGCGGCCTTGAGTGGCAACCGAACCGGCAGGTTGCAGAGCACGATCAGCCCGGCGCCGAGGCCGAGCACCGCCAGGCCTGGCCGGGGTCCGAGAATCCATACGACGGCGAACATGCTCAGGGCGCCGAAGATCGGCATACGCAGCCGTTCGGGGGCCAGGGCGTGAACGATGAAACCGGCGGTTGCGAGCTGCATGAGCTTGATGAATGAGGAACCTTCGAGCTCGTAAGCGGCGGCCACCGCGGTGAGCAGGACAAGCTGCAGCGCAACGAAGCCGATCCGGGTCAGTTCACCCAGGTCGATCCGACTGGTGCTGGCGGGGTAATGATCGTCCATGGGTCACCGTGTGGAGAGCGGGTTGCGAACGGTTGGGCCGGCATGGCGGTGACGCGAGCGGGCCGCGGCCGGATTTGCAGCCCCGATTCTGGCTGCGTCGCGGCGCGTCCGTGTATGGGGTTTGTAATGCGCTGGTATTCAGCGCCGGCGTTTCAGGCGGCGGCTCCAGCGTTGCCTGGCGTAGCGGCGTAGATTGGAGACGTTGTCGGTCTCGTCCATGATCTCGCGGCCGATGATGGTCTCCAGAATGTCCTCCAGAGTCGCCAGACCGACCCAGGTGCCCAGGTCGTCGTAAACCAGCAGCAGGTGCTGGCGCTCGCGCAGCATTTCGCCGAACAGATAGTCGATGTTGGTGGTGGCTGTGACGGTGCGGGCAGCCCGCGCGACGGTGCTCACCAGGACCTCGTCCTCGAGCCCCAAGAGGTCGGACTTGTGGACGTAGCCGAGCGGCGCCTCGTGGCTGTCGATGATCGGATAGCGCGAGAACGGGAGCTGGCGGTATTCGGCCTTGAAACGGCCCACCGTGGTGTCCGGGGGGAGAAACTTGCACACCGCGCGGGGAGTCATCACGTCCTGCACCTTGATCTGGTGCAGGCGCAGGGTGTTCTGAATGATCTGATGCTCATCGTCGTCCAGCGCCTGCTGGTCCCGGCCGATCTCGGTCAGCGCGCTGATCTCGGAGCGTACGTCCACCTCCTCGGAGGAACCGATGCGTCCGGTGATCCGCCGCGACAGCCACACGAACGGCACCAGTACGGTCATCAGGGTCCCGAGAATGGCCGGCAGTAACGGCGCGATCCGTTGCCAGTGTCTGGCGCCGATGGTCTTGGGAATGATCTCCGAGAGAATCAGGATGGCCAGGGTCATGACGCCGGAGGCGAGCCCCAGCCAGGCCTCGCCGAACAGGACCGCAACCTGGGCGCCGACCCCGGTAGCGCCGCCGGTGTGGGCGATGGTATTGAGGGTCAGAATGGCCGCCAGCGGGTCGTCGATGGCTTCCTTGAGGCGCCGCAGCCGCCGCGCCAGCTTGGGCGCGTCGCGGCGCATGGCGGCGATGTAGCTCGGCGTTACCGAGAGCAGTGCCGCTTCCAGGACCGAGCACAGGAACGAGACTCCGATGGAGAGCGCCGCGAATGCGATCAGTAACGACATCTGACACGCGTGTGACGAGGGACCTCGAGTGTACCCGTTGCCGCGCGGCGATGGGATGTGTCGGCCGGAATCGGCCGGTAACTGGCCCGGGGCGCGGCGCCTGCATGTTATGCTGGGCGGCCCCGGAGTTCGAAGCAGCCCTGCGTTGAAGAAGTGCATCGTCGCAGCCGTCGTCTGGATGGCCCTGCTGGCGCCCGCCGGCTCCGGTCTGGCCGCCGAGGATTCGCCCGAGCAACTCTCGCCGGAACAGCTGTTGGACAACATCCAGGAGCTCAAGGGCCGGCTGGACCGGCTCGATTTCGACACCTCCGACCTGTCGGGCCTGAACGAGCGGATTGCGCACCGGCGGATCGAGCGGGTGTGGCGCGAGATTGCACAGTCCGCCCACGCGCTGGCCGGTAACCTCACCGAGGTGCAGAGCCAGGACGCTTCGCAGGCCGACTACGAGGCGGCCGTGGCGCCGCTGCTGGAGCAGATCGATACCGCGGTCCGGGTATCGATCGAACGGATCCGGCAGGAACTGTTGACCCTGTCCCCGGACGAATCGGCGATGGCGCCAGCAGAGCTCGCGAACATCTACTACCGGCGCCACGTGCTCTATCAGCGGGCGGCGGAGCTGTTCGACGCCTATGCCGACAACCTGGAATGGATGGGCAGCTTCCAGCTCCCGGCGGAGCGTCTGACCGAGGCTCGCGGCTGGTTTACCGGCATTCTTGAGTTCACCGCCGAAGTCATCTCGTTGTCGCTGGACGTCGCCTCCGAAGACGTCGCCCGGCTGACCGAACAGCAACGGATTCTGCCGGACGATACGGACATCGATGCCCTGCGGTCGGTGGCCCAGGCCCGTCTGACGTCGCTGGCTGCCGACCTCGACGACGTGGTCGACGTGCTCGATCGTCAGGACATCGACGTGTCCGCGTACCGTGGGCAGATCGTGATCGCCACGCACCAGATCTCGGACCAGCTGCTGGACGCCCGGCTGCTCGGCGAGCTGACCAGCAAGGCCATGGCCGCTGTGCGTGCCTGGCTGGGCTCCACCGCCCCGGGACTGCTGGTGAAACTGCTGACCGTGGTGCTGATCCTGTTTCTGACGGCCGCGCTCGCCCGCCTGCTGGGCCGGCTGGCGGAGCGGGCAACCACCTCACCGCGCTTTCGCGGCTCGCAACTGCTGCGGGACCTGATCTCCCGGTCCGCCCGGCGGGTGGTGTGGATCATGGGTTTCCTGGTGGCGTTGTCTCAGGTCGGCGTGTCGGTGGGCCCGTTGCTGGCCGGCCTGGGGGTGGCCGGATTCGTGATCGGTTTTGCCTTGCAGGACACGCTGTCGAACTTCGCCTCCGGCGCGCTGATCCTGTTCTACCGGCCATTCGACGTGGGCGACACCATCGAGGCCGGAGACGTGTTCGGCGTGGTGCGTGACATGAGCCTGGTCAACACCACCGTACTGACCTTCGACAATCAAACGCTGGTGGTGCCGAACTCGAAGATCTGGGGCGGGGTCATCCGCAACGTCACGGCGCAGATCAACCGCCGGGTCGATCTGGTGTTCGGCATATCCTACGAGGACGACATCGCCAAGGCCGAGCGTATTCTCGCGGAGGTGGTCGATGCCCATGACAAGGTGCTGAGGGAGCCGGCGCCCATGGTGCGACTGCACGAACTGGGAGACTCGTCGGTCAATTTCGTGGTCCGTCCCTGGGTACGGCGCGACGACTACTGGGACGTTTACTGGGATCTGACCCGGGCGGTGAAAGTGCGCTTCGACGCGGAAGGTATCTCCATTCCGTTCCCCCATCGCGAGGTGATTCTGAAGCAACCCGCAGAGCAGGCGGTGAACGGCGGGGCGGTGGCGGACGCGGCAACAGGGGCGAAGGCGGGATCGGACTCGAAGGCCGGACAGTCGTTCCCGTCCGCGGTGGACGATGACGACTGACCGGGTGTGTATGGTGCGGCCGCCGGAAGCGGCCGCGCCGGGCGCCTACCAGCCGCCGAGCTGCCAGCCGAGTTCCAGGCGCCACAGATCGAAGCTCGGGTCGGCGCCGTCGCCGCTGCCGTCGAGTTCCATCACGTTGTAGCTGCCTTTGACGAACATGCCATTGCCGAATTCGTAGCGCAGGCCGGCGCCGGCGCCATAGGAGAAGCTGGTGTCGTCATAGGTGTCGTAGAAATTGGCACAGACGTAACCCCACCACGGATCCCACCAGCAGCCGGTGGACGGCAGCCCGTCGGCGACGTTGGAATCGATGTAGGTCCAGCCCAGACCGGCTTGAACGTACGGAGTGAACGGCCCTTCCATGAAGTTCCAGGTGGCGTTGAGGTTGCCGTTGAACACATCCATTTCGTGATCGATGGTGACGATGTCGCCGTCGTCGGTCTCGATGGTGGCCTCGTAGTCCGGGTTCAGGAACGAGAAGTCCATGCCCATCGCGAGGTGTTCGTTGAAGTTGTAGGCGAAGCCGAAGGCGAAGCCGACGTCGCTGTCGACATCGAGTCCGGAGCCCATCTCGCCTCCGCTGGATTCACTCGAGCTGCCGATGATCTGGGCGGTGGCTTCCCAGCGTCCGGTGCGGTCGGCGTGAGCCGTGGCGGCCAGGACCACACCCAGGCATGCGGAAGCCAGAATTGCAACGAGTCTCACGAGCGCGTCTCCTGTCGTTGGGGAGCGCGGAGATTAACCCAATCGTCCCCCGGAATGCGATGACGGAGATGGTGCCTGAGCCCCACCCGGTGCGCCTTGGTGTATGGTTGGGCCGGGGCAGGAGGGTGATGGAGGTTCCCATGAGCATTCTCACTGGGGCCCGGGCCGGGAACCTGACCGGCAACCTGCTGGCGCTGGCGTTGGCCGGCTGTGCCGGCGTCGACGCGCCGCCGGAGCCATCGGGCGGCGAGGATCTCGCCTCGGCCTGTATCGAAGACCGCATCCGGCGCATCCAGCGGGATTGGATCATGTACGAGTCGGTCAGCCTGGAGCGCATCGTGTTTCCCGACTGGCGCACCCATGCCCGGCGCTGGGCGCAGGTGGAGTGTGAGCGCGGCCAGGCGGTTGCCGCGTTTCACCCTGCCACCTCGGCCACCGCGCGCCGGCACTACTGAACCAACCAGGACTGAATCAATCGGACTGAACCAACCGGAGCAGCGAAACGAACACCATGACTGAGCAGGTAATCATTGGCGGCTGCGATGGCGAACTGGTGGCGCAGCTTGGCGTTATGGCCAACCGGCACGGCCTCATTGCCGGCGCCACCGGAACCGGCAAGACGGTAACGCTGCAGGTGCTGGCCGAAGGCTTTTCCCGCCTCGGCACACCGGTGTTCGCCGCCGACATCAAGGGGGATCTGAGCGGCATCTCGCAGCCGGGTCGTCCCCATGCGGAAATCGACCGGCGGCTGGCTGCCATCCCGCTGCCCGGATACCGGCAGGCGGGCTTCCCGACCGTGCTGTGGGACGTATTCGGTACCGATGGCCACCCGGTTCGCACCACCATCAGCGAAATGGGGCCACTGATCCTGGCCAATCTGCTCGATCTCAACGATACCCAGACCGGGATCCTGTACGCGGCATTTGCGGTGGCCGACGACGAAGGCATGCTGCTGCTGGACCTCAAGGATCTGCGCGCCATGCTGGCGTGGATGGGTGACAACGCAAAGGCGCTGCGTGGTCAGTACGGCAACATGTCTTCTTCCTCCATCGGCGCCATCCAGCGCCGGCTGCTGGTGCTGGAGAGCCAGGGCGCCGAGCGCTTCTTCGGCGAGCCGGCCCTCAGCGTGGCCGACCTGATGCGCCGGGACGCCGACGGCCGCGGCGTGATCAACCTGTTGGCCGCCGACCGCCTGTTGCAGGAGTCACCCCGGGTTTACGCCGCTTTTCTCATGTGGCTGCTCAGCGAGCTGTTCGAGGAGCTGCCGGAGGCGGGCGACCTGCCGGCGCCGCGGCTGGTACTGTTCTTCGACGAAGCCCACCTGCTGTTCAAAGGTATGCCCGCGGCGCTGCTGGAGAAGATCGAGCAGGTGGTCCGGCTGATCCGCTCCAAAGGGGTCGGCGTGTACTTCGTGACCCAGAACCCCACGGATGTGCCCGACGCGGTACTGGGTCAGCTTGGCCTGCGCGTGCTGCACGCGTTGCGCTCTTATACCCAGAGGGATCAGAAGGCCATCCGGGCGGTGGCCGACGGCTTTCGCAGTGACGGCAGCTTCGACGTCGCGGCGAAGGTCACCGAACTCGGCGTCGGCGAAGCGCTGGTATCCAGTCTCGATGCGGATGGCGCGCCCGGCTTCGCGCGGCCGACTCTGATCCGCCCGCCGGAGTCGCAGATCGGCCCGGCAACGGCGCAGCAGCGTTCCGCGCTGGAGGCGGATTCGCCCCTGCGGGGGCGTTACCAGACGGCGCTGGACCGTGAGTCGGCCTACGAGCAACTGCAGGCGCGGGCCAGCCGGCCGGCGGCGCCGGAAGCCGGCAAACCGGCCGCCAGCAGCCGCAAGCGTTCGAGTCGCCGCCAGAGTCCGATCGAGGCGATGCTCTCCAGCGCAGCCAGGTCGATCGGCCGCAGGATCGGCGATCGCCTGGTGCGAGGGTTGCTCGGCTCGCTGCTGAAGTAGCCGGCGGCCGGCCCGGAGGGCAACGGTCTCAGCGGCGCGCCAGCGAGCCGTCCTGCACCTGCCCGGTCTCGGCAAACGCGGTGAGGCGCGAGTCGCCGATGCCCCCAACCAGTTCGTCGGTGACGGCGCCGACGCACTGGTTCCTGCGGCGCAGGTCACGCGTTCCGTAGAGCGCCTGTTCACAGTAGTCCCGGGCCAGCGCCTCGATGCGGGAGTGGGTTCCGGCAACACGTTCCGGGGTCGCCAGGTCGCTGGCCTGCCAGCGGAACACGGTGTCGTCGGCACTGGCGGCACAGGCGCCGACCAGGATCGCAGCGGCGGCGGCATGAGGAAGGGAGAATTTCATGGGGTACTCCTGGTTCAGGGTGCGGCCAATGTTCCGGCCGTGTTCCTGAAAGATGCGCGGCCGCGGCCAAGGGTCGCGGCACGAGGCAGAAAATGTGCTGCGGGCTTCGGGCCGGCGCCTGAACCGGCCCCGGAACTATGGCGCCGATACCAGTTCGGCTATGCTGCACCGCCAGCAACGAGCAGGAATGCCGCCATGGCCAAGACCGTCGTCGACTTGAGCGGCCTGCCGCGCATCAGCGCGCCGGGCCGGGTCGCCATCCTGAAGTCCAAGTGGTATCCGGACATCGTCGACAGCATGGCGAGCGTTTGTGCCAGCGTGCTGCTGGATGCCGGCTATCAGCGCATCGAACAGCACACCCTGCCGGGTTCGCTCGAGCTGCCGCTGGCCGCCGCCGACCTGCTGGCGGAGGACGTGCAGGGCGAACTCGATGCCATCATCTGCTTCGGCGTGATCGTCAAAGGTGAGACCCTGCACTTCGAGATGATCTCGAACGAGTGTATGCGTGGCCTCGGCGCGGTCAGTCTTCAGTACCGCCGGCCGGTGGTGGTCGAGGTGCTACCGGTGTTCGACATCGAGGATGCCCGGGCGCGGGCAGGGGACGACGAGTTCAACAAGGGCTACGAGGCGGCCGCCGCAGCCATCGAGATGGTCCACTGGAGGCGCTCGGTGGCGGCGAGCGGCTGAGCGTCCGCTGCCCGGCTCAGGTCAGCCGGAACCCTTCAACAGCCGCTCTTTCTGACGGCTCCACTCGCGCTCCTTGAGCGTCGCCCGTTTGTCGTGCTGCTTCTTGCCTTTGGCCAGGGCCAGATCACACTTGACCCGCGATCCCTTCCAGTAGAGTGACGTGGCAACGCACGCATAGCCTTTCTGCTGGGTGGCGACGTAGATCTTCGAGATCTCCCTGGCATGCAGCAGCAGCTTGCGGGTCCGCTGCGGGTCGGCCACGACATGGGTCGACGCGCTGGTCAGCGGGGTGATGTTGGCGCCGAGCAGCCAGGCCTCGCCGTCTCTGATGAGCACGTAGGAGTCGACGAGCTGGGCCTTACCCTCGCGCAGGGCTTTCACTTCCCAGCCCTCCAGCGCCAGACCGGCCTCGAAGTGTTCCTCGAGCTGGTAATCGTGGCGGGCGCGCTTGTTCTGCGCGATGGTGGCCGATCCGGGTTTGTGCTTGGCTTTGGACATGCCGGGATTATAGAGCAGCGGATGCTTGTGGCGGTTATATCGTTGCGCCAAAATGCCCCGCCATACTCGTTCGTCTGGGGATGTGCATGGCTGTCACCACCGAGTCCCGCCATGGGATGTGGTCGAGCCGCTGGCTGTTCGTCCTGGCTGCCGCTGGCTCGGCAGTGGGCCTCGGAAACATCTGGAAGTTTCCCTACATCGCCGGAGAGAACGGCGGTGGTGCGTTCGTTCTGATTTATCTGGCCTGCGTCGGCATCGTGGGTATCCCCATCATGATGGCCGAAGTGCTGATCGGCCGCGAAGGCCGGCAGAGCCCGATCAACAGCATGCGGTCCCTGGTTCAGCAGCACCACCGCAGTCCAGCCTGGGTGCTGATCGGCTGGATGGGGGTGCTCGCCGGCTTCCTGATTCTTTCCTATTACGCGGTGATCGCCGGCTGGGCGTTGTACTACATCTTCGAAATGGCCGGCGGCGTGATGAACAACGCCAGCGGCGATTTCGCGGCCGCGCGTTTTGCGGACTTTCTTGCCGACCCGTGGAAACTGGTGTTCTGGCAGACCCTGTTCATGGTGGCAACCGTCATGATCGTGGCCCGCGGCGTCATCAAGGGTCTGGAGACCGCCATCCGCTGGTTCATGCCGCTGCTGTTCGTGCTGCTCATCGTGCTGCTCGGCTACGCCGTCACCACCGATGGCTTTCAGCAGGGTCTCGACTTCATGTTCGCGTTCAACTGGGACAGCATCACCGGTGACACGGTGCTGGTAGCCATGGGTCAGGCTTTCTTCACCCTGAGCCTCGGCATGGGTGCGATCATGGCCTACGGGGCGTACGTGCCGAGCAACGCCTCCATTGCCAGCACCGTTGGCATCATCGCCGGGCTGGATACCCTGGTGGCGGTGGCAGCGGGCCTGGCCATCTTTCCCATCGTGTTCGCCAATGGGCTGGAGCCTGGCCAGGGCCCGGGGCTGATGTTCGTGACCATTCCCCTGGCGTTCGGCCAGATGCCTCTCGGTGCTGTGTTCGGCACCTTGTTTTTCGTGCTGGTGAGCTTTGCCGCCATCACCTCGGCAATCTCCATTTCGGAGCCGGCGCTGGCCTACCTGGTGGAAACCTACAACGCCAAGCGCAGCCGAGTGGCGATTTCCCTTGGCGTCATCAGCTGGATTCTCGGCCTCGGCACGGTACTGTCGTTCAACGTCTGGGCCGACATGCACATCGTCGGTGAGCTGAACTTCTTCGACTTCGTCGACTACGTCTCCCAGAACGTGATGCTGCCCCTGGGGGGTATGTTCATCGCGTTGTTCGCGGCCTGGGGGCTGCCACGGACGGTCATCGGCAGCCAACTCGGGCTGCAGGCGGGCTGGGTCAACGTCTTGTGGAAAGTGCTGTGTGGGGTGATTGCCCCGCTCGGTGTGCTGTTCGTGTTTCTGGGCACCTTCCTGGGCTGACCCCGGAGGTTCCGGTGCCGGTCATCCACCGCTCCGCGTTGCTTCCCACGCCGGTGACGCGGGTTTACCAGGTCGTGCGCGAGGTCGAGCGTTACCCCGAGTTTCTGCCGTGGTGCCGGGATGCCGTGGTACACGAGGAGGGACCGGAGGAACTGATCGCGGAACTGCGTATCGAGGCAACCGGCATGCACGCATCGTTCACCACCCGCAACGTCCTGCTTCCCTACGAGCGCATCGAACTGCATCTGGTGTCGGGGCCGTTCCGCAGCTTCGAGGGCGCCTGGCATTTCAAACGGCTCGGCGATGACCAGGGCTGCCGGGTTTCGCTCGATCTCAACTTCGAATTCTCCGGCGCCCGGGCGCTGTTCGCAGGTGCGGTGTCGGGTGTGTTCGTGCGCGCCGCCGATCACATGGTGGACGCGTTCTGTCAGCGGGCGCTGCAGCCGGCGACGGATTGACCGATGGCGTCGATCCAGGTGGAAGTGGTGTACGCGCGCCGGGAGCGCCAGGAACTGGTCAGCTTGAGCCTGGCGGCTGGCGCGACGGTGACCGATGCCCTGCGCTCGGTGGCCGACCGGCCACCTTTCGACCAGCTCGATCTGGCGCGGGCGCCGGTCGGCATATTCGGTGATCGGGTTGGCGGTGACCGGGTGCTCCAGCACGGTGATCGGGTGGAGGTATACCGCCCGCTGCAGATCGACCCGCGGGAAGCGCGGCGGCTGCGCGCCCAGGCCGGGCCGGAGGGGCGCTGATGCCGGCCGGGCCGCGGCGGGTCTGCCGCGGTCAGCTCTCTTCCGCCGGTTCCGGATTGGCGCTGTCCGCCGGGGCACTGGCCGTGGTCTGGGCATCGCCGCTACCGGAGCGGGCCGCCGTCGGCGCGTAGTCGCCCGTGAAGTAGGCCAGGATGTCGTTCTCAAAAAACAGGCTGACCCGCTTCTGTTCCTGATAGTAGCCGGGGACTTCCAGGGTGTAGATGTAGTCCCAGCGGTTGCCGTCGAAGGAGTTGCGGAACACCGGTTCGCCCATCACGAACGCCACCTGGCTGCGGGTCATGCCCGGTTTGAGGCGGTCGATCATCTCCTGGGTGATGACGTTGCCCTGCTGAACGGTGACCTTGTGGACCCGGGGCAGGCTGCAGCCGGCCAGGCTGGTCAGCAGCAGGCTGGACAACATCAGGGACAGCGGGAGCAGAGCGCGCATAACTTGGCCTGTGAAGGCGGGCAGTGACCAGGCGCGCATGGTAACCACCTGGCCTGCGCGAGGAAAGCGCCTGGCGAACGGCTGCTGTCAGCTGGCCGGACGCTGTTCGCCGGCTTCGCTCAGCAGGGTGCGGGCGTAGTCCCGCGACTTGTCGGTGATGTCGGCCCCGGCCAGCATCCGGGCCAGTTCTTCGACCCGGTTCTCGACCGCCAGCCCCTCGATGCAGGTGTCCTGCTCGTCGGTCTTGGAGACCCGCAGGTGATTGTGCCCGAGGGCGGCCACTTGCGGCGCGTGGGTCACGCAGATGACCTGAGTGTTGGCTGACAGGTCGCGCAGCAGGCGTCCCACCACGTCGGCCGTGGTGCCGCCCACGCCGACGTCGGCTTCGTCCAGCACCAGGCAGGGCATGGCGGACTTCTCCGCGGCGACCACCTGGATGGCCAGGCCGATGCGGGCGCGCTCGCCGCCGGAGGCGATGCGTTGCAGCGGTCCCGCCGGGTAGCGGGGGTTGGTGGTGACGTGGAACGTCACCGTTTCCAGGCCGGATTCGCCCTCGGCATCGGCGAACTCGACCTTGAGCTTGCCGCCTTTGATGCCCAGGGTCGTCATGCAGCGGCTCACGGCCTTCTCGAATTGACGGGCCGCGGCCCGGCGCTGCCTGGACAGCGCCTGGGCCACCGCCCGGTAACGTTCCGCCTGTTCGGCGCTGCGCGCCTCGGCGGTTTCCAGGGCCGAACGGTCATCGGACAGGGTGGCCTGTTCCGCGCGCAGCGCGTCCAGTTGCGGGGCCAGTTGTTCCGGCGCCAGCCGGTGCCGGCGGGCCGTGTCGTGAATGGCCGACAGGCGCGCTTCGAGTTGCTGCAGACGTTCCGGATCCATGTCCAGAGATTCGTCGTAGGCCCGCAGGTCACGGACTGCATCGCTGAGCAGATCCTCGGCCGAGCGCACCAGGGTCAGGGCCGAATCGAGGCGCGGATGATCGTCGTTGAGGCCGCTCAGGCGCCGCAGCACGGCGCCGGTGAGGGATTCGTCCTGCAGAGCCGAAAGGCACTCGCCGACCCGGCTGCGCAAGGCTTCGGCCTGGGACAGGCGGCGGTGTTCGCTCTCCACGGCTTCGAGTTCACCCGGCGCCAGGGCCAGAGCTTCGAGTTCGTCGAGCTGGTACCCGAGCAGCCGGGCCCGGTCGTCCTGGCGGGCCACCCGTTCGCTCAGTTCCTGGACCTGACGCTGGGCGTCGCGCCATTGCCGGTACGCCTCCCGGCAGTCGCGGGCCAGCGCGGCGTCGACGCCGTAGTCGTCCAGGAGTGCCAGTTGCACCGCATTGCGGGTGATCCGCTGGTTTTCGTCCTGGCCGTGAATGTCCACCAGATCCTCGCTCAGCGACCGCAACACCTGCAGGGTGACCGGGGTGCCGTTGACGAAAGCCCGGGAGCGGCCGTCGGCGCCCACCAGGCGCCGCACCAGCACCCGGTTGGCCTGGTCCGGGTCGGTCAGCGCGTGGGCCTCCAGCAGCGCCCGGGACGAAGGATGGGCGGTGAGGTCGAACTCGGCGCTGATGTCGGCACGCGCCGCCTCCGGACGCACCGCGTCGCTGGCGGCGCGGTCGCCGAGCACCAGGCCCAGAGCGCCCAGCAGAATGGACTTGCCGGCCCCGGACTCGCCGGTCACGACGGTCAGCCCGTCGTCGAAGACGATGTCGAGTGCCGGAACCAGGGCAAAATCACGAATGGTCAGGGATTTCAGTACCGCGTTGGTCATGGTTCGATGGATTGGTGAGTGCCCGCGCAGCGCCAGGTGTCGATTGCGCCCGTTATTGACTACGCTAGCGAAACCTCAATAACTTGACGCACAGTTAAGTTGGTTCGCCGATGAGAAAGCAAGCGGAAGATAGCCTGGATCAACGGGCGCAACTGGTCTTCAAGCTGCTGGTGGAGCACTACATCGCCGCCGGCGCTCCGGTGCCGTCGCGCCTGCTGGCCAGCCAGCCGGGGGTGGAGGTCTCTCCGGCGACGGTGCGCAACATTCTGTCGGACCTGGAGTCCCAGGGCCTGGTGCGCTCGCCCCACACCTCGGCGGGCAAGATTCCCACCAATCAGGGGCTGCGGTTTTTCGTCGACAGCCTGCTTCGGGTGACCCCCCTGGACGAGGCGCAGGTTCAGCGCCTGCAGGGCGAACTGGATCCGGACCTGTCGCCCACCCAACTGGTGGAATCGGCCTCCCAGTTGTTGTCGCATCTGACCCACATGACCTGTGTCATCACCCTGCCGCGACGCGATCAGGTGGCGCTGCGGCACGTGGAGTTTCTGCCGCTGTCCGGCAAACGGGTCCTGGTGATCCTGGTGCTCAACGACCGGGAAGTGCAGAACCGGGTGATTCACACCGACCGGGCCTACGACGAAACCGAGTTGAATCAGGCTGCCAACTTCATCAACCGCGAGTTCGGCGGCCTGTCGCTGCTCAAGGTGCGGGCCGCGCTGCTGGAGAGCATGCAGGCCGACAAGGACCGCATGAACCGGCTCATGCAGACCGCCCTGGACGTTGCCACCCGCGCCTTCGAAGGCGACGAGGAGCCGGACACCCGGCTGGTGGTGGCCGGCGAAACCAATCTGCTGGACTTCGGTGACACCGACCAGGTCCGGCGCCTGTTCGAGGCGTTTTCCCGCAAGGGCGGAATACTGCACCTGCTGGACAAGTGCCTGGACAGTCAGGGCATTCAGCTCTTCATCGGCGAAGAGTCGGGCTACCGTCTGCTCGACGAGTTGAGCCTGGTTACCGCGTCCTACGAGGCGGATGGACGGCTGGCCGGGGTGCTGGGGGTGGTTGGTCCGACCCGCATGGCCTATCAGGACGTCATTCCGGTGGTGGATCTCACCGCCCGGGTGCTGTCTGCCGCCATGAACCAGGGCTGATCCCGCCGTGGGTTGATATTCTCCCGGTCCGCCCCAGATAGTCAGTTCCTTTACACGTTGGTGCCGGGCGCGCCTGGCGGCTGCCTGCACCCCAGATCCGGAGACAATCGTCCATGGCCGAGAACAACGATCCGCGCAGCGATGCACCGACCGGCGAGGCCGGCCCGGATCCGATGCAGGACAGCGCCGGAGCCGAGGCGCCGGAAGCCGCCGTCGAGGGGTCGTCGGAGAGTCCGGACGGCCAGGATCTCGAGGCCCGGGTGGAACGCTACCGGGATCAGGTCCTGCGGGCCCAGGCGGAAGCCGAAAACGTCCGCCGGCGGGCGGCCCGGGACGTCGAGAACGCCCACAAATTCGCCCTTGAGAAGTTTGCCGCCGACCTGCTGCCGGTGATCGACAGCCTGGACAAGGCAGTGGAGGTGGCCGCCGGCAGTGAGCAGGCCGGGGCCATCGCCGAAGGGGTCGACCTGTCGCTCAAGCTGTTTCTGTCGGTGCTCGAGAAGCACGGGGTCGAGCGCATCGACCCGCTGGGCGCCCCGTTCGATCCCCAGGTGCACGAGGCCATGGCCATGGTGCCGAGTCCCAGTGCCGAGCCCAATTCCGTGCTCGAGGTCATGCAGGCCGGCTATCTGCTCAACGGCCGGCTGGTCCGGGCCGCCAAGGTGGTGGTCGCCAAGGCGCCGGATGCTGGCTGAGCCAGACTGCAGAACGGGTAGTAAGCGCTTACTGCGCGGAGATTTCGCGAGCGGGGTTCGAAGCGGGGTTGAAAACCCGGCGCGGGGACCGATATAGGGCGGTAACAGAAATTTCAGGCAGGTCCCGGACGCGGGCCGACAGCCGGCGACCGGGAATCAGGAGACAACGCGACATGGGCAAGATCATCGGTATCGACCTGGGCACCACCAACTCGTGCGTAGCAGTGCTGGAGGGCAAAGACGCCAAGGTCATCGAGAACTCAGAGGGTGATCGCACCACCCCATCGGTGGTCGCATACACCGACGACGGTGAGATTCTGGTGGGACAGAGCGCCAAACGGCAGGCGGTAACCAACCCGACCAATACGCTGTTTGCGGTCAAACGCCTGATCGGGCGCAAGTTTTCGGACAGCATCGTCCAGAAGGACATCAAGATGGTGCCGTACCAGATCGCCGAGGCGAACAACGGCGACGCCTGGATCGACGTCAAAGGCGAGAAACTGGCGCCGCCCCAGGTGTCGGCGGAAGTCCTCAAGAAGATGAAGAAGACCGCCGAGGAGTACCTGGGCGAGGCCGTCACGGAAGCCGTCATCACGGTGCCGGCCTATTTCGACGACTCCCAGCGCCAGGCCACCAAGGACGCCGGCCGGATTGCCGGCCTCGAAGTCCGCCGCATCATCAATGAGCCCACCGCCGCGGCGCTGGCCTACGGCATGGACAAGAAGCGTGGCGACACCAAGATCGCCGTCTACGACCTGGGCGGCGGTACCTTCGACATCTCCATCATCGAGATTGCCGAAGTGGACGGCGAGCACCAGTTCGAAGTGCTCTCCACCAACGGCGACACCTTCCTCGGCGGCGAGGACTTCGACAAGGCGATCATCGATTACCTGGTGGAGGAGTTCAAAAAGGAGCAGAAGATCGACCTGAACGCCGATCCGCTGGCGCTGCAGCGGCTCAAGGAAGCCGCCGAGAAGGCCAAGATCGAGCTCTCCAACAGCCAGCAGACCGAAATCAACCTGCCGTACATCACGGCGGACAACACCGGGCCCAAGCACCTGGTGCTGAAGCTGACCCGGGCCAAGCTGGAATCGCTGGTGGAAGGCCTGGTGGACCGGACGGTCGGCCCGTGCCGCACCGCGCTGGAAGACGCCGGTCTGCAGGCCTCGGAAATCGACGACGTGATTCTGGTCGGTGGTCAGACCCGGATGCCCAAGGTGCAGACCAAGGTGGCGGAGATCTTCGGCAAGGATCCGCGCCGCGACGTGAACCCGGACGAAGCCGTGGCCATCGGTGCCGCCATTCAGGCCGCGGTGCTGTCGGGCGACGTGAAGGACGTGCTGCTGCTCGACGTCACCCCGCTGTCCCTGGGTATCGAGACCCTGGGCGGGGTCATGAGCGCGCTGATCGAGAAGAACACCACCATTCCGACCAAGAAGACCCAGGTGTTCTCCACCGCCGACGACAATCAGACGGCGGTGACCATTCACGTGCTGCAGGGCGAGCGTAAGCAGGCGGCTCAGAACAAGTCCCTGGGCCGCTTCGACCTGGCCGACATTCCGCCGGCGCCGCGCGGTATGCCGCAGATCGAGGTCAGCTTCGACATCGACGCCAACGGCATCCTGAACGTGCACGCCAAGGACAAGGCCACCGGCAAGGAGCAGTCCATCGTCATCAAGGCCCAGAGCGGGCTGTCCGACGACGAGATCGACAAGATGGTGCGCGACGCCGAGGCCCACTCCGAGGAGGACGCGAAGTTCGAGGAGATGGTCAACCTGCGCAACCAGGCCGATGGCCTGGTGCATGCCGCGCGCAAGACCCTCAGCGAAGCGGGGGACAAGGCTTCGGACGACGAGAAGCAGGCCATCGAAAGCGCGGCATCGGCGCTGGAAGAGGCGATCAAGGGCGGCGACAAGGACGACATCGAGGCCAAAATGCAGGCGCTCTCGGAAGCGTCGGCGAGCCTGGCCCAGAAGCTCTACGCCGATCAGGCGGCCCAGGCGGAAGCCGGCAACGGCGCCACCGGTGAGCAGCCCGCGGCTGACGGTGACACCGTCGACGCCGAGTTCGAAGAGGTCGACGACGACAAGAAGGACAAGTAGGGCGCGGATGGGCAACCCCCATTCGGCTATGCTGTAGGACCGAGCCGCAATGACTGAAGCGTGGCTGCCGGGAAGCCGGCGGCCACGCTTTGTCGTATCGAGGCGCTCGGCGCCCCAGCAGGAGGCGGCCGCCCGACACGGTGACCTGACCCCGGAGAGACATGTCGAAACGCGATTACTACGAAGTTCTGGGGGTTCCCCGGGATGCCGACGAAGGCGCCATCAAGAAGGCCTACCGGCGCCTGGCGATGAAGTTCCATCCGGACCGCAATCCCGACGACGCAGACGCCAGCGAACGCTTCCGCGAGGCCAGTGAGGCCTACGAGGTTCTGTCGGACGGCGACAAGCGTCAGGCCTATGACCAGTTCGGCCACGCCGGGGTCGACGGCAGTGCCGGCATGGGCGCCGGTTTTGCCGGCGGCAGCTTCAGCGACATCTTCAGCGACGTGTTCGGCGACATCTTCGGCGCCGGCGGGCGCGGCCGCGGTTCCGTGATGCGCGGCGCCGACCTGCGCTACACCCTGGAACTCGATCTGGAGCAGGCGGTCCGCGGCGACAACGTCGAGATCAAGATCCCGGTGCTGGCCAGTTGCGAGGTCTGTGACGGCTCCGGCGCCAAACCCGGCACCAAACCGACTACCTGCCCCGATTGTAACGGCGCCGGCCAGATCCGCGTGGCTCAGGGTTTCTTTTCGCTGCAGCAGACCTGTCCCCGCTGCCGCGGCGCCGGGCAGGTGGTGACCGATCCCTGCGCCAGTTGCGGCGGCCGCGGCCGGGTCGAACGGCGCAAGACCCTGAATGTGCGCATTCCGCCCGGGGTCGACACCGGCGACCGCATCCGCCTGGCCGGTGAAGGCGAGGCCGGGATCAGCGGAGGGCCTCCGGGCGACCTGTACGTGCAGGTGGACGTGCGCGAGCACCCGATCTTCAGCCGCGATGGGCGCCATCTCTACTGCGAAGTCCCCATCGGCTTCGTCGAAGCGGCGCTCGGCGGCGAGCTCGAAGTGCCGACCCTGGACGGCCGGGTCAAACTGAAGATTCCGGCCGAGACCCAGACCGGCAAGCTGTTCCGCTTGCGGGGTAAAGGCGTGACGCCGGTGCGCGGCGGCGGCGTCGGCGATCTGCTGTGTAAGGTGATCGTCGAAACCCCGGTCAACCTGACGGACAAACAGAAGGACCTGCTGCGGGAATTCCAGTCCTCCGTTACCCATGGCGGCGAGAAGCACTCGCCCCGGGGCACCTCGTGGTTCAAAGGCGTCAAGGATTTCTTCGACGGTCTGACCGGATGATTCGCGTTGCGGTAAACGGCGCGGCCGGGCGTATGGGCCAGACTCTGATCCGGGCGCTGCACGAAGCCCCGGATCTGACCTTGGGCGCGGCCCTGGAACGGCCGGGTTCCAGCCTGGTGGGCGCCGATGCCGGTGAACTGGCCGGCGTGGGCCGCCTCGACGTCGCCGTCGCCGACGACATCGCCGCAGTCAGCGCCCGGTTCGATACCCTGATCGACTTCACGGCCCCGGCCGCCACTCTGGCCTGCGTTGCGGCCTGCGAGGCTGCCGGTAAACGCGTGGTCATCGGCACCACCGGGTTCGACGCCGATGGCCTGGCGCACATCCAGGCGGCGGCGGCGCACATCGCCATCCTGATGGCGCCGAACATGTCGGTAGGGGTGAACCTGACTTTTCAGCTCGCGGAGCTGGCGGCGCGGGTCCTTGGCGACAGCGTCGACGTGGAGATCATCGAGGCCCACCACCGCCACAAGATCGACGCGCCGTCGGGCACTGCGCTGCGCCTCGGTGAGGCGGTAGCGGCGGGACTCGGCCGGGACCTCGGTCAGGTGGCGGTTTATGCCCGTGAGGGCCAGACCGGCCCGCGGCAGGCGCAGGCCATCGGGTTCGCCACGGTGCGGGCCGGCGACATCGTCGGCGAACACACAGTGCTGTTCGCCGGCCAGGGCGAGCGCATCGAAATCACCCACCGGGCCGAGAGCCGGATGAACTTTGCCCAGGGTGCGCTGCGGGCGGTGCGCTTCCTGGCCGGGCGCCCGACCGGCCTGTTCGACATGCAGGACGTGCTGGACGCCGGAACGGGCTGAGCGGACCCGCTGGACCGCCTTCGGGCGGGATTGGCGTGACAGGGGGGAGGCGTGCCGGTAGACTAGCGCCCCCAGCAAGGCGGGCCCCGATTCGACCCTCACCATGAGAAGGATCGCTCCCGCCTTTCTTGCAGACGGCCCATCGAACCAAGCCTTTTCCGCGGTGTCGACCGGGTAAGCCCCAACCGGGCTTGCACGGCGCGGCTGCAGGCGGAAAGGGCCCGCGGTGCGGGGGGCGACCACTTTCGAAGGGTAGTTTGGGTGGCGAATTGACTCCGGCACTGCTGGTACTCGAAGACGGCAGCGTCTTTCGCGGACAGTCGCTGGGCGCCGAGGGCGTCAGCGTCGGCGAGGTCGTTTTCAATACGGCCATGACCGGCTATCAGGAGATCCTCACCGACCCGTCGTACGCCCGCCAGATCGTCACGCTCACCTACCCGCAGATCGGCAACACCGGGGTCAACGACGAGGACGTCGAGTCCGACCGGATTCATGCCGCCGGCCTGGTGATCCGTCAGGCGCCGCGGCGGGCCAGTAGCTGGCGCATGCGCCGCACCCTGGGCGACTACCTGGCCGAGCAGGGTATCGTGGCCATCACCGACGTGGATACGCGGCGCCTGACCCGGCTGATCCGGGAGCGTGGCGCCCTGGCCGGCTGTATTGCCGCCGGCGACGTCAGTGTCGAATCGGCGCTGACCGAGGCGCGCGGCTTTCCCGGCCTCAAAGGCATGGACCTGGCCCACGAGGTGAGCCGCCGCGACAGCGTCGGCTGGACCCAGACGAGCTGGTCGCGGGGGCGCGGCTATGGAGAGCTGGGCGAGCGCCGCTTTCACGTCGTGGCCTACGATTTCGGGGTCAAGCGGAACATTCTCAGGCTGCTCGCCGAGCGCGGTTGTGCCCTGACCGTGGTGCCGGCCACCACGCCAGCCGAGGACGTGCTGGCGCTGGCCCCGGACGGCGTGTTCCTGTCCAACGGGCCGGGCGATCCGGAGCCGTGCGACTACGCCATCCGCGCCATCGGCTCGCTGCTCGATGCCGAAATGCCGATGTTCGGCATCTGTCTCGGCCATCAGCTCCTGGCCCTGGCCAGCGGGGCGCGAACCCTGAAGATGGGCCATGGCCACCACGGCGCCAACCATCCGGTGAAAGATCTGCGCGACGGCCGGGTCCTGGTAACCAGCCAGAATCATGGGTTCGCCGTGGACAGCGAGGCCCTGCCCAACTGCCTGGCGGTGACCCACGTGTCGCTGTTCGACGGCACTCTGCAGGGCATCCGCCGCACCGACCGGCGCGCCCTGGGCTTCCAGGGGCATCCGGAGGCCAGCCCCGGGCCGCAGGACTGCCAGTATCTGTTCGACGAGTTCATTGCGCTGATGGAAGACCGTAAGGACGAGCGTCATGCCTAAGCGCACGGACCTCCAGTCGATCCTGATCCTGGGCGCCGGGCCCATCGTCATCGGTCAGGCCTGCGAGTTCGACTACTCGGGCGCGCAGGCCTGCAAGGCGCTCCGCGACGAGGGTTACCGGGTAGTGCTGGTCAACTCCAATCCGGCCACCATCATGACCGACCCGGCCATGGCCGACGCCACCTACATCGAGCCGGTGGACTGGCGCACCGTGGAGGCGATCATCGCCAAGGAGCGGCCCGACGCGCTGCTGCCCACCATGGGCGGGCAGACGGCGCTCAACTGCGCGCTGGATCTGGTTCGCGAAGGTGTGCTCGAGAAGTACGGGGTCGAGATGATCGGCGCCAGCCAGGACGCCATCGACAAGGCCGAGGACCGGGAGCGATTCGACCGCGCCATGAAGCGGATCGGCCTCGAGTGTCCACGCTCGGCCATCGCCCACAGCATGGAGGAAGCGCTGCAGGTACAGGGGCAGCTCGGGTTTCCGTGCATCATCCGGCCGTCGTTCACCCTGGGCGGCAGCGGCGGCGGCATCGCCTACAACACCGAAGAGTTCAAAGAGATCTGTGCCCGCGGGCTGGATCTCTCGCCCACCAACGAGCTGCTCATCGACGAGTCGCTGCTGGGCTGGAAAGAATTCGAGATGGAGGTGGTTCGGGACAAGCTCGACAACTGCATCATCATCTGCTCCATCGAGAACTTCGATCCCATGGGGGTGCACACCGGCGACAGCATCACCGTGGCGCCGGCCCAGACCCTTACCGACAAGGAATATCAGCTCCTGCGCAACGCGTCGATCGCGGTACTGCGCGAGATCGGGGTGGAAACCGGCGGCTCCAACGTACAGTTCGCCATCAATCCGGCCGACGGGCGCATCGTGGTCATCGAGATGAACCCGCGGGTGTCGCGATCCTCGGCACTGGCCTCCAAGGCCACCGGCTTTCCCATCGCCAAGGTCGCCGCCAAGCTGGCAGTGGGTTATACCCTGGACGAGTTGATCAACGACATCACCGGGGTCACGCCGGCGTCCTTCGAGCCTGCCATCGACTACGTGGTCACCAAGATACCGCGGTTCACCTTCGAAAAATTCGCGTTGGCCGACGCCCGCCTCACAACGCAGATGAAATCCGTTGGCGAGGTGATGGCCATCGGCCGCACCTTCCAGGAATCCCTGCAGAAGGCGCTGCGTGGTCTCGAGACCGGCATGAACGGCCTCGATCCGTTGCTCGACCCGGACGGCGAAGAGGTGCGGGAGACGCTGCAGCGGGAGCTCACCACCCCGGGCGCCGACCGGATCCGCTACGTGGCGGACGCGCTGCGCCACGGCATGTCGGTGGACGAGATCTACGAGCTGTCCGCCATCGACCCGTGGTTCCTGGCCGAAATCGAAGACCTGGTCCATGCCGAAAAGTCCCTCACCGGGCGGGGTCTGGGCAGCCTGGAACATGATGAGCTGTGGCGTCTGAAGCGGCAGGGATTCGCCGATGCGCGTCTGGCGGAACTGCTCGGCTGCAGCGAAGATCAGGCCCGCGCGCACCGCCTGGCCCTGGACATCCGGCCGGTCTACCGCCGGGTCGACACCTGCGCCGCGGAGTTTCCGGCGGCCACCGCGTATCTGTATTCCACCTACGAAGAAGAGTGCGAGGCGGCCCCGTCGGACCGGCGCAAAATCATGGTCCTGGGCGGCGGTCCCAATCGTATCGGCCAGGGCATCGAGTTCGACTATTGCTGCGTGCACGCGGCCCTGGCCATGCGCGAGGACGGGTTCGAGACCATCATGGTCAACTGCAACCCGGAGACGGTCTCCACCGACTACGACACCTCCGACCGGCTCTACTTCGAGCCGGTGACCCTGGAGGACGTGCTGGCCATCGTCGAGGTGGAACGGCCGGAAGGGGTCATCGTGCAGTTCGGCGGCCAGACCCCGCTGAAGCTGGTGGAGCACCTGGAACGCGAGGGCGTACCGATCATCGGCACCAGCCCGGACGCCATCGACCGGGCCGAGGACCGCGAGCGTTTCCAGGAACTGATCAACGCGCTGAATCTGCGCCAGCCGAGCAACCGCACTGCGGTGGACGAAGCCACCGGTATCGCCGGCGCGCGCGAGATCGGCTACCCGATCGTGGTCCGCCCATCCTACGTGCTGGGCGGCCGGGCCATGGAGATCGTCTACAACGAGGACGAACTGAAGCGTTACCTGCGCGAGGCCGTGGTGGTGTCCAACCGCTCCCCGGTGCTGCTGGACTGCTTCCTGGACCAGGCGGTGGAGATCGACGTCGACGCGGTCAGTGACGGCAAGGACGTGGTCATCGGCGCCATCATGCAGCACATCGAGCAGGCCGGGGTGCACTCCGGCGACTCCGCCTGCTCACTGCCGCCGTATTCCATCGGCGCGGCAATTCAGGACCGGATCCGCGAACAGGTGCAGGCCATGGCGCTGGAGCTCGGCGTGGTGGGACTCATGAACGTGCAGCTCGCGGTGCAGGACGACGAGATCTATGTCCTCGAGGTGAACCCGCGGGCATCGCGCACGGTGCCGTTCGTCTCCAAGAGCATCGGTGTCTCGCTGGCCAAGGTGGCGGCCCGCTGCATGGCCGGGGTCAGCCTGGCCGATCAGGGTTTCACCCGGGAGATCATCCCGCGCCACGTGGCGGTCAAGGAGTCGGTGTTCCCGTTTGCCAAGTTCCCCGGGGTCGATCCGATTCTGGGCCCGGAGATGAAGTCCACCGGTGAGGTCATGGGCGTGGGCGACAGCTTCGCCGAAGCCTTCGCCAAGGCCAGCCTGGGCGCCAGCGTGATCCTGCCCCAGAGCGGGCGGGCCTTTCTGTCGGTGAAGGACTCCGACAAACCGGGCGCGGTGGCGCTCGGCCGAGATCTGGTGGCACTGGGCTTCCGGCTGGTGGCGACCCGCGGTACGGCGCGGGTGCTGGCGGACGCCGGCATCGAGTGCCAGCTGGTGAACAAGGTGCAGCAGGGCCGGCCGCACGTGGTCGACATGCTCAAGAACGAGCAGATCGACCTGATCGTGAACACCACCGAAGGCCATCAGTCGATCCGCGATTCCGCCATGATCCGCCGGCTCGCACTGCAGAATAAAGTGTGTTACACCACCACCCTGACGGGGGGCGAGGCGTTCTGCATTGCCATCCGTTATTCCCGGGAGCATCGCGAGGTCAAGGTACGGCGTCTTCAGGACCTGTACCACGCGGCGTAGCCGCAGCCGAAGATCCGCTCTGATTTTTCAGATCTTCTTTAGATCGAGGCCTGATCAGGAGTCATTAGCGTGGCAGTTCCGATGACGTTGGAAGGCGCTCAGGCGTTGCGCGACGAACTCAACCACCGCAAGTTCGAGCTGCGCCCGCAGATTACCCAGGCGATCGCCGAGGCGCGCGAGCACGGTGATCTGAAGGAGAATGCCGAATACCACGCGGCGCGCGAGCAGCAGAGCTTCAACGAAGGGCGGATCCAGGAAATCGAAGGCAAGCTGGCGGATGCCCAGGTCATCGACATCACCCGCATCCCGCCGTCGGGTAAGGTCATTTTCGGCGCGACCGTGTCCCTGATCGACGTGGAGTCCGACGCCGAGGTGACCTACAAGATCGTCGGCGAGGACGAAGCCGATCTGAAGGACAGCAAACTGTCGGTCATGTCACCCATTGCCCGGGCCCTGATCGGCAAGGCCGAAGGCGACACGGTGATCGTAAAGACGCCCAAGGGCGAACTCGAATACGAGATCGACCGGGTGCAGCACGTCTGAAGGGCCCCCGCGCGGCGGGATCCTCAGGCGTCGGAGAAGCGCACCAGGTTGGACAGTTTGGGATTGGGCTCGGGATTCTTGCGGAACAGCACCACCACTTTGCCGATGTTCTGCACCAGCTGGGCGCCGGTGGCCTCGGCCAGCGCCGCGGCCATTGCCGTTCTGTCGCTGCGGTCGCCAATATGAAGGCGCACCTTGATCAGTTCGTGGTCGTCCAGCGCGCGCTGGGTTTCCGCCGTCACCGCCTCACTCAGCCCGTGTTCACCGACCAGCACCACCGGGTCGAGGTGGTGGGCGATGCGCCGCAGGCGGCGGCGGTCCGCGCCGTCCAGGGTAGCGGCGGCGGTCGCTGGGGGCGCTTTGTGGCTGGAATCCGGCATGCCGCGCATTCTACGTGGCATCGCCGCGGCGCGACAGCGCGGCACCGGACGCGCGGCTCATGAGCAAACGCAGTAAATCCAGTCACCGCTGGTTGGCCCGGCAGCGGCGCGATCCGTTTGCCCGCCGTGCCGCCGAGGAAGGCCAGGTCTCGCGGGCCCACTTCAAGCTCGAGCAGCTCGATGAGCGCTACTCACTGTTGCGGCCCGGCATGCGGGTACTGGAACTGGGCGCGGCGCCGGGCGGCTGGACCCGGTACCTGGAGGAACGCCTGGGCGGCGGCCTGCTGGTGGCCTGCGACCCGCGGCCGATCAGCGCTGGCGCCGACACGGTGGTCATCGAGCTCGAATACGGTGAGGAGGCCACCGACCGGCGCATCGAAGCGGCACTGGGGGACGAGGGGCTGGACCTTGTTTTGTCCGATATGGCCCCCAATATGAGTGGGAACCGCACCACGGACCAGGCCCGCGCCATGTATCTGGCGGACCTGGCTTTCGACGCCGCTCAGCGCTGGTTGAAACCCGGCGGCGCCATGGCGGTCAAACTGTTTCAGGGCGAAGGTGTGGACGCCTGGGTTGCCCAATTGCGCGAGCGCTTCGCCACCGTGCAGTTGACCAAGCCGGCGGCCTCCCGGTCCGGGTCCCGCGAGGTGTACGCGGTGGCCCGGAAGTACCGCGCCGATGGCGCCGCGAACCGGTAGGGCGGCAGCTTGCACTGCCTCGGTAGTGGTGTAGGCTAAGGTGATACCCCCCGGTCGCAGGCCATCCATCCGACCGCCGCGATGCTGCCGGAGTCGGCTCGCGGGCGATCGTCATACCTGACCCGGCACCACGAACCGTAGTCAGGACTCGGAGTAGAGAGGATAAGTCCTTGTCAGATATGGGAAAAAATTTGCTGCTCTGGCTGATCATCGCAGCCGTGCTGCTGACGGTGTTCAACAATTTCAACGTCAAGCCGGAGCCGGAATCGCTCAGCTACTCCGAATTCATCCAGGACGTACGCAGCGATGACGTCAATCGGGTGACCATCGGCGAGCAACTCATCCGCGGCAGCAAGCGCTCCGGAGACGAGTTCCAGGTAGTGCGGCCGCCGGGTCTCAACGATCAGAAGTTGATCGACGACCTGTACAACCACAACGTCGAAATTATCGGCAAGATGCCTGACCAGCAGAGCATCTGGGCCCAGCTCCTCATCGCCAGTTTCCCGATTCTGATCATCATCGCCGTGTTCATGCTGTTCATGCGCCAGATGCAGGGCGGCGGCGGCGGCCGCGGCGGCCCCATGGCCTTCGGCAAGAGCAAGGCGCGGCTGCTGTCCGAAGACCAGATCAAAACCACTTTCGCCGACGTGGCCGGGGTGGACGAGGCCAAGGAAGACGTCCAGGAACTGGTGGAGTTTCTGCGCGACCCGGGCAAGTTTCAGCGCCTCGGCGGGCGTATTCCCCGCGGCATTCTCATGGTCGGGCAGCCGGGTACTGGTAAAACCCTGCTGGCCAAGGCCATCGCCGGCGAGGCCAAAGTGCCGTTCTTCTCCATTTCCGGTTCCGACTTCGTCGAGATGTTCGTCGGTGTGGGTGCGTCACGGGTGCGCGACATGTTCGAGCAGGCCAAGAAGCAGGCGCCGTGCATCATCTTCATCGACGAAATCGACGCGGTCGGTCGTCATCGGGGCGCTGGCCTCGGTGGTGGACACGACGAGCGGGAACAGACTCTCAACCAGCTCCTGGTGGAGATGGACGGTTTCGAGCCGAACGACGGCATCATCGTGATTGCCGCCACCAACCGCCCCGACGTGCTCGACCCGGCGCTGCTGCGGCCCGGCCGTTTCGACCGCCAGGTGGTGGTGGGGCTGCCGGACATCCGTGGCCGGGAACAGATTCTGAAAGTGCACATGCGCAAGGTGCCGCTGGCCGACGACGTCGATCCGGCCATTATCGCGCGCGGTACGCCCGGATTCTCCGGCGCGGACCTCGCCAATCTGGTGAATGAAGCGGCGCTGTTCGCCGCCCGGGCCAGCAAACGCCTGGTGGACATGGACCAGTTCGACAAGGCCAAGGACAAGATCATGATGGGCGCCGAGCGCAAATCCATGGTCATGTCCGAGAAGGAGAAGCGCAACACCGCCTACCACGAGGCCGGGCACGCCATCGTCGGCCGGTTGGTGCCGGATCACGACCCGGTCTACAAGGTCACCATCATTCCGCGCGGCCGGGCCCTGGGCGTGACCATGTTCCTGCCCGAGGAAGATCGTTACAGCTTCAGCCGGCAGACCATCACCAGCCAGATCTGCAGCCTGTTCGGCGGCCGGATTGCCGAGGAGATGATTCTCGGCCCGGAGTACGTGACCACCGGCGCCTCCAACGACATCGAGCGGGCCACCCAGCTTGCCCGCAACATGGTCACCCGCTGGGGCCTGTCGGACAAACTCGGCCCGATCCTCTACTCCGAGGACGACGGCGAGCCGTTCCTCGGCATGTCGGCGGGCGCGCGGCCCAAACAGTTCTCCGACGAAACGGCCCAGTCCATCGACGCGGAGGTGCGGCGCATCATCGACGAGTGCTACGGCACCGCCAAGCGGCTGCTCGAGGAGAACATCGACAAGCTGCACGGCATGGCGGACGCGCTGATCGAGTACGAAACCATCAGTGCCGAGCAGATCGACGACATCATGGCCGGTGCCAAGCCGCGTGCCCCCGGCGACCTGCCGCCGACGCCGCCGTCGTCCGGTCAGGGCTCGGCCGAGGACCGGCCGGATCGGTCCGGCGAGAAACCCATCGGCGGACCTGCCGAAGAGCACTGAGCATGTCCGGCCCGCGGGCGCGCCTCGATTGTCGCGGGCGCCCGCTCGACCTCTCCGTTCCACGCATCATGGGGGTGATCAATGTCACCCCCGATTCCTTTTCCGACGGCGGCCGTTTCGACGGTGGCGCCGGCCGGATCGACCTTCACCGCATCAGCGATGCCGCCCGGGCGCAACTGGCCGCCGGTGCGACCATTCTGGATGTCGGCGGCGAGTCCACGCGCCCGGGCGCCGCGCCGGTGCCGGTGGACGAAGAACTGCGCCGGGTCATGCCGGTGCTGGAACGGCTGCTGGAACTCGATGCCATCATTTCCGTGGACACCCGCAAGCCGGCGGTGGCGCAGCGGGCCCTGGAAGCGGGCGTGCACCTCATCAACGACGTCAGCGGCGGGCAGGATCCGCAAATGCTCGAACGGGTCGCGGAAAGCGGTGCGGCATTCTGCATCATGCACATGCAGGGCCAGCCGCAGACCATGCAACAGGCGCCCCACTATCAGGACGTGGTGGGCGAAGTGCGCGCTTTCCTGGCCGCGCAGCGGGCCCGTTGCCGGGCTGCCGGCCTGGCTGACCAGCGGCTGCTGCTCGATCCCGGATTCGGCTTCGGTAAGTCGCTGGCGCATAATCTGACCCTGCTCCGGCACCTGGAAGACATACGGGTGGACGGGCTGCCGATCCTTGCCGGCTTGTCCCGCAAAGGCATGATCGGGACCATCACCGGCCGGCCGCTGGAGCAGCGGGCCGCCGGCAGTGCCGCCGCCGCGCTGCTGGCCGTGGAGCGCGGGGCCGATGTGGTCCGCGTTCACGACGTGCGCGAGACAGCCGATGCCCTGGCGCTGCTGGCGGCCGTGCGCGGACACCGCGAACAGGATGAGACATGAACGGTAGAAAATACTTCGGAACCGACGGGATTCGCGGACGGGTCGGGCAGTCGCCCATCACGCCGGATTTCTGCCTGCGTCTGGGCTGGGCCGCCGGCAAGGTGTTCGCCCGCCAGGGCGACAGTCACGTCCTGATCGGCAAGGACACCCGGCTGTCCGGCTACATGCTGGAGTCGGTTCTGGAATCGGGCCTGCTGTCGGCCGGCACCGGGGTCAGCCTGCTGGGGCCCATGCCGACCCCGGCGGTGGCGTACCTGACCCGGACCCTGCGGGCCGACGCCGGCATCGTCATCAGCGCCTCTCACAACCCCTACTACGACAACGGCATCAAGTTCTTCGACCACAACGGCAACAAGCTGGGCGATGACGTGGAGCGCGAGATCGAAGCTCAGCTCGACAGCGACATGGTCTGTGTCGATTCCGATCAGCTCGGCAAGGCGGCGCGAATTCCCGACGCGCCCGGCCGCTACATCGAGTTCTGCAAAGCCAGCGTCAATCGGGGCTTCCGGCTGCGCGGCTTGAAGCTGGTGCTGGATTGCGCTCACGGCGCCACCTATCACGTGGCGCCAGGGGTGTTCGAGGAACTGGGCGCCGAGATCGACGTTATCGGTGCCGCCCCGGACGGGCGCAACATCAACGACGGTTGCGGTTCCACCGATCCTCGCGCACTGGCGGAGCGGGTGGTGGCAACCGGCGCGGACGTCGGCATCGCCTTCGATGGGGATGGTGACCGGGTCATCATGGTGGACGCCGACGGCGAGGTGGTGGACGGCGACGAACTGCTGCTCATCATTGCCGAGCACCGGGCCCGGCAGGGATCGTTGAGCGGCGGTGTGGTGGGCACCGTCATGACCAACTATGGACTGGAGCGGGCGCTGGCGGATCTCGACATCCCGTTCGCCCGGGCCGACGTGGGTGACCGTTACGTGCTGGAATCCATGAAGCAGCGCGGCTGGCAGCTCGGCGGCGAAACCTCCGGGCACGTGCTGTGCCTGGATCTGACCACCACCGGTGACGCCATCGTCGCCGCTCTGCAGGTGCTGGTCCCCATGGTGGATCAGCGGCAGCCGCTGGCGGCCCTGAAGCGCACCATGACCAAGCTGCCGCAGACCATGATCAACGTCGAGTCCAGCGCGCCGGCGGAGCGGGCCGTGTGTCCGGCGGTCGTCGAGGCGGCCCGGGACATGGATGGGCGCCTGTGCGGCCGTGGCCGGGTGCTGATCCGGCCGTCCGGCACAGAGCCCGTCATCCGGGTCATGGTGGAAGGCGAGGACCCGCAGGAAGTCGGCGTCATTGCCGCCGAACTGGCCGAGGTGGTGCGCAGCGCCTGAGCCCTGGCCTGCCGGGGGCGTACCGGACCGGGGGTTGGCGGCGGTCGTTGTATGGCGCTCCCCGAGCCGTTACCATTGCGCGCCTTTTTTCGAGGCCGCCATCAGCATGCGTGTGCCCCTGATCGCCGGCAACTGGAAGATGCACGGGTCGAGCGCGTTCGTCAGTGCGTACGCGGCGAGCCTGGCGGCTGCGCCGGCGGCTGCCGGTGTCGACGTGCTGCTGCTGCCGCCGATCGCGTATCTGGCGCCGCTGGCCACCGCGCTGGCCGCTTACCCGGCCGGTTTCGGCGTGCAGAACGTGCACCCGGAGCCGGAGGGGGCATACACCGGCGAAGTCTCTGCCGAGATGGCCCGGGACCTGGGCGCCCGATGGGCGCTGGTCGGACATTCGGAGCGCCGCATCCTGTTCGGCGAGACGGACGAGCAGGTGGCCGCCAAGGTGGCCGCCCTGCTGCGGGCCGGTTTGCGGCCCATCGTCTGTGTCGGTGAGACGCTGGCCGAGCGCGATGCGGGCTCCGCCGAAGCCGTGGTGCGGCGTCAACTCGACGCCGGGTTCGCCGCCTGCGGCGATGCCGCCGACCGCCTGACCGTGGCTTATGAGCCGGTCTGGGCCATCGGCACCGGCCGCACCGCGTCGCCGGCCCAGGCCCAGGACATGCACCGGGTCATCCGGACTAGACTGACGGATCTTGCGGGTGCCGGCACGGCGGACGGCATTCGAATTCTGTACGGGGGCAGCGTGAAGCCGGACAATGCCGCCGCGCTGCTCGCCGAGGACGATGTCGACGGCGCCCTGGTGGGTGGCGCGTCGCTGGATGCCACCGCGTTTGCCGCGATCATTGCGGCAGCCGGTGAGCCGGCGCCGCCGGCGGCGAGCCGGTAACGCGGGCGCCTGGGCAGGCGCCTGGAAGAACGGAGACAGGAATTGACTATCGCAAATCTCGAAACCGCACTGCTGGTGCTGCTGGTGGCGGATGCCCTGGCCCTCGCTGCCCTGGTGCTGATGCAGCACGGTAAAGGTGCCGACGTCGGCGCCGCCTTCGGCAGCGGCGGCGCCAACACCGTGTTCGGCAGTGCCGGCTCGGCGTCGTTTCTGACCAAGCTGACCGTGTGGCTGGCCATTGGGTTCTTCGTCATTTCCTTCGGTCTGGCTTACACCGCCAAGGAAAAAGCGCTCACCCTGGATACCATCGGGATCCCGCAGGTCCCGGCGGGCGTTCCCGCCGTCGAGATCGATCCGGACGCGCTCGATGCGCCGGCGCCGGTGGAAGACGCGGCGGACTCCGAACAGTTGACTACGGAGCCCGAGCGTGTAGATTCCGACATCCCCGACGTCTGAGCGGGGTGGGAACGACGTGAAATCACTGCCGAAGTGGTGAAATTGGTAGACACGCTACCTTGAGGGGGTAGTGGGCTTACGCCCGTGGAGGTTCGAGTCCTCTCTTCGGCACCAATCCTCGGAACCAGTCCGCTGACACTTGCTTGCGACCGGCGGCGGTACTCCCTATAATTCGCGCTCGCTGATGCGGGGTGGAGCAGTCTGGTAGCTCGTCGGGCTCATAACCCGAAGGTCGTAGGTTCAAATCCTGCCCCCGCTACCAAAGGATTCGAGAGGCCCGAGAGGGCCTTTTTAGTAGCAGGTCCGGGAGCGCGCTTCCGGAACACCAGACCCCCTGCGAAACATCCTTGACGGGTAGCATCGCCTCGTATCGGTGGGCTGCCCGTGCGCTGTCGGCAAGGGCCCGCTCGAGGAATCGGGGACGGGTGGCGCCGAGGGAAGAAGAAATGGGCGTTAGCCCATTTTTTTTTCCGTGGCGAAACGGAACCGGCGGAACGGGCCGGTTGCAACGGCAGAAACCGGCGCAGGAATGTCGAAGGAACAGCGGACGAGTTTGAACCGACGCGAAGACCAGATCGAAACTCTGTTGATCCCGGTAGTGGAAGCGCTGGGGTGTGAGCTCTGGGGCATCGAGTATCAATCCCAGGGGCGGCATTCGCGTCTGCGCGTGTACATCGAGCGCGAGGAAGGGGTTTCGGTCGAGGATTGCGAACGGGTCAGCCGCGAGGTCAGCGATCTGCTCGACGTCGAGGACCTGATCGCGGCGAGTTACACGCTGGAGGTGTCGTCGCCGGGCATGGACAGAATCCTGTTCAAGGCCGATCACTACCGGGCCAACGTCGGCGCGCTGGTGGACGTGCGGCTCAACTTCCCCGTCGATGGCCGCAAGCACATCGTCGGTGTGCTCGCCGCACTGGAAGACGACGAAGTTGTGGTGCGGCCGGGCGCCGAGGACGGTCCCGAGGACGAGGAGTACGTCGTCCCGCTGGAGAACATACATAGGGCCCGCGTGGTCCCACAGTTTGATTGATGCGAATTGATTGAACCGAACCGACCGATGGCGAATCGGCGCGATGAAACATCGGCATTGACGGAAAGGTCGCAGAGTATATGAGCAAAGAAGTGCTTATGGTCGTGGAGTCCGTCTCCCACGAGAAAGGCGTGCCGAAAGACGTGATCTTCGGCGCCATCGAGGTCGCGCTGGCGACGGCCACCAAGAAGCGCTACGACGAGTTCGCCGAATTCCGGGTCGCCATCGACCGGGAGACCGGCGACTACGAAACCTACCGCGTGTGGACCGTCGCCGATCCGGACGAGGTGGCCATCGCCGCCCTCGAGGGTGACGACGAAGATGCCCAGGGCTGGAACCCGGCCGCGCTGATGACGGTGGAAGATGCCCAGGAGCGCAAGCCCGGTGCGGTGCTCGGCGACGTGATCGAGCAGTCCGTCCCGTCCGTGGAGTTCGGCCGTATCGCTGCCCAGACCGCAAAGCAGGTCATCGTGCAGAAAGTGCGTGAGGCGGAGCGGGCGCAGGTGGTTGACGCCTACCTGCCCCGGGTCGGCGAGCTGGTCAGTGGCCAGGTCAAAAAACTGGGGCGTGACAACATCATCGTCGATCTCGGCAACAACGCCGAAGGGGTGCTCACCCGCGAGCATCTGATCCCGCGCGAGACCTTCCGGGTGGGCGACCGCCTGCGCGCTCTGCTGCTGGACGTGCGTCCGGACAATCGTGGCCCCCAGCTCATCCTCACCCGCACCACGCCGAGCATGCTCATCGAGCTGTTCAAGATCGAAGTGCCGGAAATTGCCGAGGAGATCATCGAAATCCGCGGCGCGGCTCGTGATCCGGGCTCCCGCGCCAAGATCGCCGTACGCACCAACGATGGCCGCATCGATCCGGTCGGGGCTTGCGTCGGCATGCGCGGCTCCCGGGTCCAGGCGGTGTCCGGCGAACTGGCCGGTGAGCGCATCGACATCGTGCTGTGGGACGACAACCCGGCTCAGCTCGTCATCAATGCCATGGCGCCGGCCGAGGTCGAGTCCATCGTGGTCGACGAGGACGCCGGCGCCATGGACATCGCGGTAGCCGAGGACAATCTGGCCCAGGCCATCGGCCGCGGCGGCCAGAACGTGCGCCTCGCCAGCGAGCTGACCGGCTGGACCCTCAACATCATGACCGAGGAAGAAGCCAACGCGAAGCAGGAAGAAGAAGCCGGCAAGCTGATGAGCGATTTCATGGAATCGTTGTCGGTGGACGAAGACGTGGCGGCGGTGCTGGTGGAGGAAGGTTTCACCACCCTGGAGGAGATCGCCTACGTGCCGGTCGAGGAAATGAAGGGTATCGAGGGGTTCGACGAGGAGATCGTCACCGAGTTGCGCAACCGCGCGAAGGATGCGCTGCTCACCCGGGCCATTGCCAGCGAAGAACTGCTGGGCGAAAAGGAGCCCGCCGAAGACCTGCTCAACATGGAAGGAATGGACCGACACCTGGCCTACCTGCTGGCCAGCAAGGAAGTCGTGTCCATGGAAGATCTGGCTGAGCTGGCGGTTCCGGACCTGCTGGAGATTGCAGCGGATCTGGACGAAGCAAAAGCCGCGGAGCTCATCATGACGGCCCGCGCGCCGTGGTTCGAGGACGCCGAGTGACGTCGCACAGGCGTCGAGTGAACTCGAAGGACGCGGAATAAGGATCAGGGGATACTGCATGTCGGATGTCACGGTAAAACAACTGGCGGAATCGGTCGGAGCCCCGGTGGACCGGCTGCTCAAGCAGATGGGCGAAGCCGGTCTGCCGCACACCAGCGAGGGCGAGCCGGTGTCCGAGGACGAGAAGCAGGCACTGCTCTCGTTCCTCAAGCGCAGTCATGGTTCCAGCGACAGCGGCCCGAAGAAGATCACCCTCAAGCGCCGCTCCGTGGGCACTTTGAAGTCGGGTCAGGGCCGCACCGGACGCAGCGTTACCGTGGAAGTGCGGCGCAAGCGCACGTTCGTCAAACGGACCGAAGTGGACGCCGCCGAGGAAGCCCCGGCCGAGGTGGAGCAGCCGGCGGAAGAGACGCTGACGCCGGAGCCTCAGGTTGCGGAAGCTCAGCCGGCACCGGCAGAGATCGAGCCCGAGGCCGAGGAGCAGACCGCCGAGCCGGCAGAGCCGGCGGCCGCACCGGTGGCGGAAGCTACCCCCGAACCGGAGCCCGCCGAACCTCCGGCCCCGGAGCCGGCGGCCGCCGAGCCGCCGCCGCGGCCGCGCCGGCGCATGAGCCAGGCCGAAATTGAAATGCAGCAGATCCGCGAGCAGGAACAGGCTCGCATGGCTGCCGCCGAAGAGTCGCGCCGTCAGGAAGCCGAACGCAAGGAGGCCGTCGAGGAGCGGCGCCGGCAGGAGGCCCTGGCCAAAGAGCAGAAGGAACAGGAGCGCAAGGCCCGCGAGGAAGCCGCAGCCAAAACCTCGCCGGACAAGGTCGTGGAAGGTGTCGTGGCCGCTCAGGCGGAGGCCCAGTCCAGCGAGCGCGCGGGCAAGCACCGGCGCGGCAAGGAGCGTGATCGCAAGGCCGAGGAGTTCAAGGGCGGCGGTCGCCGCCGCGAGCTGTCGCTGAAGACCGAGCGCCGCGGCAAGCGCCGCCAGCACCAGGGGCCGCTCAAGGTCGACCAGCACGGCGGCGAGTTCCGGCCAACGGACTTCATCGCCCGCGACGTGGAGGTGCCCGACGTGCTGACCGTCGGCGAGCTCGCGCAGCGTATGTCCGTGAAGGCCGGCGAAGTGATCAAGACCCTCATGGGCATGGGTGTGATGGCCACCATCAACCAGACCGTAGACCAGGACACCGCGGTGATCGTGGTCGAGGAGATGGGCCACCGGCCCAAGGTGATCCACGAGGACGCCATGGAGCAGTCCCTGCAGGCCTCGCTGAAGGTGGAAGGCGACGAGCATGCGCGGCCGCCGGTAGTGACGGTCATGGGTCACGTCGACCACGGCAAGACGTCGCTGCTCGACTACATCCGCAAGACCCGGGTAACCAGCGGCGAAGCGGGCGGCATTACCCAGCACATCGGCGCCTACGGCGTGGATACGCCGAACGGTCGCATCACGTTCATCGATACGCCCGGTCACGCGGCGTTCACGGCGATGCGCGCCCGCGGCGCCCAGTCCACGGACATCGTCATTCTGGTGGTGGCTGCCGACGACGGGGTCATGCCGCAGACCGAAGAAGCCATTCAACACGCCCAGGCCGCCGAGGTGCCGGTGGTGGTGGCCATCAACAAGATGGACCTCGAGGGCGCTGACCCGGACCGGGTGACCAACGAACTGGCCGCCAAGAACGTGGTGCCCGAGGACTGGGGTGGCGACACGCAGTTCATCAAGGTCTCGGCCCACACCGGTGAAGGTATCGACCAGCTTCTGGAGGCGGTGCTGCTGCAGTCCGAGATTCTGGAGCTCAAGGCGGTTCCGGAGGCGCCCGCGCGCGGCGTGGTGATCGAGTCGCGCCTCGACCGCGGACGCGGCCCGGTGGCCACGGTGCTGGTGCAGAACGGCACGCTGAACCAGGGTGACATCGTCATCGCCGGAGAGACCACCGGTCGGGTACGCGCCATGATCAACGACAGCGGCGAGCAGGTGAAGAGCGCCGGCCCGTCGGACGCGGTGGAGGTGCTGGGCCTGTCCGGCACGCCGGCCGCCGGCGACGAGTTTTCGGTGGCTTCGGACGAGAAGACCGCCCGCGAGCTGGCCGAGTTCCGCCGGGACAAGAGCCACGAGCACCGCCTGGCGCTGCAGCAGGCCGCGAAGATGGAGAACATGTTCGCCAACCTGGGCGAGGGCGAAAAGCGCGTCATGAAGGTCGTGCTGAAAGCCGACGTGCGCGGCAGTCTGGAGGCCATCACCCAGGCCCTGACGGAGATGGGCAACGACGAGGTGGCGGTCAACGTGCTCGGCTCCGGAGTCGGGGGTATCACCGAAACCGACGCCAACATGGCGCTCACCTACGGCGCCGTGGTTTTCGGTTTCAACGTGCGGGCCGACAACGCCGCCAAGACCATCATCGAGCGTGAAGGCATCGAGCTGCGCTACTACAGCATCATCTACGAGCTGCTCGACGACGTTAAGCAGGTCCTGTCGGGCATGTTGAGCCCGGAGGTCCGCGAGGAGATCGTTGGTATTGCCCAGGTCCGCGAAGTGTTCCGGTCGCCGCGCTTCGGTCAGGTGGCCGGCTGCATGGTCACCGAAGGAACGGTGTCGCGGAACAAACCGATTCGCGTGCTGCGCGACAACGTGGTGATTTTCGAAGGCGCGCTGGAGTCGCTGCGGCGTTTCAAGGACGACGTCAACGAGGTGCGGTCCGGTACCGAATGCGGTATCGGCGTGCGCAACTACAACGACATCCGCGCCGGCGATCAGATCGAGGTGTTCGATACTTCAGAGGTGGCTCGCGAGCTGTGACGGCATGGAATCCGGACGCGACCTACGAGTTGGCGACTTCATTCGCGATGAGCTCGCCGCCATCATTCAGCGCGAGATGCGCGACCCGCGGGTCGGCATGGTCAGCGTGAACGAGGTGCGGGTGGCTCGTGATCTGTCCCACGCGGACGTCTATGTCTCGTCCCTGCAGGCCGGCGACGACGCCGCGCGGGCGGCGCTGGTGCAGGTGTTGAACAAAGCCTCCGGGTTTCTGCGCTCGGCGCTGGCCAAACGCCACCGCATGCGCACCACCCCGGCGCTCCGGTTCCGCTACGACACTCTGGTGGAAGAGGGTCCGCGCCTCGAGGCGCTGATCGAAAAGGCCGTGGAAAGCGACCGGGTCAGCCACGAAGGTGGCGCTCGGCAGGACGGCGGCAACACGGGCGAGGACGATCGTCATGACTAAACGACGTCGCGGCCGTGACGTGAGCGGCATCCTGGTGCTGGACAAGCCGGCGGGCTTCAGTTCCAACGATGCCGTGCAGAAGGCCAAGCGCTTGTTTCATGCCCGCAAGGTCGGTCACACCGGGGCCCTGGATCCGCTGGCCACCGGGGTACTGCCGCTGTGCTTCGGCGAGGCCACCAAGTTTTCCCAGTATCTGCTGACGTCGGACAAGAAATATCTGACGACGCTCAAGCTGGGGGTGGCCACCGACAGTGGTGACGCGGACGGCCAGGTCGTGGCCGAGCGGCCGGTCGAGAACGTGACCGAGGCCCGGGTGGAGGAAGCGTTGCGCTTCTTCCGCGGCGAGATCGATCAGGTGCCGTCCATGTTCTCGGCGGTCAAACACCAGGGCCAGCCGCTTTACAAACTGGCGCGTCAGGGTATCGAGATCGAACGCGACGCCCGGCGGGTGAAAATTTTTTCGAACCAGATCGTTGCCCTCGAGGGGGACGAGCTGACCCTTGCCATTCACTGCAGCAAGGGCACGTACGTGCGCACCATTGCCGAGGAACTGGGTGAACACCTGGGATGCGGCGCGCATGTGACGGCACTCCGGCGCCAGGCGGCGGGGCCGTACGACGAATCGGATCTGGTGACCTTCGAGACCCTCGAAGCGGCACTGGAATCCGAGGGGACGCTGGACCGGTTCCTGCTGCCCGTGGCAAGCGCCGTGGGCGACTGGCCGGAGGTCCGGCTCAACGACGACACAGCGTACTACGTACGCCAGGGGCAGCCGGTGATCGTGCCGCATGCCCCCACCAGCGGCTGGGTACGTTTGTCCCAGCAGCTCGGCGAAGGGTCCACCCGCTTTCTGGGGGTGGGCGAGGTGCTCGACGACGGCCGGGTGGCGCCGCGCCGCCTGATCGTCGCGAACTGAGGGCAGGTCTGCAGATATGCGTGGATCCCCTCTTCATTCATACCGCAACACAACAGGCATATTGGAGAAGCACAATGGCACTTTCCGCAGCGACCAAAGCTGAAATCATCAAGGAATACCAGGTCGAGGACGGTGACACCGGGTCCCCCGAAGTTCAGGTGGCCCTGCTCACGCACAACATCAATTCACTGCAGGAGCATTTCCGCGCGCACAAGCAGGACCACCACTCGCGGCGCGGACTGATCCGTATGGTGAACCAGCGGCGCAAGCTGCTGGACTACCTGAAGCGCAAAAACGCCAGTCGTTATGCAGAGCTGATCAATCGGCTCGGACTGCGGCGCTGAGGGCACGGGTGCCGCCTCGAGTGCGGCACGTTCGTCATTCGACATGGGGTCGGGTGGCGGGCGCCCACCGGCATGGGCCGGCGGGCGTGTAAGAAAATTTGGAGGAATAGAGTTTGAATCCAGTAACAAAACAGTTTCAGTTTGGCGAGCAGACCGTGACGCTCGAGTCCGGGCGCGTCGCCAAGCAGGCCACCGGCGCCGTGCTGGTGACCATGGGCAGCACGGTCGTGCTGTGCACCGTCGTTGGCGTCAAGGAAGCGCGGCCAGGACAGCCGTTCTTCCCGTTGACCGTCAACTATCAGGAAAAGACCTACGCGGCCGGCAAGATTCCCGGCGGTTTCTTCCGTCGTGAAGGACGCCCGTCCGAAAAGGAAACGCTGACCTCACGCCTCATCGACCGGCCGATCCGGCCGTTGTTCCCGAAGGGGTTCATGAACGAGGTGCAGGTGATCTGTACCGTCATGTCCGCGGACAAGAACGAAGATCCGGACATTGCGGCGCTGATCGGCGCCTCGGCAGCACTGGCTGTTTCCGGCATTCCCTTCGACGGTCCCATCGGGGCCGCGCGGGTGGGCTACAAGGACGGCAACTACCTGCTGAACCCGACCTACTCGAGCCTGGAGGAATCCGACCTCTCGATGGTGGTTGCGGGTACCAGCGAAGCGGTGCTCATGGTCGAGTCGGAGGCCAAGGAGCTGACCGAAGACCAGATGCTGGGTGCGGTGCTGTTCGCCCACCAGGAAATGCAGGTGGCCATCAGTACCATCAACGAACTGGCGGCGGAAGTCGGCAAGCCGCGTTGGGACTGGCAGCCTGCCGAGGTGGACCAGAACCTGAAGCAGGCGGTCGAGTCGGCGGTGAAGTCGGATCTGGGCGAAGCCTACCGCATCACCGACAAGATGCAGCGTCAGGCACGGGTGAGCGAACTGCGGTCCAGGGTGATCGAGCAGGTCGCTGGCGCCGACGATGCGCAGTACGGAGTCGAAGACGTAGCCGGGATGTTCGGCAAGGTCGAAAAGGAAATCGTCCGCCAGCGGGTGCTGAACGGCGAGCCCCGTATCGACGGCCGCGACCTGCGCACCGTACGCCCCATCGATATTCAGGTGCCATTCCTGCCCAAGACCCACGGCAGTGCGTTGTTCACCCGGGGCGAGACCCAGGCCATTGTGGTGGCCACCTTGGGTACGATGCGCGACGCGGCGCTGATCGATGCCCTGGAAGGTTCGTACAAGGACAATTTCCTGCTGCACTACAACTTCCCGCCGTTCAGCGTCGGTGAAGCCGGTTTCATGGGTGGCCCGAAGCGCCGCGAGATCGGCCACGGGCGGCTGGCGCGCCGTGGTGTCCAGGCCATGCTGCCGACCGTGGACGACTTTCCGTACACCTTGCGGGTGGTCTCCGAGATCACCGAGTCCAACGGCTCGAGTTCCATGGCCAGTGTCTGCGGCACCTCGCTGGCACTCATGGATGCCGGCGTGCCGATGAAGGCGCCGGTAGCCGGGGTCGCCATGGGCCTGGTCAAGGAAGGCAACAAGTACGCGGTGCTCACCGACATCCTGGGCGACGAGGATCACCTCGGCGACATGGACTTCAAGGTCGCCGGCACTGCCAACGGTGTCACTGCCCTGCAGATGGACATCAAGATCGCCGGCATCACCGACGAGATCATGGAAGTGGCCCTGAGCCAGGCCCTGGAAGCGCGGCTGCACATCCTCGGCGAGATGGCCAAGGTCATCGACAAGTCCCGTGACACCGTGTCCGAGAACGCGCCGTCGATGAAGGTCATCATGGTGCCGACGGACAAGATCCGCGACGTCATCGGCAAGGGCGGCGCCACCATCCGGGCCATCGTCGAGGAGACCGGAGCCGACATCGACATCGAGGACGATGGCAGCGTGCGTATCTACGCCGACTCGGCGGAGTCCATGCAGGCGGCGGTCGCACGGGTCGAGGAGATCACGGCCGAGGCGGAAGTCGGCAGGATCTACAACGGCAAGGTCGAGCGGATCGTCGACTTCGGCGCCTTCGTCAACATCCTGCCCGGCAAGGACGGTCTGCTGCATATTTCGCAGATCGCCGACGAGCGGGTTGAGCAGGTGACCGATTACCTGCAGGAAGGTCAGATGGTGGACGTGGTGGTGCTGGACGTAGACCAGCGCGGCCGCATCAAGCTGTCGATGAAGGAAGTGGCGAACTACGCGCAGAGCGCGTAGTTCGAAGGCTTCCGCGAGGCGCTCTGCGCTTCCGGCCGGCGCATGGCTGCTGTCATGCGCCGGCTCCCTCCCCGGCCTGCTTCAGCCGGCGCTGCTCGGCGGCGGCTCGAAGTTGGTGTGTTCCAGGGCATACTTGAGCGCCCAGTAGAAGGTCTCCGAGCCCGGGCCGTCTTCCTCGCCCAGCAACTCGTCTTCCAACGGATCGCCCCCCAGGTCGTCGAAGTCCAGCTCGAAATCCCGCTCATCCATGATGCCGCATCCTTTGTTCCTTGGGCCGGTCAACTGATCCTAGTGGCCCGCGGCGGCGTTGCAGTGACCCAGTACACGTTTTGATCCGCCGACCGTGCAATGTCCGTCGCTAGCGGAGTTCGAACCGGTCGAACTCGATCACCTTGCCGTCCGGGTCCCGGACGTCGAAGGCGAAGCTGCGGACCGCACCCATGCCGGTGTCGAGGATGGTGAACGTGGTCAGGTTGTTGCTGCACACGAACGGTACCGGCTCGGCGGCCTCGCCGATCATCATCATGGGCTGGGCCAGGGTCGGCAGAATCGCCCGACGGCCGTGGGGGTCGCCGACCCGCGGGTAGTTGTCCGGATTCCAGCGCGAGACCTCGGCGCCCTGCTCCAGTTCCAGGGCCAGGTCGCCAGAGATCCGGCGGCGGTCCTGCCACGGCGTGCCGTCGTCCTGCTCCCAGTAGGCGCCAAAGCAATTGCCGACGTTGGAGGTCTCCATCAGATTCAAGGCACCGACCCGGGTCCGGTTCCAGACGTGGGAGTGTCCGGTCAGCACCAGGTCGACCTCGTAGCGCTGCAGCAGCGGTTCGATGTCGCGGCGGAAGTAGTCGGCATCGATCGGGTACTCGTAGCGCACCGATTGAATGGAGCCCAGCAACGGTTCCACTTCGGTGGCGAAGACCTGGGCCCGGCCGGCGGCATCCTGGGGCATCAGGACGCGTTTGCTCCGCAACACACCGCCCGCGTCGATGAACTCGAGCTGCATGTGGGGGTCGGTGAGCACCGGTACCGCGTTGTCACCGAGGCCGTGGGCGCTCTGGTGGAACATCACCACCCGGTAGCGCGACGACTGGTAGGCCTCGCTCTGCAGGGTCTCCTTCAGCCACTGATGTTGCGCCGTGCCTTCGGCGAATGGGGTGAACAGGTGTTCGCCGAAGCCCCAGGCGTCCGGGTTGTTGGCTTCACTCGACGGCTCCACGAACTTGCTGCGGTCGCCCGGACCGATGTTCCAGTTGCGCCAGATGCGGGACACGTTCATGGAGATCAGGAACACGTCGCCGACCTTCTTGCTGTAGTAGGCCTCGCCCTCGGGGCCGTCGTCGGGCAGCGTGAACAGGTCGCGGTAGACCTCGAAGTCGTTGGAGTTGTCGCGAATCCACTGTTCCCGGAACGCCGGGTCGCCGGTGGGATTGATGTGCTCGGCGTCCTGCTGGTAACGGTGTTCGGCGTACCAGCGGGGATGGGGATCGCCGAACATGCTGTTGATGTTGGCGGTCTGGACCGCGCCATCCAGCAGGTACTGCTCGTTGGGCCGGTAGCGGCCCGACACCTCGTGGTTGGCGATGGATGGGAACAGCGGGACGTTCTGCAACAGCGGCGCGCCGCGGAACGGCGTCTCCGGCACCTGGTCCGCGAAGGTTCCCTGAAGGGCGGCGAAGAACGCCGGGCTCGCCGAGCGCGGGTCGTCGTGCCAGCTCGCCCGGTAGTTGTCGAACCATTCGGAGCCGCGGCGCGGATGGTTGGCCAGGTCACCGGCGAAGAAGATGGCGTCCAGGCCCGGGAACCGTTCGGCTGCCTTCTGGTAACTGGCCAGGGTGTTGAAGCGCTCCTGCTGATCGGACGTCAGCAGAATCTGCAGCGGCTGGCCGTCGGCGGGCAGCGCCTGGAGCCGGTACGGACCGGCCCGCAGGCGCTTGCCGGAGTCCGAAACGCTGACCACCCAGTAGCGGTAGCGTTTACCGGCGCGCAATCCGTCCACTTGCGCCTCGTGACGGAACACCGGCCGGCGCACCACTTGCTCGAGGTCCAGTTCGAGTTTCGATCCGCCGTCTTCCAGCAGGCGCTCGAGCTGTCGGGTTTCTGCCGGCAGCCAGCGCCAGCCTTTGCCGGAGGTAGATGTGGTTGCGGAGGTGGCGGCGGCCGCGGTCTCGACCTCTGCCGAATCCCGTCGCTGGGGTGAGCGTTCGACCACCACACGGTGGTGGCGGCCCGGAAAGCTGGTCAACCAGACCACGGATACCGTCGATTCCGTGGGGTTCTGCAGAAACGGCTGAGTGAGCAGCCGGTCGTCACCCGCCGGCAGCGTCGGCACCTCGGCGGCGAGGACGTCGGCTAAGGCGGTCAGCGTCATGGTGATCGCGGCGATGCCGCGAATGAGGTCACGCGTCATTACAGGGCCTCCTGGGGTTGATGGCGGACGCCGTCATGACGTCCGCCGGATCACCCTAAGGGGCCTATGTAACCGGAGGATGGAGAGTCGATGATGCTCCGGTTAAACCTGCCGCGCCGGCCAGGCTCAGGCGCCGGCCCGATTGCCGATGAGGTCGTCCACCACCGAGGGGTCGGCCAGGGTCGTGGTGTCGCCGAGATTGTCCAGATCCTCGGCCGCGATCTTGCGCAGAATCCGCCGCATGATCTTGCCCGACCGGGTTTTGGGCAGCCCCGGTGCGAACTGAATGAAGTCGGGCTTGGCGATGGCGCCGATCTCCTGCCGCACCAGGTCCACCAGTTCCGCCCGCAGTTTTTCGGGGTCTTCGTTGCTGCCGGCCATCAGGGTCACATAGGCGTAGATGCCTTCTCCTTTGACCGCGTGGGGAAAGCCGACCACTGCCGCTTCCGCCACCTGTTCGTGCAGCACCAGTGCGCTCTCGACCTCGGCGGTGCCGATGCGGTGCCCCGAAACGTTCATGACGTCGTCGACCCGGCCGGTGATCCAGTAGTAGCCCTCCGCGTCGCGACGGGCGCCGTCGCCGGTGAAGTAATAGCCGGGATAGGCGCTGTAGTAGGTATCGATGACCCGCTGATGGTCGCCGTAGACGGTTCGGATCTGACCCGGCCAGGTGTGGGTGATGACCAGGTTGCCGCGGGCCTCGGTGGCCTCGATGAGCTGTCCCTGTTCGTCCACCAGTCCCGGCTGCACGCCGAAGAACGGCCGGGTCGCGGAGCCGGGCTTCATGTCGGTGGCGCCCGGCAGCGGCGAAATCATGATGCCGCCGGTTTCGGTCTGCCACCAGGTGTCGACCACCGGACAGCGGCTGTCTCCCACGACCCGGAAGTACCATTCCCAGGCCTCGGGGTTGATGGGCTCACCCACGGTACCCAGCAGGTTCAGGGTCCGGCGCGAGGTGCCGGTGACGTAGGCGTCGCCCTGGCCCATCAGTGAGCGCAACGCCGTGGGCGCGGTGTAGAAGATGTTGACCCCGTGCTTGTCGACCACCTGCCAGCAGCGCGAGGCATCCGGGTAGGTGGGCACGCCCTCGAACATCAGCGTGGTGGCGCCGTTGGCCAGCGGGCCGTAGACGATGTAGGAATGTCCGGTGATCCAGCCGACGTCGGCCGTACACCAGTACACGTCGCCGTCGTGGTAGTCGAACACGTATTTGTGGGTCATGGCCGCCTGCAGCAGGTAGCCGGCGGTGCCGTGCTGAACACCTTTGGGTTTGCCCGTGGACCCGGAGGTGTAAAGGATGAACGAGGGGTCCTCGGCGTCCATGGGCTCCGGCGCGCAGTCCGCTGACTGGCCGGGCACCAGGTCGTGGTACCAGACGTCGCGCTGCGCCTGCCAGGGTACCTCGCCACCGGTGCGCCGGACCGTGAGTACGGTATGCACGTCCGGGCATTGGGCCAGGGCCGCCTCGGTGTTTTCCTTGAGCGGGACCTTGCGGCCGCCCCGCACCCCCTCGTCGGCGGTGATGACGCAGCGGCAGTCGGAGTCCAGGATGCGGTCTTTGAGGGATTGCGGCGAGAACCCCCCGAACACCACCGAGTGCACGGCGCCGATCCGGGCGCAGGCCAGCATGGCGTAGGCGGCCTCCGGGATCATGGGCAGGTAGATGCAGACCCGGTCACCTTTGCCGACCCCGCGCGCCTTCAGTGCGTTGGCCAGCCGGCACACGTGCTCGTGCAGTTCTCCGTAGGTGATGGTGGCGTCCTGGTCCGGTTCGTCGCCTTCCCAGATGATTGCTGCCTGCCCGGCCCGTTCCGGCAGATGGCGGTCGATGCAGTTGCTGGCCATGTTGAGGCGGCCGCCGTCGAACCAGCTCACCCGCCCGGCCGCCATGTCCTGGCTGAACACCGTGTCCCATTTGCGTTCCCAGCTCAGGAAGATGTCCGCCTGTTCGGCCCAGAATCCTTCCGGGTCCTGCACCGAGCGCTGATACATTGCCCGGTACTGATCGTCGCTGATGAAGGCGCGGTCCCGCGCGGCGGCGGGCACGGGGTGAACGGTGCTGTCGGACATGGTACGGCTCCCGGGTTACTGGCAGATTCTGTGGGGGCGGGCGCTGAAGGGTTTCAGCGGCGCAGGCGCTCGACGAGGTGACGTGTGCTGGCGTCCTGGTGCAATGCGGACGCGCCGCCGAGTTGCTCGTGGATGGGCACCGCCAGTCGCTTGCCCACCTCGACCCCCCATTGGTCGAACGAGTTTATGTTCCACACCACGCCCTGGCAAAACACCTTGTGTTCGTACAGGGCCAGCAGCGCGCCGAGCGAATAGGGTGACAGGCTTTCCAGAATCAGGGTGGTACTGGCCTTGTCGCCGCGCACCTGGCGGTGGGGGTCGTCACTGTCCTGGCCCGACATCATGGCCTGACTCTGGGCCAGGGCGTTGGCCAGCAGCCAGCGGTGGTGGGATTCCAGCGGATGACCGGCACGGCGGGCAACGATGAAGTCGGCGCTGAAGGCCCGGGTGCCCTGGTGCAGAAGCTGGTGAAAGGCATGCTGGCCGTTGGTGCCGGCGCCGCCCCAGACGATGCCCATGCTGTGTACGCCCACGGGCGAGCCATCCAGGTGTACGCTCTTGCCGTTGCTCTCCATTTCCAGTTGCTGCAGGTAGTCCGGCAGCAGCCGCAGGCGTTCGTCGTAGGGCAGAACCGCCAGGCTGGCCGCGCCCAGGAAATTGAAGTTCCAGATGCCGGTGAGTGCCATCAACACCGGCGCGTTGGCCGACAGGTCGGTGCGGCGGAAATGTTCGTCCATGTCCCGGGCGCCCTGCAGCAGCGCCTGGAATGCCTCGGGGCCGGCGGCCAGAGCAATGGGCAGGCCCACCGCGGACCACAGGGAGAAGCGGCCCCCGACCCAATCCCACAGCGGATAAATCATGGTTTCGGCGATGCCGAATTCGACCGCCGCCTCGACGTTGGCGCTGACCGCCAGAAAGTGCCGGGCCAGCGCCTCGGGATCGCCGGTTCGCTCCAGGAACCAGCTTCGCGCGGATTGCGCATTGATGCGGGTTTCCAGGGTCGAGAAAGATTTCGAGACCACCACGAACAGCGTGGTAGCCGGGTCGAGGCTGGCCAGGGCCCGGGTTAATGCGGCGCCATCGATGTTGGCCACGAAATGGCAGCGCAGCGGGTCGGCCGGGCCCGCCAGGGCCGTCACCGCCAGCTCCGGCCCCAGGTGGGAGCCGCCGATGCCGATGTGCACAATGTCGGTGAAGGCACGTCCGCTGTGCCCGCGCCGTTGCCCCGAGCGCACCTCGGCGGCCAGTTGCAGCACTTGCGCGAGGGTTTCGCTCACCGCCGTTTCGGTGGCGGCTGGACGTTCCCCCGGCTGGGCGCGCAGGGCCGAGTGCAGCGCCGGCCGGTCTTCGGTGGTATTTACGTGAGCGCCGTCGAACAATCGTTCGATCTGCTCGGGCAGATGCTGCTGCGCCGCCAGGGCCAACAGGTCCTCGAGGGTGCCGCCGTCGATTCGCTGGCGGCTGAAATCAGCGCTGAGCCCCGGCGCCTCGATGCGCAGCGCGGCATTGCGGGCGTCGTCTTCCAGCAGCTTCGCCAGGGGCCTCTGACCGAGGGCGGTGGCGCGCCGGGTCAGGTCCTGCCATGCGGATTGTTGTTCGGGTGCGGTCACGGGGATCTACAGCAGGGTCGGATTGGGATTGAAGTACTGTCTCAGCCCGTCCATGCCGGCGATCTGGGTCAGCAGGGCCTCGAAGTGGGCGTCGTTGTGCGCGAAGTCGATCTCGGTGGCGTTGACCACCAGCAGCGGCGCGGCGTCGTAGTAGTGGAAAAAACGGGTGTAGGCCCGGTTCAGGGCCTCCAGATAGCCGGCCTCGATGTCCCGTTCGTAGCCGATGCCGCGGCGGCGGATCCGCGCCAGCAGGACCTCCACCGGCGCCTGCAGGTAGATCACCAGATCCGGCCGCGGCGGATCGATGTCCAGGGAATCGTAGATCTGCCGGTACAGTGCGTATTCGTTCTCGTCCAGGGTCATCCGGGCGAAGAGATCGTCTTTTTCCAGCAGGAAATCGCTGACCACGTTCGGACCCAGCAGGTCGTCCTGATTCAGGTCCGTCATCTGCCGGGCCCGGTGCAGCAGGAAATAGAGCTGGGTGGGCAGGGCGTGGCGGCGGCCTTCCCGATAGAAACGATCCAGGAACGGGTTGTCGGTGGCGGGTTCCAGCAGCAGCGGGTAGCCGAACTGTTCCCCCAGGCGGTGCGCCAGGGTGGTTTTGCCGACCCCGATGGGGCCCTCAACGGTGACGAATCGAGGAGGCTGCCAGGCGTCCTCGCCGGCGCCCGGTTCGTTCAGTTGGACCTGGGTGTTCATCGGTACCCTGGGATCGATGTAGCCCAATCATGGACTCGCCCCGGGCGCCGTTCAACCTTCCGAGGACTTGCGGCGGCGCCGTCGGCGGCGCCGTCCGGGGCGCCGGGTCTCGCCGCCAGTGCCTTTCAGCGCGTCTGTCATGGCGCTCCGTTCGGCGTCTTCGACTTCCTGGTAGCGGGTCCACCAGCCGGCGGCTTCCTGCAGTTCCGGTTCGCTTTCGGCACGCAGCACCAGGAAGTCATAGGCGGCCCGGAACCGCTCGTGTTCGATGATGGCGGCGATGGTCTTCGGGCGCCGGGACTCGAGGCGCGGCTGCAGCGTCCAGACATCGCGGATGAACTGCGAGAACCGCCGGGGGATGGCGCTGATGTGCTGCTGATCGGCCAGGGTGGCTGTCATGGCCAGGGCCCGCGCCTCGGCCGGCTTGTGGTCCTGCTCCAGTTCCAGGCGCCGGGCCTCGTGATCCCGCCACAGCACCACGGCGAATAGAAACCCGGGCGTTACGGGTTTGTCGTCGGCGATGCGCAGATCGGTATTACGCATGGCCAGGTCCACCAGCGGATCGTCCGGCACCGCGCACGGGAACAGGGCCTGGCGCAACCGGGTCGGGGCCAGATAGGACCAGGCCGCTTCGGAGGCGCCCGACACGAACATCTTGCAGACCTCGTCGAAGATCCGCGCCGCCGGAATCTCGCCCAGATGGTCGGCGATCTCGGGGATCAGCGCCTCGATGTCCGGGTCCAGGTCGAAGCCGAGTTTGGCCCGGAAACGCACCGCCCGCAGCAGCCGGACCGGATCCTCGCGCAGACGCACACCCGGCTCGCCGATCAGGCGCAGGCGCCGGTGCTCCAGATCATCGAGACCGCCGACGAAGTCGATGATCTCGTCGGCGCGGGGGTCGTAGTACAGGGCGTTGATGGTGAAGTCGCGGCGGAACACGTCTTCGTCCAGAGAGCCCCATACGTTGTCGCGCAGAATCAGGCCCGAGTCGGCCTGGCGGCGTTCGTCCTGTTCCTCGGCGTTGGCTTTGCGGAACGTGGACACCTCGATGATCTGGCGGCCGAATCGGACGTGGGCGATGCGGAACCGCCGCCCCACCAGGCGCGCCCTGCGGAACACCCGTTTGACCTCTTCCGGGGTGGCGCTGGTGGCGACGTCGAAGTCTTTCGGCGACTTGCCCAGCAGCAGGTCGCGCACGCAGCCACCCACCAGATAGGCCTGGAAACCGGCGTCCTCCAGGGTTTCGACCACGTTCAGGGCGCTTCCGTCGACATCGTCGTGGTGCAGCCCGTGGCGCCGCGCGCTCGAGTGCTCGGGACCGGCGTATTCCCTCACGACTGGTCCCGGCGGGCGCCGCGCTGACGCACCCGCTTGCGGGGAATGTCCAGGCGCTGGCGCCGCTCCCACAGACTCTTGCGGCTGATGCCGAGCTTTTCGGCCAGCTCGGTTTCGGTGAGCGAATCCTGGTGCGCCAGCACGAAGCTGACGAAGTAGTCCTCCAGTGAGGTCTGATCGGCGGGGGTGGGCGGCGCCGACCCTTCGGCGGCGCGCCGGGAAGGTTTTGCGATAGCCAGCAGATCCGGGGTAATGCCGTCCCGGTCGCACAGGATGACGGCCCGCTCCACGGCGTTTTCCAGTTCGCGTACGTTGCCCGGCCACGGGTATTCCAGCATGGCCCGCCGGGTGGCGTCGCTGAAACGCAACTGGGGTTTGCCGAGTTTTGCTCGCGCCCGGTCCAGAATGTACTCGGCCAGGTCCAGCACGTCCTGGCCGCGCTCCCGCAGGGGCGGTACCTCCAGGGCCACCACGTTCAGGCGGTAGAACAGGTCTTTGCGGAACTGTCCGCCTTCGATGAGCTTGTCCAGGTCGCGATGAGTGGCGGTGATGAGCCGGACGTCTACGGGAAACGTTTCGGCGGAGCCGAAGCGGCGCAGTTCGCCGGCCTGCAGCACGCGCAACAGCCGGGCCTGAGCCTCCAGCCCCAGTTCGCCGATCTCATCCAGAAACAGGGTGCCGCCGTCGGCCGCCTCGAGCAATCCGCTGCGGGTGCTTTCGGGGTGGGTGTCCGATGGGCTGTAACCGAACAGTTCGGACTCGATGATGCGCGGCGGAATGGTGGCGCAGTTGAGCGAAATCATCGGGCGCCGGGCCCGCGGGCTGGCGCTGTGCAGGGCCCGGGCCACCAGTTCCTTGCCGGTACCGGACTCGCCGCGGATCAGCACCGGATGATCGGTGGCCCCGATCTTGGCGATGCGCTCGTAGAGTTCCTGCATCGGTTCGCTGTCGCCGATCATGGGGAAATCGCCGGCGGTCGGTCGCTCGCCGTCACGGCGTTCGGCGACGCAGCGTTCCACCGCCGCGGCCAGTTCGTCGGGATCGAAGGGGGCACACAGGTAGTCCCGGGCACCTCGTTTCATGGCTTGAACGGCGCGCCGGACATCGGGTTCCTGGGCAACCAGGATGACCGGAATCGCCGCTGCCAGGGGCAGGACGTCGAAGTTGTCCTGGATGCACCGGTCGGCGCTGGCGACGATGCAGGGGAAGCCCGAGAAGTCCATGGATTCCAGGGTGCGCGGATCCAGGCCAGCCAGATTCGGCTCGGCGACCTCGAAGCCGTTGCTTTCCAGGATAGCTCGGAGGCGCGCCCGTCCGGACGCGTCAGGCTCGACGATGAGTACCTGCGTCATGACCGTTCATAGTAGCAAAGGCAACATGCAGACTCACGAACCGCCCGGCGCCGTCAGATCGGTCCGCGGCAGCGCCGACAGCTCGAAACGGCGTACCGCCGCGGACAGCAGCTCGGCACTGGAGGCCGCCGGATCTTCCACTGGAAGGCCGAGGGCGCCCAGCACCCGCAGCAGGTTGTCGCGGGTCCGGTCCGGATTCAGCGGCGCGGCGTGATTCTGCTTCGATAGTTTCTGTCCCGAGCTGCCGAGCAGCAGCAGGATGTGTCCGTAGCGGGGAGCGGACAGCCCCAGACAGCGCATCAGGTAAATCTGCGGTGCGGTGGCCGGCAGCAGATCCCGCCCGCGCACCACCCGGGTGATGTTGGCGGCTCCGTCATCCACCGCGGTGGCCAGGTGGTAGGCGAAAATCGAGTCCCGCCGTCTGACGATGAAGTCTCCCGGGTCCTGGTCCAGGGACCGGCGCTGGGGGCCGAGTACCAGGTCCTCGAACTCGACATCCGATGACGGCGGGCCGGTCCCGCTCACGCGGACCCGGACCGCGGCATCGGCTCGCGGCCGCAGGCAGGCGCGGCAGGTGCCCGGGTAGCGTGGCAGGTTGGCCAGGGTCCGGCGCGAGCAACGGCAATAGAACAGGCGGCCCTGGGCTTCCAATTCGGCCAGTGCCTGCCGGTAGTGTTCGATACGTTCGCTCTGGCGCACCACGGGTCCATCCCAGAGCAGGCCGTGCTGCTCCAGGGCATTGAGGATGGCGCGGTCGGCCCCCGCTTCGTTGCGTGGAACGTCGAGATCGTCCAGCCGAACCTGCCAGTCGATACCCTGGCTGCGGGCGTCGAGATAACTGGCTACCGCAGCCAGCAGCGAACCGAGATGCAGCGGTCCGGTGGGCGACGGCGCAAACCGGCCCGACGGCCGGCCGACCGCTGTTGCAGACCGCCCGACCGACATGCTGTTCCGATCCGGCCGGTTCAGCCGTGGAGTTGTCGTTCCTTGATCTCGTCCAGGGATTTGCAGTCCACACACTGGGTAGCGGTGGGACGTGCTTCGAGACGGCGCAGGCCGATCTCTACCCCGCAGGTATCGCAATAGCCGAAGTCGTCCTGATCGATCCGGTCGATGGTCTGATCGATCTTCTTGATCAGCTTGCGTTCGCGGTCGCGGGTACGCAGTTCGATGCTGAACTCTTCTTCCTGGGTGGCGCGATCGGCCGGATCCGGAAAGTTTGCGGCCTCGTCGCGCATGTGGTGCACGGTCCGGTCGACCTCTTCCATGAGATCCTGGCGCCACTTGAGAAGAATGCCGCGAAAATGCGCGAACTGCTCGTCGCTCATGTACGGCTCATTTTTCTTGGGCTGGTAGGGGGCAAAGTTGCGGAAGGGTGAATCTACCGGCGTACCGGCAGTTGCTGAACCCGTCACGCTGGCCGTGGTAGGCGTTGTTTTCATACCTGATACGGAATCTCTCGACTTCTTGGCTGGGGACTTCTTCCGTGCCGCCGGCGCGCTGGCCGTGGCGCCGGCTGTTGTCCGCTTCGCGGCGGGCCGCTTGGCGGTTGTTGTGCCTGCTTTACTGGCGGGCGCTTTTTTCTTCGCGCCGGTCTGACTGGCGCTGGCCGTCCTGGCCGCGGCAGCCTTGCTGGTGGTCTTTTTCACCGACTCCTTGCTCCTCGGTTTCGAGGCCGTGGTCTTGCTGGATCCAGTGGTACCCTTGGCGGCGGCGCCGGACTGGCTGCGTGCCTTGGCGGTAGCCGCCTTCTTCACCGGGGCTTTCTTGCCGCTGGCCGGTGACTTAGTTGTAGCAGCTTTTTTCGCCGCCGCTTTGCCGGAAGCGCTCGATTTGCCGGCTGCAGAGGAGGTTGCCCGGGATTTCCGGCTGGCGCTCGTAGCCGACGCCTTTCTGGTCGCTGCCCGGCCGCTGCTGGTGGTCTTTGCGGCTGCCTTGCCGCGGGCTTTCCCGCCGGACCTGTCGCCTGATTTTGCCGCCATGTGATGTCTCTTGAGATTTCCGGTTTATCTCATCGGCGTCCGCTTCAGCCTCGGTACAGGCGCCTGCTGCGGGCGCTTAGCGCTGGGATTTCGAAGGGCGCGTAAGCTACCAGAACCCTCTGACGTTGACCATATAATGATAGGAAATTTTGTTGGGGGTCCATGACCATGCCGGCAAGCCGGTTGCAGCACATTGCGCCCTTTCACGTGGTCCATCTGCTCGAGCAGGCCAAAGCCCTGGAGGCCGCGGGTTGTGCGGTGGTGCACTTCGAAGTCGGGGAGCCGGATTTTCCAACCGCCGCGCCCATCGTGGCGGCGGCGCATCGGGCGTTGGATGCGGGGGCCACGAAGTACACCCAGGCGCTGGGCATCCCGCCGCTGCGGGAGCGCATCGCCGCTTATTATGGGGAGGTGGCGGATCTCCACGTCGCCCCGGAGCGGGTGGTGGTCACCGCCGGCGCCAGTGGCGGGCTGCTGCTGCTGGCGGCGCTGCTGCTGGAATCCGGCGACGAGCTGCTGCTCACCGACCCCGGTTACCCCTGTAACGATGTGTTTGCCCGCCTGGTCGGGGCCCGGCCGGTGCACGTTCCGTGCGATCCGGATGCGGGTTTTGCCGTCGACCCGGGCGCCGTGGAGCGGGCCTGGACCACCGCGACCCGCGGGCTGCTGGTGGCGTCGCCGGCCAACCCGACGGGAACCCTGCTGTCCGCGGCGACGCTCAGTGCGTTGGCCGCGGTGGCTCGCGCCCGGCACGGATTCGTGCTGCTGGACGAGATCTACCAGGGCCTGACCTATGCCGACGACGGCGCCGCTTCGTTCCGCACCGGCCTGCAGGTGGAACCGGATCTGTATGTCCTGAACAGCTTCTCGAAGTTCTTCGGGATGACCGGCTGGCGGCTGGGCTGGATGGTCGTTCCCGAAGAGAGCGTCGAACCCGTGGCCCGGCTGGCCCAGAATCTGTTCATTTCGCCACCCAGCGTTTCCCAGCACGCGGCGCTGGCGGCGTTCGAGCCGGCAGCCATGACCGTGCACCAGCAGCGCCGGGACGAGTTCGGACGGCGCATGGCGCGTCTGTGCGACGGCCTGGAACGGCTCGGGTTTACCCTTCCGGCCCGGCCCGCCGGCGCGTTCTACGTATACGCCGACGTTTCCCACACGGGACTGGACGCCGGCACTTTCTGCCAGCGGCTGCTCGACGAGCAGCACGTTGCCGTCACCCCCGGCATCGATTTCGGTGACACCCACGCGGCGCGTTTCGTCCGCTTCGCCTTCACCACCAGCGGCGCGCAGATCGACGTCGGGCTGGAGCGGCTGGCCGTGGCGTTGGCGGACTGGGGGGTGCGTTGAAGTTTGCCCCAGCGCTGGCGCGCGGACGGCTGGTCCGGCGCTACAAGCGGTTTCTGGCGGACGTGGAGACGGCCGACGGTGTGGTGACCATGCACTGTCCCAACACCGGCGCGATGACGGGTTGCTCGGACCCGGGATCCGAGGTCTGGTACTCCATGTCGGCCAATCCGGCGCGCAAGTATCCCCATACCCTGGAGGTGGTGTGTACTCCGGCCGGCCGGGTGGGGGTCAACACCGCACGGGCCAATTCCCTGGTGGCGGAAGCCCTCGAGCAGGGGCAGGTCACCGAACTGGCCGGTTATCCGGTCCAGCGCCGCGAGGCCGCCATTCCCGGTGGCCACGGCCGTTTCGACTTTCTGCTGGAAGCCGGCGAACGGCGCTGCTGGGTCGAGGTCAAGAGTCTGACCCTGCACACCGGGGGCGGCCGCGGGGCGTTTCCGGACGCGGTCAGCGCGCGGGCGGCGAAACACGTTCAGGCCCTGTCGCAGCGCCGGGCTGATGGTGATCGGGCGGTGCTGCTGTTCTGCGTTCAGCACACCGGGGTGCGGGTCGCCAGCCCCGCCGACGAGATCGATCCGGCGTACGCGGCGGTGTTGCGCCAGGCGGCCGGCGACGGGGTCGAGGTGCTGGCCTACCGCTGTCGCATCCAGCGTGCTGCCATGACGCTCACGACGCCGCTGGCGGTTTGTCTTTGAACAGCGCGAAGGTCTCGCGGTACTGGCTTAGGTCACGCAGCCGGGCGCCGTAGGCCTGAACGAGCTGACTGGCTGCGAAGTTGCCGAAGGCCGCCGCCTGGTCCGGCGCCATGCCGGTGCACCAGCCGTACAGGCAGGCGCCGGCATACATGTCCCCGGCCCCCAGGGTATCGATGGCCTTGACCTCGTATCCGGGAACCATCTGCCGCCCTTCGCCGGTAACGGATAGACTGCCGCGGCCGCCCAGGGTGATGTTGAGGGCGCGCCCGATGTCCTTCAGTTCGGCAACGGCGATGTCCAGGCGGTCGGTTCCGGCCCAGCTCAATGCTTCCTCTTCGTTGCAGAACAGGTGGTCCACGCCGTTGCCGAGTATCAGGGCCAGGTTGTCGCGGAACAGTTCGACCATGCTCGGGTCGGACAGGCTCACCGCGGTGCGCACCCCTTCCGTCTCGGCAAGTTCCCGGCAGGCTACGGCAGCGGCCAGGCTGTCCGGCGACGACGACAGATAACCTTCGACGTAGAAATAGCGTGACCGGGCCAGCGCCTGCTGGTCGATGTCCCCCAGCCCCAGCCGGGTCGATATACCCAGGAAGGTGTTCATGCTGCGTTCCGCGTCGGGGGTGACCAGCACCAGGCACTGCCCGGACTGGCCGTCGACGTCGGGCGCCGTGGCGTTGTCGTTGGTGGCGATGCCGGCCCGGGTGAAGTCGGCCAGAAAATACCGGCCGGTGTCGTCGTCGGCCAGACGGCATGAGTAGAACGTTCTGCCGCCAAAGCCCTGGACGGCCAGGATGGTGTTGGCCGCCGATCCGCCGCTGAAGCGGTCCGGTTCCTGACCGGCGAGATCACCCACCAGCGACTGCAGCCGGTCCTCCTCGACCAGTGTCATGTGGCCTTTGGCAATGCCGTGGCGTCGCAGAAATCCGTCGTCCACCGGGTATTCGGTGTCCACCAGGGCGTTACCCAGACCGTAAACGTCGTACATGCGTGCTGATTCTCCAGGGTTCTTGCTGATCATGGGCGGCGGCGCTGGGCGTCAGCGCCGAAGCTGCGCAAACGCGCGCCCGGCCGCCGCCAGGGTGGTGTCGATCAACGCGTCGTCGTGGCAGGCCGAGACGAAGGCGGCTTCGAACGCCGACGGCGCCAGATAGATGCCGTCGTCGAGCATGGCGTGGAAGAAGCGGTTGAAAGCGGCGACGTCGCTGTTGGCGACGTGGTCGAACTCGGTGACCGGCCCGGAAGTGAAGAACACGCTGAACATGCCGCAGACCTCGTTCACCGTGACCGCCACGCCATGCTCCGCGGCTGCGGCGCGCAGGCCGGCGGCGAGACGCGCGGTGGCGGACTCGAGGCGCTGATACAACCCGTCGTCCAGGGCGCGCAGCATGGTCAGCCCGGCGCTGGTGGCCAGCGGGTTTCCGGACAGGGTGCCGGCCTGGTACACGTCGCCGGCCGGCGCGATACGCGCCATGATGTCGGCGCGGCCGCCGAAGGCGCCTACCGGCAGTCCGCCGCCGATGATCTTGCCCAGGGTGGTCAGGTCGGGGGTTATGCCGTAGCGCGCCTGGGCGCCGCCACGGGCCACGCGGAAACCGGTCATCACCTCGTCGAAGATGAGCACGCTGCCATGGCGCTGGGTGAGTTCCCGCAGGGCTTCCAGAAATCCCGGCACCGGCGGTACGCAACCCATGTTGCCGGCCACCGGTTCGACGATGACGGCGGCGATGTCGGCGCCGTATTGGTCGAACACGGCGGCCACCGCATCGCTGTGGTTGTAGGGCACGGTCAGAGTCTGCTGGGCGACGGCGGCGGGCACGCCGGGTGAGTTGGGAATGCCCAGGGTCAGCACACCGGACCCGGCCTTGACCAGCAACGGGTCGGAATGGCCGTGGTAACAACCGGTGAACTTGACGATCAGATCCCGGCTGGTAAAGCCGCGGGCCAGGCGGATCGCCGACATGGTGGCTTCGGTGCCGGAACTGACCAGCCGCACCTGCTCGATAGCGGGCATCATGCCGGTGACCTGCTCGGCCAGTTCGATCTCGAGTTCGGTCGGCGCTCCGAAGCCCAGGGACAGAGCGGCCTGACGCTGCACCGCTTCGACCACCTGAGCGTTGCCGTGGCCCAGCAGCATGGGCCCCCAGGAGCCGACGTAGTCCAGATATCGATTGCCGTCCACGTCGATCAGGAATGCACCCTCACCCCGTTCGAAGAACACCGGATCACCGCCGACGCCGCGGAAGGCCCGGACCGGTGAATTGACGCCGCCGGGAATGGTGCGGGCGGCGCGGGCAATGAGTTCAGCGGATCTGTCGCGGTTCATCATGGGTTCCGGTTCGAGGTTCTGAGTGTGAACGGTCCCGTCGAGGTCGCCGTCAGAACGGCTTGACCACCACCAGGACGACGATGACGATCAGCAGCAACGCCGGTGCTTCGTTGAAAGCCCGGTAGAAGCGCTCACTGTGCGGACTGCGGCCAGCCGCGAACGCCCGGATCAGGCGGCCACAATAGTGATGATAGCCGAGCAGCGCCAGCACCCCGAGCAGCTTGAGCCAGAGCCACAGGTCGCTCAGCAGATCCGGCCGCAGTGCGATCATGGCAATGCCGAATATGACGGTGACCAGCATGGAGGGGCGCATGATGATCCGGTACAGCTTGGCCTCCATGACCTGGAAGCGCTCCTGCCCGGCGGCATCCGTCGTGGTGCTGTGGTACACGAACAGCCTGGGCAGATAGAACAGGCCCGCAAACCAGCACACCACGCCGATGATGTGCAGAGCCTTGACCCACAGATAGAGGGTGCTCATGAGGCGGACTCCCGGTAGTTGTCGATGTCTTCCTGCACGATCACGCCGCGCACGGAACTGATCATGGGCGCCGTGGGGCTGCGGACGCACAGCGCTTCCACGTTGGGTGACTGCAGCAGGGCCTGGGCTTCCTCCACCGTGGCGCGATAGTCGATGTCCGCCGTGTCCCGGCGGTTGCCGGGGATGTCCAGAAGGCGCACGTCGGAGCCGTCGTCGGTGTCGTCACGGTCGAGAAAGTTCCGCAGGTCCGCGCCGTTGAGCACGCAGCGCACGCGCTCCGGTGCGTCTACCACCACCCAGCGTGGCTGCCGCCCCAGCGCTTCGCGGGCCTGCTCCCGGGAACAGACGTGGGACAGGCGGACGATGCTGCGATTCATGATGGAGGTGACGCCGGCGCGCTGCAGATAGGCCCGAACCGGACTGGGCGGGTACTGCAGGCCCAGGGTGGCCAGGGTCTGCAGGAATACCGAACGCTGCTTGAACACTTCGCTGGTGGTCATGGTGGCAACTACGATGATGAGCATGGCCGGCATGATGACGTTGGGATTGGCGGTCAGCTCCAGCACCGCCATCAGCGCCGCCAGCGGAGCCTGCAGCGTTGCCGCCATCATGGCGGCCATGCCCAGCATCACGTAGAAACCGAGGCTAGCGGTGTCGCCGTCCTGGAGCATGGCGCCGGCAGCACCCATCAGTCCGCCGACGGCGGCGCCGATCACGAACATCGGGCCAATGGTGCCCACCGGCATTCCCAGGCCCACGGAAGCGGCACTGGACACCGTCTTCAGAACCAGCACCGCGGCCAGCGTCATCAGCGTGAGCTGACCCGCCATGGCCGCGTCCACGGTGTCGTACCCCACCCCCATGATCTCCGGGCTCACCACCGCGGCGGCCGCGGTAACGGCGCCCGCCAGCAGGGCCCGCTGCCAGAAGGCGCGGTTGTGCAGCCGTGCAAAAAGCTGCACGAGGTGGGTATAGCCCGCCGCCAGGGCACCGATGACGAACCCGCACAGGACGATGAACGGAATCTCCAGCAGTGACGCCAGTTGCAGTGGCGCCACATCGAAGGCGGCATCGGCGCCGATGAAATAGTGGGTCAACAGGGTCGCAGTGACGGCAGCCAGGATCACCGGGATGAACGAGCCGATGGCGTACTCCATCATGACCACTTCCATGGCGAAGATGACCCCGGCCATGGGCGTGTTGAAGGAACCGGCGATGGCGGCCGCGGTGCCGCACGCCACCAGCGTGCGGATGGCGTTGTTGGGCAGTTCGAAGAGCTGGCCGGTGAGGCTGGCGCTGGCGGCGCCGAGGTGGATCGCCGGCCCCTCACGGCCCCCCGACAGGCCGGAGACCAGGCTCAGGATCCCGCCGAAAAACTCGATCAGCGCGTTGCGCCAGGGCATGTAACCCTGGTGCCGGGAAAGCCGCTCCATGACGTGAGACACGCCGAACCGGGTGCTGTACGGCGGCAGCCTCAGGCAGCACAGTCCCAGCAACGCCATGCCCGCCAACGGCAGCAGCACCCTGGCCGCCAGCGACAGGCTCTCGAACGCCTCCGGCTCCCCGGCCGGCAGGGCATGCCGGAGAATCTCATCGATGGCCAGGCGGAAGGCCAGGATCACCAATCCCGTTACCAGGCCGGCCAGCACCGCCAGGATCGCCATCTGCGGCAGGGCGTTGGCGCTGGCGACGCGGTGGCGGAAGGCCTCCAGGCTGGGCCGGGTCAGTCGTAGCGCGATGCGGTGGCGGAGAATGGGGTTGTCCTGTGGCGGTTGTGCTCGTCGACGGGCGCGTATGTTACCTCAGGCACGGATTTTCGCCTCGCGGTGGCGCCGCCCGGCCCGCACCTGGCCGGCCGCACCTGGCCGGCCGCACCTGGCCGGCCGCACCTATTGGTTTAAGCTTCGGGGTATGGCTGTGACGGAGATCGGCAGATTGCGAGGCAGGCGTTCATCGTCCGCGGCGGCGGGGTTCCGGGTGGTGCGGCACCGGCCTGGGCTGCGGGTGCTGCTGGGACTGCTGGTGGCGCTGGTGGTGGCCGCCGGGTTTGGTCTCGGCTACTGGCTGGGTGGCGCCAGGGTCGACCTGGACAGAACCCGGCTCGAAGCGCTGGAGGTCACGCGCCTGGCCCGGGAGGCCGAGGTCGAGCGGCTGACCCAGGAACTGGTCGTGGCGGAACTGGCCCAGACGGTGGATGGCCAGGCGGCCCAGTCTCTGCGCGACACCGTCGGCACGCTGCGCGACGAAATCGGCGCACTGCGCGAGGAGGTGACCTTCTACAAGAGCCTCATGGCGCCTTCCAGCCTGGAACGGGGCCTGCAGGTTGCCGAGTTCGAACTGGGCGCCGGCACGGACGACAACCAGTTTACCTATCATCTGCTGCTCACCCAGACCGCCGAACGGCGTAGCTGGCTGCAGGGCAACGTACGCCTGGACGTGATCGGGGTGCGTGCCGCCGATGACGGATCATCGGTCGAGGAAGTGCTGGCCCTCACGGATCTGACCGAGGTCGAGGATTACCCTCTGCGGTACCGGTTCCGCTATTTCCAGGACCTGGCAGGGGTGGTCACGCTGCCGGCGGGCTTCCGGCCTCGCTCGGTCCGGGTCACGGTAACGCCGTCCGGCGGCAATGCCGATGGCCTGCAGCGCAGTTTCGACTGGCTGGTCAGGTCGGGCTGAACCGGCTGTCTATACTTGCTCAAGCAGGTCGACCAACACAGGCGGACGGACTCAATGGCCAGAACAAAATCGCACCAGGGCGTCACCCTGGTCGCCCCAAACACCCGGGTGGTCGGCGACATCCAGTTCAAGGATCAGTTGTTCATCAACGGCTGTGTCGACGGCAACATCATCGGTGACGATTCCGAGTCCGCCACCGTGGTGATCAGCGAAGAGGGGTCGGTAAACGGTGAGATCCGCGTGCCCAACGTGGTGATCAACGGCCGGGTGGAAGGCAACGTGTACGCTGCCGCCCGGATCGAACTTGCGGCCCAGGCGCGGGTCAAAGGTAACGTGTACTACCAGCTCATCGAGATGCAGCTGGGCGCCATGGTCGAGGGTCAGCTTTTGCACCAGGACATCGCCGCGGCGGCCAACGTGCATCCGTTGTACGCCGGGGCCGAAGCCCGGCCGGAGCCGGTTCTGCGCGCCGAATCCCTGTGACCGTGTCCAGGTAGCCGCGCCGGCATGGCGGCGTCCACACAGTCGCGCCGGTGTAGCTGCGTCCACCTGGCCGCGCCCCGTTAGCCGCGGGCGCTGTCTTGACGGCGCGGCACTGCTGTTGCAACGTAACATCCGTTATGAGCGCATCCATGGAAGACATTCGACTCTCCGACCGTGCCGCGGCCAAAGTCCGATCGCTGATGCAGGGTGAGGACAACGGCCTCAAGCTGCGGGTGTTCATCACCGGCGGCGGCTGCAGCGGTTTCTCTTACGGTTTCACCTTCGATGAAGAGGTGGCGGAAGACGATGCCGTGGTGGAGCGTGGGGGTGTCACCCTGCTGGTCGATGCGCTGAGTTATCAGTACCTGTCCGGTTCCGAGGTGGATTACGAAGAGGGCCTGCAGGGCGCTCAGTTCGTGGTCGCCAATCCCAACGCCACGGCCACCTGCGGCTGCGGCAACTCGTTCGCGATCTGACCCCGCCGGCCGCGCCCCCTCAGGCCGGGTAGACCGCGCCGAGAACCCGCGGCCCGCTGGCGCCGGTGACGTGCGGTTCGTTGCCGGCCAGCCCGTTCAGGGTCTGATGAGCCAGCCAGGCGAACGCCGCGGCTTCCACACTGTCGCCATCCACACCGTGATCGTCGGTGGTTTCCACCGGACACGACACCCGCTCGGCGATGGCGGCCAGCAGCGTGCGGTTGTGACGCCCCCCGCCGCACACCAGGATCCGGCCGGTAGCCGGTCCCCACGCCGCCAGCGCCCGGGCCACCGATTCGGCCGTGAACGCGCACAGGGTGGCCTGCACGTCTTCTTCCGCCAGGACCTGGCCCCGCAGGTGCACGTTCAACTGATCCTTCAACCACGACAGATTGAAATACTCGCGGCCGGTGCTTTTGGGCGGCGGGGCGCTCAGGTAGGGGTCCGCCAGCAATCGTTCCAGCAGGGTCGGGTCGGCGCGGCCGGACGCGGCCCAGTCGCCGTGGGAATCGAAAGGGTGCTGGCGGGCGTGGGCAATCCAGTCGTCCATGAGCGCATTGCCGGGACCGGTGTCGAAGCCGGTTACCGGCCCGGCCGGGTCCGCCGGCAGCAGCGTGAAATTGCCGATACCGCCAAGGTTCAGGACCGCGCGGTCCTCGGACGGGGTGCGGAACAGGGCGGCGTGAAAAGGCGGGACCAGGGGTGCGCCCTGGCCGCCGGCGGCCATGTCCCGGCGGCGGAAATCGGCCACCGTGGTGAGCCCGGTCCCTTCCGCGATGCGATTCGGATCGCCGATCTGCAGCGTGAACCGTCCAGGCCCGTCGGGCCGGTGACGCACCGTCTGTCCATGGCTGCCGATTGCCGCCACGCGGCTCCTATCGATGCCGCGAGCGTCGAGGAACTCCACCACCGCGGTGGCGATGAAAGCCCCGAGTTCGGCATCTGCCCGACCCAGACGATCCAGGTCGTCGTGCTCGGTGGTGCCGAGTTCCAGCAGGGTCCGGCGAAGTTCATCAGGCAGCGCGGCGGTGCCGGCATCGATCACGCTGAGGCTGCCGGCAACCTCCAGCAGCGCCAGGTCCAGGCCATCGACGCTGGTTCCTGAAATGGCGCCCAGGTAAAGCTGGCCGCCCATCCGGCGCCTCAGCGGCCGTAGGCTAGCTGGACCTGCTGCTTGAAGTCATCAAGCAGGGCCAGGAGCGGCGCCGCGCTCTCGTTGAATCGTGCCAGTTCGAGGGACGTGATGGGCTCGGCGTCGGGCAGGTGAACGGTGCGCGGATTCTGGTGGACCTGGTTCACCAGGAACTCGTAGTGCAGGTGCGGGCCGCTGGCCCAGCCGGTGGCGCCCACGTAGCCGATCACCTGGCCCTGCTTGACCCGAACACCGCGCTTGATGCCGCGCCCGAATTTGGACAGATGCAGGTATTTGGTGGTGAATTGCTCGCCGTGCTGGATCACCACGTAGTTGCCGTTGGGATCGGTGCGCGAAGCGATCGCGATACGGCCGTCACCGGCCGCCAGGACCGGCGTCCCCGTGGGGGCGGCATAGTCGATACCGCGGTGGGGCATGTTGCGTTTGAACAGCGGATGCACGCGCCGCAGATTGAAGTTGGAACTGATGCGCGAGAACTCCACGGGCGCGCGCAGGAACGCCTTGCGCATGGATTCGCCCTTGGGGTTGTAGTAGTCCGCGCGGCCCTGGGCGTCGGTGTAGCGGATGGCCCGGTAGCTTTCACCCTGATTGACGAATTCGGCGGCAAGAATGTCGCCGTAGCCGATGAACTCGTCGCCGACGTACAGCTCCTCGTAGACCACGTGGAATTCGTCACCGCGGCGGATGTCCAGCACGAAATCCACGTCCCACTGAAAGATGTGGGCCAGACGCATGGTCAGTCCGTCGGGGAGCCCGGCGCGCTGGCTGGCCACGAACAGGCTGTGATCGATGGCGCCGTGTTTGTAGGCCTTGGTGCGATCGGGCTCCTGAACCAGTTCCTTGCCGGTGAAGCCGCGGCCGACCCGTTCGAACTCCAGCGTTTCCAGCGGGCCCGGTGAGTAGGCCAGCTTCACCAGGGTGCCTTCGGCGTCCCGGGTGAAGGTCAGGGAATGGCCGGGAAAGATGTTGGTCAGGCGGTTGCCGTACGGTTCGCTGGCAACCAGATAGGTGGCGTCGGCGGCCGGAATGCCCTGGCGCTTGAAGATGACCGACAGATTGTCGCCGGGCTTCACCTGAATGGTGCTGGTGTCGAGCTCGACCCGGGACAACGGCGCCGGCTCGGGATTCAGGCTGGCGACGTTGGTGGCGTTGAGCAGCGCCGTGGTAGACGGCGTGACCAGGGGTGGCGTGGCCGCGCGTACCGCGGCATCGGCCATCAGGTCGGCGGCGGTCGCCTGGCCGGCAGGGCCCGGGCGCGGCGCAGCCGGGTCGGTGACCGGCGCCACGGTGGCAGCGTCCGCGCGCTGGTCGGCGCGCACCGGCGCGGACGGCAGGTCCAGCAGCACGGCTTCTGTGGTGAAACGGTCGGTTTCGTCGGCGGAGAACTGCTCCATGGCGAACGCCATAGTGAACAGTGACAGCACGCAAGTGACTATCAGGTGGGGTCGTGGAAACACGCCTGGGCTCACAATACCTTTTGACATCCTTTTCGCCGGTGCTGGCCATCCCACGGGAGTTGATACCTGTGCCGGAGACTCATTTGTTGAAAACTTATTCTAATTCGGACGGTTAGGAAGGTTTTGTGATGTCCGCCCCACCTCTCGTTAGTATATGGATTTCATGACCGTTTAAAAGTCCATCCGGGAGCGGGTTCGCGCACTTGTGCTGTGACCGTGCGCACGCCCGGGCGCGCGCGCCAACATTCCGGCCATCTGGTATGGTTGCGCCCTCCCGGACCCCGGTATTTCATTCAGGTGCTCGAGCGATGAACGCACCCCCGCTGCTGACCGATCTGCGGCGCCGCGAACTGCTGGCGCAGGTCTCCGACGAGGAGGCCCTGGAAGCCCACCTGCAATCCGCGCCGCGCACAGTCTACTGCGGTTTCGATCCCACGGCGGACAGCCTGCACATCGGTAACCTGGTTCCGCTGCTGACCCTGCGGCGGTTTCAGGCCGCCGGGCACCGGCCGGTGCTGCTGCTGGGGGGCGCCACCGGCCTCATCGGCGACCCGTCAGGCCGCAGCGACGAAAGAAACCTCAACAGCGACGACGTGGTAGCGGGTTGGGTGGAGCGCATCCGGGCTCAGGTGGAGCGGTTTCTGGATTTCGGTGGCGGGTCTGCGGCCGGGGCCAGCGACGCCGCCGTCATTGTCAACAACCTGGACTGGACTGGTGACCTGCGGGTCATCGACTTTCTGCGGGAGGTCGGCAAACACTTCGCAGTCAACCAGATGATTCAGCGGGACTCGGTGCGCTCGCGCCTGGAGCGGGAAGGGGAGGGGATTTCCTACACCGAGTTCAGCTACATGCTGCTGCAGGCCAACGACTACGTCGAACTGGCCCGGCGTTACGACTGTTCGGTGCAGATCGGCGGCAGCGACCAGTGGGGCAACATCGTCTCCGGCATGGACCTGGTGCGGCGGCGGCTGTCCCGGGAGTCCTTTGCCCTGACCGTGCCGCTGATCACCAAGTCCGACGGCAGCAAGTTCGGCAAGTCCGCGGCCGGTGCGGTATGGCTCGATGCAACCCGTACCTCGCCTTATGCCTTCTATCAGTTCTGGCTGAACACAGCGGACGCCGATGCGGTGCGTTTCCTGCGGGTGTTCACCTTCCTCGACCTGGACGAGATCGACGCCATCGCCCGTGACTTCGAGGCGACGCCGCAGCACCGGGCGGCCCAGCGGCGCCTGGCAAGTGAGGTCACCCGCATGGTGCACGGCGCCGAAGCGCTCGAGTCGGCCGAACGTATCACCGCCGCACTGTTCGACGGTGACCTGCACCAGCTCTCCGCCGCCGACCTCGATCAGCTTGCTCAGGACGGCATGGACAGCACCACAATCGCCGAACCGGCGCTGGGGTTGCTGGCGGCGCTGGAGCAATCGGGTCTCACCCGGTCCCGCGGCGAGGCCCGCAAACTGATAGCCGGCAAGGGCGTGCGGGTCAACGGCGAAGTGCAGACCGACGCGGAACGCCAACTGCAATGGGCCGATGCGCTGCATCAGCAGTTTTTTCTGCTGCGCAAAGGCAAAAAACACTGGCATCTGCTGCGCCGGACTGTATGATGGCGCGCCCGCCTGGAGAGCTCCAGGTGGGGTTCGGCCGGCTCGACCCGGGCCGGTCGGCGGTGACTTCGGAGCCCGTATCAGGGCCCTCGGAAATCAGCGAAAAAAGTTTTCGCGACCGCTTGCCAAGGTAGGTCGCGTGCGTATAATACGCAGCCCTTGCCCCGGGGGACACCCAACGGGGCCGCTCTTTAACAGCTTTAGAACTGAACAAGCCATTCGTGTGGGTGCCTGTAATTCACCGTCGGATGCGCGTCGAGAGACGTTATTCCGAATGGGTTTTATAAGCATCAGCTTGAAAATTCATTGAGCCGAAATCATCGAGTTGGATTGGCCGCAAGGCGAATCCGACGATCTTCATAAACTGAAGAGTTTGATCATGGCTCAGATTGAACGTTGGCGGCAGGCCTAACACATGCAAGTCGAACGAGAAAGCCCTTCGGGGTGAGTACAGTGGCGGACGGGTGAGTAACGCGTAGGAATCTACCCAGTAGCGGGGGATAACCCGGGGAAACTCGGGCTAATACCGCATATATTCTACGGAATAAAGAGGGCCTCTATTTATAAGCTCTCACTATTGGAGGAGCCTGCGTTGGATTAGCTTGTTGGTGAGGTAAAGGCTCACCAAGGCGACGATCCATAGCTGGTCTGAGAGGACGATCAGCCACACCGGAACTGAGACACGGTCCAGACTCCTACGGGAGGCAGCAGTGGGGAATCTTGGGCAATGGGCGCAAGCCTGACCCAGCCATGCCGCGTGTGTGAAGAAGGCCTTCGGGTTGTAAAGCACTTTCAGTGGTGAAGAAAAGCCAGGGGCTAATACCCTCCGGTCTTGACGTTAACCACAGAAGAAGTACCGGCTAACTCCGTGCCAGCAGCCGCGGTAATACGGAGGGTGCAAACGTTAATCGGAATTACTGGGCGTAAAGCGCGCGTAGGCGGTTTGATAAGTGGGATGTGAAAGCCCCGGGCTCAACCTGGGAACTGCATTCCAAACTGTCAGGCTAGAGTGTGGTAGAGGGAGGTAGAATTTCCTGTGTAGCGGTGAAATGCGTAGATATAGGAAGGAATACCAGTGGCGAAGGCGGCCTCCTGGACCAATACTGACGCTGAGGTGCGAAAGCGTGGGGAGCAAACAGGATTAGATACCCTGGTAGTCCACGCCGTAAACGATGAGAACTAGCCGTTGGGACCCTTGAGGTCTTAGTGGCGCAGCTAACGCGATAAGTTCTCCGCCTGGGGAGTACGGCCGCAAGGTTAAAACTCAAATGAATTGACGGGGGCCCGCACAAGCGGTGGAGCATGTTGTTTAATTCGATGCAACGCGAAGAACCTTACCACCCCTTGACATCCTCGGAACTTGGCAGAGATGGATTGGTGCCTTCGGGAACCGAGTGACAGGTGCTGCATGGCTGTCGTCAGCTCGTGTCGTGAGATGTTGGGTTAAGTCCCGTAACGAGCGCAACCCTTGTCCTTATTTGCCAGCGGGTCATGCCGGGAACTTTAAGGAGACTGCCGGTGACAAACCGGAGGAAGGTGGGGATGACGTCAAGTCATCATGGCCCTTACGGGGTGGGCTACAAACGTGCTACAATGGCGCGCACAAAGGGCTGCAAACCCGCGAGGGGGAGCGAATCCCAAAAAACGCGTCGTAGTCCGGATCGGAGTCTGCAACTCGACTCCGTGAAGTCGGAATCGCTAGTAATCGCGAATCAGAATGTCGCGGTGAATACGTTCCCGGGCCTTGTACACACCGCCCGTCACGTCATGGGAGTGAATTGCACCAGAAGTAGCTAGTCTAACCTTCGGGAGGACGGTTACCACGGTGTGGTTCATGACTGGGACGAAGTCGTAACAAGGTAGCCGTAGGGGAACCTGCGGCTGGATCACCTCCTTAAACCTTATAGCTTGACTCGTACGTCGCGGAACGCTTCGGTGTTCCGGCCAGGCGCACGGGAAGATAGCTCACTGGCTCGCGGTGGATTACAGATGCTACCTCATTCGTCTTCGGGCGAACGGTAGCCACCCACACGAATGGCTTGCGAATATTGCTTTCTGGTTTCCAGCGGATCTATACGGGTTTCGCTGAACCAATGAGTGGACGAGCGTTGTCGGCAAACCTGTCCGGGGCCCCGTTTCGGGTCACCCTGCGCGGGTGACCCTGATCAAGGGTCTGTAGCTCAGTTGGTTAGAGCGCACCCCTGATAAGGGTGAGGTCGGTGGTTCAAATCCACCCAGACCCACCAGCGCTTCCGCTGCTTGCCAGGCAGGGCCGAAGCCAGGTCCGGAGGCAAGGCAAAGGGGCAAGGCGAGAAAAGCGATACGGGGCCGTAGCTCAGCTGGGAGAGCGCCTGCCTTGCACGCAGGAGGTCAGGAGTTCGATCCTCCTCGGCTCCACCATTCGCCTGTAATGGCTGGCGCCGGTGGAATCATCGCAAGTTCAGTTCTGAATTTCTGTCGAGGGTTTCGAGCCAACATCTGAGCGCCTGTCGAAAGGAAGCCGTTCAGATGTTGGTTCGGCGACGCCGAAGGGCGTCATTGGCCGACGGTCAGATCGCCGGAGTTCCGGTGGCTGGCTCGACCATCAGGTGAGGCCTGGTGGCATGTTCTTTAACAATTCAGAGATACGAAGCCGCATTGTTATTCCTGAGATAACGATGCCGGATACCTTCGGGTAACCGGCAACGCGAATTTCAGTCAGTAACAACGCGGGTACAGATCGATCGTTTTCACTAGCAGACGATCGATCAACTCAAGATGCGTCTTGGATTGACGAGCTTGAAGCAGTACACGGCCGTATCGGCATCCTTGATCGGGTATCGGAACGGCAGTGAATTCAGGCGAGTCATCGGCAAACGTTACCAAGGCTCAGGCGTTTCGTGGCAACACGGCGGCTGGGTTATATGGTCAAGCGTTTAAGTGCATCTGGTGGATGCCTTGGCAGCTGAAGGCGATGAAGGACGTTGTAGCCTGCGATATGCCTCGGGGAGTCGGCAAACAGACTTTGATCCGAGGATTTCCGAATGGGGAAACCCACTGCTCTCGAGCAGTATCCTCACCTGAATAAAATAGGGTGCAGGAGGCGAACCCGGGGAACTGAAATATCTAAGTACCCGGAGGAAAAGAAATCAACCGAGATTCCCTCAGTAGCGACGAGCGAACGGGGACCAGCCCTTAAGCATCCGATTCGTTAGCAGAAGCTTCTGGAAAGTTGCGCCATAGCGGGTGATAGCCCCGTATGCGAAAACGAGTCGAGTGTGAAATCGAGTAGGACGGGGCACGTGAAACCTTGTCTGAATATGGGGGGACCATCCTCCAAGGCTAAATACTCTCAGCTGACCGATAGTGAACCAGTACCGTGAGGGAAAGGCGAAAAGAACCCCTGTGAGGGGAGTGAAATAGAACCTGAAACCAGATGCATACAAGCAGTGGGAGCCTGGTGTTCTTGCAACAGGACGGGTGACTGCGTACCTTTTGTATAATGGGTCAGCGAGTTACTTTTACTGGCAAGGTTAACCGTATAGGGGAGCCGTAGGGAAACCGAGTCTTAATAGGGCGAGTCTTCTTCGGAGTCGGTAGGAGTAGACCCGAAACCGAGCGATCTAGCCATGGGCAGGTTGAAGGTTGAGTAACATCAACTGGAGGACCGAACCCACTAACGTTGAAAAGTTAGGGGATGACCTGTGGCTCGGAGTGAAAGGCTAATCAAGCTCGGAGATAGCTGGTTCTCCTCGAAAGCTATTTAGGTAGTGCCTCGTGTATCACCACCGGGGGTAGAGCACTGTTTGGGCTAGGGGGTCACCTAGACTTACCAACCCCATGCAAACTCCGAATACCGGTGAGTGCAATCACGGGAGACAGACGGCGGGTGCTAACGTCCGTCGTCGAGAGGGAAACAACCCAGACCGCCAGCTAAGGTCCCTAAATCACAGTTAAGTGGGAAACGATGTGGGAAGGCCCAGACAGCCAGGAGGTTGGCTTAGAAGCAGCCATCCTTTAAAGAAAGCGTAATAGCTCACTGGTCGAGTCGGCCTGCGCGGAAGATGTAACGGGGCTCAAACTGTGTACCGAAGCTGCGGATGCGTGCCTTACGGCACGTGTGGTAGAGGAGCGTTCTGTACGCCTGCGAAGGTGAACCGGAAGGTTTGCTGGAGGTATCAGAAGTGCGAATGCTGACATGAGTAACGACAAAGGAGGTGAAAATCCTCCTCGCCGAAAGACCAAGGGTTCCTGCGCAACGCTCATCGGCGCAGGGTGAGTCGGCCCCTAAGGCGAGGCCGAAAGGCGTAGTCGATGGGAAACAGGTTAATATTCCTGTACCGGTCGTTATTGCGATGGGGTGACGGAGAAGGCTAGGCCGGCCTGGTGATGGTTATCCAGGTTTAAGCAAGTAGGCTGGGATCTTAGGTAAATCCGGGATCCTCTCTTCATTGAGAAAGCCGAGATGTGATGACGAACCGCTCTTATACGAGCGGGAAGCCGTTGATGCCATGCTTCCAAGAAAAACCTCTAAGCTTCAGATAACGACTGACCGTACCCCAAACCGACACAGGTGGTCAGGTAGAGAATACCAAGGCGCTTGAGAGAACTCGGGTGAAGGAACTAGGCAAAATGGCACCGTAACTTCGGGAGAAGGTGCGCCGCTTCTGGTGACGGGACTTGCTCCCCGAGCTGAGGGCGGCCGAAGATACCAGGTGGCTGCGACTGTTTAGTAAAAACACAGCACTCTGCTAACACGTAAGTGGACGTATAGGGTGTGACGCCTGCCCGGTGCCGGAAGGTTAATTGATGGGGTTAGCTTCGGCGAAGGTCCTGATCGAAGCCCCGGTAAACGGCGGCCGTAACTATAACGGTCCTAAGGTAGCGAAATTCCTTGTCGGGTAAGTTCCGACCTGCACGAATGGCGTAACGATGGCCACACTGTCTCCACCCGAGACTCAGTGAAATTGAAATCGCGGTGAAGATGCCGTGTACCCGCGGCTAGACGGAAAGACCCCGTGAACCTTTACTATAGCTTCACACTGGACTTTGACGTAATTTGTGTAGGATAGGTGGGAGACTTTGAAGCGGTGACGCCAGTTGCCGTGGAGTCAACCTTGAAATACCACCCTGGTTACGTTGGGGTTCTAACTCAGGCCCGTTATCCGGGTCGAGGACAGTGTGTGGTGGGTAGTTTGACTGGGGCGGTCTCCTCCCAAAGAGTAACGGAGGAGTACGAAGGTGCACTCAGCATGGTCGGAAATCATGCATTGCGTATAAAGGCAGAAGTGCGCTTGACTGCGAGCCCGACGGGGCGAGCAGGGTCGAAAGACGGTCTTAGTGATCCGGTGGTTCTGAATGGAAGGGCCATCGCTCAACGGATAAAAGGTACTCCGGGGATAACAGGCTGATACCGCCCAAGAGTTCACATCGACGGCGGTGTTTGGCACCTCGATGTCGGCTCATCACATCCTGGGGCCGAAGCCGGTCCCAAGGGTATGGCTGTTCGCCATTTAAAGTGGTACGCGAGCTGGGTTTAGAACGTCGTGAGACAGTTCGGTCCCTATCTGCCGTGGGCGTATGAGATTTGAGAGGAGCTGCTCCTAGTACGAGAGGACCGGAGTGGACGAACCTCTGGTGTTCCGGTTGTCACGCCAGTGGCATTGCCGGGTAGCTATGTTCGGACGGGATAACCGCTGAAAGCATCTAAGCGGGAAGCCCCCCTCGAGATGAGATCTCACCGGACCTTCGGGTCCCTGAAGGGCCCTCGTAGACTACGAGGTTGATAGGCAGGGTGTGTAAGCGCTGTGAAGGCGTTGAGCTAACCTGTACTAATTGCCCGTGCGGCTTGACCATATAACCGAGCTTCCGTGGAACGGAACGCAACGGTTCGAACAAGCCGCGTAACGTTTGATCTCGTGCCTGCTTCGCAGGCAGACAAGTACGCATCAAGACTTCGTATCCCTGATTGTTGAGATTTGACGTCCCCGGGCTCCTCGGAGCCGGGGGAACGGCAAACCGAATGTCCGTGAGGGCGAGCATGCGAAGTTCTGCGAAGCAGAACTTCTAAGGTCTTCGCTCCGCGAACAACAGAATCCTTGCAGGTGAGGTCACCTGCAGTTTGCGAAGCAAACTGCTATGGCCCTCGCCCAGCGAGGGCCCGTTTGCCTGACGACAATAGCGAATCGGAACCACCTGATCCCATACCGAACTCAGCAGTGAAACGATTCAGCGCCGATGGTAGTGCGGGGTCTCCCCGTGTGAGAGTAGGACATCGTCAGGCTCTTATTTCCAAGCCCGAGTCGAAAGACTCGGGCTTTTTTGTTTGCGCCGCATGTACCCTCCGGCTCGACGGGCTCGGGCTCACCCGGACTTGGCGGTGAGTCCGTCGTCCACCAGCACCAGGCCGATGCTCTCCAGGTAGCGTCGGACGCTTCTGTTGGTTTCGATTCTACGCCGCTGGTCGGCGCTCAGATGGTCCTGCCAGCGCAGATCCAGTTCGATGCGTGACTGGCGGCTGGAGTCCAGGTACTCGCGCTTGCGGGTTCCCAGTGCACTGTCCCGGGCGCCGTAGTCGATCTGTGCCGGTTCGTACGCCAGCCCCAGCGAGGGCATCAGTGCCTCCAGCGAGGCTGCCGTCTGGCGCGCCAGATCCCGGTAGCTGACCGGCCCGGCACCGGGCCGGCGGTGGATGAAGGCAGTGATGCGCCCGTTGGCAATCAGCCACTTCTCCAGGTACACGTCCACCGGGTCCAGGCCGCGCAGGGCCAGCCACGGCCGCTGCCGCCGTACCCGGCGCCGCTGCGCCCGGAAAGCGCGCCCGGTGTCGTAGGTTCTCAGCCATCGGCTCACCAGTGCCCGGGGATCGCGCACCAGGTGCACGGCACGCGACGCCTCGCTGGGGAAGCGGCGGGCCCATTCGGGACGCTTGGAGTTGTCGATCAGATGGCTGAGTGCCGGCTGGCCAGCCTGCAGGCGTTCGAACAGCAGTCCGTGCCATTGGCCAACCGGAACCTCCGCCAGGCCGGCGAACACGGGGTGAGTCAGGTAGTCGTTGACTACGTTGCCCGAGCGGCTGCCGCGGCCGCGGAATTTGCCGTAGTTGTGCAGTTCCCCCACGCTTGCGCAGCGGCTGTGGGCAGCCAGCAACTGCGCCAGCAGGTGCGAGCCGGCGTAATTGGTCGACAGGATGAACACCACCTGGGGGTGCAGCGCAGGGTCCGGCTTTCGGCTCATGGCCACGGATCATAGCGAGCGGCGGCTGAGGTGGGCCACTCATGGCGCTATACTCGCCCCCCATGAGCGCGGCTCCGTCCCAGCAACGCACCACGGCGTCTCCGTCGTCGGCCGCCCGGCATCCGGCCACCCGGCGCCTGCACGTGGTGGGTTGTCATCGCAGCGGCACCACGCTCATGACGGAACTGCTCGGCAACTGCTTCGACATCGACGGCCGGGCCGACCACGAGCAGGGCCTGTGGGAACCCATTCCCGACGGGCACCGGGTCTATCTGACCAAAAAGCCCCCCGACACGGTGCGCATTCACCGGGTATTTCTGATGGACCCGGAACTCTACGTGATCGCCATGATCCGCGATCCGCGCGGGGTCATCACCAGCCGGCACGATTCCAAGCCCGGCGTGTACTTCTCCAGCTTCTGGCGCTGGGAACGTTACCTGGAGGCCATCGCCGCGCTCGAGAACCACCCGCGCTATCTGACGGTTCGCTACGAGGATCTGGTGGACGATCCGGACGCAGTTCAGGATCGGGTGGCCCGGGCATTTCCGTTCCTGCACATGACCGGGCGTTTCAGCCGCTTCCCGGAAGGTGCGGAGGTCCACGAACGGGCCCGGGTGTCGCTGAACGGGGTGCGGTCGGTGGATCGAACCAGTCTTGGCCGCTGGCGTCAGGAACTGCCCCGGGTCAAAGGTGAGCTCATCCGTCACCCCGAGATGAACCAGTGGCTGGTGCGCCTTGGGTACGAAGCAGACGACACCTGGACCCACTGCCTGGAAACCGTGGAGCCCTTCTTCGGCGCCTACAAGAACGAGCGGCCGCACCTGTGGCGGCGCACCGAGACCGCGCTGCGCTTCGGATTGAAGTCCCTCCGCTACCTGTGGCGCCGCCGCGTATGGGCCTGATCCAGGCGGTGCGCGATCGGGTGGTGTGGTGCGCCCCGTGAACTTCGAAGACGCCATTCGCGAACTGGCGCGCAGCGGTGCTCTGGCGCTGGCGGACTGGCCGGACGGGGAGCCATTGGGCGACTATGGCCTCAGCATTCGTGACGGCCGGGTGGTGCCGGACGGGGGGCATGATCCGCTCCAGGCCGTGGAGATCCGCCGCGCGCTGGCCCCCGGGGCCAGAACCTGGCTGGAACGGTTGGCCGTACATCCGGTGATCGGGTCGACCAACGCCGAACTGATGACCCTGGCGACGCGGCAGGCCGTCGGCGGCCAGGTCTGTACCGCCGAGCTGCAGGTTCAGGGCAGGGGTCGCCGGGGACGAACCTGGGCCAGCCCGTTCGGCGCCAATCTCGCGGTGTCGCTGGGGCTGACGGTGACCCGGCCGGTGGCCGAACTCGGCGGGGCCAGTCTGGTGGTGGGCCTGGCGGTGCTGGATGCCCTGGAGACCGTCGGCACCCCGGGGCTGTCGTTGAAATGGCCCAACGACGTGCTTCGGGATGGCGCCAAGCTGGCCGGCATCCTGATCGAAATGTCCCGAACCCACGGCACGGAGCTGGTGGTGGGTATCGGCCTCAACGTTGCCCTGACACCGACACTGCGTTCGCGCCTGCCCCAGGCCGTGGCCGACCTCTCCGACCTGCCGCAAAGGCCCTCACGGAACGAATTGCTGGCGGGTATCGTCTCCAGCGTGGTCACTTTCGTCAGCGAGTTCGACCGCCTGGGTTTCGAGCCCTTCATCGAGGCGTTCAACGACCGGCACTTCTATCATGGCCTGGACAGCCGGGTGGTGCAGGGTCAGGGCAGTGTCGACGGCCGCGTGGCCGGGGTGTCTGCCAGCGGGGAGTTGATTCTGGCTGGCCCGGCGGGACTGCAGACGTTCAACGGTGGAGAGGTATCGTTGCGCCAGGCGCAATGACGGGGGTCGTGGAAGTTCTGATGAACATCGCTCGCTGGATCTCGTCCCGACTCGACTGGAGCCGGCCGTCTTCGTGGTTGCTGGCCGCGGTGGTGGCCGCCAACCTGCTGATGGCGGGGGTTCTGCTGGTAGGTGGGCGGTCGGATCCGGTGGATTCCGCGGAAACGCTGGCGGCCGCGGCGGATTCTGAACTGCCGCCGGCGCCCGAGTCCGAACGGAAGATCGGCGCCGAAAGCCCCGCCGGCGGTGCGGTGGCCGGCCCGGCGGCAGCGGACTCTCCAGCGCCGGAGCAGACGGCCGAGCGTGCGCCGGCCGCGGCGCCGCGCTCCAGCCAGCCAGCGGCGGCAAAGCCTCCGGTAGCGTCACTGCCCATCGAACCGGTTGCGGTTCCGCCCATTGCCCACCGCGAGCTGCCCGGGCCCGAACGGGTGTGCCGGCACTGGGCGCCAGTGGCCAACCCCGCCGAAGCCGAGGCCCTGGCCCAGCGGCTGGACCTGGAGGCCTACGAAATTGTGGCGGTGGAACAAGTCGCCGATGCGGAATTCCTGGTCTGGGTGCAGGTGCCGCTGGACGCCCAGGCGGCGCAGCAGTCCATGGACGCCCTGGCCAGCGAAGGCGTGGACAGTTACGTATTGCAGCGCACCGAGGAAGCCACCGTGCTGGCGGTGGGCGTTTTCAGCAGCAGGGCCCGGGCTGAAGGCCACTTGTCGAGGATGCGGGACCTGGGCTACGAAGGCGCCATGAACACCCTTGGGAAGACCGAAACGGCGCATGTTCTGCGTGCTGTCGTGCCCGCCGATTGGGCTGGCGCGGTGGCTTTTGAAGGCCCGTGTGACGACATTGCGCCGGTCCGGTAGTTTCTATAGAATTCCGCTCCCATTTTGGCCGCCATAGCTCAGCTGGTAGAGCAGCTCACTTGTAATGAGAAGGTCCAGGGTTCAATTCCTTGTGGCGGCACCATGGTAGGAAGCAACCTAAGTGGTTGCTTAGAAAAGGAAATTTTGTGGCACCTCGTCTGAGCGGAACATGCAGGGCGATAGGTGTTTTTTGCGTGTTCGCAAGCGTGGGCCGGGGCTGCTGGCCGGCGGGAAACGGACACTGCGTTGGAGTAGACGCCAGACGGAAGAAACACGTGGTTCTGCGGTGGGGTTCCCGAGTGGTCAAAGGGATCAGACTGTAAATCTGACGGCTTAGCCTTCGAAGGTTCGAATCCTTCCCCCACCACCAAAGGTACAGCGGCCGCCCGCGAAGCGGCGCCCCGACGGGGCTGCGGCGGCGGGCGGCAGAGAGGCCAGGCGGAATCGCAGCGGGGTCGTGAGTTAGCATGGCGGGTATAGTTCAGCGGTAGAACCTCAGCCTTCCAAGCTGATGACGCGGGTTCGATTCCCGCTACCCGCTCCAGGATATTGGATGTTGAACGCAGTTGAACGCTAGGAAGCAGGTATCGAACCAGGCTTCGGCGACAAGGTTGGTTGAGAGTTTCGCGAAGCGAAATCTCGGTAAGTGAAATCGGGGATTTTACGACACGCTCACATAGCTCAGTCGGTAGAGCACTTCCTTGGTAAGGAAGAGGTCATCGGTTCAAATCCGATTGTGAGCTCCAGAGTGATTGTCGGCGTCCGTGCGCCGGAAGGAGTAAGAAATAGGCAGCAGCTCGCATCCGTCAACAACGCCAAGACCGAGGAAAGAGAACGATGTCCAAGACGAAATTTGAGCGTAAGAAGCCGCACGTGAACGTGGGGACGATTGGTCACGTTGACCATGGCAAGACGACGCTGACGGCGGCGCTGACGAAGGTCTGTGCGGAGGCGTATGGCGGAGAGTTCCGGGCGTTCGATCAGATTGACAATGCACCGGAGGAGCGCGCTCGGGGTATCACGATTGCGACGGCGCACGTGGAGTACGAGAGCCCGGCGCGTCACTACGCGCACGTTGACTGCCCGGGGCACGCGGATTATGTGAAGAACATGATCACGGGTGCGGCGCAGATGGACGGCGCGATCCTGGTGGTTTCGGCAGCGGATGGTCCGATGCCGCAGACGCGGGAGCACATTCTGCTGTCGCGGCAGGTGGGTGTGCCGAAGATTGTGGTGTTCATGAACAAGGCGGACATGGTGGACGACGAGGAGCTGCTGGAGCTGGTGGAGATGGAAGTTCGCGAGTTGCTGGACCAGTACGAGTTTCCGGGTGACGACACGCCGATCATCATCGGCAGCGCGCTGAAGGCGCTGGAAGGTGAAGCCAGCGAGCTGGGCGTGGAGTCGGTGAAGAAGCTGGTTCAGACGCTGGACGATTACATTCCGGAGCCTGAGCGGGCGGTGGATCAGCCGTTCCTGATGCCGATCGAGGATGTGTTCTCGATCGCGGGCCGGGGCACGGTGGTGACGGGTCGCGTTGATCGCGGGATCATCAAGGTGGGCGACGAAGTCGAGATTGTCGGGCTTCGCGACACGACGAAGACGACGTGTACGGGCGTGGAGATGTTCCGCAAGCTGCTGGACGAAGGTCGCGCGGGCGAGAACATCGGTGTGCTGCTGCGCGGCACGAAGCGGGATGACGTGGAGCGCGGACAGGTTCTGTCGAAGCCGGGTGCGATCACGCCGCACACGCAGTTCGAGGCGGAAGTCTACGTGCTGTCGAAGGATGAAGGCGGACGTCATACGCCGTTCTTCAAGGGGTACCGTCCGCAGTTCTACTTCCGGACGACGGACGTGACGGGGGCTTGCGAGCTTCCGGAAGGTGTCGAGATGGTGATGCCGGGCGACAACGTGAATATGGTGGTGACGCTGATCAACCCGATCGCGATGGACGAGGGGCAGCGCTTCGCGATCCGCGAAGGCGGTCGCACGGTTGGTTCGGGCGTGGTCGCGAAGATCATCGAATAGAGTGAAAATTGCGGCGCCGAAGATCGGCTGGTTTCGTCGGAAATCCGCGGCCTGCTTGAGTTGGCGCGGGTGTTCTGGCCGGTAGCAAACCGGGCGTCCGGTGGCGTAGCGGGAGTATCACCGAATGAGTCAGATATAGGCCAGTAGCTCAATTGGTAGAGCAGCGGTCTCCAAAACCGCAGGTTGGGGGTTCGATTCCCTCCTGGCCTGCCATCTGAGCAGGAAGAAGTTCTTGAGTACAGGTTCAGAACCACGCCTCGAGGCGCCTCTGGATTGGCTCAAGTGGCTGGTTGTGATCGCCCTGCTGGGCGGCGGGTGTTTGGCAACTGGTACTATCAGGACCAGTCGCTGCTGTATCGGGTGGTGGGGCTGATCGTGCTGGCGGCTGGCGTGCGCGATGGCGGTCCAGACCGACAAAGGCGAGCCGCCTGGACCCTGATGAAAGAAGCGCGCGGCGAGATCCGCCGGGTCGTCTGGCCGAAACGCGAGGAAACCGTTCAGACCACGCTGATCGTGCTGGTGCTGGTGCTGGTCTTCTTTTGCGCTGATTCTGTCCTGGCTCGTCGTCATTGTTGGATTCGCGGGCCTTTCTGGGGCTGCTCTCCAAGCGGATCGTTGATCGGGCCGGGCCGAACGAAGGTAACGTTATAAATGTCGAAGAAATGGTACGTGGTGCACGCCTACTCCGGGTTCGAGAAGAACGTCGCCCGTGCGCTCAAGGAGCGGGTTCAGCTTTCCCAGCTTGATGATTTCTTCGGCGACATCCTGGTGCCCACCGAGGAAGTGGTAGAGATGCGCGGCGGCCAGAAACGCCGCAGCGAGCGCAAGTTCTTTCCGGGCTACGTGCTGGTGAACATGGAACTGAACGACGACACCTGGCACATGGTCAAAGAAACCCCCCGGGTCATGGGCTTCATCGGCGGCAAGGCCGATCAGCCGGCGCCGCTGTCGGAAGCCGAGGCCAACGCCATCCTGGACCGGGTGGCCGCCGGTAGCGAGAAGGCGACGCCGAAGACCATATTCGAGCCCGGGGAGGTTGTCCGGGTCATCGACGGGCCCTTCAACGACTTCAACGGCGTGGTCGAAGAGGTGAACTACGAGAAGAACCGCCTGCATGTGGCGGTGACCATTTTTGGCCGCTCCACGCCGGTGGAACTGGATTTCGGCCAGGTGGAGAAAGGCTGACGCTGGAGCGGCTCCGATCCGGAACGATGGCCGTCCGTCAACCTGGAGCGCTGTGGCGGAAGCGGTCATAACGACAACCGGGGAGTGGTGTCGCGCGGAAACGCCGCGTCGGCCCACGCTGGTACCCGACAGGAGATGACGAATGGCGAAGAAAGTCGAGGCCTATATCAAGCTGCAGGTAGCAGCCGGTCAGGCCAATCCGAGCCCGCCCGTGGGTCCTGCCCTGGGTCAGCATGGCGTCAACATCATGGATTTCTGCAAGGCGTTCAACGCGCAGACGCAGAACATCGAGCAGGGTCTGCCGATCCCCGTGGTCATCACGGTTTATTCGGACCGCAGCTTCACGTTCATCACCAAGACGCCGCCGGCGGCGGTGCTGCTGCGCAAGGCGGCCAAAATCAGCAAGGGCAGCGGTACCCCTCACACCAACAAGGTGGGCAAGCTGAACCGCGAACAGCTCGAGGAAATCGCCAGGATCAAGATGCCCGATCTGACCGCCGCCGATATGGACGCGGCGGTCCGTACCATTGCCGGCACCGCGCGCAGTTCCGGCATCGAAGTGGAGGGCGTGTAATGACCAAGCTGACCAAGCGCCGCCGCGCAATTCGCCGAGAAGGTCGAAGCCGGCAAGCTGTACCCCATCGACGAAGCCGTGCAGATCCTGACCGAATGGTTCGCGAAGGCGAAGTTCAAGGAATCGATCGACGTGTCGGTGAATCTCGGTGTCGATCCGCGCAAGTCGGACCAGGCGGTTCGGGGTGCCACCACGCTGCCCCACGGCACCGGCAAGACCGTCCGCGTTGCCGTGTTCGCTCAGGGTGAGGCTGCCGACAAGGCGACCGCCGCCGGGGCCGACATCGTTGGTTTCGAGGATCTGGCCGATACCATCAAGGGCGGCAGCCTCGACTTCGACGTGGTCATCGCGACGCCGGATGCCATGCGTATCGTCGGCCAGCTCGGCAAAATTCTCGGCCCGCGCGGCCTGATGCCGAACCCGAAGACCGGCACCGTCACGCCGGACGTTGAAACCGCGGTGAACAATGCCAAGGCCGGGCAGGTTCAGTTCCGCACCGACCGGGGCGGCATCGTGCACGGCAGCGTCGGCCAGGTGGGATTCGACGCTACCCGGATCAAAGAGAACATCGAGGCGCTGATCGGCGACCTGAAAAAAGCCAAGCCCGCGTCGGCGAAAGGCCACTACCTGAAGAAGGTCACCCTTTCCACGACCATGGGGCCGGGCCTGACGGTCGATCAGACGTCGCTGGAGGCTTGAGCGAACACGCTGTTCGAAGCGATTTTGAAGGGCTGGCCGATCCGCACTCTGGATCGGCCGGTGCCGTCAAAAACCGTAGGGGGTCTCGGCCTGAGCGCCGGCAGTGAGGGCGGACTCGCGCCGGCAGCCTTAATGGCCTACGCAGACGGCGAAACCCTGGAGCAGAAACGACCGTGTCGGCAGCGACCGATCGTATTCGATTCCTGGGGCTCGTCGGCTCGCACCGCATGGGGTGGTGCGAGGGTGGATATCGGCGATATCCCAAGGAGATGAAATGGCACTGAGACTTGAAGAAAAGCAAGCCATCGTTGCCGAAGTGAACCAGGCGGCAGGCAGCGCGTTGTCCGCGGTGGTCAGTGACTACCGGGGGCTCACCGTGAGCCAGATGACCAACCTGCGGGTGAAAGCCCGTGAGTCCGGCGTCTATCTCAGGGTGGTCCGCAACACGCTGGCGCGCCGCGCCGTGCAAGGCACCGAATACGAGTGCCTGACCGAAGCGTTCACGGGCCCGACCATGCTGGCGTTCTCGCAGGAGGACCCTGGCGCGGCGGCCCGGCTGCTGAAGGACTACGCCAAGGAGAACGAGGCCCTCGAGGTCCGCGCGCTCTCACTGGGCGGCGTTCTGTACGGAGCAGAGGACATCGACCGTCTCGCCACGCTGCCGACCAGGGACGAAGCCCTGGCGCTCTTGATGGCGGTCATGCAGGCGCCGATCACCAAGCTGGTGCGCACGTTCAACGACGTGCCTGGCCGGGTGGTGCGTGCCGTTGCCGCTGTTCGGGATCAGAAGCAGGAAGCTTGACGGTTAGCCGAAGCGCGAGTTCGCTTTTCGGGAACGATCGAATACGACAGGAGACTTATAGACATGGCACTTTCGAAAGACGACATCCTGAACGCCATTGCCGAAATGAGCGTGATGGACGTGGTGGAACTGGTTTCCGCCATGGAAGAGAAGTTCGGTGTATCCGCCGCTGCAGCAGTTGCGGCCGCACCGGTAGCCGCCGCTGGCGGTGAAGCCGCCGCTGAAGAAAAGGACGAGTTCGACGTAGTCCTTGCGGCAGCCGGCGACAAGAAGATCAATGTGATCAAAGTGGTTCGTGCCATCACCGGTCTGGGCCTCAAGGAAGCCAAGGACCTGGTGGAAGGAGCGCCGCAGCCCGTCAAGGAAGGCGCCACGAAGGACGAAGCTGAAGACATCAAGAAGCAGCTGGAAGAAGCCGGCGCGTCGGTTGAGCTCAAGTAAACGCGCCGTCGATCCGCTGCGCGGAACCGGTTCCCCCTCGGGCCCGGTTCCGCCTGGTGGATTTGGGGCTGGGTGCCGCTGCGGTGCCCGGCCTTTTGTCGTTGGTGAATCGACAGCTCTAGAAACTCAGGCCAGATAAGCAGCCGCGGGAGAAACTAATGGCGTACAGCTTTACAGAGAAGAAACGCATCCGTAAGGACTTCGGGAAACTCCCCGAGTTCATGGAGATGCCGTATCTTCTCTCCATCCAGATCGACTCGTACAACCAGTTTCTGCAGGTCCACCGCGGCGCCGCCGAGCGGGAGGAGTCGGGCCTGCACGCCGCGTTCCGGTCTGTGTTCCCCATTGTCAGCTACTCCGGCAGCGCGGCGCTGGAGTACGTGGACTACCGCCTGGGCGAGCCGGCCTTCGACGTCAAGGAATGCGTGCTGCGCGGCATCACCTACGCGGCCCCGCTGCGGGTCAAGGTGCGCCTGATCATCTACGACAAGGAGTCCGCGAACAAGGCCGTCAAGGACGTCAAGGAGCAGGAAGTCTACATGGGCGAAATTCCGCTCATGACGGAAAACGGCACCTTCGTCATCAACGGTACCGAGCGCGTGGTGGTGTCTCAGCTGCACCGGTCGCCGGGCGTGTTCTTCGACCACGACCGCGGCAAAACCCACTCGTCCGGCAAGCTGCTGTACTCCGCCCGGGTGATTCCCTACCGTGGCTCCTGGCTCGACTTCGAGTTCGATCCCAAGGACTGCGTGTTCGTCCGTATCGACCGCCGCCGCAAGCTGCCGGCGACCATCATCCTGAGGGCGCTGGGTTTCAGCTCGGAAGAGATTCTGGGCATGTTCTTCGAGACCAACGTCTTCCACGTCAAGAAAGACGGATTCTCGGTGGATCTCATCGCTGAGCGCATGCGCGGCGACGTTGCCACCTTCGACATTGCCGACAAGAAAGGCAACGTGATCGTCGAAGTGGGCCGGCGGGTCACTGCCCGTCACGTCCGTCTGCTGGAAGAGAGCGGTATCAAACGCCTGGACGTGCCGCGCGAGTACCTGCTCGAGCGCGTGATCGCCAAGGACGTCGTGGACGAGTCGTCCGGCGAGATCGTGGTGCCTTGCAACAGCATCATCACCGACGAAGTGCTGGACAAACTGCTGGAAGCCGGTGTCTCGGACATCGCAACCATCTACACCAACGATCTGGACTGCGGCCCGTACGTGGCCGACACGCTGCGCATCGACCCCACCACCAACCGCCTGGAGGCGCTGGTGGAAATCTACCGCATGATGCGTCCCGGCGAGCCGCCCACCAAGGAAGCGGCCGAGAACCTGTTCAACAACCTGTTCTTCTCCGCCGAGCGTTACGACCTGTCGGCGGTGGGCCGCATGAAGTTCAACCGCCGTCTGGGCCGGGAGGACATCACCGGTGAAGGCACGCTGACCAACGACGACATCATCGACGTGCTGCGCACGCTGGTCGAGATCCGCAACGGCAAAGGCTCGGTGGACGACATCGACCACCTGGGTAATCGCCGGGTGCGGTCCGTGGGCGAGATGGCCGAGAACCAGTTCCGGGTTGGTCTGATCCGGGTCGAGCGGGCGGTCAAGGAACGGCTGTCGCTGGCCGAGTCCGAGGGCCTGATGCCGCAGGACATGATCAACGCCAAGCCGGTGGCGGCGGCCATCAAGGAGTTCTTCGGGTCCAGCCAGCTGTCTCAGTTCATGGATCAGAACAACCCGCTGTCCGAGGTGACCCACAAGCGTCGCGTCTCGGCCCTGGGCCCGGGTGGTCTGACCCGCGAACGTGCCGGTTTCGAGGTGCGCGACGTCCATCCGACCCACTATGGCCGGGTCTGCCCCATCGAAACGCCGGAAGGTCCGAACATCGGCCTGATCAACTCGCTGGCAACCTATTCGCGCACCAACGAGTACGGGTTCCTGGAGACCCCGTACCGCAAGGTGGAGAACGGCAAGGTCATCGAGCATGTGGAGTACCTTTCCGCCATCGACGAGGCCGCCTACGTGATCGCCCAGGCCAGCGCGCCGCTCACCGAGAACGGTGAGTTCGCGGAAGAACTGGTCGACGTGCGCCACCAGAACGAGTTCCAGAAGACCACGCCGGACAAAGTGGAATACATGGACGTGTCGCCGAAGCAGGTGGTTTCGGTGGCCGCGTCGCTGATTCCGTTCCTGGAGCACGACGACGCCAACCGGGCGCTGATGGGTTCCAACATGCAGCGCCAGGCGGTGCCGACCCTGCGTGCCGAAAAGCCGCTGGTGGGCACCGGCATGGAGCGGCACGTGGCGCGGGATTCCGGGGTGTGTGTCATCGCCGGACGCGGCGGCTTCGTCGACAGCGTCGACGCCAGCCGTATCGTGGTGCGGGTCAACGACGACGAGATTCAGGCCGGTGAGGCCGGGGTCGACATCTACAACCTGACCAAGTTCACGCGCTCCAACCAGAACACCTGCATCAACCAGCGGCCGCTGGTGAAGCCGGGTGACGTCATCGCCCGTGGTGACGTCCTGGCGGACGGTCCGTCCTGCGACATGGGCGAACTGGCCCTGGGGCAGAACATGCGCATCGCGTTCATGCCCTGGAACGGCTACAACTACGAGGATTCGATCCTGGTCTCCGAGCGGGTGGTGCAGGAAGACCGCTTCACCTCCATCCACATCCAGGAACTGACCTGCATCGCCCGGGACACCAAGCTCGGCCCGGAAGAGATCACCTGCGACATTCCCAACGTCGGCGAAGGCGCCCTGGCCAAGCTCGACGAGTCCGGCATCGTCTACATTGGTGCCGAGGTGAAGGCCGGCGACATTCTGGTCGGCAAGGTGACGCCCAAGGGCGAAACCCAGCTCACCCCGGAAGAGAAGCTGCTGCGCGCCATCTTCGGGGAGAAGGCGTCCGACGTGAAGGACACCTCGCTCAGGGTTCCGACCAGCGTCAAGGGCACGGTGATCGACGTCCGGGTGTTCACCCGCGACGGCGTCGAGAAGGACCAGCGCGCCAAGGACATCGAGCAGGACGAGCTGACCCAGATCCGCAAGGACCTGGACGACCAGTACCGGATCGTCGAAGCCGCCACCTTCGAGCGGTTGCGCGCCGCGCTGAACGGCAATCAGGCCGCCAGTGCGCCGGGACGGAGCAAGGGCCTGAAGATCGACGACGAATATCTGGACAGCCTGGACCGGGACGACTGGTTCAAGATCCGCATGTCCGACGACGATCTGAACACGCTGCTGGAGCGGGCCGAAGCGCAGCTCAAGGAGCGCAAGGAAATGCTCGACGCCCGTTACGTCGACAAGCGCACCAAGCTCGAGACCGGCGACGATCTGGCGCCCGGCGTGCTCAAGATCGTCAAGGTCTACCTGGCCATCAAACGCCGCATCCAGCCGGGTGACAAGATGGCCGGCCGGCACGGCAACAAGGGCGTGATCTCGGTGATCATGCCGGTGGAAGACATGCCGTTCGATGCCGACGGCGAGCCGGTGGACGTGGTGCTCAATCCGCTGGGGGTTCCCTCGCGGATGAACGTCGGTCAGGTACTGGAAGCGCATCTCGGCTGGGCTGCCAACGGGATCGGCCGCAAGATCGACCACATGATCGCCGCGCAGCGCCAGGTGGCGGAGGTGCGCGAGTTCCTCAGCCAGGTCTACAACTCGGTTGGCGAGTCCAAGGTGGACCTCGATTCCCTCTCCGACAGCGAACTGGTGGAACTGGCGAAGAACCTCGAGCGCGGTCTGCCAATCGCAACACCGGTGTTCGACGGCGCCAGCGAACCGGAGATCAAGAAGCTGCTGGAGCTGGCCGATCTGCCGACCACCGGCCAGTCCACGCTGTTCGACGGCCGCACCGGCGATCAGTTCGACCGCCCGGTAACCGTGGGCTACATGTACATGCTGAAGCTGAACCACCTGGTGGACGACAAGATGCACGCGCGTTCCACCGGCTCCTACAGCCTGGTCACTCAGCAGCCGTTGGGCGGCAAGGCGCAGTTCGGCGGCCAGCGTTTCGGTGAGATGGAGGTCTGGGCCCTGGAGGCCTACGGCGCCGCCTACACCCTGCAGGAAATGCTCACCGTCAAGTCGGACGACGTCAGCGGCCGCACCAAGATGTACAAGAACATCGTGGACGGCGACTACAAGATGGAACCCGGCATGCCGGAGTCGTTCAACGTTCTCGTCAAGGAGATCCGCTCCCTCGGGATTCGACATGGAGCTGGAGAGCGAGTGAAGCAGCTCGCTTTCAAGCTTGAGCAGTTCGCGCCTGCGGCGCGAACTGCGAGCTTGGGCGTCGTGGAAGGGCGCTCGGGCAGTCGGACGATTTGAATTGTTACTCCAACGTAACGTGGAGGAGAGACATTGAAAGACCTACTCAATCTGCTGAAAGCTCAGGGAACCGTCGACGAGTTCGATTCGCTGCGGATCGGCCTGGCGTCGCCGGACATGATCCGTTCCTGGTCGTTCGGCGAGGTCAAGAAGCCGGAGACCATCAACTACCGGACCTTCAAGCCGGAGCGTGACGGGCTGTTCTGCGCCCGCATCTTCGGTCCGATCAAGGACTACGAGTGCCTGTGCGGCAAGTACAAGCGGCTCAAGCACCGCGGCGTGATCTGCGAGAAGTGTGGCGTCGAGGTCACCTTGACCAAGGTGCGCCGGGAGCGCATGGGTCACATCGAACTGGCGAGCCCCGTCGCGCACATCTGGTTTCTCAAGTCGCTGCCGTCGCGCATCGGCCTGCTGCTGGACATGACCCTCAGGGACATCGAGCGGGTGCTGTACTTCGAGTCGTTCGTGGTGATCGACCCGGGTCTCACGGATCTGGAGACCGGCCAGCTTCTGACCGACGAGGACTACTACCAGAAGCTCGAGGAGTTCGGCGACGAGTTCGATGCCCGCATGGGCGCCGAGGCCATTCAGGCGCTGCTCGATCAGCTCGACCTGGAAGCCGAGATTGCCCGGCTGCGCGAGGAGATTCCGGCCACCAACTCGGAAACCAAGATCAAGAAGCTGTCCAAGCGGTTCAAATTGATGGAGGCCTTCGCCAATTCGGGCAACAAGCCCCAGTGGATGATCATGTCGGTGCTGCCGGTACTGCCGCCGGATCTGCGGCCGCTGGTGCCGCTGGACGGCGGGCGTTTCGCCACGTCCGACCTGAACGATCTGTACCGCCGGGTCATCAACCGCAACAACCGGCTCAAGCGGCTGCTCGACCTGTCGGCGCCGGACATCATCGTGCGCAACGAGAAGCGCATGCTGCAGGAGTCCGTGGACGCGTTGCTGGACAACGGCCGCCGCGGCCGCGCCATTACCGGCTCCAACAAGCGCCCGCTCAAGTCGCTGGCCGACATGATCAAGGGCAAGCAGGGCCGTTTCCGGCAGAACCTGCTCGGTAAGCGGGTCGACTACTCGGGCCGCTCGGTGATCGTGGTGGGTCCGACCCTGCGGCTGCACCAGTGCGGCCTGCCGAAGAAGATGGCGCTGGAACTGTTCAAGCCGTTCATCTTCGGCAAGCTCGAAGCGCGTGGTCTGGCAACCACCATCAAGGCCGCCAAGAAGATGGTGGAGCGCGAGACGCCGGAGGTCTGGGACATCCTGGCCGAGGTCATCCGCGAGCATCCGGTGCTGCTGAACCGGGCGCCGACTCTGCACCGCCTGGGTATCCAGGCGTTCGAGCCCGTGCTCATCGAGGGTAAGGCCATCCAGCTTCACCCGCTGGTCTGTACCGCCTACAACGCCGACTTCGACGGCGACCAGATGGCCGTGCACGTGCCGTTGACCCTGGAAGCCCAGCTCGAGAGCCGGGCCCTGATGATGTCCACCAACAATATTCTGTCGCCGGCCAGCGGCGAGCCCATCATCGTGCCGTCACAGGACGTGGTGCTGGGGCTTTACTACATGACCCGCGAGCGTCTCAATGCCCGCGGCGAAGGCCGCGTGTTTTCGGACATCGAGGAAGTGCATCGCGCCTACCACGCCGGTCAGGTGGATCTGCACGCCCGGGTCAAGGTGCGCATCGTCGAGCATCAGCGCGACGACAGCGGCACCGTGACGCCGGTCCGCACCCTGATGAACACCACCGTCGGGCGGGCGCTGTTCTACGAGATCGTGCCGAAGGAACTGCCTTTCGAGATGGTCAACAAGCCGCTCGACAAGAAGACCATCTCCGGCCTGATCAACGCCTGTTACCGGAATGTCGGGCTCAAGGAGACGGTGATCTTCGCCGACCAGCTGATGTACACCGGGTTCGCCCACTCCACGGAGTCCGGCGCGTCCATCGGTGTGGACGACTTCGTGATTCCGGCTGACAAGGTCCGCATCATCAACGAGGCCGAAGCCGAAGTGGCAGAGATCGAATCTCAGTTCGCGTCCGGTCTGGTCACCGCGGGTGAGAAGTACAACAAAGTGGTCGACATCTGGTCGCGGGCCAATGACCTGGTGGCGCGCTCGATGATGGACGGCATCTCCAAGGAGACTGTCGAAGCCGTCGAGCGGGACGAGAACGGTCAGGTGATCATGGCCGGTGGCAAGCCGAAGGTCAGCGAGGTCGAGCAGGCATCGTTCAACTCGGTCTACATCTACGCCGACTCGGGGGCCAGGGGCTCTCCCGCGCAGATCCGGCAGCTCGCCGGCATGCGCGGCCTGATGACCCGTCCCGACGGCAGCATCATCGAGAACGCCATCACGGCGAACTTCCGTGAAGGGCTGTCGGTGAACGAGTATTTCATCTCCACCCACGGCGCCCGGAAGGGCCTGGCGGACACGGCGCTCAAGACCGCCAACTCCGGTTACCTGACCCGGCGCCTGGTGGACGTGGCTCAGGACGTGGTCATCACCGATACCGACTGCGGCACCGGCAGAGGTCTGCTGGTGTCTGCCATCATCGAGGGCGGTGACGTGGTCGAGCCCCTCGGTGACCGCGTGCTCGGGCGGGTGGTCGCGGAGAGCGTGTACGACGCCGACGGCAAGACGGTGCTCATCGAGCAGGGCACGATTCTGGAGGAATCCTGGGTCGACCGGCTCGATGAAATGGGTGTCGATCAGATGATCGTGCGCTCGCCCATCACCTGTGATACCCGCCATGGCGTCTGTGCAGCCTGCTACGGACGCGACCTGGCGCGTGGCCACGTGGTCAACGTCGGCGAATCCGTGGGTGTCATCGCGGCCCAGTCCATCGGTGAGCCCGGTACTCAGCTCACCATGCGCACCTTCCACATCGGAGGTGCGGCCTCGCGGGCCACGGCCATCGACAGCATTCAGGTCAAACACGGCGGCACGGTGCGCCTGCACAACCTGAAAACGGTGACCCGGGAATCCGGCGAGCTGGTGGCGGTATCACGCTCCGGTGAGATCGCCATTGCCGACAGCCATGGCCGCGAGCGCGAGCGCTACAAACTGCCTTACGGCGCGGTGATTTCCGTGGGCGACGGCGACGGCGTCGACGCCGGACAGGTCATTGCCCAGTGGGATCCGCACACCCACCCCATCGTCACCGAGGTGGCCGGGGTGGTGAAGATGCAGGACATGGAAGAAGGTCTTTCCATCAACCGCCAGACCGACGAGCTGACGGGCCTGACCAACATCATGGTCATGGACCCCAAGGATCGCCCCAGTGCCGGCAAGGACCTGCGCCCGGCGGTCACCCTGGTGGATGCCGACGGCAACGTCGTTGGATCTGCCTGGCAGTGATCTGCCGGCGCACTACTTCCTGCCCAACAACGGCATCGTCAACCTCGAGGATGGCGAAAAGGTCGGGGTCGGCGACATCGTGGCGCGGATTCCCCAGGAAGGCTCCAAGACCCGGGACATCACCGGTGGTCTGCCGCGGGTGGCCGACCTGTTCGAGGCGCGCAAACCCAAAGAGCCGGCGATTCTGGCGGAAACCACGGGTACCGTCAGCTTCGGCAAGGAAACCAAGGGCAAGCGCCGGCTGGTGGTCACGCCGCCGGACGGCGATCCGGTGGAAACCCTGATCCCCAAGTGGCGCAACATCGGCGTGTTCGAAGGTGAGCAGGTCGAGAAGGGTGAAGTGGTGTGCGACGGCCCGCCCAGCCCCCACGACATTCTGCGCCTGAAAGGGGTCGCCGAGCTGGCCGAGTACATCACCAACGAGATCCAGGAGGTGTACCGGCTGCAGGGTGTGACCATCAACGACAAGCACATCGAGGTCATCGTCCGGCAGATGCTGCGCAAGGCCGAAATCACCCACCCGGGTGATTCCGAGTTCATCCGCGGCGAGCAGGCGGAATACGTGGCAGTGCTGGAAGCCAACGAGGCGCTGCAGGCTGAAGGCAAGCAGCCGGTTGAGTTCGAGCGGGTTCTGCTCGGCATCACCAAGGCGTCGCTGGCCACCGAGTCCTTCGTGTCGGCGGCGTCGTTCCAGGAGACCACCCGGGTTCTCACCGAAGCGGCGGTCACCGGCAAGCGCGACTACCTCCGCGGCCTGAAGGAGAACGTGGTGGTTGGCCGGCTGATTCCCGCCGGTACCGGCCTTGCGTATCACAGCGATCGCAAGCGGCGCCGGGCCGAGGATCTGGCTGCCCGGCACGCCAAGGAGCAGGGCGCGACCGCGGACGAGGTCGAACAGGCGCTGTCGGAAGCACTCTCGAACTCGGACTGATCGGGTTCGAGATTGTTTTCTGGGGGGCGCGCGATTAGAATCGCGCGCCTGTTTTATCCGGCGTCCCTTTTGGGCGGCGACAACCGAACCCTAAGAGATCAGCATGGCGAGAATCAGCCAGCTTGTGCGTAAGCCGCGCAAGCGCAAAATCGACAAGAACATTGTGCCTGCGCTGCAGGGCAGCCCGCAGAAGCGGGGTGTCTGTACCCGGGTTTACACCACCACGCCGAAGAAGCCGAACTCGGCTCTGCGCAAAGTCTGCCGGGTGCGTCTGACCAACGGTTACGAGGTCACTTCGTACATCGGCGGCGAAGGCCACAACCTGCAGGAACACTCGGTGGTGCTGATCCGCGGTGGCCGGGTCAAGGACCTGCCCGGCGTGCGTTACCACACCGTGCGGGGAACCCTGGACACCTCCGGGGTGTCGGACCGGCGTCAGCGCCGTTCCAAGTACGGCGCGAAACGGCCGAAGTAACACCGTTCGAATTCATATCGACAGGTCAAAATCGTCAGGAATGAGGCGGATCGAAGCGCTTAACCAGTAAGCAGCCGACAATCTGTTCCAGTAAGGCCCGAACCTCCGCAACCGCGAGGGACCTTTCGGGAAAGCCTGAAGCAATGGAGCTCTGAAATGCCAAGACGTCGCATCGTCGCCAAGCGGGAAATCCTGCCGGATCCCAAGTATCACAACCAGACGGTTGCCAAGTTCATCAATCACGTGATGGTCAGCGGCAAAAAAGCCGTGGCCGAGCGCATCGTTTATGGCGCCCTGTCGCGCATCGAGGAGCGTGGCGGCGGCGATGCCGTCGACGTATTCGAGAAAGCCCTGGAGGCCGTTGCACCGTTCGTCGAGGTCAAGGCCCGGCGGGTGGGTGGCGCCACCTATCAGGTACCGGTCGAAGTGCGCCCGTCACGGCGTCAGGCATTGGCCATGCGCTGGCTGGTGGACAGTGCGCGCAAGCGCGGCGAAAAGTCCATGGCGGCACGCCTTGCCGGCGAGTTCATGGACGCGTCCGAAGGCCGTGGCAGCGCGGTGAAGAAGCGTGAAGACACGCACCGCATGGCCGAGGCCAACAAGGCCTTCTCGCACTACCGGTACTGATGAATCGGACTGCCCGAGCGGTGCATGGCCGCCCGGGCCTTACGCCGTAGCGGCAGCAACCAACCGACCCACACACTACAGACGCTAACGGAGAGCATCATGGCTCGCAAAACTCCCATTGCGCGATACCGCAACATCGGCATCGTCGCACACGTGGACGCCGGTAAAACGACCACCACGGAGCGGGTGTTGTTTTACACGGGCCTGTCCCACAAGATCGGCGAGGTCCATGACGGCGCGGCTACCATGGACTGGATGGAGCAGGAGCAGGAGCGGGGTATCACCATCACCTCCGCCGCCACCACCTGTTTCTGGTCCGGCATGAATCAGCAGTTCGACGAGCACCGGGTGAACATCATCGACACCCCCGGTCACGTCGACTTCACCATCGAAGTGGAACGCAGCCTCCGGGTGCTGGACGGCGCCGTGGTGGTGTTCTGCGGCACCTCTGGCGTCGAACCGCAGTCCGAGACCGTCTGGCGGCAGGCCAACAAGTACGAAGTGCCGCGGGTCGTGTTCGTCAACAAGATGGACCGGGCCGGAGCCGATTTCGTCCGGGTGGTCAACCAGATCAAGCAGCGCCTCGGGGCCAACCCGGTACCGATCCAGCTTGCCATCGGCGCCGAAGAAGAGTTCAAAGGCGTCGTCGACCTGGTGCGGATGAAGGCCATCTACTGGAACGAGGCGGACCAGGGTCTGTCCTACGACCTGGAGGACATTCCGGCGGATCTGGCCGATCAGGCCGCCACCTTCCGCGAGCAGATGGTCGAGGCCGCCGCCGAGGCCAACGAAGAGCTCATGGAAAGGTACCTCGAAGAGGGTGACCTGTCCGAGACGGACGTGATCAAGAAGGGCCTCTGCGGATCCGTACCCTGGCCAACGAGATCGTACCCGCCCTGTGCGGTTCGGCGTTCAAGAACAAGGGCGTTCAGGCCATGCTGGACGCGGTTGTCCATTACCTGCCGGCGCCTCCGGAAGTGAAGGCCATCGAAGGTGTGCTGGATGACGGCGAGACGCTGGATACGCGTGTTGCCGACGACGAAGCGCCGTTCTCCGCGCTGGCGTTCAAGATCGCGACGGACCCGTTCGTCGGCACGCTGACGTTCTTCCGGGTTTACTCCGGCGTGCTCAACTCCGGCGACCAGGTATTCAATCCGGTCAAAGGCAAACGTGAGCGGGTCGGCCGGATGGTGCAGATGCACTCCAACAGCCGCAACGAGATCAAGGAAGTACTGGCTGGCGACATCGCTGCGGCCATCGGCCTCAAGGACGTCACCACCGGTGACACCCTGTGCAGCATGGACCAGGCCATCACGCTCGAGCGCATGGAGTTCCCGGAGCCGGTGATCTCGGTGGCCGTGGAGCCCAAGTCCAAGCCGGACCAGGAGAAGATGGGTGTGGCGCTGGGCAAACTGGCCCAGGAGGATCCGTCGTTCCGGGTCAAGCACCGACGAGGAATCGGGGCAGACCATCATCTCCGGCATGGGCGAACTGCACCTCGACATCATCGTCGACCGCATGAAGCGGGAGTTCGGGGTCGAGGCCAACATCGGCAAGCCTCAGGTGGCCTACCGGGAGTCGATCCGCAAGCCCGTGGAGATCGAAGGCAAGTTCGTCCGTCAGTCCGGCGGGCGCGGTCAGTACGGTCACGTCTGGCTCAAGCTGGAGCCGCTGGTCAAGGCCGAGGACGACGATGCGGAGAAGATCTACGAGTTCGTCGACGAAGTCGTCGGTGGCGTGGTGCCGCGGGAGTACATCCCGGCGGTCAACAAGGGCATCGAGGAGCAGATGCAGAACGGCGTCCTGGCCGGCTATCCGCTGATCGACGTGCGCGCAACCCTGTTCGACGGGTCCTTCCACGAGGTCGACTCGTCGGAAATGGCCTTCAAGATCGCCGGCTCCATGGCCCTGAAGGCTGGCGCCCTGAAGGCCGACCCGGTCATGCTCGAGCCGATCATGGCGGTCGAGGTCGTTACCCCCGAGGACTACATGGGTGACGTGGTGGGCGATCTGAACCGGCGCCGCGGGCTGATCCAGGGTATGGACGAAAACCCGGCCGGGAAGATCATCCGCGCCGAGGTGCCGCTGTCCGAGATGTTCGGTTACTCCACGGATCTGCGCAGCGCGACCCAGGGCCGCGCCAGCTACGTGATGGAGTTCGAGCGGTACGCAGAAGTGCCGGACAACATTGCCCAGGGGCTCATCAAGCAGTGACCCCCGGTGCACCCGGCATGGGGCGCCGCCCCGTGCCGGGTTCCGGACCGGCAATGACGGCCAGCAACTACACCCAGCAACAGAAAGTACTACTGACGCGATCACAGGAGACCAGGTAGAGCCATGTCCAAAGCGAAATTCGAGCGTACGAAGCCGCACGTAAACGTGGGGACGATTGGTCACGTTGACCACGGTAAGACGACGTTGACGGCGGCGCTGACGAAGGTCTGCGCGGAGGAGTATGGCGGTGAGGCGCGGGCGTTCGATCAGATCGACAATGCGCCGGAGGAGCGGGAGCGTGGGATCACGATTGCGACGGCGCACGTGGAGTACGAGTCGCCGGCGCGTCACTACGCGCACGTGGACTGCCCGGGTCACGCGGACTACGTGAAGAACATGATCACTGGAGCGGCGCAGATGGACGGCGCGATTCTGGTGGTATCGGCGGCGGATGGCCCGATGCCGCAGACGCGGGAGCACATTCTGCTGTCGCGGCAGGTGGGTGTGCCGAAGATCGTGGTGTTCATGAACAAGGCGGACATGGTGGACGACGAGGAGCTGCTGGAGCTCGTCGAGATGGAAGTTCGCGAGTTGCTGGACAGTACGAGTTTCCGGGCGACGACACGCCGATCATCGTGGGCAGCGCGCTGAAGGCGCTGGAAGGAGACGACAGCGAGATTGGCGTTGGCGCGGTGAAGAAGCTGGTAGAGACGCTGGACGAGTACATTCCGGAGCCGGAGCGTGCGGTGGACCAGCCGTTCCTGATGCCGATCGAGGACGTGTTTTCGATTGCCGGGCGGGGCACGGTGGTGACCGGTCGGGTGGAGCGCGGGATCATCAAGGTAGGCGACGAGATCGAGATCGTCGGGATCAAGGACACGACCAAGACGACGTGCACCGGGGTGGAGATGTTCCGCAAGCTGCTGGACGAAGGTCGGGCGGGTGAGAACATTGGTGTGCTGCTGCGTGGCACCAAGCGCGACGAAGTGGAGCGCGGCCAGGTGCTGTCGAAGCCGGGGGCGATTACGCCGCACACCAAGTTCGAGGCGGAAGTTTACGTGCTGTCGAAGGACGAAGGCGGCCGCCACACGCCGTTCTTCAAGGGTTACCGACCGCAGTTCTACTTCCGGACCACGGACGTGACGGGTACGGTGGAACTGCCGGAAGGTGTGGAGATGGTGATGCCGGGGGACAACATCAACATGGAAGTGACGCTGATTGCGCCGATCGCCATGGATGATGGGCTGCGCTTTGCGATCCGCGAAGGCGGCCGAACAGTCGGCGCCGGCGTGGTGGTAAAGATCATCGAATTCGGCATGAGGTGCTGCGGCGCCGACAGTTCGGCGGCTCCTTGCCAGGAACGGTTGGCGCTGGGTGTAGTAGCAAAGATCATCGAGTAACGTAGCCGTATGGGGCCGCCCAGGGCGCCTGGCGCTTGGCCACCCCGGCGTTTGGGCAGGGCGCTCCGGGGGGTTGCCCTGACTGGAACAGGCTGGGAGAGAATTTTGTGAAGTATTGCAGCGTCTGTATAGTTCGCCCTCCCAATTTCGGGCCTGAATCGGGACGGAACCGGGGGGAAATCAGGCCTCGCAGAGAAGCATCCGGCGCAGTTTTCGGCGCCCGGTGGCGAGGTTGCTCTTTAAGATTGTTGGAGTTCAGAGCACTGTGCAGAACCAGCGCATACGCATTCGTTTGAAGGCATTCGATCATCGCCTGATCGATGTGTCCACGCAGGAGATCGTCGACACGGCCAAGCGGACCGGCGCCCAGGTCCGCGGCCCGATCCCGCTGCCGACCCGGATGGAGCGGTTCACCGTGCTCGTATCTCCGCATGTGAACAAGGATGCGCGCGACCAGTACGAGATTCGTACCCACAAGCGCATGCTGGACATTATCGAGCCTACCGAGAAGACCGTCGACGCGTTGATGAAGCTCGACCTGGCGGCTGGTGTCGACGTACAGATCAGTTTGAATTAATCCGGCCTCCGGAACCTGATGGGTTCCGGACGCCCCGCGTCACCGCAGCGGCGTTCCGCAGCGCGACGTACTAAAGCGCCCCGATAGGGGGCTGTTGTAGCGAATAGGACCGTTTACCAACCGCTCGGACACCGGGTAGGGGTAAGCGGTTTCTGCATCGGGTCTCTGCTGCCGCAAACGCGCAGCAGAAAGCATCTAGGAAGATGACCAATGGCAATCGGGTTGTTAGGTTTGGTAGGCAGGAAAGCAGGCATGACGCGCGTCTTCACCGAAGACGGCGCGAGCGTGCCGGTGACCGTGGTCGAAGTGGAGCCCAACCGGGTGACCTTCGTGCGCACCACTGACGTGGATGGTTACTCGGCGATCCAGGTGACGACCGGTACCGTGAAGCGCAACCGGGTCACGAAGCCCGAGGCGGGTCACTTCGCGAAAGCCAATGTGGCGGCTGGTCGCGGTCTCTGGGAGTTCCGGTTGGCCGAACCGGTAGATGGCATCGAAGTGGGTTCCGAAATCCGCGTCGATCGTTTCGAAGTCGGCCAGATGGTCGACGTCCAGGGTGTATCCAAGGGCAAGGGTTTTGCCGGCGCGATCAAGCGCTGGAACTTCCGCGGCCAGGACAACACGCACGGCAACTCGCTGTCCCACCGCGCTCCCGGCTCGATCGGCCAGTGCCAGACACCGGGCCGCGTTTTCAAAGGCAAGAAGATGTCGGGCCACATGGGCAACGTCCAGGTGACGACACAGAATCTCGAGGTTGTGCGTGTCGACATGGAGCGCAACCTGCTGTTGATCAAGGGCGCTGTGCCCGGCCCCGCCGGCGGTGACCTGTATATCCGTCCTGCGGTCAAAGCCTGAGCACGGAGGGAGACTGGATGAATCTTACCTGGCAGCGAACAGCGGCAGTGTGGAAGTGTCCGAAGCCGCATTCGGAAGAGAATTCAACGAGGCGCTGGTCCACCAGGTGGTGGTCGCGCACATGTCCGGAGCCCGGCAGGGCACCCGCGCGCAGAAGACGCGGGCCGAGGTGCGGGGCGGCGGACGCAAGCCATGGCGCCAGAAGGGCACCGGCCGCGCACGTGCCGGCACCATCCGCAGCCCGTTGTGGCGCGGGGGCGGCCGCACGTTCGCCGCGCGTCCGCAGGATCACAGCCAGAAGGTGAATCGCAAGATGTACCGCGGTGCACTGCGCTGCATTCTGTCCGGAGCTCATCCGGCAGGAGCGGCTGGTGATCTGCGAATCGTTCGTGCTGGAAGCGCCGAAGACCCGGGCACTGACCGGCCGCCTCAAGAGCCTGGATCTGCGCAACGTGCTGATCGTCGCCGAGGAAGTGGACGAGAACCTGTTCCTGGCCGCCCGCAACCTGAAGGACGTGGACACCCGGGACGTCGAGGCCGTCGATCCGGTGAGTCTGCTCAGTCACGACAAGGTGCTGGTCACCGTTGGCGCGCTCAAGCGCCTGGAGGAGGCACTGGCATGAATCAGGAGCGTCTTTACACCGTGCTGCTGGAGCCGCACTTCTCCGAGAAAGTGTCGCTGCAGGGCGAAGCCAGCAATCAGTACGGCTTCAAAGTGGCCCGCGATGCCACCAAGGCCGAGATCAAGGAAGCCGTCGAGACCCTGTTCAAAGTCAGCGTCGAAGGCGTTTCCACGGTCAATGTGAAAGGCAAGGTCAAGAAGACCGTGCGCGGCGAGTCGCGCAAGAAGGACTGGAAGAAGGCATACGTTCGCGTTGCCGACGGCCAGGAAATTGACTTCATGGTTACGGAATAGACAGATGCCAGTCGTAAAAGCCAAACCGACATCTGCCGGCCGCCGCTTCGTCGTCAAGGTGGTGAATCCGGAGCTGCACCGGGGTGCGCCGTACAAGCCGCTGCTCGACAGTCAGAGCAGGAACGGCGGCCGCAACAACGCCGGCCGCATTACCACCCGGCATCAGGGTGGCGGGCACAAGCAGCACTACCGGGTCATCGACTTCAAGCGCAACAAGGACGGCATCCCGGCCGAGGTCGAGCGCCTGGAGTACGACCCGAACCGGACCGCCAACATCGCGCTGCTGAAGTACCGCGACGGCGAGCGCCGCTACATCATTGCACCGCGTGGTGTCAGCGCCGGTGACGTGTTGATGAGTGGCGCGGCAGCCGCGATCCGCGCCGGCAATGCGATGGCGCTGCGCAACATTCCGCTCGGCAGCGTGGTGCATTGCGTCGAACTGAAGCCCGGCCGCGGCGCCCAGATGGCGCGCAGTGCCGGCGCCGCCGTGCAGCTCGTGGCCCGGGAAGGCGCCTACGCCACCCTGCGTCTGCGCTCCGGCGAAATGCGGCGGGTGCTTTCCGAGTGCCGCGCCACCCTGGGTGAAGTCGGCAACTCCGAGCACAGCCTGCGCTCCCTGGGCAAGGCGGGCGCGCAGCGCTGGCGGGGCAAACGCCCCACGGTGCGCGGTGTGGCCATGAATCCGGTGGATCACCCCCATGGCGGCGGCGAGGGCAAAACCTCCGGCGGCCGTCATCCGGTGACTCCCTGGGGGGTCCCCACCAAAGGCTACAAGACCCGTAAGAACAAGCGCACGGACAAGCTCATCGTGCGTCGCCGAGGAAGGAGATAAACGGTGCCGAGATCGCTTCACAAAGGACCGTTCGTCGACATTCACCTGATGAAGAAGGTCGAGACGGCGTCGGCGAACAACGACAAGCGTCCGATCCAGACCTGGTCGCGCCGCTCCATGGTGGTTCCCGACATGGTCGGGCTGACCATTGCCGTCTACAACGGCCGTCAGCACGTGCCCGTGTACATCAACGAAGACATGGTCGGTCACAAGCTCGGCGAGTTTTCGCCGACTCGGACGTATCGCGGTCACGCGGCCGACCGTAAGGCGCGCCGCTGAAGCGCCGCGGCATCCAGGAGAACGAACGAATGCAAGTAAGCGCCACAGCCAAGAGGCTTCGGATCTCGCCGCAGAAGGCGCGGCTGGTGGTCGACCTGGTGCGCGGCCGTCCGGTAGCCGATGCCCTGGACATTCTGAACTTCAGCACCCAGAAGGCCGCAGGCCTGGTTCGCAAGGTGGTGGAGTCGGCTATCGCCAATGCCGAGAACAACGAAGGTGCCGACATCGACGAGCTCAAGATCTCTGCGATCTTCGTCAATGAGGGCCTGACCATGAAGCGCATCAAGCCGCGGGCCAAAGGCCGCGCGGACCGGATTTTCAAACGCACCAGTCACATTACCGTGACGGTCACGGACGAATAGGTCAGCTATGGGTCAGAAGGTACATCCGGTCGGCATCCGCCTCGGTATCGTCAAGGACCACACCTCGGTCTGGTACGCGGACAAGAAGCAATATTCCGAGTACCTGCTCAACGATCTGGAGGTGCGCGATTACCTGCGCAACCGTCTGTCCCAGGCATCGGTGAGCCGCATCGAGATCGAGCGTCCGGCTCAGACCGCGCGAATCACCATTCATACCGCGCGCCCGGGCATCGTGATCGGTAAGAAGGGCGAGGATGTCGAGCGTCTGCGGCGGGAAGTGGCCCAGCGCATGGGTGTGCCGGTGCACATCAACATCGAGGAAATCAGGAAGCCCGAGCTCGATGCCCTGCTGGTGGCCCAGAACGTGGCCCAGCAGCTCGAGCGCCGGGTGCAGTTCCGCCGCGCCATGCGGCGGGTGATCCAGAACGCCATGCGCCTCGGCGCCGAAGGCATCAAGGTCCGGGTCGCGGGCCGACTCGGCGGGGCCGAGATCGCGCGGGCAGAGGTTTATCACGAAGGGCGCGTGCCGCTGCACACCCTGCGGGCGGACATCGACTTCGCCACCTGGGAGGCCAAGACCACCTACGGGATCATCGGCATCAAGGTGTGGATTTTCAAAGGCGAGGTCATTGGCGAGGCGCGCGAGGCCGAGCAGAAGAGCGCCTGACGGCGACTGTCCCCGTCCATCGGGGCGACAACGGGCAACAGGTAGAACGACGTGTTACAGCCGAAGAGAACAAAATTCAGAAAGCAGCACAAAGGCCGCAACCGGGGTCTGGCGCTGCGCGGTAGCCGGGTCAGCTTTGGCGAATTCGGGCTCAAGGCCGTGGGCCGAGGGCGTCTGACCGCGCGTCAGATCGAAGCCGGCCGGCGCGCCATCACCCGGCACGTTCGCCGGGGCGGCAAGATCTGGATCCGCGTGTTCCCGGACAAGCCGATTACCAAGAAGCCGCTGGAAGTGCGCCAGGGCAAGGGTAAGGGCGGGGTCGAGTACTGGGTCTCCCAGATTCAGCCCGGCCGCGTGCTGTACGAGATGGAAGGCGTGTCGGAAGAGATCGCGCGCGAGGCGTTTTCGCTGGCCGCGGCCAAGATGCCGTTCGCGACGACCTTCGTTAAACGCACGTTGATGTAGGCGAGCGAGGAACCGTGGCAATGAAAGCATCGGATTTGCGGGACAAGTCGCCGCAGGAACTCGGCGAGGAGCTGCTCAAGCTGCGCCGGGAACAGTTCAACCTGCGTATGCAGAAGGCCAGCGGACAGCTCGGCCAGCCGCACCTGCTGAGCGAGACCCGTCGCGACATCGCGCGGATCAAGACGATTATTTCGGAGAAGCGAAATGGCTGAATCGACGGGCGCTGCGGATCAGGGCGGCGAGGCGGTAAGCAACCCCCGAACCGTGTCCGGGACGGTGGTCAGCAACCGCATGGACAAGAGCATCACGGTGCTGATCGAGCGCCGCGTTCAGCACCCGGTGTACGGCAAGATCATCCGCCGTTCCACCAAACTGCATGCCCACGATGCCGAGAACAGCTGCAACATCGGCGACGCCGTAACCGTGGTCGAGTGCCGCCCGTTGTCCAAGACCAAAACCTGGATGCTGAAGAGCATCGACGAGCGCGCCCGCGAAGTATGACGCGGGGCGGATCTCGGTTGCCTGGAGGGTTCTGAGAGTGATTCAGACAGAGACCATGCTGGATATCGCCGACAACAGCGGCGCGCGCCGGGTGCAGTGCATCAAGGTGCTGGGCGGCTCGAAGCGCCGCTATGCCGGAATCGGCGACATCATCAAGGTGACCGTCAAGGAAGCGATTCCACGGGGCCGGGTCCGTAAGGGCCAGGTCATGAATGCGGTCGTGGTTCGGACCCGCAAGGGCGTGCGCCGCCCGGACGGCTCGGTGATCCGCTTCGACCAGAACGCGGCGGTGCTGCTGAACCAGCAGAACCAGCCGGTGGGTACCCGTATCTTCGGACCGGTCACGCGGGAACTGCGTACCGAGAATTTCATGCGGATCATTTCGCTGGCACCGGAGGTTCTGTAGCGGCCGATCGAGGGCCGGACGGAACTCCAACAGGAACACAGACGATGCTGAAGATCAGGAAAGACGACGAAGTAGTAATCATCGCAGGCCGTGACAAAGGCAAGCGCGGCAACGTGCTGCGGGTGCTCAAGGACGGACGTCTGATGGTTTCGGGCGTGAACATGGTCAAGAAGCATCAGAGGCCGAATCCGCAAGCGGGCCAGCCCGGCGGCATCGTCGAGCAGGAGGCGCCGATTCAGGCCTCGAACGTGGCTATCTGGAACGACGACGCCGACAAGGCCGACCGCGTCGGCTTCCGCGTGGAAGACGGCAAGAAGGTCCGGTTCTTCAAGTCCACCGAAAAAGTCATCGAAGACTGAGAGAATTTGCAGGCATGGCCAACCTTTACCAACGATACGTCGACGAGATCCGGCCGCAGCTCCTGAGCGAAGGCGGATACGCCAACGTGATGCAGGTGCCGCGGCTCCAGAAGGTCACGCTCAACATGGGCGTGGGCGAGGCCGTGGGCGATCGCAAGATCATGGAGGCGGCGGTTGCCGACATGGCGCTGATCTCGGGTCAGAAGCCGGTGGTCACCAACGCGCGCAAATCGGAAGCCGGTTTCAAGATCCGTGAGGGCTGGCCGATCGGCTGCAAGGTCACGCTGCGGCGCGACCGGATGTACGAGTTCATCGAGCGCCTGATCGGGATTGCTATTCCGCGGATTCGCGATTTCCGGGGCCTCAATCCGCGTTCCTTCGACGGCCGCGGCAGTTTTTCCATGGGGATCACCGAGCAGATCGTGTTCCCTGAGATCGACTACGACAAGATCGACCAGATCCGTGGTCTGAACATCACCGTGACAACGAGCGCGGAAACGGACAAGGAAGCATTGAGCCTGCTGCGTGCGTTCAACTTCCCGTTCCGCAACTGACCTGAACAGGCAAGAGATTATGGCAAAGACATCCATGGTGGAGCGCGAGAAGAAGCGCGCCAAACAGGTGGCCAAGTACGCCCGGAAGCGTGCCGAGCTCAAGGCCATCATCAACGACCGGAACCTGCCGGACGACGAGCGCTGGGAGGCACAGCTCAAGCTGCAGAAGCTGCCGCGCAACGCCAGTCCCGTGCGGCAACAGCGTCGTTGCGGGCTGACCGGCCGTCCCCATGGGGTCTATCGGAAATTCGGCCTGGGCCGGAACAAGCTGCGCGAAGCGGCCATGCGGGGCGATGTGCCCGGCCTGGTCAAGTCGAGCTGGTAAGGGCGGAGTAGCAGTCATGACCATGCAGGATCCGATTTCCGACATGCTGACGCGCATCCGCAATGCGCAGCGGGCCAATCACCCGGCGGTTGCCATGCCGGCCTCCAAGCTCAAGGTGGCTATCTGCCAGGTGCTGGAAAAGGAAGGCTACATCGAAGGGTTCGAGGTGGCTGAAAGCAGCAAACCGACGCTGAACGTGACGCTGCGCTATCACCGCGGGCAAGCCGGTGATCGAAGAGATCAAACGGGTCAGCCGTCCCGGTCTGCGCGCCTATCGCGCCACCGACGCGCTGCCGAAAGTGCGCGGCGGATACGGGGTGTCCATCGTCAGCACCAACAAAGGTGTCATGACCGATCGCCAGGCGCGTACGGAAGGCGTCGGCGGCGAGGTGCTCTGCACCGTCTTCTGACGGTTGCGGAAGTTCAGAAGAGACGAGGAACAGACATGTCTCGAGTTGCGAATAATCCGATCCCGCTGCCCAAGGGTGTCGAGGTCAAGCTGCAGGGGCAGCAGATCGACGTCAAGGGCGGTAAGGGCGCGATGTCGTTCGTCGTGCACGACGACGTGGAAGTCAGCGAAGGCGATGGCGCGCTGCAGATCGCGGCGCGTAATGAAAAGCAAGGCGCCCGGGCCCTGTCCGGCACCACCCGCGCCGTGCTCAGCAACATCGTCACCGGGGTGTCGACGGGCTGGGAGCGGCGTCTGCTGATCACCGGCGTCGGCTACCGGGCCCAGGCCCAGGGCAAGAAACTGAATCTGCAGCTCGGTTTCTCGCATCCGGTCGAGTACGACCTGCCGGAGGGAATCGAGGTGCAGACCCCGAGCCCGACCGAGGTCGTGGTGTCCGGGGTCGACAAACAACTGGTGGGTCAGGTGGCCGCGGAAATCCGCGGCTTCCGTCCCCCGGAGCCGTACAAAGGCAAGGGTGTGCGTTACGCGGATGAACGCGTGCGCCGCAAAGAAGCCAAGAAAAAGTAAGTGATGGCGCGGCAATCGGGCGCGGTACAGCAACTTGCGGGGCGGCGCCGAGGGCGCCGCGACAGAGGCGAAGGAAGATGAAGGACAAGAAGCAATCGAGGCTGAGACGGGCACGACGCGGCCGCATGAAGATGCGCGAGATCGGTGCCGTGCGCCTCAGCGTCCACCGTACGCCGCGGCACATGTATGCCCAGGTCATCGCGCCGGCGGGCGACAAAGTGCTGGCCACGGCGTCCACCCTCGAGAAGGACCTGCGCGGCGGCAGCAACCGGCAATGTCGACGCCGCTGCGAAAGTCGGCGCCCTGATTGCCGAGCGTGCCAAAGCGCGGGCGTGACCCGAGTGGCGTTCGACCGGTCCGGGTTCAAGTATCACGGCCGTGTGAAGGCACTGGCCGAAGCCGCCCGTGAGGGCGGACTGGAGTTCTGACGATGGCGTATACCGACGAAATAAAAGAAGAAGGACTGGTCGAGAAGCTGGTCCAGGTCAACCGGGTCGCCAAGGTGGTCCAGGGTGGCCGGGTTTTCGGCTTCACGGCGCTGTCCGTGGTCGGCGACGGCAACGGCCGGGTCGGCTTCGGCCGGGGCAAGGCGCGCGAGGTGCCGCTGGCGATTCAGAAGTCCATGGAAGCGGCCCGCCGCAACATGATCGAAGTCGAGCTGAACGGCGACACCCTGTGGTACCCGCTCACGGCCCGTCACGGTGCCTCCAAGGTATTCATGCAGCCGGCCTCCGAGGGTACCGGCGTCATTGCCGGGGGTACCATGCGCGCGCTGCTCGAAGCGGCGGGTGTGCACAACGTGCTGGCCAAGTGTTACGGCTCCACCAACCCGGTGAACGTGGTTCGCGCCACCTTCAAAGCGCTGGCCAACATGCGCTCGCCGGAAAGCGTGGCCCGTAAGCGTGGCAAGACGCCGGAAGAGATCGGCGCCTGACGGCCGCATCAGGAAAAGGACAGGTAGCACCAATCATGAGTGACAAGACGATTCGAGTGACGCTGGTGAAGAGCACCGCCAAGTGCTGAAGAAGCACAAAGCCTGTGTGGCGGGCCTGGGCCTGCGGCGCATCGGCCACACCGTCGAGGTGGAAGATACGCCCGCGGTGCGCGGCATGATCAATCGGGTCAGCTACATGGTCCGGGTGGAAGGAGAGTAAGCTATGCAACTCAATACCCTTGAGTCCGGGTGAGGGCAGCCGGAAGAAGCCAAACGCCGCGTTGGTCGTGGCATCGGCTCCGGTTGGGGCAAGACCTGCGGCAAAGGCCAGAAGGGTCAGAAAGCGCGTGCCGGCGGCAGCGTGCGTCCGGGATTTGAAGGCGGCCAGCTGCCGCTGCAGATGCGGGTGCCGAAGTTCGGCTTCCGTTCGCGCGTCGGCATGACCACGGCCGAAGTCCGCCTCGGCGAACTGGCCAAGGTTGACGGCGACCAGGTCGACCTGGATGCCCTGAAGAAGGCCAATGTGCTGGGCCGCAGCATCAAGCGCGCCCGGGTCATGCTGTCCGGTGCCATTGACCGGGCGGTGACCGTGACCGGACTGAAAGTGACTCGAGGCGCCCGTGCGGCCATCGAAGCCGCCGGAGGCAAGGTAGAAGACTGATGGCGACCAATCCGGGACAGCTTGCCGGCGTGCAGGCGGGGCTCAGCGAGCTCCGCGGCCGTCTGCTGTTCGTGCTGATAGCGCTGCTGGTGTATCGCATCGGCACGCACATTCCGGTTCCGGGCATCAATCCGGTGCGTCTGGAAGCGCTGTTCAATCAGCAGCAGGGCGGCATCCTGGATCTGTTCAACATGTTCTCCGGGGGTGCCCTGGAGCGCATGAGCATTCTGGCTCTCGGCGTGGTGCCGTACATCACCTCCAGCATCATCATGAACCTGATGAGCATGATGTACCCGGCGCTGCAGCAGTTGCGCAAGGAAGGTGAGGCCGGACGGCGCAAGATCACCCAGTACACGCGCTACGGCACGCTGCTGATCGCGCTGGTGCAGGGCACCTCGCTGACGGCGACCCTGGCCAACCAGGGCCTGGCGTTCTCGCCCGGGTTCACCTTCTACTTCGTGTCCACGGTGACCCTGGTGACGGGGGCGCTGTTCATGATGTGGCTGGGTGAGCAGATCACCGAGCGCGGGGTCGGCAACGGCATCTCGCTGCTGATTTTCTCCGGCATCGTGTCCGGATTCCCGGCGGCCATCGGTCAGTCGTTCGAAGCGGCACGCCAGGGCGACATCAACATCATCGCGCTGCTGGCGATTGCCGCCCTGGCCATCGGCATCGTCGCCTTCGTGGTGTTCGTGGAGCGTGGTCAGCGGCGCATCACGGTGAATTACGCCAAGCGCCAGCAGGGCCGGCGCATGTACCAGGCTCAGTCCAGCCATCTGCCGCTGAAGATCAACATGGCCGGGGTCATTCCGGCGATCTTCGCCTCCAGCCTGTTGCTGGCGCCGGCTTCCATGGCGCAGTGGTTCGGCAACTCGCCGGGCATGGACTGGCTGCAGCAGGTGTCGCTGGTGCTGTCGCCGGGGCAGCCGCTTTACATCCTGCTGTTCGCCGCTGGCATCGTGTTCTTCTGCTTTTTCTATACGGCCATCATGTTCGATCCGAAGGACGTGGCCGACAACCTGAAGCGGCAGGGCGCGTACGTGCCGGGGATCCGTCCCGGCGCACAGACCGCGCGCTACATCGACACGGTGATTACGCGGCTGACGGTGTTCGGTGCGCTTTACATTACGCTGGTCTGTCTGCTGCCGGAGTTCATGATCGTGGCGTTCAACGTCACCTTCCAGCTCGGCGGTACGGCGCTCCTGATCGTGGTGGTGGTGGCCATGGATTTCATGTCTCAGGTGCAGGCGCACCTGATGTCCAGTCAGTACGCCAAGCTGATGGAAAAATCGAACCTGAAGAGCTACGGGCGCAGCTCCGTCAGGCGCTGAGCCGGGCGCTTCCGGAACGAAACGGCGCGGTCGCGTTCCAAGACGGTCCGCCGCGCACCAAGAGAGGATGATTCAGTGAAAGTACGAGCATCAGTCAAGAAGATGTGCCGCCGCTGCAAGGTGGTCAAGCGGCGCGGGGTGGTGCGCGTGATCTGTAGCGCCGAGCCGCGCCACAAGCAGCGCCAGGGCTAGACGGAGCAAGAACAATGGCACGTATCGCGGGTATCAACGTCCCCGACAACAAGCACGCAGGCGTCGCCCTGACGTACATTTTTGGTGTGGGCCGGACCACAGCGCTGAAGCTGTGTCAGGCCGCTGGAGTGGATCCGGCCACCAAGGTCCAGGATCTCAGCGACGAGCGCCTCGACGCCCTGCGTAACGAGGTGACGCGGCTCACCGTCGAGGGTGATCTGCGTCGCGAGACCTCCATGAACATCAAGCGGCTCATGGATCTGGGCTGTTATCGGGGCATGCGCCATCGCCGCGGTCTGCCGGTGCACGGTCAGCGTACCCGCACCAACGCTCGTACCCGTAAGGGTCCGCGCCGGCCGATCCGCAAGTAACCGAGCCTCTTTAGTACAGGTAGCTGAGAATGGCAGAACGCAAAAAAACGAAGCGGGTGGTGACGGAAGGCATCGCGCACATCCACGCTTCGTTCAACAACACGATCATCACCATTACCGATCGTCAGGGTAATGCGCTGTGCTGGGCAACTTCCGGGGGTTCCGGCTTCCGGGGCTCCCGTAAGAGCACACCGTTCGCGGCCCAGGTGGCCGCGGAGCGGGCCTCCAACACGGCCATCGAGTACGGCATGAAAAATGTCGACGTGTTCGTGAAAGGTCCGGGACCGGGGCGCGAGTCCGCGGTTCGGGCGCTGAACAACGCGGGTCTGCGCATCAACAGCATTGCCGATGCCACCCCCATTCCCCACAACGGCTGCCGCCCGCCGAAGCGGCGCCGCGTCTGAGGCTCGGAGAGACTTAGGACAATGGCACGTTACACCGGTCCCAAACTGAAGCTTTCCCGGCGCGAAGGCACCGATCTGTTCCTCAAGAGCGGCGTTCGGCCGATCGACTCGAAATGCCGCATCGATTCCCCCCGGGCCAGCACGGCGCGCGCCGCGGGCGGCTGTCCGACTACGCGGTGCAGCTGCGCGAGAAGCAGAAGGTACGCCGTTTCTACGGCGTGCTGGAGAAGCAGTTCCGCAACTACTACAAGAAAGCCGAGCGCCAGAAAGGGGCGACCGGCGAGAACCTGCTGCGCTGCTGGAAGCGCGCCTGGACAACGTGGTGTACCGGATGGGCTTCGGCGCCACCCGGGCAGAGGCGCGCCAGCTCGTCTCGCACAAGAGCATCATGGTGAACGGTAAGTCGGTCAACGTGGCGTCGTACCAGGTGAGCCCGGAAGACGTGGTGTCGGTGACTGAGAAGGCGCGCGCTCAGCTGCGCATCCAGTCCGCCCTGCAGCTCGCCGGCCAGCGGGCGTCGGTGGATTGGGTCGAGGTCGACGCCAGCAAAATGGAAGGCGTGTTCAAACGCGCCCCCGACCGCAGCGAACTGCCGCCGGAAATCAACGAGAACCTGATCGTAGAGCTGTACTCCAAGTAATCGAGAGCTCAAGGAGACTGACCTAATGGCACAATCGGTAACCGATTTTCTGACCCCGCGCCACATCGACGTCCAGGAGGTGACCGCGACCCGGGCGCGCGTGACCCTGGAGCCGCTGGAGCGTGGCTTCGGCATGACCCTGGGCAACACGCTGCGCCGCATCCTGCTGTCGTCCATGCCTGGCTGCGCCATCACCGAGGTGCAGATCGACGGTGTGCTGCATGAATACAGCACCATTGAAGGTGTTCAGGAAGACGTCATCGACATCCTGCTGAACCTGAAAGGGGTGGCCGTGGTCCTGCACAACCAGGACGAAGTGGTGATCACCCTGTCGAAAGAAGGGACCGGCCCGGTCACCGCCGCCGACTTCCAGCTCAGCCAGGACGTCGAGATCGCCAATCCGGATCACCTGATCTGCACCCTGAACGAGAAAGGCGCCATCCGGCTGGAAGCAAAGGTCACCGTTGGCCGCGGCTACGTGCCCGTGGACAGCCTGGACGATGACGACGACACCCGGCCCATCGGCGTGCTGCGCCTGGACGCCACCTACAGCCCCATGCGGCGGGTGGCGTACAGCGTCGAAAGCGCACGGGTCGAGCAGCGCACCGACCTCGACAAACTGGTACTCGACATCGAGACCAACGGCACCATCGATCCGGAAGAAGCGATTCGGCGCGCGGCGACCATCCTGCAGCAGCAGCTTGCGGTGTTCGTCGACCTGGAGAGCGAAAGCGAGCCGGCGGCCGAAGAGCAGGAAGACGAGATCGATCCGATTCTGGTGCGTCCGGTGGACGATCTGGAACTGACCGTTCGCTCGGCCAACTGCCTGAAGGCCGAGAACATCTACTACATCGGCGATCTGATTCAGCGCACCGAGGTGGAACTGCTTAAGACGCCGAATCTGGGCAAGAAGTCGCTCACCGAGATCAAGGACGTGCTGGCATCGCGCGGCCTGTCGCTGGGCATGCGTCTGGAAAACTGGCCGCCGCCGAGCCTGCGCGGCGACGACAAAGTCGCCTGATTCAGGCTACGCGCGCGAACGCAACACGGGAATTTAGGAACGAGTCATGCGCCATCGTAAGAGTGGTCGACAACTGAATCGAAACAGCGCCCATCGCCAGGCGATGTTCCGCAACATGGCGGTATCGCTGATCGAGCACGAAGTGATCAAGACGACCCTGCCCAAAGCCAAGGAGCTGCGGCGGGTCGCCGAACCGTTGATTACGCTGGCCAAGAACGACTCGGTGGCGAACCGGCGTCTGGCATTCGCGCGTACCCGGGACCAGAGCGCGGTGGGTAAGCTGTTCACCGAACTGGGGCCGAGGTATCAGGAGCGCCCGGGCGGTTACACGCGTATTCTCAAGTGCGGTTACCGCGCCGGTGACGCGGCGCCCATGGCGTACGTGGAACTGGTCGACCGCCCGATGATCGAGGAAGACCTCGACGAAGACGAAGCGCTCGAAGAAGAAAACGCCTGACGTCCCCATGACCTGACGGAGACGGCTGGGGCGCCTGCTGCCGGCTGTCTCCAGAAACCCTCCTCGACCTGTTGGCGGCGTCCGCCGCCCTGGCTCAGCTCCCGTCCACCGGCGGAGAACCCACAGCATGAGCAGCCGCAACGCCGATTCCTTTCAGTGCGCCGCGCGGGCTTTCGAGGCGATCCACGACCGCGATCCCGCCGGCTCGGCGCTGCCCCATGCCCGGGCCGTGGCGGCGTGGGTCGAACGGCTGGCGCCGCAGGCGTCGGAGCCGCTGCGTCTGGCGGCCCGCGCCCAGCACCTGGCACGCTGGGAGGTTCCGCGCAGTACCTATCCCGACGGCCGTGACGGCTATCTGCGCTGGCGGCGCGACCTGGCCGAACGGCATGCCGACCAGGCCGGGGCAGTGCTGCGGGAGTGCGGCTACGACCGCGACATCGTGGCCCGGGTCGGCGCCATCATGCGCAAGCGCGCCCGCCTGCGCGATCCGGAGGTTCAGACCCTGGAAGATGCGCTGTGTCTGGCGTTCATCGAGCGTCAGCTCGACGACTTCCGCCACAAACACGATGCCGCCAAGCTGGAAGGGATCCTGCAGAAGACCTGGGTCAAGATGAGCCCCCAGGGCCAGGCTGCGGCGTTGGCGCTGGAACTGCCGGCGCCGGTGCGCGAACTGATCGAGCGCAGTCTCGGCTGAACCGACGCCTATTCCCCGGAAACCCGGGTGCGGCCAAGCTGATAGAGGGCCCGGACCTCGCTTTCGGTAAGGGCCCGCTCATAGATCCGCACCTCGTCCATGCGGCCGGTGATCTCGTCGACGATGGCCCCCTGCCGGTTCAGGTAGCCGGAGAGGGTCCACGGCTGATCGCCCATTTCGATGGCGCCGATCTGCCAGCGCTGGCAGACCAGTTCGCCGTTGGCGTAGAGCCGGACCCTGAAGCCGCTATAGGTCCCCACCACGTGCAGCCAGCGCCCGGACTCGGCGCGATGACGCGGGTCCGCATAACAACCGGCCAGACGCTCCCAGCCATTGCGCACCTGCCACTTGTACTGGGCGCCGTGAAAACCGAAGAACAGGTTGGGGTAGTCGTGGGCCACCAGGGCGACGTTGTGCTGGGCGTCGCGCCAGGCCCAGGCCGATACGCTGATGGCCGACCGGGTCCGGGCCAGGCTGTCGCTATGGTCGATGGTGGCGATGTCATCGTCACCGCCGTCCATGGCCAGGGCGGTGCCGGACACGCCCGGCGCCCAGATCCCGCCCTGGAGGGTCACCGTGTTACCGTTGCCCGAGGCGTCGCTGGCCGCCTGCCCGTGCCCTTCGTCGAAGCGCCACCAGGCTACCAGGCCGGCCTGGAGTGACTCTTCCGTGGGCGCCGGCTCGGCGCCACAGGCCGCCATCAGCACCACCAGCCCCGCGCCGAGAAGCCTCGGCAGCGAGTGTGCTCGCGCCCGTCTTGTCAGGCAGCGGGTCATGGAGCCGGTTCTCCCAGTAAGACTTTGAAGTGGTCGGCCAGGCGGCAGGCCAACGCCACCAGGGTCAGGGTAGGCGGGACGTAGCCGCCGGTGGGGAAGACGGAGCTCCCCGCCATATAAAGATTGTCCACGCTGTGCAGGCGGCAGTTGCGGTCCACGACCCCGTCGCGCGGGTCGTCCGCCATGCGCGTCGTGCCCAGGTGGTGGCAGCCGCCCCAGATCCGCTCCGGCCATGCCATGGCGTGGCCGCGCAGCCATTCGGATAACTGCAGACGGCCGAGTCCACGCGCCCCCAGCTCCGCTGCCACGGCGTTGGCCGCCGCCTGCAGCGAGTGCCGGTCCTGGCGCCCGAGCTGCCAGTCGACCCGTAGCCGGCGCAGACCCAGGGCATCGGTGCGGCCGGTCAGGGTCACGCGGCTGTCGGGGTTCGGCGCCTGTTCACCGTAGAGTCTCAGGGACAGATCCATAGGCTTGCCTTCGGAGTCGTAGAGGTCGCTGGCCAGGCCGCCCAGGTCCCCCAGCAGCGTGCCGAGCCGGGCGCCCAGATCGTCCGGCCAGTCGCCGCGTTTCAAGTCGCCCCATAATCCCTGGGCGGCGGCATACCCGGCACTGAGCTCGCGCCGGCCGTTGACGGCCGCACCCCAGGCAAGCCCCTGTACCTCGGACTGAAAGCCGGCGCTGGCGCGCCAGTGGTGTCGTCCGGGCCCGCCGCTCAGCGCCCGTGGCGCGAACGCTTCGGCCAGCGCTTCAGGCGCGGCGCTGACGATGCGGCCGGCATCCAGTTCGATGTGCTGCATGAAACAGCGCCCCACCCAGCCGCTGGCGTTGCCCAGCCCGGCAGCTTCGACCTCGTCGCTGAGCAGCAGCAGGCGCGCGTTCTCGAGGCCGCCACAGGCCAGGACGAACACTCTGGCGCGGATGCTGGCGGTCCGGCCGGTCAGCGACGTCACATGCAGCCGCCGGATGGTGCCGCCGGCGGGGTCTGTCTCCAGGCGCCGGAAGTTGGCGTGCATCAGCACTTCGATGTTGTCCGCCTCGCGCAGTCTCTCGCGATAGGTTTCGCCGAACCGGGTGGGCGGACTGAATCGCCACTGGGCCGGTTCCACCCGAGCACCGGCGCCGTCCGTCAACAGTGCCGGGACCTCGCGAACCGCCAGCGGGTCGTCGCCAAGCTGACACAGGACGGCGGCCCGCCGGTAACCGGGGCCGAGCGTGGCGGCGTCGATGGGCCAGCCGCTCAGGGGTACCCAGCCGCGCGGCGCAAAGTCGGCGTCGGTCAGGGGCGCGCACCAGCCCTGCCAGTGATTGGTAGTGCCGCCGAAAAAACGCAGGCGGCAGTAGCCCGGGTTGGCGCCCGGGTGTCCGGCGGACTCGCCGTTGAAAAGATCCTGGATTTCCGCCTGCGGCGTCAGCCCTCCGCCGTCCAGCAGATACATGGATAGTCCGGTACCGGCCAGTTCCGTGGCAAGGGTGATGCCGGCGGCGCCGGCGCCCAGCACACAGACGTCACACTCGAGGTCCCGGTCGGCCGGCCAGCTTCGCAGATCGCTGAGCACCGCGGCCGTGCGCGCTCAGCCCGGCGTCCGGGTGGAACCGGCCGCGGCCGGCGGAGGCGCGCTGGCGGTCAGGGCTGCCGCCAGGCCCAGCGCCACTTCCGTGCGCGACAGAATCCAGCCGTCCAGTACCAGTACCCGGCCGCCGCGGAAGTCGTCGCGCACCGCGCCGCGCAGCCGCGGACATGCCGGCGTTGGGCTGGATCCGGCCCGCCGTTGGAGGCCGTCGAGCAGCGCCATGACCCGGGCAGCAGACGGCCGGGTGTCCAGATAACGCATGCCAATGGCGCGCCAGGCGTCTTCGCTGGTTGTGCCGGGCTCGGGGGGAAAACCGGCAAGGGGACCCGCTCCGGCCTCATCGGCCGTGACACCTGCGGCGGCCCAGGCCGGGTGCCACACCGCCGGTAAAGTGGCCAGCGCGCCCAGTCCCGCCAGAACGCCGCGCCGCTTCACGAGTCGGCGGCGGTGCCCTTGCGGAAGGCTTTGGGCAATTTCAGGCCACGCACCAGGCCGACGGCGGCAAGGCCTCTAAGCAGCAACCAGGTCAGGTCGAGCTGCCACCACTCGAGTCCGTGGCGGGCCGAGAGTGGAAACTTGTGATGGTTGTTGTGCCACCCCTCGCCGTAGGCCAGTACACCAATGAACGGGTTGTTGGTGCTGGCGTCGCCAGTGTCGTAGGGCCGGGCGCCCCAGGTATGGCAGACCGAGTTGACCGCAAAGGTGATGTGCCAGGTCAGAACGGTGGTCACGAACAGGCCCCAGACCAGCATCTGCAGCCCCGAGGTACCCCAGTCGGGGCGGATGGCGTTGAGGACGGCACCCAGCGCAAAAAGGCCGACCCCCTGGGCGATGATCAGCGGCACGTAATAGCGTTGCAGCCACTTGAGCTCCGGGTACTTGTGCAGGTCCCGGGAATTGGTGCCTTTCTCCTGGAAAGCCTCCGCGGTCATCATCCAGCCCATGTGCGATTGCCAGAAACCCCGGGTCACGGGCGAATGTACGTCCTCCGGCTCGTCGGTATGCCGGTGATGGGAACGGTGATGGGCGACCCACCACAAGGGCCCGCCCTGGATCGCCAGGCTGCCCGCCAGGGCCAGGATGAACTGCACCGGCCGGGAGGTCTGAAACGAGCGGTGGGCCAGCAGCCGATGGTAGCCGGCGGTTACGCCGAGCCCGCGGATCAGGTACAGGAATACTGCGACGATCAGCGTGGGGGTACTGACCCCGGTAAAAAAGGCGCCCACCGCGCCGAGGTGGAAAGCGATCATGACGATGGCCACGATCACGGCGGCGGCCTGGGTGCCAGCCGTTTTCTGCATGGTTGCTTCGGACAAACCCAACCCCTCAGTCGGCCGGTTGCTCGGTGATGTGGCAGCGTTCGGCACGATGTAACCGTTCGTTTGGCGATTCTGGATGCTGCATCGCAATACGGGCTAATTATGGAGCATCGGGGAGGATCCGCAAACCGCCGGGTCGGTCACTGCCGGAGGCCACCGCCGGAGGTCACCGCCGGAGGTCATTGCCGGGCGGAAAGGCGCTGGCGTCTTATGGTCTGCAGCAGCACCTGACCGGGGCCGGTGAGGGTGGTCATGAACGCTCCCTCGCCGCTGAACAGGGCCTTGCGCACACCGCCTACGAACGTGATGTCGTAGTCGACGGATGCGGCAAACGCGGCCAGATGGCCGGTGCTGACGGTGAGGGTTTCCCCCGGCTCGAGCCGGCGTTGATCCAGATCCCCGGCGACGTGAATGGCGACCGTGCCGCGCCCGGCCAGGCGTTGAAGAAACAGACCGGCGCCGCCGAACAGTGCGGCGCCGGCACGGCGCGCGATGGACACGTCGATGTCCACGTCACCCCAGGCGGCGAGAAACGCGCCGCGTGTGGTCAGCACCGGGCCGTCGTTCAGGTTCCACAGCGCGATCCGTCCGGGCTGGCTGCTGGCGAGACAAGCGGACGCGGTGCGTGTCGCTTCGATCCGGCCCAGGGCAACACCCTCGCCGGACAGCATGCGCCGGGCGGTGCCGACGATTCCGCCGGGTGCGCGCAGCGTCCAGCGGATGCCGCGCTCGTAAGACATGATGGCGCCTTTGCCGGCCCAGCAGGCGTCGCCCGCGTTGAGAGTCACCCGCAGGTACTGGGCGAAGTCTCCGGCGACCTCGTGCCGTACGCTGCCCTCAGCCATGGGTCGGGCCGGCGCGCCGCCGCCGGCTGCCGAGCGCCGCGGCGAAGCGCAACAGCAGGCCACCCATGAGCAGCGCGAACACACCGACGTGAGCGGCATACCAGCCGGCGGGCACGGCACCCTCCGCCGATTCCCCGTAGCCGTCGAACACGCGGCCACCGTAGGCAATGGAGAAGGTCAGCAAGATGACGTAGAGGCCGGTCCGGTGCAGGCGTTTCCACCAGCGGCCGAGCCGGCGCACCGAGGCATCGTTGGAGGTGAGCGCCATCAGCGCGATGAACAGGTACGCAAGACCGGCGGGAATGTCTCCGCGGGTGAACCAGGTGCCGCTGGCCAGGAAGAACGACACGATGGCCACCAGGTGAATGCCATGGGCGAGGGCAAAGCCCAGGCCGAGCTGGCGGCGCCGCCGCAGCAGGTCCCGGGTGAAGTCCGTTGGCCACAGATTGAACAGCGGCCGGCTGACGAACACCCCCACGAACAGCAGCGCCGAGAAACGGGCGGTATAACGGGCCGCAAGCTGGGTGCCGGTCTCGTTCCAGCCGTAGCCGAAGCCGGCAGCCAGGATCAGCACGAAGCCGGCGGCGGCCACGGCGCCGTACCAGAGCGGTGCGAACGACGGCGTGCCCCTCAGCGTACCGGGCCACTTGATGCGCGCTTCCATACCGGGTCGGCTCCTGACGTCCGGGGCGTCAGTGTAAGCACCGATCCGGCATTATGGAACGGGTGCGGTCCGTCAGCGCCGCCGTTGCCCGGCCTCGGGTACGTTGCGTGGGCCGTGCGCGTGCCTGTTCAGAACCGAACCTGCACGCCAACCATGGTATTCCACGAGTAGATTTCGTTCTCTGCCAGCCGCCCGCTGTTGCGCCCGCTGTACATGCGTAGCGGCTCGTCGGTGATGTTCAGCACCTCCAGATAGGCGCTGAGGCTTTCGCTGAACTGGTAGGTGGCCTTGAAATCGAGCTGGCCGCGGTCGTCGAAATACAGATCCTGGCTCTCTTCGTCGCCGAGCGCGTCCAGGTACTCGCTGTAATAGGTGTAGGCCAGCCGGGCCTCGAAACCGCCACGCTCGTAGAACAGTCCGGCATTGCCGATGTGCTTCGACTGCAGGAAGAAGGGCACAGGGTCGTCACGGCCGGCGACATCGACTTCGCTGTCGGTATAGGTGTAGTTGAGCGACAGACCGAAGCCGTCGAACGGGCTCGGTAGCTGCACGAACTGTTGCTGATAATTGAGTTCGACCCCGAAGATCTCTCCTTCTTCGGCGTTGTCCGTGGTTTCCAGCACCAGTTCGCTGAAGAATCGGCCCTCGAATTCTTCGTCTTCGAACTCGGTGAAACGGGTGAAGATGGGATTGTCGATGTCCTTGTAGAACAGCCCCGCGGCCACGATCCCGCCGCTCTGCAGATACCACTCGATCGCGACGTCGAAGTTCATCGATTCCAGGGGTTTCAGCTCCGGATTCCCGGCTTCGGCTTCCCCTTCGTACACGCCCGGGTCGTCTTCGTCGATTTCGAAGATACGGAACGGCGCCAGCACTTCGTAGGACGGCCGGCCCAGGGTGTTGGTCCATGCCGCGCGCAGCAGCAGATCGTCGCGCAGGGCCATGCGCAGGTGCAGGCTGGGCAACCAGTTGGTGTAGCTGTCGTCATCACTCACCGGCTGCGGTGGCTCCGCGTCGCCATCGAGAAAGATCAGGTCGTAGGCATCGTAGTCGGTCTCGGTATGCTCCACCCGCACCCCGCCTACCACCGTGGCGCGGCCGATCTCGAGGGTGCCCATCAGATAGCCGGCGGTCACGGTTTCCTGCACCCGGAAGTCCACGCCATAAGACTCGGCGACGGTGTCGGCGTCGCTCAGTTCGAACCCATCCTGGTTGTCGCTGTAGAAGCTCTCCACGGCGGGGAAGTGGATCTTCGGCCCGAAGTCGTAGTGACGCTCGCTGTTGTAGAAGTCTGACTTGCCGGGCTCGGTGAGCCCGACCAGGGTCAGGTCGCCGTCGAAGCCATCGTAGACGTTCATGTCCTGGTCCGACTTCTTGTCGCGGTCGATGATCTTGGCGCCAGCCTTGACCGTCAGCAGATAGGAATCGAAGGCCAGGTCGCGCTCCAGATTGAAGTCGGCGGCCTTCACCTTTTCCAGGATGTCCTGACCGCCGCGCAGGTACTCGTTGAACTCGTACAGCGCCGGGTCGTCGAAGGCGTCCGGCGACTCGGCCTCGACGTCCCAGAACAGGTTCGACGTGTCGTAGCTCATGGGCATTGTTTCCGACAGTTCGAACGACCACTCCCGATCCCGCGGCGTGTCCTGTTCGGCTTCGCCGTAGGTGACGGAGGCGTCCATGATCCAGGAACCGACCAGGAACTCGCCACCGATGGATGAACTGGTGATGGACTGTTTCTCCAGCCGTTCGGAAATCAGCCGCTCGCCTTCCCCTTCGGTAAACGTACCCGAGGTCGGCGTCTGGTTGATCAGATCGCCTTCCCGGTAGGCCCAGATGGTTTCGGCCTGCAGTTCGGTGTCCTCGAAACGGTTGATCAGGTTGCGCCAGTACAGCGATACCCCGTCTCGAGGCCGGAACTCCAGATTGGCGATGAGACCCCGGCGCTCGCGCTCGATGTTGTAGTCGCGCAGGACTTTTTCGTCGGGAATGAGGTAGTCGCCCTCTTCGTCCCACGGGTCGCCGCCCTGCAGGTTCTCGGTGTCGTAGTCGCGGTCGGAATAGCTGGCGGAGAGAACGATGCCCCAGCGCCGCTCGGCGCCGAAGCGCTGGCCCCAGCCGGCGGAGATGCCGGTCGGGTGGCCGCCGTTCAGATCGTAGTAACCGACGTCGGCGGTCGCGGAAAAAAAGCTGCCGTCGGGATCGTCGAAAGCGCTCGGCGTAATGATGTTGATGGAGCCGCCTACCGCGTGCCCGTCCAGGTCCGGGGTGACGGCCTTCACCACCTCGACCCGCGACAGCACTTCCGACGGGATGGTGTCCAGGGCGACCCGGCGGGTGTCTTCCGGCGAGCCGATGACCTGGCTGTCCAGGGTCACGTTGGTGTAGCTGGGGTCGACTCCGCGCACCGTGGCATAACGGCCTTCCCCCTGGTCGACGGTGGCGGTGACCCCGGTGAGCCGGCGCAGCGCTTCCGCCACGTTCTGGTCCGGCAGCTTGCCGGCGTCGTCGGCGGTCAGGGACTCCTTGATCTCCGCCGCCATGCGTTTGTCCTGGAGCGCATTGGCCTGGGAAGCCCGGTACCCGGTGACCACGATCTCCTCGGTGGCCCGGAATGCGGTCAGCGCGATGTCGCCGCGGGCGTTCCCCGAGGCGGGAACCTCCACCGTGATCCGGCCGGTCTGGTAACTCACCGAACTGACCGTCAGGGAGTAGGTGCCGGCCGGTACCTGGTTGACGAAATACTCGCCACTGGCGCTGGTGCTGACGGTGCGATCGAGTTCTTCGATGTGCACTTCGGCGGCAAACAGCGGCCGGTTGGTAGCCTGGTCCGTGACCGCGCCGGTCAGGGTCGCGGCGAAGGCGCCGGGCGCCGCCAGCAACAGAGTGATCACGGCCCAGCACCCGAGGATTGCCCGGGCGGTCGGTAGCCGCGACGGCGACCTGGCGGAACGGATGGCGAACGGCGTGATGGACGACGTGGTCGACTTGGCGGACATGGCGGTTCCTCTCCCCTCCCGGCGGTGGCCGAGTATAGAATGAACATTCTGCGTCAATCAATTATGGAATCTGTGTTCCATTCAGGCCCGCCCGGATCTACCATGAGCGACGGCTGACGGGCCCGATCGGGGGACACGTGGAACGAAAGTTCGACAATTGGAATAAGCGTTGCCATCTGCTACTTATGGGCGCCTCTCCGCCGGCGCGTGTCCCTACATGAAAAAACCCCAGGACATCGAACAGCTTCGCGCCGAGATCCTGGCCCGCCACGATGCGCTCAGCCCGCGGCTGCGTCAGGTGGCCGCCTACGTGTTGGATCATCCGAGCGATGTCGGGCTCGAGACCCTGGCGGTGATCGCCGAGCGCTGTGGGGTGCAGGCGTCCACCATCGTCCGTTTCGCCAAATCGTTCGGTTACGACGGCGCCAGCCAGATGCAGCGCCTGTTCCGCGACGAATTGATCAACTCGGCGCCCAGCCCCAGCTATGCCGAGCGCATCCGCCAGTTCAACGCCCGGACCGGCGATGCCGAGAGTCTGTCCCCCTATGACCTGCTGCAGGAATTCGCCGCCAGCAACGTGATGGCCCTGGACAACCTGAAAGCGTCGGTAGACCCCCGGGCCCTGGAGCAGGCGGTACGGTTGATGGTGGAGGCGGCGGCGGTTTACGTGGTCGGTCTGCGCCGGTCGTTTCCGGTGGCGTCCTACCTGGCCTACGCGCTGCGCCATGCCGGCAAACCGGTCCACCTGATCGACGGGCTGGCCGGCATGTTCGCCGAACAGAGCGCCATGATGTCCGAGCGGGACGTGCTGTTTGCCACCAGCTTCCGGCCCTATGCCGGCGAAACCGCGGACATCGTGAGCCGGGCCCGGGGTGCCGGTGTGCCGGTGATCGCAATCAGTGACAGCCGGGTGAGTCCGGTGGCGCGGGAGGCCGACATCTGCTTCGACGTGCGTGATGCGGAGGTCCGGCAGTTCCGTTCCCTGACCGCCTCGTTGTGCCTGGCTCAGGCGCTGGTGGTGGGTTGCGCGCAGCAGGTGGAACGGACCGAAGGCAGCCCGGCGCCGCGCAAACGGGCCCGCCGCTCTCGCCGGAACGACGGCGCCTGAGGTCCGCCGGTGGACAGGGGGAGCCAGACATGACCATAAACCTGTGTCTGATCGGCGCGGGTCGTATCGGACGCATCCACGCGCTCAACGTCGTGCGCCATCCCGGCGCCCGGCTGCACGCGGTAGTGGATGTGCAGGCCGCCGCCGCGGCGGAGCTGGCCGCCTCCCTGGGCGTGCCGGCCATGAGCCTGGCCGAGGTCCTGGCGGACCCGGCGGTGGACGGTGTCATCATTGCCACCTCCACCGATACCCATCAGGATCTCATCAGCGCCTGGGTGACGGCCGGCAAACCCGTGCTGTGCGAAAAGCCGCTGGATCTGGACAGCGGCCGGGCCCGGGCCGGCCGCAATGCGGCGATGGCCGCCGGGGTGCCCCTCTACACCGGATTCAACCGGCGCTTTGATCCCTCATTCCGGCGGCTGCGTGAAGCGCTGGCAGGCGGGCGGGTGGGTCCGGTGGAGGTGGTCAGCATCACCAGCCGCGATCCGGCGCCGCCGCCGCTGGACTATCTGCGCCGCTCCGGGGGGTTGTTCCGGGACATGACCATCCACGATCTGGATATGGCGCGCTGGCTGCTCGGGGAGGAGCCGGTGATGGTGTTCGCCGCGGCCAGCGCGCTGGTGGATGCGGCCATTGGCGCGGCCGGAGACGTGGACACGGCGGTGCTGGTGCTGGAGACCGCCGCCGGCCGGATGTGCCAGATCACCAACAGCCGGCGTTGCAGCTACGGCTACGACCAGCGGGTCGAAGCGTTCGGCGCCGGCGGTGTGCTGCGGGTCGGTAATCAGACCGAGACCGGCCTCGAGCAGGGTGGCGCCGAGGGTTTTCTCAGCGAACCCGCGCTGCCGTTTTTCCTGGAACGCTACGCGGACGCCTACCGGCTGCAACTCGACCACTTCGTGCGGGCAGTGTCCGGTGCCGAGCATGATCTTGCCGGCGCCGACGATGGGGTCAGGGCGCTGCTGCTGGCGGACGCCGCCGAGCGGTCCTGGCGCGAAGGCCGGCGGGTCCCGGTGGAAGCGCTCTGACCATGGGCGGCGCCGGTTCCAGCCTCGGGTTCGGCCTGATCGGCAGCGGATTCATGGGGCGGGCTCACGCCCTGGCGTTGAGCACCGTGGCCACCGTGTTCGACGATGTGGCGCCGCCGCGCCGGGTGCTGGTGGCCGACGCCGACGCCGCCGCGGCTGACCGTGCCGCGCACAGCCTTGGATTCGAGCGCGCCACGGGCGACTGGCAGGCGCTGGTGGCTGATCCGGAGATCGACGTGGTCGACATCTGTACCCCCAATCACCTGCACTTCGACATGGCCAGCGCCGCGCTGCGCGCCGGCAAACACGTTCACTGCGAGAAACCCCTGGCGCTCGACGCCGCCCAGTGCGAAATCCTGGTGGCCCTGGCCCGGGAGGCTGGAGTCGTGCATGGCGTGGGACTCAACTACACGGCCAACCCGCTGCTCCGGGAGGCGCGGGATCTGATCGCCGCAGGTGAGATCGGTGAGCCGCGGGCGTTTGCCGGCCGTTACTTCGAGGACTACCTGGCCGATCCGGACGGTCCGTTCGGCTGGCGCTGCGAGCGCGCCCTGGCAGGCTCCGGGGTGCTGGCGGATCTGGGCGCCCACCTGATCAACCTGGTGCACTTTCTGGTGGGGCCGAGCCGGCGCGTGCTCGGTGACCTGCGGACGGTGATCGGCGAACGGGCCGATCCCACGGGGCGCCGGCGCCGGGTGGAGAACGACGACATCGCCCGGGCGGTGGTGGAACTCGACCATGGGGTTACTGCAACCCTGGAGATGAGCCGGGTTGCCTTCGGCTACAAGTGCGGCCTCAGTTTTGAACTGTTCGGCAGCCACGGCAGCCTGTCCTTCGATCAGGAACGCATGAACGAGTTGCGGCTCTACGAGTCCGCGCAGCCGGCCAATCGTGCCGGGTTCAGGACACTGCTCGCCGGGCCGCGTCACGGCGACTATGCGCGCTTCTGTCCGGCGCCCGGACACGGTCTGGGCATCAATGATCTCAAAACCATCGAAATTCACGACCTGATCCGCGCCGTGGATGGCGGACCGTCTTTTTATCCGGACTTCGGCGAGGGCCTCGCCGTGCAACGGGTGATCGATGCCATCGAACAGTCCAGTGCCACCGGCGGGTGGTGCGACGTGGCGGCCGATTCGGGTGCAGCAAGGAGACCCGGCCCATGAGCGATCTGAACCAGCACGTACTTCACTACGACGGCGCCGAGCCGCCGTCCGGCGAGACCCCGGTGGCGGAATACGAACGGCTCCGGGTCGACCTGTTGCGGCTCGGCCGCGGCGAACGCTACCGTGTAACCGCGGACACGGAGACCGCCTGGCTGCTGATGGCCGGCACGGCAATCGGCCGGGCCGGGTCCGCAGAGTTCGAACTCAGCCGCGCTTCGCTGTTCGACGATGCGCCCGGTTGTCTGCACGTGTCCGCCGGTACGGAAGTGACCGTGGAGGCCGCCGACGACTGCGAGTTCACCGTGTACCGGTGCGGCAATCGCAAGCCCTTCGAGCCCCGGGTGTTCACCCCGGAACAGGTGCCAAACGAACACCGCGGCGCCGGTCAGGTGGCGGGCCGCTGTCTGCGTTTCGTGCGCACCATCTTCGATGTCACCAACTCGCCAGCCGAGGCGGAACTGGTGCTGGGCGAGGTCGTCACCCTGCCCGGCGGCTGGTCCAGCTACCCGCCGCATCACCATCAGCAGCCGGAGATTTATCACTACCGGTTCACCGCGCCCCAGGGTTACGGGCACGCCGAACTCGGCGATGCCGTGTTCAAGGTCGGTCACCGCGACACGGTGTGTATTCCGCCGGGGCTGGTGCATGCGCAGTGTGCGGCGCCGGGTTATGGCATGTACTACTCCTGGGTCATCCGGCACCTGCCGGACAATCCTTACACCGTGCCCGAGTTTGTTGCGGAACATGACTGGACCCGGGACGAGAACGCCGAGTTCTGGTGGCCGGCGGACATCGACCGTGCCTGACTCCGGCGGCGGATCCGCGGCAGGGAGGCGCACCGACGTCATCTGTATGGGCCGTGCGGCCGTGGACCTGTACGGGCAGCAGGTGGGCGGACGGCTCGAGGACATGCAGAGTTTCGCCAAGTACCTGGGCGGATCATCCGGTAACCTCGCAGCGGGTCTGGCGCGTCTGGGTGTGCGCAGCGCCATGTTGACCCGGGTCGGTGACGAAGCGATGGGACGTTTCGTGCGCGAGGAGCTGGCCCGCCAGGGGGTGGACGTCAGTCAGGTCCGAACCGATCCGTCGCGGCTCACCGGACTGGTGGTGCTCGGCATCGGCGCCGCCGACGACATTCCACACATCTTCTTTCGTGAGCGCTGCGCCGACATGGGGCTGGTGGCGGACGACGTGGACGAAGACGCGATCGCCGGCGCCCGGCTGCTGGCGGTCACCGGCACTCACCTCTCTACGCCTGGGACCCGGGACGCGGTGGCCGAGGCGATCCGCTGCGCGTCGCTTCACGCTACCCGGGTGGTTCTGGACATCGATTACCGGCCCGTGCTCTGGGGCCTGGGCAGCGCCGGCGACGGGGCCAGCCGCGAGGGCGCCAACCCCCGCGCCACCCGGGAGCTGCAGGCGGTGCTGCCAGCCTGCGATCTGGTGGTGGGCACCGAGGAAGAAATTGTCATCGCCGGCGGCAGCACCGACCCGCTCGAGGCGCTGCGCACGATCCGGTCCCTCACCGCGGCGCCCATCGTGCAGAAGCGCGGCGCCGACGGCTGTGTGATATTTGCCGGCGGTCCCGTTACCTCGCTGGACGACGGCCTGCTCGTGCCGGGATTCCCGGTGGAGGTCTACAACACCCTGGGCGCCGGGGATGCGTTTCTGTCCGGGCTCCTGTCCGGCTGGCTGGACGGGCTTCCCTGGGCAGACTGCGCGCGCCGCGGCAACGCCTGCGGGGCGCTGGTGGTGGCGCGTCACGGTTGCACGCCGGCCATGCCCAGCCGGGTCGAGCTGGACGCTTTTCTGGCGCTGCCGGCGCCGCCGGCACGGCCGCGGGAAGATGTTTCCCTGGGCCATCTGCACCGCACCACCACCTGGCGCGACGACCCGAGACCGCTGTGTGTCCTGGCCTTCGATCACCGCAGTCAGCTCGAAGCGCTGGCGGCGGAACATGGCCGGGACGCGGGTGCCATCAGCCACTTCAAGCATCTGATCGCCGATGCCCTGCTCGAGGTCGCAGCGGCGGGCGGCGCCGATGTCCGTTACGGCGCCATCGTCGATCACCGCCACGGCAGGGCGGTGCTGGGCCGGTTGAATCAGGCCGGCCTGTGGACGGCCAGCCCGGTGGAGGTTCCCGGGTCGCGACCGCTGGTGTTCGAGCCGCGCTTCGCGCTCGGCGCCGAGCTGGGCGCCTGGCCGGCCCGGCTGGTGGTGAAGTGCCTGGTGCTGTATCACCCGGACGATCCGCCTGGGCTGCGTCACGAGCAGGAAGAACGGCTGCGGGCGCTGTTCGCCGACGTGGTTGCCATGGAGCGCCGGCTGATTCTGGAAGTCATCTGTCCGCCGGCTCCGGCGCACCAGGCCGACACCGTGGCCCGGGCGCTGAGGCGCCTGTACAACCTGGGCATTCGTCCGGACTGGTGGAAACTCCCGGCCCAGTCCGCGGAGAGCTGGATTGCCGTGAACCGGGTGGTTCGGGAGTGTGACCCGTACTGTAAGGGTATCGTGCTGCTCGGGCAGGGCGCGGATCAGGCGACCCTGGCGAGCGGGCTGTCGGTGGCTGCCGGATTCGACATCTGTCGCGGGTTCGCCGTGGGCCGTAGCATCTTCGCCGAGGCCGCCCAGGGCTGGTTCGGCGCGCGCCTGGACGACGCAGCCGCCACCGATGGGATCCGTCAGCGGTACCAGGCCGTGATCGATGCCTGGCGCCAGGCCGCGGCGCAGCGCCGGACCGGGGCGGGCGCTGTGGAGGGAGCGGCTGTGGAGGGAGGTCACGCATGAACACGACGGTACGACTGACCATGGCCCAGGCGCTGGTGCGTGCCCTGGCGGCCCAGCAGGTGGACGTCGATGGTGTCCGCGAGCCGCTGTTCGGCGGTGTTTTCGCCATCTTTGGCCATGGCAATGTGGCGGGCCTGGGCGAAGCGCTGCAGCACGAACAGCCGGGCCTGCCCGTGTACCGGGCACACAACGAGCAAGCGATGGCGCATGCCGCCATTGCCTATGCCAAGGCCAACCGGCGCCGGCGGATGATGGCCTGTACCACCTCGGTGGGGCCGGGCGCGACCAACATGGTGACCGCCGCGGCGCTGGCCCACGTCAACCGGCTGCCGGTGCTGCTGTTGCCCGGCGATACCTTCGCCAGCCGCCGGCCCGACCCGGTGCTGCAACAGGTGGAGGATTTCGGCGACCCGGGGGTGACCGCCAACGACGTGTTCCGGCCGGTCTGCCGCTACTTCGACCGGATCAGCCGGCCGGAACAGCTCGTCACCACCCTGCCGAGGGCGCTGTCGGTGCTCACGGATCCGGCCCAGTGTGGGCCTGTGGTGCTGGCCCTGCCGCAGGATGTGCAGGCGGAAGCCTGGGACTTTCCGACCACGCTGTTCGAGCCGGCGGTGCACCAGATCGCCCGGCCCGGACCCGATCCGGCGGCCCTGGAGGCCGCCGGCCGGGCCCTGCTCGGCGCCCGGCGGCCGCTGGTCATAGCCGGCGGCGGTGTGCATTACGCCCAGGCCTGGGAACGGCTGACGGCCATGGCCGAGCGGCTGGGGCTGCCGGTGGCGGAAACCCAGGCCGGCAAGGGCGCGCTGCCCTGGAACCATCCCTGTAACGTCGGCAGCATCGGCGTGACCGGCAGCTCGGCGGCCAACACCCTGGCGGCCGAGGCCGATCTGGTGCTGGCCGTAGGGACGCGTCTGCAGGACTTCACCACGGCGTCCAACACCTTGTTCGATCCAGAGGCCCGGTTTCTCGGCATCAACGTCAATCGGCAGGATGCCGCCAAGCGCGGCGCCCTGGTGCTGCAGGCCGACGCCGATCTTGCTCTCCAGGCGCTGCAGGCTGCCGTCGGGTCGCATCGAGTGCCCGGGGACTGGACGGCACGCGCCGCGTCACTCGGCGGCGACTGGCGCCAGGCGGTGGAGCAGGCCACCCGTCCGGCCCGGGACCGGGTGCCCAGCGATGCGGAGGTCATCGGGGTGGTGAATGGCACCTGCGGCCCGACTTCCACCGTGGTCTCGGCGGCCGGCGGACTGCCGGGCGAACTGCACAAGCTGTGGCGTGCCGCCGGTCCCGGCGCTTACCACGTGGAATACGGCTACTCGTGCATGGGCTACGAGATCGCGGGGGGACTGGGGGTCAAGCTGGCCGCGCCGGAGCGGGACGTTGTGGTCATGGTCGGCGACGGCAGCTACCTGATGATGAATTCGGAGATCGCCACCTCGGTCATGCTGGACCTGCCCCTGACCATCGTGCTGCTGGACAACCGCGGATTCGGTTGTATCGACCGGCTGCAGCAATCCTGTGGCAGCGAGTCCTTCAACAATCTGCTCGAGGACGGCGCGCCGGTAGTGGATTTTGTCGCCCATGCGCGGGCGCTCGGCGCCGATGCCGTGAAGGTGAGCGGCATCGATGAACTGACGTCGGAGATGGCGGCCACGCGGCCGCCGCAGCGCACCCGGGTGATCGTGGTCGAGACCGATCCGCGCCGCGCCACGCAAGCCGGTGGCGCCTGGTGGGACGTGCCAGTGGCAGAAGTGTCCGGCAGCGAGCCGGTGCGCCTGGCCCGGCAGACTTATCAGAGCGAGCGCGACCGGTGAACGTCCGGCTGGGCATCAATCCGCTCACCTGGAGTAACGACGATCTGCCGGCCCTTGGCGCTGACGTGGCGCTGGAAGTCTGCCTGGCCGAGGCAGCCGAAGCAGGCTTCGCCGGGGTCGAACTGGGGCGCAAGTTTCCCCGCGACCCGGCACGGCTGGGGCCGCTGCTGGCGGGCTACGGTCTGGCGCTGGTTTCCGGCTGGTACAGCCTGCGCCTGCTGGAACGCACCGTGGAGGCGGAGTTTGCGGCCATGGCGCCGCATCTGGACCTGCTGGCGGCGCTCGGCAGTTCGGTGATGGTCTGTGCCGAGGTCACCGGTTGCGTCCACGGTCAGCCGGGAGTCCGGCTGTCGCGGCGGCCGCATCTGATCGAGGCTGAACTGGCCCGGTTCGGAGAGCGCCTGACCCGGCTCGCCGAGCGTATGCAGGGCGCGGGAATGCGCCTCGCCTACCATCACCACATGGGTACCGTGATCGAGTCACAGACCGACGTTGAACGGTTGCTGGCGCGGTCCGGCCCGGCGGTGGAACTGCTGCTGGACACCGGCCACCTGACCTATGCCGGCGGTGATCCCCGAGTCTTAGCCGCCGGCTACGCCGGTCGCATCGCCCATGTGCACTGCAAGGACGTGCGCGGCGACGTGCTGGCGCGGGTGCGCAACGGGGACGAAAGCTTTCTGGAGGCGGTACTGCAGGGCGTGTTCACCGTGCCCGGAGACGGCATGGTGGACTTCGGCGCCGTGGTCGAACCGCTGCGGGCGGCCGGCTATCGGGGCTGGCTGGTGGTCGAAGCCGAACAGGACCCGGCTATCGCCAGACCGCTGGCCTGTGCGCGGCTGGGGTACCGGACCCTGGATCGGATCATCGGCCCCCGGCCGCCCGTGGACCACTAGCCATCCTCACTCGGCGGTGCTCTCCAGCGCCGTCATCACGTCGCGCCAGGCCACGACCTTGAAGTTCTGTCCTTCCTCGGGGGCCAGGTTGCGCCCGTCCTGCACCACCAGCATCCCGTCGCTCAGGTCACCGCCGAGATTGGCGCTGGTCACCGCCAGGCCGTCGGTCTCGGAGGCGCCGTCGACGCCGGCAGCCGGATCGGCGATCACGTGAAACAGGCCAACGAACGCGTTGTCACCCTCGCGACGGTACACGGCGTAGTTGTCGGCGCCCTGGTTGGAGGCGACCAGATAGCCGGTATCGTCCGGTCCCAGCCACAGCGCTACACCTTCCACATCGTCGGTCAGCCGGCCCGCATCACCGGTGGCGTCGATGGCATCGCGGCGGTCCCCGCCATCCGGCTCCGCTGAGTAGCGCCACAGGCCCACATCCTCCTCGGCGACGTACAGCCGGCCGGTGGCGTCGTCGGCCACGCAGCCCTCGGCCTGGGAGCCCACGGCAAACTCGCGAACCGGTTCCATGGTGACGTGGCCACTGCCGTCGTCGAACAGCCGCCACTGGCGGAAGACGCCACTGCCGCCATCGTTGACGAACACGTAGAACTCACCGGAAACGGCACTGTGATACAGGCACAGGCCATACGGATCGCCGAAACCGGTGTCGAGCACACCGGCCGCGACGTCACGCAGGGTGCCGTCGTCCGGGTCCATGGCGTAGATCGCCACGCTGTCGTTGCTGCGGTTGCTGGCGGCCACCAGCGGTACCGGCTGGCCCGCCAGGGGAAAGCCGTCGCGCAGGTCCACGTTGTTCATGCGGCCATCGGGCAGGTACTGCTGCACCTGGCCGGTCAGGTCGTAGACGTGCAGGCCGCTCTGTTTGTCGGTGCCGATGATGCGGCTGGCCGACGGATCATCCGGGTTCACCCAGATGGCCGGATCGTCGGCCGCGTCGCCGCGGCTCTCCAGGGGCGTGGTTTCCAGCAGCGGCTGCACCACGGCAGGGGCCGGCGCGGCGGCGAAGGGGCGCGCGGCCGTTTCCAGGTCCAGGGCCCCGGTCAGATCCTGCCAGGCAATGAGCTTCAGATTGCTGCCGCCGCCGTCGGTGGACTCGTCGGCCGCCGCCGCCAGTCCGCCGCCCCCTGCGCCAGGCAGCGCAATGGCAAGGCCTTCCGGTTCACGCAGTCCGTCGGGTCGGGCGGCGCCGACGTAGTCACCGTCCGGCAGCGCGTAGACGGCAAGCCGTTCCCGGCCGACGTCGGCCACCAGCAGATAGGACAGATCCGCGTGCACCGGGTAAACGGCCACCCCTTTCACATCGTCACTGAGTTGTCCGAACGGCTCGCGCAGGTCAACGGGTTCCAGGGCGGTGTCCGCTTCCGGCTCGGCGGCAAGCCGCCAGACGCCGGTGTGCTCCTGGGCCAGATACAGGGACCCGTCGCGCGGGTCCGTGGCGCAGTAGCCGCTGCCCTTACCCGCCGGGATGGTGCGCAGCCGCCGCCCGTCGACCTGGTCTCCGGCGCGGTACAACTCGTAGTGATGAATCACGCCGCCGTCGGTGACCGCGTACAGGTACTGATTGCCGCCCAGGGGGCTGACGTAAGCGCACAGGCCGGTGACTTCGTCGTTTACCGCGATCGGCTCGGCCATACGGGGGGTCAGGGTCAGAGCCGGGGCGTCCAGGTCGTAGGCTCCGATGCGGGAAGAGGCGCCGTCGACCACCACCACCAGCGGATCATGACTGCCGCTGGCCGGCAGAACGGCGACGTGGCTCGCTTCCAGGCCTTCGATGGCGCCGAGGAACGTGCCGTCCGCAGCGTAGACCTGTACGCCGGATATCTCCGCGGCCGCAAGCAGCAGCGCCTGGCCGTCGGCGCCGGGCCAGAAGGCTGCGTCGACCGCGGAACCCTGGGCCAGCGGCGCGGTGGCGGTGGCCGCCACTGCGGCTTCGGCGGCGGACGACGGGTCCGCGGGCGGGCTCCCGGCAGGTTCCGCCCGGGAATCCGGCGCCGGCTGCGAGCACGCGGCGCACAGCAGGGCGCCGCCGGCCAGGGTCAGGAGTCTGCGGCTGGATACGGTCATGGCATACCTCGAAGGTGTCTGGGTGGCGGAATGGCGATGACGGGCAACGGACCACGCGTTCGCCAGGGCTCGGGTTGAAGTATGGAATGATTGTTTCAATTTCTATTACAATCGAAAAGTTATTTCAATCTGCTCCGGGGGGAGAGGTGCGCGATATCCAAGGGGTCCCGGTGGCGGACCGGCGAGTGAGTTCGCCGGCGGGTCGGCGATCATGATCCTGGCGGGCTTCCTCGGCTTCACGGCCCTGGTTGCGGTGCTGACCTGGTGGTTTACCCGGGGTCATCAGGTCACCGCCAGTTCCGACGCTTACTTTCTGGGGGGGCGCAGCCTGACCGGCTGGGTGATTGCCGGTTCGCTGCTGCTCACCAATCTGTCCACGGAACATCTGATCGGCCTCAACGGCGACGCCTTTGCGCACACTGCGGCGGTCATGGCCTGGGAGACCACGGCGGCGCTGGCGATGGTGCTGACCGCGCTGGTGTTTCTGCCCCGCTACCTGCGCGCCGGCATCACCACCATTCCGGATTTCCTGGAGCAGCGTTTCGATCACGTCACCCGGGTCATCATGTCGCTGCTGTTCCTGCTGTCCTATGCGGTGGCCATCCTGCCGGTGGTGCTGCTGTTCGGTGCCAGCGGACTGGAGAGTCTGTTCGACGTTTCGGACCGGCTCGGCATGTCGGTGGAGCAGGCCCGCTGGCTGCTGGTGGTGGGAGTCGGTGCGCTCGGCTCGGTTTACGCCATCTTCGGCGGCCTGCGCGCCGTCGCGGTGTCGGACACCATCAACGGGGTCGGCTTTCTGGCGGCCGGACTGCTGGTGCCGGTGCTGGCGCTGTCGGCCATTGGCGCTGGCGATCCGCTGGCCGGATTCGCCACCGTGTATCAGGCCGAGCGGCCCAAGTTCGACATCACCGGCGACGAGCCCGGCAGCTTTCTGCCGTTCGGAGTGCTGTTTACCGGGATGATCGTGAACCAGGTGTTCTTCTGGTGCGTCAATCAGTCGATCCTGCAGCGCGCGCTGGGGGCGCGCAGCCTGGCGGAAGGCCAGAAGGGCGTGCTCATTGGCGCCGGCCTGAAGCTGCTGGGACCGTTCGTCATCGTGCTGCCGGGGGTCATCGCCTGGCACCTGTTCAAAGGTGAACTGGGACCGGACGATTACCTGGTGGCCTACCCGACCCTGGTCAAGGCAGTACTCCCGGAAGCGTTGACGGGCTTGTTTGCCGCGGTCATGGTGGGTGCGGTGCTCAGCACCTTCAACAGTGTGCTCAACAGCGCCGCGACGCTCTTCAGTCTGGGGGTGTACCGGGGCCTGCTGCGCCGGGATGCCAGCGATCTGCAGCAGGTGCACGCCGGCCGCTGGTGCAGCCTGGTGCTGGCGGTGATCGCCATGCTGGCGGCGCCGGCCATCGACACCGGAGGCAGCCTCTACAACTACCTGCAGCAGATCAACGCCACGTTCTTCGGCCCCATGCTGGCCGTGATTCTGGCGGCGCTGTTCACCCGCCGGGTGTCCGCCGTGGCCGCCAAGACCGCGCTGATTGCCGGGCCCATCATGTTCTACCTGATCAACTTTGCCTTCTTCGAGCCTATTCAGGGCTGGCTGATGGCGACGTTTGGTGTGTCTGAGCCGGTTCATTTCCTGCATTTTCTGGCCGTGGTTTTTGTGCTCACCAGTGTGCTCATGGTGTTCATCAGCTGGCTGCGCCCGGCAGGCCGGATGCCGGCGCCACCCGGGCCGCCGCCGGTGGACATGCAGCCGTGGCGCTACGCAGGCACGATGTCGGCGATTCTGGTGCTGCTGACGCTGGCCTTCTACATCGCCCTGGCGCAATGACGGGCCCAGCATGCCTGGCGCTACCTTAAGCGCGCCTTAAGTCGGCGCCTGATAGGCTCGCGGCCGGTGAATGATGTGGCCTGCCGCAGGCCGCGGCGGGCGGTTGCCTCTGGAGTCATGACGTGCGGAAGCGACGGTGCGGGTACTGCTGGTAGAAGACGACGAAGCCCTGGGCCGGGCGTTGCTCGAGGCGCTGCGCCAGGAAGGCTACGCCGCCGACTGGATGCGCGACGGCGACAGTGCGCTGGCGGCCCTCGGCGTCGAGGCGTTCGATGTGTGTGTGCTCGATCTCACGCTGCCGGGCCGTGACGGCATGAGCGTGCTGGCCGAGGCCCGCCGGGCCGGGTGCCGGGTGCCGGTGCTCGTTCTCACGGCCCGGGACCGGCCCGCGGACCGGGTTGCCGGTCTCGATGCAGGCGCCGACGATTATCTGATCAAACCGTTCGACCTGGGGGAGTTGCTGGCCCGTCTGCGTTCGCTGACCCGGCGCGCGGCAGGGCGGGCCGGCGGCCGCTTCAGCCACGGCGAACTCGAGATCGACGTACCGGCCCGGACCGTGACCCGGGCCGGTACGCCGGTGGAACTGTCGGCCCGGGAGTTCGCGCTGTTGCAGGCGCTGTTCGATCATCCGGGCCAGGTGCTGACTCGGCCGCGGCTGGAGCAGGCGCTTTACGGCTGGGACGACGATGTCGGCAGCAACACCGTGGAGGTCTACGTGCATCACCTGCGGCGTAAGCTCGGCGCGACGCTGATTCGAACCGTGCGTGGCGTCGGCTACGTCATCGACACCGCGCCGTGATGCCGTCCATGCGCCGCCACCTGCTGGTGACGCTGCTGTGTGCTTTTGCGGCCGTCTGGGCGCTGTCGGTGGGGCTCACTTACCTGAACGTGCGTGATCAGGTGGGCGCGCGCCTCGACGAACAACTGGCGCGGACCGCTCAGGTGGTGTGGATGTGGCAGTCCACGGCCGGGGTCGATGCACCGGGCACGGATCCCTACGTGGCCCGGCTGCTGGCGCGATTCGGCGTGGAGCAGGCGTTTCAGGTCTGGGACGGGACGCGCCTGCGGATGCGGTCGGCCAATGCGCCCGAGCAGCGCATGGCCAGCAGCTACGGGGCTTCCAGCGGCCGGCTGGGCACCGAGCCCTGGCGCTTCTATTACCGGGTGGATGCATTGCGCGGCGTCGACGTCATCGTCGGCAGCCGGCTGCGGGAACGCCAGGCCATGATCCTGTCCCTGGTGCTGGGCACGGTGTGGCCGTTGCTGTTCGGCCTGCCGCTGCTGGCCCTGTTCATCGTGGTGGCGGTGTCGCGCGGATTGCGCCCGCTGGACCGCCTGGCTAACGAGTTGGCGGGGCGTCGGGCCGACGCGCTGGAACCCCTGGCGGACGCGGGGCTGCCTCGGGAAGTGAAGCCCATGACCCGGGCCTTGAACGGCCTGCTGGCGCGGCTCGCTGCCGTGCTCGACCGGGAGCGTCAGTTCACCGCCGATGCCAGCCACGAACTGCGAACGCCGCTGGCCGCGTTGCAGATCCAGGCCCAGCGCGCGCTGCGGGCCACCTCCGAGTCGGACCGCCGGGACGCCCTGGAGGGGGTTGCGGTGGGGGTGCAGCGGGCCGCCCGGCTGGTGGATCAGCTCCTGACCCTGGCCCGCCTCGATCCGGACCAGGCGCCCGCGGACCGGGAAACGGTGGACCTGCACCCGGTCGCCGCTCAGGCGCTGGCCGACGCCGACCCGGCGGCGCGGGCCAGGGGGGTGGAACTGACGCTGCAAGTGGAATCCGCAACCGCCACCGAAGTGTCGGGTGAGCCGGCAGCGCTGCAGGTGCTGATCGGCAACCTGGTGAACAACGCCATCCGCCATTCAGCGCCGGGCGCCACGGTGGCAGTGGCGATTGCGGCGCATGGTCAGCGGGTCGAACTGGTGGTCTCGGACAGCGGCGATGGCATACCGGCGGCCGAACGCGAACGGATATTCGACCGGTTCTACCGGGGTCCGGGGCAGGTCGGGGAAGGATCGGGCCTGGGCCTGTCCATCGTCGCCCGGGTGGCCCATGGCCACGGCGCCGACGTGGTGCTGGAGGACGCCGTGGCCGGCGCCCGCCCGCCGGGACTGCGGGTCCGGGTCCGCTTTCCGGCCGCCGGCAGCCGGCCGCCCGTTAAGGCGGACTTAAGGGAGCGCGGGTAACGTGCTGGACAATCAATGTGAGCGGAGCAGGTCATGAGTCACCCACTGTTTTCTGGACGTCGTTTTCTGCCGGGCTTCGGCGTTGCTGCCCTCGGCGCCTCGATGGTGCTGGCCCCGATACCGCTGCTGGCGCGGCCCTCGGCCATCGAGTTGGAGATCGTGCGCGGCGCCGAGTTGTCGCTGGCTGACGCCGTCCTGCTGGCGGAGAAGGAAGTGGGCGGCCGGGTCATCGAAGCGGAACTCGATGAAGACGACGACATGTATTTCTACCGGCTGGACGTGATGACGGACGCCGGGCTGACGGTGCTGTACCTGAACCCGGCCAGCGGCGTCGTGGTCGGGCGCCGCGACCCGGGGCTGATCTCCGGCGTGATGGGCGGTGACAGCCGCGCCCGCGCCGACGGGGCGGCTGCCGGCGCGCTGGTGAAGGCCCTCGAGAGTGCCGAGTCGCGCACCGGTGGCCACGCTGTGGAAGGCGAGATCGACCGGGACGACGGGCGTTACCTGTTCGAGATCCGGACCATCGCGCCGGGCATCGAATACGAACTCGAAATCGACGCCGTGAGCGGCGAGATCCTGGACATCGAGGAGGACGACTGAGGTGCGACGGCAAGAATCAGGATTCCGGGGCAGCCGGCGGCAGATCCTGCGCCTGGCCGGTGCCGCCGGGGTATTCGCCGCTCTGCGTCCGGTGCTGGGTGCGGCCCAGCCGGGGCGGATTCAGGCCACGGTAGACCCCACGGCCGCCGGTCCGTTCGGCGCGCTGGTGCCGGATCCCCAGGGTGTCCTCGATCTGCCGCGGGGATTCAGCTACCGGATCATTTCCCGCGCCGGGGCGGTCATGAGCGACGGCCTGCTGGTGCCGGGCAGTCACGATGGCATGGCCGCCTTCGATGCCGGCGGCGGCCGGCTGGCGCTGGTGTGTAACCACGAATTGAGCCTCGACGAACAGGCATCCGGCCCGTTCGGACCGGACCTGACGCGGCTGGCGGGTTTCGATCGGAGCAAACTGTACGAGCCGGCAGATGGCACGCCGGCGCCCGGCGGCACCACTACGGTGATCTACGACCCGGCCACCGGGCGGGTCGAACGCCACTTCCTGAGTCTTGCCGGCACTGAGCGCAACTGTTGTGGCGGTCCCACGCCCTGGGGTTCCTGGCTCACCTGCGAGGAGTCCGTCGAGCGCCGGAGCGGGCGCCGGACCCGGGACCATGGCTGGGTTTTCGAAGTGCCGGCCGGGGCCACCGGGCCGGTGGACCCGCTGCCGCTGACGGCCCTGGGGCGGTTCAATCACGAAGCGGCCGCCGTGGACCCGCGCACTGGTGTGGTCTACCTGACCGAGGACGAAGGCGACAGCCTGTTCTACCGCCTGATACCGGCGCGGCCTGGCGACCTCAAGGCTGGCGGGCGGCTGCAGGCGCTGGTGCTCAGCGACTGGGAAGGCTCCGCCGACACCCGCAACTGGGATCCGCTGGCGGCGCCGTTGCGGGCCGGCGACGCCTTGCGGGCGGAGTGGATCGACCTGACCGACACGGACTCGCCGCAGGGGGATCTGCGCAGCCGCGGCGCGGCTGCCGGCGCCGCCCGGTTCGCCCGTGGTGAAGGCATCTGGTTCGGCGGCGGCGACGTCTACTTCGCCTGTACCAGCGGCGGCGCCATCCATGCCGGCCAGATCTTCCGTTACCGGCCGTCTGCCGCCGAGGGCAGCCGCGCCGAGACCACGGCCCCCGGCCACCTGGAACTGTTCGTGGAGTCCACCGACCGGCGCAGCCTCGACATGGGCGACAACCTGACCATGGCGCCCTGGGGTGACCTGCTGGTTTGCGAAGACGCCGACAGCGCCTGCTCACTGGTGGGGGTCACGCCGGACGCGCAGCTCTACCGGTTCGCCGAGAACGCCTATGACGACTCGGAGCTGGCCGGCGCCTGTTTTGCGCCGGACGGACACACGCTGTTCGTGAACCTGCAGGCACGGGGGCTGACCCTGGCCATCGAGAAACCGCCCCGGAGCGCTTCTTCGCCACCTGCTCCGGGCTGCCTTCGGCGATGATGCAGCCGCCGCCCGAGCCGCCCTCGGGGCCCAGGTCGACGATCCAGTCGGCGGTCTTGATGACGTCCAGGTTGTGTTCGATCACCACGATGGTGTTGCCCTGGTCGCGCAGCCGGTGCAGCACCGTCAGCAACTGGGCGATGTCGTGGAAGTGCAGCCCCGTGGTGGGCTCGTCCAGAATGTACAGGGTGCGTCCGGTATCGCGTTTCGACAGTTCCCGGGACAGTTTGACCCGCTGGGCCTCGCCGCCGGACAGGGTGGTGGCGCTCTGGCCCAGACGGATGTACGACAGTCCGACGTCCATCAGGGTCTGCAGCTTGCGCGCCAGCATGGGTACGGCGTCGAAGAACTCGCGCGCCTCCTCCACGGTCATTTCCAGCACTTCATGGATGTTGCGGTCCTTGTAGCGCACGTCCAGGGTTTCGCGGTTGTAACGCTTGCCCTTGCACACGTCGCAGGGCACGTAGATGTCCGGCAGGAAGTGCATCTCCACCTTGATGACGCCATCACCCTGGCAGGCTTCGCAACGGCCGCCCTTGACGTTGAAACTGAAGCGGCCGGGCTTGTAGCCGCGGGCGCGGGCTTCCTGGGTCTGGGCGAACAGCTCGCGGATCGGCGTGAACAGGCCCGTGTAGGTGGCCGGATTGGAACGCGGGGTGCGGCCGATGGGGCTCTGGTCGATGTCCACCACTTTGTCCAGGTATTCGAGGCCCTCCACGCTGTCGTGAGCCGCCGCGGTCAGAGTGGTGGCTTTGTTGAGCGCCGTGGCCGTGACCGGATACAGGGTGTGGTTGATCAGGGTCGACTTGCCGGAGCCGGACACCCCGGTGACGCAGGTGAACAGCCCGCACGGGATTTCCACGGTCACGTCGTTCAGGTTGTTGCCGCGGGCGCCCACCAGCCGCAGCATGGCCTCCGGGTCGGGCGCGCGGCGCCGCTCGGGTACGGCGATGTGCTGGCGGCCGGACAGGTAATCGCCGGTGATCGACCCCTTGGCGCCGAGGATGTCTTCGAGGCTGCCGCTGGCCACCACCTGGCCGCCGTGGACCCCGGCGCCGGGTCCGATGTCGATGATGAAGTCGGCGCTGCGGATCGCTTCCTCGTCATGCTCCACCACCAGCACCGTGTTGCCCAGGTCGCGCAGATGGTTGAGGGTGCGCAGCAGCCGTTCGTTGTCACGCTGGTGCAGACCGATGGACGGCTCGTCCAGGATGTACATGACCCCCACCAGTCCGGCGCCGATCTGGCTGGCCAGACGGATGCGCTGCGCTTCGCCGCCGGACAGGGTGTCGGCACTGCGGTCCAGGGTCAGGTAGTTCAGACCCACGTCCACCAGGAACTGCAGGCGCGCGCGGATCTCCTTGAGGATGCGCCCGGCGATTTCGCCGCGGCGGCCCTTGAGTTTGAGCTTGTCGAAGTAGCTCAGGGTCGATTCCACCGACCCGGAGGTGACCTGGGGCAGGTTGATTCTGCCGATGAAGACGTTGCGCGACTCCTCGCGCAGACGGGTGCCGCCACAGGCCGGGCAGGCGCGGCTGCGCAGGTAGCGCTGCAGGTTCTCGCGCACCATGCTGGAGTCGGTTTCGTGGTAGCGCCGCTCCATGTTGGGAATGACGCCTTCGAAACGATGGCTGCGCTGGATGACGTCCCCACGGTCGTTGACGTAGCTGAAGTCGATGCGTTCGCGGCCGCTGCCGTAAAGGATGGCGTCGCTGTGTTTCTTCTTCAGAGACTTGAACGGGGTTTCCACATCGAAGCCGTAGTGCTCGGCCAGCGACGTGAGCATGTGGAAGTAGTAGACGTTGCGCCGGTCCCAGCCGCGGATGGCGCCCTCGGCCAGGGTCAGTTCATGGTCGGCCACTACCAGGGCCGGGTCGAAGAACTGCTTGACCCCCAGGCCGTCGCACTCGCTGCAGGCGCCGGCCGGGTTGTTGAACGAGAACATTCTCGGTTCCAGTTCCGAGATGCTGTAGCCGCAGATCGGACAGGCGAAACGGGCCGAGAAGATCAGTTCGTCGGCGTTCGCGTCGTCGAGGTCGGCGACCCGGGCGATGCCGTCGGACAGGCCCACGGCGGTTTCGAAGCTCTCGGCCAGGCGCTGCTGCATGTCGGGCCGAACCCGCAGCCGGTCCACCACCGCTTCGATGGTGTGCTTCTTGTTCTTGTCCAGTGCCGGCGGGCTCTCCAGATCCACCACGATGCCGTCGATGCGGGCCCGGATGAAACCATTGCCCAGCAGTTCCTTGAACACGTGCAGGTGTTCGCCCTTGCGCTCGCTGACCACCGGCGCCAGCACCATGATGCGCTTGCCTTCCGGCAGGGTCAGGACCTGATCCACCATCTGGCTGACGGTCTGGGCGTCCAGGGGCTCGCCGTGGGTGGGGCAGCGCGGCTCGCCGACCCGGGCGAACAGCAGCCGCAGATAGTCGTAGATCTCGGTGATGGTGCCCACGGTGGAGCGCGGGTTGTGGGAGGTGGATTTCTGCTCGATGGAAATGGCCGGTGATAGGCCTTCGATGTGGTCGACATCCGGCTTTTCCATCATCGACAGAAACTGCCGCGCGTAGGCGGACAGGGATTCCACGTAGCGGCGCTGGCCTTCCGCATACAGCGTATCGAACGCCAGCGAGGATTTGCCGGAACCGGAAAGCCCGGTGATCACCACCAGCTTGTCGCGCGGAATGTCCAGATTGATGTTCTTCAGATTGTGGGTGCGTGCACCGCGTACACTGATGGTATCCAAGGAAATTCGGCCTGTCGATCGAGTAACCAACCGAAAAGTCGGATCGATAGCCGTCGCGGCAAGGCAGCATCCGGGCGGATCCTGTCGGGTGGCGTCAGTAGCGCCGGGCGGCCGCGTAGCGCCGGTGCAGGGCGTCCGGCTGACGGGGAGTAACGCGGCGCGCTGGCGCGTAGGTGCCGGGATGCGCTCGGGACGGACCGCCATTGGGCGGACCCTCCGACGCCTGCCTCTCGCCCACCCGTGCGCGTGAATGCGCTAGACTGCGGCCGTTCATTCGAATGTACGGTGGGCAGCGCATATGGCTCGGGGGATCAACAAGGTCATTCTCATCGGCAATCTGGGCGCAGACCCGGAAACCCGCTATTCACAAGGCGGCAACGCCGTCACCAAGTTCCGCCTCGCCACCAGCGAAAACTGGCGTGATCGTTCCACCGGCGAGCAGCAGGAACGCACCGAGTGGCACAACGTGGTGTGCTTCAGCCGGCTGGCGGAGATTGCCGGCGAGTACCTGCGTAAGGGCTCCAAGGTCTACATCGAAGGCAGCCTGTCCACCAGTAGCTGGGAAGATCAGCAGAGCGGACAGAAGCGCTATCGCACCGAGATCGTGGCCCGCGACATGCAGATGCTGGACTCCCGGGGCGGCGACGGCGGCGCGCCCAGCGGTTTCGAGCCACGCGGCGGCAGCGCACCGGCAAAGTCGGACAACGGTCCGACCCTGCCGGAAGACGACGACTTCGACGACGACATCCCGTTCTGACGGGTTCCGCTACCGGCCCTGCGCCGGGCGCTGCGCCGGGCAGCCGGTCAAGTCAGGACAGTGAACCAGAGCGACCATCAGCACCACGTCCGAGTACCAGCCGGTAGACCACGTAGGGCATCATGCCGGTGCGTTCCACCAGCGCGATGAAGGTCGCTGATACAGGCGTAGGCAGCCAGGCCGGCGACAGCACCGCGCCGGTGGCGAGCACGGCCCAGTCCATCCCGGTCTGGGCTTCGACCAGGTCGAGGGCCGCCAGCAGGCCGGCGCCGGCGATGGTCGGAATCGACAGCAGGAACGAGAACCGGGCGGCGCGGGTGCGCGACAGACCCAGCAGCAGCGCGGCGGTGATGGTGATGCCGGAGCGCGAGGTGCCCGGGATCAGTGCCAGCACCTGCATGGCGCCAATGAACAGGGCATCCCGCCAGGTGACGTCGCTGCGGTCGGTATGACGCCGGTCGGCCAGCGCCAGCAGCAGGCCGAAGCCGATGGTGGCGGCGGCGATCACCGGCACCGAGCGCAACTCGTCCTCGACCCAGTCCTTGGCCAGGAAGCCACAGATCACGATGGGCAGGGTGGCCACGGCCAGCATGCCCAGTTCCTGGACCCGTTCGTCGATGCGCCGCCGGGCTGCCAGGTTCCAGCCGCTCACCAGGTAGCCGGCCAGATCGTCGCGGAAGTACAGCACCACGGCGGTCAGCGAGCCGACGTGTACCGCAATGTCGAAGGCCAGGCCCTGGTCCCGCCAGCCGAACAGTTGCGCTGGCAGGATCAGGTGCGCCGAACTCGAGATGGGCAGAAATTCGGTGATGCCCTGGATCAGGGCCAGAATGATGATCTGCAGGGTATCCACCCCGGTGCCGGAGACTCTGGCGATCGATCGCGCACCGCCACGCTGTATCCCGACGGGACCGACGAGACAGCAGTGACGACTACACAGGCGGGTGGGTCCAGCGCGCGCGGCGCCTGACCGGAGGCTGAGGGCGTGCCGGCGATGTTCGCCACACTCGTTCCCCGCGCCGCCGGAGCCGGTACGCCCCTTTTCCGGCACCCCGGTGACCCGCACGCGCCGGCCCGCACGCGTGGAAACACGTCGAGATTCCGCTGTTTCCGCTGCATCCGGTGCTGTTTCCCGGACGGCCGCCTGCCGCTGCAGATCTTCGAGCCACGCTATATGGACATGGTGGTCGGCTGCATGCGCGAGCAGCGCGCCGTTCGGCGTGGTGCTGATCCGCAAGGGCGCCGATGCCCGGGTCGGACCGGGAGCCGCCCAGCCGGAGATCTTCGACGTCGGCACCGATGCGCACGTGGTGGACTTCAACCAGCTTTCCAATGGCCGGCTCGGCATCGTGGTGCGGGGCGGCCGCAAGTTCCGGGTCCGCGGGGTGCGGGAGCAGGCCGACCACCTGCTGCTGGGGGAGGTGGAGTATCTGCCCGACGAACCGGCCCTGGCAGTGGGCGAGGAACATGGCGAGCTGGTGGAAATCCTGCGCGAACTGGTCAAGCACCCCATGATCGAGAAGCTCGGCCTGGAAGTGAAGTTCGACGACGCCCGCTCGGTGGGCTGGCGCCTGGCCGAGTTGCTGCCCATCGAACCGGAGATCAAGCAGAGCCTGCTGAAGCTGCAGTGGCCGCGCGAGCGGCTGCAGGAACTGTCGCGTCTGGTCGATAAGCTCCGAGGCTGACGTATAATGCGCGCCCCCTGCAAACAGGATCGACGAACGCAATCGTCTGAATCGACATGACGGATATCGAACGCTACATGATCGGGGTCGGGCGTGCCGCGCGCGAGGCATCGCGGGTCATCGCGGCGGCGCCCAGCGCAGTCAAATCGCGCGCCCTGCTGGCGATCGCGGAGGCCCTGGACGATCGCCGCGGCGGCTGGCTCAAGGAAGCCAACGCCCGTGACATGGAGGCGGCCCGCGCGCAACGGGCATCGACCAGCCCCTGATGGACCGGCTGCAGCTGGACGATCGCACCATCGACCGCATGATCGAAGGACTGCGTCAGGTCGACAAGCTGCCGGATCCGGTGGGCGAGATCACGGATCTGGTATACCGGCCCACCGGAATCCAGGTCGGGCAGCATGCGGGTGCCGCTGGGGGTCATCGGCATCATCTACGAGTCGCGCCCAAACGTCACCGTGGACGCCGCCAGCCTGTGTCTGAAGTCGGGCAACGCATGCATTCTGCGCGGCGGCTCCGAGGCCATTCATTCCAACCTGGCGGTGGCGGGCTGCATCGAGGCGGGTCTGCAGGCTGCCGGGCTGCCGGCCGCCACCGTGCATCTGGTGGCGACCACCGACCGTGCCGCGGTGGGGGCCCTGCTGCAGCTCGACGACTACGTGGACGTGATCGTGCCCCGGGGCGGCCGCGGGCTGATCGAGCGCATCATCCGGGAGTCGTCGCATCCCGGTGATCAAGCATCTTGACGGAATATGTCACGTCTATATCGATGATGCCGCCGATCCCGACATGGCGGTAGCCATTGCGGTGAACTCGAAGACCGAGAAATACGCGGTCTGCAATGCCCTGGAAACGCTGCTGGTGGCGGCGGGTCGCTGGCCCCGCGTCTGCTGCCGCAGCTGGCCGCGGCGCTATGCCGTGCGAGGCCGGGGTCGAACTGCGCGGCTGCGAGCGGACCCGCAAGGTGCTCCCCGACGTGACTGCCGCCAGCGAGGCGGACTGGCACGAGGAATATCTGCGACCGGTGCTCGCAGTCAAAGTCGTTGACGGAATCGACCAGGCCATCGCCCACATCAATCACTATGGTTCCGCCCATACCGACGCCATCGTCACCAGCGATTACGGCCGCGCCCGGCGTTTCGTCACCGAGGTGGATTCCGCCTCGGTCGTGGTCAACGCCTCGACCCAGTTCGCCGATGGTTTCGAGTACGGGCTCGGGGCCGAGATCGGCATCTCCACCGACAAGCTCCATGCCCGGGGCCCGGTGGGTCTCGAGGGGCTGACCACGCAGAAGTACGTGGTGTACGGCAACGGCGAGATCCGGCGCCGTTGATCTGCCTGTTCGGGGGCACTTTCGATCCCGTTCACCTTGGCCACCTGCATGCCGCCACCCGTGTCCGTGAGGCGCTGGGTGCGGAGTCCGTGCGGATGCTGCTGGCGGCGCGCCCCGGGCACCGGGAAACGCCGGGAGCCAGCGCCGAACACCGCTGGGCGATGCTGAAGCTGGCGTGCCGCGACCAGCCCTGGCTGCGGCCGGATGCCGCCGAACTGCGCCGCGCCGAACGCCTTGGGCGTCCGTCCTATACGGTCGAAACCCTGGAAGCGCTGCGCCTGGACGAGCCGGACGCGGTGGTGAACTGGGTGATCGGCAGTGATGCCTACCGGGAGATCCATACCTGGCATCGCTGGCGCGAGGTGTTCGAGCTGTGCAATCTGGTGGTACTGCGGCGCCCCGGCGCGGCCCTGGACCTGGACCCGACCCTGGCCGCACTGACCCGCGAGCGGCGCCTGGCGGGGCCGCCGCAGGCCCCGGCCGGCGCAGTCGTGGTGCTCGATGCAGCCATGCTCGACGTGTCCGCCACCCAGGTGCGCAAGGCACTGGCCGAAGCAGAAAATGCCAGTGCCGTCGCGGATTTGCTCCCTCCCGGGGTCTACACCTATATTAAGGAGTATCACTTGTACGGAGTGCTTAGTGACGTCTGAATCTCTGCGGAACCTCATCGTCGATGCGCTGGAAGACAGAAAGGGCCGGGACGTCGTCGCTCTGGACGTGAGCGGGGTCTCGGATGTCACCGACTACATGATCGTTGCCAGCGGCAGCTCCAACCGTCATGTCAAAGCCCTGGTGGACAGGGTCGTCGAGGCGACGACCAGCGCCGGCTTCAAGCCACAGGGTGTGGAGGGGCGCGAGACCCATGAATGGGTGCTGGTGGATATGGGAGATGCCCTGGTTCATGTGATGCAGTCCGAGACCCGGTCGTTCTACGATCTCGAGCGGCTCTGGTCCGAGCTGCCGGCCGACAGCGAAACCCGCGCTCCGTGACACCGGGTCAGGCCGTCCCGCCTGTCCGCCCCCGGTCTGAATCCGGCGTGAAAATGCGGCTCATCGCGGTGGGCCACCGCCCTCCGGATGGGTCGCGAGACGGTTTGCCGAGTATGCCCGGCGTCTGCCGCGCGAGATGCCCCTGGAACTGGTCCAGGTTCCGCCTGCCGCCCGCAAACAACTGCCGCCGGAGCGAGTCCGTGCGCTGGAAGGCGAGCGCCTGCTCGGCAGGGTCGGCACCCGGGACGTGCTGATAGCGCTGGACGAACGAGGCGGGCTGTGGAGCACCGCGGACCTGGCCGAGCGATTGAGTGACTGGCGGATGCAGGGGAACGACGTGGCATTTCTGATTGGCGGGGCGGACGGACTGGCGGATGTCTGCCGGGACCGGGCGGACGCCGTGCTGTCGCTGTCCGCCATGACCCTGCCCCATGCGCTGGTGCGTGTGGTGCTGGCCGAGCAGCTCTATCGGGCCTGGAGCCTGCTCTCCGGCCATCCCTACCACCGCGGCGACTGACCCGGACGGCCGACCCATGAGCAGGCGCCTAGCCATCAAAGATCAGGTTCGCGAACGGCATACGTTTGCGGCGCGCTCGGCGGGTCTGTTCGCCATCGTGGTCGGTCTGGTCGGGCTGCTGGTAGTGCGCATGATTCAGCTTCAGGTCTGGGAGCACGAGACCTACCAGACCCGCAGCGAGCAGAACCGCATCCAGGTGCAACCGCTGTCACCGCCGCGCGGCCTCATCTATGACCGCAACGGCGAACTGCTCGCCGGCAATCAGGCCATATCCACCCTGACCGTGGTTCGGGAACGGGTACCGGACATGGATGCCCTGCTCGAGGAGCTCGCCGTGCCCTGGTGGGGGTCACCGCGGAGGACGTCAGCCAGTTTCCTGAGGAGCGCCGCATCGGCGCGCGCCGGCCATTCGAACCGGTGGCCCTGAAGCTCAACCTGAACGAAGAAGAGGTGGCCCGGCTGGCGGTCAACCGGCATAGCCTGCCCGGGGTCGAGATTGCCACCGAGCTGGTGCGCCATTACCCGTTCGACGCCCTGGTGGCGCATGCCGTGGGTTCGGTGCGGCGGGTCACCCAGGAAGACCTGCAGGCGGTGGACGGAATCCGCTACAGCGCCACCCGCTTCATCGGCCGCCACGGGGTGGAGCGTTTCTACGAGCGCTCGCTGCACGGCGAGGTCGGGCATCAGAAGGTGGAGATGGATGCCCATGGGCGGGTCCGCCAGGTACTCGACATCAGCCCGCCGGTGGCCGGGCAGAACATCACCATTCATCTGGACAACCGGCTGCAGATTGCCGCCGCCGCCGCGCTCGGTGACCGGCGCGGCGCGGTGGTGGCGCTGGACCCGAGATCCGGCGGACTGCTGGCCATGGTCAGCCAGCCGTCCTACGACCCCAACCTGTTCGTCACCGGCATCTCCGACGAGCAGTACCGGTCGCTGGTGGCGTCCCGCGACACGCCCCTGTTCAACCGCGCCATCAACGGTCAGTACGCGCCGGGGTCGACCTTCAAGCCGGTGGTCGGCATGGCCGGTCTGGCCCTGGGGCTGACCAGCTGGGACGAAGAAGTCATCGACAACGGCTCGTTCCGCCTGCCGGGCCAGAGCCGCATCTACCGTGACTGGAGCTGGCAGCCGGGGAATGCCGGTGGCCAGGGCCGGGTCAACCTGCATCGCGCCATCTACCGGTCGTCCAACGTCTACTTCTACGATCTGGCCAGCCGCATGGAGATTGCCGACCTGGCCGGATTTGCCGCCCAGTTCGGGATCGGCCGCCGGCTGGCGGTGGACGTGCCGGAGACCAGCGCCGGCCTGATGCCCGATGCGCAGTGGAAACGGGCCAACCGCGGCGTCATGTGGTATCCCGGCGACAGCGTCAACGTCGGCATCGGCCAGGGTGACGTCCTGGTCACGCCGCTACAGCTCGCCACCATGGCCGCTACCATTGCCAATCGGGGCCGCATCGTGCGCCCGCGCATGCTGCTGGCCAGCGACCGGCCGCTGGTGGAGTTCGATCCGCCCCAGCCGCTGCCCCCGGTCATCGGTCCCAGCGCCGACGACTGGGAGCGCATGGTCGACGCCATGGAAGCGGTGGTGCACCGGGGCGACAAGGGTTACGGCCAGAACGGAACGGCCTGGTACTACATCGGCCAGGACATCCCTTACCGGATGGCCGGCAAGTCCGGCACCGCGCAGGTGGTGGAGATCCGCCAGGGCGAAGCTTACGACGAAGAGGAACTCGGCGAGTACCAGCGTAAGCACGCCTGGTTCATCGCCTTTGCGCCCGCCGACGATCCGGTCATCGCGCTGTCGGTGCTGGTGGAAAACGGCGGTGGCGGCAGCTCGGTCGCGGCGCCGGTGGCGCGTGAGGTCATCGATGCCTATCTGCTCCCGCAACTTGCAGCCCGCTGACGTGAGCGGCGGCGCTCATTCCGGCAGATACCGGTCCGGAGCGGTCCGGCCGTGAGTCAGCAGGACTTCGTCCGTTCCCTGCCGCAGCACGCGAGCCTGGGCGCCCGCGGACGGCTGCTGCAGATTCATCTCGATCCGCTGATGCTGCTGGTGCTGGCCGCGGTGGTGGGTCTGGGTCTGATGGTGCTGTACAGCGCCGTGGACCGGAACGCCGCGCTGTTCGTGAACCAGGTGGTTCGCGTCGGCATTGCGTTTCTGGCGCTCATCGTCGCCGCTCAGTTCCGGCCACGGTTCTATCTCCGCTGGGCGCCGCTGTTCTACATCCTGGGGATCGTCATGCTGGTGCTGGTGCTGTTCATCGGCGTCACCGCCAAGGGCTCCCAGCGCTGGCTGCCGCTGCCCGGGCTGCCGCGCTTTCAGCCGTCCGAGATGATGAAAATTGCGGTGCCCATGATGGTGGCCTGGTATTTCCACGACCGGCCGCTGCCGCCGCGCTTCAGCGATCTGTGCGTGGCGCTGGCGATCATCGCGCTGCCGGCGGGCCTCATCGTGGTCCAGCCGGACCTCGGCACCAGCATTCTGGTGGCCTGTGCCGGTCTGGCGGTGGTGATGCTGGCCGGCATCTCCTGGAAGTGGGTGGGTATGGCGGCGCTGGCGGTGGCCGCCGCGGCGCCGGGACTGTGGTATCTGCTGCAGGACTACCAGCGCCAGCGCATCCTGACCCTGTTTGATCCCACCAGTGATCCCCTCGGCGCCGGCTGGAACATCATTCAGTCGACGACCGCCATCGGCTCCGGCGGCGTGTACGGCAAGGGGCTGTTCCAGGGCACCCAGAGCCATCTGGACTTCCTGCCCGAGAGCCACACCGACTTCATCATCGCGGTGATTGCCGAGGAACTCGGTCTGGTGGGCGTTCTGACCATGCTGACCCTGTACCTGGTGCTGGTAGCGCGCGGACTGCACATCGCCACCCAGGGCGCCCACACCTTCGAGCGTCTGATTGCCGGCGCGCTGACCCTCACCTTCTTCGTCTACGTGTTCGTCAACGTGGCCATGGTCAGCGGGCTGCTGCCGGTGGTGGGGGTGCCGCTGCCGCTGGTCAGCTACGGCGGCACCTCGGCTATTACCCTGATGGCCAGCTTCGGCATCATCATGGCGGTGCGAACCCACCGGAGCTGGTGAGGCAGCCGGTGGATCCAGACAGCGGAGCGGGCATGGTGAACAATCGATGAGGACGGATTGGATGGTTCGGCTGCTGATGTTCGGCGCATTGCTCGCAGTCCTGCTCAATGGGTCGGTTCACGCCGACTACGTACAGCGGGAGGACGTGCGCGCCTACCTCACCGAACTGGTGGCCGAATACGGTTTCAGCCAGGCGGAACTCGAGGATCTGTTCCATCAGGCCGAGCGCAAGCAGAGCATTCTGGATGCCATTTCGCGGCCCGCCGAACGCACTCTGGCGTGGTATCAGTACCGGGACATCTTCATCGAAGAGCCGCGTATCAATCAGGGCCTTCAGTTCTGGGACGAACATCAGGCCGTCCTGGAGGATGCCTGGTCCCGCTACGGTGTGCCCCCGGAGTACGTGGTGGCGATACTCGGCGTCGAGACCCGCTACGGCCGCATCACCGGCAGCTACCGGGTGCTCGACGCGCTCTCGACCCTGGCTTTCGACTACCCGCCGCGGGCCAAATTCTTCCGCGGCGAACTGACCCAGTTCCTGCTGCTGGCCCGGGAAGAGGGCCTGGACCCGCTGTCACTGACCGGATCCTATGCCGGCGCCATGGGTTACGGGCAGTTCATTCCCTCCAGCTACCGCGCCTACGCCGTGGACTTCGACGATGACGGGCTGCGCGACATCTGGGACAACCCGGAAGATGCCGTCGGCAGCATCGCCAATTACTTCAAACGCCACGGCTGGCAGGCCGGCGAGCCGGTGGTGCTGCGGGTCGAGGTGGCCGGCAGCGAAGCCGAAGCGGTGGCCAACCGCTCGCTGGAACTGGAGCATACGGTGGCCGAACTGGAGGCCCTCGGGGTAGCCGTGGAAGGAATTCCCGGGGATCGTCAGGCAGCGCTGTTCCGGATGGAGACGGAAGATGCCGCCGAATACTGGTTGGGGTTGAACAACTTCTACGTAATCACCCGCTATAACCGCAGCCGCCTGTACGCGCTGGCGGTGCACCAGCTCGGCGAGGCCATCAAGGCGCGCCGCCAGACCCTGCAGGCGGGGCGCTGACGGGTGCGCCGGCCGGCCCTGCCGGTGGTCGCACTGACCCTGGCGCTCGGTGCCTGTGCGGGCGCGCCGGGCAGCCCGCCGGCGCCGCGGGAAGCGCCGGACGGGCCCCCCCACACCGTCCCGCCGGACCTGGCGCATCTGCCGGATCCGGTGCCGCGCAAAGAGCCGCCGAGCGCGCGCGGCAATCCGCCTCAGTACACGGTGTTCGGCAAGACCTACCAGGTCATGGAGTCCGCCAGCGGTTATTACGCCACCGGGATTGCCTCCTGGTACGGTCGCAAGTTCCACGGCCGCAGCACGTCCAGCGGTGAACCGTACGACATGTTTGCGCTCACGGCCGCGCACCGGTCGCTGCCTATCCCGACCTACGTGAAAGTCACGAATCTGGACAATCAGCGCGCCACCATCGTTCGGGTCAACGATCGCGGCCCGTTCCACAGCGAGCGCATCATCGATCTGTCCTACGCGGCCGCGGTGAAGCTCGGGTTCGCCGATGGCGGAACCGCCAGGGTCCGGGTAGAAGTGCTGGAAGAACCCGCCAGCTACGTGCTGCAGGCCGGCGCATTTCGCGAACTGGCGGCGGCCGATCGCCTGAAGGAAAGCCTGGTGCAGCTTACCGGACAGCCGGCCTACGTGGTCCGGGTTGCCGCCGATTCGTTGTTCCGGGTCCGGCTCGGGCCGGTGGCCGGCCAGAGCGAAGCCGAGCGGCTGCGCGACCTCATTCAGGGCGCTGACCTCGGGGTCCCGCTGATCATCCAGGAATAGCTCGGTTCGGCGCGGCGCCCGGCACCGTCGCGAACGGTCGAAGCTGTCCATTAGAATAGGGGCCGTTTCGACGCAGCAAGGAAACTCGATGGCAGGCAGATTCCGCAATGGCCGACGGCCCGCTCCTTCCCTGGCCGGGCGGTTGGCGGTGTGGCTGACGGCATGGCTCCTGGCCTCGCTGGCCGTGGCCGCGGCGCCGGACGAGCAACCCTCGGCAGCGCCGATCATTCCGCCGCCGCCGGACGTGGCTGCCACGTCGTACCTGCTGATCGACGCCACCACCCGGAAAGTGCTGGTGGAACACAATGCCAACGAACCGGTTCCGCCGGCCAGCCTGACCAAGGTCATGACCACCTACCTGGCGGCGGTGGAGCTGGAAGCGGGCCGGATCGCCCTGAGCGACCAGGTGCCGGTAAGCGTCAAGGCATGGCAGACCGGCGGTTCCAAGATGTTCATCCGGGAAGGCACCAGCGTGCCGCTCGAGGACCTGCTGCGCGGCATCATCATTCAGTCCGGAAACGACGCCAGCGTGGCGGTGGCGGAACACATCGCCGGCAGCGAGGGCGCCTTCGCCGACATGATGAACCAGCAGGCGCAGCAACTCGGTATGAGCAACAGCCAGTTCCAGAACGCCACCGGCCTGCCGGCGGACGGGCATCACACCACGGCCTGGGATCTGGCGCTGCTGACCCGGTCCATGATCGAGCGTTTCCCCGAGCACTATGCGCTCTACTCCGAGCCGTCGTTCGAGTACAACGACATCAAGCAGCCCAACCGCAATCGGCTGCTGCTGCGTGATCGCACCGTGGACGGGGTCAAGACCGGGCACACCGAAGCCGCCGGCTACTGTCTGGTGGCGTCGGCGCTGCGCAGCGGCATGCGCCTGATCTCCGTGGTCATGGGCACCGCCAGCGACGAGGCGCGCATGCGCGAGAGTCAGAAGCTGCTGTCCTACGGCTTCCGCTATTTCGAGACCCAGCGTGTCTACGAGGCAGGGACCGCGCTGAAGACCGCGGAGCTGTGGTACGGCGAAAGCGACGAGGTCCAGCTCGGGCTGGCCGAGGACGCCTACGTCACCATTCCGCGCGGCCATTACGAGGACCTGGAAGCGGAACTCACCGTGGCCCGGGTGATCGAGGCGCCGCTGGAGGCGGGCCAGGAATTCGGCGAGCTGCGGCTGCGGCTCGGCGACGAGACGGTTTACCACGCGCCGCTGGTGTCCCTCGAGTCGGCGCCGGCCGGCGGCCTTTTATCGCGCCTCGGTGATGCCGCTTACCTGTTCGTGATCAGTCTGCTGGGCGATGACTGACGGCCCCCACATCGAGTTCCCCTGTGACTACCCGATCCACGTGATCGGCGAGCAGCATCCGGATTTCCGCGACCAGGTGCTGGCCATCGTGCGGGAGCACGCCGAGGCGTCCCAGGAACCGTCGGTCAGCGTGCGCGAGAGCCGGCGCGGCAACTATTGTTCGGTGCGGGTCACCATCGTCGCCACCGGCGAAGCCCAGCTCAAGGCGCTGCACGCGGCGCTGCTGGCCGAGCGGCGCGTGCGCATGGTGTTGTGATGGGTCCGGCAGTGATCGAAGCGGACACCACAACCGGCGCCAGGCCGGTCTGCCGGGTGCGCGACCTCGGCCGGACCCGTTACGATCAGGTATTCGCCGCCATGCGCGCCTTCACCGAGGCACGCGGTCCGGATACGGCGGACGAGATCTGGCTCACCGAACACGAACCGGTGTTCACCCAGGGCCAGGCCGGCAAGGCCGAGCACCTGCTGATGCCCGGCGACATCCCGGTGGTCCAGAGCGACCGGGGCGGGCAGGTCACCTATCACGGCCCGGGCCAGATCGTCGGCTACCTGATGTTCGACATCCGGCGCCTGGACCTCGGCGTGCGGGCGCTGGTGCGCGGCATCGAGGCCGCCATCGTGGACACCCTGGCCGGTTATGGCATCGACGCCGAGCCACGCGCCGATGCGCCGGGGGTGTACGTGGCCGGACGCAAGATCGCGTCGCTGGGCCTGCGCATCCGGCGCGGCTGCTCCTACCACGGCCTGGCGCTCAACGTGGACATGGATCTGGAGCCGTTCGGGCGCATCAATCCCTGCGGCATGAGCGGACTCGAGGTCACCCGGATCACCGACCTGGCGCCCGGGGTATCGGTGGCAGCGGTGCGCGAACGCCTGCTCGAATGCCTGGCGCGTACCTATGCCATCAGTCTCGACAGGTTGGACAGTCCGGATCCCGTTTGAGGCGCAGCTTGCGCCAGTCCATGTGCAGCGCGTCGAAGTAGAGCACGTAGCCGGCCAGGCTCTCGCCGATGCTGCACAGCAGTTTCATGGCTTCCAGGGCCTGGCAGGTGCCGATGATGCCGACCAGCGGCGCGGCGACGCCGTTTTCGGCGCAGTTCAGCGCCTGATCGTCGCCTTCCCGGTACAGGCACCGGTAGCAGGGCGCGTCCTCCCGGCGCCGGTCGAACACCGCCACCTGGCCCTCCCAGCGGATGGCCGCGCCGGACACCAGTGGGGTCCCGGCCTGCCAGCAGGCCTCGTTGATGGCGTAGCGGCTGGCGAAGTTGTCGGTGGCGTCCAGCACCACGTCGCAGCGTTCCGCCTCCGCCGTCAGTTCCCCGGCGTCGAGTTTCTGCGGCCGCGTCTCGAGCCGCACGTCCGGATTGAGTTCCGCCAGGGTGCGGGCGGCGGACGCGACCTTGGATTCCCCGATGCTCCCGGTCCGGTGCACCACCTGGCGCTGCAGGTTGGATAACTCCACCTGGTCGTGATCGGCCAGCACCAGGGTGCCGACCCCGGCCGCCGCCAGGTACAGCGCCGCCGGCGAGCCGAGCCCGCCCATTCCGATGATCAGCACGCGCGCGTTCAGCAACCGTTCCTGCCCGGCGATGTCCAGTTCCGGCAGCATGATCTGACGGCTGTAGCGAAGCAGTTCCGGGTCCGAGAGTTCCCGGGTCATGACGGCTCCCTGGGCCAGCGGCCCGTGGTCACCCGCTCCTGGCTGGCCAGGTCCTGATGGGTCTGCACGGCGACGAAACCGCGCGCTTCGAGCAGCTGGCGCACCGCGGCTCCCTGGTCGTAACCGTGCTCCAGCGCCAGCAGCGCGCCAGGCAGCAGGTGGCCGGGCGCGGCGGCGCTGATCCGGCGCAGATCGTCCAGACCGTCGGGGCCGGCGGCCAGGGCGGCGCGCGGTTCGTGACGCAGGTCGTTCAGGTGCGGATCGCCGTCGGCCACGTAGGGCGGATTGGCGGCAATGACGTGAAAGGCGCCGGACAGTGGTGCGAGCCAGTCTCCGCTCACCAGCCGCAATGGCACCCGGTGGCGGGCGGCGTTGCGCCGCGCGACCGCCAGCGCGGCGGCAGACCGGTCGATGGCGGTGATGTCCAGGGTCAGGCCCCGCTGGCGGCCCTCGACCCCCAGGGCAATGGCGATTGCGCCGCTGCCGGTACCGAGGTCGGCGAGGCGCGGGCCGATGGAGTCCGAACCGGGGCCGGCGGCTGCGATCAGATGATCCAGCACCACCTGCACCAGTAACTCGGTGTCCGGGCGCGGTACCAGCACCGCCGGAGAGACCTCGAACTCCAACCCCCAGAACTCCCGGCCACCCAGGATGTAGGCCATGGGTTCGCCGCGGCGCCGGCGGGCGGCCTGGGCATCGAGGCGCGCGCTGCTGGCCGCATCCAGGGGCGTTTCCGGGTGAATGAGCAGGGTGCTGCGGGTCAGGCCCAGGGCCCGGCAGGCCAGCAGTTCGCGGTCGACGCGGTCCAGATCACGGTGCGCCTCGAGCCAGCCGCCGACGCTGCCCTGCAACGCGTTCACGAAGCCTCGGACAGTTGCTTGAGTGCTTCCGCCTGGTGCTCGCGCACCAGCGGTTCGATGACCGCATCCAGTGCGCCCTCCAGCACTTCGTCGAGTTTGTAAAGGGTCAGATTGATGCGGTGGTCGGTGACCCGCCCCTGGGGAAAGTTGTAGGTGCGGATACGCTCCGAACGATCGCCGGAGCCGACGAGCTGTTTACGGGACTCGGCCTGCTCCGAAGCCTGGGCGCTGCGGGCCGCGTCGGTGAGCCGGGCCTGCAGCAGCGACAGCGCGCGGGCCCGGTTCTTGTGCTGGGACCGTTCGTCCTGGCACTCCACCACGATGCCGGTGGGCAGGTGGGTGATGCGCACCGCCGAGTCGGTCTTGTTGACGTGCTGGCCGCCGGCGCCGCTGGCGCGGTAGGTGTCGATCCTGAGATCGCCCTTGTCGATCTCGATCTCGTCCAGCTCGGCGGCTTCCGGCAGCACCGCCACGGTGCAGGCCGAGGTGTGAATGCGGCCCTGGGATTCGGTTTCCGGGACCCGCTGCACACGGTGAGCGCCGGACTCGAACTTGAGCCGGCCGTAGACATCGGTGCCTTCCACCCGGGTGATGATCTCCTTGTAGCCGCCATGTTCACCGTGCCGTTCCGACAACACTTCCAGACGCCAGCCGTTGCTTTCGGCATAACGCCCGTACATGCGGAACAGGTCACCGGCAAACAGCGCCGCCTCGTCGCCGCCGGTGCCGGCGCGGATCTCCAGGAACACATTGGCGGTATCGTTGGGGTCACGCGGCAACAGCAGGGTCTGCAGGCGCTCGGTCTCGGCGTCCAGGGCCTGATCCAGACGAACCACGTCGTCCTCGGCAAGCTGGCGCATCTCCGGGTCGTCGTCGCGGGTCAGTTCGCGCGCCTCGGCCAGTTCCGCGGTCAGTGCTTCGGCGGCGGCAAAGCTGCGGATCACCGGCTCCAGCTCGGCAAACTCCCGGGACAGCGCGGTAAAACGCTCGCGGTCGGCCATGATGTCCGGGTCGGCCAGCAGCGCGCTGACCTCTTCGAAGCGGTCGCGCAGGCCGTCCAGTTTGGCGCGCATCGACGACGACAGCACACTCAGTCCAGTCGGTAGAGGGATTTCAGATATTCTAAGAGATCGCTGCGGCCGTCGGCACTGGCTTCGCGGATGGCGACCGTGGGCTGGTGGATCAGTTTGTTGGTCAGGCCCCGGGCCAGGGTGCCGAGGACCTGCTCCGGAGCGGCCCCGCTCTGGAGTGCCCGCAGCGCCCGCTCCAGTTCCTCGCCCTGAATCACCTCCGCCTGCTGGCGGAACCGGGTCAGCAGTTCGCGGCTCTCGTGAGCGCGGCGCTCGCGCACGAAGTGGCGGGCCCCGTCATCCACCAGCACCTCGGCGGACTCCGCCGCGCTGCGGCGCTGGCGGACGTTTTCCTCGATGATCTCGGTGAGATCGTCGATGGTGTACAGGTAGACGTCGGAGAGTTCGCCGACTTCGGGCTCCACGTCACGCGGTACCGCAATGTCGACGATGAAAATGGGCCGCCGCCGGCGCAGGCGGATGGCGTGTTCCACGGCGCCTTTGCCGAGCACCGGCAGGGCGCTGCCGGTGGACGCAATGACCATGTCGTAGTCGTGCAGGGCGCCGGCCACGTCGGTGAGTTGCATGGCCCGCGCGTTGAAACGGGCCGCCAGCGCCTCGGCGTTGGCCAGGGTGCGGTTGGCCACCGCCAGGTCGCCGATACCCAGCGCGGTCAGGTGCTCGGCCACCCGGGTGATGGTGTCGCCGGCGCCGAGCAGCAGGGCCCGCTTGCTGCCGAGCTCGGAGAAGATCTGCTGCGCCATGACCACAGCCGCATAGGCTACCGACACCGGATTACGGCCGATCTCGGTGTCCGTGCGGACCCGCTTGGCCGCGCTCAGCGTCACCTGGGACAGCAGGTTGAGCTCCGGGCCCAGGGTGCCGGCGGAGCGGGCGATGTCGTAGGCGGTTTTGACCTGACCGAGAATCTGCGGTTCACCCAGCACCTGGGAGTCGAGCCCGGACGCCACCCGGATCAGGTGCCGGGCGGCATCGGCGTCCCAGTAGGTGTAGGCCATGCTGGCCAGTTCGTCCGGCGCAATGGCGCGGTAACGGGCCAGCCAGTCCGGGACCAGGCCTTCGTCCGCCGGGTCCATGGCGGCGTACACCTCGGTGCGGTTGCAGGTGGAGACGATGGCGGCTTCCGACAGGGTCGGCACGGCGCCGCGGATGGCCCGCAACGCCTCGACGATGGCGTCCTCCGGGAACGCGATCCGCTCGCGCACCTCCAGGGGTGCCGTGCGATAGTTCACGCCGTATGCCAGTATCGCCATTGATCCGGTCGACAAGGTCTCAAGGTGACGGGACGATCGGCAATGATAGCAGAGGCGCGGCCAGGAAACGTGTTGCTCCACACCGCTAAACGTCTAGTTTGCAACGCCTTTTTTCTGCTCCTGCTGGCCGGCGCCGTAGCCGGGTGTGCAACCGTGCGCAGCCCCGGCCCGGCACCGGGCGGGTTCGAGCTGCGCGGCAAGATGGGGATCGTGCGGGGGGACGAGAGCTATTCGGCGCGGTTTCTATGGCGCCAGGACGGCAGCGACTTCAGCATCGACCTGTGGGGGCCCCTGGGCCAGGGGCGGGTGCTGCTCACCGGCCGCCGGGACTTCCTGGAACTGCGCGATGGCGACGGTACCGTGGTGTCGTCGGGCACCCCGGAATCGGTCATGCAGCGCCATCTCGGCTGGAGCCTGCCCCTGGCGGTGCTGCCGGAGTGGGTACGCGGCCGCCCGGCGCCGAGTCCGGCCGCCAGCGCCCTGACCTGGGACACCGCCGGCCAGCTCAGCGGATTCACCCAGCTCGGCTGGCAGGTCGAGCTGGCGCGCTATGCGCAACACAGCGACTCCGGTGGGGCCGGGGGGTCGCCGCTGCTGCTTCCCCATCGGGTGACCGCCTCCCAGGGCAGCTATCGGGTGCGCCTGGCGGTGTCGGATTGGCGGATTTAACTGCTTGATTTGTGTGGCCAATCGGCTGCCCGGGCGGCAGCAGACCCGGTTTGACAGGCATGGGCCGCCTGAGCACAATAGCGGCCCTCGCGCGGCCGGCTGGATGCGGCCCGGCTCTGTGGCCGGTTCCCGGGTTCGTGCCTGGCAACGATCGTCCGTCATCGCGACCGTAATGCGACCGAAGGCGGCCGAAGGCTCGACCGGAGCGTTCGTGATCGGGCGCCAGGGTCCCGACAGGTTCTGGTGGGGTGTCGCCAAGCGGTAAGGCACCGGGTTTTGATCCCGGCATGCGGAGGTTCGAATCCTCCCACCCCAGCCATCTTCCGCACGAACAACGACTGGACCGGTTCAGAGGATCACGAAAGTGCCTAATCTCAGGATCTTTGCGGGCAGCGCCAGCAGGCTGCTTGCGGAACGCGTCGTGAGCGAGATGCGCTCGGACCTGGGGCAGGCGACCGTGGGCCGGTTCAGCGACGGCGAGGTGAGCGTCGAAATCGAAGAGAACGTGCGTGGCGAAGACGTTTTTCTGCTGCAGTCGACCTGCGCACCGACCAACGACAATCTGATGGAACTGATGATCATGGCAGATGCCATGCGCCGTTCCTCGGCAACGCGCATCACCGCGGTGATGCCGTACTTCGGTTACGCGCGCCAGGACCGCCGGCCGCGCTCGGCGCGGGTCGCCATCAGCGCCAAAGTGGTTGCGGACATGATCGACGCCGTCGGTGTCGACCGGCTGCTGACGGTGGACCTGCACGCCGACCAGATACAGGGTTTCTTCAAGATTCCGGTGGACAACGTTTATGCCTCGCCGGTGCTGGTCGACTACATGTTGTCGCAGAATTATGCGCGGCCGGTGATCGTGTCGCCGGACATCGGCGGTGTGGTGCGGGCCCGGGCCATCGCCAAACAGGCCAGCGATCTGGATCTGGCGATCATCGACAAGCGGCGCCCGCAGGCCAACGAGTCCCGGGTCATGAACGTGATCGGCGACGTCGAGGGCCGGACCTGCGTCATGGTCGACGACATCGTCGACACCGCCGGCACGCTGTGCACCGCGGCGACGGCCCTGAAGGAACAAGGTGCCTCCCGGGTGGTGTCGTACATCACACACCCGGTGCTTTCCGGCACTGCAGTGGAGCGGATCAGCGAATCGGATCTGGACGAGATGGTGGTCACCGATACCATTCCGCTCAGCGAGAAGGGCGCCGCCTGCCCGAAAATTACCCAGCTCAGCCTGGATCGCCTGCTGGCCGAAGCGATCCGCCGGGTGAGCAACGAAGAATCCATCAGCGCGATGTTCCGCTGACGAAGGTCAGGTAACGCGTGCACTGGTGAGAGCGGCGCCGGGTCTGGTCGCGGTCCCGGCGCTTTTCGACAGTCCCGCCGGTGGGCGGGCGTCACAACGTCTGAACAGACAGGAGTAACGAAACATGCGTCAGCAACTCGAAGTTGCCGCGGAGCTGCGCAAGGACGTGGGGAAAGGTGCGAGCCGCCGCCTGCGTCGCGCAGACGAGAAGGTTCCGGGAATCATCTACGGCGGCGGCCGCGAGCCGCAGCCGCTGACCCTGAATGCCAACGAGCTGAAGAAGGCGCTCGAGAACGAGTCCTTCTACTCGCAGGTGCTCGACGTCAACGTCGAAGGCGACAAGCAGCAGGCCGTGCTGCGGGACATCCAGCGCCATCCTGCGACCGAGAAGGTCCAGCACATCGATTTTCTTCGGATCAGCGCCGATCACGCCATCGACGTGCACATTCCCCTGCATTTCCTCAACGAGGACAAGTGTGTGGGTGTGCGTCAGGGCGGCGGCAGCATCGTACACAACGTCAACGAGGTGACGGTGCGCTGTCTGCCCCGTGACCTGCCCGAGTACATCGAGGTCGACATGGCAGAGATCGACGTCGGCGAGTCGGTGCACCTCTCCGACCTCAAGCTGCCGCCGGACGTGGTTCTCATGGAACTCACCTACGGCGAAGACCACGACTCCAGCGTGGTCACGGTGCTGGCGCCCCGTGGCGGCGCTGACGGCGGCGACGAGGAAGAGGACGAAAGCCCGGCAGCGCCGGAAGCCAAGGGTGGCGACAGCGACGCTGAGGATTGAGCCGGCGCCGTGGCAATTCGCCTCATCGCGGGCCTGGGTAACCCAGGCCCGCAGTACCAGCAGACGCGTCACAACGTCGGCGCCGAGTGCGTAGCAGCACTGGCCCGGCGTTATCACATCAGCCTGGCCGAGGAGTCCCGCTTCAAAGGTCTGGCCGGGCGCGGTGAGATCGCCGGTCACGAGGTCCGGCTGCTGCTGCCGCTGACCTACATGAACCTGTCCGGCGACTCGGTGGGCGCGCTCGCCCACTTCTATAAAATCGAGCCCGACGAGATCCTGGTGGCCTACGACGAGATGGCCTTCGAGCCCGGCGTGGTGCGCATCAAGTCCGGGGGCGGCGACAACGGTCACAACGGCATCCGCAGCATCATTGCCGGGCTCGGCAATCAGCGCGGTTTCCAGCGTCTGCGCATCGGCGTCGGCCACCCGGGCGACCGCGACCGGGTCACCGCGTACCTGACCTCGGTGCGTATGCCGGAAGCGGAACGCCGCCTCATGGAGCAGGTCTACGAGCTGCCCGAGTCGGCGCTCCGGCACCTGCTGAGCGGCGACCTGGAGAAGGCCATGACCGACCTGCACAGCCGGGATGTACCGGCCCTGGAAAGGCCCGGAGGGAACTGATGGGATTCAAGTGCGGCATCGTCGGCATGCCCAACGTCGGCAAGTCCACGCTGTTCAATGCGCTCACCCGGGCCGGTATCGATGCGGAGAACTTCCCGTTCTGTACCATCGATCCCAACACCGGCGTGGTGCCGGTTCCGGACCCGCGCCTGGAGCGGGTGGCGGAGCTGGCGCACTCGGCCAAGGTGGTGCCCACCGCCATGGAGTTTGTCGACATCGCCGGACTGGTCGCCGGCGCCTCCAAAGGCGAGGGACTGGGCAATCAGTTTCTCGCCCATATCCGCGAGACCGACGCCATTGCCCATGTGGTGCGCTGCTTCACCGACGACAACGTGGTGCACGTGGCGGGCCAGGTTTCGCCCGCCAGCGACATCGAAGTCATCGACACCGAACTGGCTCTGGCCGACATGGAGACGGTGGAGCGGGCCTACGATCGCCATCGGCGCGCCGCCAACGCCGGCGACAAGGACGCCAAGACCCTGGTGACGGTGCTGGAGAAGGTTCGAGAGGCCCTGGACGCGGGGCGCCCGGTGCGCGCCCTCGGCCTGGCGAAGGAAGAACTGCAGCAGCTACGCGAACTGCATCTGCTGACCGCCAAGCCGGTGCTGTTCATCGCCAACGTGGCGGAAGACGGATTCGAGGACAATCCGCTGCTGGACGAGGTTACCGCGCTGGCGCGGGATCAGGCCGCCGAGTTGGTGCCGATTTGCAACAAGATCGAGGCCGAGATCGCCGAGCTCGACGATGAGGAAAAGGCCGATTTCCTGGAGGCCATGGGCATCGAGGAACCCGGCCTGAACCGGGTCATCCGTGCCGGCTACAAGCTGCTGGGCCTGCATCACTACTTCACCGCGGGACCGAAGGAAGCCCGGGCCTGGACCATTCCCGTCGGGACCCGGGCGCCCCAGGCGGCGGCGGTCATACACACCGACTTCGAGAAGGGCTTCATCCGTGCCGAGGTGATCGGCTACGACGACTACGTGGCGCACGGCGGCGAACAGGGGGCCAAGGACGCCGGCAAATGGCGTCTGGAAGGCAAGGACTACGAGGTTCGCGACGGCGACGTGGTTCTGTTCCGCTTCAACGTCTGACCCCATGACACTTTCCAATCAGCCACAGCAACGCGGCGGCTCCATCGAAGCCACCTTGGATGGCCGCGCCAGCCTCGAAGTGGGTGCGGTGATCCGCGAGGCCTGGCAGTTGACCGATGGCATCAAGGCGCCGATCTGCGCCGGTCTGATGCTGGTCAATCTGGTGGTGCTGCTGGCCTCCCTGGCCCTCGAGTGGCTGTTCGGTGTCGAGCGCACCGTGGTCGCCGACGCCATCGCCCAGCTCGTGCTGATGATCATCGTTTACCCGTTCATGGCGGGTGTGTTCATGTTCGGTCTCAGACGCAGCGCCGGTGAGTCGGTGGCGTTCGAGTACCAGTTCACCTACTACCGGGAAGCCTTGCCCATCGTCGCCGTCGGCGCGCTGCAGAGCCTCATGACCTTCGCCGGCCTGGTGCTGTTCCTGATTCCCGGGATCTACCTGATGTTCGCGTTGTCGCTGGCGATACCGCTGCGGGTCGAACGCCGGTTACCCATCGGCGACTGCCTGCTCATGTCCATGCGGCTGGTGAATCGCAAATTCTTCGAAGTTGCCGTGCTGTCGCTGGCGGCCGCCGGGCTCACCCTGCTGGGCATCGTCAGTGTCATCGGCTGGATCTGGACCATACCGTGGACGCTGATGATCCTGGCCATCATCTACCGCCAGCTTGCCGGTTATGGAACGCCGCCCTCCCAGGCAGCCACTGGACGGCTCGAAGTCTGAGATTGCGCCCGGGTGAAACTGGCGCGGCCACCGGCAGCGCCCGGCCGCGTTGCCTCGTTGGGCCAGGGCGGATTGCAATGACTTTGTAGCCGGGCATCGGGCGCTCTGGTGCGGCCCTGCCCCTTGGGTGTACTTTTTGCGGGTGGCTTCAGTGTTGGGTCAATGGCGTCATGTCCGTCGTTGTTCTGAGGTCTCTCGACTCGCTCAGGGCGCATGCCGCCCAATGGGATTCCATTTTTCAGCGCGACCCGCTGGCGTCGATACAGCGGAGCTGGCTCTGGCAATACAGCTGGGCCAGCGTAACGCCCGGCTGGGCGGTTGCGGTGTCCGTGGACAGCGCCGGCGGCGGCGCGATTCTTCCCTTTCAGGTTCTTCAGCACCGCGGCGGCAAGCGCGAACTGCGCCTTGGCGGCTCCCGGCTGGCCGCTACCGGCGGCCTGCTGTGTGCCGGCGCTAACGACGATGCGCTGGCGCGTATCGCACACTACCTGCGGCACGCGCTGGAATGGGACCGGGCGGTCTGGAACGACGTCGCAGATCCCCGCCTGACGCGCTTCGTTCCCAGGCTGTCGGGCTGGACCGACATGGTCCGGCTGGCCTCCAGTAACGAGCTGTCGGTCATCGATCTGCCGTCGACCTGGGATGACTACCTGGCTTCACTCGGTCACGAGACCCGGGCCAACCTGCGCAAGCGCGGCCGTCAGGCAGAAGCCTGCAGCCTGCGGGTGAGCACCGCCGATCCGGAAAGTGTCGAACGCTTCGGCGCTGATCTGCTGCGGCTCTGGCAGTGCCGCTGGGGCGCCAAACCCGGCCGGCTGATCGACGAGGTCCGCACCCTCTATCGTCTGGCTGCCGCCGCCGGCGTGTTGCGTCTGACCCTGTGGCACAACGGAGAGCAGGCGGTTGCCGGATTGGCGGGATTCTGCGATCCGCGCGGCACATTCCATTGCTTCATGAGCGCCCACGATCCGCAGTTCCGTCACCTGTCTCCCAGTAAGGTGGCGATGGCGGATGCGATCCGCTGGTCCATCGAGAACGGTTACCGCCAGTTTTCCTTCGGCCGCGGCCAGGAGGCGTACAAACGTTCGCTGAACGCGAAGCCGCAGCCGTTGACCCGCCTGGTGCTGGCGCGGACCTCCATGCGTGGCGCCCTGGCCCGCCGCCTCACCCAGGGCCTGCCGGGATGACGATCGCGAGTGAATCGCCGGAACGGATGGTGGCCATCAATGCCGCGGTCTACGAACGTCCGCGCTCGGTGCTCGAGTACACCAATCCGGTGCTGCTGCCCTCGGAGATCGTGATCCTGTGCCGTTACGCCGCCGACATCTGCGGCCGGCGGGTGCTGGACCTGGCCTGCGGCGCCGGCCGCACCACGTATTATCTGCGGCACCTGACGCCGTACTATACGGGCGCCGATCTGTCCGCCGCCATGCTCGCCACCTGCCGCCGCCAGCCCGGCAACCAGGACCTGCACTTCGTCGAGCTCGACATGCGCAACGTGGACAGCCTCGGCGAGGCCGCGTTCGACTTCGTGCTGATTTCCGCCAACGGTATCGACCACCTGACCCATGACGACCGCACCCTGGTCCTGCGCAAGCTGCGCCGGGTGCTGAGTGAACGTGGACTGCTGGTGTTCTCGGCCCACAACAAGGTCTACCTGGATCGCCACTGGAAGGGCGAGGTGCCCCTGCCGGATCTGCGACAAGCACTGCGGCCGGGGCGCCTGCTGCGGCACCCGTTCCGTCGGCTCCGGCAACTGCGCCGGGTGCTGCGGGTGCGGCGCAACCACGAGCGGCTGCGGCCCCTGCAGAGCTTCGAGCCCGACTACGCCATCGTGGTGGGCCAGGCCCACGAACACACGCTGCTGTCCTACTGGATAGAGCCTGCCGCCCAGCTCCGGCAGATCGCCGAGGTGGGCTTCGAACTGCTGGAAACCTACGACACTTACCGGGGTACGGGGCAGGTGCTGGACACGGTCGCGGACACGCGGGAACACTCGGCGGTCTACTATGTTGCGCGCAACCGGCCTCTGGTCTGACGATTCGGCGAGACATCTGGCGGGGCGGATCGCATTGACATGGGCCGCCTCAGCGTCGAAAATCCTGCGCCCGTTTCTTCGGCTACGTAGCTCAGCTGGTTAGAGCACAGCATTCATAATGCTGGGGTCGTTGGTTCAAGTCCAACCGTAGCTACCATCTCCCTTCGCGTATCGACCACGATGCTTGCGAAGCGTCTGACCCGATCGGCCGATCCGTTCGGCCGATCAGTCGCCGGTAGTTCCGCCTACGCTGACCCGCATGATGTGGTTGGTGGCACTCTGATGGATCAACAGGTCGCCGTTGCTGGCGGCGCGCATGTGCCGGAGGATGCCGGCGTAGACGCCGGAAGAGGGAATGGGCCAGCTCTGGAGAGTCTCGGTAGCCGGGTCGAATCGCACCAGCACATCCGGGCGCATGCCGGACTCGTTGTACCAGACGACGCCGTCCACGATGAGCAGTGCGTAGGGATGGGACGTCGCGCCGCTGGGTGACGGCCACTCCCGGATGGAGCCGTTCGCCGGGTCGTAGCGGCCGAGCCGCCCGGCGCCCGAATTCACGTACCAGATGGTGCCGTCGTCGGCGATGTCGAGGCGGCGAACGTGGGTCTCCTGATTGGGCAGATCGATGCGAGTGGCTGCCATGGAGTCGCCGTCGAAGCGATATAGACACGGGCCGCCGTTACAGGCTACCCAGGCGTTGCCGTCTGCGTCGATCTTGATGCCGTAGGGGCGGGCCCGGGGTCGGTCCAGTTCCACCAGTTCGATCTCGCCCGTTGTGGGGTCCAGCCGGCCCACCCGATTGCTCTGCTGCAGGGTGAACCAGAAGCGGCCGCTCGCGTCGAACTCCCCGGTGTGGGGATCCTTCGCCTCGGGGTCGGGCATGGGGAACTCGACGATGTCGCCGCTGTCCGGATCCAGCTTGCCGATCGTCCCGTTGCCGTTGCCCAGGTACCACGGGGTGCCTTCGGCGTCCGCAGTGACGCTGTGCGGCTTGGCGCCGGCGGGCAACGGATACTCGCGCATGGCGCCGGTTGCCGGATCGATTCGCCCGACGATGTCGAGCCACTGCCCCACCCACCAGATGCTGCCATCCGGCGCTTCCACCGGATCCCGCGCGCGCTGGCCGAGGGTGGGGACCACCCAGGTCTGGAATTCTACGTCCACGGGTCCCGGAACCAGGGTCGGGGCGCGGCGATCGTTTGGCGGGAAGTGTTCGGCGAGATAGGCGGTGACCCGGCCTTCCGTATCCGGCGGCAGGCTGATCATGGTGCGGATGAGGCTGCCCCAGTCGCTGCGGCTGTAGCCGGCGCTCTGCTCGATGGGCCGCATGTCGTGACAGCTCGAGCACAACGACGCCACCTCCCCCTGGCCCGGTCCGTCGGGCAGCGCCCACGCGGGTGCGGCGAAACCGGCGAGCAGCAGTGTGGATCCCAGTGCCAGGCGGCGGATCTGCGGCGTGTTCATGGTCGTCGTTCCTCCTCTCGTCCATTGTCGCACGCGCCCCGGCGCTGGTGTCCGGTGCCATGCGTGTCGCTGCCACCGGTTTGTGGGATGATCTCAGGCTGCACGTCTTCAGGGCGGTGCTCCGCGACGCCGGGGCATTGGGGAAATCATGACGGATGCGACCACCGGGCCACGCTGGCTCTCAGGCAAGTCGGGCGACTTCGAAGACTTCGACCAGCTGCCCTTCCACAAGTACCTGGGCCTGACCCTGCAGGCGCGGCGCGACGGTTACGCGCGGCTGCGGCTCACAGTGACCGAAAGCACCCCGACGGGCGTGGGTGGCAGCGTCAACGGCGGTGTCATTGCGACCCTGATCGACATGGTCACCATTCCGGCGGTGTTTACCGGGATGCGCGAAGGGGTGCAGCCGGCGGGCACGGCGGATCTGCAGGTCAGTTATCTGCGGCAGGCCCATGGCGCCTGGCTGGACGCCGAGGCCAATGTGCTCAAACGCGGGCGCCAGCTCTGTGTGGTGGACGTGGCGGTGTCCAACGACAGCGGCCGGCTGTGCGCCAAGGGCCGGGTGCTTTACGCGCTGCGCTCGACCGGCGCGCTGGCGTGATGGACATCGACCGGGAAGCGGTGCGCCGGGTACGCGATCAGTTGCTCGAACACGCCGTTCCCCAAGGCACGGATCTGGCCGACGCCATGCTGCGGCGGCTCGAGCCGTTCGCCGAAACCATGTACCTGGTGATGATGGCCGACGGGGCCGGTGCGGATCAGGAACATCAGGCCATGACCGCCGCGTTGTCCGTGCTCTCCGATGCGCCGGTGCCGCCGGCCGCCGTGGACGACATGCTCGGCCGCTTCGAGGACCGGGTGCGCCAGCAGGGGCTGGAACAGTGCCTGGCGCGCATCGGCGCCGGTTTCGGCAGCGACCGCGAGGACCGGGATACCGCGTTTACCCTGGCCGCGGTGGCCGCGCTGGCGGACGATCGGGTGGACGTGCAGGAGCATCAGGTGCTCAGGTCGGTTCAGGAACACTTCGGTTTGTCGGACCGGCGAGTGACCGAACTGCTTGGCGCCATGGACTGAGCCGCTGGCGTTTCAGCCCTCGACGACGACCTCGCGGACCGCGACGCCGTGGGCGCCGACGGTGAGCGCCACGTGGTGGCGCCATTCGCCGGACCCGTCGGCGAAGATCCGCGGGACCCGGGCTGCATTGACGTAGGTTATGCCGTCGCGCTGGCTCAGCCATGGCCGTTCGCGGCCGCAGCGGGTGCCGAGGTGCATGTGTCCCGCGACCACCGCCAGCACCCGTTTGCCGCACGCGCGCGCGTAGTCGATGGCGTCGGTCAGGTCCTGATCGCCCCAGTCGCCGCCATCCGCTTTGAAGTCGCAGCCCCACATGTCGTTCGGATCCGCACCCAGGCCCTTGGGGCCGTTGTGGGCGAAGAACACCAGGTCGCGGGAGGGCGCGTCGCGGACCAGTTGCTTCAGGCGCTCGCTGGAGTCCGAAAGGCTGGCGACGCCGTAGGTGGCGCGCATGTAATCGGGAAAGGACAGTTCGGGACCGCCCAGGCTGTGTGGCCGCGCTGCCAGCAGAGTCACGTCCAGAGCGTCATGGCACAGCCGGTGCAGGCTGTACCCGCACAGGCGCACCTGAGTGGGCTGCTGCATCAGGTCCGCCGCGGCGCCGGTTCGAATGGCCGTGAGTTTACGGATTCCCTGCCGATGATTGAGTTCGGCGGACAGTTCGTCGATGTCGCCGGTGTCGTTGTTGCCCGGCATCACCAGCGCGTGTTTGTTCAGCCGGGCCATGACGCGCGCCATGCGCAGGCTGCTGGACACGGTGCCGCCGCCCAGGTCGCCGGTGAAGTAAAGCAGGTGGTAGTTGGTGCCGTCGAAGTAACTGACGTCGCGCTCGTCCCAGAAGCTGTGCAGGTCACCGATGACGCCGATGCGTATCTCCGGGTCGGCACTCATGCCGGGCAGTCCTCGGCCAGCGGCTGCGGCGCCTCGGACGGATGGTGTCCCGGCGCGGCAAACGGCTGCCGGAAGGTGAATGCCGCGGGCGTCGGCCCGTCGGCGCGCAGACGTTCCAGGCGCGCCTGGGCCTCGGCCAGGGTCGGGGTATGGCCGGCGTCGAGCCACCACAGCACGCTGTGGGCCTCGGCGGCTTTCTCGAACCAGTGGCGGCGCAGCTTCAGAATCTCGACGTGGGCGGAGCCGTAGACGAACTGGTGCAGCGACGGCAGGTCACGCCACACGCTGAGGTTGGGCAGGGTCACCGCGTCGAAGATGCTGAAGGCGGTGGCGTCACCGGCCTCCGACTGCAGCCGCCAGACGAACCCCGGCGAATTCTCCGCCAGCGCGTTGATCCGTTCCAGATTGTCGACGAACCCGCGCATGCGCGGTGATTCCAGCGCATACAGCGGCCGGGCGACGTTGAGTTGGGCCAGATGGTGCGATGGCACGCTCACGGTTCCTCGTCTTCCGGCGGCGGATTTTCGGCCAGCCGGGCGCCGGCCAGGATACCCGACATGGCGTAGTTGCCCTCGTGACAGGCGTATTCGTAGATCGGCCCATCGGTGTGACGCAGGGTCAGTTCTCCGGCCCAGGCCTCGGTATAGGCGCCGGGATCGTCCACCTCGAAGGCATAGACGATCTCACTGTCGCTGACTCGTGTGAAGCGTTCGATGACGACCGCATCGGGGGTCAGGTAGAGCTGATGTTTGATGGCTGCCCGGAAACTCTGACCGGGATGGAAGTTGGTGGTCTCCACCACCAGGGTATCGCCGTCCCAGTGCCCCACGGAGTCGCCGAGCCAGGGGCGGACGTCGTCCGGCAGATGGTCCCCGCCGATGCGGATGATGCGCGCGTCGTGGTTCATTTCCACCAGGATCATGACGTAGCCCGGCGACTGCACGATCTGGTAGTTGTTGTTGTACAGCACCGGCAGCATGGGCGGGCCGCCGGTGGACCCGAAGCCGACGATGCAGCGCTCGCCCAGGGGCCGCTGCTCCGGTCCGTCGAATCCACCCTGAATGCGCAGAAAGAAATCCGCCATCTTGGCCCGTGCCCCCAGCCGCATGGGCAGTTTGCCGTTGGCCGGTGAGACGATGATGCTGCTGCGGATCTCGTCCCCTACCCGCAGGGCGCGGGTGCCCGGGTCCATCCAGAACGAGTTGTAGCCGCCCACGTCGCCGCCGACCTGCAGGCCTTCCTCGGGAATCTCGTCGATGGCCTCGAAGAATTCGGAGTTCTGTTGCTCCCAGGCGGCGGCTTCGGCTTCGCTCAGAACCAGGGCGTCGAACTGCCGCGGCCGTTCCAGGGCGGTGATGGTGGCGCTGGTCCATAATCCCTGCAGATCCGGGTCCCCGTGATAGGTGCGCGGCGCCTCCCAGTTGGCGCCGGCACTGTCTGCCGGCGCCGCCGTGGCCGCCGCGGCGCAGGTGCAGACCGCCAGCAACAGCACGCCGGACAGCGGACGGGGTATTGAGCGGTCAGTCATCGGTCGGCTCCTTGCCCCCGGTGGGGGGACCGTCCAGGGGCTCCTTGCGCAGGTGCCCGTACAACAGCTCTTCGACGAACTCGACGCATTTGAACTGCATGAGCCGGGCGTCCGCCCCCACCCGCCGGTAGATGGGCATGCGGATCGTCCACGGCCGGGTGAAGGTCCTGGGATCGTCGATGGTCGCCTGGTATTCCAGCACGTGCGGATTCACCAGGGTGTAGCGTTCGGTCACCGTCATGGCGTCGCTGTGGTGGTTGCCGGAGCGGTCGAACCAGGTGCGGTCGTTCTGACCGGTGACCGTCACCACCAGGGTGTCACCGTCCCAGCGCGCGTGGGACTGGCCCATCCAGGAATCCACCGGAGCTTCGCCGGGATCTTCCAGGGCCAGGTTGCGGGTTGCGCCGGCAAACTCGTAAGCGATGAACAGGGCGCTTTCGCTGTGAAAGATCTGGAACGGGAAGGGCAGGTAGGTGGCGCGCGGAACGCCGGGCAGGTAGCACTTTATCTCGGGATCCCGGTCCAGCCAGTTGGCCTGATTGTCACGCTGCCGCTGGCGTGCTTCCGGCGTATAGGGAATCTCGTTGCCGTCCACCACGCCAACCCCGCCGGGGACCGCGCCGACGGCCCCCAGCGCCACCACTTCCGTCGCCGGCACCGGGCCGAACGGCCCCGGTCGCATTGCCATGGCGGCGCGGGCCGAGTGGGCCAGCAGATCGTAGTTGGCGCTGTTCAACACCTGCCACACCCCGTTCAGGTCCGGTTTGCCGTCGGGCAGCCGCGGAATGTCCTGGGCCGCGCTGGCCAGCGCTGGGGTCAGCAGTACCTGCACCAGCAGCACGAGCAGACGGAAGGGACGTTGCTTCATGGTCGGAATGGTCATCTTGCGGTTCGACTCCTGGACCAGATCCACCAGAGGGTCACGGCGGCGCACAGCGCGGCGACGATCAGCGGGGCCAGCAACTCGGCCCAGCCCGTCACCCGATAGAAGGTGAATAGCGAGCCGAGCAGGATGGACGCGACGATGATCGCCAGGGTTCGCCGCAAGGCCGGCGCAATCAGAACCGGCACGATGATCAGCGCGGGCACCGTTACGATCAGTCCGGCGTACACCACGGTTTCGATCAGACCGGTGTGCCAGGACTCGACACAGGCGCCGCCGGCGTGGAACTCCGGTGCGCAGCGGTGCCCGGCGGCGCTGACGATCCAGCGGCCGGTGGCGAAGCCGAGACCGGCAATGGCGACGGCCGATACCGGCACCAGCAGCCAGCGCATCATGGCGGCGAAAAACTTCACCCTGGATCCACTTCCTCCCGGCCCGGAATTCGCAGGGTAGCGGACCCGCCCGACGCCTGACAATCCGCCGGACGACGGCCCGGGCGGATTTGCCGCCGCCGGGGTGACAGGCACATGGCTTGCAAAGTCGTCGGGAGTGGTTCTAATGGCGTGACACCAGGGCGAGTCACCTGATGGCGAGATCAGCACAAGCCGGCCGGCGGCGACAGGCGAACGTAGCGGGGGTTGTCATCAGCCATCCCGATCGGGTGCTGTATCCGCAGCTCGGCGTGACCAAGTTGGCTCTGGCGCGCTACTACCTGGAGATCGCGGACTGGATCATGCCGTACCTGCGCAACCGGCCTCTCTCTGTGTTGCGGTGCCCGGAAGGGCGGAAAGGGAATTGCTTCTTCCAGAAGCATCCGGGTCCGGCCATTCGGCCCGAGGTCCCGAGGCTGTGGATTCGCGAGCGCGAAGGCAGCGGCGAGTATCTGTACGTGCAGGACATTGCGCATGTCGTGGCACTGGTTCAGGCGGGAACACTGGAACTGCATCCCTGGGGATGTACCGTGGACGACGTCGAACGTCCCGATACGCTGGTGCTCGACCTCGATCCGGACCCGGCGCTGTCGTGGTCCGTGATGCTCGAGGCGGCCCGTTTGCTGCACGATCGACTTCGGGCCATTGGATTACATGCCTTCCTGCGCACTACCGGCGGCAAAGGCCTGCATCTGGTCGCTCCGCTCGTGCCCGGAGTCGGATGGCAGGACCTGAGTCGGTTCGCGAAAGCGCTGGCTGACCGGCTGGCTCAGGAAGACCCCGGCCGCTTCACCACCCGTATGGCGAAGACGGAGCGTCATGGCCGGATCTTCGTCGACCACCTTCGCAACAGCCGGGGCAACACCGCCATCGCCTGTTACTCGACCCGGGCGCGCCCGGGTGCGCCGGTGGCGACCCCGATCCGGCGCGATGAACTGGGACCGAAGATGACGGGGGACCGTTACAGCATGCAGTCGGTGCGCAGACGCTTGCGGGCTCTGGCCGGTGATCCCTGGGAAGACTATCCGCAGGCTCGCCGGCCCATCACGGACGCCATGTTGCGTGCCGTTGGCGCCCGGGCCGGCTGATACCTGCCCTGCGGTCGCTTCAGCCGTGCCCCAGCACCGGATGCGGCTGGTAGGCGGCTTCCAGCGTGTTCACGTCCTCGTCGGACAACTCCAGGTCCACGGCATCCACCGCGTCCTGCAGGTGATGTGGCTGGGTGGCGCCGATGATGGGCGCCACGATGCCGGGTTTGCCGAGCATCCAGGCCAGTGCGGTCTGGGCGGGTTTGACCCCGAGCCGCTCCGCCAGCCGGGCGTTGGCGTCGACGATGTCCAGGTCCGACTCGCGGGTGTAGAGCTGGCCGGCGATGGAGTCCGAGCCGGCACGGGTGGTCTCGCCGATAGTCTCCCGGGTGCGTGCCAGATAGCCCCGGGCCAGCGGGCTCCAGGGAATCAGGCCGACTTTCTGGTCGACGCACAGCGGGATCATCTCCCGCTCTTCCTCGCGGTAGATCAGGTTGTAGTGGTTCTGCATGGTCGCGAAGCGAACGCCGCCCAGGGCATCGGCGGTGAACAGGTACTTGGCCATCTGCCAGGCGAACATGCTGGAGGCGCCCAGGTAACGTACCTTCCCCGACGCCACCAGATCCGACAGGGCTTCGATGGTTTCCTCCATGGGAGTGCGGTAGTCGAAGCGGTGGATCTGATACAGGTCGATGTAGTCGGTGCCCAGGCGTTCCAGTGATGCGTCGCAGGCCGCCATCACGTGTTTGCGGGACAGGCCCCAGCGGTTACGGGCCCGGCCGTGGGTGCCGTTGAAGCACTTGGTGGCGATCACCACGTCTTCACGGTCGACGCTGAGCTCGCGCAGGGCCCGGCCGAGCACCTCCTCGGAGGCGCCGTTGGAATAAACGTCGGCGCTGTCGAAGAAGTTGATGCCGGCTTCCAGCGCGGCGGAAATGAACGGCAGCGAATCGTCGTACTCCAGCACCCAGTCGCGCCAGGCGCTGGAGCCGTAGGACATCATGCCGAGGCAGATGCGGGAGACTCGAAGGCCGGTGTTGCCAAGATTCGCGTATTTCACGAGGCTCCCTCCTGATGGATGACGATTGATCTTTTGCTGCGGAAGGGACCAGACTATCACGGCCCACAGGGGAGGAAACGCGCATGTCAGGAACGAATCGGGTAACGGCTGCCGCCGCGGCGCTGGCTCTGCTGCTGCTGTCGGGTGTGGCACCGGATGCCGGCGCCGGGACGCTGGCGGTCGGCGACCCGGCGCCGGATTTCACGCTCGAAGGGTCCGACGGCGAAACCTACTCCCTCAGTGATTTCCGCGGCGAGCAGGCGGTGGTGCTGGCCTGGTTTCCCAAAGCGTATACCAGCGGCTGTACCATCGAGTGCAAGTCGCTGGCCGAAAAAGGCCATCTGATTCGTGAGTACGACGTGACCTACTTCATGGCCAGCGTCGACCCGGTGGCGGACAACGCCGGCTTTGCGGCGGAGCAGAACGCGGACTTTCCCCTGCTGAGTGATCCCTCCAGGGAAACCGCCCAGGCCTACGGCGTATTGAGCGAGCGCGGTTATGCGCTGCGCCACACGTTCTACATCGGCGCCGACGGCCGCATCCTCGCCATCGACCGCGAGGTGACGCCGGAAACGTCGGCCGAGGACATGGCTGCCACGCTGGGCAGCCTCGGCGTTGCGCCGGCGAACTAGCCGGCCTGCTGGCGCATCATGGACGGTGCCGTCGACGAAGCGCTGGAAGACGTCGAGTCCCTGATGGAGTGGCTGAACGATTTCCTCAGTACCGTCATCGTCACCACCGGCGACGCCAAGCTGACCGTCGGGCAGGTGCTGCTGGCGGTCACCGCGGTGCTCGCCGGGCTGGTGGTTGTGCGGTTGCTGGAGCGCCTGGTGTCGGCCCGGATGCGGGCCATGGCCGTGGGGCCGGACATGGTGCAACTGGTGCGCCGGGTGCTGTTCTACGGCCTCATGGCCATGGTTGTGCTCACCGCGCTGGCGATCCTGGGCATTCCGCTGACCGCTTTTGCCTTCGTGTCCGGCGCCATCGCCATTGGCGTCGGCTTCGGCGCCCAGAACATCATCAACAACTTCATCAGCGGCTGGATACTCATGGGCGAGCGGCCAATCCGCATCGGCGACTTCATCGAGATCGGCGATGCCCGCGGCCGGGTGGAGGCCATCAACAACCGTTCGACCCGCATTCAGCGCACGGACGGTGTCCACATGCTGGTGCCGAACAGCACCCTGCTGGAAAGCACGGTGATCAACTGGACGCTCATGGACCAGCGCATCCGCACCAGTGTCAAGGTCGGCGTGGCCTATGGTTCGCCGGTGCACCAGGTACGTGAGCTGATGCTCGAGGCCTGCGCGGATCACGACAGGATCATGAGCACCCCTGCGCCAACGGCGATCTTCGACGACTTCGGCGACAACGCGCTGGTATTCGAGGTGTTCTTCTGGACCCAGGCGAAGTCCGCCATGGAGGTCCGGTCCATCTGCAGCGACCTGCGCTTCGCCCTCGATGGCGCCTTTGCCGCGGCCGACATCGTGGTGGCGTTCCCGCAGCGCGACGTGCACCTGGACGGGACACTGGTTCTGGACCGCCGCAAGGGCTAGTGTCCTGCCTGGCTGATTCGTTGAGTTTCAGCGCGTCCCACAAGCGCTGTGGCTAGGCGTTGTTCCGCGGGCAATGGTCGATCCATTGCCAAGGAACGCAACACCGCCACAGGGCTTGTGGGACGCGCCCTTCAGGGAGGGCGCAGAAACGCCAACTACCGCGTTACACTGCTTGCCAATGTCCAGACATTGGCGGCACAGTGCGCCTTGTATTTGTCGTTTCTGCGCCCTCTGAAAATCAACAAATCAGCCAGACAGGACACAAGGTGTCGCCCAATGGCCGATCAGCAACAACTCGGCTGGCGTGAGTGGGTCAGCCTGCCCGGGCTTGGCATCGATGCCGTCAAGGCCAAGGTCGATACCGGCGCGCGCACCTCGGCGCTGCACACCTTCCGGGTCGAGGCGTTCGACAGCGATGGGGCCCCGTGGGTGCGGTTCTGGGTGCACCCCCGTCAACGCAGCGCCGATGTGGAGATCTGCTGCGAGGCGCCGGTTCGCGATCGGCGGGTGGTCCGTGATTCCGGTGGCCACGAGGAGCAGCGTTTCGTCATCGAAACCGAAGTGTGTCTGGCCGGAGCCCGGTGGCCCATCGAGGTGACGCTGACCGATCGCGACAGCATGGGTTTCCGGATGCTGCTGGGCCGCACCGCCATTCGTGGCCGTTACCTGGTGGATCCGGCCGCTTCTTACCTGGCGGGCCCCGATCCGCAAAGCAAACGACTGTCCGGGCACGGCGCGGGGGCCCGGCACGAGGAGCCGTCATGAAGATCGCGATTCTGTCCCGCAACCCGCGCCTGTATTCCACCCGGCGGCTGGTGGAAGCGGCCAAGGAGCGTGGCCATACACCCGTGGTGGTGGACACCCTGCGCTGCTACATGAACATGGCCATGGCGCGGCCGTCCATCCACTACCGGGGCGAGGAACTCAGCAACATCGACGCCGTCGTTCCGCGCATCGGCGCATCCGTCACCTTCTATGGCTGCGCCGTGGTGCGTCAGTTCGAAATGATGAACGTGTACTCGGTGAACGAGTCGGTGGCCATTTCGCGTTCGCGGGACAAGCTGCGTTCCATGCAGCTCCTGGCCCGGCGCGACATCGGCATGCCGGTGACCGGGTTTGCCCACTCACCGGACGACATTCCCGATCTCATCGACATGGTGGGCGGCGCGCCGCTGGTGGTGAAGCTGCTGGAAGGCACCCAGGGGGTGGGGGTAGTGCTGGCGGAAACGCGAAAAGCGGCCGAGAGCGTGATCGAGGCGTTTCTCGGCATCAACGTCGACATCATGGTTCAGGAGTTCATTGCCGAGAGCAAAGGCACCGACGTGCGCTGCTTCATCGTCGGCGACAAGGTGGTGGCGGCCATGCAGCGCACCGGCAAGCCCGGCGAGTTCCGCTCCAATCTGCATCGCGGCGGCACCGCGGAGCTGGCCAAGATCACCCCGACCGAGCGGCGCACTGCGGTGCGGGCGGCGAAGGCCATGGGCCTCAACGTGGCCGGGGTCGACCTGATCCGCTCCAATCACGGCCCGCTGGTGCTGGAGGTCAACAGTTCTCCGGGCCTGGAGGGCATCGAGAACGCTTCCGGAAAGGACGTCGCTTCGTCCATCATTAAGTTCATCGAGGAGAACGCAAAACCCGGGCGCACCCGCACCCGGGGCAAAGGCTGAGTATGGCCGGCAACAGCAACCCACCAGAGCCCTCCCCGGGGGCGAGGATCCCGCGCAATCCCGGCATCGAGATCGCCGGGGTCAAGGTCGGGTCCGGCGAGCGGCAGGCTTTCGACCTGCCCGGCGCCCAGCTCTATACCCACACTCCCCTGGACATGCCGGTGGAGGTGATCTGCGGCCGTCTCGACGGGCCGGTGCTGCTGGTCTGCGCGGCAATCCACGGCGACGAACTGAACGGGGTCGAGATCATCCGCCGGCTGCGCGCCCTCAAGGTGCTGAGCCGCCTGCGCGGCAGCCTGGTGCTGGTACCGGTGGTGAATCTGTTCGGCTTCATTCACCGGTCCCGTTATCTGCCGGACCGGCGCGACCTGAACCGGTGTTTTCCCGGAACCGCCGAAGGCTCGCTGGGCTCGCGGGTCGCTCACCTGTTCTTCTCCGAGGTGGTGACTCGCTGCAGCCACATCATCGATCTGCACACCGGGGCGGTACACCGCGAGAACCTGCCCCAGCTCCGTGCCGACCTGGACCAGACGGCGGTAGAGGAGATGGCTCACAGCTTCGAACTCCCGGTGATCGTCAACTCCGGCTTGATCGACGGCAGCCTGCGGGCGGCCGCTCACGATGCCGGCATCCCGGTGATCACCTACGAGGCCGGCGAGGCGCTGCGTCTGGACGAGAAGTCCATCGTGGCCGGGGTCCGGGGCATCACCAACGTCATGCGCGGTCTGGGCATGCTGCCGGCGCGGCGCAAACCGTGGCTGGCCGAGCCCTACGTGGCCCGCTCCACCATGTGGTACCGGGCGCCCACGGATGGCGTCTTCCGGCCGTTGGCCAAGCTCGGCGCGCGGGTCCGCCGGGGCGATACCCTGGGGGTGATCTCAGCGCCGTTCGGCGGCCCGGAGAGTTACCTCAAGGCCAAGGGCGAAGGCATCGTCATCGGCCTCAACAATCTGCCGCTGGTGAATGGCGGTGAGGCGCTGTTCCACGTCGCCCGGTTCGACACGTACGAGGCGGTGGAGGAACAGCTCACGGCCCAGCAGGAAGCCATCGAGCAGGACAAGCTTTACGAGATCGAGCGCACGGCGGACATCTGACGGCGTTCGACCCCGCCACGGCGGTGCCTGGCCCGACGTACGACTCTGCTTGAAAACCGTTGACGGCATCTCTATATAGTGTCGAGCAGGGTGACATTCCGGCTTTCTGGCGGTCTAATCCCCAGGCGGGCCGGAAATCGGCTCAAGTAGTGCTAAATGACTGATTTACAGAGGAAAAACATGGCAGAACGTAACCCGCAACCGTTTTCCAGCGCGCCTGGCGCGGTGTCGGCGTCGCCGGTTCGGACCGGCGCCATCGAGATCAACCGGGTTCTGCGCAATACCTACCTGCTGCTGGGCATGACCCTGGCGTGGAGTGCGGTAGTGGCCGGCGTCTCCATGGCCCTCAATGCACCCCATCCGGGATTCATCCTGACCCTGGTCGGTTTCTTTGGTCTGCTGTTCGCCGTGCACAAAACCGCGAACAGTGTCTGGGGTCTGTTCTGGGTGTTCATGTTCACCGGCTTCCTGGGATACACCCTGGGGCCGATCCTGAACGTGTACCTGAGCCTGTCGAACGGATCGCAACTGGTGGCGTCGGCCCTGGGCACCACGGCAGTGGCCTTCGTGGGTCTGTCGGCTTACGCGCTGATCACCCGCAAGGACTTCAGCTTCCTGTCGGGATTCCTGGTGGTGGGCTTCTTCGTGCTGATGGGCGCGGTCCTGCTGTCCTGGCTGTTCGATCTGTCGGGCATGCATACCGCCATTTCGGCCGGCTTCGTGCTGTTCGCCAGTGCGGCTATCCTGTTCCAGACCAGCGCTATCGTGCACGGCGGGGAAACCAACTATCTGCTCGCGACGATCACGCTGTACGTGTCCATCTACAACCTGTTCCTGTCGCTGCTGCAGATCTTCGGCGTCATGGGCGAAGACTGACGGCGCCCGTCCCTCAAGGCGCTGCCGCTCAGGCGGTCAGCGCCTCGTAGACCTTGGATAACTGCTCGGGCAGGTCCTCGATCTCTTCGATCACCAGGTAGCGCGCGTCCGGACACATCCGTTTCAGGTAGTCGTGCCCGGACCGGTCCACGGTCACGCAGAACGTCTCCACTCCTTTTGCCGCCGCCTCCTGCAGGGCTTTGGCGGTGTCCTGAACCCCGTACTCGTGGTCTCCGCGTTCCGGCCCGTAGTCGCAGTCCTGTGGAAAACCGTCGCTGAGTATCAGCAGCACCTTCAGGGCGTTTCCGGAATCCACCAGCTTGCGCACCGCGTGCCGGATGGCGGGGCCCATGCGCGTGCTGCGCCGGGGTTTCATGCCGGCGATGGCGGCCAGCGTGTTGCGACCGAAGGGTTCGTCCGGCTCCTTGGCCACGAACACTTCCACGCAGTCGTGGCCGTAGCCGGAGAAGCCGTAAACGCCGTAGCTGTCGCCCAGGTTCTCGAGCGCCGCGGACATCACCAGCATGGCGTCACGCTGCACGTCGATGATACGGCGCGGTTCGTGCTCGGGTTCGGTGTTGGCGAGGGCGGCGGCTGGCGCGGACCGGCCCCACAGGAACGGGTCGTCCTCGTCGGGCGGCGCAGGCGGCGGCGGTTCCAGCGGATCGTCGGTGGAAGCGGACAGGTCCACCAGAAACGCCGCGCAGACGTCGCGGTGCACCCGGTCGCGGCGGCTGTAGACCCGCTCGTCCGGTGACAGGCCCACCCGGATGTCCTGGCGGGCCTGGATCACCGCGTTGAAGTCCAGCTCATCGCCATCGGCGACCCGGAACACGCGCTGATAGCCAAGCGGTTTTATCTGCTCCAGGCGCCGCTGCACGCCGGCCCGGTGCTCGCGGATCACGGCCTGGAAGCTGGCCAGATCGCGCTCGTGGTCCGGTTCCTGGCGTTGCTCGAACAGGCGGCAGTAGCGGCTCCGGTAGCGGTGCGCCAGATAGTCCCATTCGTCGTAACGGAAGCTGCGCGAATGCGCCTGGCTGGCGCCCATGGCGTCGCGCAGGGCCGATCGTTCCATGTCGATGCGCCGGGCCAGGGTGTCCCGATCGTTGGCCAGCGCCCGGATGTCCACGTCGTCGGGCCGCAGCTCGCCGTCACCGAGTTCGCCGGAAGCGGCTTCCACCTCGTCACCGTCCAGCATCTCCACGGACAGCGCCGCTTCCATGGCCGCCAGGTCATCGCGCCAGTCTTCCAGGCGCGCCTCGCGCTGCATCCAGGTGGCAGGATCGGAGAATTCTTCCTGCAGCGGTAACTGGCCTGGGCCATCGCGCATCACGATCAGGGCGGACAGTGACCGGTAAGCGGCATCCGCGGCCGCCGCGGCGCGATAGACATCGCCCGGATCGCCGGTCAGTGCATTCAGCGCCGCGCATGCGGGAGCCAGCGCGCCGCTCAGATCCATGGCCACGATCACCTCGGTGCGCAGTCCACGGCTCTGGCATTCCAGCGCGTGCAGCGCCTCGCCGAGGGTGGTCACCGGTTCCGGCGGGTGGCGTTGCAGCAGGTGACGGTGGTACCGCTCCAGGTGACGGCCGATGCCGGGGTAGTGGCGGCGCATCAGGGTGTCCACGCGAATCCGCTCGCAGAGCCGGAACAGCCGGCTGATCAGCGCGGGATGCTGGTACTGCCGGTAGAAACGTTCCAGGTCGCTGGCCCGGCCGCCCAGGTCCGGCAACTCGCGGACCGGCCGGTCCGGCAGGTGCGCCATGGCGTCGGCGAAGCGGAAAGTGTAGCTGCCGAACTGGCGGTGACAGAGCTGCTGCAGGGTCAGAACCCGATAAGCGGCGCCATCGGGGGCATCCAGGGTTTCCGGCAGGTACACGGTGTCGTGGGTCAGGGCACTGACGTCGTCACCCAGTGCCAGGCTGCGTCCGGCAAACTCGCTGCCGGGGCGGATATGGAAGTAGCGGCCGGCGATGCCTTCGGCGAACAGCGCCAGCCGTTCCTCCAGAGGGGCGAGTTCGAGCCGGCCGCTTGCGCTCACGGCAGGACGGTGTCGACGATGTCGGCGATGGCTTCCTGCACCGTGGCGTCGTCCGAGACGGCGAATACGATGGCAATTTCGGCGGCGCGGCGCGGGTCGATGCCGCGCCCGATCAGTTCGCCGGTGTAGATCAGCAGCCGGGTGCTGACGCCTTCTTCGAAACCATGTTCGCTGAGGTTGCGCACCCGCTCGCCGATCACCGCCAGCCGTTCCGCCGCGACGGCATCCACGCCGGATTCGTGACGGATGATTTCGGCCTCCCGTTCCACGTCGGGGTAATCGAAGGCCAGGCTCACGAAACGCTGCCGGGTACTGGGCTTGAGGTCTTTGAGAACGCTCTGATAGCCCGGGTTGTAGGAGATGACGAGCAGGAAGTCCGGATGGGCGGCGAGCAGTTCGCCGGTTTTGTCGATGGGCAGCAGGCGCCGGTGGTCGGTAAGCGAGTGGATCAGCACCGTGGTGTCTTTGCGCGCTTCGACAATCTCGTCCAGGTAACAGATGGCGCCGCTTCTGACGGCGCGGGTGAGGGGGCCGTCGCTCCACACCGTTTCGTCACCACGCAGCAGGAACCGCCCCACCATGTCGGTGGCGGTCAGGTCCTCGTGACAGGCGATGGTGATCAGGGGGACGGGCACGTTCTTGCGTTCCCGCTGCCGGAACAGCCGCCAGGTCATGTGCTCGGCGAAGCGGGTCTTGCCGCATCCGGTGGGGCCTTTCAGCAGTACCGGCAGACGGGCGTCGTAGGCGGCCTGAAAAACGTCGACCTCGTCGCCGAGCGGCAGGTAGTAGGGTTCTTCCTCGAGTTGGACCAGATCGGGTGCTTCGCTCATGCCGGTTTGAATACCTCACTGCCCTGGCGGTAGTTGAAGAAGCCGACCGCCGGGTCGCGGTTGACCAGCGGACGATCGTACATGGGGTGGCCCAGGGAGCGGACCTCGTGCTCCAGTTCGGTCAGGGTGGCGCCGCTGTCGGGATCGACGATGGCCTGAAACCGGTACTGATGCGCATCGGACTCCTCGGTGACGAGCTGGCGCTCTGCCAGCCAGTCGTGAGGGCCGGAGAAACTGGCGACGTAGACGGCGATGTGGTGGCCGTCGTAGGCGGGCGGCGCCGCGTCGGATTCGCGGAACACCAGACGTTGATTGGCTCCCATGCGGACCTCGACCCGATCGCCGTGATCGGTGGCCGGACAGCCGATGACCTGCCGGTAGAAACGGCCGATGCCGGCCGCGGCGCCAACCGCAACGTCGACCTCGACCCTCGGCAGGCCGAGCGCCATCGGCGCGAACGCCTGCGGCCCGTTGGCCAGTATGTCATTGCCCCAGGGGCAGCGGACATGCACGCCTTCGTCGTCCCGGCGGTAGTCGAAGCAGGTACCGGCCAGGGGTTTGAAGAGCCGGTCCAGCCGGCGCTGCAGATCGTCCAGGTCGGGAACGACCACGCTGATGCGGCCGCGGAAGCGCTGAGGCTCACCCAGTGGCAGATGGAACTGCTGCCGGCCTGCGTTGATCCACATGTTGCGCGTGCCGAAGTCTATGTAGGGGTCGCGCGTGAACCCCAGGCCGGTCACGTAGAACAGGGCTGCCAGACCCTGATCCGGCACGGTCAGGTTGACATGCTCGAGGGCCAGCACGTTACCCACGTCTTCGGCGCTGCGATCGAACTGTGCCATGGCGATCTTGCCTCCTGCCTCGACTTTAACCGATGCGGCGGTGTTATGGTGACTGTGACCACCGCGCCCCGTGCCTGCCAGGGCCGGGGTTCGCCGTACTGGATTGGGAACCTGGGCTTCGCACATGGCCGATGATACCGATGCGCTCCTGGATGCCACCACGGCGCTGATCCCGCCGCTGCTCCAGGGCCTGGAGGCCCTGGCCCATGCCGGCCGCCAGCTCAATCCGCCGGATCTGCCGGCCCTGGTGCAGGAAGTGGGCGTGTTTCAGGCGCCCCTGGCGGACGGGCTGGCCCTGTTCGCCGCTGTCCGCTGGCCGGAACACCTGCAGACCTTCAGCCACCACGCTGCCGAGTCGGCTCGCCTTGCGGGCGAGGCCTTCGACGGCCTGGCCGGATGCCTGCAGCGCAGCAATCCGGTCCTGGCCGCCTACCGTGCGCTCGGCCTGCACTCCAGGGCCGTGGAAATGCTGTACCCCGTGGCCTTCATGCTGCCGCCGGTGAACCGGTACTTCCTGAGTCCCGGACGTCGCGACGACGAAACCCTGCAGGCGCGGCTGCTGAATGCCGACCCGGCCCGGCAGGATACCGGCGTCATGCACGCCGGCAACGCGGCCGAGGAGCGGGGTGGTTTTTCGCTGTACGTGCCCGAGTACCAGAACGCCGACGAACCGGCGCCGCTGGTCGTGGCGCTGCACGGCGGCAGCGGTCACGGCCGCCGCTTCCTGTGGACCTGGCTGCGCGAGGCGCGCAGCTACGGCGCGCTGGTCATTGCGCCCACGGCGCGCTCGGACACCTGGTCACTGATGGGTCCCGACATCGACACCGAAAACCTGCTGGCCATGCTGGAGCACGTGCGCGCCCGCTGGCCCGTGGACGAGCGCCGGCTGCTGCTGACCGGCATGTCCGACGGCGGCACCTTCAGCTATCTGTCCGGCCTGCAGGACGACAGTCCGTTCACCCATCTGGCGCCGATTTCGGCGTCGTTTCATCCCATGCTGCTGGCGGCGGCCAGTGCCGAACGGCTGCGCGGACTGCCCGTTTATCTGGTGCACGGTGGGCTCGACTGGATGTTTCCCGTGGACGTCGCGCGGATGGCCCGGGACGCGTTGACCGCAGCCGGGGCCAGCGTGGTGTACCGGGAACTGGACGATCTCAGCCATACCTACCCGGTGGAGGAGAACGCGCGCATCCTGGACTGGCTGACCGACCCGGCCCCGGCGGGCCCGTAGCCGGGGGTCTCAGGCCGCCAGGGCTCCGCCCATGAGCGATTCGAAGTTGCGCCGGTAGAAGCCGTCGCGCTCGGTGGCGCTGGCGGCATCCAGGCTCGACTCGAAGCGCTTGACGGGGTTCCGGCCGCCCTCCACGTGAGGATAGTCCGACGAGAACAGCGGCAGTTCCGGCCCGCCTTCGCGCATGATCCAACCCACATCCTCGGCCGGATACGGAGTGGCGCGGATCTGCCGGCGGACATAGTCGGAGGGCTTCAGCGACAACGCCTGCAGGCGCTCCTCCATGCGGTGGAAGGCGGCGTGGGCGCTGTCCAGGTAGCGCATCCAGCTCGGCAGCCAGCCGGCGCCCTGCTCGATTACTCCGAACATCAGCGCCGGGTGCCGCTCCATGACGCCGTCGATGATGAGGGTGGCCAGGGTCTGCATCACCGGCGTGGGGATGGCCATGTAATCCACGGAGCGGAAATTTTCCGCACCGCCGTGGAAGTCCGGCGGAATGGGCAGTCCGTTCTGGAAGTACATGGGATCCAGCAGCTCACCGCCGCCGCCGACGTGGAATACCACGGGCACTCCGGCTTCCTCTGCCATGGCCCACAGCGGCGACAGCCCGGTGTGGCTCGGCGAGTGGGTGCGGGGACACTGGGAGGGAATCAGCAGCGCCTTGAAGCCGTCCCGCAGCGCCGCTGCGGCGGCCTGGCGGGTGCGATCGAAATCCGCCAGCGGTACGTAGCCGGTGGACAGCAGCCGGCGATCGACGCTGCAGAAGTCCAGCATGGCGCGGTTGTGCGCTTCGGCTACTCCGTAGATCAGGTCCAGATCGTCGCTGTGTTTTTCCAGCCGCGCCAGGTGGCCGTTGACGAAGGTGTTGAAGACGAGCTGGCTGGCCACGCCGATCAGATCCAGCGCCGCCGGCCGGTCCTCCTTGAACAGGGCGCCGGTGGCGGCCCAGTTCTTGCGGAGCATGATCTCCTCGGCGTCCCGGGCCCGGTATTCGGGATCACGCTGCCTGGACAGGATCTCTTCCAGCTCCGCCGCACTGCTGGCCACCGACCCGGTGCCGTCGATGCCCATGATGTGACCTTTCACCCGCTCGCTGGCGAATCCAGCCAGGAACTCGGCGGTTTCCATGATGTGGGCGTCGGCATCGTGTACGGTGCCGGACTCGATGTAGGCCATGGCGTTTCTCCCCACTCTCTCGCCATCCGATCATACCCCAGCCTCGCCGTGCACGCCGGCCGGCGGACGGTTCAGCCAGGGGCGGGCCCGATGGCCTGCTGCACTTCGGCCGGGAAGTAGGTGAAAGTCTGCATGGCGTACTCCACCCGGTCTTCGACCGTGACGTAATAATCCTCCAGCCCTTCGATGTGCTTGAGGCGCGGCACCAGGCCCTGGTTGTTGGCGATCTGGATGGACAGGCCCGGGCGGGCGTTCATTTCCAGCAGCATGGGTCCGAGGGCTTCGTCGATGACCATGTCGCAGCCCATGTAGCCGAGGCCGGTGACCTCGTAACAGCGGGCGGCCAGGTTGAGCATCTGCCTCCAATCCGGGACCTCGATGCGGGCCAGGTCGGCGCCGGTGTCCGGGTGGTGGGTGATCAGGCGGTTGTTCTGGACCGCGGCTACCCCGCGCCCGGTGCCGATGTCGATGCCCACCCCCACGGCGCCCTGGTGCAGGTTGGCCTTACCGTCCGAGGCGTGGGTGGCCAGGCGCAGCATGCCCATGACCGGGTAGCCGCGGAACACCACGATGCGGATATCCGGAACCCCCTCGTGGGAAATGGCCGAGAACTGACGGCTGACCTTGACCAGCGACTCGATGATGGCCACGTCCTGTTTGCCGCCCAGTGAGTGCAGTCCGCTCAGAATGTTCGACAGGTGGCGCTTGATGTCATTGAGCTTGAGGTGGGCGCCGCTGCTCTTCACGTAGGCGTCGCCGTCCCGGCCGACGATCACCAGGATGCCTTTGCCGCCGCTGCCCTGGGCTGGCTTGATGACAAATTCCGAAAGGCTCTCCAGGTCGTTCTGGATGGCCTCGATCTCGTGCTGGGTTCGCACCACGTGCAGCAGCGCCGGGACCTTGAGGCGGGCCTTCTGCGCCACCAGCTTGGTACGCAGTTTGTCGTCCACCAGCGGGTAACGCTCGCGCGGGTTGTAGCGGGTGATGTAGGCGATGTTGCGGCGATTCATGCCGAGTACGCCACGCTTCGCCAGATCCCACGGTTTGATCCAATCGATGGCCATTGCGTTACCTGGCGGTCAGCGATTGAAGACCGCAAAACGGTGCAGTTCCAGCAGCCGGTAACCGGTATAGCGGCCCAGCAGCAGGATGATCGCCAGTACACACAGGTTCAACTCGGGAAAGTTGAACGCCAGGTGCCGGCTGACCGGCTGGTCCATGACCAAGAAGGCGATGATGGCCACCAGCAGGCTGCCGCCGCCCTGCACCACCACTTCGCGCGGTCCCTGTTCCTCCCAGGTGATGGACATGCGCTCGATGGTCCAGGCCAGAATGATCATCGGGAAGAAGGTGATGGTCAGCCCGCCCAGCAGGTTGAACTGATAGGCCAGCAGGCTGAACGCGGTAATGATGCCGATGACCACCACCACCAGGGTGGCAATGCGCGACACCAGCAGCAGATTCAACGACGACAGATAGGAGCGGATGACCAGGCCGATGGCCACCACCACCACGAAGCTGGTGACCCCGGGGATCAGTTCGGTCTGCAGGAAGGCCAGGGCGATCAGTACCGGCATGAAGGTGCCCGAGGTCTTGAGGCCCACCAGGATGCGCATCACCACTACCATCAGCGCGCCTACCGGCAGCAGCATGATCAGTTTGAACATGCCCTGTTCGGCCACCGGCAGGTTGTACAGCGATACCGCGAAGCCCGGCGCACTCTGATCGGTCAGGGTGGTGGCTGGCCGGCTCTGGCTGATGATGCTGAAGGTGACCCGGCTGCGGGAGCCGCCCAGCACCTCGAGCACCGCCGGTGTGGTGGTCTGCCACAGTAGTAAGTGCTCGCTTTCCACGAGGCCGGCCAGCGGATCGAACAGCTGCCAGGCGTTGCCGTCCCAGACCTGGACCAGATCCCGCAAGCCCTGGCGCCGCCGGCCGTCTTCCAGCTCCAGCACCTGGACCGTGCGCGCCGGCACGTCGGCGTCGTTGAGCAGCGCCGCCATCAGGTCGTGGGGGGAGTAGCGGTCCAGCAGCAGGCTCAGATTCTGGTTCGACCGGGCCCGGTTCATTTCGAACGAAAGCTGCTGAGCCAGCGAGCGGGCATCGGCGGAGATCGGTTCGACCGTTTCCAGCAGTTGCCGGGCCGCGGTCCGGTACGGCTCGTCCCAGGTCTGGTTGCGCGGCTCGCCGGCCGGCGCCGCTTCCACCTGGTAGTCCGGGTCCTCGACGAAGTCGAGCTTGTAGAACAGCACCTGCTCACCGCGCGCCGAACGCTTGGTCCAGTGGGCCCGGCGCTGCTCGCCTTCGCGGGTGATCTCGAAGCCGAAGCCGGACGAGGCGCTGGTTCCCGGGGTGTCGAGCTGCCGGAATATGGACTGTTCCGGCGGCAGGGTCAGGTAGGCCTGGGTGGCGCCGCCCTGGGCGTCGTATTCGATGCGGGCTTCCACCTGCCACACCGTCTGCTCCGTGCCCGGCAGAAAAGGGATGTGATAGGTGTCGTTGCGATAGGCGGCAGTGCAGGCGCCGCCCAGGAACAGCACCAGCACAAAAAACAGAAAGGGGCCCCGCTGGGTCATCAGTCGGCCGGCGGGATGAAGGTGGGCTGAATGTAGTTGCGGGCCACGTCCACCAGGGCCACGTCCGTCAGGAAGTTGCGGCCCAGCGTCATCAGCGGTTCGCCGTCCTCTTGCTCAGTGTCGTCGGCTTCCTGTTTTACCACGGCGAATTCGACGGTTTCCCGGACGTCGCCGAGTTGCACCCGCAGGTCCACGACGGGCAGGCGCGGGCCATTGTCGCCGTTGGCGCGCGCGGTGCGCTGCAGCGGCCGCTCCACGGTGACGGGCTGCTCCGCCGCCGGCATATCGAAACGTACCCACTTTTTGCCGTCGCGCTCGAATTCCACCACTTCGATGGCCCTGAGGATGCTCGAATCCGCGCCGGCATCGATCGCGGCGACGACGGACAGGGACGGCTGTTCCAGCCATACCCGTTCGATCTGCCCGACCACCAGTTTGTCGCCGCTGACCACGACCCGCTGAACGGTGGTGCACGCCGCGGCCGCCGCGGCCGGCTCACCCAGGGCATTCGGGCAACGCTCGGCGATTTCCTCCGGCAGGGTGGCGAGCCGCGCCTGCACCTCGTCGAGCCGGGCATAGAGCATTTCGTCGCTGGCGGAACGCTGCGTCTGGTCCGCTTCCCGCGCGTCCAGCGTGTCACGCAGGCCGTCGATCTCCGATTGCAGAAGGCGCATTCGGATCTGCATCTCGGCCAGATTGTCCATCAGCGCGTTGTCGGTGGGACGGGTGACGGTACAGGCCGCGCTCAGCAGCAGACTGAGCGCCAGTGCGCCGACCGCGCCGTGGCGTCCGTGACGAACTGCGCCGGCTTCGGCGGCTGGCGGCGCGGCCATGCCGGGGCGCGCCGCGGCAACTGGCCGCCTTCCCCCTGTCATTTTTCTTCTCATTGAGATCTGGTGTCCACCAGAAGAGCAATCCAGTCTACTGATCGATATGGAGGCTTGATACTGTATAGACGTACAGTTAAATTCTCCAGCCCAGGGTCTGGGAGTCGAGCTCCGTGGCAATCAAGGACTCAATCAGGAACCCAGTCAAGGGGTCCCGCGCGGACCGGGCGCGGGGAGGCGCCGGCAGCGCCTATGACCCGGAATCCATCCAGCGGGAAGGCCCGATCAAGGGCCGAGGCGCCGGCAGCAACCGCGCCAGCCGCTTTCTCGCCGCGCACAGCGAAGCGGTGGCTGACGGCTGGGAGCAGCCGGGGGAAACGCCGCAAGCCACCCACCCGGACACCCGCCTGCTGCCGGATCGCACCCAGCGGCTGATCACCCGCAACCAGTCGCCGGACATTCCGTTCGACCAGTCCATCAATCCCTACAAGGGCTGCGAGCACGGCTGCGTGTATTGTTTCGCGCGCCCCACCCACGCCTATCTGGATCTCTCCCCCGGCCTCGATTTCGAGACCCGGATTTTCTACAAGACCCGGGTCCGCGAGAACCTGCTGGCCGAGCTGGCGCGGCCCGGCTACGTGTGCAAGCCCATCGCCATGGGCACCAACACCGACCCGTACCAGCCGGCCGAGGCCGAGCGCCGGGTCACCCGCACCATTCTCGAGGTGCTGCTCGAGCACCGGCACCCGGTCAGCATCGTGACCAAAGGCCGGCTGATCCTGCGCGACCTGGATCTGCTGGGGGAACTGGCGGGTTTGGGGCTGGCCTCGGTGGCGGTGAGCGTGACCACGCTCGACAGCGGCCTCAAGGCGCGCCTCGAGCCCCGGGCCAGCGGTCACGCTACCCGCCTGCGGATGATTCGTGAGCTGACGGGCGCCGGCATTCCCACCGGCGTGATGGTGGCGCCGGTGATTCCATTCCTGAACGATCACGAGCTGGAAGACATCCTCCAGGCGGCGGCCGAGGCAGGCGCTGGTTCCGCAGGTTACGTGCTGTTGCGACTGCCTCTGGAAGTGGCCGAGCTGTTCCGCGACTGGCTGGCGGACCATTACCCGGATCGCGCGGCGCGGGTCATGAATGCGGTCAGAGCCTCCCGCGGCGGCAAGGACTACGACGCCCGCTGGGGTACGCGCATGCGCGGCAGCGGCGTCTTCGCCGACCTCATCGCCCGCCGCTTCGAGAAGGCTGCCCGCCAGCTGGGGTTGGGCTGGGCCGACCGGGGTGGTTTGACCCGCGGGCTTTTCCGCCCGCCCGGACACCGGCAGATGGCGCTGTTCCCGGACTGAGCCGCCGCGGGTAGGGGTTGGGGCCGGTTGTGCGGCAGAATGCGGCCTGTCGCACTCGCCGTCATCAACGCAGGAACGAGAGGAAACCGATTGGCCGCCGTCGTACCGTTCGAACACCGCCACAAGCAATTCGAGATCCACGTCACCGATTCCGGGGCGCTGGAACTGTATCTCGATGGCTGTCTGCGCAAACGCCGCGATCCCAGCGGACGTGAGCCCCAGTACGTCTGGACCAACGTCGAACTGGAGTGGGAAGAGCACCACTACGTGGAGGCCCGCTACTGGGCCAGCCGCCGGGCCCTGCGGGTAGACGTCAACGGCAGCCCGGTCTTAGAGCAGAACGTTTGACAGAATTTTGGCGCGTCCGCCAACGTGGCGCGGCGTCCAGTGTCTTCGCCAGCGCCGTCTATGCTTACGGGAATGGCTAACGGAATGAAGTTCCCCGAATTCTGGGGCGGATGATCGGTTTGCGCAGACTCCCGGAAAGGCTGTTGACGGCATTGGCCCGCAGGGTCGGGCGCGGCGCTGCCCGGCTGCGCGGGCTGGGGCCGCTGTGGCGCAGCGGCGCCCGGCACCGGCACCACGACGCAGCGCAGGACGAGCAGTTCAACGAGCGTCTGCGTACCGCCCTGGCGGGCAGTAACGATGCCCTGTTCGACTTCGACCCGGAGGCCGGCCGGGTGTATCTGTCTAACGTATTCAAGAGTTGGATCGGCGCCCACGGCGAATTGACCATGCACAGCGATCTGGCCATGGAGCAGATCCTGTCGCGGGTTCCCGCACTCACCCGGTCCCCAACGCCTTACCGATCGGCGCAACCCCGCGACTTCAGGCACGATCGCCCGCAACCTCGATCTCGCGGTCACCCTACGCCCCCGGGCGTCAGCTACCTGGCTGACGGCCGCGGAGTATCGCATCTTGCGCCCGGGCAGTACCGGGTGTCCGGGTTTGCCAGCGACATCAGCCGCCGCAAGGTCGCCGAATCCCTGCTGCACGACAGCGTCGAGCGCCTGGCTTCGGTGCTCGACAACATCGCCGAAGGCATCGTGACGGTGAACGACGCCGGCGAGGTCTGTTCCGTGAACGCCGCCGCCAGACGCATGTTCGGAGCCGGCCGCGACGACCTGGTGGGCCGGCCGCTGGCGGAACTGTTGAACTGGCGCCCGCCTCCGGGCGAGGGCTGCGATGGCGGCGGCTGGGAGCATATCGCCGACGGTCAGCCGCGCGAGGCCGAAGGGCGCGGACCGGGCGGTGCGAAGTTTGCCGCCGAGTTTGCGGTCAGTTCCATGCAGATCCGCTCCGACGAGCGCTGCATCGTGGTGCTGCGCGACATCACCGAGCGTAAGCTGGCCGAAGCCCGCTTGCACACGGCGGTGGAAGAGAGCCAGGCGGCTACCCGCGCCAAGGACGAATTCCTGGCCACCATGAGCCACGAGATCCGCACCCCCATGAACGGCGTGCTGGGTATGACCCAGCTGCTCCTGGACATGGATCTGAGCGGTGCCCAGCGCGAGACGGCGGAACTCATCCGCTCGTCGGCCAGGCGCTGCTGACCATCATCAACGACATCCTGGACTTCTCCCGGGCCGGATCGGGCCGTTTGCGGGTCGACCGGGTGCCCTTCGATCTGCGTCAGATCGTGCGCGAGGTGGCGGAACTGCTGGGCCGGCGCCGCGACGCCGTGGACCTTTACGTGGACTATGGGCCGGACGTGCCGGGCGGGTTCCTGGGCGATCCCGGTCGCCTGCGGCAGGTGCTGATGAACCTGATGGGCAACGCCCTGAAATTCACCGAGCAGGGCCATGTGGTGGTCACCGTGACGCAGTCCAGGGCCGCCCCGGAGCCCGGCACGGTGGCGCTGCGGATCGAGGTGGAGGACAGCGGACCGGGGATATCACCCGAGGTGATGGGGCGCCTGTTCGAACCGTTCACCCAGGCCGACGCCTCCACCACCCGGCGCTTCGGGGGTACCGGGCTGGGTCTGGCCATCAGCCGCCGACTGGTGGAACTGATGGGCGGCGACATCGGCGTGGAAAGTCAGCCGGGGCAGGGGGCGCGTTTCTTCGTCACCTTGAATCTGGCCCCGGACCCGGCCGCGCCGGCACCGCCGTTGCGCAGCCTGGCCGGACGGCGCGCTCTGGTGGTGGATGACGATAGCCGCGGCCGCGGAGTGGTGGTGCGCTGCCTGGAGCGGGCCGGCCTGGAGACGTTGGCGGTGGCTACCGCCCCCGAGGCGCTGGCGTTGCTGGAGCGGGAACGATTCGACATTGCGGTGATCGACGACCGCCTGCCGGACATGGACGGCCTGCTGCTGTGCGAACTGATCCGGATCGACGATGCCTGGTCCCGGACGCGGCTGCTGCTGCTGGCGTCGGCCCATATCCGCGGAGTGGCGGAGAGCCGGGCCCTGGACCGGTACGTGGTGAAGCCGGTCATGCCGGACTACCTGGTGGACTGCGTGGCCGGGCTTCTGGAGGGTTCCGTGTCGCCGGCGGCGCTGCCGGCGCCCGCCACCGCCAAAGCGGCCGAGGGGAACACGGGCCGGGCGGCCCAGTCCGGACCGGAACTGGTGCGGCCACGGCCCGTTGCGTCGGGTCTGATTCATCGGCGCGTGCTGCTGGCAGAAGACAACGTGGTCAACCAGCAGGTGGCCCAGCGCATGCTGGAGAAGCTCGGCTGCCGTATCGACCTGGCCGGCGATGGCGCCGAAGCGGTGCAGATGTGGCGACACTTCGACTACGACCTGATCTTCATGGACTGCCAGATGCCGGACCTCGATGGCCTGGAGGCGACCCGGGCGATCCGCCAGGAAGAGGCGGGAACCGGCCGTCCGGCGATTCCCATCATCGCCATGACCGCTAATGCCATGGACGCCGACCGCACCGATTGCCTGGGCGCCGGCATGGACGACTATCTGAGCAAACCCGTCAGTCAGCAGGAACTGGCGGCAACCCTGGAGCGCTGGGCGCCCGCCCAACCGCCGCGGGACATGTCCCTCGAGCCGCCGCGGGCCGCGGGCGGCACCCCCCGCTGACGGCTGTTCCCGGCGATCTTGGCGGCGCAATCTTGGCGGCGGTATGATCGCGCTGCCCGATTGCCACAGGATCCGCCATGCAGGACACCCCCCGCGAACAGATGCTCGACATGCTGGATGCCCAGCGCCAGTCGTACCTCGCCGAAGGTGTGGTCAGCGCGCCGGTTCGGCGCGACCGCCTGGAACGGGCCATCGGCCTGCTGAAATCCCATCAGCAGCGGCTGGTGGACGCCATGCGCGACGACTTCGGCCATCGCAGCGAGCACCAGTCGCTGTTCACCGACGTGGCCGGGTCCATCGGCCCGCTGCGCCATGCCCAGAAGCACCTCGAGCGCTGGATGCGCCCCCAGAAACGCAAGGTCGGCCCGTTTCCGCTCAATCTGCTGGGCGCCCGGGCCCGGGTCGATTATCAGCCGCTGGGGGTGGTGGGGGTCATCAGCCCCTGGAATTTCCCGGTGAACCTGACGTTTACCCCCCTGGCCGGCATTCTGGCCGCGGGTAACCGCTGCCTGATGCAAACCATCGGAGTACACCCCGGCCACTTCCGAGGTGATGGCCGAAATCTTCGCCGGCGCGTTCGATGCCACCGAGATTGCGGTGGTGACCGGGGGACCGCAGACCGGGGCCGATTTTGCGGGGCTGCCGTTCGACCACCTGCTGTTCACCGGCGCCACATCGGTGGCGCGCCACGTGATGCGTGCCGCCAGCGACAATCTGGTGCCGGTGACCCTGGAACTGGGGGGCAAGTCGCCCGTTGTGGTAGGCCGATCGTCGGATCTGCAGAAGACCACTGACGCCATCATGACCGGCAAGATGTTGAATGCCGGGCAGATCTGCCTGGCCCCGGACTACGTTTTCGTGCCGCGGGAGCGCATGGACGAGTTCGTGGCTTCGACCGAGCGATCGGTCAGCAAGATGTACCCCACCCTGCTGGACAATCCGGACTACACCTCGGTGATCAACCAGCGCCACCACGAGCGCCTGACCGGTTACGTCGAGGAAGCCCGCGCGGCGGGCGCCAGGGTGGTCGAAATCAATCCTGCCGGCGAAGACTTCCGGCAACAGCCCCACCACAAGATCGCCCCCACGCTGATCGTCGATCCGGACGATTCGCTGAAGGTCATGCAGGACGAGATCTTCGGCCCGCTGCTGCCGGTGAAAGGCTACGAGAAGGTCGAGGAAACGGTGAACTACATCAACGCCCGGCCCCGGCCTCTGGGCCTTTACTACTTCGGCACCGATGCGGCCGAGGAGCGCGAGGTGCTGAGCCGGACCACGTCGGGCGGGGTGACCGTCAACGACGTGGTCATGCACGTGGCTCAGGAAGATCTGCCGTTCGGCGGGGTTGGTCCGTCGGGCATGGGCGCCTACCATGGTGAAGACGGGTTCCGGACCTTCAGTCACGCCAAGGCGGTGTTTACCCAGAGCAAGGTGAACGTGGCCGAATTGGCGGGATTGCGGCCACCCTACGGCGAAAAGATGCTCAAAGCGGTCCGTCAGCAGATGCGGTGACCGTGCGCTGCGGAGAGTCGTGGTGAACAGCAGTACCTCCATTCCGGTCGACGACGCCAGCGCCCTGGCGGCGGCTTTTGCCGCCGACGGGTACGTGGTCCTGCCCGCGCTGGTGGCCGCCTCGGTATGTGACGAGTTGGCGGGCGCGGTCAGGGCGCAGTTGAATCCGGCCCTGGCGCCGGTGGAGTTCGAGGCCGACGTCGGCTACCCCGGAGCACCGCCGAGCCGCGATGCCAGCGGCGGCAATACCCCGCGCCGCCTGCTGAGTGCCTGCGCCCGGTTCCCGGCCCTGCGGGAAATTGCCACTGGACTCGAGGTCGCCCGCTACCTGCGGGTGGTCATGGGCTGCGAGCAGCTCCGGCTGTCGCAGGCGCATCACAACTGTGTCATGACCAAGTCACCGAGCTTCAGTAGTGTCACCTTGTGGCACCAGGACATCCGATACTGGTCGTTCGAGCGCCCCGAACTCGTGTCGCTGTGGCTGGCTCTGGGAGAAGAGACGGCGGACAACGGCGCCCTGAAGATCATCCCGGGCACCCATCGCATGGTTTTCGCTACCGAGCGCCTGGACGATGCCCGTTTCCTGCGCCCCGACCTGCCCGAAAATCGCGCCCTGATCCAAGAGGCAAGGACGGTGGAACTGGCCAAGGGCGACGTGCTGCTGTTCCACTGCCGGTCGTTTCATGCCGCCGGCCGCAATCTCACGGATCAGACCAAGCTTTCCGCGGTCTTCACCTATCATGCCGAGGATAACCGGCCGTTGCCGGATACCCGCTCGGCCCAGTATCCGGGTATTGCCCTGGCGGGCGCCGATCCGGCGGCGTGAGCGCGGCCGGCTGGTCCGGCGCCCACCTGGAGGCCAGGATGGAAAAGATGGAAGACGCCGGTAGATCTGAAAAAGCGTCCGAAACCGACGCGGCGGAGTTGTTCCGCGAAGCCATGAGCGACGTGGTCCCGCTGACCCAGAAACGGGTGGCCCCGATCAGCGAGCGGGACGACCCCAGTCCCTCGCAACTCGAGCGCCGGGAAGCCGCGGAAGGCCGGCGCCCCGGGGTCAGCAGTCCGGACCCCAACTTCCTGACCCTGGCCGAGGTCACGCCGGTGGCGCCCCGGGACACGCTGGCCTGGAAAAAGGATGGCGTGCAGAACGAGGTGTTCCGCAAATTGCGCCTGGGTGGCTACGGGGTGGACGGTAAGCTGGATCTGCACCGGCATACCGTGCGCGAGGCCCGCCAGGCGGTGTTCGACTTTTTTGCTCTGGCCCGGCGCAAGGGCTGGCGCACCTTGCTGATCGCCCATGGCCGCGGCGAACGCAGCGCCACCCCGGCGCGCATCAAGAGCTACGTGGCCCATTGGCTCGGTCAGTTGCCGGACATCATCGCCTACCACAGCGCCGCGCCCCATCAGGGAGGAACCGGCGCGGTTTACGTGATGCTGCGCAAGAGCCCGGAAGCGCGGGAAGCCGCCCGCGAGCGTCACGGGCTCAAGAGCGACTGCGCCGATTGATTACCCCGCTCCGGCGGATTGCCGGGCGAATGCCTCGATCCGGGCCCGGCCGGCGGCCGCCGACTGGTGCAACTGGTTGCGCATGGCCGCGGTGATGCCCGCCGGCGCGCGCTCCGGCCGGCCACAGTCGAATGGCGGCGCCGGCGCGTACTCCAGGCCGAGCTGAATCGACTGGGCGAGCGTCTCGCCGCACAGTTCCGCGATTACCGTCAGCGCCAGGTCGATGCCGGCCGTGACCCCGCCACCGGTAATCACATTGCCGTCCCGAACTACCCGCTCTTCGGCCGGGGTGACGTTGGGGAAGGTCCCCAGCAGATCCCGCCAGTACCAGTGGCAGGCGGCCCGCCGGCCGCTCAGCAGGCCGGCCGCGGCCAGAATGAGCGAGCCGGTGCACACCGACGTGACGTAACGGGCGCCATCGGCGAGGCGCCGGATCTGGGCCATGAAGGCGGGATCGTACAGCGCCTCCGCGGTGCCGAAACCGCCCGGCACGCACAGCACATCGCAGCCCGGCAGGTCTTCGAGCCGTGGCAGATCGCTGAGGGTCAGACCGTCCAGGGTCAGGCTGCCGCCGGCGCGGCTGGCCACCGTCACCTCGGCGCCGGGCACGCGGCTGAAGAACTGGTGCGGACCGGTGAAGTCCAGGTGTGTGGTGTCCGGATAAATGGGAATCACGAATCGAATCGGGACTGGTGACATCGGGTTCTCCTCGTTGGGCCGCCGAAGCAGCGGGTCGGGATTGACGAACGGCGGTTCCGAGGGCATTGTCCCTCGACGCGATCTGTCCGATATGACCAGTTTCCCTCCTATTCGGACTAGATCCGGGCAGATCCAATGGGATCGGAGCCGGTGGTTTCTGACTCGAGCCGAGGTGCCCATGAGGCTTCCCATCGCCGTGGCGGTGTTCAACGACTTTCAGTTGCTCGATGCCACCGGGCCGGTGGCGGTGTTCGAGTCCGCGTCCTTTCTGAGCGCACCCGGCGACGGCTACGACATCACCCTGGTGTCGGCTGACGGCGGTCCGGTGCGCAGTTCGTCGGGGGTGCGGGTCGACACCGAAGCGCCAGCGACCCGGACGGCCATCGACACGCTGCTGGTGGCAGGCGGTACCGGCACCCGGGCCTGGGACCGTGACCCGCGGATCGTCGCGTGCCTCGAGCAGTGGAGTGGCGAGTGCAGACGGATCGCCAGCGTCTGCACCGGCGCTTTCCTGCTCGCCGAGGCGGGCCTGTTGCAGGGGCGCAGCGCCACCACCCATTGGCGTCATTGCAGCCGGCTGGCCCGGCGCTATCCGGACGTTCGTGTGGAGCCGGACCGGATCTGGGTGCGCGACGGCAACGTCTGGACTTCCGCCGGAGTATCTGCCGGCATCGACCTGGCGCTGGCCCTGGTTGCGGACGATTTCGGCACCGCCGTGGCCCAGGCCTGTGCCCGCGAAGTGGTCGTTTACTATCAGCGGCCGGGCGGCCAGTCGCAGTTCTCCAGCATTCAGGAACTGGGCGGCGGGCGTGGCCGCTTCGGTGAGCTGCTGGCCTGGATGCGGGCCAATCTGGACCAGGCGCTGGGGGTGGAACAGCTTGCCGAGCGTATGGCCATGAGCCCGCGCAACTTTTCCCGGCGATTCCGCGCCGAGGTGGGGCGGACCCCGGCCCAGGCGGTCATCCAGGTTCGCCTGGAAGTAGCGCGCAATCTGGTTGAGACCACTACCCAGCCGATCGAACAGATTGCCCGGCACTGCGGATTCGGCGACGCGGAACGCATGCGCCGGGCATTCGTGCGAACTCTGGGGCGCCCGCCAAGAGCGCTGCGTACGGCGTCTCAGAGCGGCCGCTGACGCCCCGGGTCAGAGCCGGCCCTTGTGCAGGTCGATGCGGCCACGCGCCAGGTTGATGCGCAGCACGTCGTTGCCGCCTTCCGCCACGCGCAGGCTGCGCACCCGCCGGTACAACTCGGCCAGTGGATGGTCGTCGGTCAGAGCGGTGCCGCCCACCAGCGCAATGGCGGTGTCGACGATGGCGCCCACCGCTTCGGTCGCGAACACCTTGCAGGCGATGCCTTCGTTGACCACGTTTTCGCCGGCATCCGCCAGCCGGGCCGCCCGGTACAGCATGCTGCGGGCGGCGAACGCCTGAATGCGCAGATCGGCGTAGCGCAGGCGTACGCCTTCGCGATCGCCGCGTTTCCGGCCATGGCGATCCAGCCGCTCCAGGTCCCGGGTCAGATAGTCGATGGTCCACATCATCAGACCGACGCAATGGGCGGCAATGGACAGGCGGGTATCGCCGATCTGGCGCATGGCTCGCGGCAGGCCCTCGCCCGGTGTGCCGATCAGGCAGGCGGCCGGCACCCGTACGTCATCGAAGCGGAAGGCCGCATGGTGGCTGCCGTCCAGGCTGGTGAAGCGCCGTTCCATCACCACTCCGGGCAAAGTGGTGTCGATGACTACCAGCGCCGGTCCCTGGTCGTCCAGCCGCACCAGGGTATTGATGAAGTCGGCGTCGGCGCCGCCGGTCACGTAGGACTTGCGGCCACTCACGATCAGCGTGTCGTTCTCGAGGACGGCCCGGGCCGGCGAGTCGTCCGGTTCGGTAAAGCCGAAGGCCGCGCGTTTCTGGCCGGCCAGCAATGGCGCCAGGTGGGTGCTGCGCAAGGGCTCGTCGACTCCGGACAGAACGCCCGGCCCCGGGCCGAACACCGCATCCAGCAGCGGCGCATTGGCGGCCGCCAACGCTTCGCGGACGATGGTCAGTTCCAGGGTCGACGCGGCGCTGCCGCCAAACTCACGCGGCTGGGTCATCTGGAAGAATCCGGCGGCTCGGGCGGCGGCGATGATGGCCGGGCGCGCCTCAGCCGCAGGCAGGTGCCGCCGCGGCTCCAGTTCCGTGGCGGCGAACTCCGCCGCCCGCCGCGCCAGCGCTTGCTGGCGGTCAGTCAATTGCTCCGGCATAACGATGAATCCACTTAGAGGGCGGGTCCGACAAGAATCACGACGATCAGCAACAGGCATGCCAGCATGGCCCCGAACGCGTACAACAGCCAGCCTTCCCTGCGCGCCTGGGCGTCGATGAAGATTTCGATCTGCTCCGGACCACGGGCCGCGGTGGAAGACGTCAGCCGGTAGCGGGTGATGCCGTCCGGGCGCCGGGGCAGTTTCACGAACAGCTCCGGGGTGGCCTGCAGCCGGTTGTCCACCTCGGCGAAAGAAAGCCCGGTGGCACGGGCGATCTGGGTCGGGTGCAGGGCAATGTCCGGATGCTCCAGAAAGCAGTGATAGATGTCTTTGAGCCGCTTTACTTTGCCTCGGAAGCGGAACGAGATGGGCAACAGACCCAACAGCATGTGGCGTTTCCCTGTGCGCGCACCGGTGCGGGATTATACCCGCTCAGCTGCAACCACGGCCCGGCGCGGCGCCGGATGGCCTTCGACGGTACGCTCGGGATCGGCGGGGTCCAGCGCCTCGGCCAGTGACTCGAAACGCATCCAGGAGGTAGTGCGCTGCTCGGCTACCGTGGTGGTGGTGACATCCAGCACCCGGGCGCTGCGGAATCCGGCGTCGGCGAGCCAGCGCATCATCAAGCCGGTGGTCGGCACCACGTGAACGTTGCGCATCCGTGCGTACCGCCCGGTCGGTTCCAGCGCATCGTCCCCGTCCACCACCAGTGACTCCAGTACCACCCGGCCACCGGGCCGGGTCTGGCGGAACAGGCGGGCGGCATGCGCGGCCGGATCCCGCCGGTGGTAGATCACGCCCATGCTGAACACGGTGTCGAACCCTGCCGGTTGGGGCAGATCGTCCAGGTCTTCCAGGCGAAGGGGCAGGACCGCGTTGCACGCGCCAGGCAGGTAGCGGGTCAGGGCCTGATGCTGCATGCAGAACAGCAGGGTCGGATCGATCCCCACCACCGCCCGGGCCCCGGCCCCCAGCATGCGCCAGCCGAAGTACCCGTTGCCGCAACCGACGTCCAGCACCCGCTGGCCCTCGAGGCTGCCAAGGTGCGGGGCAACCCGCTGCCATTTCCAGTCGGAGCGCCATTCGGTATCGATATCGACACCGAAGATCGAGAACGGGCCCTTGCGCCAGGGGCGCAGTTCGGCGAGTGCCCGGCCAAGCTGCGCCCGCTCGGCGTCGGTGGTCGTCCCCTGCACGGTCACGGTGTTGGTCATCTCGACCCGGCTCGCCACGAGGGTGGGCAGCGCCTCCAGCGCGGCGCGCCAGCGCGGCATGTCGCCATGGGCCTGGTCGGCAAGGCGCGCCTCGATGGTGGCGGCCAGGGGCTCGAATCCGGCCGGTACGATCACGGCCGGGCTTCGAAAGAGGCCCAGTTCAGGCACTGATACCACTTGCGCACCTGGCTGAAGCCGGCCTGGCGCAGCCGCTCCAGATGAACCGATTCGCTGTCGATGATCATGACGTTCTCGAGGGCGGACCGCTTCTGGCTGATCTCCAGCTCCGAATAGCCGTTGGCGCGTTTGAAGTCGAGGTGGGCGGCGTCGTAGTCGCGCTGGGTTACCGGGTCGTCGAAACGGATCTTCTCCGACAACAGCAGCAGACCGTCCTGGCCGAGGGCGGCCCGGGCTCGGCGCAGCATTGCCAGGCGATCGTCCGGTGGCAGGAACTGCAGGACGTAGTTCAAGGTAATGGTGCGGCACGACTGCAGGGGCACGGTACGGATGTCCGAACACACGAACTGCAGGCGGGGATCGACGATGGCGGCACTGGCCCGCTCGATCATGGCCGGGGCGCTGTCCACGGCGATCAACTCGCAGGGCAGATCGCCGACCTGGCGCAGGATGGCCAGTACCGACGCACCCAGCGAACAGCCGAGGTCGTAGCTGCGGCGTGGGCCGGGGTGCTGCCGGGCCAGTTCCCGGGCCGCCAGCAGACCGGTGACCGGCACCACGGTTTCATAGCCGGGCACCGAGCGGCGGATCATGTCGGGGAACACGGAGGCCACGTCGTCGTCGAAAGCAAAGTCGACGAGATGCGCCCGCGGCGTCCGGTAAACCTGGTCTCGGTCGCTCATAACAATTCTGAAAAGTGTGCATGGTAAAGTGACGGGCTTTGCCACCGCCGTACCCTATGGCCATTGCCCAGCAGGATCTGCCCCTCGGCAGCCCCGAGCTCTACATCAACCGGGAACTTGCGCTGCTCGAGTTCAACCGGCGAGTACTCGCCCAGGCGCGTGACGAGGAGTTGCCGCTGCTCGAACGCCTGCGCTTCCTGTGTATCGCCAGTTCCGTGCTCGACGAGTTCTTCGAGATCCGGGTTGCCGGCCTCAAGCAGCAGGAAGCCTATGGGGCGACCCAGCGCGGTCCGGACAACATGAGTCCGTCGGAGCAGCTCAGAGCCCTCAACGACGTCTGCCACGAGCTCGTGACCCAGCAGTACCAGGTGCTCAATGATACGCTGCTTCCACGCCTGGATCGCCAGGGCATCCGGGTGCTGCAGATCAGCGACTGGAACAGCCGACAGCAGCAGTGGCTGAAGCGCTACTTCAACCGCGAACTGGCGCCGGTGCTGAGTCCCATGGCGCTGGACCCGGCCCATCCGTTCCCGCAGCCCATCAACAAGAACCTGGCGTTCATCATTTCGCTCGAAGGGGAAGATGCCTTCGGACGCCGTCTGGGGCGCGCCATCGTGCAGGCGCCGCGCTCCCTGCCGCGCATCGTGGCGCTGCCCGACACGGTGGCGCAATCACCGCATGAGTTCGTGCTGCTGTCGTCCATCATCGAAGCCCACGTGGACGAACTGTTCCCCGGCATGACGACGTCGGGCTGTTATCAGTTCCGGGTCACCCGTAACAGCGACCTGTTCGTCGACATGGAAGAAGCCGACGACCTGCTGCGGGCCGTCGAAGGCGAACTGACCTCGCGGCGTTATGGTGATGCGGTGCGTCTGGAGATCGACGACGAGTGCCCGCGGGACCTGGAAGCGTTTCTGACCACCCAGTTCCGGCTGCAACCGAGCGACGTGTATCGTTGCGATGGACCGGTGAACCTGATGCGGCTGGCGGCCCTGCCCGACATGGTCGAACGCCCGGAGCTCAAGTTCCCCGGCTTCACCCCGCACATACCCGAGCGGGTGCGTGCCGACGACGACATGTTCCAGGTCATTGCCGAAGGTGACCTGCTACTGCACCACCCGTTCGAATCCTTCGCACCGTTCATCGATTTCCTGCGGCAGGCCGCCGCCGACGATTCGGTGCTGGCCATCCGCCAGACGCTGTACCGCACCGGAACCGAGTCTGCGGTCGTGGAAGCGCTGACCCGGGCGGCCCTGAACGGCAAGGAAGTGCTGGTGGTGATCGAGCTCAGGGCGCGCTTCGACGAGGCAGCCAACATCGAACTCGCCAACCACCTGCAGAAGGCGGGGGCCCAGGTGGTGTACGGCGTGGTGGGCCACAAGACCCACGCCAAGATGAGCATGGTGATTCGCCGCGAGGGCCGCTCGCTCAAGCGCTACGTGCACCTCGGCACCGGCAATTACCACAGCCGTACAACAAGGATGTACACGGATTACGGCCTGTTCACCCGCGAGGACGACATCGGCCAGGACGTCCAGCAGCTCTTCCAGCAGCTCACCTCCATGGGCAAGACCCATCGCTTGAAGACCCTGCTGCAGTCGCCGTTCACCCTGCACAAACGCATGCTCGATTTCGTCGAGGCGGAGATTACGGCCGCCCGGGCCGGTAAACCCGCGCGCATCCTCGCCAAGATGAACGCGCTGATCGAACCGCAGATCATTCAGGCGCTGTACCGGGCCTCCCAGGCCGGAGTCAAGGTGGATCTGGTGGTGCGCGGAATCTGCGCTCTGCGGCCTGGCGTCAAAGGCGTTTCGGACAACATCCGGGTGCGCTCGATCATCGGCCGTTTCCTGGAGCACACCCGGGTCTTCTATTTCCAGAACGCCGACCCCGGGCTGTACCTGTCCAGCGCGGATTGGATGGGCCGCAACTTCTTCAACCGCATCGAGACCTGCTTTCCCATCCGCGACGACAAACTGGTGCAGCGCATTCTGCGCGAGCTGCAGCTCTACCTTTCCGACAACTGCCAGGCCTGGCAGCTTCAGAGCGACGGCAGCTACCGGCAGATCACCGGCCCGCGCGCCAAACGCAGGAGCGCCCAGGATTCGCTGCTGGCTTCGCTGGCGGATACCTGACGTCGAGTCTTCCGTCCGGCGGTCTCAACCGGCCGGCCAATGCCCGGAAGGAGAGGGCGCTGGCGCGCGACAGGCCGATCTGGGATCGCGGTGAATCGGCCGTTTGCGCCGCGGCCAGCGCCGCAACTGGTGTGTTCGGCCCGGGGTCCGCCGATTGCGGGACATGCCCGGCATCACGTCACGATTTCTCCTTGATCGTCAGTTTGTTCTGGACGCTGCTGATGTCGTCGGTGTTCCGCACGATCATCTCGGCCAGCATCATCTCCGTGCGCGAAGGTACCGAGCCGCTCAGCGTCACCACGCTATCCTGGGTTTCCACGTTGATGCCGAGCCCCTGGGTTTTACCGTGGGATACCAGGTTGCCTCGGACGCGGGCGGTGGTCGTGGCGTCCTGGACCGACTGATAGAACGACCGTCTGTCGTTTCCGGCCGGATCCGGATCGAGGGCGCGCGCGCCGGGGTCGATCTCCAGGTCACCACGAACTTCGGTAACGCCATCGACCTGGTCGGCGATCGCCAGGGCCAGGTCCCGCTCGATCTCGGTTGGCAGGACGCCGGTGACCCGGACCACACCGCCCGCCACCGTAGTCTGGATGTCGAAGGCGTTCAGGCTCGGGTTCAGGGCGTAGGCCGTTTCCAGGCGCCCTGCGATCCAGGCGTCGCGGACCGGCGACGCCTGCTCAGGCGGTGGCAGCTCGGCCGTTTCGGCGCGGGTGCTGCGCGCGATCAGGGTCACGATCAGCATGACGCTGCCGGCGAACACCAGAACCATCAGGCGCCGTCGGCGACTCATCGCGTACATGTCAGTCCTCCTTGCTCCGGTTTGCCGCTTGGGCAGTGAATAGAACGCGCTGGCGCGTGGCAACCGATCCTGGGATGGGGGTGAGGTGGGAAGGATCGATCTTCCGCCACGGCCAGCGCGAAAACGGGTGATCCGGGGGTCACGACGAGACCGCGGACCGGATCAGAATGCCGTTGGTCACCTGGCGCACATCTTCCACCTGCTGGGCGATTTCCGCGGCGCGCTGCTTTTCTTCCTCGGTCTTCACGAAGCCGCCCAGGGTCACGTCGCCACGGCTCGCTTCCACTTCCACATTGAACAGGCTGACCCCGTCAGCCTGCGCGAGGGCCGCCGCGACCCGGGCCTCCAGGGTCTTGTCGTCGATGTACTCACCGGTGCGGCGGGATTCGGTCTGCACGATCAGGTTGTTCTCCACGGCGGCAACGCCGGAGACGTCTTCAGCGATACGGCCAGCGGCAATTTTTTCCTCTTCGCTGTCAGCCGTGCCGTTGAGTTGAACCGTGCCCCGGTAAACCTCGATGTCGATGTCCAGGCCGTCCGTTTCCTCACTCGTCACCAGGGATGACTTGACCCGTGCCTGCACGGTGGCGTCGTCCACGTATTCTCCGGTAGAGCGGCTGGCGTCCGTAGCGGCGCAGGCCGCCAGCGACAGGGTCAGGGCGCAGGCCAGAGTCAGCCCGGCGGTGCGTCTTTTGTGGTCGTTGGGTCGTGGGGTCTTCATGACTGTCCTCTCAGTGCTGATCGGGTTCACGCATGTTTCTCGTGGTTTCCTACGCAATAACCACGCAATAACCGGACCAACCCCTCTGGAGGAACGATCTGCGGCCCCCGCAGCGAGCGCTGAGTGGCATGTGTCTTGCTCCGCCCTGGGCAGGTACATCATTCACGAGAAGTTCTGGAGGTCCGCGATGAAGACAGCAAGAAGGTTCAATGGAAGGCGCGTGGGAACGGTTGTTGTGGCGACTGCTGCCGCGGCATCGCTGTTTGCGGCCGGTGTAATGGCCGGTGACGACACGGCGGCCGGTGCTGCCCGGCAGCCGGCGATGCCGGCCGAGGTGATCAGTACAGAACCGGTCAGTGACGCCAAGTTACGACAGTTCGCCCTCGCCGCGGCCGAAATAGAGACCATTCGCGAGCAACTGGTGGCGGAGATGCAGGATCTGCAGCAGGTCGCCGAGGCGCGCATGGTGTCGTCGGTGCAGGACAGCGGCATGACCGTGGATGAGTTCAAATCGCTGTTCCAGACCGTGCAGGCTGATCCGAACCTGGCCCGGCGCCTGGAGTCCCTGGATCCATCGGACGCCATTGAAGCGACGCCCTGAGACCCGGCCACTACCCATGTCACACAGGACTCATACCACACGGGAGACATCGCCATGGCGGATCTGATCAGCCGCTTCGTTCGGGAACTCGACCGAGCCATCGAACGTTCCCACTGGCCGCGGCATGAGTTCCGCGTCTCACCGGAGCAGGACGGCTGGATTACCGTCGAGTTCCGCGGGCGCCAGCGCCACTACCCGCTGACGCCCGAGATTGGCGTGTTGCTTTCCGGCGACGTGCGGCGAGGCGCCTTCGGATGAAGGCGTTGCCGTCCCCATGCTGACCGCTCAGTGGATTCTGAACGCCCGTTTGACGATCAGGGACATGGCGATCAGGGCAGCGAAGAAGCCGAACTCCCAACCGCTCATCCAGCCGGGTGCGGTTTCCAGATAGCGGGTCCGCGGCAGTGCGATAGCGACCCGCTCCACGGGTGCAGACGGGTCGAGATAACCGGCGGGATTGCCGATGAGGGCGTTCCACCAGTGTCGCTTCTCGACGACGGGGATCGGCTCCGGCAATGGCAGGCGGGCGATGGTTCGCCGGTTGCGATCGGCGATCTCGATCCGGTAGGCGCCGTCCGCGGCTCTTGTCAGTGATCCCTGATAGCTGTCCGGCGTGACCGTCACCGCCGCCGGGGTGGCGTCGGGAAAGGTGTGCCCATACTGGTTGGACAACCATGCCATGACGCAGAGCGCGGGGATCGAGGCGGCCAATGCCGGGACCGCTACGCGTCCAACCTGGCGCAGCGAGGTGCCCATCAGGCCGGCCAGCAGCGGCCAGGCGGCGTCCAGTTCACCGTCGAAGCTGTTGAGCCGCTGGCGGGCTCGCAGCGCGTCCTGCTTGCCCTCGGCAATTCTGCGTTGAGGCGACAGCCAGCCATACAAGGCGATGGAAAGCGCGCCGCTGGCGGCGCCCCACAGCAGCAGGCGGGCGTAGTCCGTAAGAAAAGCCAGGCGGCCGTCCAGCCAGTCGAACGCGGGCGCGGGTAGATCCAGCAACCCCATCAGTCAGCGCCCGGGCTGCCGGGTTGCGGCGCGGCGCCGGAGTCCCCGTTGACGCACTGGCGGGCGGACCGGTCGAGCGTTCTGGCGAAGGCCGGGCCGAGTGTTTCCGGAGCAATACGCTCGGCCCAGGTCAGAACCGGCACCTGCTTACCGGCCGGGCCGCCCCGCACCGGGTTGTGGTACTCCCAGATCAGTTCACCGTCGCGACTGACTTCGAGCAGACGGCCGCCGCTGGACTCGGTAATCAGGGTGTTGCCGTTGGCAAGCCGCTGCTGGGAACCGCGGATCAGACTCTCCAGCGGCCGTTCGTCCGGCCCGTCGTAGGACCAGACGACCCCGCCGCTGGCCGGGTTCACCTCAATGATCCGGGTCGGGGTCCGGCCGCCCAGATTGCCGCGGTTGTCGAATACCAGCAGGTGGCCGTCATCCAGCACGTCGGGATCGTGCTGGGCCAGCCAGGGTCCATGGGAAGCCCACAGCACCTGGCCGCTGGCCGGTTCGATCAACGCCAGGCTGCCGCCGGCCAGTTCGCGGAACGAGACCAGCACCTGCCCGGCCGCCGCCATCGGCAGATGCCGGGACAGGGCACGCGCGTCGCCGTCGTCCAGGTAGTCGACGCCATTGGCGTGCAGTGGGTCCTCCATGGAGTAGTAGGGGATCCGCCACAACAGGCTGCGGAACGGCGAATCGTTCAGCGCTTCCAGCAGGGAGATCCGACGCAGTGTCCTGCCCTGATCGTCGAGCACGACCAGGAAGTCTTCCAGCAGCGGCGGGTCGAACTGATCGGCATGGGCCAGCGGGGACCGGCGGAAGCCATGGGCCAGACCCACGATGCGGCCGTCGGCGGTGATGTCGAAGTCGTGATGAAAGTTGTCCAGGTTCCGCCACACGATTTCGGAACCGGGGGTCAGGCGCACCATGCCGTAGCCGTAAGGCGTGTCGCCGACAGCCTCGTACAGGGCGATGATGTCGCCATTCGCGAGCAGACGGGCTTTGCGGAAGTACACGTGGTCGTCCGGCATCGGTCGCCGCACCGGTGAACTCTCGTCCCACACCCGGCTGAACGGCAATTGCCACTCGTGCACGACGCTGCCGTCCGCTTCGATGAGCTGGGCGCGCGGCGAGTCCGCACTGGTGAACAGGGTCAGGCCCGGTTGCATCGCTGCCGCCTTGCGGAGGGTCACGCCGCCACGGTCGTCACGCGCCTGGGGCCACAGATCGGTGGCATAACGGTCGCGATACCGGAACACCTGCTCGTAGTACGCGCGTCCACCCCGGTACGCATCGCGAATGGCGTTTGCCGGTGCGGTGTCGAACAGCATGGTCAGCGCGCCGCCGAGGAAGACCAGAAACAGCACGGCCCCCACCGACAGCAGGGCGAGCGGGTCCGCGGATCCGGCGTTCTGATTTCGGCGCAGGCGGAGGGTTGGCATCGTCGTCACTCTCGAGGTGCGCGAACCCGGTGAGCGAAGCAATTGGCGTACCACGTACCGGTTTGCGCTCCGGCCGGCGGGGTGCCAGACGTATCCGCCGGGCGACAGGCAACGCCGGTATGCCGCGCCGCAATATTTACCGAAGCGGTGAGCGTGACCGCGCCGCCGAGCTGCCGAAAAACCGGCCTCTCCGCCATGCCGCGCCGGGTGCCCGGGGCCGCCGGCGTGGTGGCGCCCGGGTTTCTTGGCGGATGGTCCGGAGCTTGCAAGCCTGCCGGTGAACGAAGACTCGTAATGAAGGCTCGTGAACGGTTGAGGTGAGCGAACGTGAGGTCAGTTGCCATGAACGGGTGCCGGAACGATGTGACGAACGGTTCAGAGCGCAGTGGCGTATTCAGGCACGGGCCGCAAGGCCGGGTTCTGCTGGCCGCCGCCGCTGTGGTGGGCTGTCTTGCCAGTAGCGGCGCGCTGGCCTACGTGGGACCCGGTGCGGGTCTGACGCTGCTTTCCGCGCTCTGGGGGCTGGTAGTCGCCGTGATACTCGCGCTGGGCTTCGTGGTGTTGTGGCCGATTCGACGCTGGCGCCGCCGCCGCGCGGCCGGACGGGCAGGGGCCGGACGTGAGCCAGCCGCCGCGGTACGAAGCTCGCGCACCGCCGATACCCCTGATGCTGCCAGCGGCTTCAACGGCCGAGCCGAACGCAATGGTGAGCCTCATGACGGTAGATAGCGGTCAGATCTTCGAGGTCGACTCGACGACCCATCTGCTCGGGAATCTGACCGAGCGCTTTCCCAGGCTGTTGCAACGGGTTGGCGCGTTTGAGACCCGGATACTCGAGGATCGGCTTGGCCCGGTCCGCCGCCCGGTCTACATCGCCGGACTGGCCCGCGCCGGCAGCACGTTGCTGCTGGAACTGATGGCCCGGCAGAAAGGCGCGGTCACTCATCGCTACCGGGACTTCCCGCTGCTGCACACCCCCTATCTGTGGAATCGTTATCTGGACCTGGCTGGCGCCGCCGCCGGACCGGCACGGCAACGGGCGCATCGCGATGGGTTGATGGTCGACCGCGACAGCCCCGAGGCGTTCGAGGAAGTGTTGTGGATGTCGTTCTTTCCGGTCCTGCACGATCCCGACCGAAGCGCGGTGCTGGACGCCGGGACGCACAATCCGCCGTTCGAACGGTTCTACGAGGATCATCTGCGCAAGCTGCTGTGGCTGCGCGAAGGGGAACGCTACGTCAGCAAGGGCAACTACAACGTCACCCGTCTGGAGTATCTGCACCGGCTGTTTCCGGACGCCAGATTCGTGGTGCCGATCCGTGACCCCGGCGCCCACGTCGCTTCGCTGATGCGTCAGCACGCCCTGTTCTCTTCCGGGCAGCGTGCCAATCCGAAAGCGGTCACCCATCTGCGCCGGGCAGGCCACTTCGAGTTCGGCGTGGACCGACGGCCCATTCATACCGGCGATGAGGATGCCCTGGCCAGTGTCCGCGCGAGCTGGGACTCGGGCCGGGAACTGGAAGGCTGGGCAAAGTACTGGAGCCTGATCTACGGGCACATCGCCGACCGTCTGGAGCGTAACCCCACCCTGGCCGCCGCCACCCGCCTCATGCCGCTGGAAGCGCTGTGCGCCCGGCCGGCTATCGAGGTGCCGCGGCTGCTCCGTCACTGCGGGTTTGGCGCCGACCCGGTAGCCGTGGAGGCTGCGGTGCGTTTTGTAGCCACGCCGGGCGCCGGGGTGCGGGGCCTGGGACTGGCCGAGCGCGCCCTGGTGGAACGGCTGACCCGAGACACCTGGCTGCGGCTGGCGAAACTGCGATTGGCCCAGGGAGGTAGTTCATGCGCTGGCGCTTAGGGTTGGCTGGGCTCCTTGTTTGCAGCCTCACTGTCGTCGAGGCTCTTGTCGGCAGCGCCGCCGCGGCCGATGCAGGCAACCTGCCGCTTTATCAGCGGATCGTGGAGACGGCCCGGGCGCTGGCCCGGGAGCCCTACCGCAACGGAACCGCCGAACTGCCGGAGTCGCTCGAAGAGCTGGACTACGAAGGATACCGGGACATCCGGTTCCGCAAGACCCGGGCGCTCTGGTCCGGTACCGGCGGCTACTCGGTGGAGCTGTTTCATCCGGGATTTCTGTTCGATGAACCGGTAACCATCCGCGAGGTCGTGGACGGAGAGGTGCGGCCCGTGCCGTTCGATCCGGCCATGTTCGACTACGGGCGCCATGGGGTACCGCAGGACCTGCCGGAAAGCCTGGGTTTCGCCGGCTTCCGTCTGCACTATCCGATGCACGACCCGGCTTACGCGGACGAGATCATTTCGTTTCTCGGGGCGTCCTACTTCCGGATGGTAGGCCGCGACCAGCAATACGGTCTGTCGGCCCGAGGCCTGGCGATCGATACCGCGCTGCCGTCCGGGGAGGAGTTTCCCCGCTTCACCGAGTTCTGGCTGGTACGCCCGCCGGCCGGTTCCAACCGGGTCGAACTGTTCGCCCTGCTGGACAGCGAATCGGTTACCGGCGCTTACGCGTTCGTCCTCGACTCCAGTGCCGACACCGGTCTTCAGGTGCGCGCCCGGCTGTTCGCCAGAAAGGATGTCCAGCGCCTGGGCGTTGCTCCGTTGACCAGTATGTTTGCCTGGGGCGAGAACTCGGTGCGCCGTTTCGACGACTACCGGCCCGAAGTTCACGACTCGGACGGGTTGCTGCACCACACCGCCGGCGGTGAGTGGATCTGGCGGCCGCTGGAGAACCCACCGACCTTGCGCGTCAGTACATTGCTCGACCGGGACCTGGCCGGCTTCGGCCTGGTCCAGCGCGATCGGCAGTTCGACAGCTATCAGGATCCGGAGGCCCGTTATGAGGCGCGGCCCAGCCTGTGGGTGGAACCCACCGGCGGCGACTGGGGACCCGGCGCCGTGCATCTGGTGGAGATTCCTACGCCGGATGAGACCAACGACAACGTGGTTGCTTACTGGGTAGACGACCGGCCGTTCCAGGCCGGCGCTGAGCGGCACTACGAGTATCGGTTGCGTACGGCCGGGCGACTCGAGAATCCCGCCGATCTGGCCATCGTCACCGCCACCCGCAATGGCTGGGGGTGGATCCCGGGGGTCAGCGAAAAGCCGTCGAAGCGGTTGCGTCAGTTCACGGTGGACTTTGCCGGCGGACAGCTTCGCGGCCTGCGCGCAGGGCAGCCGGTAGCGGCCGACCTGGACGCCGGAGGCGCCACGGTTCGAGACCTGACCATCGTCCGGCTGCCAGATGATGAGGGCTGGCGCGCCGCGTTCAAGCTCGATCCCGGCGACCGTGACACGGCTGTGAATCTGCGCATGTATCTGGAACTGGGCGAACGCCGTATCAGCGAGACCTGGAATTACGTGTGGAGCCCGGAGACGGTGCAGGAGTTATGAACCAGGCAGTGAAGATTACCGCGGCGGCGCCCAACGGCACTGCGATCAGTGACTTGCCGGCGCGGAAGCTGCGCCGCTGGGTCTATTTTTCCGTGGTTGCCGTGTCGGTGGCCCTGGGCATCTATCTGATGCACCGGGTGCTGAGTACCAATGGGCTGCGGCCGCTGGAGATGATGACCCTGGGTCTGTTCGCGGCCACCTTTCTGTGGATCGCCATGGCCTTCTGGTCGGCGCTCGCCGGGGCGGCATTGAACCTGCTGAAGCGGGATCCGCTGACCTTGCGGCGCTGTCCGCTGCCTGGCAGCGACCCGGTGGCGTTGTGGACCCGGACGGCGGTGGCAATGCCGGTGTACAACGAGGACGTGCGGCGGGTGATGGCGGGCCTCGAGGCCATGTTCGAAGACCTGGCGCGTACGGGTGAGCAGGCCCACTTCGATTTCTTCCTGCTGTCCGACAGCACCGACCGCGACATCGCCGCCCGTGAACGTCATGCGGTCAACGCCTTCATGTCACGGCACCGTGATGCGTCCTGCCGCCTGTTCTATCGGCGCCGCCCCAGCAATGAAGGCCGTAAGGCCGGCAACGTGGCGGATTTCTGCAGGCGCTGGCGCGACTACGACCACATGGTGCTGCTCGACGCGGACAGCGTCATGAGCGGCAGGTCGCTGCTGTGGCTGGCCGGCGCCATGCAGGCCAATCCGTCTGCGGGCATCATCCAGACCGCGCCGATGCCGGTGCGCCAGCGTACGCCGTTCGGCCGCGGTGTGCAGTTTGCGTCGGCTCTCTACGGTCCGCTGCTGGCGGCCGGTCAGAGTTTCTGGCAGATGAACGCCGCCAACTACTGGGGGCACAACGCGATCATCCGCCTGGCGCCGTTTCGCCAACACTGCGACCTTCCGGTCCTGCCGGGCAAGCCGCCGTTGGGCGGTGAGATTCTCAGCCACGACTTCGTAGAGGCGGCGTTGATGCGACGCGCCGGCTGGGACGTGTTGCTGGTTCCCTGGGTCGGTGGCAGTTACGAGGAAGTGCCGGCGAATCTGCTGGACTTCGCCAGACGCGACCGGCGCTGGAGCGAAGGTAACCTGCAGCATCTGCGCCTGGTGACCATGGCGGGCCTGCATCCGCTCAGCCGGGTCCATTTTCTGCTGGGGGCGTTTGCCTACGGTTGCTCGTTTCTATGGTTCCTGATGCTGGCGGTGGGCTCCGCCGACGCCATGATCCTGGCGACCTCGACGGTGGAATACTTCCATCTCGGGCCGGGGCTGTTCCCGGACTGGCCGGTGACCCGGGCGGCGGAGATGTGGACGCTGCTGGCGGTGGTGATCGCCATGCTGCTGCTGCCGAAACTCTTCGGCGTGCTGCTTGGTCTCGGCGACCGGCGCCGGCGCGCGGCCTTTGGCGGCGCCGCCACGCTTTGCGCCAGCGCCTTCGTGGAGATGCTGCTGTCGATCCTGCTGGCGCCAATCCTGATGTGTTTTCACGCCCGTTTCGTCGCCTCGATCCTGCGTGGCCAACGGGTGACCTGGGATCCTCAGAACCGTGAAGGGCGACAGCTCGGCCTGCGCGACGTGGCGGCGAGCGCCGCCGGCGTTACCGCCCTCGGCCTGCTCTGGGGCGGCGTCGCCTGGTTGGTGACGCCTCGCATCTTCTGGGTCATGGTGCCGGTGTTTCTGGGACTGGTGCTGGCCATTCCGCTGATAGCCGGTACCAGCAACCTTGCGCTCGGGCGGCGCCTGCAACGGTGGGGGTTGTTCACCACCCCGGCGGAAACCGCGCCGGACCCGGTGCTGGCGGCGGTCGAGGGCAATTCCAGCGCACCGGCCGAGGCCAGCGGCGACAGATTTGTTCCGCGCCTTGCCTCCTGATCGATGGAGCCCCGATTTCCGGGGTGAATCGACAAGCGGCAGGAGCTGGAACCATGAGCGCAAGAGTTAATCGCGGAGCGGTGCTGGCCGGAGTCACGGCGACCATCGGCAGCATGAGCGCCCTCAGCTACGGGGCCTGGGAGCCCTTCGACGAATTCGAACCGATCATCGAGATCAATGCCACCGACGGCGACGTGGGTTTTCACGTTCTGCTGGACGGGCCGGGTTGGAAGCTGGCCAAGCTGTTCGACAGCGACAAGGACCGGATGCTGCTGGCCCGCGGGACCGACGATCTGCAGGAGCAGGGGATTACCGAGCTGTTCCTGGAAAGCGCGGAGCCGGTGTGTAACCCGGAGGACGCGGAAGACGGCGAAGCGGTCGTCACCCTGGCCGGGTTCCTGGAGCGGTTCGAGGCCGGTACCTACTACGCCAGGGGCCGCACCATCGAGTATGGCGGGCTCTGGGCCCGGGCGGAGTTCAATCACGACATTCCGGCAGCGCCGATGACCGACGTCGACGTGGAATGGATTCCGGATGACGGCGAGCTGGAACTCGAGGTCGATGTCGAGTTCCAGCCGGGGGTCGACCTCGGCCGCTGCGCGTTTCAGGAACTCGTGGACGACGGGGTGATTCCGCACCCCGCCACTGTTCCGGTGGTGCGCTGGGAGGTTGTGGTCGAGCCCGATGAAGATCAGCTCGAGGAGATCAACGAGGCGCTTGAAGCCATGGGCCGCGAGCCCATCGCGTTCGGCGTGTTCAGCGCCCAATTGCCGGGGCAAAGCCACGAAATGGAGATTCCCGACGACTGGCTGGAGCCTTACGTGCAGGCCGGCGTCACCACGTTCAAGTACGAAGTGGGCGCCAAAGAGGCGGGTGGCAATCAGACTTTCACGGAGGACGAGTTCGACGTCGGCGGCGATGACGGCGACGATTGAACAGTCGGGTGGGGCAGCAGCGGCCGGGCTGGCGCGGCCAGTCCGGCTGGCGGTGCTGACCGGACTGATGGCGGTGTTCGGGGCTTGCGGTGGCGGCGGACTGCCTCCGGACGCGGCCGTTGCCGCGCCGGGTGGCAACCCGGGTGGCACGGCACCGCGATCGGTGCCGGACCCGTCGGCGCCGGCCGTCGATGCAGCCTTGCTGCTGGCACTGAGCAGCGCCGATCCCCTGACCCGGCTGCACGCGGTGGCCGGCGCCGTGGACGCGGATCCCAGCGGCAGTCTGGCCGCGGATGTCTTACTCGATCACAGGTTGTCGGTGCGCCTGGAAGCGGTGGATGAACTGGCCCGGCTGCCTCCGGCGCCGGCCGCACGCCTGCTGCGGCGGGCCCTCGACGACGGAGAGGCGCTGGTGCGGGAGGCCGCGCTGTATACCCTGGAGGAGGTTGACCCGAAGGCAGCCCGGCGCGCGGCCGAACGGGCGGTCTGCGATCCTGACGTCATGGTTCGGGAAGCCGCCCGGGAAGTCCTGCTGGGCCTGGGGCCACGCCGCTAACGCACGCTCAGCGTCAACCGCAGCGGGATCGCAGACAGGTAGCTGGCCTCCTGGTTCAGGTCCAGTCTGGTCAGCGGATGGCGGCGCAGCCAGGCCCCGGGCAGGTTCAGGCTCAGGTGGCCGGGGTCTTGCGGATCGACGTTGGCGCCGATGTGCGGCAGCGGCCGGGTGCCGCGGTTGCGGTGCAGGACCACAGCGATACGCAGCAGCACCGCGAGGCGGATCAGGCGGGTTCGCTCGGAGCCGTTGAAGCCGGCGTCGCTGATCGGGAACTTACGCCGGTGGGCGCGTACCAGGGCCGCGAGCTGGCGCTGATCCCAGCTCGAGAAGCCGGGCATGTCCATGTAGCGCAACAGGTAACCGCCGTGTTTGTGATACTGGCTGTGGGCGATGTCCAGGCCGATTTCATGCAGATCCGCGGCCCACCCCAGCAGCAGCGCGTCGGCGGGATCGGTGAGGTCCCAGTACTCGGCCACTTGAACCAGCAGCAGCAGGGCCGACTCCCGCACCCGGGCGCCGTGGCGTTCGTCCAGGTGGTAGCGGGCGCGCAGATCGCGCACCGTGGCTTCGCGCACGTCGCGGTGCTGCACCCGGCCCAGCAGGTCGTAGATGACCCCTTCGCGCAGGGCACCGCTGGTGGCCTGCATGCGCTCCACGTCGAGTGCCTCGAAGATTGCCTGCAGGATGGCCAGGCCGCCGGCGAACACCGGCGCGCGCTCCGCCGGCAGGCCCGGAATCGACAGCTTGTCGATATGTTTGGCCTGAACCAGCAGGCGGCGGATCTGCTCCAATCCGTTGTCGGTGATACCGCCCTGATCGCGGCCCAGGTGGTTGAGGATTTCCTGTGCCGCGAGAATGGTCCCGGAGGCGCCGACGGCCGCATCCCAGCCGTGCTCCCGATAGGCCCGGCGCACCGGCTCCAGTTCCTGCCGGGCGTGGTTCACCGCGGCCTCGAAGGCGGCGTTGCGGAGCTTGCCGTCGGCGAAGTAGGTGCGCGACAGGCCGACACAGCCCATGTACAGGCTTTCCATCATCTCCGCCTCGAAACGGCGGCCGACGATCAGCTCGGTGCTGCCGCCGCCGATATCCACCACCAGTCGGCGTTCGTGCTGATCTTCCAGAGCGTGAGAGACGCCCAGGTAGATGAGCCGGGCTTCCTCGCGGCCGGAGATGATCTCCACGGCGTGGCCGAGTGCGGTTTCTGCGCGTTGCAGAAAGTCGCCGGCATTGTTGGCCCGGCGCAGGGTGTTGGTGGCGACGATGCGTACGTTTTCGTCCGGCAGCTCGCGCAGGCGCTGGCCGAACCGCTCGAGACACGCGAGCGCCCGCTGCGCGACTGCGTCGGTGAGGTTGTCGTCGGCGTCCAGCCCTTCGGCCAGGCGGACCATCTCCTTGATCTTGTCCACCACCTGCAGGCGTCCGTTGCCGGCCTGCACAACCAGCAGATGAAAACTGTTAGAACCCAGATCGAGCGCAGCAAGTTCGGTGGGAGTGGCGGGTTCGGCTGGGACGGTCGATTCTGCCATGCGCCACGGGGTCAGTCGCAAAGTGTCATTCTACTGGGCCGCTCTCCTCGAGGCGAGCATCGGGCGCTGCCGAATCGTCACGGCGTGGTTCCAGGACCGATGGTGGCAGCGGACAATCCAGAGTCGCGGCAATGCCGTGCAGCAGGGCGCCCTCGCGGGGTGAGACCCGGCCATCGGCCAGTACCGTCGCCGCGCAGGCTTTGATCACCCGGGGCATCTGCAACGGGTTCAGGGCGCGCAGCTCGGCCAGCGCCCGGTTGAGCCGTTGATAGTTGACGTCGTCCTGGCTGATCAGGCTGCCGGCGGCGCCGAGCGCGCTCATGCCGGCACTGAAGGCCCGGGCCCGTTCCTGCGGGGTGCTGTGTCCTTCGCGAGCCAGGGCCGAAATCAGTTCGATGGCGGGGACCGGACACCGCCTCGACGCTCGGATAGCGGACCTTGACGCGGGATCGCTGCTCGAAGTGGGGTTTCAGTTCCTTGATCAGCAACCGGTGCAGAACCCATTCGGGCAGGGCGATACGCTGGTCGGCCTTGATCAGCCGCACCAGGTTGTCGGTGAAGCGGCGGTACTGAGGCACGGACAGTTCCTTCAGCGCCGGGGCGGCCATCTCGACCAGGGTGACCCGCTGCAGGGCGTCGATCCCCGTCAACCGGGGCAACAGCCGCTCCGCTTCCCCGGCCACACCGCGCTCCGCGGTGTCGTTCAGGGTGCGCAGCTGGTCCGGGCGCAGCGACTCGGGCAGATCGACCAGCACGAAGGCGTAGAGCAATGCGCGGGCGGCGAACGGGTCGTGCGCCGCGTCGCGCAGCGCGGCCGGAATGCCGCTGATCAGGGTGCGCGCCCGTTCCAGGCCGGCCTCGTCGAGGGTGCCGACGGCCTCGGCCAGTTCCTTGGGGGAGGCATGAATCTCCAGGGCGGAACCGGCTGCGCTCGCTGCGGCGGCGGCCGTCGTCCCGGCGTGCGAGGCGGCGGCGAACGCCGTGGCGCCGGCCGGCGCCTCCGGTCCGGGGTCCGGTGGCGCTTCGGTCAGCGCCGGGAAGCGGCCATCCCACTGCGGATCGACAGCCAGGATGCGCTTCTTCAGAGGCGGATGGGTGGCAGTCAGCCGGTTGAGAAACAACCGGTTGACCTGGCCGAAGAACAGGTGGCTGGCTTCGTTCGCTGCGGCCCCCGGCATGCCGGAGCCGGCTGGCAGGGCGCCGATCTTCTTCAGAGCGCCGGCGATGGCGCCGGGATTGCGGGTGAACTGTACCGACGCCGCGTCGGCCAGGAACTCCCGCTGCCGGCTCACGGCCGCCTTGATCAGGTTGCCGAAGAACGTGCCCGCATAACCGATGACGAGTAATCCGGCGCCCAGCGCCACCCCCGGTGCGCCGCCGCTGCTGCTGCTCCGGCTGGAACGGCTGCGGCCGCTGTGTGCCCACACCCTGCAGCAGTCCCGGCCGATCAGACCGAGGAACAGAATGCCGAACAGGACGGCCATGAGGCGGATGTTCAGACGGCTGTCGCCGTTCAGGATGTGGCTGAACTCGTGGGCCACCACACCCTGCAGTTCCTCGCGGTTTAGATTGTCGAGGGTGCCCCGGTTGATGCCGATCACCGCATCGTCGGGACTGAACCCGGCGGCGAAGGCATTGATGCTCGGTTGCTCGATCAGGTACACGGGGGGTACCGGCGTGCCAGCCGCAATGGCCATTTCCTCGACCACGTTGAGCAGGCGGCGGCTGCGGAAGTCGGTGGTGGACTGGTGCACCAGCTCGCCACCCAGCGACTCGGCGATGGCGCGGCCGCCGCTGCGGACCTGCAGGTATTTGAATGCGCTGGCCAGCGCCACGACGGCCACCACCGCCAGGCTGATCCAGAACCAGGCGCTCACCGGCATGTCCCGGATGGAGCCGCCGATATGGATACCGCCAGTCGGCGCCGGCCGTGCCATGAACGTGTAGACGGCGCCAACCAGCAGGTTGGTCAGCAGCACCAGCGCCAGAACGGCGGCGCCGAACAGCATGACCAGACGCCCGGTCTTGCGGCGGGCGTCGTCCTGGGCACCAAAAAAATCCAATGGCCGACTCCGGACCGGTTCTGGTCAGTGGTGGGTCACGAAAATGAAACCTTGGGTGCTGCCTGAATTTCCGCGCTGTCCGCGAACTCCAGCAGGGCGGCGTCCTGATCGTGGCCGAACAGGCCGGCCAGGACCACCGGCGGAAACGACTGACGGTAGGTATTGTAGGCCATGACCTGATCGTTGTAGGCCTGGCGCGCGAAGGCGACCCGGTTTTCGGTGCTGGTCAGTTCTTCGCTGAGTTGCATCATGTTCTCGTTGGCTTTGAGATCAGGATAGGCCTCCATCACCACGTTCAGCCGGCCGAGGGCCCCACCCAGGGCGCCTTCGGCGCTGGCCAGCTCCTTGATGGCGTCGGCATTGCCGGGATCGCGGGCCGCCGCCTGCAGTCCGGCCATGGCCTGGTTGCGGGCGGCCACCACCGCCTCGAGGGTCTCGCGCTCGTGGCTCATGTAGGCCTTGGCCGTTTCCACAAGATTGGGAATCAGGTCGTAGCGGCGCTTTAGCTGCACCTCGATCTGCGCAAACGCATTCTTGAACCGGTTCTTCAGGCTGACCAGCTTGTTGTAGATGGACACCAGGTAGAAGGCGATGGCCGCCACAACCACGATGACGATGATGGTTTCCATATGATTTTCCCTGTCTCCCTGCTGTAACAGGGAAGTTGCTCCCCGCCGCTGAACAGAGTTTAGTCGCTAACCCGGAAGCGAGGCCATCGCTCTGGCAATGGGTTACCCTGAACCGGAGGTACGGAAGGCAACGGGCAAAAACGGGCGAGGACCGTACTACTGCATGAATCGCGGCGCATCTGACAATCCGCCGGACCCGATTCCGACGTCGGCGGCCCTGCCAGTGGCCCGCTTGCGGATCGACGCTGCCACGTTCGCCGATCTGGAGGTATTCAGTTCGGAAACCGGCGGCGCCAGCCTGTTCGACTTGTGCAACGAGTGTCGCACCGACGGCGGCGCTCAGGTGCTGCGGCGGCGTATGGAGCAGCCATGGGCGGCGGCGGATCCCATCCGCCGGACTCAGGCGTCACTGACGTTCATCACCGCGCAGCGTCCGGCTTTCGATGTCTTGCCTTCGGCGTACACCATCAATCGCGTGGCCCGCTACGAACGGGAGCCGTTGCCCGCGGTCACTCAGCAGAATCTGCTCGGATTCGCAGCGGCCGCATTTGCCCTGTGGGCCGACGACGACAGCCGCTACGTGAAGATCCTCAACGGGGTGCAGTTCACCCGGGAGTTCATCGGCGCGCTGCGGCGCTTCGCCGGCCAGCCGGCGCTGACCGGAGCCGAGGGCGAGGTGGCGCCGATCGTCGGCGAGATGCGCACGTTGCTGGCGCGCCCCCGGCTCGTGTGGGCCGCGCAGCGAGGATCGGGCGGCTGGTTTTTCACCAGGCTGCGTTTCGATCAGGTGTTCCGTCGGCACGAGAAGGCGGCCATACGGCGGCTGGTGGAACTGGTCCACGAACTCGACGCGCTGATGGCGATGGCGGATGTGACCGAACGCCACGGTTTCGTGTTGCCCGGCATCGAAGCAGGCCCGCCGCGGGTTCATGGTGAGGGGCTGGTGCACCCTCGGGTCGATGGGGCGGTGGCGAACTCGGTCAGCCTGGATGCGCAGCGGCGGGTACTGTTCCTGACCGGGCCCAACATGGCCGGCAAGACCACCTATCTGCGCGCCATTGCCATCGCCCTGTACTTCGCTCATCTGGGCATGGGCGTGCCCGCGCGGAAACTCGGCTTCGTGCCGCTGCAGCGTCTGTTCACCTCGATTTCGCTCAGCGACGATCTGCACGGCGGCGTGAGTTACTTTCGCGCCGAGGCGCTGCGCATCAAGGCCATTGCGCAGTCCATGGCGGCCGGAGAGCGGGTTGCCGCGCTGCTGGACGAGCCGTTCAAGGGCACCAACGTCAAGGACGCGATGGACGCTTCGCTGGCGGTGCTGGAGCGTTTTGCCCGCAGTGATCGGTGCCTGTTCGTATTCTCGTCACACCTGATCGAACTGGGCGATCAGGTGACCGACGGACGGATCGACTACCGCCACTTCGAAGCACAGGAGCGGGGCGGGCGCCTGAGTTTCGACTTCAAGCTCCGTCCCGGTATCTCTGCCCAGCGCCTGGGCATGCGTGTGCTGCGCGAGGAAGGCGTCTTCGACCTGCTGGACAGGGACGTCAGTCCGGAAGGCCAAGTACCCGCTTCGCGATGACGTTCAACTGCACCTCGGTGGTGCCACCCTCGATGGAGTTGCCCTTGGAACGCAGCCACTGACGGGTAGTGTTGATTTCGCGCTCGTCGAAACCGGCGCCGTCCCAGCCGAGAGCCTGCTGACCCATGATCTCCAGCAGCAGTTCGTACTTGCGCTTATTCTGCTCGGAGCCGTAATACTTGAACACGCTGGCCAGGTTGCCGTCGGCTTTGCCGGCCTTGGCCTCGTCACCGGCCCGGGCCAGGGTGAGCTGAAAGGCGCGGTCGTTCTGGCGGTGGGCGGTGACCCGGCTGCGCAGTGCCGGTTCGGCGATCTTTCCGTCATGCTCGCCCAGGTAGGTCCTGGCGTAGTCCTCCATGTTGCGGCCACTGCCGCCCAGGGCCGACATGCCGCCGATGCCGGAGATCATCTGGCGTTCGTGCTGCAGCAGGCGTTTGGCGATGGTCCAGCCCTTACCGCGTTGCCCCACCAGGTTCTCTTTCGGCACTTTCACGTTGTCGAAGAAAGTCTGGCAGAACGGCGATGAACCGCTGATGAGTGCGATCGGCGAAACACTGACCCCCTCGGAGGCCATGTCGAACAGCAGAAAGCTGATGCCCTCGTGCTTGGGCGCGTCCGGTTCGGTTCGCACCAGACAGAAAATCCAGTCGGCGTGGTCGGCGTAGGAGGTCCAGATCTTGGAGCCGTTGACCAGGTAGTGATCCCCCTTGTCTTCGGCCCTGGTCTTCAGGCTGGCCAGATCGGAGCCGGAGCCCGGCTCAGAATAGCCCTGGCACCAGCGGATTTCGCCGCGCACGATCTTCGGCAGGTGTTCCTTTTTCTGTTCCTCGCTGGCGAATTCCAGCAGGGCCGGACCGAGCATCCAGATGCCGAAGCTCGACAGGGCGGGACGCGCGTTGATGCGGCGCAGTTCCTGCTGCAGGATGCGGTCCTCCTCGAAGCTGAGACCGCCACCGCCGTACTCCTTCGGCCAGGTGGGGCAGGTCCAGCCGCGTTCGGCCATGCGTTCGAGCCACAGCCTGGATTCCGGATTGACGAATTTCTCGCGGCGCCCGCCCCACACGGTCTCTTCCTCGGAGCCCGGGGTGCGCATGGAAGGCGGGCAGTTGTTTTCCAGCCAGGCGCGGGCTTCGGCGCGGAACGCCTCGGCGTGGCTGGATTCGGCGGATTGGGCTTCGGCCATGGGGCTCTCCTCGGGCTCACTGATCCGGAAAACCAGCGATTGTATCGGACTGGCGGCGCCGTGGTCATGCCGGTGGGCGGCGGCTATAGTGACTGGCTGACTGTCGAACCCGGGGCCGGCCCCGGGCTGGGCCACTGATTCGAGGAACGGCATGGGACAATCGGTCACGGCGCTCGACGCGCGGGAGTTTCGCAACACGCTCGGCCAGTTCTGCACCGGGGTGGTCATCGCCACCGGTTGCGTCGACGGCCAGCCCGCCGGCTTTGCCGCGCAGTCGTTTTCCTCGGTGTCGCTGGAGCCGCCGCTGGTGGCGCTGTGCCCGGCCAAAACCAGTACCAGCTGGCCGCGCATCCGCGATTCCGGCAGTTTCTGCATCAATATTCTGTCCGGGCAGCAGAAGGCCGTGTGCGACGTGTTCGCCCGCTCCGGCATCGACAAGTTCGAGGCTCTGTCCTGGCATCCCGGGGTGACCGGTTCGCCGGTCCTCGAGGGCGTGCTGGCCTACGTCGATTGTGATCTCGAGGCGGAGCACGATGCCGGCGATCACACCATCGCCCTGGGCCGGGTACGCGACATCCGCATCCTCGAGCCGGACGGCTCACCGCTGTTGTTCTTCCGCGGCGCGTTCGGCCACTTCGAGCATCTGCGCGGCATCGAATCCTGAAGTGGGAGAGTTTCCGACATGAATCTGAAAACCCGTGTCTGCGAGATCCTCGAGATCGAACATCCCATCGTGCTGGCCGGTATGGGCGGCGCCAGCACCCCGGAACTGGCGGCCGCGGTCTCCAACGCCGGCGGGCTGGGGGTGCTCGGCGCCGCAGCCTGCGGCCCGAAACAGCTCCGCGAATGGATTCGCCGCACCCGGGAACTGACCGATAAACCCTTCGGCGTCGATACCCTGCTGCCGGCCTCGGTGCGCCGGGCCGCCGAGCGGGCCGGCGACGGTGGGCCCAACCCCGCCGACCAGGTGCCCGAGCTGCAGGGCTTCGCTGGCGACTTCATGAGCCGTGAGCACCTCGATCCGGTGAGCCGCGAAGCGCTCGCTGCACGCCGCGACCCGGACGAACCGGCCATCTTCACCAAAGAATTCTTCGATGCCCAGATGGCGGTGATCATCGACGAGCGGGTCCCGGTCTACGCCTCCGGGCTGGGTAATCCGGGGCCCTGGATGAACGACTTCCGCGCCATCGGCACCAAGGTAATGGCCGTGGTGGGTGCGGTGCGCCATGCGATCCAGGTCAAATCGTCGGGCCTCGACATCATCGTCGCCCAGGGCCACGACGGCGGCGGACACAATTCGCCGGTGGGCACCATGGCGCTGATTCCCCAGGTGGTAGACGCAGTGGGTGACGTACCGGTGCTCGGCGCCGGCGGCATCGCCGATGGCCGGGGCGTGGCGGCGGCCCTGATGCTGGGCGCCCAGGGGGCCTGGATCGGCTCCGCCTTCCTGGCCTCCGAGGAGGCTGGCATCCTGGACTTCCAGAAGCAGGCCATCGTCGACGCCACGGAAGAGGGCACCACCGTGTCACGGGCGGTGACCGGCAAGCCGGCCCGTATCATCCGCAGCAAGTGGACCGACTACTGGGTGCAGGAAGACCGCGAGCCGCTGCCCATGCCGTTCCAGGGCATGATCTCCGGCCCGGTGATGGCGGCCGCCAACCGCGACGGGCGCGGCGACGTCAATCCGGGTTTTGCCGGTCAGGGCATCGGCATGATCAAGGCGGTTCGCCCGGCCGCGGACATCTTCGCGGACATCGTGCGCGGTGCGCAGGCGGCGCTGGGGCGCTGACGCGCCTGCCCGAGCCGCTTCCGGTTGTAAGCGCTTTCGCGAGTCGCGGCGGCTGAATGCCCTGATTTGTGAAGTCGCTCACACGATCCCGTTGCATCAGCCTGACGGACAACGAACCTGCCCGCTGCTAGCTTACCTCGGAGAATTCGGGCGCACTCACCCGGATCCCGCGACCTCGAGGTACATGCAATGAATAAGCTGATGAAATTCTCCCGATGGTTGGCGCCGGCCGCCCTCGGCCTCCTGTTGGCGGCACCGGCCTCCGCGATCCTGATCAACGGCACCGACGTCGGCTCCGTAGATACGATACTCAATGCAACCGATGATCTCGGCGCTTGTGGCCCGGGTTCCAATCCGGGATCCGAAGCGTGCTGGGGCGCAACCTCGGTGACGGGACTCGATTTCACCAGCAAGCTGAGCAATGTCGGCGTGCTCTATGACAGCGCGACCAACCCGAGTTATGCGGCGTTTCAACTCAGCGGTGATCCGGCCTACTTCATTCTCAAGAACGCCCAGACCTGGGTGCTGATGGAAAACACCGGAGATCCGGGCTGGGGTGTTCTGGATCTCACCAGCAGCGCGCTGTCCGGCTTCAAGCTGAACCTGGGCAAGGTCGATCAGACCACGATCAGTCACGTGACCCAGTTCAAGGACAGCACATCGGTGCCGGAACCGGCGTCGCTGGCGTTGCTTGGTCTGGGTCTGGCCGGTGTCGTGGGACTTCGTCGCCGCAGAGGCTGACCGCGTTCGGGCCGCCCGCAGGGCGGCTCGCACCGTTTACCGAGGATCGCGGGCGCGGGTGTTACGCAGTTCGGCCGGGTGGCCGGGCGTTGCGTTCCCCACGGCTGCGCCGGGCGAGGGCAATGCGGGTCAGGCGCTGAAAGGTCGGGCACTGAATATGGGACTCGGCCGGGCAGGTGGCCGCATGACGTAGCCCGTCGCGCAGCGCGGTCAGGTCGCGGATGGTCCGGTCCACGGCGTCGGCCCGGGCCGCCAGCTGGGCCCGGTCGATGCGCACCTCGCTGCCGGCGCCGAACGTGGCGCCGATCTCTTCCAGGCTGAATCCGGCCCTCTGACCCAGGGCAATCACCGCCAGCCGCACCAGCACCTCCGGCGCGTAGCGGCGCCTCAGGCCATGGCGCCCGCGCGATTCGATGAGTCCCTGGCGTTCGTAGTAACGCAGGGTCGACGGCGGGAACCCCGAGCGCCTGGCCACCTCGCCGATATCCAGATCCGCCACCGTTGTCATCCCCGCTATTGACTTGAAGTCGACTTCAAGTCGTAGCCTGACCGGAACTGGCCTCAGGCCGCAACCGGAAAGGTGCTGTGATGCTCGATGGGTGGGAAATGGCCGGGGTGCTGGCGACGGGAGTCGGCGCCACCGTGGTGATGGATCTGTATGCGCTGGTGCGGCGGCGCTGGTGGGGAGTCCAGGGTCTGGACTATGCCCTGGTGGGGCGCTGGCTCGGCCATCTGCGGCGCGGCACGGTGCGCCACCAGGCCATCGCCCGGGCGGCGCCGGTCCGCGGCGAGCGGCTGCTCGGCTGGCTGGCCCATTACCTGATCGGCATCGCGTTCGCCGCTCTGCTGGTGGTCGTTGCCGGTGTCGCCTGGCTGCGCGCGCCGACCCCCGGGCCGGCATTGATCTTCGGTCTGGTCAGCGTGGCTGCGCCGTTGCTGATTCTGCAACCGGCGTTCGGCGCCGGCATCGCGGCGTCGCGGACCCCGGCGCCCGGACTGGCGCGGCGCCGGAGTCTGCTCACCCACCTGGTGTTCGGGCTGGGCCTGTACCTGGCCGCTCAGGGCTACGCGTCGATGACCTCGATCAACTCAACCCCGTGACCGGCAGGGCGGCGCCGTGAATCGGGTCCGCGTCCGGCGAAGCCAGAAAGGCGATGACCCGGGCCATTGCCTCCGGGGTCACCCAGGCGCCGAAGTCGGCGTCCGGCATGCTCTTGCGGTTGGCGGGGGTGTCGATGACGCTCGGCAGAACGCAGTTGACGTTGATGCCCTGGGTTTTCAGTTCCCCGGCCATGGACTCGGTCAGCCGGATCACCACGCTCTTGGAAGCGCTGTAAGCGCCGAGCTGGGCGACCCCGTGCTGGCCCGGTCCAGCGCCGATGTTGACGATCTTGCCGTGGCCGCGCGCCAGCATGTGGGGCACCACGGCCCGGGCCATGTTCAGCACCGAATGGGCGTTCAGCCCCATCAGGAAGTCCCAGGTCGCGGCACTGGTCTCGTGCACGGCTTCGCCCATGGCGAATCCGCCGGCAATGTTGGCCAGCACCGCCACCGGCCCCACCTCGCGCTCGATGACGGCCACCGCCTCGCGGCAGGCGTCGGCATCGGTCAGGTCGCAGGCCTGGGCGTGATGGGGTCCGTCGATGGGCGCCACGTCCAGCAGCGCCAGCTTCGCGCCATCCGCTGCAAAGTGCGCCGCTGCGGCGCTGCCGAGTGCGCCGGCAGCGCCCGTGACCAACACTACCCGATCGGCACCGGCACTCATGGCGCCAGCGCTTCCAGGGTTTCCCAGTGCAGGTCACCAAACACGCCGTTGGGGTTCACCGGCTGGATGCAGACGTGGCTGGCGCCGGCGTCGAAGTGCTCCTGAATGCGGGCCTTGATCTGCTGCGCATCGCCCCAGGCGAAGGTGGTGTCGATGAAGCGGTCGGAACCGCCGTTTTCGAAATCGCTCTCCTCCAGGCCCATGCGCAGCCAGTTGTTGCGGTAATTGGGCAGGCCGGTGTAGATCTGCGCGATCGGCCGGGCCAGGGCCCGGGCTTTCTCGGGGTCGGATTCCATCACCACCTTCTGTTCGACGCACAGCCACTTGTCCGGACCCAGGATTTCCCGGGCCATGGCGGTGTGTCTGGGCGAGGTGAAGTAGGGGTGGGCGCCGGCACATTGCTCACGCGCCAGTTCCAGCATCTTCGGACCCAGCGCGGCGATCACCGTTGGTGGCGTGGCCTGCGGTTTGAAGCCGGTGTAGGGGGCACTGGCCATGCCTTCCAGGTACTTGCGCATGGTGGCCACCGGCGGGCCGTAGTCGAGCCCGCGGACCCCTTCGACCATGGGCTTGTGGGACACCCCCATGCCCAATAGAAAACGGTCGCCGGATTGCTCCGCCAGGGCCATCTGCCCCGCCAGGCTGACGCCGGGCTCCCGGTGATAGATGTTGGCGATGCCGGTGGCGACCACCAGCTTTTCGGTGTTGGCGAGCAGCCACGATGCGTGCACCAGCGGGTGCTTGCCCACGGTCTCCGGGATCCACAGTGCGCCGTAGCCCAGATCCTCGATCCGTTTCGCGGCTTTGGCGGCTTCGCCCGCGGGCAACCCGTCAAGGAAGTACCATACGCCCAGTTTGCCTAGTTCCATCTCTCGCTCCTGTGTTGGAAATTCTCTGGTCGCGGTGCGCGCGGGATCACTTCGCCACGAACTTGCCCGGGCGCCGTTCCGCCACAGAGCGGATACCTTCCTGGGCGTCCTCGGTGGCGCGCAGCCATTGTTGTTCGGAAAGCTCGTGTTCGGTGGCTTTGGCCACTGCCGCCGCCAGTTCGCCGCGCAGGGTGGCGCGCACCGACTTCACCGCCAGGGGCGCGTTTTCGGCGATCTCGCCGGCCAGCCGGTAGGCCGTTTCGCGCAGGCTGGCCTGGTCGGTCAGCACGTCCACCAGACCCAGTTTCAGGGCCTCCTCGCCGCCGATGCGGCGGCCGGTCAACAGCATCATGGCGGCAGCCTGCTGGCCTACCAGCCGCGGCAGGGTGACCGACAGGCCAAACCCCTGATGAATGCCCAGCTTGACGAAATTGGCCGCGAACCGGGCCTCGGGGCACGCCACCCGGAAATCGGGCACCAGCGCCAGGCCCAGGCCGCCACCGATGGCCGCGCCCTGGATGGCGCCCACCACCGGTTTGCTGTTGGCGAACAGGCGCGCTGCCTCGCGATACAGAATTCCTGTAGTGTTGCGGAATCCTTCCTCGGTAAAATCACGGCTTCCGGAATCATCATCCTTGCCGCTGCCGAAGTTCGCGCCGGCACAGAAATGCTTCCCCTCGGCAGCCAGTACGATGGCGCGGCAGTTCGAGTCGGCGTCAGCCGCCGTAAACGCGTCCGCGATCTGGCCGATGAGGGAATGGTCGAAGAAGTTGTGCGGCGGCCGGCGGATCTCGATGGTCATGATGTGATCGTCGAGGCTGACAGCGATGTCGGTGTAGTCGGTCATTGAACCATTCCCCCGGGTAGTGATGGTCTGCCGCGCCTGGTGCGCTCGGACCAGGACGCGTTCTAAAAACAGCGGGCCATCTTAGCAGCGAATGGCAGTGGCCCATAGGTAACGCACGACGGTGGCACAGGCACAGGAAATTCATCTCGACCCGGCAGAGGAACGCCGTCCCGGCATCTGGGAACTGGCATTTCCGGCCATTCTGGGCAACCTGTCGTTCACCATCGTGGCGATGGTGCAGACCAAGTTCGTCGGCGAACTGGGCGCCCAGGCGCTGGCCGCCGTCGGCACCGGCCAGCGGGTGTTCTTCGCCATGCAGGCGATTCTGATGGCGGTCAGTGTCGGCACCACGGCGCTGGTGTCCCGGGCCTGGGGCGCCCGGGATTATCAGGAAGCGAGCCGGGTCACCATGGCTTCGCTGGTACTGGCCGGCGCCTTTGCCCTGGCCGTGGGTGTGCTGGGTCTGCTGTTCGCGCGGGAAGTGGCGAGCGTGTTCGGGCTCGACCCCGTAACCCTGGACCTGGCGGCAGAGAACATCCGCTGGTTGTGTCTGTTCAACCTGGCGTTTGCCGTGAACTTCATCCTGAGCGCCGCGCTCAGGGCCTCCGGCGACGCCTGGTCGCCACTGTGGATCGGCGGCGCCGTCAACCTGTTGAATCTGCCCATGCTGTACGCCCTGGTGCTCGGCAACTGGGGGTTTCCGCAACTGGGTGTGGCCGGGGCGGCCATTTCCATCGGGGTTTCCTTCACCATCGGCGCGGTGGTACTGGTGGTGCTCTGGGTACGCAACAAGTTCCGCGTCAAACACGTGAGCGGCGGCTGGTGGCGCCGTCCACGGCTCAAGAAACTGCTGGACATCGGCTACCCGGCCGCGGTGGAACAGGGCGTCTTCCAGATCGGTTTCTTTCTGTTCCTGATGCTCATCGGCAACTTCTACGGCACCGAAGCCTTCGCCGCCTACAGCATCGGGGTGAACCTGTTGCAGGTCTGTATGACCGTAGGCTTCGGCTTCTCCATTGCCGGGTCGACCCTGGTGGGACAGAACCTGGGGGCCAACGATCCCGAGGCCGCCACTCGCAGCGGCTGGCGGTCCATGGGGCTGGCGATGCTCACCATGGGTGCGCTCGGGGTCCTGGTCATTGCCTTTGCCCGTGAGCTGGCGCTGTTCTTCATCGGGGACGAGCCGTTGACCGTGGATTACACGGTGCAGTTCATCTACATCCTCGGCTCCATGATGCCGCTGCTGGCGGTGGAGTTCGCCATCGGCGGGGCCCTGCGCGGCGCTGGCGATACCCGCTTTCCGCTGGTGGCCACGTTCCTTGGTCTGATCGGCATGCGCTGCGGACTGGCGGCCGTGGGTACGTTCATGGGCCTGCCGGTGGCCTGGGTCTACGCCGCCCTGATCGGCGACTACCTGCTGAAGACCGCGCTGCTCATCTGGCGCTTCCGCAGCGGCCGCTGGCGGACCCTGGTGCGGGCCGATGTGAGGTCGCCGGATCATGCCTGAACGGGCTCATGGCTGATCGACCCCAGCGCGAGGTCCGGTGCGATGCCTGAGCTGCCGGACCTCAGCGTGTACCGGGAAGCCCTGGCCCGGCGCGTGGTCGGTCACCAGCTCACCGCCATCCGGCTTGCCAGCCCGTTTGTCCTGCGGACCGTGGAGCCGCCCCCGGCCGCGCTCGAGGGCCGCACCGTGGCCGGCTGCTCGCGCCTGGCCAAACAACTGGTGATCGAGTTCGAAGGTGATTACTTTGCGGTGATTCACCTGATGATATCGGGCCGCCTGCAATGGCGCGGCGACGCCGCGGCAGCGCCGAAGCGCGTCGGGCTGGCGGCGTTCCAGTTCACCAGCGGCACCCTGATTTTCACCGAGGTCAGCAAGAAGAAGCGCGCGTCGCTGAAGCTCCTGCACGGGCGCGACCAGCTCGCCGCGCTGGATCCGGGCGGCATGGAAGTGCCGGGCAGCAGTCTGGCGGCGTTTGCCGGGCGGGTGCGCGCCAGCCGTCACACGCTGAAGCGAGCCCTCACCGACCAGCGGGTTCTGGCCGGCATCGGTAACGCCTACTCGGACGAAATCCTGGCCCGGGCACGCCTGTCTCCGTTCAAGCGCGCCCACGATCTGGGTGACGACGACATGGCCCGCCTGCACAGTGCCTGCCTGGAGGTCCTCGGGGAGTGGACCGAGCGGCTGCGCGCCGCGGCCGGGGATGGGTTTCCGGCCAAGGTCACTGCGTTCCATCCGGAAATGGCCGTACACGGCCGCTACCGGCAGCCGTGCCCGGTATGCGGCGCGCCGGTGCAGCGGATTCAGTACGCCGAGAACGAGGCCAACTATTGCGCCCGTTGTCAGACCGGCGGCCGGCTGCTGGCGGACCGGTCGCTGTCCCGGCTGCTCAAGGACAACTGGCCGAAACGCCTGGAAGACCTGGAGTGACAAATCCGCACCTGGATGGCGGCGGCTCTGTAAGGTGAGCCGGGCCGGGATCGTATCCTTCCACACCGTACCGCGCTGGAAGAACCTGTGAAAGCCATGGTATGCCGAAGATACGGCTCACCGGCGCTGCTGCGTCAGGAGGACGTGCCGACCCCGCGCCCGGCGGCGGGCGAGGTGCTGGTCAAAGTGCGTTGCGCGGCGATCAACGACTTCGATCTGGGTCTGCTCCAGGGTCAGCCTCTGGTGGTCCGCGCCTTCAACGGGTGGTTGCGGCCGAAGGTCCGGATCATCGGCTGTGAGATGGCGGGCGAAGTGATGGCAGTGGGCCCGGAGGTTTCGACGCTGGCGCCGGGCGACGCCGTGTTCGGCGACCTGAGCGAACACGGGTTCGGCGCATTCGCCGAGTTCCTGTGTGCGCCCGCGGCGGCGCTGAGGCGTATGCCGGCGGGCCTGAGCTTCGCTCAGGCCGTGGCCATTCCCCATGCCGGCGCTCTGGCCGCGCAAGCGCTGTTCGACGATCGGCCCATCGAGTCCGGACAGCGGATCCTGTTCAATGGCGCTGGCGGCGGCGTCGGTACCCTGGGTGTGCAGCTGGCCAGGCAATGGGACGTGACCGTGACCTGCGTGGACAGCGCCGACAAGCTGGATATGCTGCGCCGGATCGGCGCCGACCACGTCATCGACTATCGCGCCACGGATTTCACCCGAACCGGCGAGCGTTACCACCGGATCGTCGACACCCGGACTACCCGCGGTCCGTCGGACTATCTGCGGGCCCTCGCCGACGGCGGCATATACGCCACCGTTGGCGGATCTATGCCGCGGATCGCCCAATGCCTGGCGCGGGCCCGCTTGCGCGCCCCACCCGGTGGCCGGCACCTGCGCATGGTCGTGCTCGAAGCCAACAGACACCTGGAGCGCCTGGCGGCGCTGTGTGAATCGGGAAAACTGGTTCCAGTGCTGGACCGCAGTTATCCGCTTGCTGAGGTTCCGGCGGCGCTGCAGCGCTTCGCCGCTGCGCGCCATCAGGGCAAGATCGTGATTACCGTTGCCTGAAGGCTCAGCGCCGCCGGCGCAGTTCGGTGGACGATACCGGTTCGTCGAACTCGGACTTGGAGATTTCGATACACAGGTTCCGGAACAGGCTCGGCAACGGCAGATCCGACAGGCACAGAAACTGGTTCTCCAGAGTTCGCCCGAACACCACGAAGCGGGTCTTCAGTTCCGCCAGCTCGGCCAGCGCCCGGTCCCGGGCCTCCAGCGAACCGTAGTAACCGGGATCGACGATGCGGATCAACGTGTCGATGCCGACCACGAAGTGGGTGCCGCGAAAGTAGCGGGCCTTCTCGATGAACGTGGGCAGGCGCGTCACCCACACCGGTTTGTGGAACTGGCGCAGGCGGCTGTCGATCTCCGTGTAGTCCAGGAATGGTTTGTCCACGTTCAGAATGGACAGTTCGAAGGCGCCGGGCAGCGCCGTCTTCTGTTCGGCGATCTCGAGCATCCGCTGGTGGGCATGATGCAGCGGATTGAAGGCGCCCGGCATGAGCAGCCGGCCGTCGTGGTCGGCGGTGGCGTAAGCCAGTTCCTCGCCCAGCACCAGGGCCCGCCAGTGACGCTGGGCCGGGGTGTGGGCAACCAGCGGCGGCACGTGGGGTTCGCCGACCAGATCGAGCTCCAATGCCGTGCCCAGTGCATGCCAGAGCAGCTCCAGAAGCTGAAGTTCCTCGGTCTCGCGGTCGGCGTCGAAGGTGACGTGGGCGCCATAGGTGGCGGAAGCGGTCTGGATCGCCACGTGGGCCCGGTGCTGGCCGCGTTTCTGCCGGGTGGTGGCCAGGCTGGCGGTGCACGCCAGGCCGAACGCCTGGTCGTCGTCGCTGCCGGCGCCCAGGCGCCGCGCGCGCTGGAACGCGGCCATGGCCATGGCCCGGGCGGTGGCGTCGGAGCAGGCCTGCTCCGGACTGCGGCCCAGGATCTCCTCCATGGACGGGGCGGCGTAGGGAACCCGCGCTTCCAGCACCGTGGCCGAGGCGCCGGCCGTGGTCAACAGTTCCGAGAGCAGCAGGGTTCCGCCGCCGGTGACGTAAAACACCCCGCGCCACCGGGACTGGTGCAGGACTTCGGCGCGCCGGCTCATGTCCTTGAGTTCCCGGTCATCAACTGGCCAGAAACTCCCGGGTCAGACGCAGGAACTCATCGAGCTGGTCGTGGTGGACCCAGTGGCCGGCGCCGCTCACGTTTTCCACCCGGACATTCTGGAAGTGACTGGCGCGGCCGTCCGCTTCCGGGTCCGAGGCCCAGGACTCGGTGCCCCGGAACAATAAGGTCGGACAGGTGATACGCGACCACAGTTCCTGCTGCTGCCGCGGCTCCAGGCCGATGGGCGGAAAGGCGCGCACGTAGTTGTCGAACTTCCAGCTATAGGTGCCGTCCTCGTTCTGGTTGCTGCCATGAATGGTCAGATGCCGGGCCTGCGCCTCGGTGAGGTGCGGATTCTCGCTCTGCATCCGCTCGTAGGCGTCTTCCAGGCTCGGGTAACGGCGCGGCATGCGCCCGGACTGCTTGCGCAGATCGCTCACCCAGGCGTGCAGGCGATCGGCGATGGGCTGCTCGACCCGCTGTCTGATGAGTTGCGGCGACGGCCCAAGGCCCTCGATGACCACCAGCTTGTGAACCGTTTCCGGGAACAGCCCGGCGTAGGCCAGGGCAATGGAACCGCCCAGGGAGTGGGCCAGGATGGTGACCGGATTCATGGCGGTCTGATGCAGGAGCTGAGCGATGTCGTAGACGTAGTCGATCTGGGTATAGCCGCCGCCGATCATCCATGCCGAGTCGCCGTGGCCGCGCAGGTCCGGGGCAATGATGTGGTAGTCGTCGCGCAGCGCTTCGGCCACCCAGTCCCAGTTGCGGCAGTGATCGCGGCCGCCATGAATCATCAGCATGGGTGGGGCGTCGTCGTTGCCCCAGTCCACGTAATGCAGGCGCAGGCGCTGCGAAAAGTAGATGTGCGACGTGGGCCCTTGCATGGCTGGCGGAACTCCGCTTCCCGGAAAAGGCGCAGTATAGCGGAGGCGGACGCATCGACGTGCAGCGTTCGAGTCCCCGGCGGGCGGCGCTGGTGGGTTCGGGCGGACAAAAAAAAGCCCCGGTGGACCGGGGCTCCCAACGATAGGGTGCAGCTCAGGAGCTCGGGTGGCGCGCCCCGCACGTCTGGCCGGAGCGCGCCACGGGAACCTCAGGACCCGACGATGCCGCCATTCTTGCGGCGAACCACCAGGGTCGCGTCACGGGGAATGGTCACGCCATCCGTCACCGCCGGAAAGTTGGTCGCCGACGGATCACCGTTGCCGGGGTGCTGAATGTTGCAGAACAGGGTCTTCTGGTTCGGCGTGGTGGCGATGCCCGTCACTTCACAGCCGGTCACCCCGGTCAACAGCCGGCGCACCTCGCCAGTGTCGGTATCGGCGATCAGAAGCTGATCGTTCAGGCCGTCCTGCTGGCCGCCGTCGGTTTCGATGAACAGGCGTCCGTAAGGGTCGGCCCACAGCCCGTCCGGATCACTGAACGTATCTTCCGTGCCATGGGTGGACTCGGCGATCAGAAAGATGTCCCACTTGAAGGTGGTGCCGGTGTGATTGTCGGCATCCAGCCAGCGGATGATGTGGCCATCGTTGTTCGGCGCCAGCGGGTTGGCGGCGTCGGCCACTTCCCGGTTGCTGTTGTTGGTCAGCGCGCAGTAGGCCCAGCCGTCGGGTGCGACGGTGACCCACTCGGGCCGGTCCATGGGGGTGGCCCCCGCCGCGTCCGCGGCCATCCGGGCATAAACCAGGATCTCCGCCTGGTCGGCGAACTTGCCGGCCAGCGCCGGGTTGTCCATGGTCAGGGGCAGCCACTCGCCGGTGCCGTCTTCGTCGAAGCGGGCCACGTACAGCACGCCTTCGTCCAATGGGCTCACACCCTCGCGCAGCATGCGCTTGTAGTTGCGGTCGGAAACGAACTTGTAGATGTAGTCGAAGCGCTCGTCGTCGCCCATGTAGACCACGGCGCGGTTACCCTTGCCGATGACCACTTCGGCGCCTTCGTGCTTGACCCGGCCGAGCGCGGTGCGCTTGACCGGCGTCTGGGAGGCGTCGAACGGGTCGATTTCCACAACCCAGCCGAAGCGGTTTTCTTCGTTCCGGTAGTCCGGGTCCGAGAGGTCGAAGCGGCGGTCGTAGACATGCCAGCCGTAGCCGAATCCGCCTTCGCTGAGGCCGTAACGCGCTTGGGCTTCGGTTGGCGCCCAGGTGGTCTCGGAGTGGGTGGCGCCGAAGTAGCCGTTGAAGTTCTCTTCGCAGGTCAGGTAGGTGCCCCACGGGGTCTTACCGGAGGCGCAGTTGTTGGCGGTGCCGAGCGGAATGTTGCCGTTCGGGGTCTGCAGCAGGGCGTGACCGGCCACCGGGCCGCTGAATGTCACCGGGGTGTTGACGTGAATGCGGCGGGCGTAATCGCTGGTGCGCTGCTGCCAGGTGCCGCCCCACTCGGCGATCTCCACCACGCCAACCCCGTGGGCATGCTGCGACAGGCGTACGTCCTCCAGGGACTCCGGCATGTCCTTGCCCAGCAGGTGGCCGTTGTCGCCGTACTCGAAGTTGATGCACAGCATGCCGTGACGATTGGGCGCGTCGTCGAACGGGAAGTAGGCCATGCCGTCATGGCCGATGCCGATCATTCTGGCCTGATCGGCCGCGCTCGGGCGGGTGGACGGATCGCCGTCGTAGCTCGGTCCGCCCGGTTCGAGCGGTTCACCCCAGGGAATCAGCACGTCGTACTGGTACTGGCGCGAGATGGACGGCACGGGGCCGCTGCCTTCCGCCACGGACACCGGCTTGAAGTTCATCTTGTTGCTGGTGCGCGGGCGGTAGGTCTTGCCTTCGGCGCGGGCGCTGGAAGCGCCGGCGGCGCCGATGAAGCCGGTGGCGGCGGTCGCCAGGCCGCCGGCCAGCACGCTGCGCCGGGAGGCTCGCGCCTGCAGAACGTCACCGAACGGGCGGTTGCTGGTGGGATTCGAGCCGATGTCTTCCTGATCCATACCTTTAGGTCCCCCTGGGATTGTTTTGCGGGTCGTGGGGGACGCTAGCGGCGCTGTGTGTCAGCGCCGTGATGGATTCGTGACGCTACGATGAAAGCGTCTGGCGGTAACGCAGCAGCTCCTTTCTGACCCGCGGCGCCAGCAGATAGAGTCCGAGCATGTTGGGCACGGCGACGATGAATACCAGTGCGTCGGAGAGGTCCACCAGTGAGCCGAGCTGGACCCCGCTGCCCAGCACCACGAAGGCCAGGAAGAACAGTTTGAAGCCGCGCCCCGCCCAGTTCGCGAACCGTGCCTGCGCTCCGGCGGTCTCCACCAGGTACAGAAACGCGGTCAGACCGTAGTACGACCAGGTGATCATGGTGGAGTAGGCGAACAGGATGGCTGCCACCGACAGCGGCACCGGCGACCATGGCAGGGTGTTGGCAAACGCGGCGACGGTCAGTTCGATACCGTTCACGTCGCCGTTGGCCAGCGCCGGATCATAGACCGTGGTGATGATCACCAGGGCCGTCATGGTGCAGATGACCACGGTGTCGATGAACGGCTCGAGCAGCGCCACGAACCCCTCGCTGACCGGTTCCCGGGTCCGTGCGGTGGCGTGGGCGATGGCCGCGGAGCCGAGGCCCGCTTCGTTGGAGAACACCGCCCGCCGGAATCCCATGATCATTACCCCCACGGCGCCGCCGGCAACACCCTGGGGCGCGAAAGCGCCATGCCAGATGGCGCCGAGCGCAGCGGGAACCGCATCGGCGTTCAAGGCGATGATGGTCGCTGCCGAGATGACGTAGAGCAGGGCCATGGCCGGAACCAGGCGGGCGGTGGTGGTGGCGATGGTGCGGATGCCGCCGACGATGACCAGGCCCACGGCCGCCGCCAGCAGCAGCCCGGCCAGATAGGCGCGCCCGGCAAAGATGCTGGCTTCGCCGCCGGTGACGTCGGTGAGGATGGCGGTCGCCTGATTGGACTGGAACATGTTGCCGATGCCGAGGCAGCCGAACACCATGGCGGCGGCGTAGAAGATGCCCAGCGAGCGGCCCAGGCGCGGCCAGCCGTGTTCCGCCAGCCCCCGGGCGAGGTAGTGCATGGGACCGCCGGACACGCTGCCATCGGCATGCCGGTCCCGGTACATCACGCCCAGTGTGCACTCGGCGAACTTGGTGGACATGCCCAGCAGCCCCGCCACGATCAGCCAGAACGTGGCCCCCGGGCCGCCGATGGAGATGGCGACCGCAACGCCGGCGATGTTGCCGATCCCGACGGTGCCCGACACCGCTGCAGTCAGCGCCTGAAACTGGGAGACTTCGCCCGGGTCGCCCGGCCGGGCGTAACGGCCCGACACCACGGCCAGGGCATGGGCGAATCCGCGCAGGTTGATGAACCGGAGATAGAGGGTGAAGAACACGCCGCCGGCGATCAGCCAGGCAACGATCAGCGGCACCTCGGCGCCGAACACGGGCACCGAATAGAACACCGCCCCGGAGACCGCGTCGGCCAGCGGCCGCATCGACTGTTCGATGATCTGATCGATGGATGCCGGTGCGGCCGGGCCGGCCGTGGATTCTACGGATTGATCGAGCGCCTGGTTCATGTTCCCTTCGTTCCCGTTGTGCCTGTCTTCGGGCCGCCGGCTGGCTCCCGTAACTGAAGATGATCAAAGCGTTTCACATCGCCCTGGCCTATCTCACGGTGAGCGGATTCGTGCTGCGCGGGCTGTGGGCGCTGACCGACTCGCCGCTGCGTCACGAGCGCTGGGTGCGCATCGTGCCCCACGTCGTCGACACTCTGCTGCTGGCCCTCGGCGCCACCCTGGCCTGGCGTCTCGGCGTGTCGCCGTTTTCCGGCTGGCTGGCGGCCAAACTGACGGGCCTCGTGTGTTACGTCGGTTTTGGCGTCCTGACCCTGCGGGCGTCACGGCGGCCCCTGCAGATCGTGGGTTTCGCCGGCGCGCTGCTGTCCGCGCTCTACATTTTTGCGGTGGCGTTGTCGCGATCGGCCTGGCCCTTCGCTGCTTCATGATCACCACGGCCGCCACCGATCGCGGCCTGCACCACCACCGCCGCTTCGATGACGAAGCCGAGGATCAGCACCAGTGAGGCGGTGACGTGGTTCAGCCAGCCCAGGCTGAACAGCGCCTGGCACGCCAGATAAATCCCCACGACCCGCAGGATGGCGCCGGCGGCCATACCCACGGTGCGCCGCTCGACCATCAGCAGCCCGTGGAAGTAGTTGCGGAAGATGATGACGCCCGGCATCAGGCACAGCACCAGCAACGACTGTACCGCCAGGATGCGCACGTCGTCCGGGATGCCCATCAGGTCGCGCCAGATCAGGTTGGACAGTGGGGTCACGGCAAACAACAGCATGATGGCGGTGAGGCCCAGCCAGATCAGCGTCATGAATCGTTTTTTGCCCGCCAGGTCGTCGAGCCCGAAGGTCACGAAGAAGTGCCGGAACTGGTTGGCCGCCTGCTGAAACAGCATGGAGAAGTCGAACGCGACGCGCAGGGCGGCGATGGCGACGATGCCGCCCTCGGTGCGGCCGACGAAGGCATACAGCACCGGACGGCTCAAGGCGAACATGACGCCGGTCGTCGACACCGGCACAAAAAACGCCACCAGTTCCCGATAGCTCAGGCGCTCGTGCTCGGGCGTGGCGGGCGGCTGGTAACAGCGCCGCTTGATGACCAGCACTCCGACCAGATGCACCAGCATGGCCAGCCCCTCGGCGCCGACCAGCACCACCACCGGCCGCAGACCGAGGCTGAACCCGGCCACCAGGGCGGCGATGACGACACTCAGGAACAGCACGTTGAGCAGGGTCACCCAGCCGGTGAGCCGGGCCTGAATGAGCAGACCCGTGTAGTAGAAACGCAGAGCGGCGATCACCAGGAGCGGCGCCAGGTAGCGCAGGTATTCGGTCACCTGGGCGGTCAGCGTGCCATCCAGAGAGTAGGCCTGGCGCAGGATCGCGCTGCCGGCCGGCGACCAGGCCAGCCCCAGCAGCGGCAGCGTGAGCAGCGCGCTGGCCAGGAGCACGAAGCGCAGGGTGGTGCGTGCGCCATGCGGGCTGCGGGCGAACACGTTGGAGAGCTGGTTGACGAAGTTGAGGCTGGCCCGGAAGAACCCGAAGGTGCCGTAGGCCAGGGCGAAAATGGCCAGTTCGCGGGCGGCGTCGGGAAATCGCGCCAGGGCGCCGTTCTGAAACTGGACCGACAGCACCATGGCCAGGCCCGTGAGCGCCAGCGGCCAGTAGAACTGCCAGTAGGCGCGCATCTACCGGCGTCGTCCGTCAGCGCCGGCCGGCAGGTAGCGCCCCGCCGGGCCAGCGCCCGTCATCAGCCGAGGGTCCGGCCGATGAGTTCCTTCATGATTTCGTTGGTGCCGCCGTAGATCTTCTGCACCCGGGCGTCCGCGTACAGGCGCGAAATCTCGTACTCGTCCATGTAGCCGGCCCCGCCGTGGAGCTGCAGGCACTCGTCGATGACCTCGCACTGTTTCTGCGTGCACCAGTACTTGGCCATGGACGCGGTGGAGGCGTCCAGCTTGCCGTCCAACAGCCACATGACGCACTGATCCACGAAGGTGCGCGCCACCAGGGCTTCGGTCTTGCACTCGGCCAGCTTGAAGCGGGAATTCTGGAAGTCGAGCACCCGCTGGCCGAACGCTTTGCGCTCGCGCACGAAATCCAGGGTGATCTCGATGGCGTGCTCCATGGATACCACCGCCGCCTGGGCGATGGACAGGCGCTCTTCGGGAAGCTGCTTCATGAGCTGCACGAACCCCTCGCCTTCACGCTCGCCGAGCCGGTTGGCCACCGGGACCCGGCAATCCTGGAAGAACAGTTCCGAGGTATCGGCGGACTTCTGGCCCAGTTTCTTCAGGTTGCGGCCGCGCTCGAAACCCGGACTGTCAGCGGTCTCGACGACGATCAGCGATATCCCTTTAGCGCCCTTATTCGGATCAGTCTTGGCGACCACGATCACCAGATCGGCGTGCTGGCCGTTGGTGATGTAGGTCTTGTTACCGTTCAGGACGTACTCGTCGCCGTCGCGGATGGCCGTGGTGCGCACCGCCTGCAGATCGGAACCGGTGTTGGGTTCGGTCATGGCGATGGCGCCCACCAGCTCGCCGCTGGCCATTTTCGGCAGCCAGCGGCGGCGCTGTTCTTCACTCCCGTACTTGAGGATGTAGGGCGCCACGATGGTGCTGTGCACCTGATTGCCGAAGCCGCTGGCGCCGGCCTTGTGCATCTCTTCCATGACCACGGTTTCGTGGCGGAAGTCGCCGCCACCGCCGCCGTACGCTTCCGGGATGGCGGCGCACAAGAGGCCCGCGGCGCCCGCCTGGTTCCAGGCTTCGCGATCGACCTTGCCCTGGCGCACCCAGTCATCGATGCGCGGGCTGAATTCCTGTCTGAAGAAGCGCCCGGCGGCGTCCTGCAGAATGCGCAGTTCCTCGTCGAGCCATGGCGATTGGTAGTTTTCGTACAGCATCGCGCTATTCTGCCACAGTCCCTCGGCAGGAGCGGCAGCGGCCGGGGCGTCGCCCCGGCGCCCTGTTACGGCCAGCCGGCCCGCGGGTAGGGCGCCTGCCACACCTCGATACGGCCGCCGCGGTCGTCGCGACAGGCCTCCGGCTCTGACGACGGGGCCGTGGCGATGTGCAGGGTGCGGCCGTCGGCGCCGCCGAGCATACAGGCGAACGCGCCCTGGTCCAGGGCCACCCGATGGGTGACTTTGCCGCCCTCGACCTGGCGCAGACACTCGTTGGTGGAAGGCGAAGCCGACCAGATGCCGCCCTCGGCGTCCAGGCAGATGCCGTCCGGCAGCGCCCCATCCGGCAGCTCCGCCCACACCCGGCGGTTGTCCAGGCCGCCGTCTTCGCGCAGATCGAAGGCGCTGAGGCGGGCGCCCCAGGATTCGCCGACGATCAGGGTCCGCTGATCCGGGGTGATGACCGTGCCGTTGGGAAACTGCAGGTCCGTGGCGACCACGCGGGCGGCGCCATCGGGTTCCACGCAGATCAGCTCCGCCGGCCGGGGTTTCTTCTGGGCGTGCAGATCGAAGCCGAAGTTGCCGACGTAGGCGCGGCCGGACGGCGCCACCACCATGTCGTTGCAATGGAAGCTCGCCAGCTCCGCCAGGTCGGCATGCTCATGCAGTTGCTGACCATCCCAGCGCAACAGCCGCCGGTCGGTCATGGAAACCACCAGCAGGTCCCCGTTCGGCAGCCAGCCGAGCCCGGACGGCCATCCGGGCACTTCACAGACGGGCTCCGCCGTGGCGCCCGATCCGCTGATATCGATGCGCAGCACCTGATGGGCGTGCATGTCGGAAACCCACAGGGCGTCATCGTGCCAGCGTGGGCCTTCCGGAAAGCAGAGCCCGGTCAGAAGAATGTCCGATTGCATGCGTGTCTCCCGTGGTCACAAAGTCTATCATGGGCCGTCCTGGCGCAGGCTTCGCCCGGCCGGGACGGATTGGATTCGATGTTTCGCTGCCAATGGAGGTTCGCAGATGTTTCGACTGTTGATGATCGGCTTTCTGGCACTGGGCCTGGTTGCCTGCAGCCAGGAGAGCGCCGAAGACGCCATGGACGATATGGGTGACGCTGCCAGCGACGCCATGGATGCAGCCGGCGACATGGCCGACGACGCTGGCGATGCCATGCGCGACGCCGGGCAGGCGGCGATGGACAAGACTTCGGAAGCCGCCGACGCGGTGGGCGATGCCGCCAGCGATGCCTGGGACGCGGCCGGTGACAAGATGAACGAAGCGGGCGATTCCGCCGGTGACATGATGCGCGACGGCGAGGACGCGGCCGGCGACGCCATGGATGATGCCGAGGACGCTGCCGACGACGCCATGGACCAGGCCCGGGACGCCATGGGCGGCGCATAACGCGCGCCGCACGGCCGGGCCGCACTGGCCCGGCGGTCCACTACGGCGCGGCCGTTTCCAGCCATCGGTTGAGCGCCAGTTCGAACCGGGCGAAATCAGCTTCGCTCATGGCCAGGTATCGGTCCGAACCCGGATTGGTGCGCCAGCGGCGCACCACGGCCACTTCCACCCCCATCAGATGCGCGACCAGATCCGCGGTCAGCGCGTGCCGGTTCATCATCACCCGCAACCGGTAGTTGTAGTTGTCTACCCGGGAGATCTCCGCGGCACTGTAGGCGTCGCGCTGGATCTCCGCTGCCAGCGTACGTAGCTCGCCCAGATCCCGTTTGTTCAGGACCGGTTCGCTGCTGTCCTGCTCGATGAAGTTGTCCCCGGCGATCAGTTCGAGATGGCGGATGTAATTCTTCAGGAGTTCCCTGTAGCCCATTACCTGCCCCAGGCCGTTGCGGGTTTCGGCGATGCGCCGCAGACCCTAATCGTCGGTAGTTACGCTTTCGTGAACGAGCTTGTCCGGATGGCTCCGCCGAGGGGCATTCACAGTTCTGTCATGAAGCTGTAACCGATTTGACACGCGCCGTTGCTAGCGTTCGCGCGACTCAAGACCGGGCTGATCCGGCGAACGACACTAACCCTATGGGGGACCCAAAGAGATGAACCTTCTGCACGACTCGCTTCGGCTGCTCACGGCATCCGCATGCGCCCTGAGCCTGCTCGCCGGCTGTGGTGGCGGTGGCGATATCGAGATCAACCCGTCGACGACCGACAACTCGGTCAACAACAGCAACAACACCAGCAACAGCGGCGGCGGCGATGGCGACGACAACCCGTGCGCGTCCTACACCGAAGGCGGTCAGACCATTCAGGGCGACTACGACGCCCCCAACTGCACGTACAGCTCTTCGTTCGTCGACTCCGGCAACAACCTGGAGGTCGACCTGACCATCCCGGCGCTGACCGATGACGGTGTGCACATCTTCCAGGGCAGTCTGTTCGTCGGAAACGCCTACAACAGCGATGCCGAACTGGCGGATGCCGGTATCAGCCAGGGCGGCGACGGCCCGACCCTGACTATCGAAGCAGGGGCAACCCTGGCCTGGGAATCCAATGACAAGTTCATGGTGATCAACCGCGGTTCGCAGATTTTTGCCGTTGGCACCGCGGCCGCGCCGATTACCCTGACTTCGCTGTCGGACGTGCGCGGTGACCTGGTCGACGACCCGGAAGCCGTGTCCCAGTGGGGCGGACTGGTGATCGACGGATTTGCAGTCACCAACTCCTGTGAGTACACCGGCACCCGGGGCGATTCCGACTTCGCACTGGCCAGCGAGTGCCACGCGGCTTCGGAAGGCTCCGCCGGCCTCGACGAGAACTTCTACGGCGGCGACAACGACGACGACAGCTCCGGACGTCTGGAATACGTGGTGGTCAAGCACACGGGCGCCGAGGTGGGTAACGGCGACGAACTGAACGGCGTAACGTTCAGTGGCGTCGGCCGCAACACCATCGTCCGCAATCTGCAGACCTACTCCACCTTCGACGATGGCATCGAGATGTTCGGCGGCGCGGTGAGCTTCGAGAACTTCGCCGCGGTCTACGTCCGCGACGATTCCATCGACATCGACGAGGGTTGGATCGGCACCATCGACAACGCCCTGGTGATTCAGTCCCAGACCGACGGCAACCACTGCATCGAGGCCGACGGTATCGGTTCCTACGATACCCTGGCGGCGGATCAGGCGGTGATCGACGACATCATCAACCGCGGCCTGAACAGCGCGCCCACCATCAGCAATCTGACCTGCATCATTTCGGCCAACGGCGCCGATACCGCTACCCACGATCCGGGCGCCGGCTGGCGCTTCCGTGAAGGCATCGTGCCGGTGGTCAACGATTCCATGGTCATCGGATCCTGGGACGCCGACTCGGCCGACGACAACTACTGCCTGCGCCTGGACGACGAAACGGCGACTCAGGCCGAAACCCCGCTGCAGGGCGAAGTCGAGCTGAACACCGTAATCATGGCCTGCGTGGACAAGACCAACGGCGGCTCGCTGCCGGGCGGTGACACGGTGGAAGACTGGGCAACCACGGATCAGACGGTGATCTTCGCCGACGTGGCCACCACCCTGGATCCGACCGCGGCCGCCGACACCTCGCTGCAGGTGCTGGAAGGTACGCCGGCGATCTTCTCCATCGACTACGCCACCTCGGTGGTCAACGACGCGGCACCGGCGGGTGCGCCCACCGCGGGCGATTTCATCGGCGCCCTCAGCGAGAGCGCGGACAACCCGTACGCCGACTGGACCTTCGGCATCTTCGACGGCAACCGCAGTCAGCCGCTCTGGTTCGAGTAGGCCGGCTCGCGGACCAGAGACAGGAGGGCGCCGTGACGACCGGTCCGGCGCCCTTTCATGGATTCCTAGGACGATAACGACATGGCACAAAACCATGGATTGCCAACCATGGCGAAAGGGGTGAAGGCGATGGAGGGCGAAACGAGCGAGAGCCGCTGGCGCTTGCGGTCAACCTGGCCGCTGGCGGTCGCGGTCAATCTGGCGATAGCGGCACCGCTGGCCAGCGCCCAGGATGCGCCGCAACTGGAGATTGCACCGCCCACCGCACCGGTGGAAGAGGTTGTGGTGATCGGCCGCTACTACGACGCTGCCGCGCAACTGGTCGAAGAGCGTAAAGACGATCAGTCGGTCACCAACATTCTGGGCGAAGACGCCATCAGCCGGGTCGGCGACAGTGACGTGGCGGCTGCGCTGCGGCGGGTTTCCGGGCTGACCGTGGTGAACAACCAGTTCGTCTACATCCGCGGGCTGGGCGAGCGCTACTCCAGCACCACCCTCAACGGCGCGCGGGTGCCGTCGGTGGACCTGACCCGCAACGTGATACCGCTGGATCTGTTTCCCACCTACGTCGTGGAGTCGCTGCGGGTGCAGAAATCCTACAGCGCTGATCTGGCCGCCAGCTTCGGGGGCGGCAACATCGACATCCGCACCAAGGGCGTGCCCGATGGCCTGGTGTTCGGTGTCGAACTGGGCATGGGCTACAACGATCAGAATTCCGGCGACGTGCTGACCTACGATGGCGGCAGCGACGACAAGTGGGGCACCGACGACGGGACCCGGGCCCTGCCCTCGGCACTGCTGGCCGGTGTGAACCAGTATCGCGGCGAGATCGGGGTGCAGAACATCCTCACCACCATGCGCGCCCAGGGTCAGCCCAACGCGACCCTCGACGACGCCGAAACCGAGAACCGCAACCTGGCCCTGTCCCTGAACCGGGACATTTCGATTCTGGAGAAGGACCCGGATCCGGATCTGGACATCAAGGCCTATGTGGGAAGCAGCTACTTTCTCGGCAACGACTGGGAAGTGGGCTTCATGCTGTCCGGCGCCTACGAAGATCAGTGGCGCGACCGCACCAGCCTCAGCCGCAACTTCAGTTTCCCGGAAGAGCGCACCGACGAGGAGCACGAGTCGACCTACAGCGTGAACATCACCGCCACCGGCAACCTGGGTGTACGCTGGCTCGAAGAGCACGAGGTCGTCTATTCCAACCTGTGGCTGCGCAACACCGACGACGAGACGGCGGTCAGCGACTTCTTCAACGAGAACCGCGAGCGGTCCAGTGGCCTGGGTTTCCAGGACGTGCGGATCAAGTACGAAGAGCGTCAGATCGAGGTCAATCAGTTCCGCGGTAACCACCAGATTGGTGCCGGGACCAAGGAGTTCCTGAGCAAGTTCCTGCCCGACACCTTCGTCGAGGAAGTGATTCCGAGCGACCTCGCGTTTACCTGGTTCTATTCCGACTCGAACGCGGATACCGACATCCCGAACGAGGTCACCGTGTCGCTGCAGGGTAATGCCGACCCGGCGACCGGCGAGATCCTCAACCCGGCGGTGCGGACCGTGGCCGAAGCAGCCGATTACCGGTTCACCACACTGGAGGACGAGGTCGAGGACTACGGCTGGCAACTCAGCGTGCCGGTCTACCTGGACAACTCGTTCCTGGAACTCTCCGGCGGTTACCGCCACACCCGGCAGGCCCGTGACTATCAGCAGACTCAGTTCACCCTGGGCCTGTTCGGAGTCAGCGACCTGTCGATCCTGCGCGAACCGCTCGGCGTCGTGTTCTCGGACGATGTCATCAGCGACCTGGACAACGGGTTCGAGCTGCAGCGCAGCGGCGCCAACAACGAAAGTTACGTCGCCGCCACCATGACCGATGCCTACTTCGGCAACGTCGACTGGACGCTGTGGGACACCTGGCGGGTCTCCGCCGGCCTGCGCTGGGAGCAGTACCGGCAGGTCGGGCTGGACTACAACCCGTACGGCTACGGCACCGGTACACCGGTAATGACCACCGACGTGGACACCCTGCTCGAGTCGGTGTTCATGGAGGACGACTACTACCCGGCGATCTCGCTGACCTATATCTCCGATTTCCTGGCAGAGACGTTCCAGCTCCGTTTCGGCTACTCGGAGACGGTGACACGGCCGGACCTGCGGGAGATCACCGGCGCCAGCTACGTGGACCCGTTGACCAATGAACTGGTGTTCGGTAACCCGGGCGTGGTGCCGTCGACCCTGGACAACTATGACATACGGGCGGAGTGGTTCTTCTCCAATGGTGACAACCTGACGGTGTCGCTGTTCTACAAGGACATCACCAACCCCATCGAGTTCTTCGAGGCACCGGCCAGCGATACCAACGTGGCCCGGGAAATCGTCAATGCCGAATCCGCCGAGATCTACGGCGTGGAATTCGAACTGCTGAAGGAACTGGGCTTCATCCACGAATGGTTCGACCCGTTCTACGCTCAGGTCAACCTGACCGTGCAGGACTCGGAGCTGGTGGCCGGGGCGGACGCCAATGCGCCCACCAACAACAAGCGTGAGATGACCAACGCGGCGCCGTGGATCCTCAACATGCAGGTCGGCTACGACTCGTACAGCGGGCAGCACTCGGCGACCCTGGTGTACAACGTGTTCGACGAGCGCCTGTTCGTGGCCGGCCGCCTGGGTGCGCCCGACGGCTTCGAACAGCCTTTCAACTCGCTGGACGCGACCTACTCCTGGTACGCCACCGAAGGTCTGACGGTAAAAGCCAAAATCCAGAACCTGCTGGACGAGGCGATCGAGATCGAACGCGACGGGGTGACCACCTACAAGGAGAAGATCGGCATCACCTTCGACGTCAGCGTGAGCTGGGAGTTCTGATCCCTCGCCCGTCGCTCCGCCGGCGTTGGCGCGGCGGGCGGCGGTTGGCCGGGGGACGACCGACAGCGTTTCCGGAAACACGTTTCCCCAAAAAGGGCGCGGTACCTGGTTTCCCCAGGGCCGCGCCCTTTCTCGTTGCCAGGCGCGGATATACGGGCACGGATTCCCCGATCCTCGCGTCAGTTTGTTAGAACCCGTTCTACGTAAAAACCCGGGAAATGCCCCGTGTATGGATTCGCCCCGTGGGCTGGGGTTACCATGCCGGGCTGTTTCAGAGCCTGGCTGTCCGGGATGTGCCGGCGGGTCCGGTCCGGAAGCCAACCACACGTTGCATTGGGGGAAGACTCATGAAAGACGTCGTCATCGTCGACAGTATCCGCACCGGCCTCGCGAAGTCGTTTCGCGGCAGCTTCAACCTCACCCGTTCCGACGACATGCTGGCGCACTGCATCGACTCGCTGCTGGAGCGCAACCCCAAAGTGGATCCGGGCGAAGTCGAGGACGTGTACGTCGGCGCCGCCAGCCATGTCGGCGAGCAGGACGGCAACCTGGCGCGTCTGGCGGTGATCCTTTCCAAGCTGCCGGTCACGACCGCGGGCACCACCATCAACCGGTTCTGCTCCTCCGGCCTGCAGAGCATTGCCATGGCCGCCACCCAGATCGCCAGCGGCCAGACCCAGGTGGCCATCGCTGGCGGCGCCGATTCCATTTCCATGCGTAATCGCCAGAAGCCCGGCAAAGCCGAGCAGAACAAGCGTCTGCTGGAAGAAAAGCCCGAGATCTTCATGGCGATGGGCAACACCGCCGAAGTGGTGGCGCGCCGCTACCAGGTGACCCGTGAAGCGCAGGACGCCTACGCGCTGCAGAGCCAGCAGCGTTATGCCAAAGCCGTCGAAGAAGGCAAGGTGGCGGACGAGATAGCGCCCATGAAAGCGACCATGCTGAAGGTCGACAAGGAAACCGGTGAAGAAAGCCGCGTGGAAGTGATGGTCGACAAGGACGAGTGCAACCGTCCCAACACGACCCTGGAAGGTCTGGCCGGTCTGCCCCCGGCGTTCGAGGAAGATGGTTCGGTGACCGCCGGCAACGCGTCCCAGCTTTCCGACGGCGCCTCCATGACCCTGGTCATGAGTGCCGAACGCGCCGAGCAGCTGGGCCTGGAACCCCTGGGTTACTTCCGCGGCTTCACGGTGGCCGGCTGCGAGCCGGACGAAATGGGCATCGGGCCGGTGTTTGCCATCCCGCGGCTGCTGAAGAATGCGGGCCTGAATCAGGACGACATCGATCTCTGGGAACTCAACGAAGCGTTTGCTTCCCAGTGTCTGTACTGCCGCGACAAGCTCGGCATCGACAACGAGATCTACAACGTTCTGGGCGGCAGCATCAGCATCGGTCACCCGTTCGGTATGACTGGCTCGCGCATGACCGGCCTGGTGCTGCGGGAGCTCAAGCGCCGCAACAAGAAATACGGTGTGGTGACCATGTGCATCGGGGGCGGCCAGGGCGCCGCTGGGCTGTTCGAAGCAGCTTGAAGTCGCACCATTGACCCGGAATCCGCGGGGGCCGACCGGATCGTGTCGGCGCCCCCGGAAAGCCGGTGGAACCCCTGGGGAATTCGGAAGACCCGAAGGTTCCCGAGGTAACACTTTGAAACGTGCGGGAAATGGAGTAGAAACGGTCCCCATTGACAATACGCTTCGCCAGGCTGCCTCATGAATGGCAGCCGTCATTGGGTCTGCGGCCGCCACGCCAGGTGGCGCTGCGCCGAGCCATGGAGGATGCGACGATCGCGGCCGAAATCATCAGGCTGACTGCGGCGGTAGTGCTCACGGTAGCGCTTCCGGCGCCGGTGTTGGCAACCGCGGCCGGTCCGGCCGTAGCGGCGGACGCGCCGGCCGCTGAAACTGCAGCCGTGACCGGGCCGGGTGCGGCGCCCGCGACCGGCACCCCCGCCGTTGAGCAATACGATCAGCTTTCCGACGACGCGCTCACCGCTCTTGCGGCCCGCTGGGACGCGCTCGATAAACTGGAGCGGCGGGCGCTGCTGACGGAGATGAAGCTGCGCATGGCGCGTAATGGCCAGCGCGGCGGCATGGCCCACATCCACATCCGTACCGAACGGCGGTACGGCAAGATCATCCGCGACCCGGAAGGGCGCCTCATCCGCATCGAGACCCAGGTGGTTCAGGTGCGGCCGCTCACCGGCGGCGAACCGCCCCGCCAGGCATTCGGTGTGGGATTCGAACGGCGGGTGGCCAGGCGCGCGGCCAGCGATCAGGTGGCCACCAAGTCCGGTGCCGTGGCGGCCACACCGGCACCGGTTGCCGGCGACGAGCCCATGCTGATCCTTACCGAAGGGGCCGAACGGCGCCTGGAACCGGTCGAGCCACCGCGAATAGAGCCCAGACTGCCGCTGTTCCGGGTTGCCGATCCCACGCCGTAGCGATCCACGCGTTGGACGGTGAATCCGCAAAACTGCTGATCGTCGACGACGATCCCGAAATCCTCGAACTCACCGAGGAGTACCTCTCCAAACAGGGCTTCAACGTCGCCTGCGTCGCCAGTGGCGAGGCCATGCGCGAATACCTCGAGACGGCCTCGGCGGATCTGATCATTCTCGACCTGATGCTGCCCGGTGAGCACGGATTGAATCTGGCCCGGGCGCTCAAGAGCCAGGGTGACATCCCCATCATCATCGTCTCGGCCCAGGGCGACGACGTGGATCGCATTGTTGGACTCGAAGTCGGGGCCGACGACTACATCGCCAAGCCGTTCAATCCCCGCGAGCTGCTGGCACGGGTCCGCGCCGTGCTGCGCCGCTCCCGGCGCAGCGGCGAGGCGCCGGCGGACAAGAGCAGCGGCACGGTCACCTTCGGGCCGTTCTCGCTCGACATGGCCTCGCACCAGTTGCTGCGCGACGGCAGTCAGGTGGCGCTGACATCCGGTGAGTTCGATCTGTTGTCGATCCTGGCCGAGCATCCCAACAAGGTGCTGCACCGGGATCGTATCCTGGACCTTCTGACGGGCGCCGAGCGGTCGCCGTTCGACCGCAGCATCGACGTGCGGGTGACCCGGCTGCGGGGCAAGATCGAACCCGATCCGTCGAGTCCGGTGTTCATCAAGACCATCTGGGGTAAGGGATACATGTTCTGCCCGGACGGTAATGCCTGATTCCGGATCGGCGGGGCGCCGTTCCGGCGACGGCTCCCTGTCCCTGCTGGTCAGAACCAACCTGGTACTTGCGGTCAGTGCGTTGCTGATCGTGGTCATTGCCGTCCTCGCGCTGAACCAGTTCGTCATCGAACCCATCGCCGACCGTTCGGCCGACGACGAAGCGGCGCTCCTGGTGCTGTCGGCACAGACGTGGGTGGAATTGCCGCCGGAAGCGCGCCCCTATTTCGAGCTGGAGCTGGCCCAGAGCCACGACCTGATCATCTCCGCCGAGCCGCAGGCCCTGGAGCCGGCCGACCTGAGTCAGCCGTACCTGTCCCTGCTGCAGGAAAAGCTGGGCGAGCGGCTCGGCATCGAGGTCTCTCTGGAGGCCGGCAATCAACTCGTCTGGGTGGACGTGCCCATGGGCGGATACGATCTGCAGATCGGTTTTTCCGCGGCCCGGCGGGACATTCAACCGCTGTACGTCGGCATCATCATCGTTGTGCTCGGGGCGCTGGTGGTGTTCCTCACCTCGCTGCTGATCGTTCAGCGCATCACCCGGCCGTTGACCCAGGTGGCCGAGCGGGCGGAGACCTTTCGCGGTTCGGGGAACTTCGAACCGCTGCCGGAGAGCGGACCCGAGGAACTGGCGTCACTGGCGCGCAACTTCAATACCATGGCCCGGGAGGTGTCGAGCCTGCTATCCAACCGCACCACGCTGCTGGCGGGAATTTCGCACGACCTGCGTACACCGCTGACGCGCATGCGGCTGGCGCTCGAGCTGCTGCCGGACAACGTCGACCCCAAGCTGGTAGAGCGTTTCGAGCGCAACCTGGAGGCCATGGACGCGCTCATCGGCGACGCCCTGAAGTTTGCCCGCGGCGCTGCCGAGGCGCCTCAGGAGGTGGAACTGGCGCCGTTCATCGAAGATCTGCTCAACTGCTTCGAGCCGCCGGTACCGTTCACCCGTGACGGCGGCAACGGCGAAGAACTCAGGCTGGCGCTGGCGCCGGGTGCGCTGGAACGGGTTCTGACCAACCTGGTGAACAACGGGCTGCAGCACGGAGATTCTGTCCGGGTCAATTTGCGCGGTCGCCGGATTCACGTGGTGGATGCCGGACCGGGCATTCCGGCGGCGGCCCGTGACAAAGTGTTCGAGCCGTTCTATCGGCTCGACCCTTCCCGCAACGTCAGAACCGGCGGCAGCGGGTTGGGGCTGGCCATCGTCAAGCAACTCTGTCAGGCCCAGGGCTGGAAGGTGAGCATTCACGAAGCTGCCGGCGGCGGCACGGAAGTGATCGTCGAGGTGTAGCGGGGTCGAACAAGCGCGCCGACCGGGGCTGGTCGCACGCGATACAAATTGTCACAAAATGCCTCGAGCCGGGAAATTCCCGAGAAACAGCTTCAGCCCATAGTGGTAATCGAGCAGCAGCGAAAGCGGCTGTTCATGAGGCTATCTCTATCCCCTTGAGACCTGGATCAAACGATCCGAAGGTCAATTGCACCGCCGGTTTCCTCTCCAGACCGGCGGTTTTTTTTGTCTGCGTTTTCGTCAGCGCTGTCAGGCTTGCTGGTCGGCCTTTTCCTGGAACAGGTGCACGTCCCGCTGCGGGAACGGAATGGAGATACCGGCGCCGTCGAAGGCGTTCTTGGCCTGCTCCGTGAGGTCGAACTTGATGCCCCAGTAGTCGGCGGAATCGCACCAGACACGCACGATCAGGTCCACCGAGCTTTCGCCCAGGTTACCGACCACAATGACCGGCTCCGGGTCGCCGAAGATTCGCGAATCGGCTTCGATCAGCCCTTTGAGTACATCGCGCGCCTGGCCGATGTCGTCGCCATAGCCGATGCCGAAGGTGAAGTCGACCCGGCGCGTCGGCTCGGACGAGTAGTTGGTGATGATGCCGTTGGAGATCGCGCCGTTGGGTACGATGATGCGCTTGTTGTCCGGCGTGTTCATGGTGGTGTTGAAGATACCGATCTCGGCCACCGAGCCTGTGACCCCTTGCGCTTCCACGACGTCGCCGACCTTGTACGGCTTGAACAGCAGAATCAGCACACCGCCGGCGAAGTTGGCCAGGCTGCCCTGTAGTGCCAGACCGACCGCCAGGCCGGCAGCGCCGAGCACGGCGATGAATGAGGTGGTCTGTATGCCCACCATGCCGGCCACGCTGATGACCAGCAGGGCCTTGAGGCCGATGGAGATGAGGCTGCGCAGGAACTTGGCGAGAGTCGGTTCGGTGTCACTGCGTTCGAAGGCCCGGCTGACGAAGCCGACGAAGCGGTTGATGACCCACAGACCGATGATCAGGACCAGAATCGCGCCGATGAATGCAGGCGCATACTCGATGACCATCTCGACGGCGGCGTCGACCCACCGCGATACGCTTTCCGCGTCCACCACGTCTTCCATGTCTTCCTCCGTACCGGCACCCGTGCCGGCATTGTTGCTGTTTGGTTCGCTTCTGGTCGTTTCGGGCCGAGTCGGGCCGAGTCGGACGAACCCGCGGCAAATCCGGCGGGCGGAACCGGGAGTTTACGTGGATGCGATCGTCAAGGCACGCGCCGACAGGGGCTCGGACCGGTGCGCCTGTACAAGTACCCCCGCCGTGGCCTAACGTTCGCGGTTCGTTGCCGCGACCGCGGGCGCCGCATTGCCGGGCCCGTGCCGGCCGGCGGCATTCAGGTAAACGGAGGTCAACGTGAAAGCACTCCTTTGGATCGTCGCTCTGGTCCTGCTGCTGGTGGTCGGAGCCGGGGTTTATCTGCTCATGAATTCCGGAGCCCTGCTGGAGCAGGCCATGGAAACCTACGGCACCCGTTACCTGGGGGCGCCGGTCAGCGTCGGCGGGGTCGAGGTCTCGCTGTCGGAAGGCGCCGTCAGCGTCGACCAGATCGAAGTCGGCAACCCTCCGGGATTCGAGGGGCCGCCGGCGTTCCGCTTGAACAACATCAGCGTCGCCATGAACATTCAGGAGACCACCGGCGAGCTCTTCGTGCTGAACGAGGTCTCCATCGACGGGGCGGAAGTGGCCGCCCTGCTGGTGGGTCGGGAATCGAACCTGCAGAAGCTCATGGACAATCTCGAGGCGCAGACCGGCGGCGCCGAGGAGGAGCCGGACAGTGGTTCCGATGTCCAGCTCATCATCGACCAGTTCAGTTTCACCAACGCACACGCCTCGGTGAACTCCGACCTGCTGGGTGGGCGGGAACTGACCATTCCGGACGTCCGGCTCGAAGGGATCGGCCGCAAGAACAATGGCGCCACCGTGGGGGAAGCGCTGTCGCAGGTGCTCGAGCCGGTCTATCAGGCGGTCACCCGCGAAATGCTGAACAAGGGTATCGACCTGGACGGCGCTCGCGATCAACTGGAACAGAATCTGCGGGACAAAGCCTCGGAAAAACTCGGGGTCGGCCTCGATTCGCTGCGCCGTTCGCTGGGCGGGGACGACGAGCAGTGACGGCTGCCGACTATCAGAACATCCGTTATCAGGTTGCCGGCCCGAATGCCCTGATCACCATTGATCGCGCGGACAAGCACAACGCCATCTCGCTGGAAACCCTCGCTGAGCTGCGGCAGGCGGCTGCGCGGGCCGCGGACGACGACGCGGTCCGGGTGATCACCATCACCGGCGACGGGGATCGGGCATTCGCCTCCGGTTCGGACCTGTCCGAGGTGCTGCACCGCGATTTCCGCAAGGCGCTGGAGCCCATCGTTCAAGGTCTGGCGGATCAGCTCGAGCGCACCCCCAAACCAACCATTGCCGCCATCAACGGCATCTGCATGGGTGGCGGTCTGGAAGTGGCGCTGGGTTGCGACCTGCGCATCGCAACGCCCAATGCCCGCTTCGCCACGCCGGAAGGGCGCCTCGGCATCATTCCCGGTGGCGGCGCGACCGCCCGTCTACCGCGCATCGTGGGCCGTGGCTGGGGTATGGAAATGCTTCTGATGGGCGAGCCCATCGACGCCGAACGGGCTTTGCAGATCGGCCTGGTGACGCGACTGGTGCCGCCGGATCAGTTGCTGGCGGAGGCGCAGCGGATGGCCGAGCACCTGGCTGCCTTTGCACCGTTCGTGCCCCGCACCATGAAAGCCATGGTGCACTTCGGCATGGAAGCGAGCCTGGCCGGTGCGCTCATGTTCGAGAAGTATGCGCAGGGCGCGCTGGTGCAGACCGAGGACAAGGTGGAAGGCATCAGCGCGTTCCTGGAGAAGCGCGAGCCTTCCTTCAAGGGCCGCTGAGCGGCCCGGGATCGACCTAGGCAGTGGTCCTGCGGTCCACTTATACTGCGGGGCTCCACAAAATTACCGAGGGGGAAGTAACCAATGGCAGTTGACCGTTTTCCCATCGAGGGCAGCCACATCATGATGTTTGCGCGGTCCGTCGGTGACGACAACCAGATCTACTACGACGAGGAGTACGCCAAGGGCACCGAGCCCGGTAGCGTCATCGCGCCGCCGACCTTTGCCCAGTCCAGTGCCCAGTTCGATCCGGACTACTTTCTGCGGCCCAAGATCGGCCAGCCGTGGTTCGGATCCGGTAAGGAGCCGACCGGCATCAAGCGTGAGTCCGGCGGTGGCGGTGGCGGCGGCGGCGGGCTGCATGCCGAGCAGCATTTCGAGTATCACCGGCACATCAAGCCCGGCGACGTCCTGACCGCCACCACGCAGCCCGGCAAAACCTGGGAAAAAGAGAGCAAGCGCGCCGGCAAGCTGGTGTTCTCGGAATCCGTCACTGAATACCGGGACCAGAACGGCGAGTTGGTGATCACCGCGCGCGGCGTGGGCGTGCGCACCGAGCGGCCCGTGGATTCGAAGTAGGTAGGGGAGGACGTTACCAATGGCATTGAAAGCAAGCGAACTCTCGGTAGGCGATACCTACAGCGAGTGTCTGGTGGAAGATCTCAAGCGGACTCAGATCGTTCAGTACGCGGGCGCGTCCGGGGACTACAACCCGCTGCATACGGACGAGGTGTTCACCACCAAGGTGGCGGGCTACCCGTCGGTGTTCGCCCACGGCATGCTGACCATGGGCATGACCGGGCGGATGCTGACCAACTACGTGGGTGATGGCCGGCTCACCAAGTTCGGGGTCCGGTTCACCAACCAGGTCTGGCCCGGCGACACCCTGACGTCCACCGCCACGGTGGAGGAAGTGGCTGACGGCATCGTCAAACTGAAGGTCGACACCACCAATCAGGATGGAGCGACCGTGGTCTCCGGTTATGCCGAGGCCCGGGTCGACTAGGACCCTCAGCCGCGGAGCGGTTGGGGATCCCCTTCCGCTGCGCGGCAGACGTTGCCTGCGGGCCTACCAGCGCTCGACGGAGGTCCGCACGTCGAGTTCGAAGGTCCAGGCACGCGGCGGTTGCCGGTACAGAAACTCGAAGCCGTCGACGATTCCTTCCAGATCGATCATGCCCGCCTCGCCGAGCTTCTCGGCATACTCCGGCACTGCCTGACGGATCTTGTCGCCGTCGATGGCGCCGTCCACCACCACGTGTCCGACGTGGATGCCTGCTGGCCCGTACTCCTTGGCCATGGCCTGGGCCAGAGTGCGCAGACCGGCCTTGGCCGCATTGAAGGCGCCGAAGCCGGCGCGGCCGCGCAGCGACGCGCTGGCGCCGGTGAACAGCAGGGTGCCGCTGCCTCGCTCCTGCATGCGCCGGACCGCCTCGCGGCCGAATAGAAAGCCGCCGTAGCAGCCAACCCGCCAGGCATGTTCGAAGTAGCCGGCTTCCATGTCGGATAGGCGCCCGGGGGTGTTGTTACCGGCGTTGTAGATGGCCAGTTCCAGGTCGGTGCCGGCCAGGTCGAACAACGGCTCGATGTCATCCTCACGGGTTGCGTCCGCCACCGCGGAGGTGGCCGCCCCGCCGGCTTCGCGGATGGCGTCGGCCACCGCCTCCAGGCGGTCACCGGTGCGGCCGGCCACGATGACGTGCAATCCGAGCGCGGCAAACCGTTGTGCCAGGCGAGCGCCGAGACCGTTCAGTGGACCGACGCCGATGATGATGGCTTTGCTGGACAAGGCAGTCTCCTCCGATGGTGGTCGATGGTGGATCGATGGCGGCTCGATGAGGCAGTCTATCCGACCGCGCGTTCACCGGGATTCCCCGATAATCCGCCGGGCCCTCAGGCCACCCGGTGCAGCAGTGGCTCGCCGGCCGCCAGACGGCGGCAGTTTTCCACCGCAACCTCGAGGCTGCTGGCCAGGGTGGCCCCGGTCAGCCAGGCTACGTGTGGGGTCAGCACCACGTCGTCCCGGGCCAGCAGGGGATGGCCGGCGGCCACGGGCTCGTCGTGAAACACGTCCAGGCCTGCGCCGGACAGCGGCCCGGCATCCAGCGCCCCGATCAGGGCCGCGTCGTCCACCAGGGCGCCGCGGGCGGTGTTGATCAGAATGGCGCCGGGCTTCATGCGTGCCAGCCGCGCGGCGTCGAGCAGCCCGGCAGTGGCGTTGGTCAACGGCACGTGCAGCGAGACGATGTCCGACTCCCGCAGCAGGTCGTCCAGTTCCTGATAGTCGGCCAGATCGGTGTCCTTGGGGCGGGTGGCGGTGTAAAGAACCCGCGCACCCAGCGCGCGCAGCACCGGCGCCAGCAATTGCGGCACGGCGCCGAACCCCACCAGACCGACCGTACGCCCGCCAATTTCGGCCAGGCCGTCCTGGCGCCCCGGATCCCAGTGCCAGCCGCGGCCGGCACGCAGGTCCCGGTCGAAATTCGGCACCTGGCGCAACACCGACAGCATCAGGGCCAGGGTGTGCTCCGCAACCGCCCGGCTGTTGGTTTCCGGCATGTTGCAGACCGCCACCTGGCGCGCCCGGGCGCAGTCCAGATCGATGGTGTTGACCCCCACGCCGATCTTCTGCACCAGTTGCAGATTCGGCGCGGCCTGAAGTACCTGATCGTCCACGGGGCGCAGGCAATGCCACAGAACCTCAGCGTCGGCCAGCAGTTCGAACAGCCGTTCGTGATCGTGCTCGGGACACACCGATACCTCGAGTCCCCGGGCCTCGAGTTCGCGCAGGGTGCGGGCGAGCCCAGGGCCGGCGCTGTAGTTCCAGATCACGCGCATCGGTCAGGGCTTCGGGATGACCTGCCGGAACGGGTAGATGGTCACCGTCTGCCAGAGCCCGGCCCGGGTGTAGGGATCGGCGGCATTGAACGCTTCGACGTCTTCACGCCCTTGTGCCTCCACCATGAACAGTGAGCCCAGCATGTGCTCACCATCGTCACTCAGCAGAGGCCCGGCCAGCCGGACCCCGCTCTGGGTACCCATCCAGGCCAGGTGCTGGTCGCGGGTGGATTGACGCAGGGACTCGGCGCCGGTTCTGTCCTCACACACCAGAACGTACAGCATGTCGGTGTCTCCTTTGTGGCATGGTCAACGGGTCAGCGCCTGACGCAGGGCCTGGCAGGCCTGTTGGAAGGGTGCCCGGCTGGCCTCGAACAGCCCCGCCGTGGCAAAAAAGTCGTGGACCAGTCCGGCGCAATCGAGGGTCTGCACGGTAACGCCCGCGGACTCCAGGGCCCGGGCGTAGGCCAGCCCCTCGTCGCGCAGCGGATCGAACTCCGCCGTCACCACCAGAGCCGGGGGCAGACCGCTCAAGTCGGCATTGAGCGGGGAAGCGTCGGTACCGCGGCGGGCGGCGGCATCGGGGCAGTAGTGGTCCCAGAACCAGCGCATGGTGTCCCGCTCCAGCAGGTAGCCGGCGCCGTTGTCCTGGTAGGACTGCCGATCCAGGTCGCAGTCCGTGACCGGGTAGGCCAGGAGCTGAAAGTCGATCCGCGGGCCGGCGCCGTCACGGGCGCGCAGGCAGGCCACCGTGGCCAGATTGCCGCCGGCGCTTTCGCCCCCGACCGCCAGCCGTCCGTTGCCGGCCAGCGCTTGCTGGTGCCCGGCGGTCCAGACCACGGCGGCATAGGCGTCGTCCGCCGCCGCCGGGAACGGGTGTTCCGGAGCCAGCCGGTAGTCCACCGAGACCACCACACAGGCGGCATCACGGCAGATGCTGCGGCACACGCCGTCTGCGGTGTCCAGATCGCCGATGACCCAGCCGCCGCCATGGTAATTGACGAAGACCGGGAACGGGCCGGCGCCTTCCGGCGTGTAGATGCGTACCGGGATTTCCCCGGCGGGGCCGGGAATCCGCTCGTCGCGCACCGAGCCAACCCTCAGGTCCGGGTTGGCCGGGCGCATCAGGCGATACAGCTCTCTGGCCTGCGCCGGCGGCAGGTCGGTCATGGCGGGCCCTTCGGCTGCGGCCATTTCGGCCAGCATGGCCTGGTATTCGGGTGCGAGCGGCATGAGTCTCCCTCTCTGGTGATTGATTGGCCTGCGGCGCCCGGCGGCCGGTCCCGGCCCGGCGCTGGAACTGAGACCCGGGTCGGTCGACCGAGATGTAGCGGGCGCGTCTTTGCAGGTAATATGTGCGGCCGTCAGATTAACCCCAACCCGGCGACCGGTGCGAGGGCCCGCCCGGCAGTCCAAGGCCGGCAGCCAACCGGGGTGGGACCACGACAATCGATTCCTGGAGTGATGGTATGACTATGCAGAACGGCGTCGAGGAAGCGGCCGACGCGGCCCGACAGTTTCAATTCCTCGAGCGCTCCCTGTTCGACCGGCGCACCCTGACCCTGTTCGGCGAGATCGACACGGACGTGGCCCGGCGTGCGGCCGAAAAGCTGCTGGCGCTGGCGTATGCGTCGGACGACCCCATCACGCTCTTCATCGCCTCCCCCGGTGGACACGTAGAGTCCGGGGACACCATCTTCGACATGATTCAGTTCATCAAACCGGTGGTGCGTACCGTTGGCACCGGCTGGGTAGGCAGCATCGCCACCCACATCTATCTCGCCGCCGAGCGGGAGAACCGGTTCTGTCTACCGAACACCCGCTTCCTGATTCACCAGCCTTCCGGTGGGTTCGGCGGCACCGCGGCCGACGTGGAAATTCATGCCCGCGAGATCGTGAAGACCCGGCAGCGCATCAACAAGGTGATCGCCGAGCGCACCGGGCAGCCCCTGGAGCGGGTCGAGCGCGACACCAATCGTGATCACTGGATGAGCCCCGAGGAGTCGGTGGAGTACGGGCTGGTCGGGCGTATCGTCCACAGTATGGACGAGCTCGGCTGACAGCCGGCCTGGGGTCCGGGGGGCGGCCGATGTCCACGCCGTTGCCGTTCCGGGTGCCGGGGCCCCAGGGGACGCTGAGCGGCGCATTGATCGTGCCCGCCGATGCCCGGGCGCTGTTGTTGCTGGCCCACGGCGCCGGAGCAGGGTTCGCCCACGCCACCCTGGTGCAGATCAGCGAGGCCCTGGCTGCTCAGGGCCTCGCTACGGCGCGCTACAACCTGCCGTTCATGGAAGCCGGCCGGCGCCGGGTGGACGACGTGGATACGTCGGTGGCGGCGATTGCCGCCGCCGCGGCCGCCGCCTCCGAGGCCCGTCCGGACCTGCCGCTTTTCGCCGGCGGACACAGCTTTGGCGGCCGCATGACCACTCACGCCGCCGCCGCAGGGGTCATCAATCCCCGCGGCATCGTGTGCATGAGCTTTCCGCTGCATCCTGCCAACCGGCCAGGCACCGGGCGCGCCGCCCACCTCTCGAGGGTGGCCGCACCGATGCTGTTTCTGTCCGGCACCCGGGACGCGCTGGCCGACCGGGAACTGCTGGCGCATACCGTGAACACGCTGGGGACCCGCGCCACCCTGCACTGGCTTGAGGATGCGGACCACGGCTACAAGACCCGCAAACGGGTCCGGCAGGACCCGCGTCCGGTGTTCGAGGAAATGGCCGAAGTCACGGCCCGTTTCGTCGACGCCTGTCCTTAGCAGCCTGTCCTGAGCAGATGGCACGCGGCTTGCTCCGTTTCCCGGCGAGCGCTGACTGGCGCCGGGAACTGCCCTGAACCGGGCCTTTTCGGCACTGGCGGCGCGGCGGATGCACCGAGATGGTGCGTTGTCAGGGTGGAAAGGAGCGAGGAGGCGAGAATGGAACTATCGCGGCCGAAATCGGGATTGCCGTGTTTTCTGTTCATCTACCTGGTCCGGGACCCGTCCAGCGACGTGCGCTACTGCAGCGTGCTGGCTTATGGCCGCAGCCTGGAGGCCGCGGAGCGAATTGCCATCAATCGAGTCCATCAGCAGGGGCTGCACATCGTCCGCGCCGACACCGCGACCGCGGCGCCGTGGCTCGACCCGGAGGTCGACCACGAGTATCTCGAGGAGTTGATTCACGATGGCTCGGCGTTGCGCCTGCATGCAACCGATCACGCCGGCGCCGCCGGTCTGGCCGCCAACGCCGCCTGATCGGCGCGCCGGTCCCCGGCTCGTTTACTGCCCGAACCGGGCCAGCCGTTCTTCCAGGTCCGGGCCGCGGCCGGGGCTGTTGGTGCGTTCGTACTGCAGGCCATCGGTCAGCGTATGGTCCAGACCCCGGTTCACCAGCATCTTGTCCGCGCGCAGCGTGAACCAGGAACTCTCCAGGTAGCCGCGGGCCAGCGCCTCGGCCTCGGTCATGAGCTCGGCGGCCGGCACACAGCGCAGCGCCAGACCCATGCGGACCGCCTCTTCGCCGGACACCACCCGGCCGCTGTACATCATGTCCTTGGCGGCGGTCAGGCCATTGCGGCGCGGCAGGCGCTGGCTCATCCCCCAGGTGGGTGACATACCCCACTTGCCGTGGGTATCCGCGAAGCGCGCGTCGTCGGCGGCAATCACCAGATCGCAGGCCAGCGCCAGTTCCAGGGAGCCGGTGTAGCAGTGACCCTGCACGGCGGCGATGACCGGTTGCGGCAGTGCTTCGATGGCATCCAGGGTTTCCGCCTGAAAGTGCCGGCTGGGCGCCGTCTCACCCGCCTGAATGGCTTTCAGATCATTACCTGCGGAGAACGAGCGTCCGCGGCCGCAGAGCACTACGCAGCCGATGTCGTCGGTGCGGCCGGCGATGTCGTCGACGTGGGCGCGCAGTTCCTGAAACAGCGACGGGCTCAGCGCATTGAGGGCTTGCGGCCGGTTCAGCGTGAGGGTGGTCAGGCCATCGCGATCTTCGCGGTCCACCAGCGGTGTTGCATTTTGAGCCATGGTCGAGGTCCTTCCCCTTCGCGAGGTGTAAAGATCGAGGCGAAACGGTCAAGGTGCCATCATAAAGCAAACCCATGGCACAGGAGCTTTCATGAAACCGAGGCTGGCCGTCGTCGGAGGCGGCATCGCCGGCATGTCCTGCGGTGCGTATGCGGCCAACGACTTCGATGTGACCGTGATGGAAGCGGAGCTGCAGCCGGGCTACCACAGCTCGGGCCGGTCCGCAGCCGTTTACATCGAGCCACTGGCCAACGGCGTGGTGCATGCGCTGACCCTGGCGAGCGCCGACTTCTTCCGTGCCCAGGGCGCGCAGCCGGTGGACGACATCAACGTCAGTGACGCCGGGCATGCCGAGGCGCTGGACGACTATCTGGCCCAGTGGCGCGAACTCTGCCCGGACCTGCACGAGGTCGATCCGGCCGAGGTACTGGCCCGGGTGCCGATCCTGCGGCCGGAACAGGTGCACCGGGCGGCTCTCGACCCAAACGCGCTGAAGCTCGATGCCCACGGTCTGCTCGACGGGTACCGCCGGCGTCTGGTCGAAGCCGGTGGCCGCATCGCCAACAACGCCCGGGTCGATCGGATCGTGCGCGAAAACGGGCACTGGACCCTGGGTTTCGGTGACCGCTCCGTGGAGGCTGACGTGATCGTCAACGCCGCCGGCGCCTGGGGCGACCAGGTGGCGGCAATGGCCGGGGTCGCGGCGCTGGGCCTGGCGCCGCTGCGGCGCACCGCCCTGCTGCTGGACGTCCCCCACGACATCGCGCAATGGCCGTTGATCCACCGGGCGCAGGGCGGCCTGTACTTCAAGCCGGAAGGCGGTCAGCTCATGGTGTCGCTGGCTGACGAGAGCCCGAGTTCCGCCTGCGATGCACAGCCCGATGAATTCGACCTGGCGGTACTGGTGGACCGCTTCCAGGAACTCACCGATGTCGAGGTGAGGCGTCTCGGTCAGACCTGGGCCGGGCTGCGGACCTTTCTGCCGGATCGTGTTCCGGCGGCAGGTTACGATGACGCGATCGACGACTTCTTCTGGCTGGTTGGCCAGGGCGGTTCCGGGATGCAGACGGCGCCGGCGCTCGGTCAGGCCGCCGCCGATCTACTTGCCGGCCGGCCGAACCGCTTCGCCCGGGAACTCTCGCCCGCGCGCCGGTTCACCTGACATGCAAACGACTGGACTTTGCGGCGGTTAGCCTCTACAACGTGATGATGGAAGAAAACAGCGTCGTTGGCGCGGCGGATGGCACCGCCACGGAGCCGCCACAAGGTAGTACGCGCGAACGGATTCTCCAGGCAGCGGGCACGCTGTTCGCCGATCGTGGCCTGGCTGAAGTAACGGTGGACGACGTCGCCGACCTGGCTGGCGTCTCGCGGGCCACGGTGTTCAACCACTTCGACAGCAAGCGCGGACTGGTCGAGGCAATCTCGGCTCAGGTGCTGGGTTACTACATCGACCTGCTGGAAGACCAACTCGGACATCGCAGCCGCTCGTTCCAGGATCAGGTACGGGCGCTGGTGGACACCATCGGCCGCGGCATCGAGGACAGCCAGCATCTGCACCGGGCGATCTTTCGCGAGATTGCCAAGACCTCTCTGGGCATCGACGAGGGTGGGCCGGCGCAGACTGCACGGCGCACCGCCACCGACCGTCTCGAACAGCTCGTCACCCGCTGGCAGGCTCAGCGTCAGGTGATCAACCGTTTCGACGCGCGCGACCTGGCGCTGTTGTTCGATAGTGTGCTGTACGGCACCATCACCCGCTGGCTCTACGAGGAGAGCGAGCGCTTCCTGCGCGATGATCTGTGCCGTATGGGCGAGATGTTCATCGGGATGGTGGAGGCGCCGCCCAGCCGCTGATGCACCTCGTTGGTGCGCGCCGGCCCGTGACCGGCCCGCTCCGGCGGTTTCTGCCTACAGACCCAGCACCAGCTTCGCGACGATGTTCTTCTGTACTTCGTTGGTACCGCCGGCGATGGAGCTGGCGCGCAGGTTGAAATGCCGGCTGAAGGCAACGACCCCGCCCTCCGGCCCCACCACCGGTACGTTGCTGCCCACGGTGCGCGCCTGGGGCTGATCCACGGCGGCATAGTGTCCCATGGCCTCGACCATCAGCTCCGCAATGCGCTGGCCCATGTTGGCACCGAGGTTCTTCATGATGGATGACTCCGGCCCCGGGCTGCGGCCCTGGGATAGGGCCGCCATGGTGCGGAACTCGGTGTATTGCACGGCCTGCAGTTCGACGTCGGTTTCGTCCACGCGCCGCCGGAAATCGGCATCGTCCAGCAGCGAACCGGCCCCTACGGGAATCTGCCTGGCCAGGGCGCGCAACCGCGCCAGCGCCGTCTGATGGGCGGCGCTGCCACCACCGCCGCGCTCGAACTCCAGCAGGTACTTGGCGACCGTCCAGCCCTGGTTTTCTTCGCCGACCCGGTTGCCGATGGGGACCCGAACGTCGTCGAAGAACACCTGATTCACCTCATGGGTACCGGAAGCGAACAGAATCGGGTCCACCTTGATGCCCGGCGTGTCCATGTCCAGGAGCAGGAACGTGATGCCGGATTGAGGCTTGCCGCTGTCGTCCGTACGCACCAGGCAGAACATCCGGTTGGCCACATGGGCGTGGGTAGTCCAGATCTTGGTGCCGTTCAGTACGTAGTGATCGCCGTCGGTGACCGCCTTGAGCTTGAGCGATGCCAGATCGGAGCCTGCGCCCGGCTCCGAATAGCCCTGACACCAGTAGTCCTCGCCGGACAGGATGCGCGGCAGGTAGTAGTCCTTCTGTGTGTCGGTTCCGTGACCGATCAACATGGGGCCGCACATGCCGAGGCCCATTGGCGCCAGGCTCGGTGCGCCGGCCAGGGTGGTTTCGGTGGACCAGATGTAGCGCTGGGTGAGGTCCCAGCCGGTGCCGCCGTACTGCTTCGGCCAGGCGGGCGCCACCCAGCCCTTCCGGTGCAGAATGCGGTGCCAGACGATGTTGTGCTCGTAGTCCAGGAATATGCCCGGACAGAATCGTTGGGCCTGGCGCAGTTCGTCGGTCAGTGCCTCGTCGAGAAAGCGCCGCACCTCGTCACGGAAGGCTTCGTGTTCGGCGCTGAATGAGATGTTCATGGATGTCTCCCCTCAGCCGCTGCCGGTCCGGGCCAGGACCAGTGCGGCCGCTTCCAGTTCGAATACGTGGTCATCGTGCCAGCCCCGGTCACGCAGCGCGGCCGCCAGTTCCAGCAGGTAGTCCAGATTGTGTCCGCTTGGCCCGCGGCTGCCGACGATCTGCCTGGCGATTTCGCAGGTGGGCGCGGGTCCCAGATAGGCGTGATTGTCTCGTGCCGCGATGTACACCACCCCGGGCGTCTGCCGCGACAGGGGCCTGGCCTTCGCCGGGTCGGCGCTACCTGACGAATCCGACAGGTCGAGCAGAACCCGATGGCGCTCGTAGCCGTTTTTCTCGCGATGATCCAGTGCCGCGAAAGTGCGATCCGCCACGGCGTCGTCTACCAGATACGCCATGCCGTCGCAGGACTGGCCCGGCGCCGGCACCAGGGTCACCACCCGGCCCGGCCGCTGGGGCAGGCCGCGGTGGTCGTGCGAACCCTGCCAGAATCGGCGCTGCCAGCCGCCCAGCCGGGCCGGCCGGGATTCCAGAAATTCGAAGTCGGGCCGCCAGATCAGCGAACCGTAACCGAATACCCAGATGCTCACCGGCGAACCCGCTTGCTCAAGCCAGGTGACGGGACACGTCGAAGGCCTTGCGGGCCGCAGCGGCGAGGCCAGGGTCGAGCAGAAACTCGGCGGCGGTCAAAGCCAGAGCCTTGGCGCCGTCCAGGGCCGCGGCGTCGCCGGACTCCGATCCGGCGTACGCGGCGAACTCCGGGTTGTGGATCACCACGTTGGGTGGTGCACAGGCCAGCATGGGGTGTATCGACGGCACCCGGTAGCTGACGTTACCCATGTCGGTGCTGCCGGCGCCGCCCAGGTTTTCCGGCGCGAGGAACGAGCGGCCCAGGGATTCGCCGTGACGTTGAAAAGCATCGGCCAGCGGCCAGTTGGTGTTGAGGTCCAGGTAGTCCACGTCTGCCCAGATGACCTCCACCTCGCTGCCGCTGGCCCGGGCGCCTGCCTCGAAACAAGCCTGCACACGAGGCTTCAGAGCCGCCAGGTCCTTTTCGTTGGCGGCGCGCACGTAGAACTCGCCGGCGGCGCGGTCGGGGACGATGTTCGGCGCCTGACCGCCTTCGGTGACGATCCCGTGGATTCGTTCGTTGTCGCGAATGTGCTGGCGCAGGTTGGAGATGCCCTGATAGGCGAGCAGCAGTCCGTCCAGGGCATTGATGCCGCGGTGAGGCATGGCCGAGGCATGCGCCGATCGCCCGTGATAGATCACGCTCACTTCGGCGACACAGATACACGGCATGGTGGTCAGGTTGACACCGGCCGGGTGGATCATCAGTGCCGCATCGACGCCGTCGAAAGCGCCGGCCCGGGCCATGAGTTCTTTTCCGCCGCCTTTTTCCTCTGCCGGGGTGCCGATCAGGCGCACGCGTCCGGGAAGTTGCGACGCTACGGCGTGCAGACCCAGGGTGGCGCCGAGTGCGGCGGTGGCGATCAGGTTGTGACCGCAGGCGTGGCCAATGCCGGGCAGCGCGTCGTATTCGGCCAGCAGAGCAACCGTGGGCCCGTCGGTACCCGGCCAGCGGGCGTCGAAGGCCGTGTCCAGGGTGTAGACGCCACGCGCCACGGTCAGACCGAAGCGTTCGGCGGTGCGGCACAGCAGATCGCAGGCAAAGTGCTCCTGGAAGGCGAGTTCCGGACGCCCGTGGATGGCATGGGAAACCTCCAGCAGATCGTCCGCCAGCGCGTCGATGCGCTCGATGATGGATTGGCGGACGGCGGGATCGGGAAATTGGCCCATGACGTGTCCTCGACTTGCCAGCTTCTTGCCTGGCAGACCATTATGCGCAATCAGTCCGCGTCCTGTCCGGGTAATTCGTTTAGGGGAGACATCATGGCTTACGACTACCAACGGCTGGCAGTGGCCGTCGACGGCGCAATTGCCACCGTGACGGTGAGCAACCCGCCCATCAATCTGATCACCCTGGAACTTTATGCCGAGCTGGCGGCGCTGTCGAAGGAGCTGGAGGCCGACGACCGCCTCAAGGTGGTGGTGCTCCGGAGCGCCGATCCGGACTTCTTTCTGGCCCACTTCGACGTCGAGGCCATTCTCGGCTTCCCCACCGACGGCCCGGCCGAGCGTGAGACCGAGCCCAACGACTATCACGCCATGTGCGAGCGTTTCCGCACCATGGACAAGGTCACCATCGCCTGTATCGAAGGACGGGTAGGCGGCGGCGGCAGCGAGCTGGCTGCCAGTTTCGACATGCGCTTCGGCGTTCGCGGTAAAACCCGCATCAACCAGATGGAGGTGCCGCTGGGTATTCTTCCCGGCGGTACCGGCACCCAGCGTCTGCCTCGTCTGGTGGGCCGCGGCCGCGCGCTGGAGATCGTCCTGGGTGCCGACGACCTGGACGCCGAGACCGCCGAGCGCTGGGGGTATCTCAACCGCATCTTCGAGGCCGACGAAATCGGGCCGTACGTCGAGCGACTGGCCCGTCGTATCGCCGGGTTCCCGGCCCCGGCGATCCGTCTCGCCAAGCAGGCCGTGGATGGCTCCGAGCGGCCGTTGGCCGATGGCCTGCGTGAGGAGGCCTATCTGTTCCAGCAACTTCTGCGCACGCCGGAGGCCCAGCAGAGCATGCAGCGCTTTCTCGAGATCGGCGGCCAGACCCGGGATGGCGAACTGGTGGTCAACGACCTGTCGGCTGCCATCGGGAAGGCATGACCTTCAGCGCCGATCGGCGCCGCTGGGGGCTGATCAGAGCGAGTTACGGCGCCTGGTTTCGATTCCTGGCGTCGCCGCTGGGTGTGCACGTATTTCTGATCCATTTGCGACCGTTGCGTAACGCGCCGCCGACGGCCAGGCTGCCGGCCGATCACAGGATACGTCACCTGACTGACGACGATGTCGAGCGGGTGGCGCAGGATCCAGCCCTCAACCTTCCAGAGTCCTTTGCCCGCGCGGCACTCGAGCGGGGCGACGTGTGTATCGGCTACTTCGACCGGGGCCGTCTGGTGTCTTACTTCTGGTCCGGCTTCGAGTCCGTTCCCATGGAGGCCGGGTTGTGGGTTCGGGTACCCCGCAAGCATGCTTATGCGTACAAGGCCCTGACCCTGGACGCGTACCGCGGCCGTCACCTGCAGCGACACCTGCTGGAAGCCAACGATCGGGAACTGGTCCAGCGTGGATTGACCCACAACCTGGAGTACGTCGCACCCCAGAATTTTGCCCAGCGGGCTGCCTCGGCCCGCTACGGCAATACCGTCATCGGCATGGCAGGATATGCGAAATGGGGTAAGCGGGTGATTCCGTTCCGCTCGCCCCGGGTCAAGGCGCGCGGTTTCGAGTTCTATCAGCCGGATCGTTGACGCGGCTCGAAACGAACCGTGAAGTGCGCCCCCGGCTCCCAGTGGTGACGGCCGCGATTGGGCGGCTCGTCTGCCACCGGGTGCACCCGGTAGCCGTGGGCCAGAGCCGTTATGAAGCGGGCGCCGAGAGCTACGTTGGGGTTGGCCATGGGGCAGCGATGCCGCCCCAGGCCGAATGGGGCAAACCCGTCGGTGCTGGCGTTGCCGTCCTGGAAACGGCCGGGATCGAAGACGAAAGGCTCGGCAAAGGCTGCCGGCGACTTGTGCGCCTCCCACAGGCAGATACGTACCCAGGCGTCTTTCGGGAAGCAGTAGCCGTCGAACACGAACGGTTCCTTCACCCGCCGGATCAGCCGCTCGCTCTGGCTCAGCCTGAGGGCCTCCAGGACGAAGGCCGAACCCATTGGCAACCGCGCGTCGGCTCCTATCGTGGCCAGGGTATCCAGAGTCTGCGGTGCGTCCGCTGCGCGTTTGAGCATCCAGCGGAACAGGCTGTGCAGATCGTAACGTCCGATCTCCACCATGTAGATCAGGTTACCGAGAGCGGTTGCATCCAGGGTGCCGGCGCGCTGCATGCTGGCCAGGACGTGGTCAGCCCGGGCCGCCTCACGGCGGCTCGAGGTGTCTGCGCCAATGTCGATCAGGAGCCGGCTGATTTCGTCGAAGGCCAGCGCCTGAGCGGCGCCGATCTTCATTTCGTAGCCATCGGGGCCGAGGGCGCTGTAGGCGTCCAGCAGCGCCTGGTAGCCGGCCGTGCCGTGGCGCGTACCGAAAAACATGTCCACCAGGCAGCCGGTGGCGATGCGGCTCAACAGGCCGGTCAGGTCCGCGTGGGTACCCGCGCGACCGCTGTGGCGGGCGGCGTAGTCTGCCATCTCCGCACTGACAATGCGGTCCACCACGCTGTCGTCCCAACCGGCGCCGACGGTCTGCAGAGCCTGGTTCAGCGCGTGACGATAACGGCGATGGTCCTCGCCTTCCATGACCCGCAGCAGGCCCTTGGGAAACGGCGTCTCGAGGGGAACCGATGCCGGCCGAAGCCGGTCTTCGTGAGCCGACAGCAGGCGCCGGGCGGGCTCCATGTCGGCCACGCAGACGACCACGCCGCCGTCCTGAATCGCCTTGAAGATGCCGCCGTAACGCTGTGCCCGCTCCAGTAGATAGCGCTGGTTGCGGAACTCGCGCGGTTGCAGATCGACCAGCGTGCCCGGCGGCAGGGGATGACCGGACGCAGCGGCATCCCGGTAAGCGCCGGCCATCAGTTTCAGGGCTCGTAGCCGGCGACGAAGCACAACGGCAGGTGGTCCCGCGTCGCCCGCGTCAGACGATACGCGATCCGGTCCTGCCCCAGTAACGATCCTTGAGCAGGCGCTTGTAGAGCTTGCCCGTGGGCAGGCGCGGCAGCTCGTCCAGGAAGTCGATGCTCTTTGGACACTTGTAGTGGGCAATGTGTTCGCGGGCGTAGGCCAGCAGCTCGGCTTCCAGGTCGGCGTCGGCGCTGATGCCCGCGGCCGGCTGAACCACGGCTTTCACCGCTTCTCCCATTTCCTCGTCCGGCACACCAACCACCGCGACGTCGGCCACCTTGTCGTGCATGATGAGCTGGTCTTCGATCTCCTGGGGATAAATGTTCACCCCACCGGAGATGATCATGAAGGTGGCCCGGTCCGTGAGATACAGGAAGCCGTCGTCGTCGACGTAGCCCACGTCGCCCAGGGCACTCCAGTTGGGATGCTGCGGATGCTGCGCGCCGCGGGTCTTCTCGTCGTCGCGGTGGTACTTGAACGGCATCTCCGGCAACTCGAAGTAAACGAGTCCCGGTTCGCCGTTGGGCAGTTCTGCACCGCTCTCGTCGCAGATGTGAATCACGCCGAGAATGGGCCTGCCCACGGTGCCCGGATGCGCCAGCCATTCTTCCGGCCCGGTGTGGGTCAGCCCGTTCAGCTCGGTGCCGCCGTAGTACTCGTAGAGGATCGGACCCCACCAGTCGAACATCTGCTGCTTGATACCGGCCGGACAGGGCGCGGCGGCGTGAATGGCCACCTTGTGACTGGACAGGTCGAAGCCGCTGCGTTGCCCTTCCGGGAGTTTCAGCATACGGGTGAACATGGTCGGCACCCACTGACTGTGGGTGACCTTGAAGCGTTCGATGGCCTCGAGCGCGCCGATTTCGTCGAAGCGCGGCATCATCACCACGGTGCCGCCCAGGGCCAGGGTGGCGGTGGTGAAGCCGATGGGCGCGGAGTGATAGAGCGGCGCCGGCGACAGGTAGATGGAATGCTCGTCGAAGCCCCACAGCGCTTTCTGCAACGCCCCCACCGGGCCGGAGTCCTCGTGGATCTTGGCTCCGGTCAGGGGCCGGACGATGCCCTTGGGGCGGCCGGTGGTGCCGGAACTGTAGAGCATGAACTGGCCGGCCGGTTCATCGGCCAGCGCTTGTGCCGGGAAGCGGGCGATGGCCTCTTCGTAGGACTCGAAACCGGGGACCGTACCGTCGATCATCAGGCGCGTATGGCAGCGCGGTGCGTGCTCCGGCAGCGCGGCCGCGACCTCACCCAGGTATTTCGAGGCGATGAGCACCTGGGCCTCACAGTTGTCGACGATGTAGCCTGCTTCCTCCGCGGTGAGATAACGGTTGACCGTGGTGATGTAGAGCCCGGAGCGCAGCGCGGCCCAAACCACCTCGAAGTAGCGCAGATGGTTTTCCAGGAACACGGCGGCATGATCGCCGGGGCGCAGACCGGCATCCCACATGAGCTGGGCAAGCTGGTTGGAACGATCGTCGAGCTCGCGAAAGCTGACTTCCTCGCCGCTCTGGGCGTGGATCACAGCGGCTCGGTCAGGGAACTCACGGGCCCACTTGCCTGGATACATCGTTGCTCTCCCGAATGCGTGACGAAGACTGGAATCAGGAAGCCGGCGGCGTGTTGAGGCGCGCGACTTCGGCCATGAAGCGCATGGCTTCCTCGTTGCCGGATATGGTGAGCCCGGTGAGGTCGCTGTCCTCCCAGGCGCGAAAGCGTTTGCGGATACGGTCCTTCGGACCCACCAGAGCCCCCTGGTCGACGAACTCGTCGGGCACCGCGGCCGCCGCTTCGTCCTTGCGTCTGGCCAGGAACAACTCCTGAATGCGATCGGCCGCTTCGCCGAAGCCCCGCCGCACCATCATTTCCTTGTGGAAGTTCTTGTTCTTGTGGCCCATGCCGCCCACGTACAGCGCGATCCCCGGTTTCTGCCGGTCCAGGGCGGCCTGCACGTCGTCGGTGATCTCCACCGCGGTACCGCTCTGAATCTCGAACTGATCGCGGGTCTTGCCGGCGCGCGCCAGCCCCTCGTCGATCCAGGTCTGATACAGATGCGCGGATTCCGGCACGTAGCCGAGCGGCAGCCAGCCGTCGGCAATCTCGGCGGTCAGACGTACCGTGGATTCCATGCCGGTTCCCAGCCAGATCGGCAGATCGGGATTCATGTGCAGGATCGACTTGAGCGGCTTGCCGACCCCGAGGGCGCCTTCGCCGGTATACGGCAGGCTGATCTCCTGGCCTTCGTGGGTGACCGGCTCCTGGCGGGCCCAGATCTTCTTCATGATCGCGACGTAGTCTTTGATCCGGTAGTAAGGCCGGCCCCAGGGCTGCCCGTACCAGCCTTCCACGATCTGCGGACCGGACACGCCGATGCCGGTGATGACCCGGTTACCGCCCGCCAGCGCGTCGAGGGTGGCCATGGCCATGGCGGCGTTGGCCGGGGTGCGTCCGGCAAGCTGCAGCACCGCGGTTCCGAGGCGGATGCGCTCGGTGTGGGCGGCGATGTATGCCAGCGGGGTGATGGCGTCGGAGCCGTAGGCCTCGGCGGTCCAGACCGAGTCGTAGCCGAGCCGTTCGGCGAGTTGTATGCGTTCCAGCGGGATGCGCAGATCCGCGCCCGAGTAGCCCAGAGATAGCCCCAGCTTCATGTCGCTCCTCTCCCCGCCATAGCTGACTTCGGACCAAGCTTACACCGAAGGCGCTGCGCGGCTGTAGGGCCGCCCTCAGCCGCGTTCCGCCAGATCGCGCATGGCCTGGTCGGTGGTGAAGAACAAACTGCCGCCGAGCTGGCTGATGAAGTCGGTGGCGTCAATGCGTTCCATGACCGGGCCCTTGATCTCGGACAGGTGCAGCTTGATCCCCATGGCCGTCAGGTTCTGGTTCACCCGGTAGAGCATCTCCAGGCCGCTGACGTCGATCAGATTCACCGCGCTGCACACCAGCAGCACGTGGCGGGTGCCGGGGCGTCGCTGAACGATTTTCATGATCTTGTTTTCGATCTGATTGGCATTGCCGAAGAACACGTTCTCGTCGATGCGGATGGGGGCGACGTGGGCAAACTGTTCGACATTGTGGCGCCGCGCAGAGCGGAAGTGCTCGGAGTCGCCGATCCGGCCCACCAGGGCCACGTGGGGGCGGCTCGAGGTGCGCACGAAGAACATCACGGACAAGCTCACCCCGGTGAGCAGGCCAGTCTCGACGCCGAACACCAGCACCGTCAGGATGGTGGCGAGTTCGGTGATGCTGTCTTCGCGATGTACCCGCCAGTGCCGGCGCAGACTGGCCACGTCGACGATGCCGATCACCGACACCATCACGATGGCCGCGAGGGCCGCGTGGGGCAGGCGTTCGAACAGGGGGGTCAGGAACAGCAGGGTCAGGATGACGATCGCGGTGCAGATCAACGCGCTGACCTGGGAGCGGGCGCCGGCCTGAAAGTTCACCCCGGAGCGCGAGAAGCTGCCGGCCACCGGATAAGCGCCGGTGAATGCCGCGCCGACGTTGGCCGCCCCGAGTGCAATGAGTTCCTGGTGGCTGTTGACCCGGGTTCGCTCGCGGGTCGCCAGGGTGGTGCCGATGGAGTAGCTCTCGACGTAGGAGACCACGGCGATCATGGCCGAAGCCGGCGCCACGTCGAGCCACAGCGCCCAGTTCATCGGCGGCAGGGTCAGCGCCGGCAGTCCGGAGGGCACCGCGCCTACCACGGCGACGCCGGCGTTCTGATCGAGGGCGAACAGCGACACGGCCGCCACCGCAGCCAGAGTCACGAACATGGGGCCGGCGCGGGCGATCGGGTGATCCGGGGCAGCATCGGGTTGGAACAGCCGCACCGCGTATACGCCGTAGCGCCGGATCAGCCACAGGCCGAACAGCGAGCCGACGCCCACCAGCAGCGTCGGCAGGTTCAACTGCGTAATGCGCGTGCCCAGATCCACCAGTTCCCGCAGCGGATCCGCCGCGCTGCCGGCGGGGATACCGGTCAGGGCCGGCAACTGACTGATGATGATCAGCAGCGCGGCGGCATTCACGAAACCGGTGATCACGGGATGACTGAGCAGGTTCACCAGCCCACCCATCTGCAGGATCCGCAGCAACCACAGGAACACGCCGGCTTCCAGGCACAGCACCGTACTGATGGCCAGCGGACTCTGGCCATGTTCCGGTCCGTAACGCGCCACGGCGGCGGCGACCATCAGCGCTGCCACCGCCACCGGCCCGACGGTCAGATGACGGGACGAACCGAGCAGCGCGTACAGCACCACCGGCACCAGGCTGGCGTACAGGCCGGCCTGGGGCGGCAGCCCGGCCAGGAACGCATAGGCAATGGCCTGCGGAACCGTGATTACGCCCACCACCAGACCCGCCACCAGATCGTGGGGAAAGTCCTGGCGCCGGTAGTTGCGCATCGTGGCGATGAACGGCACGTAGCGCTGCCAGCTTTCGACTCGTAACGAGATCGGCAAGATGATGAATCACTGGAGCAGGTAAGGCATTCTACTCACGAACCAGACACGCCCGGGAGGCAAGGCCATGCAGACTCGCGCTGCCGTCGCAACAGGTCCGGGAAAACCCCTGACCGTGGAGACCGTGGACCTCGAGGGTCCGAGGGCCGGTGAGGTGCTGGTCGAAGTGAAGGCCACCGGGCTGTGCCACACCGACGCCTACACCCTGTCCGGCGCTGACCCGGAAGGGTTGTTCCCATCGATCCTGGGCCACGAGGGGGCCGGGGTGGTGGTGGACGTCGGTGACGGCGTGACGTCACTGCGGGCCGGTGATCACGTCATTCCGCTCTACACCCCGGAATGCCGGCAGTGCAAATTCTGCCTGTCCGGCAAGACCAACCTGTGCGGGGCGATCCGCGAAACCCAGGGCAGAGGCCTGATGCCCGACGGCAGCAGCCGGTTTTCGCTCGGCGGCGAGATGCTGCATCACTACATGGGCACCTCGACGTTCTCCAACTACACGGTAGTGCCGGAGATCGCCCTGGCGAAGATCCGTTCGGACGCGCCGTTCGACAAGGTCTGCTACATCGGCTGCGGCGTGACCACGGGTCTGGGTGCGGTGATCAACACGGCGCAGGTGGAGCCGGGCGCCAGCGTGGCCGTGTTCGGCCTCGGCGGCATCGGCCTCAACGTCATACAGGGCGCGCGTCTGGCCGGCGCCGACCGCATCATCGGGGTCGACGTGAATCCCGCCAAGCAACCGCTGGCGGAAAAATTCGGCATGACCGACTTCCTGAATCCGAAGGACGTGGACGACGTGGTGGGCGCCATCGTCGGCCTGACCGACGGCGGCGTGGACTACTCGTTCGAGTGCATCGGCAACGTCGAGGTGATGCGCCAGGCGCTGGAATGCTGCCACAAGGGCTGGGGCGAGAGCATCATCATCGGCGTGGCGGGCGCCGGCCAGGAGATCAGTACCCGGCCGTTCCAGCTCGTGACCGGCCGGGTCTGGCGCGGTACCGCGTTCGGCGGCGCCAAGGGCCGCCGTGACGTACCGAAGATCGTCGACTGGTACATGGACGGCAAGATCAACATCGACGACCTGATTACCCACACCATGAGCCTCGACGACATCAACCACGGTTTCGAACTCATGCACAGCGGCGAGAGCATCCGCTCCGTGGTGATGTTCTGAGCGGACACCCGGGTACCTTCCTGGCCCGGATTCGCCCATACTGAATCCGGGCTCGGCCCGAGCCTCCCCCCTCCCGCGGGGCAGTACCGTTCGTGCAGGGCATCGTGAGCTGACAACCACATCACCGGGCGACGCGCATGCGGAGGGATTGCGCCGACGACGCCCGATGCTGGAGGTTGGCATGACGACATCTGCACCCATCCACGTGCTCAAGCGCGAAGCCAGACGCCTGGCCCGCGGCGAGCACATTCCCCTGCACCAGGCCCTCGATCGGATCGCCCGGCGCGAAGGCTTTCCGCGCTGGAGTCTGCTGGTCCACCGCACCGCACCGCCGCCGGCGGATCCCGGCCTGCAGTTTCCCATCGAGACGCTGTCGGCGGACACCGGCGCCCGCCTCCTGGATGAATTACGGGCGGGCGAGTTGCTGCTCATTGCCGCACGGCCACGCCAGGGCAAAACCGTTCTCGGCCTGGCGCTGGCGGTGGCCGTGATGCGCGCCGGCGGCTACGGGGCGTTCTTCACCCTGGACTACACGCGCCGTGATCTGGCCCGCTGTTTTGCCCGGCTCGGTGAACAATGGAGCCGCTTCGATGCGCGCTTCCACTTCGACGACTCGGACGCCATCGATGCCGACTACGTGATCGAGCGGACCGCCCAGGCAACGCCGGGGACCGTGATCGTCATCGACTACCTGCAACTCCTCGACCAGCGGCGCACCAGCCCGGAGGTGGCGATTCAGGTAGAGCGGCTGCGGACCCATGCGCGGGACCGGCAACTGATCATTGCCTGCATTGCTCAGATCGACCGGCGCTACCAGGCCGGAGCCGGAGAATTTCCCGGCCTGGAGGACGTGCGCCGGGCCAATCCCCTGGATCTGAGCCTGTTCGACCAGGCCTGCTTTCTGAACGACGGCCAGGTCCGGCTGGACCGGACCGGCTGAACCGCGCTGGCCTACAGCGGCAGTGGCATGGCCTGCCCGTTGATCTCGGCCTGGCCGTTGCGCAACGCCAGCTCGGACCGGTATCGATCGCCTTCCCGGCGCAGCAGACCCTGCTGGACCAGGCCAGCCAGGATGGCGTCTACCTGCGGCTCCACCAGGGCGGCGAGCTCGGTGTCGCTGGGTTCCCTGCCCTGGCTGGTCAGTTCGGCGCGGGCGCCCTCCATCAGCCTGGCGCTGGCGATCTGGCGGACCAGGGCGCTGGCTGCGGCAACTTCACCGTCCATGGCGATAGCGCCCATCAGCGCCAGCGGATCGAGTTGCATGAGCCGGTCGGCGGAGGGCACCGCAGCGGCATTCACGCTGAGGCGTAGCCGTGCATCGACCGGCTGACCGTTGTAAGTGGCGGACACCGGCTCCAGTTCGATGATCGGCCCGTCGCGCAGAAAGGTCCCGGCAAGCTGAACCAGTTCGCCCATCAGGGCGTCGTCGGGGCCGCCGCGCAGGGTCATGGCCTGGGACCAGGCGTCGTAGGCTTCCAGCGAGGCGATACCGACGTTGCGGATGGCCAGGCCGAAGCGGCCGTTGGTGACGGTCATCTGCGGGGTCAGCAGACTGCCGAGTCGATATTCGGCGGAAAGGTCGAGCCGGCCCTCGGTGCCGCCCGGGGCGACCCGCGTGACGAGCGCCAGGTCTTCCAGTTCCAGTACGCCGACCAGGGGATTGCGGCTGCTCACCGAGATACCGCCGATGCCGGCGGTCGCCTCGGTCAGGTGCACGGCGGGCGAGATGCGGGTGCTGTCGCTGGCGACGTGCAGACGGTCCAGCACGAACCGGGAGTCGCCGTCGGTGACCTCGAGCGACGCCATCTCCAGGGTTCCCAGCAGGCGCTGTTGACCGCCCTCGTACTGCCCCTCCAGGTCGATGCCGGAGAGCGCGATGCGGACCCCGTCCGGAGTTCGGTGCTCGAGCGCCGGCACTTTGGCGACGACTTCGGTGGCGCCGTCGAAACCGGTCCGGGCGGTGAACTGCATCAGGTAGCCGGCGCCCTGAACCCAATCGGCGAGTTGATCCGGCACCGCCAGGGACATGTGGGCCCGGGCCGCGCCGATGAAGCGCGGCGGACCCGGAACCAGTGGCCCATGGGCAACTTCGAGATCGAATTCGAGAGAACCGTCGCGCAGTGCCCGGCGGACTTCGGCGGCCTCGGGGCCGGCCGACGCCAGCAGCGCATCCACGTAGTCGTCCTTCAGGCTTACTGCCACGGTACCGCGGCTGTGCAGCCAGCCGCGCTGGTAATCGGAGAGCGCAACGTGGGCGTACGGGGCCACGTCGGCGTCGGCCAGCGCTTCGCGCAGCGCAGATTCGGCGCGGAATCCGAACCAGGCGGGCAGGGCGGCGGCAACGCCGATCAACAGCATGCCGAGGAACAGTTTTTTCATGATGGCCTGCGCCCTTCCGGGAAGACGGCGACCCTATATCAGTCAAGCTTCTGGCGCTGTGCGCTGAGTCTCGCGGCGTTACCCTAACTGTCGCGCTGGCGACAGGTTGTGAAGCCGGATGCGACTAAGATCCCGGGGCGGACAACGAACGGAGATTGAAGATGGCGGAATCCACCCTGCCGGCCGGACTGGCCGAACTGACCACCGAGCTGGCGCGCTACTGGTGGGCGCTGGTGTTGCGCGGGGTTCTGGCCCTGCTGTTGGGGATCATGGCATTCGCCTGGCCGGGCCTGACCCTGGCGGTGCTGGTGCTGATGATTGGTGCCTGGCTGGTGGTCGACGGCATCTTTACCGCGGTCCACGGTCTACGTGCCGAGGGCAGCCGGTGGCGCCACTTCCTTTATGCCGCGGTCAGCATTGCGGCCGGTTTGTATGTGCTGTTCTACCCGGGACTGGGGACGCTGGCCCTGCTCTATGTGATCGCGTTCTGGTCGATCCTCAAGGGTGTGCTGGAAATTTCCATGGCGATCCGCCTGCGCCGCGAGATCGAGCACGAGTGGCTGCTGGGCCTGGCCGGGCTGTTGTCGGTGGTGTTCGGCGCGTTGCTGATTGTGCTCCCGGTCACCGGCGCCCTGGCCGTGGCCTGGATCATTGGCATCTATGCGGTGATATTCGGCCTCTGCCTGGTCGCCCTCGGATTCCGGTTGCGATCGCGGCGCGCGCGCTGACCGGGCGCGAGGGTCGGCGTGGACATCCGCACCAAGCTGATCTTCGCGTTCGTGCTGACGTCGCTGCTGAGCATGAGCGTGCTCGGCGCTTACGGCTACGTGGCGGCCGCGGACATCCTGCGCAACCTCTCTGCCCGCCAGCTCGACGCGCTGGCATCGGCCCGCGCTCAGGACATCGGCGTGATCATTCAGGCCTGGCGCGACGAGGTGAACCTGATTCACAGCCGCACTGAACTGCGCCGCATCCTGGCCGCCGGGCTGGCCGGTCAGGCGCGAGACGACGCCCATGTGCAGCGCATCCTCGACGATGCCGAAGGGAGCGTCGAAATCATCACCCGCATTTCGGTATTCGATCTCGACCATCGGCTGGTGGCGACCGCCGGCAGCGCCGAAACCCAGGGGCAGCCTATCGGCACCCAGCGGCTGCCCGGCCTCGCCATTTCAAACTACGTGAAACGATCCGACGGCGGTATCGACGCCATGCTGCATGCGCCGCTGGCACTGGAGGGCGAACGGGTCGGCTACATCGCGACGGTGGTGGATACCCGCGACCTGGCGGGCATCGTGCAGAACCGCCGCGGCCTGGGGGAGACTGGCGAGATGATGCTGATCGCCGAATTCGAGCCCGGACTGGTTACCCAGTTCAACCCGCCGCGCAACCGAGCGCCCGGCGAGCCGGACGACTGGCTGGGCAGCTATCCCCTGAGCGAAGCCAGCGAGGTGGTGCGGCTGGCGCTGGCCGCCGAAGACACTCGCCTGATGGATGTGACCGATCATCGCGGGCAAAGGGTCTGGGCGGCGGTGCGGAGTCTCGACGGGTCCACCGCCCGCTTGCTGGTGAAAATCGACGCCAGCGAGGAACTGGCTCAGGTGCATGCGCTGCGCAACCGGATGATCGACGTTGCACTGGCGGTGGCGGCCCTGGCAATCCTGGTGGGTGCGGTGGTCGGCATCCGCCTCGCGGCACCCATCCGCCGGTTGAATCGTCTGGTGGAGCGGATTCGCGGCGGCGAATCCGGCCTGCGGGCGGACGAGTCCGGCGAGGACGAAGTGAGTTTCCTGGCGGAATCTTTCAACGACCTGATGGATCAGATGGATCGGAGCCGCCGTTGATCGATCCGTTCGCTACCCTGAGCGTCGTCGGCGGACTGGTCTACCTGTTCATGGGCGGCGACGTGCTGGTGCGCGGCAGTATCTCCGTGGCGCGGCGCCTGAACATCCCGGCTGCGGTGATCGGCGCCACGGTGGTGGCCCTGGGCACGTCACTGCCGGAGTTTGTGGTCTCGCTGCTCGCCGCCACCCAGGGCCACGGTGACATCGCCATGGGCAACGTGGTGGGCAGCAACATCGCCAATGTGCTGATCGTGCTGGGGATTCCGGCGTTGATCACACCCATGGTGGTACAGGGCGCCATGATGCGGGCGCACTGCCTGTTCATGCTCGCGGTCTCGGTGCTGCTGGTTGGACTCGCCTGGCTGGGGCCGCTGGGAACCTGGCAGGGCCTGGCGCTGCTGGCCGTCCTGGGTGGCGCCGTATTGCTCACGGTGACGGGCCGGGTGCCGTTGCTCGACCTCAGCGCCGAAGAGGTGCAGTACCGCCGCACCCTGGGCCTGCCGGAAAGCCAGGTATTCGCCTGGTCGTTCATCGCGTTCGGCGCTGTGTTCATGCCGGTCGGCGCGGACCTGGCGGTGTCCGGGGTCAGCAAGCTGGCCGCCGACTTCGGGGCGCCGGAGGCAGCCATCGCGGCCAGCGTGGTTGCCCTCGGCACCTCGCTGCCCGAGGTCAGCGTATCGATCCTGGCGGCCATGCACCGCCAGATCGACATGGCCATCGGCAACGTGGTGGGCAGCAACGCCCTGAACATCCTGTTCGTGGTGGGTATGACGGCGCTGGTCGCCGAGGTCCCGGTGCCGGCGGGCTATCTGAGCTTCGACCTGTGGTTCATGCTGGGCTGCGCGCTGGTTCCGGCGTTGTTCGCCTGGACTGGAGCCACCATTGGCAGGCGAGAGGGGCTGGCCTTTCTCGGCGCCTACCTGTTCTATGTGTGGATGATCTACTGAGACCGGAAAGGGGAGGAAAAGCATGGACCAGGCGGACTGGCTGGCGCAGGTCACGGAAACGATCATTGACCCGGATCTGCCGATCTGTGACCCGCACCATCATCTCTGGGACTTTCCCGACAGCCGCTACCTGCTGGACGAACTGCTGGCCGACGTCCGTTCCGGCCACAATGTGGTCAGCACCGTGTTCGTCGAGTGCGCCAGCATGTACCGGGCCGACGGACCGGAGTCCATGGCGCCGGTGGGCGAGACCGAGTTCGTCAACGGTATCGCCGCCATGTCCGCCAGTGGCGGGTATGGCGACATCCGCGCCTGCGCCGGCATCGTCGGGTTTGCCGACCTGACCCTGGGCCAGGCGGTGGGCGAGGTGCTGGACGCCCACATGGCGCGCAGCGAACGTTTCCGCGGTATTCGCCACGCGGCCGGCTGGGACGCCGACGACCGGGTCCGCAACTCCCATACCCGGCCACCGCCGGGTCTGCTGCGGGAATCCGCGTTTGCCGAAGGGATGCGTGAACTCGCGGCCCGGGGGCTGTCCTTCGATGCCTGGCTGTACCATCCGCAGATCCCGGAACTGACCGACCTGGCACGGGCCCACCCCGATGTCACCATCATCTTCGACCACTTCGGCGGACCGCTTGGCATCGGGCCCTACGAGGGGCGGCGGGAGGAGATCTTCCAGCGCTGGCGGGACGACGTGGCGGCCCTGGCGGCCTGCCCCAACGTGGTCGCCAAGCTCGGCGGGCTGGTCATGCCCATAAACGGGTTCGAGTTCCACAAACGCGCGAAGCCACCGGGTTCGGACGAGATCGTCGAGTCGACGGGGCGGTACTACCGCCACGCCATCGACTGCTTCGGGGTGGAGCGCTGCATGTTCGAGAGCAACTTCCCGGTGGACAAGCGGAGCTGTTCCTACCCGGTGCTGTGGAATGCCTTCAAGAAGCTGGTGGCCGACGCCTCGGCCGACGAGAAACGATGGCTGTTTCACGATGCGGCCACCACCGCCTACCGGCTGTAGCGGGTTCTGACAGTGCCCGGCGGCGGATGTCATAATCGATTTCAATCCGAAGCAGCGTGAGGAGTTCGATGGCTATTTCGATCCGCAGCATGGTCGCGGGTGCAATCTGCGCCGGCGTAGTCGTCATGGCGGCGCAGGCCCAGATGGCGCGGTCGCCCGCGCCGGAGGAAGCCGAGGTTTACTTCATAACGCCCCAGGATGGCGACGTGGTGCCCTCGACTTTCACGGTGCAGTTCGGCCTGCGCGGCATGGGCGTGGCGCCGGCGGGGATCGACCAGGCCAACACTGGCCACCATCATCTGCTCATCGACGTAGCGGATGCCGACATCCCGCTGGATCGGCCGTTGCCCGCGGACGAGAACTACGTACACTTCGGCGGCGGCCAGACCGAGACCGAAGTGACGTTGCCGCCGGGTGAGCACACCTTGCAGCTCCTGCTCGGCAATTTCCTGCACATCCCCCATGACCCGCCGGTCATGTCCGAGGTCATTACCGTAACGGTCCGCGACTGACCTGTCGGCGGTGGCGGCCGCTGCGGCAGCGGACGGCCGTTATTCGTAGAATTCCGGCGCCTGGCGCAGCGTCTGTGCCAGCGCCAGGTCGTGTTCGATCCACAAGGTGGCGCCTTCCGCTTGCAGTAATGCCTCGACGCGGTCCATGGACGCCCGGCTCTGCTCCGGCGAGGTGTTGAACACGGGAACCCGTCGTTCGGCCCGGCTCAGCCGGAAGTGATACAGATCCCCGGAAAGCACGACTGGGCCCGGATCCTGTAAACGCACCAGCAGCACCTGATGGCCGGGGGTGTGACCCGGGGCCCCGACCAGGCGCACGCTGTCGTCACCGAACACGTCGTGGTCGCCGTCGATGATCTGCCGCGGCGCATCCGCCAGTGGCAGGTAGAGCTCCGGTTCATAGACGGGCAAGCGGTCGACGAACCCGGCCTGATACTCCGCGGCCTGCATGAGCTGGGTCGACCCGGTGAACAGCGCGGCGCTGCCTACATGGTCGAAGTGCAGGTGCGAGAAGGCAATGAAATCGATGTCGCCGGGCGTGATCTCCATGGCGGCGAGCTGCGCTTCGAGGCTGACGCCGTAGTTCAAGGTCATGCCCGGTTCCGGCGTGACATCGCCCTGGCCGGCCACAGCCGGCGGCAGGCCGGCGTCGAACAGCAGCCGGCGGGTCCCCTGGGCGCCGGTGTGCTCGACCAGGTAGCAGGGCACGAACAGGGTTCGTACCGGGGTCTCATCGTTCTGCAGGCCGAACGGACTCACGTCCTCCAGGGTGATGGTCCCGCAGTCGAGAATGAACAGGCGCACATCGGCGCGGGCTGCGCCCGCAACCGCCAGGGTGAACAGGAGCAGGATCCGCAGGATCTTGGGCATTGGGGTGTTCCGGTACCTGAACTGATTGCAACGCTACAAGATCCGGCCGCCACTGCCTAGAATTGGCGATCAGGCCGCCGGGCGGCCGGGAAGTAACAACCATGCACGGGAGGTTTGATGGCTCTCAAGGTGATCGGGGCCGGCTTCGGCCGCACGGGAACGCTGTCGCTGAAGCTCGCGCTGGAGAAACTGGGGTTCGACAAGTGTTACCACATGATGGAGGTCCCCCAGAACCCGGATCACGTGGAAAGCTGGTTGAAGGCCACCCGGGGCGAAGAAGTCGACTGGCCGGGTCTGTTTCAGGGCTACCAGGCCAGCGTCGACTGGCCGGCCTGCAACTTCTGGGAGGTGCAGCTCAAGGCCTTCCCCGACGCCAGAGTCGTCCTTTCCGAGCGTGATCCCAAACGCTGGTACGAGAGCGTCATGAACACCATCTATCCGAGCAGCGTCGAGGCCCGCGAGCAGGGAAACCCGGAGCAGCAGCCCTGGGTCGACATGGTGTTCGAACTGATCTGGGACGGCACCTTCCACGGCCGGGTGGAAGACAGCGAGCACGCCATCGACGTGTACCTGGCGCACAACGAGTATGTGAAGCGCCAGGTGCCGTCGGATCGTCTGCTGGTCTTCGAAGCGTCCCAGGGCTGGGAGCCGCTGTGCACCTTTCTGGAATGCCCGGTGCCTGACGAACCCTACCCGCGGGTCAACACCACGGAGCAGTTCCAGGCCAGCCGGCCGTCGTCGGACGGCGCCTGAGGCTTCACGGCGAGTGGTTCTTAGTCGCGATCCTTCAACAGGTCGAGTCCCGGACGCCGTTCGGCACTGGTAGAAGTCGACCTTTCGACGTTGCCGGTGATCTCGGCCCAGGGGAGCTTGCGGTCTTCGTAAACCGAGTACCCGGGCGCTGGCAGATCCGTGCCCGCGAATGCTCCATACGGAATGGCCGTCACGCCCGGCCAGCCTTCGATCGTGTACGTCACGGTAGAGCCGCAGGTGGGGCAGAAGCGATAGCTGACACGGTGGCCACTATCGGCGATGCGTTCCCATGTGGCGCTGTCCCCCGACACTGCCACGTCTTCGTTGGGCCATCGAGCCTGGGCGCCAAAGGCGCTTCCGGATCGCCGTTGGCATTCCAGGCAGTGACAGACTGACACGCGTACGGGCTCGCCCTCGCATGTCGCAACAAGCTGCCCGCAGCGGCAGGAGGCGGTTCGTGTAACCATTCAGGGATCTCCCGACCTGTTGTCAGACCTTTTTCGCGACACCCGGATGGGTCGCATGCTTCGGCAGATTGTCCATGATCACCTCCCAGCCGGGACTCGACTGAGTCCAGACGTGCATGGACGGTGCTTCAACGTGACTCGGAACCCCGCGGCGTTCGCGAGACCCCAGGCCGCCTGGGCGGTCCCCGAGAACTTGCGACAGTTCGTACAGTGACAGTATCGACTCATGGTGACAGCGCCGTCGATTTCGTAGCGCACGCCGCCACACAGACAACTCCCTCGGCTGATCCGCCTGGGCGCCAGGCGGTATCCGTGGCGCTACGAGCCCGGTACAGACTTCGTTGTTCTCGAAGATCCCGACGGAAATCTGTTCTGCGTCGTTCAGAAGGACGATTGAGCTGTGGCCCTGGGGTTGTGATCTGATCCGGCTATGGGGCGGTCCACTAGTCCCCGGTAGCCGGGCTGCTGGACTCTTGCGTCCAGAACCGGTCTGGCTCCCCATAGTCCACGTGCCGCACTGCCGTATTGGCGGGGCTCAATCCCTCGATCAGTCTGGCGTTGACTCCCATCTTTTCCCTGAAGCTCGAATCCGTCGCAGCCCAGTGGGTTGTGCAACCGCACCGGGCGCAGCTATGGAATCCGAGCATCTTCCTGTTCCATACGTAGACGTTCGTGGTGTCGGCGCCGTTCTCGATAGTGACCTCGTCACAATGGAAGTAGGCCCAGAGCACCCCGAGTTTGCGGCAGATCGAGCAGTTGCACTCGAATACCTCCGACGGTTTCCTGGCAAGCCGGAGGACGACAGCACCGCAATGACAAGCCGCTGTGTTCAACAATGAATCCCTCTCGCCCATCCGCTCACCCGTGCTCTGTCGCATGGAGAGGATAGAGCAATTCGTCCTCGCTCGAGAACGCGGCCAGACGCTTCAGTTCATCGAGTACCCGGTCGCTCCGGACTTCAGCCATCCGGCGCACGCTTCTCCCAGTTCTCTGACGGCGACGGCGTCGCACCGGTCGACTTCCTGCTGATTCAGTACGTCTTTCCAACGGCCGTTGGTTCCCTTGTTTATGAACTTCGAGCCGCCCCCTTCGAAGATCGCTTCCAGCAGATCGAAGCGCTTCGCCTGTTCACGCATGTAGTCGATGCCGCAGTGCTCGACGATGGCGGGCCAGACGTTATCGGGAACGCTGATATCCAGAAACGCCGCGACCCGCCGGGCCTGGCCTTCGAAATCCTGCTTGAGATCGTTGTAGTGCATCAGCATGACGTTGGGCAGTTCCCTCACCGCCCACCAGCTTCGGATGCACGACCAGAAGTCCGTGACGGGTGACTGGCCGGTGAAATGGCCGTGCTCCAGGAACCGCAGGTAATACTCCCTAACGTCGCAGTCCAGCGGCGTGATCGGCGGACCAACCAGCCCGGGGATCCTGTTGAAGGTCTGGAAAGCGAAGGGCGTAAATATGTCCCAATGGTGGTACATGCTCCAAGCGACGTCGCGAGCATCGCGGCCGACGAACAGGTACTTGATCGTCGGCTGATAGGGCAGGCAATTGAAGGGGGAGTGGGTTTTGATGAAGCGCCGGTGCTGTTGTTCCTCTGCCATGGCAAAGGCTTCGTCCTTGGGAAGGATGCGGAACTCCGGCCATGGCGACAGGGCCTGACCGAACGCGTCGGGGTCACCCTGGAACACGAGCTGCCCCACCAGTTGCTGGGTCCAGGTGGTGCCGCTCTTCGACCAGGTACCGATTACGATGTCGTCATCGCGAAAGGGAAAGTCGTTCAGACGGGTGGAGTCCCAGATCGCCCATTGCTGTTCGGCGTTCTTGACCGGCGTTTCTTGATCCACGGAACTCTCATCCCTGATCGGCAGGACGCTCCAGAGTCTCCGAACAAAACATGAACGCGTCAAGGATGGCCGGTACCGATGTAGACGAAATTGCTCATCCGTGCCTCGTACAGTCGGGCTCAGCCCTTCGAGCCTGCTGCCAGGCCGCCTGGAACTGACGCATGGAGGGGACCCGCTGCGTCGGCAGCGGCTGGCAGGCTCGGATCATCACTTCGTGGAGGGCGTCGCCGGCGCGGAACGCACTCCGGTCCAGTAAGCCGTCGGCCAGCAGTACCGCGGCGGTTCGTCCCATGGTGAATACCGTCGTGCGCTGGTCGATCAGCGCACCGTGCTCGAATTCTTCCGGCGCCATGAAGCGGCTGGAACCGAACATGCGGCCCATGGTGTTGCGGAAAGGACCGTCGTGGTAGCCGTCCAGGTCCACGACGTGCAGCCGGTCAGCGGCGAAATCGTAGATCAGACAGCCATCGTAGAAGTCCATGGCCACCCGGCCCTGGTCGGCGAGTTCGGCGTGCAGTTCGTAGACCCGGTCGAGGATGGTCAGGATCTGGTCGATTGGATGAACGTGCAGCCGCTCGCGTGCGGACTGGTTGCGCAGGAGCTCGCCAGGCACCCATTGATAGACCAGTACGGGACCGTGGGGCGACTCGATCACGTTCCACAGGCGCGGCAGCACCGGATGGTGGCAGGAGCGAGCGATCCGCACCGCGTTGCGCAGCAGCCCGACGCGGGCGTTGTAGTCCAGAAACGCGGTTGCCTGGGGATCGGTGGTCTTCACGAAGAATCTGACGCCGTCGCTCTCGACGCCATAGGAGAGATTGCCGGAGTCCTGAGTGTCGGGGCCGAAGACCTGGAAGACCTCGCCGACGGCGTCGAGATAGTCTCGCGGCGGTTCATGGATCTGCCGGGTTTGCGTCAGCACGTGGTCCATGGGGTTGGCGGCGTGTCCCGGGTCAGCGCGGCGTCTGGCTGTTCAGCGACCAGTCGTACTCGTAGTCGATTCTGCCGTCGTAGCTGTCGAGCACGTTGGAGAGCGTGTCGTGATGGCGCCCCAGATAGGTCAGCAGCTCCTTCTCGTCCGCGGCGAAGTCGACCTGGTACCAGTCGAAGATGCTCGACAGTTGCAAGGTGCCGTCGTCGGTCAGGCTCACGCCCCGGGGGTGGTTGATGTACTGCTGCTCCCCTTCGCTGAGCAGGCGTTCGGTGTTGTCGCCGCGGAAGGCGGTCGGCTGCAGGTTCGGGCAGCCAAGGCTGGCGCAGTTCACCGCGAAGTGGATGCGCCGGTCGTTCCAGATTGGTCGCAGGATCCGATGTTCGATGTCGTCCAGGGTGAGCTCCTGGCCGGCGAGGGTGATCAGCTCATCGCCCCAGGGTCCGGACGACAGCCACCCTTTACCCATCCGCAGGATGGTCGGTTTATCGAGATGATTCAGCACCACCTCGATGGTGAGGGCGTTGTAGAGATTGATCCAGTAGGCCAGTTGTTCGGCGCGCCGCAGGGTTCGCGGGTCCACGGCTGCCAGTGCCGCCAGATACTGCTGCAGACGCTCGCGGCCGCCGTCCGCGGCGGCGCGCCGGTAGTCGACCCGGTTGATACCGTCATCGCTGGCGCTGACGTAATCGTCCAGAAACGCCTGCCAGAGGGTGTGGTCCACTGCCGCGGTGTCGAGTTCGTTGCTGACGTCCCAGAACGGCCAGAGATCTGCCGTCGGCGCCGCGTTTGCCAGGGCCGAGGCCAGAACGAGGATCAGCGCGGTGGTCCGCTTCAGGGTCGGTAACACGGCCGGTCTCCAGGTGCTCGCAGCGCGGGCTGGCAGCATAGCGGTATCATCGCGGTTCCATCCAAGGGATGCCGGAATTCATGAGCGAGGCAGCGCGTACCTGGCACCATGGGTTAGTGGCCCGATGGTGGGCCGAGTTCAATCAGGGCGGCGACGATCTGGACGTGTTCCGCGATCTGATCGAGCCGTCCGGCGGACCGGTGCTGGATGCCGGCTGCGGGACCGGGCGGCTGTTGCTGCCGTTTCTGCAGGACGGGGTCGACATCGACGGCGCGGACGCGTCGGCCGACATGCTGGAATGGTGCCGTGTGCACGGCGCGGCGAAGGGGCTGAACCCCAACCTGTATCCCCAGGCCATGCACCAGTTGGACCTGCCCCGGCGCTACACGACGGTCATTGTCTGCGGCGCCTTCGGGTTGGGTGGAACCCGGGAGCAGGACCTGGAAGGCCTGCGGCGCCTGCACCGTCATCTGCAGCCGGGCGGCCGCCTGGTCATGGATCATCATCTGCCGAATCTGGAGAGCCCCAGGGGCTGGGGGGCATGGGTCGAGCAGCCGGAGCTGCCGAGGCCGTGGCCGGAGCGGGGCGATCGGCGTCAGGCCAGTGACGGCTCGGAACTGGAGATACGGGTTCGGCAGTTCGACTTCGATCCGCTGGATCAGACCACCACCCTGGAGATCCGCGCCACGAGCTATCGGGACGACCGCGAGACCGCCTCGGAAACCAGCCGCATCCACATCAATCTGTACTTCCGCAAGGAAATCGAACTGATGCTGGCGATGGCCGGGTTCGCAGCGGTCGAGGTTCGCGCCTTCGGCGAAGAGCGGCCGCCGCGCCCGTGGGCGGATCAGCGCATCCTGTTCCTGGCCAACGCCTGACGCCTCACACTCCGGTTGCTTCGAGCTCCGCCACCCGGGCCCGCAGAAACTCGACTTCGGCGCCGTTCCTGGCCAGCCCGAGGGCGGTCCGATAACACGCCAACGCCTCATCGGGGCGTTCGAGGCGCACCAGCAGGGCCCCGCGAGCGGCATGGAACGGGTGAAAGCCGGCGAGGGCCGGCAAGTTCTTCAGGCGATCGAGTTCCAGCAGTCCAGCGGCGGCGCCGCGGCTCATGGCCACCGCCACCGCCCGGTTCAGGCGAACCACCGGCGTGTCCTGCAGGCGCATCAGGGTGTCGTAAAGGGCGCAGATCTGGGGCCAATCGGTGGCGCCGGGTTCGTCCGCTTCGGCATGCAGGGCCGCGATGGCGGCCTGGATCTGGTAGGGCCCCGGGGCCTGGCGCAGCAGCAGTGACTTTTCCAGCAACACCCGGCCTTCGCGGATCCTGGCCGGATCCCAGCGGGACCGGTCCTGAGCCTCCAGCAGGACCAGGTGCCCGGACGCATCCAGCCGGCCGTCGCTGCGGGCATCCTGCAGCAGCATCAGCGCCAGCAGTGCCAGGGCCTCGGCATGGCCGCGCTGCATACGTACCAGGCGCCGGGTGAGGCCGATGGCCAGGGTGCACAGGTCGCGGCGGATCAGGGCCTCGCCGCTGGTGGCGGTGTAGCCTTCGGTGAAGATCAGATAGGCGACCCGCAGTACGTCGTGCAGGCGGTCCTCGAGCTCCGCGCCCTTGGGTACACGCCAATCGATACCCTGCTCCCGCAGGCGCCGCTTGGCGCGTACCAGCCGCTGTTCCATGGTGCGCGGTTCCGCCAGGAACGCCCGCGCCACCTGCTCGAGGCTCAGGTCCAGCACCGTACGCAGGGTCAGGGCCGCACGCAGTTCCGGCCGCAGCACCGGGTGGCAGCAGGTGAACATCAGCCGCAGCAGGTCGTCGTCGAAGTCCGCCCGGGCGATCAGATCGGCGGGATCTGCCGGATCCGGCGCGTCTGGCGCGTCCGCGGGCGGCTCTGCCTCGCGCCGGACGATCTGATCGTGGCGGAGCTGGTCCAGCGCGCGGCGCTGGGCCACCCGATAAAGCCAGGCGGCCGGCGCATCCGGCACGCCGTTATCCGGCCAGTGCTCCCAGGCCCGCATCAGCGCGTCCTGCAGCACGTCTTCCGCCAGGTCGAAATCGCGGAAGTCGCCGATGAGGCGGGCGCGCACGCCCGCCATTTCGGCGCGCAGGATCAGCGCGATGCGTTGCCGCGGGTCGGCGGGCTCAGACATCGAGCTCCATGATGGGCCGGACCTCGATGGCCCCGTCCCGGGCGGTGGGTATACGGGCCGCGTAACCGCACGCCTCTTCCAGGGTCTCGCACTCGACGATGTAGTAGCCGCCCAGTTGTTCCCGGGTTTCGGCAAAGGGGCCATCGGTATTGACCGCCTTACCATCGCGGACCCGGACCGTCGTGGCCGATTCCGATGGCAACAGCGGATCGCCGGCGCGATGAATCCCCTTGCCGCGGATGTCGTCGGTGAAGGCAAAGTACTCCGACATGATGGCCTGCTGCTCCGACTCGCTGCGCGCGGCGGACAGGGCCTCGTTCTCCCAGATCAACAACATGTATCGCATGGCTCGGACTCCTGCTCTTGGTGAGTTGTCTGGACCAGACGTTTCAGGCCGCGGAACTCCGACAGACGCCAGCGAGTCAATCCACGAACGTCGCCCACACGTCCAGCGGTTCCCGGTCCGAGTAGAGCCGGTTCACCGGCGCCTCGGGGTCGCGATAGCCGATGGCCATGCCGCAGAAGATCATGAGTTCCGGTGGCGCACCAACGAACTGGCTGACCGAGTCCGGCCGCGCCGACCAGGCTTCCTGGGCGCAGGTGTCGAGCCCCGCCTCCCGGGCCAGCAGCATGAAGGTCTGCAGGAACATCCCCAGGTCCGACCACTGTGGCGGCCCCATCTGGCGGTCGACGAAGCAGAACAGGCCCGCCGGGGCGCCGAAGAAATCGAAGTTCTCCATGAGCCGCCGCAGCCGCGCTCCCTTGTCTTCGCGGGGAATCCCGAGCAGCGCGTACATGTCTTCTCCAACCTTGAAGCGGGAACTGCGGTAGGGCTCCTTGAGGTTCTCCGGATAAATGGGATACGCCGGCTTCTCGGGTTCGGTTCGTCCGGCCAGGAACTTGCGGAACCGCGCCATGGATGGACCGTTGACGACGTAGACGCGCCAGGGCTGCAGGTTGCCTCCGGACGCGGCCCGCGCCGATTTTTCCAGCAGCTCCCGGAGGAGCTGGTCGGCAACGGATTCGGTCGTGAAGGCGCGAATGGAACTGCGGGTGCGGACCGCGTCGGAAACGGTGGTCGAGGGGCGTGGATCAGACATCGGGCTCCGTGCTTACCTGGTGGGACGAAGCGCGAGTATGCCACGTCCTTCCGGGTCGCAAGGGGCCGTCGGGTCAGGAGGCGTCGGCGTGCCCGACCAGTTGCGCCTGCAGGCGCCGGACGGCATCGAGTTCGTAGTTCGCGTGGAGCGCGGACCGGGAATGCAGTCCGGCGATTTCCGCTGCGCTGAACCAGCCGATGTCGAGCAGTTCGCTCTCATCGTAGTCGTGGATCTCGTCGTCCAGGCGCGCCGCATAGACCATGTGCAGCGCGTGCTTGTAGCGGTAGGCGCCGACCTGCATCAGCTCCGGGAGATATACGCCGAGCTCCTCCTCCAGCTCGCGAACCGCAGCCGTGTGCGCCGACTCGCCCCATTCGATCTGACCGCCCGGCAGCCCCCAACGCTTTGGCAGCCGCCAGAACCGGTTGTGTACTGCGAGCAGATAGCGGTCGTCACGAAACAGGATACAGCGGGCGGTCTTGTAGCGGGTGTCGCCCCGTTGGCGGGTTTGCTGGTGCATGCAATAAGTGTATCAGGTCGGCCATGACAGCGTGTGACGCCCTTCCCGGCGGCGCGATTCCGGCGCTCAGGAAGCGAAGTCCGGTTGACGCTGATGCACCAGGGTGGCCTGTTCGAATTCGTGGGCGATCTGCAGCAGACCCAGGTCGTCGTGGGGGCCGGCCACGATCTGCAGGCCGACCGGCAGACCGGCGCCGGTGAAACCCGCCGGCACCGAGATCGCCGGCAGACCCGTCACCGAGACAGCGCAGCACACGGTCATCCATTCGAGGTAGTTCTGCATGGGTTGTCCGGCGATCTCGCGCACCCACTCGTGTTCCGCCGGGAACGGCGGAACCTGGGCAGCCGGCAGCAGCAGCGCGTCGAAGTCCTCGAAAAAGCGGGTTGCGCGCCGATAGATCGCGGTGCGCTCCACTTCCGCATCGATGATCTGCCGGGCCGTGACCTCCAGTCCGCGCTCGATGTTCCAGACTGCCGTGTCTTTGGCGTGATCGCGCCAGGCCGGTACGGCCGCTTCCAGATCGCGCCCGAGCACGGCGAGCGCAGCCGCGCGCTGGGTGTGGAACACATCCATGGCGCTGCGCAGATCCGGACTGGCCTCCTCGACGTGGCAGCCGAGCTCGGCGAATGTCGCGGCGGCCTGTTCGACCACCGTTGCCACTTCCGAATCCACGGGCAGATGACCGAGGTTGCTGGACCAGGCAATCCGCAGACGGCTCATGTCCCGCGCCAGAGTCCCGCAGAACACGTGTCCCGGCTGGCTGAGCGACAGCGGATCGGCGGCGAAGTGGCCGGATTGCACCGACAGCAGCAGGGCGGTGTCGGATACCGTGCGGGCCATGGGGCCAGGGGTGGACAGGCGCGCCAGCCAGCCCATGGGCCGTTCGTCCGGCACCCGGCCAATGGACGGCCGCAGGCCCACCACGTTGCAGAAAGAGGCCGGGTTGCGCAGGGACCCACCCATGTCGCTGCCGTCCGCCAGCGGTACCATGCCGCTGGCCAGGGCGGCGGCCGCGCCGCCGCTGCTGCCGCCGGCGGACCGATCCGGGGCGTAGGGGTTGCGTGTTGTGCCGAACAGGCCGTTGAACGTATGGGAGCCGAGTCCGAATTCCGGGACGTTGCTCTTGGCGATGATCAGGGCGCCCGCGGCTTTCTGGCGGGCCACCAGCTCGCAATCCTGCTGCGCCAGGCGGTCCCTGAACGGGGTGAAACCCGAGGTGGTTGGGAAGCCGGCGGCATCGGACAGATCCTTCGCCGCCATCGGCAGGCCGTGCAGGGGGCCGAGCCGGGCGCCGGCTGCTCGGTCGCGGTCCGCCTGATGCGCCAGTTCCAGCGCCTGGTCGCGGCCGAGCACGTTCACCAGGGCATTGATGTCGGGGTTGTAGCGCTCGATGCGGTCGTAGCAGGCGTTCATCAGCTCGACGGCCGACAGTTTGCCGCGATAAATGGCGGCAACCAGCGAAGCGGCGCTCTGGTACCCGAGTTCACTGAGCATGTGACCTCCTCGCGCCTGCCGCGTCGACCGCAGGGCACCGTGGATTGTCAGAGCTGGGGCGTAGGACTGCAACCGGCCCATGGCGGCCGGCGGGCGCTGACTCAGACCCGGTCCAGGGCCCAGACCACCACGTCCGGCGGCTTGCGCAGGTGCAGGCCGCCACCGACGTTCATAAACTGGCCGGACAATCGGCGCCGGTACCAGGCCGCGGGCCGGAGCTGCTGGTCGGGATCGGTGCGTTCCGGGTCGTAGTCGTCGGCGTCATCGGCGGTGAGCACGCCGAGCAGCAATGCACCGCGACACAGATGCGCCAGGTTGGCGAGCGCCCGCGCGCAGTCGGCCTCGTCCAGATAGGCCAGCACGTCGTTGCAGACCACCAGGTCGTAGGGTGTCGTGGCCTGGTGGTCGATCACGGACCCCGGCTGCCAGCCGTAGTGATCGCACAGGTAATCGCTGAACTCGACGCCGTGGGTAGTGGCCGAAGGGAACTGCCGGCCCAGCGCCCGCAACAGCGTTCCGGTGCCGCAACCGATGTCCAGAATGCGCCGGACCGGGATGTCCAGGTGGCGCAGGTAGGCGGCGGCAAACGCTGCATGCCGGCGAGCGGCCGCCGGGCTGACGGCCCGGGTGTGCGGATTGCGGTAGAAACGGTCGTAATACGACTTGTCGAAGCGTTTGGCCATGGCTCATGGTAGCCGAGTTGCTGCTGCACGGCCTTCGAACGATCCGGACGGGAATCTTGCAAGACATCCGGCTGGGGAGTAAGGATGCACAGGACCGGTGGGAGAGCAGAACATGACGGATGTGGTGGCGGAGCTGATTCAAGCCCTGGGGGCCGACAGTGTGCTCACGGGGGACGACGTGCACGCGCGCCAGGCGGGTATCTGGCGCCGCGATACGGTGCAGGCCAAGGCCCTGGTGCGGCCCCGGGATACCGAGGGGGTGAGCACGGCGCTGCGTATCTGCCATACCCGCGGCCAGAGCGTGGTCGCCCACGGTGGACTGACGGGTCTGGTGGAGAGTGCCATCACCGGACCTGACGACGTGGCCCTGTCGCTGGAACGTATGAATGCCATCGAACAGGTCAACCGGACCGACCGGACCATGATCGTGCAAAGCGGCGCGGTGCTGCAGCAGATTCAGGAGCGGGCCGAAGCCGAGGGCCTGATGTTCCCGCTCGACCTGGGCGGCCGCGGCAGTTGCACCATCGGCGGCAACATTTCCACCAACGCCGGCGGCAATCGGGTGATCCGTTACGGCATGACCCGCGACATGGTGCTGGGCCTGGAGGCGGTGCTGGCGGACGGCACGGTGGTTTCCAGCATGAACCAGATGATCAAGAACAATGCCGGCTACGACCTGAAGCAACTCTTCATCGGCACCGAGGGTACGCTCGGGGTGGTGACCCGGGCGGTGCTGCGGCTGCGTGAGCAGCCGGCGCACCAGGCAACCCTGTTCGTCGCGGTGGACGAATTCGCCAAGCTGCCGGCGTTTCTCAAACATATGGACGCGGCCCTCGGCGGAACCCTGTCGGCGTTCGAGGTGATGTGGAACGAGTTCTACACCCTGGTGACCACGGAACCGGCCCAGAATCGGCCGCCGATCGTGCGCGATTACCCCTACTACGTGCTGGTGGAGGCGCTGGGTGCCGACGAAGCCGCGGTGGAAGGCGCGCTGGCGGACGCCTACGACCGCAGCCTGATCGTCGATGCGGTTCTGGCCCAGTCGGAGAGCCAGCGTCAGCAGCTCTGGGCCATGCGGGACGACGTGGCGCAGTGTTTTCGCGACGGCCCGACGATCGCGTTCGACGTGAGCCTGAAGATCTCGGACATGGAAGCGTACGTGCGCGAGGTCCGCCAGGCGCTGGAGGCGGCCTTCGAGGCGCCGCGCTGCTACGTGTTCGGGCACATGGGCGACGGTAATCTGCACTTTGTCATCGGCGCCGGCGGACACACGGCGGAGATCCGGCGCACCGTGGAGGCCTGCGTCTACGAGCCGCTCCGCGCCATTGGCGGTTCGGTTTCGGCGGAACACGGCGTGGGACTGGAGAAAAAGCCTTATCTGGAGATCTCCCGGTCGCCGGCGGAGATCAACCTGATGCGGACCCTGAAACGGGCGCTGGACCCGAAGGGGCTGCTCAACCCGGGCAAAATTTTCGATCTGGAGCCGGCCAAGGGAAAAAACGCGGCATGAACGACCTGCATTACCTGTCGTTGACCGAAGTCAGTCACCGAATCAAGAGCGGAGAACTGACCGCCACCCGGGTGACCGAGGCCTGTCTGGCCCGGATCCGGGCGCTGGAACCACAACTGCACGCTTATGCGCTGGTGCTCGAGGAGCAGGCGCTGGCGTCCGCTGAGCGGCTCGACCGGGAACGTCATGAAGGCCGTCCGCTGCGGCCTCTGCATGGTGTGCCGGTCGCCATCAAGGACCTGTGTTACCTGCGCGGCGTTCCCAATGCGGCCGGGACGCGGGTCATGCAGGACTTCGTGCCCGAGTTCGACGCGCCGGTGGTGGCGCGTCTCAAGGCCGCCGGCGCCGTCATCGTCGGCAAGACCCAACTCACCGAAGGTGCGTTCGGCGCCCACCACCCGGACATCACCGCCCCGGTGAATCCGTGGAATGCCGACCACTGGCCCGGGGTGTCGTCGTCCGGTTCCGGGGTCAGCGTTGCTGCCGGCATGACTTACGGCGCGCTCGGCACCGATACCGGCGGCAGCATCCGCTTTCCCAGCGCCAGCTGCGCCCTGGTCGGTATCAAGCCCAGCTACGGCCGGGTCAGCCGCCGGGGGGTGTTCCCGCTGGCGGAGTCCCTCGATCACGTGGGGCCCATGACCCGCACGGTGGCCGATGCCGCGACGCTGCTGGAGGTGCTGGCCGGGCACGACCCGGACGATCCCACCAGCCTGGATACCGAGGTGCCCCGTTATCCGGCCATGCTCGCCGAGCGGGTGGCGGGTCTGAAGATCGGGATCGACTGGAACTACGTCGAAACCGGCGTCGACCCGGTGGTGGTCGAAACCGTACGCGAGGCGCTGAAAGTGTTTCGGGAACTCGGCGCCACGGTACACGAGGTGGCCATGCCGGCCGCCACCGCCGATCTGATTCACGGTTGGGGAATCACCTGCGGCGTCGAGTGCGCCCGGGCCCACGTGGATTATTACCCGTCGCGGAAGGCGGCCTACGGGCCGGTTCTGGCGGGGCTCATCGAGTCCGGGCTGGGCGCCACGGACGCCGATTACCAACGCATGGAGAAACTGCGGCAGTCCTTTCGCGCCGACTTCGACGCCCTGCTGAATCAGGTGGAAGTGCTGATCGCACCCTGTATGCCGTCGCTGCCGCCGGATCTGGAGAGCATGAACCAACGGGTCGAGGACGACGCCGACCGCGCCGAGTTCATCACGTTCACGGCGCCGTTCAACTACTCCGGGCATCCGTCCATTACCCTGCCCGCGGGGCTCAGCGGAGACGGTCTACCGCAGGCGTTTCAACTGATCGGCCGGCACCTTGCCGAGCCGACGTTGATTCGAGCCGGGAGCGCCTACGAGCGGGCGCTGGGTTTTTCGGCGCATCCGCTGCCCTGACCGGGCGCAGCCGAGCGGAGCCACCCGGTCAGTCCGTCCGGTAGTTCGCGGGCAGAAATCGCGGGGTGCAGATGGCCAGGAACACCAGGTCCTGTTCGCCCGTGTTGCGGATCTGCTGGCGTTCGCCTGGCGCGATGACCACCACGTCACCGGGCCGCACCTTGATCGTCGAGCCGCCGATGCGGGCTTCCCCGCTGCCGGCCTGAATCAGGTAGCGCTCGGTCGTGGCCTCCAGGTAGTGGGGCTGGGTGGTCACCCCGGGAGGTACCCGGGCCCGGGCCACCGAGACCGCCGGGTCGTCCGGATCGTTGAAGAATTCCAGAATGAAGCAGCCTTCCTCGAAGAAGTATTCGGCGTCCTCGCTGGTGCGGAAATGCCGGCGGGTCATGGCGTCAGGCCTTCCGGGCACAATTGGACAAGGCCGACTATTCTATGGAAATCCTCGGGATGTCGTGGTCTTATGCGCGCGTGTTTCAATGTGACGAAGACTCTCGAATGAGCAGACGGGTTCGTTGGGCTGCCCCGGGCTGGCTGGCTCTTCTGGTGTGTGGCCTCTCCTCCAACTCCGGCTACAGCGCCGCGTACTCGCTCCCTGCCGACGACGTGCAGGTCATCGGCGCAGTCACCACCATCCGCACCACCTACCAGGATACGCTGGCCACCATTGCCCAGAAATACGGGCTGGGATACCGCGAACTGGTGGATGCCAATCCCGACGTCGACCCGTGGATTCCCGGTGACGGCACCGAGGTGGTGTTGCCGACGCAGTACGTGCTGCCGGACGCGCCCCGGGAAGGGGTGGTGATCAACGTGGCGGAGTACCGCCTCTATTATTATCCGCCGGACAAGGACATGGTGGTTACTTACCCGGTGGGGCTGGGCCGGGACGACTTCCGTACGCCGCTGCTCACCACCCGTATCGTGACCGCCATCGAGAACCCGAGCTGGACTCCCACTGCGTCGTCGCGCAAGGAGCACGCCGACATGGGCGACCCGTTGCCGCCGGTCGTGCCCCCGGGTCCGGACAACCCGCTCGGCTCGCTGGCCCTGCAGCTCGAAACGCCCGGGTACTTCATTCACGGCACCAATCAGCCGTTTGGCGTAGGTCAGATGGTCAGTCACGGCTGCATCCGGCTGTACGAGCCACACATCGCGACCCTGGGCGAACTGGCCCGCCGGGGCACGCCGGTGAACATTGTGAACGAGCCGTTCAAGGTGGGCTGGCGGGATGATCAGCTGTTCGTCGAAGTCCACCAGGACATCTATGAAGCCACGGATCCCGAGGATCTTAACCGCCGTATCGAAGCAGCCACAAAAAACCGCGCCGCAGTCGTGGACTGGGCGCGGGTCAGTGGCTTGCTGGCAGCCCCGACCGGGGTGCCAGCGAAAATCTAGAGGTTCGCCGCTGGCGCCAACCGCTTACTTGCGTGCGCAGCAGGTATCGGAGATACGCTGAGCGCGCTCGTTCGCCTGATTGGCCGCATCCATGGCACGCTGGGCCGAGGATTGAGCAGCGCTGGCTTCCTGGCTGGCACGGGTGGCAGCGGAAGCGGCTCGATCAGCGGCGCCGGCTGCCGCCTCAACCTGACTTTCCAGAGCACTCAGGCGCGACTCGATACCGTCGACCTGGTCCGGGCTGACGGATGCGCAACCAGCGATTGCGAAAGTGGCGATCAGAGCGATTGCGGATTTCTTCACGGTAAGCCTCTTCTTGTGGCTGTTGATCGAGGCGCAACGATACCATACCGAGCGCCTATGTGTATGCGCCGAAAGGCGCGTGGCGCGTAGCCTAACGCGACGGCTAACGCACTTCAAAACTCCAGTATTGCCCGCCCTGCGATCTGGCCTTTTTCCAGTGCCGAGGTGGCCTCGTTGATCTGATCCAGGGTGTAGCGCTGGGTCACCAGGGCGTCCAGATCCAGCTCTCCGCTGTCCTGCCATTCAAGGAAGCGGGGAAAGTCCCGGTCCGGTGCGCAGGAGCCTCCGATGCTGCCGATGAAGTGCTTTTCGTTGACCAGCACGTCAATGGCGTTGAGCTCGACGTTGGTCCCCGGCACCCCGACCAGCACGCCGGTTCCGCCGTCGCGGGCGCCAAAATGGCCGCTGCGGCAGGCGGGCACGATCTGCTCCATGGTGGCCTTGATGCCGATGCAGTCGAAGGCGAAATCCACGCCGCTCACCGGCTCGCGGAATATGGTGAACTGCCCCTCGCGGACCGTCAGCGCATGAATCGCGGCCACCGGGTCCTCGCGGCTGGCGTTGATGCCATGGGTAGCGCCGAAGTGCCGGGCGAAAGCCAGCTTGTCGTCGTCCAGATCCACGGCGATGATCGGGTCGGCGCCCGCGATGCGGGCCCCGACCACGGCCGATAGGCCCACGCCGCCGACGCCGAAGATGGCGACGCTCTGCCCGGGTTGGACTTTGGCGGTGTTGATGACGGCGCCGGCCCCCGTCATCACCGCGCAGCCGATGATGGCGGTCACGTCGGTTCGAATACCCGGGTCGACTTTGACCACGTACTGCTGGTCGGCGAGGGTGTGATCCGCCCAGGTAAAAACATTCTCGGATTGGGCAATACCGTCGCTGACCGGCAAGGTGGCCCGCACCGGAACGGCGCCGGCGGCGACCGCGTTGCGGGGGACCCACGTGACCAGCACGGTGTCACCCTCGCGCACGTGGGTGACCTCGGCGCCGGTCTTCAGCACCACGCCGGTGGACTCGTGACCGAGCACCACCGGCTGCGTGCGCGGCCGGTGCATCTGATGCAGTTGCGAATGGCACACGCCGGAGGAGAATTGCTTGACCACAACCTGAGTGGGGCCCGGATCCTCCAGAACCACTTCTTCGATGCGTAGCTGCGACGTTTCCACCGGCAGCACCGCGACGCGCGCGGCTGTTCCCATGAGTCCTCTCCTTACGTCATTGGGCCGGGTCGCTGCGACCGATATTGACGGGATGTGCCGGCAGGCGCAACGGCCGCCCTTCCACTAGACTTCGAGCATGAGCGACACCTACAAACTGGTCTTCCGCGGCGAGGTGCTGGACGGTCAGCATCCGGCCGTGGTGCGTAAGCGCCTGGCGGCGGCGGCCAGCTTTCAGGAAGCGCAACTCGACAAGTTGTTTTCCGGACAACCCGTGATCGTCAAGCGCGAGGCTGATACCGCCACCGCGGCCCGGTTGCAGGGGCTGTTCAAGAATGCGGGCGCTCGACTGCGGGTACTGCCGGTCGACGGCGAGGCAACCCGGGCCGCGCCGTCCACCGCAGTCGAAACACCGGCAGCGACGGACACGGCAGACAGCGCCGGGTACGAGTTGCTGCCGGCGGGCAGTGACCTGCTGCGCCAGAACGAGCGCACCGAGTTTGTCCCACGCAACGTCGATACCGGCCGCCTCAGCCTCGAAGGCGCCCGCTTCACGCTGCCCGATGCGGCGCCGGCACGGGCCACGGGGCCGGACATCTCCCATCTGAGTCTGGCCGCGGCCGGTAGTGACCTGGGCGAACCGTCCGAGGCGCCGCCAGAGGCGCCGGTTCCCGATTTTGGATTGGCCGAGGCGGGCGTCGATCTGGGTCAGCTCAGCGTTGCCGTGGCGGCGCCGCTGGACCTGGAGCAACTGGATTTCGAACTGGCGCCGGCCGGTGCCGACCTTGCGCCGGCGCGCCGTGCCGCGCCACCGCCAGCGCCGGACACCTCCGGGCTGTCGCTGGCCCCGGACCCGTCGCAGGATGCCGACGGATCGTGAATCCACGCCGCTGGCGTTCTAGCTGACGGTAACCACCAGGCTCTGATACCCCGCCCGCTGCATGGCGGCGGCCACGTCCTCCTGTTTGTCCGGACACAAGGCGATCATCGATCCGCCGCCGCCACCGCCGGTGAGCTTGGCACCCAGGGCGCCGTGTCCGCGCGCGATATGAACCAGCTCCTCGAGTTCCGGGGTGGAGAGCTGCAGGGCATTGAGGTAGCCCTGGCACAGGTTCATCAGTTCGCCGAGCGCGGCGAAATCGGCGCGTCGCAGGGTGTCCACGGCCGCCTCGGTCAATACCCCGATCTGATCGAACAGCGCGTCGTAGTGAGCGCGGTGCCGGTCGCGGGCGTTACGCACCCGGGCCACGGTGCTGGCGGTGAGGCTCTCCCGGCCGGTCATGCCGATCACCAGCGGTACCGGTTGAGCCAGTTCAATCTCGTCGAAGCGGCCACTGCCCGGCTCGTCGGCGTTTCTCTGGTAACGCAGCGGCAGACCGTAGGTGGCGATGGTGTTGTCGATGCCGGACGGAGTGCCGTGGGCGACCACCTCACATTCGAACGCCAGCGCGTTGACCGCTCCCTCGTTCAGGCCCAGGGCGAAGGTTCGATCCAGGGCCCGGATGACGGCGACCGCAAGCGCCGCCGAGCCGCCAAGGCCCATGGCGCGCGGCACGTGGGGAATCACCTCGATGGTCATGGCCCGATCGCCGAGACCGAGCCGGGTCAGCATGGTGCTGAGTATGCCCGACACCCCCTGGCTCCCGGCCCGGATCCGTTGCTCCAGGCCCCACCGTGGAATGACCAGATTGACCCCGTCGCCACCTTCGCGAGCCACCGCCTCCACTGCCAGGGGAATCGGCAGGGCCAGAGCCGGGCGGCCGTAAACCACCGCATGCTCGCCGAGCAGGATCACCTTGCCGTGAGCTGAACTGCGTTCCGCCTGGCCGGGCTGAGACGCCTGCCGGGACAGGTTCTTGACGATTTCCCGCGCCTTCCAGACCTTGATCTCGCCCGACTCGATGAGGGCCTCGACCACGGTATCGAACAGCGCCTCCGGGACTCCGGCGGTACTGGCCACGCTGCGGGCGTGCAGGGTCATGTGGTTCTGCTGAATGCCGTCGGTGGACAGAGCCCGCAGCGCCGCAAAATTCTGTGCCAGTCCTACCGCGGCCATGATGCCGGCCAGGGTCCGGGCATCCGGCGAGCCCAGCAGGCGATGGTTGATGCGGACGCTGGGATTGGTCTCCAGGGAGCCGCCCACGGTACCTACCTTCATGGGAATCTCGATCTCGCCGGCCAGGTCGCCGCTGTCGTGCCGGTACCAGCGGGTCAGAGCCCGGTAGCGGCCGGAGCGGGCCGCGTAAGCGTGGGCGGCGGCCTCGATGGCGCGCCAGTCGTTGCCGGTGGCGATGGCCATGGCGTCGACCCCGTTCATGATGCCTTTGTTGTGGGTCGCGGCCCGGTAGGGATCCACCACCGCCAGGTCGTTGGCCAGGATGATGCCGTCCCGGACCTCTTCGCCGCTGTAACCCTTGCCTTCCAGATTGCTGGTGGGAATGCGCACCCGGGCGCGCGCCAGCGCCCGGTCGGTGAGGTTGGAGAGGATGCGCAGGAACACCTTGCCGCCGGTTATGGTCTCCACCAGGGACGCAACCCCCTCGCACATGGAGTTGACCAGGTTGGCGCCCATGGCGTCGCGGGTATCCACCAGCAGATGCAGCACCAGCATGTCGCGGCCGTCCTCCGGTGCGTGGTGGCGGAACACTTCCACGGCGCGGGCGCCGCCGCCGCGGGCCTGCATCTTGGGGTGCAGGCTGTTGGCCAGCGCGACGATCTCGTCACCGCGCTCCAGCAGCGCCGCCTCGGCGGCATCGGGGTCGGTGACGTTCACGACCTGAACCTGGCCGATCAGGATGGGATCGGTGGTCTCGGTCTGATAGCCGCCGGACAGTCGCGCCATTCGGGCCGCGCCCGACAGTCCAGCCACGATGGACGGCTCCTCGACCACCAGCGGCACGACGTAGTCGCGCCCGTCGATGAGAAAATTCAACGCGTAACCCATGGGCAAACCGAACACGCCGACCACGTTCTCGATCATCTTGTCGGCGACGGGCAGCCGCAGCGTGTGTTCGCCGGCCGCCAGTGAACGCACGTCCGCAGCCGTGAGCAGGCCGCGCTGATGCAGCGCGGCGATGCGTTCGCTCACGCTCATGCGGAAGAAATTGGGGATTCGGGCGCCGCCCTCGACGGGTGCGTCAGGGCGTGACTCGGATGCCATGTCGTGCGGTCTCCAGCGGTAGCGGCGGAAAGCCCATGTCGGCGGCCTGGCGGGCGAAACGGGCGGCTGCGGCGGCATCGTCGGTGAAGGCCACGCCGATATCGCCACCGCCGGCGCCGCACGGTTTGTAGACGACCCCGGCCTCTTTGGCAAGTTGCGTCAGGGCGCGGTGTGGTGGCGTGTAGATGTCGAGCCCGGCGGCGGTGTCCAGGGCCTGCAGGGCCGCCACGTAATCCGGCAGGGCGGCCAGCGGCTGGGCACAGGTGAAGAGTTCCTGACTCTGGGTGCTCAAGGCGTCCAGTTCCGTGGACCCGGAGCCGCGCAGGTGGCGTTCCAGGCAGGCCAGGCGGTCCGGGGTGGAGGCCGGAACGCCGCTCCAGACATGCACCAGGTGTAGTGAGGCGGGCAGTTTCCAGGGCGCGGCGAGCGGCGCGTCCGGACCTGCCGTACGCTGGTAGCGCAACAGGCCGCCGTACCAGGCGGCGGCTACGTCGATGCCGCTCCCGGAACGGATGGAACTGGCAGCGCCGCCGCCCTGGAGCTGTCCATGGGCCGCCAGTGCCCCAGACAGGTCAGCGGGCCGATCCAGAAGCCGGCTCAGCGCGGCATAAATTGCGGTGGTGAGCGCGGCACTGGACCCCAGACCGAGTTTGATGCCCTGCTGATGGAACCCCAAGGTGTCGAATTCCGCCCGGATGCCGGATGGCAGATCCGCTGCCTCGAACGTGCGCGCCACCTGCCAGAGCAGCCGCCAGACCGCGCCCGGCGGCGGCGCCGGGTCCGCCAGCAGTCGCTCGGCGGCGATGGTTGCTGCAGCCCCCGGAAACCCCCGGGCGCTGCATTGCCAGCCGTTCCCGTCCGGGCTCAGGCTGCAGACGGCCCGGCGGTCGACGGCCTGAACCAGGGCCGGGGCGCCGCCGAGCACGGCGTATTCGCCCCACAGAACGATCTTGCCCGGCGCATCGGCACGAATCATGGCGGATCGACCCAGGCCCCCTGACCGAGTTCGGCGTCGATCAGCCGGGTGACGCCAGGTACCTCGGCGAGGGCTCGATGTACCGTCTGCCGGTGCCCCGGCAGACAGATCGCCTTGACCTGCGGCCCGGCATCCACGGTAAAGAACACCTCGGTGCCGTCGGCGCGCAGGCGCCGGATCGTCTCCATGCAGGCCAGAGTGGTGGGGTTCCAGTAGCTGAGCGGCGGGCGCGTGGAAAGCATGAGCCCATGCATCTTCAGGCAGCTATGCTCGGCCAGTTCCACCAGCGTGTCGAAGTCGCGTTCGGCGACCGCGGCGCAGGCGGCGGTGAAATCCTCGCGAGTGCTGCGTACCCAGCCCGGAAAGTAAGGCGACAGTGCCGAGCGCTGCATGCCGGTGGTGGAAGACACCGACTTGCTGGCCGTATCGGTGACGGCAACCACCACCTGCAGCGGCCAGTGGAGCGGTTCGAACAGGGGCTGCGCCTCCCATTCCGGGCCCTCCAGGGTGGCGAACCCGCCGAATATCGAACGCGCCGCCGACGCCGATGCCTGGCGCGCTAACACGGAGCGGCCGCTGCCATCCAGACCCAGGGCGAACTCGGCATTCAAGGCGGTGATAAGAGCGGCGAAACCGGACGCGGAGGACGCCAACCCGGCGGCGGTGGGAAAGTCGTTCCGGGAACTGACCCGCACCGGCGGCACGTCGAACTGTTCGCGCAGGCGGGTCAGACATTGTTCAACCTTGGGGTCGTCCGCCGGCTCGCCATTCAGCAGAAACTCGTCCGCCGCCGCTTCACTCACCGTAGTGGTGGTGGACAGGCCGGCGAGCGTGATCGACAACGACGGGGTGGCCGGAATGTTGCCCGGTTGGCCGGATTTGCCCCAATACTTGACCAGGGCGATGTTCGGATGGGCGTGAGCCGTGGTGCTCACCCGTACCTCATCCGTAGTTTGCGGGCGGCACGAATCGGCAGCCGGCCTGCTCCAGCTTGTCGGCGACGGCGATGGTGATCAGATCGGCGTACTCCGGTCCGATGATCTGCACGCCGATGGGCAGGCCGGCGTCGTTGAGGCCGGTGGGCACCACGGTGGACGGCAGATAGGAAACGCCTGTCAGGCCGGCCCAGAAAACCTGCTGGAAATACGGATACGCCTTCCCGTCGATGTCGATGGTGCGCTCACCGAAGCGGCGATGATCGTGGGGGAAAGCGGCGGTCGGCATGATGGGCGCCACCAGCACGTCGAAGTCCTGGAAGAACTGGTGCCACTGCCAGCGAAGTTTGTGGCGTGCTTCGTTGGCGGCGGACCAGTCCCGGAAGGTTGCGACCTGACCGCGCAGCACCTGTGCCTCGGCGCCGTCGTCATCGGGCGCCAGCGCCGCGGCCTTGGCCTGCAGTTCCCGGTAGTCCCCCTCGGGAATGCGGGTCGACATGGTGGCCTGCAGCAGCATCTGATACGTCGCGTGGCTGTCGGCCGGGGCAAAAGCCGGCCGTGCCTGATCGTTCACGGCCGCGCCTGCGTCCCGCAACAGGCCGGCCACCGATTCCACCCGGCGCTGCACCTCGGCAGAGACCGGACACGCGGCATCGTCTGCCCAGACGGCGACCCGTAGCCCGTCCAGGCCACTGGCGGGTGCCTCGGGCAGTTCCAGCCGGTAGCCCCGGGCCTGAATCTCGTCGGGGCCGGCCATGATGCGCACGGCAGTATCGAGGTCTGCGGCGGACCGGGCCAGCGGTCCGATGACGGAGATATCCGGCGCCGAGCGGATGTCGCCAGGACCGGAATGTCCGCGCATCCACAGCAGATTCCAGGTGGGCTTGTGGCCGAACACCCCACAGAAATGGGCAGGATTACGAATCGAACCCCCGATGTCCGAGCCGGTTTCGAGCCCGGTGAGGCCGGCTGCCAGCGCCGCGGCGGAACCGCCGGACGACCCGCCGGGCCCGCGGCTGTGGTCATAAGGGTTGTTGGTGGTGCCGTACACCTCGTTGTAGCTCTGGAAATCCGCCAACCGGAGGGGAACGTTGGTCTTCCCGAAAACCACCGCGCCGGCGGCCTTCAGTTTCTGGACGGGCACGGCGTCTTCAGTGGCGATGTTGTCGCGCCACTCCGGATTGCCCCAGGTGGTCGGGGTGCCGGCCAGGTTGTACGACTCCTTGATGGTCATGGGCACACCGTGCAGCGGACCCAACGACTTCCCACGGGACTGAGCCGCATCGGCAGCTCGCGCGGCCTCCAGTGCCTGATCGCGGACGTCCACGACCAGCGCGTTCAGCTCGCCGTTGTACTGATCGACCCGGTCCAGGTACGTGCGTAGCAGCGCTTCGCTGGTGATTTCGCCGGCGGCGATGCGGCGAGCCAGTTCGGTGGCGGAGAGGAACGCGATGTCGCTCATGGCGGGCCTGTCGGGTCGCTGGGATTCGGCGACTCTGACCCGACCTCATCCATTTATCAAGCCGCGCCGGGAGCCGGCGCCCGATCGGAAAAGAACGCCCGCCGCAGCCACACGAATCCGAGCACTCCCATGACCCCGTTGCTGATCGCGGTGGCCACGAAGATGCCCTGGTAGCCGAACAGCCGATCCATGAGCAGCGCCAGCGGTACGTACAGGATGAACATCCGGGTAAACGACAACATGGTCGATGGCAGTGGCTTGCCGAGGGCATTGAACGACGCGGACGACATCATCAGGATGCCCCACAAACCATAGCTCCAGGGCACCAGCGCGAGGTAGAACGCGGCGGTCGCCCGAACCTGCGCGCTGTCGTCCACCCACGAGGCGACCTGGCCGCCGAACGCGAACAGCGCCAGAGCGGCCACCAAGCCCCAGATCAGACAGAATCGATAGGAGACCGCCAGCCCATCGCGAACGCGATCCGGTCGGCGGGCGCCCCAGTTCTGGCCAACGAACGGTCCGATGCTGCCGGACAGCGCGAACAACAGCATCACCGCTACAGCCTCGACCCGGGTAGCGACGCCGAATCCGGCTACCACGGCCTCGCCGTATCCGGCGAGCATTCGGGTGATGATGGCGGCGCTCACCGGCCCGATGAGTTGAGTCGCCATGGCGGGCAATCCGACGTGCAGAATCCGCCGGCACGACGCGGCGAACCCGCTCCTTACGTTCCTGAGCAGCAGCATTCCGCCCCTCGACACGTACGTCAGCAGGACCACGGTGGTGACGATGCGCGACAGCGCCATGGCCCAGGCAGCGCCGGCCAGCTCCAGCCGCGGCATGCCGAACCAGCCGAAGATCAGAATGGGATCCAGCAACAGATTCAGCAGCGCGCCGAGTGTCATGACCATCCCCGGCACGGTCGCACTGCCGTTGGCCCGCATGACGTTCCCGGCCACCATGGTGGTGGTGTACAGCACCACGCTCGGATAGTAGATGTCGAGGTAACTGTGAATGCGGGGCAGCACCTCGGCGGTGGCGCCCAGCGCAGTGAAGACGGGATCGATGCTGGCCCAACCGACGAACGACAGGATGGCCATGGCGCCCGCGACCAGCAGCAGGCTGTGGGTTCCCAGGCGCTGCACTTCGGCCCGCTCTCCGGACCCGACGTTCCGGGCAATGACGGACGAGGTGCCGATCCCGATCCCGAGCGCAATACTGTTGAGGATCATGACCAGCGGAAACGTGAACGTGATGGCGGCGACGTCCTCGGTACCCAGTTGCCCGATGAAACCGATCTCGAGCATGGACACCAGGATGGTGCTGGACACACCCATCATCATGGGTGCAGTCAGGCGGAACAACGACCCGGCAACCGGGCCCTGGGTAAGGTCGCGTGCGCTCATCTGAGGGAATCGGAAAAGACGGAGCAGTTTAGGGGCGCCCCCGGCGAAGTCAAAGCACGCCTTGCCGGCCACGGCCACGATGCCCATGATCGCCAACGAGCCCAGCACCGCGGAGCCCGCAGCCCAATGACGCCATCCGGTCATGTCGACAGCCGCTTTCAGAAGGTGGCGGATGCCTTCCTGGAAGGATTCGAGCAGAAGCGCGAAGTCGGCGCCGGTCTGGCAGTGCTCCTGGATGGCGAACCGGTTGTGGACGTCTGGCACGGACACACCGATCGCCGCCGGACCCGACTCTGGCAGGCAGATACGCTGGTCTGCATGCATTCGGTGACGAAGGCGATGACGGCCGCCGCCGCTCTGCTGGCCGTGGACGAAGGTCTGCTGCGACTCGACGACCCTGTCTCGACCCTATGGCCGGAGTTTGTCTCCGCCGGCAAGGATCGGATCACACTGCGCCACCTGATGTCGCACCAGGCAGGCCTGGTGGGTTTCCACGAGCCGGTCGACCGCGAAATTCTCTACGACTGGCCGCGTTTCGTTTCGGCATTGGAGCGCGAATCACCCTGGTGGCCGCCTGGCGCCGCCCACGGCTACCACGCCCGCACCTATGGCCACCTGGTAGGCGAGTTGATCCGCCGCGCGACCGGTCTTTCACCGGGTCAGTGGTTCCACGAGAGGCTTGCGACCACCCTGGACCTCGACTTCCACATTGGCGTGCCGGAATCCGAGCTCCACCGCTGCGCGGACATGCTCCCGGCGCGCCTTCGGGCAGGAGACGACAATAACCTGCCACCCGCCACGCGCCAGCTCCTGGTCGCGATGCGCGATCCAACGACCCCCACCGGCGCGGCCTTTCAGAACCCCGCCATGGGCGCGGGCTATGCCAATTCGACACCATTCCGGACGGCAGAGATCCCTGCCGCAAACGGCCATGGCACTGCCATGTCGGTGGCCCGCATGTACGATCGCCTCCCCGCTCTTCTGACCCCGGACCTGCTCTCGGAGGCAACGTCGACCCAGTCTCTGGGCCCCGATCGGGTGCTCCTTTCAACCACTCACTTCGGCCTCGGCTTCATGCTCTACCACGACGAATCGCCAATCGGTCTGCGCCCGGGCACCTACGGCCATGCGGGCGCCGGCGGTTCCATGGGCTTCCACGACCGCGAGGCCCGGCTGAGCTTCTGTTACGCGATGAACCAGATGGAAATGGGCGTAATCAACGGAGGCGCATCGGCCAACCGCACCGCCGCCGCGGTCTATGAATGCCTTTAGCTCCGAGACTCAGGACTCGAGTGATTGACCCGACGATTTGTCCGCAACGGGAAACACCAGGCGGAAGGTCGTGTACTCCCCCTCCCGCGAGTCGCAGTAGATCTCTCCCCCGATTGACTCCATGACCATCTTGCAGAAGCTGAGGCCGATGCCGGCGCCTTGGTGTGAGTCGCCAGTGGAAAAGAATCGGTCGAAGACTTGAGACCTTATTGCGTCTGGTATGCCGGGCCCAGTGTCAGTGACGGTAACCGAATGAAGCGAGCCCGACACCTCACTGACAATGGTCAACTCACCGTCTGGTTTCCCTTGCACATAGAAAAGGCCGTTCTTAAGGAGGTTAAAGAAGACGTGGACGAGAAGGGGACGTGAACCACGGACATTGAAGTCACTTTCCAAGTTGCAACGGATCAGCTCCCTTTCCTGAGAGTTATTGAATGGAAACCTAGATATGGCCTCCCGAATCGGTTCTGAAATCGGAAAATTGTCGGATCGGTAGCCATGTGTCTGATTCGCAGAGGTGTTCATCAGCAACATGTCGATGATCGTGTTCGAATACTCAACCTCGCTCTGAATTGTCTCTGCGCTAGCCCGTAGCTCTTTCAGGTGATTACTGGGTAGTGGTTCTACTTGGAGTCCCGCGGACTGAGCCTTCTTGTAGCCGTCCACGAGCAGCGGTAGGAAGCGCCCAACCGCTCTGGCGAAAGACCTAATGCTTGCTAGTGGTGTCCGAAGCTCATGAGCTATGTTGCTGCCGATTGCTGAAGCAGCTCGAAACTGCTCGGACTGAACTACGTAGACGTTCCGGTTGGTGATGCTCCCGATCACCAATGCCGTGACGTATACCGGCAGTGGGAAAAGCCAGGCTTGTTTCAGAGCTTCAGTGTTTGGTTCGGATATTGCTAGACAGGCGAGCACCAGCAAAAAGCTTGACGCCGTCCAAAGAGCACACGAGAGGAGGCCGCTGTTCATCAGCTGAACAAAGATGAAGACTGCGACGATGTATTGATAGACCCAGATAGGAGAGAGGTCGGATCCAACTGGGGTATGAACGGCATTGAGGGTCAATATCGCCCCGTAGCTGAAAGGGAGGATCAGCGTGGCTGCGAAGATCCAAACGAACTCGAATCGACTCCGAAGTGCCTCTGGTAGCCGGTCATGAAACAAGACCAATAGGCCGACTATGCCCGCGAGGATTCTGATATAGAGCGTGTCAAACGTTGGGTCGGCGACGGCCCTTTCTACAATCGTCGTCGCCGGTATCAAGATGCATGCAAGATATCCAAGAAGTCTAAAGTGCCGTTCGCTGTAACGCTTGCTCCGCTCCGCAGCTGATTGGAACTGATACTTGAAGTTTCCAAAACCCAATGTAGGCGCCCGCCTCAGTGGTCGAAAGTTCGGCGGAACCTGCCAGACTCGTCTCGTTGCGCGATCCGATCTGGGCTGGACACAGCCCGGAGTTCCCTTGGGCCGAGTTTCGACCAGTCATATATCTGATTGGCCCAATCAGTTTCTGAGCCGACGAGGATGATAGGACACGCACGCGGGCGTGTGCCACCCGATCCCACCGATCTACCGTTCCTGCTCAGCACTGCTAGGCTAGAGAAAGTCAGTTGTGTCGCCTGTTTGATAAATCCGATTGGTCGGCTTAACTGATGCGAGTAGCACCTCGGTTTCGTGGCTTGGTGCTATGCGGCATCTAGTTGCGCCCAAGGCGCTGACGCTGGTCTCCAATGGGTGCGTCAATACTTTGACGGTGTCCACGAGACATCACTAGGGTTGCAAGGACGTGATGCAGTTGCTTCGGCAAAACCTCACCAAGAGCACCAGGGGCTCTGGCCCGTGTGGGTGGCGAAGCTCATGACGCAACTCTTTGATCGCGTCCTCACATACCTCTTTCCGCTATCACTGCTAGAGCCCACGCCATGGCTTGATCCCTGGAAGGAGAAAGAGCGAGGTGACTTCTTGTCCCTTGCGAAGCTTTTCTTCCCCACGGCTGCCGTAGTTTGGCTCGCTCACTATTGGGCGTTCGACCTGCCGATGGGCTTACAGCCAACTGAGTCCTGGTTACTGTTCAGGGTGTCTATGGCTGCGGTGTCGATGCTCGCTTTCCTGTACTACGTTTCCCCCTTGGCCTCGAGAGGTCCTTATCGGGCGGTCGCGATGGGTGCCGGCGCAATTTTTTGCGTTGCTCAGTCGTGGGTCATCTACTACTACCCAGAGGCACCGTGGATCTACTGTTTCGTGTTTGTGATCGTCTGCGCGCTTATACTGAGATCTTCGGTTCTCAAGAGTTCAGCCTACGCAATGGCTCTGATTGCGGCGGAATGGCCAGCACTAATGGAGGCGGGGGTCGCTGTTCCGGAGGCTATTTCTGCCAGTGGCGTTACTCTGATAGCTATCATCGTAGTTCGGGGAAGTTACTTGGCAGACATTAAGTACTTCCTCCTCAATCAGCAGAACATTGCTGCGCAAAGACGCAATATTGAGCTGAACATAGAATTTACGGATCGGATTAAGTCTTTCATCCCGAAGCAGATTGCACTCAGGCTGGAGAGGTATCTGAGGGACCGAGATTCATCTGTGCTAAACGCTGTCTATGAGGTGATGAAACCTAGGAAGCGGACAATTGCGGGGCTGTTTAGCGACATTAGGGGATTCACGGAAGGCTCGAAAGAACTTGACGCGTTCATCGGTGACGCCGTGCTTCCAAACATAAAATCCTGCACGGACGCTGTGGAGCAACAAGGAGGGATCCCAAGAAAAATCGGTGACCTTGTCTTTGCGTATTTTGACGATAGATCCCAGCATCTAAATTTGCTTAGAGCTCTAATCGCAGGGTTGGAGATCGCTCGGATTAACGAGGACCAGAATGCGGACCCTAGCAAGGTACAGATTCAGCGGTACATACTCATCTCCGTGGGAGAGGCGATCGTTGGAAACATCGGAGGTTTTGACTCCTCTGTTGAGATTACCGCTTTGGGATCGCCTGTGAATTTCCTCAGCCGCTTAGACGAGCTAACGAAACACCCCGAATTGCGAAGTCGACTCGTTTCCTCTGACCTCATTATCTGTGATGCGTCATTGCAGCTGTTGCACTCAATGCGGTTGCACCCAGAAGTAACCACCATCGATCTAGTTAGCCTTGGGCTCTCGGTAAGGAATTTTCAAGACACCAAGACCATCCACTGCATGCGTCCAACGGATCGCAACTCGCGACTTGTCGTTGACTTCTACGAGAGGCTATTAGAAGAAGGCTTGCCACTAGATGAAGATCGAAGCGAAGCAGCGTGACTTTTCGGATGTCGATTTCAAGGAAATCCACGACATCATCTTTCCTGCTGACGTGCGGGAGACAGATCTCTTTGGCGCTCGGATTCGGAGGGGCGAAAGCGAAGAATATCGTGCTTACAGGATCTGGAAGCTTAGCCCGTTAGGTATTGAGCTCCTTCCAATTGATTCGGAAGGCCTTCAAAAGGGCGAGGTTGTTGAGATCGAACTTACGGTCGGGAGACAAATCTCGCATTTCGAAGGCATGGTCGTCGAAGTGTCTGCTGAGCGAGGACGCCGCGAGGTGATTGGCATCCGCTTCTCGGCGAAGAATACCCAGTCCGTTTCCGACACTGAGCGCCGGAAAGGTTCGCGGTGGATATGTAGTGGGCAGTTCGATCCGGTTTGCATTGCTCCCAACCCGGCTCAGTTCAACGACTTCCTGTACTTAAAGATAAGAGATATTTCGGGCTCTGGAATCCGTGCCATAACGAGTCTACGAAACAAGTTCATTGTTCCAGGGATGGAGTTGAACTTGCAGATCAGCTTTCCTTTGACGTCTCAGATCTCTACGACTATGAAGGTGGCTCGGCTTGCAATTACAGCGGAAGCAGGTAAAGACTACTTGGAAGTTGGGCTGGTGTTTACCTCACTCTCGCGTCAACAGCGCGAAGTAATCGGGCAGTATTTGGTTCAGTTTAGCGATGCAGAATCATTGGCTCGAATCCGCAGTGAAGGTTTCTTTCCCCTGTCTTTGACCAAAGGCGTGGACTATCAATACATCAAATCGGAAGAGGACTTCCGATCGGTGTTGGAACTACGTCTACGAGCCAATCGAGAGGTCGGCAAGGTTCCCGACGATTACACGGCCGCCGATATGGCCGACATCTACGACACGCGTGGTCGGATTCTTGTTGGAAAGTACAAAGGACAGATCGTAGGAACAGCGCGGCTTACGTTTGCCGAAACTGGGGAGCGACTCGAACACGAGGAATATGTCACGCTTCCCGAGGGTTTCCCGAGGCGCGAACAGGTTCTCGAAGTAGCTCGGGCCGCGACGAATCCGGATTTCCGTGGAAGCGATCTTTGGACCACACTGGTTCAGCATATGGCGATCGTGGCGATCCAGGCTCGCAGGCATTGGGCGCTGATTTCTACGACCCCCGAACTGGTCGGCATGTATCTACGACTAGGTTTCACAGACACGGGAATGCGTTACGAGCATGAGTTGTATCCCGGCAAGACGCAGGTAGTGCTGCTCATCAACGTGCCTGAGGCCGTTATGGGAATCGGCGTGGGACCAATTTATTGGAACGTAATCTGGCGTAGCGTTGCCAAGTACCTGAGCGAACAGGATGTGTTACGACCTTCGTCTCGGGTCAAGGCGTATGGCTTGATGGCGCCCCTATCGAAGTTGCTGAGCTATTACTCACGTCGACCGAGGCGCAAAAAAACGAATCAGAAGAGATAGCGCGAGCGTCAGTTGCTCGCGCCTGAACTCGGCGGCGCCACTACTTGCTGCATATGGCGAGGTCTGAGTAGTTTCTGTAGCAGCGAGATAGTTCCTCTACCTTGAATCCGGAATTCTCAAGAGTCTGTCCGAACTCTTGCGTGGTGTGTAGCCAGTACCGACCCGACTCCTGTCCCATTGTGGTTCGCCGGTTCTGTTTGAGCAGCTCGCGGCCCTCAATCAACGCGCGTGCGAACCGACCTACTTTCTGCGATTTCATCGATTCTTTGAAGATGTACAAGGTCCAGTCGAGGGTCTTCTGTTTCCGTCCGAAGTCAATCAGAAAGAGCTTGCCGTTAGGCTTTAGCCAAGAGCGAATGCGCTTCAGGATGCTCTCCTGGGACGTGAAGGCATAGAGTGCGTTGACGCAAACCACCACATCAAAGGATTCTTCTTCGAAGTTTGCAGCATGCACATCACTCTTGTGCACGTTGACGTTGAGAACTTTGTTCTGCTCGTACTTCTGCGTCGCGAGCTCGGTCATGTGCTGGTCGATGTCGACATGCCAGAACTGGGCCATTGGAAGCGTCTTGGCCATCTGAACGATGTAGTTCCCGGTACCTGCTCCCAGGTCACAGATCTTACAGTCCGGAGGTAGGCTCCACTTGCTTAGGTGGTTCAGAAGAATCTCGATATTGGCCTGATACGCTGGGTTCAAGGCGCACATCTCATCGTAATGTTCCGCGTAGGCATCCCAGTCCATCTCATCCTTTTCCACGGACTCCGGATTCTGAATGTGTACCTGCGGATCAGCTGTGCTCATGCGAACGACTCCAATGGCTTACTGCTCTTAGCAACTGCCCAGATAACTAGGCGGGGAAGAATAGTGAGGTTAAAGATAAGTGCGGTGACAACTATTATGCAGGCGACCGCACCAAAAGTGCTGTTGACTTCAAACGTAGAGAGAAGAAGGACTGAGAGGCCCAAACCCATCACAACGCTGGTGCTCGCGATCGCGGCGCCTGCCCGATGTGTAGCATATGCTGCGGCGGCTCGCGGATCTAACTCAAGCCGCCTAGATGCGTCCAGGAACCGATAGATGTAGTGGGCGGCGTCGTCGACGACGACCCCGACAGTTAGCGCAATCACAGCGGTTGCTGCCAGTCCGATTTCGTTGTTGATCCAGCCCCAGAGTCCGAATCCGGCCACAATTGGCATCACGGTGGAGAGCAGTGCAACACCGCTAAGTCGTATGCTTCGAAACCAAAGCCCGATCAGCGCCGCGGTAAAAGCGAGACTCAGAACGATCCCAGCTACCATTGATCGAATGTTGATCCACGACAAGTGCGCGACAGGGATGTTCTCGCCCGTGACAACTATGTCGTACGGAGTCCTATGGGAATCGTGCCAGGAGTAGGTCTCTCGCTCGAGTTGTTTGATCTCGGCCGAGGTCGATTCCTTCAGTAGTACCGAGATCCGAGCTGAGGTCTGGTCGGCGCTAATGAGGTCTGTGTTGGTCTGTCCCGCTTGTAGCGACAACTCGTAGACCAGAAACAACTGCGCAAGTTGATCTGCTGATTCAATCTCCTCGATCTCTCGCTCAGAGAAGGCTTTGGCCAGCTGGTCCATCACGTCCGAGAACGAATGAACGTTCGCGATCAGCGCTTGTTGCCTTAGGTGGTCTGTCAGATCGACAAGGTGACCGAGGAAGCTGGGCTCAAATACGCTCCCACCATCGTTGGAGACTACGACTTCGATGTGATTGGGGCCGGCCAATATCTCGGTAGCTTTGTCGGTATGGATCCTGAATGGGACCTCTTCGTCGAAAAAACCAACAAAGTCGTCGTTGACTTGGAGTACCGTGAGTCCGGCAGCACACGCAATGAGCAGAACTGAAGGGATGGCAATGAAGTCCTTCCCGGACTCAAGCCTTCGTGCATGCAAATTGATTGCACTCTGGACCAGTTTGCCTAGCCGAGTTATGGCCACTGTGCGGATGCCCACCAAAAAAATTGGCAGCAGACATGCGGTGGCAAAGAAGCCCACTGCAACTCCCAGAGCAGACAGTAGGCCAAGTTGGCGAATCGGTGGAGAGTCGACGAACCACAGTGAGCAAAGCCCGACAGCAGATGTCGCCGCACTAATCGCCATCGGCGTCATGCTGGAGGAGAGTGATGCGCGCGCTTGCGTCTGGGCCCTTTCTAGACTGCCCGTTGCGTCGAGATTTCGGCTGAAATGCACGACGACGTGCATGGAGCTTGTTACGACGAGCGTGAACACAATGAGTGGCACGATAGACGTGGCGTTGTTCAATGTGTGGCCTGCCCAACCTGCGAGGCCCAGCGTGGTGGCGATACTCGCGAGTCCAAGTGCAACGATGATGGCGGCGAGGCGAATGCTGCCGAGAACTAGCGCTAGAAGGGTCGCGATAAGAAATAGCGCCGCTGGTAGCAGGACCCCAAGATCGTTAGCGGTGGCCTCGGCGAACGCGGCCATCATAGGGACCCCGCCGGTGAAATAGACTCTGAATCCAGGGAACTCTTTCTCGAAGTGTTGAGTGAGGATTCGCGATTCCTGATTGAGAGCTTCGATTTCTCCAACGGCGCCACGATCTATTGATACTGTCGCGAGAATTCCAGTAGCACGAAGGTCCTCGCTCACGAGCCTGTTAATCAGATGAGTATCTGCCAGGGTCTCTCGGAAATTTGATCTGCACGCATTAGTGCTCGGACATATCCATTCAAGAATGGATTCAACGGTGAGCATGTCATCTTGCGTGCTTGGGTGTGGGTAATTACTAAGACTGTCGACCCTGATTACGTGATCTAGTTGACCGGCGCGATCAGTCATCCACCGGATTGCTTCAGGGTAGCGTTGCTCTGCGACCTCGTACGGACCGTCTATGACAAAGAGTACGTTGTCGTTGGTCGTGAATGTGCTCTCGAAATCGAGATAGTCCTGGAAGTACTCGTTGCCTTCACCGTAGAAGATTCGGTTGTCGGTCGAGACTTGGAGGCGAGTCAATCCAGCAGCGGAGATCGCGATAAAGGCAAGACCGATGACTATCACGATTCCGCGATGTCGGAAGACCAGATCAAAAAACAAGCCGAGAACCTCTGTCCGCGCCTAACTTGAGTTGCGGGTATCTCCTAGTCCGACCATTCCAGAGCTGAGCCTTCATTCCGGCCCGCTGTCGGCCGCGATCTCGGGAGAATGGATTCAGCCATAGGTCGCCCCAGATGGTCCTACTAGTGTAGGCGCGCGGATGAGATCAGCGCCAATTTGAAGCTGTAGCCCAAACTTTTGCAACTTGTAATGAGCGAACAGAGAAGCTATGCAAAGCCGTTGACAGGTTGGGTTAATCGGAACGAGCCACCACCCGCACCTCAACTCGCGCCCCCGGGACCGCCAGTTCCGATACCCCGATAGCGGTCCAGGTGGGCCACGGCGGATTCAGGAATTCGTCGCGAACCTTCATGAACGCCGGTAGATGGGCCTGAAGGCCTACGTGGTAGGACGTCACGTCGATGATGTTCTCGAGTGTCAGGCCGGCGGCGTCCAGAACCCTGCCTATTCCGTCCCAGACGTTGGCGAATTCCTCGGCCGGATCCTCGGGGATCTTGCCGTCGGCGGTTGTGCCGATCTGGCCGGAGCAGATGATCAACTCGCCGCTGCGGATTGCCGGGGCGAAGTGGAACTGCTCGTAAACTCGACGGTTCGCTTCAGGGAGGATAATGTCGCGCTGCATGGTGGCTCCCGGTGAGTTTGGGGTCGTGGCATGGTAGAGCAGGGCCGTTGGCGGGGTAAGGGGGAAAATCACGTGGGGCTGGATGTGAGTGCCGGATGCTGAGCTACTCGGCCCCTGTGTCTCTGGGCGCAGATGAACTGGCGCGTCTGACCCGGTTTGCGCTGGACGTGGCCGTTCGGGCGGGGCAGGCGACCTTGCCGTATTTCCGTACCGATCTTGAGATTCAGGATAAAGGCGCCGAGGGACGCTTCGACCCGGTTACCTTGGCCGATCAGGGCGCGGAGCGGGTCATACGGGAGGCTGTCGCCCAGGCGTACCCGGCCCACGGCATTCTGGGAGAGGAGTTCGGGCATACCGCAGGCAATGGGCTGACCTGGGTCATCGATCCCATCGACGGAACACGCGCCTTCATGACCGGCATGCTGCATTGGGGACTGCTGCTCGCGCTGTTTGATGGCGAGCGGCCGGTTCTGGGGGTGATGCACCAGCCATTTACCCAGGAGCTGTTCTACGGAACCGAGGCCGGGTCGTTCTACCGCCATGGCGGGTCTGAGCGGCGGCTGCGCTGCCGGCCGTGTGGCAAGCTCGAAGATGCCGTACTGACCACCACCAGCCCCGGACTGTTTGCTGAACGAGAGGAGCGGCCGGCGTTCGACCGGTTGGAGCGGGCGGTGAAGCTGTCGAAGTATGGGGGGGATTGTTACATCTATGCTTTGCTGGCCATGGGGCAATTGGACCTGGCTACGGACGCCGGGTTGAAGCCCTATGACATCCAGGCGTTGATTCCGATCATTACCGGGGCTGGCGGGGTGGTCACGACCGTTGACGGGGGCGATGCCAGCCTGGGGGGATTCGTCGTTGCTGCCGGCGATCCGTATCTGCATCGTCTGGCACTGGAACGCATGGCCCGCGCCTGAGCACGGCAATCCGCCGGACTGGCCGGGCAGCGCAAGGAGGGGAGCATGGATTTTGGCGTTGCCATGGCAACCAGCACTGAGTCCTGGAAGGTTGCTGCGCGAGCGGAGGAACTGGGATTCAGCCACGCGTGGTTTTACGACACCCAGTTGCTCAATCCCGATGTGTTCGTCGGTATGGCCCTTGCCGCCATGCACACCCGGCGGATCCGGCTGGGTACCGGTGTACTCGTACCGTCCAATCGCATCGAGGCCGTTACCGCCAATGCGCTGGCAACGCTCAACCGGCTGGCGCCTGGACGCATCGACTTCGGGGTCGGTAGCGGCTTCACGGCGCGGCGGACCATGGGTCAGCGGGCGATACCGCTGGAGCAGATGCGGCGCTATGTCGAGCGCGTCCAGGCGCTGCTGCGGGGCGAAGCGGTGGATTCGCCGGCGGGTAAGGGTCAGAAGATCGCGTTTCTGAATCCGGAGTTGGGTCTGATCAATGTCGAGGATGCCGTGCCCCTGCACATTTCCGCCATGGGGACCAGGTCCCGGCGTCTGACGGCCGAGATGGGGGCAGGCTGGCTGAACTTTGCGGCCAGCGAGGATGCCGCCGTGAAGACCCTCGATGACATGCGCGCCGCCTGGCTCGAGGCCGGCCGGCGGGTCGAGGATCTGTATTCCAACCTGTTTTTTCTGGGGGCCGTGCAGCGGCCCGGAGAGGCGCTCGATGCCGAGCGCATCGTGGCCCAGGCCGGCCCGCTGGTGGCGGTGTTTTTTCACAACCTGGTCGAGACCACCGAGCCCGGGGCCATGGAGCCGTTCATCGGAAAGGCGCTGAGCGACCGGCTCGAACATTACCGGGAGGTGTATCAGGGCTATCCGGCGCGCGAGCGGCACCGTTACAACCATCGCGGCCACCTGATGTTCGTACGTGAAGACGAGCGCTTTCTGGTGACGCCGGATCTGATCGAGTCGATGACGTTTACCGGGCCGATCGAAGCGCTCCAGGAACGGGTGGCCCGGTTGCAGGCTGCCGGTTACCGGCAACTGACCGTCCAGGTCGTGGAAGGGCACGAGGACGCGCTCGACGAGTGGGCTCGGGTGTTCGGCCTGTAGGCGCCCCGGTCATGGTGCATGGCAACACACAAGCGCACCATCGTGGTGCGGGGTTCGGGTGTTCGAGTGCTCCGACAAGATTTCCCAACTATCTGATTTCAATGGGGTTTCGTGGCAGTAGCCGGATTGGCACGGGTTCTGCAAAGATCCTGGTGACGCTCGGTTGTCGACTCTCTCCCCTTAGACCAATACCGGCGTTGGGATCTCTAGGGATCCAGGGAGGCACCCAGTCTTTCCTCTCCCCTCGGGCTGGGTGCCTCTCTTCCTTGGCTTTCTCGCCTTCGAACGTCGGCCGGTCAGCTTGCGGCCGCGCGGGGTTCCACCAGTTCGCACAGGGTGGCAATGATGAGCTTTCGTTCCGCCGCTTTGACTCGGTTCTCCAGCGCCGAGACGTCGTCTCCGGCGCGAACCGGAACCCGCACCTGAGCGAGGATGGGTCCGGAGTCGTATTCCGCTTCGACCAGATGCACCGTGGCCCCGGTTTCGCGCTCGCCGGCGTCGAGCACCGCCTGGTGGACCCGGCGGCCATAGAAGCCGGCGCCGCCATACTTCGGCAGCAGGGCCGGATGGGTGTTGAGGATCCGGCCGCCGTAGGCGCCCAGCACTGCCGGCCCCAGTTTGCGCATGTAGCCGGCAAGCAGCACCCACTGGGCGTTGGCGGCCCGCAATGCCTGCACCATGGCGGCGTCGAGATCCTCCCGGTTCGGGTGGGTCGCCGAGCTGAGGTGAGCGGTGGGAATGCCCGCGGATCGGGCTCGGGCGAGGGCCGCGGAGCCGCTGTTGTTGGAGAGGACGAGTACGACGCGTGCGTCCAGGACGTGGCTGGCACAGGCATCCAACACCGCCTGCAGCGTCGTTCCGGTATGAGAAGCCAGTACGGCGATCCGCATTGCAGCGTGACTCCATGACAACAGGAGGTAATTCTGCCCGAACCGGCGGCGCCTGGCATGTCGTCGAATCGCCAAAGCGGGTAGGGTGACCGGGCATGTCGAGGCTCGGGGACAAACTCAGGCTCCTGATCGTGACCGGCAAAGGGGGGGTCGGGAAGTCGGTGCTGGCCGCGGCCGTGGCTCGCCGCTCGGCAGAGCGGGGCCTGAAGACCGTGCTGGTCACGTTTGACAGCCGCTCCGACCGGCATCCGTTGCTGGGCGTTCCCGTCGACTACCAACCGGCCATGACCGCCCACGGGTTTGCGGTCAGCCGGGTGGATGCCTTTCAAGCCGCGGCCGAGTACGCGCGCCGGCGGGTGCCGTTCGGCGGGTTCTACGAGTCGTTTTTCGCCAGTCGGACGTTCAAGGACTTTGCGGCGGCGTCGCCCGGATTCGAGGAACTGATGTGCCTCGGCAAGCTGTACAACCTGGCGATGGAGACCGATTACGACCGGGTCGTTTTCGATGCGCCTGCGAGCGGCCATCTGCGTGATCTGCTGGCCGTTCCGGCGGCGACCCAGCGCGCCGTGCGGGTGGGTCCCCTCAACCACAATGCGCGCAAGATCGAGGACCTGCTGCTCGACCCCGAGCGAACCCGGCTCCTGATCGCCACCCTGGCCGAAGACATGCCGGTACGCGAAGCGCTCGAGACGTTGAAGCTGTGCCGCAACGACCTGCGCCTGGGCTGTGGACCGGTGCTGGTGAACCGCCGGGTCCGGCAACGGTTTTCTTCGGCGGAGCTGGACGCGGCGGACCGTCTGGCCGATCAGGGCGCCTTGGCCGACGCCGGCCGCTCGGCGCTGGCCAGCGCCCGGGACGAGATGACCGAATGGCGATCTCAGGAAGAATCGCTGCAGCCGCTTCGTGACGCCGGACTCGATCTGGTGGAAGTGCCGAGGATCGTTCAGGCGCGTTTCGACGGGGATGCCCTGATCGCGGCCGTGAGTGAAGGTCTCTCGTCTCTGGTCGGCGATTCCCGGGGCGAACCCGGGGTGCCGCCTGCGCCGGTGAGTTCCGCCGCGACGGGGCACCCGCCGGTGGACGGCCAGCCGCCATTGGATTTTGTGGAACTCGTTCGGGGCAGCCGGATTGTCGTCTGCTGCGGCAGCGGCGGGGTGGGCAAAACCACCAGCGCCGCCGCCCTGGGCGTGCTGGCGGCACGTCAGGGGCTCAAGGTTCAGGTCATGACCATCGATCCAGCCCGGCGCCTGGCCCAGGCCATGGGGCTGGACACGCTCGACCATGATGCCCAGCAGATTGTCCTGGACGCGCCGGGGCAACTGTCCGCCATGATGCTGGACAGTAAACGGGCTTTCGACCGGCTGGTGGAGTCGTACGCACCGAGTCCGGCGGTGCGTGACGCCATCTTTGCGAATCATTATTACCAGCAACTGTCCACGTCGCTGGGCGGGTCCCGGGAACTGGTTGCCATGGAGCGTGTCCTGGAAGTGGCCAGCGCCGGCCAGCACGATCTGCTCATCGTCGATACGCCGCCATCTCAGCACGCGCTGGACTTTCTCGATGCGCCACAGCGGCTGATCAGCCTGCTGGACGGGTCGTTGACGCGGATCCTGGTGCGGCCGTATGGATTCGCCGCCCGGGCCCAGTTCAACCTGTTCCGGCAGTCGTCCGCGGCGGCGCTCAAGTTCATGGAGCGCTTCACCGGCGTCGAGATGCTGGCTGATCTGTCGGAGTTTCTGCTGGCGTTCTCCGGCATGTTCGACGGATTCAAGGAGCGCTCGCATCGGGTTCAGGCGCTGCTGCGCGATCCGGCCACGGCGTTTGTGCTGGTCTGTGCGCCTGAGCCCGCCAGCCTCCATCAGGTCGATCAGTTTGCCGGGCGGTTGAGCCGCGACGGAATGCGTATTGCCGGCGTTCTGGCCAATCGGGTGCAGCCGGAGCCGGCAGGGTGGCAGTCTGGGGTGCAAGGGCGTTCAGCGGACGAACTGGATTTTGAAGCCGGGGAACTCGCGGCCCTGGCTCAGATCGGCGACCGGCAAGTCTCGGACTTGCCGCTGCCGGAGCGTCTGGCGCAGTGCTGGCAGGATGCCGCGCAGGCCTATCAGGCCGACCAACTGGCGCTGGCAGCGGTGCGCGGCGGCACATTGGCACTTCATTGTGTTCCGCGTTTGTCCCATGATCTGCACAGCATGGAGGACGTGGAGGCGTTCGCCGGCCTGCTGAGAGCGCCGGCGAAGGACGATTCGTGACCGCTCAATCTGATGTCGACGTTTACCTGCTGGGTACGCCCCAGGTCCGGGTAGACGGCTGCGACGTGGAGCTGCCGAAGTCTCGCAAGGCCCGCGCCCTGCTGGCCATGCTGGCGCTGGAACCGGCCGGTCACACCCGCACTTCTCTGTGTCACGTCATCTGGCCGGAAACCTCGGACCCGCGCGCCGATCTGCGCTGGGCGCTGTCGAAGCTGCGTGGTGTGCTGGGCACCGATGCGGTGCTGACCGCGGGCGACGGCGTGCGGCTCAATGCCGATAGGGTCAGCGTCGACATCTGGGCGTTGGAACAGTTGTTGAGTGATCGGGAAGACGTCCCCGTCGAGGAATTGAAACGCTACGCCGAGCGGGTCACCACGGAAATACTCGATGGCTTCGAGGTCAGCATCGGTGGCGATTTCGACCTGTGGCTGGAATCCCGGCGTCAGGCCATGCGACGGCTGCAGCAACGGCTGTTCGCCGTCCTGGCCGAGCGTCTTCAGAGCCGGCCCGATGAGGCGCTGATCTTCGCCAGACGCCGGCTCGCCATCGACCCGTTGAACCAGGCCGCCATCACCGCCCTGCTCAAATTGAGTCTGACCGTGGCTGGGCGACACCGCGCCCAGGCAGACCTCGAGCAGGCGCGCAAGCGCTATCGTGACGCGGGTCTGCCGGATGCCGAACTGATCGCAGCGTGGCGGCGCCTGTCAGCGGGTGTTACGCCCGTAGTCGGTGCGGAACCGGACGCAGCCGAACCGGTTGCATCAGCCGAGGAGCCACGCAGTCTGCCCAGCAAACCGTCCCTGGCGGTACTGGGATTCGACGACGTCAGCGGCCAGGACCCGTTGCTGGCGGAAGGCATCGCCGTGGACCTCACCGGCAAACTGTCGCGCCTCAAAGCGTTGTTCGTCATTGCGCGGGCGTCCGCGCGCCGGTTCAGTCTCGGCACCGCCGGAGCGGTCTCCATCGGCGGTCAGCTCGGCGTGCGCTACCTGGTGCACGGAACCGTGCAGCGGCGCAGCAACCGGCTGCGGGTGACCGTCGATCTGATCGAGACCGGTGGCGGCGAATCGGTCTGGTCGGAGCGGTTCGAGCGCGCCGCCGATGATCTGTTCGAAGTTCAGGATCAGATCGTAGATGCCATCGTGGCGTCGCTGGAACCGCAGATCGAAAAGGCCGAAATCGACCGGGCGCGACTGCTGGCGACGGAAGATCTGCAGGCCTGGGAGTGTTTTCATCGCGCGCTCGGACATTGCTATCGCTTCACCCGCGATGACGTAGCCCAGGCCCTGCACTGGGTGGACCGGGCGTTGCAGCTCGACCCGAACTTCGCCCGGGCCCATGCCTGTCGCTCTTTCGCCTATTTTTCCAAGGCGTTTCTACTCGCTTCGGACGATCCCCAGGGCGATACCCGGCGTGCTCTGGAAAGTGCCGGGGAGAGTGTGGCTCTGGAGCCGCGGGACGCATTCGGGCAGTGGTCGCTGGCCCGCGCGCAGTTTCTGTCCCGGGACCACGACGCCGCCATGTGGTCCATCGACCAGGCACTGGTCACCAACCCGAACTATGCTCTCGGCCACTACGCTCGCGGTTTCATCGGCGTTCACGCCGGCGTGTCGAGCCTGGTCGTGGGTGATCTCGACATGGCCCAGCGGCTGAGCCCCTTCGATCCCATGCGCTTTGCCATGGAATCGTGCCGGGCGCTGGCCCTGGTCCGCGCGGGCGAGTACGACCAGGCCGCGCAATGGGTGGTACGCAGCCTCAGCGAACCGAACGCGCACTTTCACATCAACGCCATTGCCGCTGCCTGCCTGCAACTCGCCGGTCAGAGCGAACTGGCAGGCCTCAACGTGCGCAAGGTGCAGAGCATGTATCCCGGCTACAGCGTGGCCACGTTCAACCGGAGTTTTCCGAGCAAGCTCGACAAGGAGCGCCGGCTGCTGACCGACGCGCTGCTCGGTGCCGGACTGCCGGCAGGGGCGGCATGAGCGATCAGGCGGGAGACAGCGGCGGTTTCGTCCGGGTCCTGGGCCGCCGCGATGTGCTGGTCCTGGCGTTCGGCGCCATGATCGGCTGGAGCTGGGTGCTCATGAGCGGTTACTGGGTGCAGACCGCCGGCACCCTCGGCACGCTGCTGGCGTTCGCCGGGGCGGGACTGGCCATCGCCCTGATCGGCCTCACCTACAGTGAACTGGCCTCCGCCATGCCGCAGGCCGGCGGCGAGCACGTGTATACCCATCGGGCGCTCGGCGACGGCTGGTCGCTGGTCTGTACCTGGGCCCTCCTGATGGCCTACCTGAACGTGTGCCTGTTCGAGGCGGTGGCGCTGCCCACGGCCATGGAGTACCTGGTGCCCGCGATCCGCATCGGTACCTTGTGGCAGGTGTTCGGCGCGGACGTCGACATGGGTTTCGTGCTGGTGGGTGCGGGCAGCGCGGTGATCATCACCGTTGTCAACGTGCTCGGCATCAAGACTGCCGCGCGCCTGCAGGCCTTTGCCCTGGCGCTGATCCTGCTGTCCGGCGCTCTGCTGCTGGTGGGCGCGTTGTCGTTCGGGTCGCTGGAGAACGCCGATCCCTGGATTGCGACCCCGGCGACCGGCATTCTGAGCGTGCTGATCATGGTCCCGGCACTGCTGGTGGGGTTCGACGTGATCCCGCAGTCCGCCGAAGAGATCGACCTGCCGCCCGCGCACATCGGCACCCTGCTTGTCGTGTCGGTGTTCCTGGCGGTGGCCTGGTACGTGCTGGTGTCGTTTTCGGTGGCGCTGGCGCTCGACCACGGTGCGCTGGCGAGCAGCGACATGGCGACCGGCGATGCCGCCAGTGCCGTCTGGGGCCATCCGGCGGCCGGCGCGCTGCTGGTGCTCGGCGGCGTGGCCGGCATTCTGACGAGCTGGAACGCGTTCATCATCGGCGCCAGCCGGGTTCTCTATGCCCTGGCAAAGACCGGCTTCGTACCCGCCGTGTTCGCCCGGGTTCATCCGCGCTACCGGACCCCGTGGGTCGGGGTCGTCGCCATCGGCGCGCTGTGTACGCTGGCGCCCCTGTTCGGCCGTACGGTGCTGGTGTGGATGATCAACGCCGGCAGTTTCGCCACGGTCATCGCCTACCTGTTCGTGCCCATTGCGTTCCTGGTCCTGCGCCGCCGCGAGCCGGACATGCCGCGCCCGTTCCGGGTTTCCCACCCGCGCCTGGTCGGTTGGGGCGCGGTAGTGCTCGCGCTGGCACTGCTCAGCGCCTACCTGCCTGGCAGCCCGTCGGCACTGGTCTGGCCCCACGAATGGTTGATGCTGGTCATCTGGGCCGCCCTCGGGGTGGTTCTTGGGGTCAGATTCCGGTTGCGCCAGGCGCGTCAGGCCCGCCCGGCGCCGCTGTCGGTGCCGGAGCCGGGTCCGCCGGGCTGACGGACGCGCTCAGCGGCCGACGATGTCGGGCTTCATGCCGTAGAAAATGGCCAGCACCTCCTCCCGCTCGCGCTGCCCGACCTGGTGCTTGTCCAGCGCCTGCATGGCGTCATCCAGAACCGCCAGGAACTCCGCCGGGCTGATGTTCATGCCCCGGTGCGCGGCCAGCATGTCCTGGCCCTGGTAGACCGCCGGTCCGCCGGTCCCGGTGATGAAGAATTCGGCGGCGGTGCGTTTCAGCGCGGCCGGGTCGCTGGCGGCATAACGCGCGGCGATGGCCGGGTTGTCGAGATGAAGATCGACCAGGTCGGCCGCGATGGCGGTAATCCCTTCGGTGCCGCCGAGCCGTTCGTACAGTGTGGTCATGTTTGCTCCTTACCGTGAGTGAACTGAACACGCGGACCAGAATGCCCGGCCACCGTGGTAAGGAGCGTTGAAATCGGCGATGGATCGTAGGGCGTGTTACGGGCCGTAGGCCTGGGCCGGCAGCCAGGTAACCAGGGCCTGCCAGTTGAACAGGATCACCAGGCCCAGCACCTGCAGCGCGACGAATGGCACCACGCCGCGATAAATCTGGCCGACGCTGATTTCCGGAGGCGCCACGCCCTTGAGGTAGAAAATGGCGAACCCTACCGGCGGCGTCAGGAAGCTGGTCTGCAGGCACACGGCGAACAGTACCGTGAACCACACCGGGTCGAATCCCAGGTTCACCACCACCGGCGATACCAGAGGCAGGATGATCAGGGTCAGCTCGATCCAGTCCAGAAAGAACCCCAGCACGAAGGTTGCGAGCAGAATGCAGATCAGGATGCCGTTGGGGCCGAACGGCAGTTCCAGCAGGGTCCGCTCGATCAGCGCGTCACCGCCCAACCCGCGCAGGACCAGCGCGAACGCGGTGGCGCCGACCAGCACGCCGAAGATGAAGGCCGTGGTGCGGGTGGTTTCGTAGAGCACCTCGCGCAGGATGGGCACATCGAGCTGGCGTTTGGACACGGCCAGCAGCAGTGCGCCGGCGGCGCCCACGCCGGCGGCTTCGGTTGGGGTGGCGATTCCCAGGAAGATGCTGCCGAGCACCGCAAGGATCAGGAACGCCGGGGGCAGAATGGCGATGAACAGGGCCCGGATGGCGGCCCAGTCGACAGGCTCATGGGCGGCCGCCGGTGCGGCTTGAGGGCGCAGCCAGCCCACCAGCAGCAGGTAGCCCACGTACAGGCTGCCGAGCAGCAGACCGGGAAACACCGCCCCCAGAAACAGATCGCCGACACTCATGGCCATGCGGTCCGCCATCAGCACCAGCATGATGCTGGGTGGAATCAGAATACCCAGCGTGCCCACCGCGCACACGGTGCCGGTGGCCAGAGACCGGTCGTAACCCTGATTGAGCATGACCGGCAGCCCCAGCAGGGCGAGCAGCACCACCGACGCGCCGATGATGCCGGTGGTGGCCGCCAGCAGCACGCCGATCAGGGTGACCGTCACCGCCAGCCCGCCGCGAAGACCGCCGAACAGGCGGGCAAAACTGGTCATGAGATCGCGGGCGATGCCGGAACGGTCCAGCAGCAGACCCATGAGGATGAACATGGGCAGGGCCACCATGACCCAGTTCTCCATGACGTTCCAGGTGCGATCGACGGTCAGTGAGGTGTAGTCCCAGCTCATGCCCACGGGTAGCTGGAAGTCCACTTCGAGCACGATGGCGATGGCGGTGAAGAGCACCGCCAGGCCGCCCAGAATCCACGCCACCGGAAAGCCGCTGAACACCAGCACGATGAAGCTGGCGAACATGGCCAGGGCCAGAACTTCGTTACCGCTCATCCGGGCTTTCCGGTAGCGGACGGTCGGCCGAACAGGAACGCCCACACCCGGCTCAGACGGGACAACGCGGCCAGCGCCAGGAGGACGAAGGCGAGCGGCAGCACGGCCTTGATGAGCCAGCGCCACGGGAGCCCCCCGGGTGCCTGAGAGACCTCGTTCAGGGTGTAACTCAAGGTGACGAAGGGCACGCTGTAGATCAGCACCAGGGCGATGAACGGCAGCAGCAGCAGTACGATGCCGTAGAGCTCGATCCAGGCCCGGGTGCGCGGCGACAGGCGCTCATGCAGCACGTCTACGCGAATGTGCGCGTCGGCCTGGTAGGCGAAGGACAGCCCCAGCAGGAAACCCGCCGAATACAGGTGCCACTGGATTTCCTCGAACTCGATACGGCCCTGGCCGAACACGTAGCGCAGCACCACGTTGACGACAATGATGACCAGCAGGACCAGCCACACCCAGGACAGCGCGTGGCCGATCCGGGTCAGCCAGCGGTCGATGGGCCGTGAAAAGCGGGTGTGGGGCAGCATCAGAAGTCGCGCGGCAGGTAGGCGCGCGACTTCCAATGGGCGTAGTCGGCTCGGAAGGCTTTCTGCGAGTCCAGAATCCGGGCGAACGCCGGGTCGGCGGCCGCCTCTTCGGTAAGCACCGCGTCGGTGATCCGCTGCAGTTCCCGCAGCACGTCGTCCGGCAGGGTTTCGACCCGCACCCCCTGAGCGGCGAAGTCGCGCATGACCGGGCCCTGCAGACCTTCCGACCGGGCCAGATTGCGGGTCACCCCGGCGGTGCAGGCGGCCTCCAGCAGGGCCTGGTCGGCATCGGTCAGGGCCTGCCAGCGGTCCAGGTTGATGGCCAGGTGGGCGGCGGTGGAGGGCTGGTGCCAGCCCGGGTAGTAGTTGTAGGGCGCGATGCGGCTGAAGCCGAGTTGCCGGTCGACTACCGGCAGCGCGTCTTCAGTGGCGTCGATGGCGCCTTTTTCCAGGGCCTGGAAAATCTCTCCGCCCGGCAGCATGGTCACGGAAGCGCCGGCGCGTTCGATCACCTTGCCGCCGATGCCGGCGAAGCGGATCTTCAGCCCGTCCAGATCGGCCAGGGAACGCACCGGCACCCGGAACCAGCCAGCCGTCTCCGGGCCGGTGATGCCGCACAGAATCGGATACACGTTGTGCGGCGCGTACAGGGCTTCGCCCAGTTCCCGCCCGCCGGCCTCGAACCACCAGGCCGAAAATTCCCACGGTTCCATGCCGAACGGCACGGCGCCGATCAGTGTCGACGCAGGAATCTTGCCCTGGTCGTAGCCGAGCCAGGTGTATCCCGCCTCCACCTTGGCGTCGCGAACGGCGTCCGTGATGCTGAACGGCGGGACAATCTCGCCGGGCTCGTAGATGTCGAGGCGCACCGCCCCGGCACTGACGTCACGCACCGTGTCACTTACGTACAGGGCGTTGTCGCCAAGAGCCGGCAGGTTGGTGGCGAAGGCGACCGGCACGCGCCAGCGGAAGCGGTTCTGGGCCGGGGTTGTCGCGTCGGCATTGGCCGGCCGGTCGCCGCCGGCGGGGCCGGGCGGGCGAAGCGCCAGACTGCCGATCAGTCCGGCAACGAACGCCACGATAACCGCCACGGCCGCAGCCCGATGACTGATGGCGCCCCGGTTGACCCGGCGTCCGGGCCCGCCGGCGCGGGGCCGGGTACTGCGAGGATTCATCCACTCCCTCCGAGTCAAGCACGAATGATTGTCTGGACAGTGGTGCGCGGATGCAAGAAGGCTCACAATCCAGCGGTTGTTTTTGTCGCCGCGTTTGGCTAGCTTGACGCGTTTTTCGCGCCGCACCATTTGACCGTGGTCCAGGTCGGGCCCAATCAAGCGTCCGGTTGCGTCGATCCACTAACGGGGGAATGCATGCTGATAGGGGTGCCTAAGGAGACCTGGCCCGGTGAGCGGCGCGTAGCGCTGGTACCAGTCACGGTCAAGAAGCTCAAGAGCGCCGGTTTCGACATCACCGTCGAGTCCGGCAGCGGCGTGGTTGCTGGATTCCCGGACGCGGCTTTCGAGGAAGCTGGAGCCAGCATCGCGAGCAGCCGCGACACGTTACTGCGCGAATCCGACATTGTCGTGCGCGTCCGTAAACCGGCGCTGGAGGAGGTTGGTACGCTCAAGGCGGGCGCTCTGCACGTGAGCTTCCTCGACCCTTTCAACGAGAAAGATCTGGTGCAGCGGCTGGCCGCTCATGGCGTAACGGCCATCTCCATGGAGATGATTCCCCGCAGCACCCGGGCGCAGAAGATGGATGCGCTGTCCTCTCAGGCCAACCTGGCGGGTTACGTGACCGTCATTCAGGCGGCCTATCACTCGCCGAAGATCCTGCCCATGATGATGACGCCAGCCGGCACCATCGCGCCGGCGCGGGTATTCGTCATTGGCGCCGGGGTGGCCGGGCTGCAGGCCATTGCCACCGCCAAACGCCTGGGCGCGCGGGTGGAAGCCCTTCGATACCCGGCCCGTTGTTGCCGAGCAGGTTCAATCACTCGGCGCCAAGTTCGTCGAGATCGACCTCGGTGACACCGGCCAGACCGACCAGGGCTACGCCAAGGAACTCACTGCCGAGCAGATCGAGAAGCAGAAAGAAGGACAGAAGAGAGTCATCGCACAATCCGACGTGGTGATCACCACCGCGCAGGTGTTCGGCCGCCCGGCGCCCAAAATTGTGTCCGCCGACATGGTGGCCGCCATGCAGCCCGGCAGCGTGGTGGTCGACATGGCAGTGGAGACCGGCGGCAATGTCGAAGGCTCGCAACTCGACGAGATCGTCGACGTCAACGGAGTCAAGCTGATCGGTCAGGGCAACCTGCCGTCAGAGGTGGCCCGCAACGCCAGCGACATGTACTCCGCCAACCTGTTCAATCTCATCGACGAGTTCTGGGACGCCGAAGCGAAGCATCTCAACCTCGACCCGGAGGACGAGATCATCAAGAGCTGCGTGATCACGCGGGACGGCGCCATCGTCAACGAAACCATCAAGAATCTTTAAGCGAGGGTAGTCATGGAAGCGGTATTTCTCGGCCTGGTGTTGATGCTATCCATCTTCCTCGGCTTCGAACTGATCTCGAAAGTGCCGGCAACGCTGCATACGCCGTTGATGTCGGGCGCCAACGCAATCTCCGGCATCACCATGGTCGGTGCGCTGGTCGCCGCGGGCACTGACGTGCACGGCCTGGCCACGGTGCTCGGCGTCGCCGCGGTGACTTTCGCCACCATCAACGTGGTGGGTGGCTACATGGTCACCAACCGCATGCTCAGCATGTTCAAGAAGAAAGAACAGCCTCAGAGCGGTGCGCAGGCGGGAGGCCGTTCATGAGTCCGATCCTGATCAACATGACCTACATCGTCGCCGCGGCGCTGTTCATCTTTGGTCTGAAGTACATGTCGTCGCCGGCCACCGCCGTGCGCGGTAACCGGCTGTCCGCGATCGGTATGTTCATCGCGGTACTGGTTACCCTGTTCTCACAGGAAATCGTCTCGTTCCAGTGGATCGCCGTTGGTGTGGTGCTCGGCTCGATCATCGGCGCGGTGGCCGCCCGGAAGGTCGCCATGACCAGCATGCCGGAGATGGTGGCGCTGTTTAACGGCTCCGGCGGTCTTTCCAGTCTGCTTCTCGGCTGGGCCGCGCTTTACGGCGCCGACGTCAGCACCTTCGTGGCCATCACCATTCTGCTGTCCATCGTAATCGGCGGCGTGACCTTCTCCGGCAGTATCATGGCCTGGGGCAAACTGTCCGAGGTGATGACCAGTGCGGCGATCGTGTTCGGCGCCCAGCGCATCGTCAATGGCGCGCTACTGCTGGTGCTGGTGATCTGCAGCGTCCTGTTCGCCATGGATCCGTCCCTGACCTCGCCGTACCTGGTGGCGGTGATCGTGCTGTCGCTGATCTTCGGCGTCATGGCGGTGCTGCCCATCGGCGGCGCCGACATGCCGGTGGTGATCTCGCTGCTGAACAGCTACTCGGGTCTGGCCGCTTGTGCCGCCGGCTTTGCCATCGGCAACAACATCCTGATCGTCGCCGGTTCCCTGGTGGGCGCGTCGGGCATCATCCTGACCAACATCATGTGCAAGGCCATGAACCGCTCGCTGGCCAACGTGCTGTTCTCCGGCTTCGGCGCGGCCAAGACCGCCACCAAGGTGGAAGGGCGAGGTGAAGCCGATCAACGCGGAGGACGCCTACCTGATCCTGGAAGCCGCGTCCTCGGTGACCTTCGTGCCCGGTTACGGCATGGCCGTCGCCCAGGCCCAGCACGTGGTGCGCGAACTGGGTGAGTTGCTGGAGAAGAACGGCGCCGAGGTGACCTACGCCATTCACCCGGTGGCCGGCCGGATGCCGGGTCACATGAACGTGCTGCTGGCGGAAGCCAACGTGCCGTACGACCAACTCGTGGAAATGGACGACATCAACCCGCGCATGAGCAACGTCGACGTGGCGGTGGTCATCGGCGCCAATGACGTGGTCAACCCGGCTGCGCGACAGGACGAGAACAGTCCGATCTACGGTATGCCCATCATCAACGTGGACCAGGCGCGCACCGTGTTCGTGCTCAAGCGCTCCATGTCGTCCGGCTTTTCCGGGGTCGACAATCCGTTGTTCTTCGGCGAGAACACCCGCATGCTGTTTGGTGACGCCAAACAGTCCATCTCGTCGCTGGTGGCTGAGTTCAAGGGCTGAGGCAGCGCCGACCGGAGGATCTCCGGTCGGCCTACCCCTCCTGTTCCCTTGCCGTTTCTTTGCCGTGGGCGCATAGCGCGCCCACCGGCTATTCTGCTCAAGACTTCATTCCCCCGGTGTCTTCATCGCCGCCTGAACTTCGGTGGCGAGGATTGTGAATGCGAGTGATTGTCATTAGCGTTAGTAATCGCTAGGATGCCGGTTCGCCGCCGCCCACGGCAACCGTCGTCACTCACACCCCAGGAAGCCCACATGAGAATTGTCAGAGAGTCCCGGAAGTTGACCCTTCCCGTTGCCGGTATGGCATTGAGCGCCAGCGGCTTCGCGGTCGCCGCGCAAGGCCCGGAAGCCGGTGCCGCCTCGCCGCTGGTCGAGCACATCGTGGTGTACGGTGAGCCCGGTCAGACCAAGGCGGCAACCAAGCTCGATCTGACCCTGTTCGAAACGCCGCAGAACGTGTCGGTGATCTCCCGGGCGCAGATCGAGGACTTTGCGCTTTACGACGTCAATCAGGTGATGGACTACACCCCCGGGGTCAGCGTCGAAGAGGTGGAGACCGACCGCACTTACTACAGCGCCCGCGGATTCGACATCGTCAATTTCCAGTACGACGGCGTCGGCACGCCGTTTTCGGCCGGCCTCTACCGGGGCCATCAGGACACCGCCGTATTCGAAAAGGTGGAGGTGGTCAAAGGCGCCGCCGGTCTGATCACCGGGCTGGCCAACCCGTCCGCCACGGTCAATTACGTGCGTAAGCGCCCGACCCGGGAGCTGGAGATGTACGTGCGCGGCAGCGTCAACGACTGGGACGGCTACCGGGTGGAGGGCGACGTTGCCGGCCCCATCACCGAGCGGATCCGCGGCCGGGTGGTGGTTGCCACGGACGATACCGACTCCTACCTGGACCGTTATGCCGAAGACGTGGGCGTGGTCTACGGCGTGGTCGAGGCCGACCTGACGGAAACCACGCTGATCACGCTGGGACACGGGTACAACGAGAGCAACAGCGACGGCAACCTGTGGGGCGCCATTCCACTGGTCTATTCGGACGGCACCCGCACCGACTACGATGTTTCCACCAGCACCGCGCCACACTGGGCCCAGGCCGACATCACCACCAACCAGACCTTTGTCGAGCTGCGTCAGGGCTTCGGCGAGTCCTGGACGTTCACCGCCATTTATCAGTTCAACGACATCAAACAGGACTCGCGCCTGTTCTACGTCTACGGCGCGCCGGATCCGGTCACAGAGCTCGGCCTGGCCGCGTCCAGCAGCCGTTACCGGAACCACGAGGAACAGTCGTTCCTGGACCTGTACCTGACCGGCACCTTCGAACTGTTCGGCCAGAGCCACGAGCTGGTGGTGGGTTACAACGCCGCTGACCTGGAAAATGACGCCGGTTCCTACTACGACCCCGTCAACGGCTACCCGGTGCTGGGCAGTGACTGGGCCCGGGGCAACACCCCGGAGCCTGACTTCGATACGCACGATCCGTTCGCCGATGCGACCAACATCGACCAGGAGCAGCGATCCTGGTACGTGTCGTCGCGCCTGAATTTCACCGACAGGCTGTCGGTGCTGCTCGGCGCGCGCAACCTGGAGGTCGACCAGGACGGCTTCAGTTATGGCGGCTCCTCGGACACGGATGCGGACGAGACGGTCCCGTACCTCGGCGTGACTTACCTGGTCACCGACAGCATCTCGCTCTACGGCAGCTACAGCGAAACCTTCATTCAGCAGACCTGGGTGAACAGCGACTTCCAGCCGCTCGGCCCGACCGAGGGTGAGAACATCGAGTTTGGCGCCAAGTACTCGTTCAACCAGGGCCGCGGCATCGTCACCCTCGCGTACTTCGAAACCGAGAATCACAACCTGGGCGAGTTCGACACCCGGATCGACGGCGTAGCGGTGTACAACGCCCGGGACTACGACTCGGACGGCTACGAGCTCGAGGTGTCGGGCGAGATTCTGTCTGGTCTGAACGTCGGCGCCGGGTTCACCAACGTGAACATCGAGAACCAGGAAGGCGAGGAGGCACGTCCGTTCATCCCGTCGGAACTGTTCAAGCTGTCAGCCTCCTACACGCTGCCGATGCTGCCCGCGCTCAAAATCGGCGGAGTCGTGAAGTGGCAGAGTGAAACCGAGAACACCCATGGCGGAACTGGAGTGACCATCGAGCAGGAGTCGTACACGCTGCTGGATGTGATGTTGAGCTATGACATCACCCGCAACCTCACGGCTAGCCTGAACGTCGGCAACGTCACTGACGAGAAGCACCTGACCAGTATCTACTGGGACCAGGGCTTCTACGGGCCGCCCCGCAACTACCAGGCATCGATCCAGTGGCGCTACTGAGCGGCGTTGGAGCATGGCGGCCGGTGCCACAGGGGCGGGATTGCGCCCCTGATCGGCCGGACGGGTCTAGCCTTCGAAGGTGACCCGCACCGCTACCCGGACCGGAATCGGCTGACCGTCGTCGTAGACCGGCTCGAAGCGCCACTTGCGCACCGCTTGCGCGGCCGCACGGGCGAAATAATCGCGGGCATCGCCCACCACCTCGACGTTCCGCACGTCACCGGCTTCGGTCACCGTCATGTGCAGATCCACCGATCCCTCGGCGCCGCGGGGAGCGGTACGCGGATAGGTCGGCGGCTCCAACTTGACTGGGGTCAGGTCGGACATCGAGTACAGGGTTTCGAACTTGCCCGCGGCAGCGTCCAGCAGGCGTTGCTGATACTCGGCCGCCGCTCGCACTTCGGCGATCTGCGCCGCGTCGGCGCCGGCCCGTTCGGCGGCATCGAGGTGAGCCAGGGTTTCGGTCATGTCGTTGGCGGTCAGTAGCGTGCGCGCCCGGTCCAGCAGACCTTCCCGGACCAGTTCCAGCCCGCGCAGTGCCGCCTCGGAGTCTGGCTCAACCGCCAGGACCTTGTTGTAGAGGGTGTAGGCGTTGGGCTCGGCCGGCGGCATCAGTCGGTCGAGCTGCAGCGCTTCGGCGGCCGCGAGCAGTTGTTCCTTGACCTGCTGGGACTGCTTCATGGCGCGCAGATTGCGCTCGGTCTGGCGCAGGGTGGTGATGCCCGGCGCGTTGGAATCGATGGCTTCGGCCTGGCGCAGGTAGGCGCGGCCCTGTTCGACGTTGCCGGCGAACATGGCGGATTCGGCGTTGGCCACCACCCGCTGGACCACCGACTCCAGGCCCTGGCGGGCGGCGTCGTTGCCGGGATCGATCTCCAGCACTTGTTTGTACACCGTGGCGGCATTGTCGTCCGCCGGGGCCGTGAGCTGACCGGCGGCGTACAGCGCTACGGCACGGTTGAGCAGCGATTCCACGCGCTTGAGCCGCGCGGCCCGCAGGTTGACGTCCAGGGCATGGTCGTTGCCGGGATCGATACCGAGCACCTTGGCCGCGTTTTCCCGGGCCAGGTCGAAATCGCTGTGGTAGATGGCCGACTCCGCTTCGTTGAGCAGATACTCCAGCACCTGGGCCAGGCCCTGGCGGGCGGCGCTGTCGGCGCCGTCGGCGGCCAGTGCCTCCTGGTAGTAATACAGCGCGTTGTCGCCGGGGGGCGCGACGATGTCGCCGGCGGCGAAGGCAGTGTCGCCCCGTTCCGCCAGGGTCTGACCGCTCTGGCTGACCTGGGTCAGTGGCGCGCTGAGCACGCTGGTCACGTCCAGGTACTGGTCACTCTCCAGCGGCGCGTCGGATTTGATCAGCCACCAGGACAACAGCACCCCGGCCACGGCCAGCCAGGAGGCGAGACCAAAGCTGTCGCTGATCCGGCCCTGGCTGGCGGACAGGTCTTCCAGGGTGGCTTGTTCGCTCACAACGACTCACTCCCGCCCGGCAGGGCGCCGCGCAAGCGCATGACCCGTCCGGCCAGACTTCTGATCAGGCGGTCGCCCAGTTTGCGCAGGCCGGTTTGAATCGGCGCCTTCACGGCGTGGCGGGCGATCAGGTTCGGGTTCTTCACCAGCTCCAGGTGTTTGCCCACCGCCGAATCGATCCAGATGGCGGTCTGTTTCGGCTTGATGGGCTTGAGCAGGAAGCGGAATACCTGGCCGCCGTTGATCAGGTCGATCAGGCGGTGCGCATCGGAGTGGTCGCTGGCGACGATGGTCACCAGTTCCGGCACGCAGTGTTTGAGCTCGGTGGTGAGGTTCTGCACCTCGTCGGCATTGACCGCCATGTCGGTGATCAGAACGCCGATGGGATGCTGTTCCAGTTTGCTCATGGCCGCGTCCACGCTGGGCACGTGGTGCAGGCGATAGCTGTCGGTCAGGGCCTCGTCCAGCGCCGTGGTGAATTCCGGATCGCTGGACAGAACCACCAGTTCAATGTCGGCGGCCCGCGCCGCCGGCCCGGCGGCGGGGGTGACGGGCGCCGCGGTTGGCAGGTCCGCCGGTCGACCCGGACTCGGCGTTGGCGCCGCGGCGGCCGGTTGCTCAGGTTCGGCAACGGCCGGCGTTTGAGGTGGTGGCGTACTCGGGACCGCTCGCAGGGTCCCGAGTGCTGGTGCCGGGGCAGCGACGGGGCGGTCCTCGTCGTTGGCCGGCTGCGGGGCGAATCCGGCGGCCGAGACCGCCATCGCGACAGTTTCCTTGAGGGTTTCCCTGGCACAGGGTTTGGTCAGGTAGCGGAACACCTCGCCTTCGTTGATGCTGTCGGCTATGGCCTGTTTGTCGGCATAGCCGGTCAGCAGGATGCGCATGGCCCGCGGTGCGCGCTCCTTGCAGGCTTTCAGCACGTCGACCCCGGTCATGCCGGGCATACGCTGGTCCGAGACGATGACGTCCATGTCCTGTTGCGCAAGCAGTTCCAGCGCCTCGTTGCCGGAGTTGGCCAGGTGCACGTTGTAGTCGCGGCGGAACAGGGCCCGCATGGAAGTCAGAACCCGCTTTTCGTCGTCCACGAACATGACGTGAGCCTTCGGCCCGTTGACGTCACCGCTGTGGCCTGCCGAGTCCCTGGCCGTGTCTCTGGCCGCTTGCATCTACGCCGCCTCCGCTTCGTCGTCTTCGCTGGCGGCCGTCTGGGCGCCTTCAATGGGAAAGCTCAAGGTGATCTGGGTGCCGACACCTTCCTTGGAATCGATCATCAGCCGGCCCTGGTGTTCGTCCATGATCTTGCGGACGATGGACAGGCCGAGCCCGGTGCCCTGTCCTACCGGTTTGGTGGTGAAAAACGGGTCCAGCACCTTCTCCAGGTTTTCCTTGGGGATGCCGCAGCCGCTGTCGCGCACTTCGACGTGCACCCAGCCGTCGCCGTCGGCATAGGTGGCAATTTTCAGGGTGCCCTCGCCGTCCATGGCCTGAGCGGCGTTGGTAATCAGGTTGATGAAGACCTGATTGACCCGGGATGGCGCGCACAGGATTTCGGGCACCTCTTTGAAGTCGCGTTCCACTTCGATGCCGTACTTGAGCAGGTTCTTGGTGATCAGCAGGGTCTTCTCCAGCCCGTCGCGGACATCGAAGCGGTCGAAGGTTGCCCGGTCCAGACGGGAGAAGTCCTTCAGGCTCTTGACCAGGGCGTCGATATCCTCGAGGCCTTCCTTGCTGTCGGACGTCAGCGACGTGATTTCTTCCAGGCTCTCGCTCAGTGCGTCCGGGTCCAGCGAGTCGCGTAGCTGGTCCAGCAGCTCGCGGACTTTCTCGCGCGGGAAGTCGGGCTCGTTCAGGGCCCGTACCAGTTCTTTCACCGTCTCCAGGTCGCGTTCCACCTCGACGATGGACTCGTGGGTCATCTCGGTGTTGTTCATGACGTACAGGAGCGGCGTGTTGATCTCGTGTACCACACCGGCAACGAGCTGGCCGAGAGAAGACATTTTTTCCGCCTGCACGAGCTGCACCTGGGATTCCGTCAACTCGTCGTAGGCGGATTCGAGTTCCTGAGTGCGCTCCTTGACCCGCTCCTCCAGGAGCGTGTGTGAGCGGTTCAGCACCCGGTGATTGAGTGACAGCCGGACCCCGAAGTAGACCAGGATCAGCAGCATGATCAGGGTGTAGACGTTGAGCAGCACACGAGCTTCACCGACGGTGCGCAGGGTCAGCAGGTATTCCCCGCCCACCAGTTCGCGCAGGTCCTCGGCCATTTCGGGCACCGAGCTGGCGGTTACCCGGCCCAGGGTCTCGCTGGCGGCCAGCCGGCTCTCCAGCAGCGTCGCCGCGCCGCTGACCAGGGTGGTCAGCTCGTTGCTCAGGTTGTCGGCGGGAACGGTGATCTCGCGCAGCCGTTGCAGGGTCGTTTCTACGGGCGACGTGTCCGCAGCGACGCTCCGGCGGATGCGGTCCAGGGCCTGCTGCAGTCCGGCAAAGGCGGCGTCGGCCGCCGCTTCGAAGCCCTGCTGCCGCAGGCGGCGGACCAGATCGCGGCCCTGCTCCTGAATGTCGTCGCGTTGCGCCAGGTACTGCGCCTGATCGTTGGAGAACGCGGCAACGTCCCGGGCCATGACCTGGGCCTCCGCCGACAAGGCGTCGATCCGGTCCGCCAGTTCCATGAGCAGCACCCGTTCCTGGCTGGCGTGGTCAATGGAGTTGAATGCGGCAAAGGCGGCTTCACGGGCGCGGCGAACCGGGCTCGCTTCCGCTTGTTCGATGCTGGCGGTGACCGCGGTCAGCCGTTCCGAGGCTTTGGCAAAGGCGAGTTGCAGCGCGCGGAAGCGTTCACTCACGTCGAGTTCCAGACCATCGGCCGTGACCACCTCCGACTGCATGGCGGTACCGATCTCGCGCAGCTCACGCAGGTTGTGGTCGAGCTGGCGCTGGCGGCCGTCATCACCACCGCTCGAGGTCAGTAGCAGGATCCCCAGCAACGCCAGGGCCAGCACTGCGGCGAGCAGGTTGGTGACGGGTCGGACGGTGGCGCCCAGGTTGCCCATTAACAGGGTCCCTAACGGAATGGTGACCCTTCGAGCGTATGCACCAGAACGCAACCCGTCCGGGCAGCGCTCACAAAACGGGCGTGACGGTCGTCACAAATGGCGGCTTGTGCGCCGGTGCGGCCGCACCGGCCTCAGGTCAGCCTTCGGCCGGACGATCGGTATTCTCGGCTGCCGAGCGCTCTGCCAGGGTGCGCTTGCGGCCGCGCGGATGCTGGCCGCCGATGACCTCTCCCCAGTCGCTGGACAGCGCATCGCGCAGGTGCCGCACCGACTCGAAGCCCAGGCGCATGGCCAGCATCTGTTCGGCCTCGCGTAGACTGGCCAGGGCTGCGTTGATGAGCCGGGAGCCTTTTTCGCTGAAAACGATGCGGTTGGCGCGCCGATCTTCCGGATCGGGAATCTGGGTTACCAGTTCGTCACGCTCGAGCTCGTTGATCTGTTGCTGGATCGCCTGACGACTCACGCCGAGCACCCGGGCCAGTTCCGCCGCGCGGGTAATGCCGTTGGAGATGTTGATCAGGATCATCGTCTGGGTTCGCGTACGGGGCTGGAAACCCGCCTGAACGAGCCCGTTCTGGAGGCTCTCGTCCATCCAGTAGTAGGCCCGCAGGAGCCCGCGCATCAGCACTTCTGAGGGTTGGTCGTCCATGTCGAACCTGTGCCTGTTGGCGGTAGTCGTCTGCACGAGACGGTAAGTGCCCGGGCCGGGGGGTCGGTCCGATGAACGCTGCACGGCCCCCCTGGACCGGACACGCGAAGCCCCCATTGTTTCCTAAAGTCAAGTTACTGGCAACGGTTGTCTGAAGTTCCATCCGGCAGGCCGCTTGCCAGCCTGCCGGCCGGTCCGGTCGTCCGGGGCGCCGGCTCCCGCTGTGATACGCTCAACGCCCGAGGCGGCGACGCGGGCCGGGGATGGAGCCGGGATGGAATTGTACGACGTCATGCGCACGACCTTCGCAGCACGCGATTTCGTCGACGAGCCGGTGCCGGATGCGGTCCTGCAGCGGATTCTCGACAACGCACGATTTGCGCCGAGCGGCGGCAACCGCCAGGGCTGGAAGGTGCTGGTCATCCGCGAACGGGCTACCCGTGACGCCCTGGTGCCCATGATGATGCCTGCGTTTCAGCGTTACTACGCTCAGGTTCAGGCTCGCGAGGCGCCGTGGAACACGGTCAATCCGACCGGGCTGAGCGAAGCCGAGATTGCCGCGGCGCCGGCGCCGGAGGCCGTCGTCCGCCGCATTGCCGACGCACCGGTACTGTTGCTGGTGCTGCTCGACCTGTCCGTGACGGCCTCGTTCGACGCGGACCTGCCCCGGGTGGGGGTGATCTCCGGCGCTTCGATCTATCCGTTCGTCTGGAACATTCTGCTGGCAGCCCGGAACGAGGGGTACGGCGGTACCCCAACCACCTTCGTCGCGGCCCGGGAGCACGAACTCAAGGCGTTGCTCGGAATACCCGAACACCTGGCGGTGGCAGCGCTGATACCGATGGGGCGTCCGCTCAAGCAACTCACCAGGCTCAAGCGCCGCCCGGTCGAGTCGTTCGCCATGCACGAGCGCTGGGACGGGCCGCCGCTGTCCGCGGACTGAAGGCAAGCCGGCTGCGGCCGGGCCGATAAGGGGAAGGGGATGCAGGGGAAACACGGCGCCGGAGCGTCGGCGGATGCAGCTATGCCCGGGTCGTCCGATCCTGAGATCGGCGGACGTTATTCCACCTATGTACTCGGCGTACTCATCGTCGTGTACGTGTTCAACTTCATCGACCGGCAGATCCTGTCGATCCTGGCGGAGGAGATCAAAGCCGACCTCGGCCTGACCGACGCCGACATCGGATTCCTCTACGGCACCGCTTTTGCGGTGTTTTATGCGGTGTTCGGTATTCCACTCGGACGGATGGCCGACGTCTGGGTGCGCAAGAGTCTGATCGCGCTGGGGCTCGGCTTCTGGAGCCTCATGACCGCGCTGTCGGGGACCGCTCGCAGCTTCGTGGAACTGGCGGGCTATCGCTTCGGCGTCGGGGTGGGGGAGGCCAGCGCCACGCCGGCCGCGTTCTCCATGCTGTCGGACTACTTTCCGCCGCGGCTGCGCGCCACGGTGCTGGCCATCTACTCGTCGGGCATCTACATCGGGGCCGGTATCGGATTGTTTCTGGGCGGCGCCATCGTGGATGGCTGGAAAGGCCTCTACCCGGATCCGGCGCTGGCCCCGTTCGGCCTGCGCGGCTGGCAGGTGGCCTTTTTTGCGGTGGGACTGCCGGGGCTGCTGCTCGGGATCTGGGTCTGGACGTTGCGCGAGCCGCGCCGTGGCCAGAGCGAAGGCATCGTCACCCCGGAACATCCCCATCCGTTCCGCGAGACCGCCCGGTCGCTGGCGGCCGTGCTGCCGCCGTTCACGGTGTTTGCTCTGTATGGCCTGGGCGGCGCCCGGGCCGCGCTGATCAATCTGGGCGCAGCGGTCCTGGTGGCGGCGGGCGCGTGGGTGGCCAATGCGGTGACCCACACGCCGACCCAATGGGTGGCTCTGGGCATCGGCGTCTACGCCGCGGTTTCCTGGGTGCAGAACCTGCGGCTCTCCGATCCCGCCACCTTCGGCATGATGTTCCGCTCGCGGGCGTTCGTGCTGGCGACCATCGGTTTTCCGACGATCAGTTTCGTCACTTACGGGGTTGGTTTCTGGAGCCCGCCGTTCATGCTCCGGGCGCATGGCGTGAGCCTCTCGGAGGCGGGTTTCTTCCTGGGCGCCGGGGCCGCGCTGGGCGGCTGGCTCGGTATCACCTTTGGCGGCTGGCTGGCGGACTATCTGCGCCAGTACACCCAGAACGCGCGCATTTTCATCGGGCTCGCGGTGCCGGTGCTGGCACTACCGTTCGGCGTTCTGTTTCTGTATTCCGACGACGTCTGGGTCGCTTATCTGGCCAGCTTCGGGTTCAGCGTGTTCTCGCCCATGTGGATCGGCTCTGCCGCCAGCACCGTGAATGACCTTGTCATGCCGCGGATGCGGGCGCTGGCGTCTGCCTACTACATCCTCATGAATACGTTCGTCGGCCTGGCCCTCGGTCCCTACCTGATGGGGCAGATCAGCGACATCTACGTGCGCCAGGGCTGGGAGGCCGGCGACGCGCTGCGCCAGGCGATGCTGCTGGGGCTGGCCATGCTGCTGGTGAGTATGGTGGCGCTGCTGGCCGCCCTGCGATTCCTGAAGCGCGACGAGGACAGCCGGCTGGATCGGGCACGCGCACTCGGCGAGCCGGTGTGAGTCCCTGTCCGGGTAGTGGACCGCGCGTTGGAGCGGTCATGCCGGCCGGGTCGTTGCCCGCTTCCGGGAATCGTGCGAACCTCTCCCGTCCAGCGAAGGGGAGGACTCGTGGAGCAGACCGGCGAATACCACATCCGGGCCAACCGCGAGGTGGTCTGGGCGGGCCTCAACGACCCCGAGGTGCTGGCCCGCTGCATCGAAGGATGTGAGTCCATGACCCGGACTGCAGACGACCGGTTCGACGCCCGGGTCAAAGCCAAGGTTGGCCCGGTGCGCGCCACCTTCACGGCCGAGCTGACCCTGACCGACGCCGTGCCTCCCCAGAGTTACACCATCCAGGCCAATGTCAAAGGCGGTCCGGCCGGATTCGCGCGCGGCGCCGCCGCTGTGGATCTGTCCGAGGATGGGACGGGAACCCTGCTCGCCTACCGGGTCGACGCCCAGATCGGCGGCAAGCTGGCACAGGTCGGTTCGCGGCTGATCGACGGTGCGGCGCGCAAGATGGCGGACGACTTTTTTGCCGCGTTCCGCCGGGAGATGGGCGAACCGGAACCGGCCGAGGCGGAACCAGAAGGCCATGCCGCCGGCGCGGCGGCCGCGCCCAGCGCCACTCCGGTCCGGGAAAGCAGCGGCCGCTGGGTCGTCTGGGCGGTGGCTTTCGTGGCGCTCCTGCTGGCGCTTGTCTTTGCACTCTGAGGCACTCTGAGGGGGGAATCGAACATGAAGCTGAGCTTGACGGTGAACGGCACTCACCACCAACTCACCGTTCCGGCCAACACCCTGCTGGTGGAGGTCATCCGCGACGAGCTCGGGCTCACCGGCACCCACGTGGGCTGCGACACCAGTCAGTGCGGCGCCTGCACCGTGCATCTGAACGGTTCGGCGGTGAAGTCCTGTACGGTGCTCGCCGGTCAGGCCGAAGGCGCCGAGGTCACCACCATCGAGGGCATCGGCACCAGCGACGCCCTGCACCCCATGCAGGCGGCGTTCCGTCAGCACCACGCGTTGCAGTGCGGGTTCTGCACCCCGGGCATGATCATGGCGGCCATCGATCTGGCGGCCCGGGGCGAAGCTACGGACCGGCAGGCCGTTCGGGAGGGCCTGGAAGGCAACCTGTGCCGCTGTACCGGATACCACAACATCGTCGACGCGGTAATGGCGGCGGCGCCGGCCATCGCGGCGTCGGCCGGGGAGGGCGGACATGGCTGAAGCGGTGGCAACCAGCGCCGGCGGTATCGGCGCTTCGGTCCTGCGCAAGGAAGATGCGCGGTTCATCACCGGCGGCGGCCGGTACACGGACGACATCAACCTGCCGGGTCAGCTATACGCGGTGTTTCTGCGCTCGCCGCATGCCCGCGCGCGCATCGACGCCATCGATGCCGCCGAGGCGCTGGCGGCGCCCGGTGTGGTGGCGGTGCTCACCGGCGCCGACATGGGCGAAGACGGCCTCGGCGACCTGCCCTGCGGCTGGCTGGTCAAGCAGAAGGACGGCAGCGACATGGTGTCGGCGCCGCACCCGCCGCTGGCGCGGGAGTTCGTCAACTACGTCGGCGAACCCTATGCCCTGGTGCTGGCTGACTCGCGGCGCCACGCTCAGCGTGCCGCCGACATGGTGGTCACCGACTTCAGTGAGCGCGAGGCGGTGGTGGACCCGGCGAAAGCTACCCAGTCCGAGGACATCCATGAATCCGTGGTGGGCAATCTGGCCTATGACTGGGTGCTCGGCGAGCAGGAGGCCACCGACGCCGCCCTGGCCAGCGCCGCCCACGTGACCCGGCTCGATCTGGTGAACAACCGGCTCATCCCCAACGCCATGGAACCGCGCGCCGCGCTCGGCAGCTACGACGCCGCCAGCGGTGAGCATGTGCTGTACACCACCAGCCAGAACCCGCACCTGGAACGGCTGGTGCTGTCGGCCTTCGTGCAGATCGCCCCGGAGCACAAGCTGCGGGTGGTGGCGCCGGACGTGGGCGGCGGCTTCGGTTCCAAGATTTTCATCTATGCCGAAGAAACCGCCGTGCTGTGGGCAGCCCGGCGGGTGCGGCGCCCGGTCAAGTGGACCGCGGAGCGCAGTGAGTCGTTCCTGGCCGACGCCCATGGCCGCGATCACGTCACCCATGCAGAGCTCGGCCTGGATCAGGACGGCCGGTTCGTGGCCCTCAAAGTGCACACCACGGCCAACCTCGGGGCCTATCTGTCGACTTTCGGCTCGTCCGTGCCGACCTACCTGTACGGCACGCTGCTGGCCGGCCAGTACAAAACCCCCAACATTTTCGTTGAGGTGCACGGAGTCTACACCAATACCGCGCCGGTGGACGCCTACCGCGGCGCCGGCCGCCCGGAAGCCACTTACGTGGTGGAGCGCATCGTCGAACAGGCGGCCCGGGAACTGGGTCGTGACCCGGCGGAACTGCGCCGGATCAACCTGATTCAGCCGGAGGATTTCCCGTACCAGACACCGGTGGCCCTGGAATACGACACCGGCGACTACGAAGCGAGCCTGAACCGCGCGCTGGAGCTTATCGACTACGCCGGCTTCGCGGATCGCAAGGCCCGGGCCGCTGCCAGCGGCAAACGCCGCGGCATCGGCTTCGCCTGCTACATCGAGGCATGCGGTCTGGCCCCGTCCAAGCTGGCCATTGCCCTCGGCGCCGGCGTGGGCCTTTACGAGAGCGGCGAGATCCGGGTCAATCCCACCGGCAACGTTACTGTGTTCACCGGCTCTCACAGTCATGGCCAGGGCCACGAGACCACGTTTGCCCAGGTGGTGGCCCATCGCTTCGGCATTGGCATCGACGACGTGGAAGTGGTGCACGGCGATACCGGCCGGGTGGAGTTCGGGCTCGGCACCTACGGCTCCCGGTCGCTGGCGGTGGGGGGCTCGGCCCTGGTCAGGGCCGCCGACAAGATCGTCGAGAAAGGCCGGCGGATCGCCGCCCACAAGCTGGAGGCGGACGTCGACGAGGTCGAGTTCGTGGACGGCAACTTCCAGGTTCGGGCGAGCAATCGCAAGCTGTCATTCGGGGAAGTGGCGTTTGCCGCCTACGTGCCCGACGACTACCCGGAGGATCTCGAGCCCGGGTTGTCGGAAAAAGCGTTCTACGATCCGGCCAACTTCACCTACCCGGCGGGTACCCACATCGCCGAGGTGGAGATCGACGCACAGACCGGGGTCGCCGAGCTGGTGGACCTGGTGGCGGTGGACGACTTCGGCACCATCATCAACCCGATGATTGTCCACGGTCAGGTTCATGGCGGACTGGCCCAGGGCGCCGGTCAGGCGCTCCTGGAGCACGGCATCTACGACGACTACGGCCAGCTCCAGACCGGGTCGTACATGGATTACTGCATGCCGCGGGCCGACGACCTGCCGGACTTCCGGGTCGACACCACGGTCACCCCGTGTACCCACAACCCCCTGGGCGCCAAGGGTTGCGGCGAAGCCGGCGCCATCGGCAGTCCAGCCGCCATTATGAACGCGGTCATCGACGCCCTGGACGGCCGCGATGTGTCCATGCCCGCAACGCCGGAGAAGATCTGGCGCGTGCTGAACGGGAGCTGACATGTACCCATTCACCTATCACCGTCCGCAGTCCGTGGACGAGGCCATCGCCCTGTTCGCGGACGCGGAAGACCCCATCTACCTGGCCGGCGGGCAGACCCTGATCCCGACCATGAAACAGCGTCTGGCGGCGCCGTCGGACGTCATCGATCTGGCCGGGCTCGGGGATCTGAGTGGGGTCGAGACGGCTAACGGTCGGGTCAGCGTCGGCGCCTTCACCCGCCACGCCGAGGTGGCGGCGCATGACGGGATACGGGCGGCGTTACCGGTGCTGGCCTACGTGGCCGGCTGTATCGGCGACGGCCAGGTGCGCAATCGCGGCACCATGGGCGGCTCGGTGGCCAACAGCGATCCGGCGGCCGACTATCCGGCGGCCGTCATTGGCCTGGGCGCCACCGTGCACACCAATCAGCGCTCGATTGCCGCCGACGATTTCTTTCAGGATCTGTTCGAAACCGCGCTGGATCCAGGCGAGATCATCACCCGCTTCGAATTTCCGGTGCCGCGGCGTGCCGCGTACCGCAAGTTCCCGCACCCGGCGTCGCGGTATGCGGTGGTGGGGGTACTGGTGGCGGAGTTCGACGGTTCGGTGCGGGTCGGCATTACCGGGGCCGGGCCCTGCGCGTTCCGCGGCACGGCGCTGGAACAGGCCCTGGTTGAGCGGCTCGACCCCGAAGTCGTGGACGGGGTCGAGGTGCCGGACGCCGGGTTCAACAGCGACCTGTTCGCCTCCGCCGACTACCGGGCACACCTGGTCAAGGTGATGGCGCGGCGCGCCGTCGAGGATCTGGTCGGGCGCTAGCTGTGGAGCCTGAGTAGGTTGTTCACGTTGAGGACCAAGCGAGTGATGGGTGGCCGGTTGCCGAGACTATCGTGGGGCCGGTGCCAGTTGTAGTCATGCAACCAGGGTCATAGGGTCCTGGCTCTGAGGTGAGAGGTGCGGGAGCGAAGACCATGGGTCCACTCCCTCAGGCCGGTCCGTCTGGGACGACAACGGGACACAGAAGACCGGCTGGGTTCTTTACCTGCTGGGCGGCCAGTTTGAGGAAGTCCATCCAATCAGCGATACATCGATCGACTATGCCCAAAAGCTCCAGGTGACCTCGAGCGTCTTGCACGTACTGACTAAGCCAGCGAGCTCGAGCGTCACTTCAGAGGCTCAGTACACGCACAGGGATCATCTGGGAAGCGTGGACGCAATCACCAACTCCGCGGGTGCTGAAGTCAACAACCTCGCATACGACCCCTATGGGCTACGGCGGGACGGTGGCTGGTCCTCGCAAGGTGGCCTGATTTCAGAGCTTACGGACTCGACCGTGCGAGGCTTCACAGACCACGAGCACCTGGACCGGACCGGTTTCGTTCACATGAACGGGCGTGTCTTTGATCCGAGGATCGGACGGTTCCTACAGCCGGATCCATTCGTACAGTTTCCGGCTTCGAGCCAAAGTTTCAATCGATACTCCTACGTAGTGAACGATCCGACTTCGCTCACCGATCCTAGCGGCTACCGGGTTTCCTTCGCAAGACGGGACATATTTGTCCCAAGAAGCAACGACAGAAACGACAGCTATAACCGCATACGTCACTACACGCTCACCAAGGACCAATTGGAGAGCTTCTCGTATGTAGAGCTACCAACCCAGCCAGCAGATCCAATAGGTGAGAACTTCCGTATAGGAACTGCTTCTGTTTCTCTTGGCGATAGCGTCGTCGTTGCAGATGGTAGCTCCCAAGGGGGAGAGTCGACACTGAGGTCGATCATGATGCGAATCGGCGAGTATTCGAGGGGTAGCGACGTACTCGCCACCATCGCTGCTCACCAGTCGGCTATCGAAAACGCAGCTCTCTACCATCGGGTGGATCCGAATCTGATCCGCGCCGTAATCTACGAAGAGCAGACGCACCAATTGCCATTCGAAGGACCTGCAGAGCGTTTTGGGATCGGTGCTACTGTTGGGCTTGGCCAGGTGACAGTCGGATACTATGGCTATAGTCGTGAGCAACTTCTCAACCCCGGGACCAACATCGCCGCTGTCGCGCGCCATCTATTGACGGTTCAGGGGCGATCCCTACTCGATACCGGTTCGCCGATTGCGTCCATAGCGACCCGGTACAACTCTGGTTCCGCCAGAGCGGTCACGCCCTATGGTCGAAGAGTCTCAACTTACTATGATCAGTTTTCGTCTGGAGCTTGGCCATGAAGTATCTGTTGGGGGTTTCCGACTTGGCGTTCGCTATCCTTTTTGCCGCTGCGGCTTTCGTAGGAGGTTTAGCGATTCCGGATGCGGTTCGCCGCTTTGACGCAGAGCCTGAAGACCTGATGCTCACGATACTTCTCACAGCGCTGGCGGGGATGATAAGTGCGGTCTCCGTTCTCGCCGCGACAACAATCATCCGTGGCAAAGGGGTCTGGGATCTTTCGCAGCGTTCACTTGCACTGTGGTGCGGAGGGGGAGCCGTCTTGCTCCTCGCGCTCGCGTTATTCGCCTTCTGGTCGGGTGACCCGAGCTCACTTGAGATGCGTTATCTATGGCTCCCAGCGATTGTTCTTGGAATGTCTGCCTTCGTCCTGCGGAGGAGAAGTGCTGACCCCATGGGCTGAGGTGTTGCAAATGGCTCGGTCGACTCTCTGGGGCACGCTCAACCACGAACATGTTCGGGAAGGCCTTGTGGTAGTAGGCCATCCTTGGGAATGACATTGCCTCTGCTCCCGCAAGGCGTCGTTGATGCGGCAGCTGGATTTGGCGATGGTGTCTCGTTTGGCATAACCACGCAGTTCAGGGATATGACGTGCCCCGGGTTTCACGTTCACCGAGATTAGGTGAGTGGAATGCCCCGGGTTTCACGGACACTTTCGGCCTATTCTTAGGCTGGTGAACGCAGAACCCGGGGCACGTCACGCCTCGAGCGTGCACTTCCAAGGTCGATCTGCGGCTCCGTTGGTTGTCGATTCCGCAAACATAGGAGCCGCGTTCGTGTTTGGGTTGGCGCCGGGCGGTAGAGTTGCTGCTGCAATCGTCAACTTCCAAACGACCAACGCGTCATTCCTGTTACAGAGCAGTGCCCAGTGATGTCAGAGAGCAATCGAGAATACCGGTCGTTTCAGGTGAATGTCGCCCCAGGTGTTTATGGAGGATTTACTCTGCTCGGTGCGTTCGCCTACTTCCTAACTGAGGGAACGTGGTTGGTCAATGTGGGGGCGTTGCTCTTGATAGGGGGCATGTGTGCCTTAGATCGACCTTTCAAGTTCTTGCTGCTGAACGATACAAGGTACTTCGTATCCTTCGTCGTCCTGGTCTGTTCGGGGTTGTTTCTACCTGCCGCTGTTCATTCGGTTGGCACCCCAATTAGCCAGTTCATTAGCCTCCTTTTAGTACCGCTGGGTGGGCTAGCTACTGGTGGCTTTGTATATTTCTCCTACACCGAACGGAATCTTGTGGATGAGGGTTGGGTTAACATAGGCGGACGCTAAGAGTAGTTGCAAATAATGCAACGCGACGTTTTAGCGCCGTTGATGAGTTCTTCACGCAATATCTGGCACCTCCTGACTGGTTCTTTGATGCCTCGGCGGGACTCGGTGACGCCTTGCTCTTCGGCTTCGGCGATGACTTACGATCCTTGTTGAGTATCGATGGTATAGACAGGACCTCATCGGCGTACACGACTGGAGAAGTTCTGAGTTTTGCCGCCGGTGGGACACGAATTGCCTACGCAGGAGCGGCTAAGGGCTTTGGTCTCTTGGGCAGATCTATCGGCGGCTTAGAGGGCGCACAATTGGCGTCGCGTCTCCGGAACTCATTGAAAATTGTTGCTCGTGGAGGTCTCTTTCCTAACTTCAGGCGCTATCCGTTCTCGCAGGTAGCCGCAAGACACGACAATGACGCTGAGGCGATAATTTCGGCTGCCGGAAGGACAAACTTCAACTTCAATGCCCTTGGATTTGGCGTGTTCGGCGGCGCCGTGGCGAACGAGGCGGACAGGCGACGCGAATGGGACGCTTCATTCACATAAAGAGCTTTCTCGTATTTGTTGCGACGGTCTTGTTGCTGGGATGGGTCGCGAATCTAGCGTTCGGCCTGAGCTATTGGGTCGCTGTGATAGTTGTGGCAATCGGGGTGTTAGCCAACGGCTTGCTTCTGGTTCTAAGCAAGCGTGAGCGAGACGGCTCTTAGTTGTAGCGTCGGATCCTCCGGGATCGGGTCAAGTCCACGGCTGATTGTCGGGATCCGCCAGATCACGGCTGCCATGAACGACGCCGATGATATCGAGTCGCTGTTCGTCGACGATCCAGTAGAGGATGCGGTAGCTCTGGAAGATCACCTCGCGGACGTCGCCGTCTTCTGCCTCGGGCACCCGGCGGCCGCTGTGCGGGAACTGCTCGAGGCGATCGGCGGCGAACATGATTTGCTGGATGAAGTGGTTGGCGTAGGCCGGGGCGTTGCGGCCGACGTACTCGAAAATCGCGTCGAGGTCGTCGAGGGCGGGATCGGTCCAGTTAATCTCCACGGCCGAGATAGCGCTTCTTGACCTCGGCGTGGGGGGTGACGCGGCCCTCGCGGGAGGCCTGCATGCCGGCCTCGATCTTCTGCTTCACGTAGAGCTCGTACATGATGTCGTTGAGGGTGGCGTGATCGGGGAGCTTGTCGATCAGGGCCTTGGCCTGCTCCTTTGCCGTCTGCATGGCTGCTTCCTCGTCTTGCTGGCTCACTCTACGACGCCTGCTGAATCACCGCATCCAGCATCTCCATCACGAAACGCTGCTTGGCCTTCGGGAGCTGACCGATCTGCTCGAGCTGCTGCTGGAGCCTAGGCGCCGGGCCGCGCTTGCCCTTGGGGCGCTTCGGCTCTTCGCCCATCAGCTCCTCGAGGGTGACGCCCAAAGCCTTGGCCAGCACCGGCAGCATGGCCGCCGCGATCCGCAGTCGCCCGACCTCGTAGTGGGCCAGCGTCTGCTGGGCGATGCCGAGATGGTCGGCCAGCTGCTGCTGGGTGAGCCCCTGTTCCTTGCGCAGCCGCGCCATGCGCTGCCCCAGGGCCTGATAGAACGCCTTGTCCTCGAACGCCACAGTCGTGATCCACGGAATCGGTGAAGTCACGAGCATACCTTGGTTTTCAGTGTATTCCATGCGACGTTGTAACCGGCGACTCGGCGCAGTTTGACCTCAGCATAGGCGTGGGATACACGGTTGATGCTTCGATTGTATGGGATGCGCCATGGTAGTCCCAGGTATACGCATCTCAAGCAGGCGATTGGTCGCGGTCTGGACCGTTGTCCTGGGACCGCTTGCGTTAGTGGCTGCTTCATCAACTCGTGCCGGATTTCGGTTCGAATCCGTTTGCCGTATCTGTTGTACCCCACCTTCACCACGGTCACCGGCTGGACGAAGAGAGGAGGAACACCCACGTCCCGCCGTCTGTTCCAGTTCACGGCGGCGGCCTACAACCTCGGTCGAATGCAAGGGCTGGCTGTATGAGCGGTGCAGCCAGGGATGGCTCAGAACGGACTTTGTACGTACAAAGCAGGTAGCCGCACCTGCCAGTCGGCGCTGATGATCCGACCCGGGCTCGCGACTCCGGTTCCGGAATCGGCGACCCTACTCAATCCGCCGGCTCAATCCGGCCAAACTTCAACGGGCTGCTAGTCCGCCACCGGGCGCGGGTACTGCTCCTGCAGCCGCTGCATGCCGCGCAGCCAGCGGTCGTAGTCGCCGGTCTTACGCTGCATGTACTCCACCACCTGGGGATGGGGCAGCACCAGGAAGGTTTCGTCGCGGATGGCCTGCACCACCGCTTCCACCGCTTCCTCGGGTTCGATCATGCCGTCGACCCCGGCGACCCCCGGGCCGCCGGCGGTCATGGCGGTGCGCACCGCCTGGGGACACAACACCGACACCTTGATGCCGTCCTGGCCATGGGTGATGGCAATCCACTCGGCCAGCGCCACGGCCGCGTGTTTGGTGACGGCGTAGGTCACGGAGCCGATCTGGGACAGCAGGCCGGCTGCCGACGCGGTGTTCAACAGGTAACCGCCGCCGCGCGCCTTCATGCGCGGCACCAGGTGCCGGGCCGCGTAGACGTGAGACATGGTGTTGATCTGCCAGATCTTCTGCCACACCTCGTCCGGCTCGTCGAGGCCGCGGCCGATGCCGACCCCGGCATTGGAGCAGAACAGGTCGATGGGGCCGAAACGCTCCTCGGTCTGCTCGATGAGGGTCAGAATGTCGGACTCCTGTCCGACGTCCACGCCCATGCTCCAGCCGCCCACGGAGTCGGCCACGGCGGCGGCGCCGTCGGCGTTCAGGTCCGCGGCCACCACTTTGGCAGCGCCTTCCCGGTGGAAGCGCTCCACCATGGCTTTGCCGATGCCGCTGGCGGCGCCGGTTACGACGACGATTCTGTCCTGAAGCTCCACTCGGTCACCCCCTCTGGTCCGGGCCGGCCGGGTGCCGGCGGCGAACGAATCACATTAGACGTTTGCCGGCGTCGATTCTATAGTGCCGCCCTGTCTTGCTCGCTTCGAACCGAATGTCCTCGACACCGTTCACTCTGGCCGAACTGGAGGCGGCGGCCCGGGTCGTCTACGACGCCATGCCGCCGACCCCACAGTACGCCTGGCCGCTGCTCGCCGACGCCTGTGGCTGCGAGGTCTGGGTGAAACACGAGAACCACACGCCGGTGGGCGCCTTCAAGGTGCGGGGCGGCCTGGTGCATCTGGCGGCGCTGGAGCGCCTGGGCCGGCTGCCGGCGGGACTGATCACGGCGACTCGCGGCAATCACGGCCAGAGCATTCCGTTCGCTGCCCGGCGCCACGGGGTGCCAGTCACCGTGGCCATTCCGGAGGGCAACAGCCAGGAAAAGAACCAGGCCATGATCGCCCTTGGCGCGCGGCTGCTGGTACACGGCCGGGACTTCGACGAGGCCCGGGCCGAAGCCGCCCGGCTGGCCGCAGCGGAGGGGCTGACCTTCGTGCCTTCCTTTCATCCGGATCTGGTGCTCGGGGTGGCCACCTATGCGCTGGAACTGTTGCGCCACGTGGCCGCGCTGGACACGGTGTACGTGCCCATCGGCATGGGTTCCGGTATCTGCGGCCTGATTCACGCCCGCAACCTGCTCGGCCTGTCCACGGAGATCGTCGGGGTGGTCTCCACGGCAGCGCCCGCCTACGCCGAATCGGTGGCAGCGGGGCGGGTCGTCACCGGAGACACGGCGCTGACCTTTGCCGATGGTATGGCCACCCGCGAACCGGTGGCCGACGCGGTGGCGGTGATCCGCGCCGGCGCGGCGCGCATCGTCCGGGTCAGCGACGCTGAGATCGCGGAGGCCATCCGGCTCATGTACCGGACCACTCACAATGTGGCCGAAGGGGCGGGTGCGGCGGCGCTGGCGGCGCTCTGCCAGGAAGCCGAGGCCCAGCGCGGACGCCGGGTGGCGGTGATTCTGACCGGCGGCAATGTGGACAGTGACGTGCTGGCGACGGTCTTGAGTGGCGGCACGCCCCGGGTGTCCGCGTGACGTCCCCGCGGCTGATGCTCTCGTTCGTGTGGTTGCTGCTCGGCTGGCTGGCGGCAGCGCTGGCCCCGGCGTCGGAACTGCACGGTCACCAGGTCACCGTCGACGGGCACGCTCTGCGGGTCTGGGAGAAATCGCCGGCGGATCCCCGCGCTGCCGTTCTGCTGGTACACGGCCGCACCTGGAGCACCCGCCCCGACTTCGACCTGCAGGTGCCCGGCGAAGAACTGTCACTCATGGACGGACTGGTGGCGCGCGGCATCGCCGCCTACGGCGTGGACCTGCGCGGCTATGGTGAAACGCCGCGGGACGCATCGGGCTGGCTGACCCCCGAGCGCGCCGCCGCCGATGTCGCGGCCGTTCTGCGCTGGCTGGCGGCGCGCACCGCGGGCACGGAACGTTTCCTGTTCGGCTGGTCTTACGGGGCCATGGTTTCGCAACTCACCACGCAGCAGCACCCGGGACTGGCCGACGGCCTGATTCTGTTCGGCTATCCGGTGCGTCCTGGCATTGCCGAAGACCCGGCCGGCAGCAACGGCGAACCCGCGCGGCAGCCGACCACCAGGGCCGCGGCCCGGTCAGATTTCATCACGCCCGGGTCCATCAGCGAACGTGCCATGGACGCCTTTGCGGCCGCCGCGGTGGCGGCCGACCCGGTCCGCATGGACTGGCGCCGGCTCGATCAGTGGCGCGCGCTCGACGGCAGCAGCGTCACCTTACCCACGCTGCTGCTGCAGGCTGCCGGGGACCCGCTGGCCCTGGACGACGTGCATAGCGAGCTGTTTGCGGCCCTGGCCACGGACGACAAAACCTGGGTGGTCATTCCGGGCGGCGATCACGCGGCCTTCATGGAAACCCCCCGGAACTTCTTTCTGGCGCACATGACCACGTTCATGTTGCGGGACCCGCCGGTCACGGCGCCCAACGAGTCGAACTTCCGTGCGAACACTGAGTAGTGAATCCGATCTGACCGATCCGGCCAGCCTGCGCGGCGCGGTGGAACTGACCGAGTCGCTGTTCGAGCGCCACTGCCGGACCAGCGAGGTCATCGAGCAGGCCACCGACGGTCGGCCGCGCCTGCTGTGCCACGAGGATGCCCTCGGCGTGCCCCTGATCACCAAGCTCTGGTGGCCGAGCGGCATGCTGGGCCGCAAGTCCGTGCGCCGCGCCGAACAGTTCCGCAACCGCCTCGGCAGCCTCGCGGCCCGTGGCGTCAGCGTCCCCGTCTACCGGGCTCACGGCCGCACCGGCGCCGGTGTCCGGTTCGTGGTTTACGAACGCCTGGACGGCTGTTGCCTGCGCGACCTCGACGGCGACTTCGACCTGGGGGAACTGGCGGAGTTCGTGGTGGCTCTGCACGCCCGCGGGGTCTACTTCCGCGGCCTGCACCTGGGCAACGTGATCGCCAGGGACGACGGCGCACTGGGGGTGGTCGACGTACAGGACGTCCGGTTGCGGCGGCGCCCGCTCGGACTGCGCATGCGCGAGCGCAACCTCGGCATCCTCTGCTCCCACCCCCGCGACCGCCAGTACATGGACAACGGCCACTGGTCGGAACTGGTCATGGCGTACTGCCGGCGCGCCGGCATGAGCGTCGCGGAAGCCGCCCACATGCGCGAGATGGTGGCCGGCCAGGTCAGCAAGCGCCGGGCCCGGCGCCTGGCCCGCCGGGAAGCGCGGGAACAGCGCCACGGCGGCGCCGTCACCACCTGAAGTTCCCGCCTCCGATCCGGGGATGAATCTGATTCAGCCCCGGTGAGTACCCCCCGTTTGTGCCGTCGAGCTGCCAGCGGGAGCATGTCCGGCCGTGAACATTCCCAGCGGATTCACCCCCCACGAGCGGCGCAGCCCGGCGACCGATGCCTGGCAGCCCATCTGCTCGAGCCGTCGCGACGGGTGCGTCGTGCTCGGCGTCCTCACCGGCACGGCCCACACCAACTCGCGCGGGTTCGTCCACGGCGGTGTGATCGCGGCACTGGCGGACAATGCCATGGGCTATTCCTGCGCTGCCCGCGCCGGCCGCGACTTCAGGTCTGTCACGGCGAACCTCGCCATCGACTACCTGGCGCCGGCCAGGGTGGGCGACTGGGTGGAGTTCAGGACCCATTTCGTTGAAGTCGGCCGTACGCTGGCGATCGCCGAATGCCGTGTGGAGACGACGGACCGCTGCCTGGCGCGGGCCAACGCAACGTTCCGGCGGGTTCGTGGCGAAGGTGGCTGACCAAGGGCGGGATCAGCGGCAGGCAGCGTGGAGGAATACGGCATGCGCATCATCGACGTGTGGGCACAGATCACCACGCCGCGCATGGCTGCGGCACCCTGGTTGGAGCCGTTATTGCGTTGGACGGAACGGGCCGGCAAAGCGGCCGCGCCGACCGTTGCGCAGACGCTGGAGGCCATGGACGCCGCCGGTGTGGACATCGCGTTCCTCTCCGCCTGCCACGGACCGGAAGGCTCAGCAACGAAGAACTCAGCGACCAGATCGATGCCGCCCCGGAGCGTCTTCGCGGCCTGGTCAGCGTCGACCCGAACCGGCCGACCATCCCTTCTCTCGAACGGGTCCTGCTGGAGTTTTCCGAGTTGCGGGTGGTTGGCGGTCACGTCGGCTTTCCGTGGGTCGACGAGGTGGTTTCGCTGAGCATCAAGTTCCCGAACTTCTACGTCGATACCTCTGCCTACGGGCTGCACCGGCTGCCGGATGGGTTCGTTGCCTATCTGCGCGGCATCGGGGCCGGCAGGGTCATGTTCGGCACCAACTGGCCCATGTTCGCCGCAGCGCTGCCGGTCGGGGTTGGCCTCGCTGGAACTGTCCGACGCTCAGCGGGAATCATTTCTCGGCGGTACCGCGCGGCAGGTGTTCGGGCTGTAACCCGGAGCCGCTGAATCGCGACCGCGCGTGCGGTGGGATTCTCCCCACGGCGCCGATGCGTATAATGGCGCGGCGCGATGCGGTCGCCCGATAGGCTCGATTCGCAAGAGGCGCCGGATGTTCCGCCGGGCGGGTATGGTTCAATGGTAGAACCTCAGCTTCCCAAGCTGATGATGCGGGTTCGATTCCCGCTACCCGCTCCACTGCATCATTCGGCTCTACCCCATTATAAATGGGGGATGGGTCGCTGTTCATTAAACCCGGTTGATGATGCCATCCCATCCACAGTGGGTTAGGACCCGCAGCCGGTAGTTCTCGAAGTTCCTGAACCCATAGGCTCGCCTGGTCATCATCTTCATCTTGGTGTGGAAGCCTTCGGTGATTCCGTTGTTTCGGCTGAAGCGCCACAGGGCGACGATGGGCTCGAGCCAGGCGGTCAGGGTTCTGGCGAGGGCGTGCAGTGGGCTGGCATGGAACTGCTCATTCAGCTCCAGGAAGCCAGGCACATGGCTTTGGCTTTCCGGGCATTCAGCGTCTTCAGTGACAGGAAGCGGACCAGCCGTTGCTTGGCCTCATACTGGGCTTCCAGCACGGGATGGAGTTGACCCCATTTCACGGGCACCTGATGCTCGAAGAGCAAAGGAGTCCGTCATGCCAAAATCGAAACCGCGTTTTCGGAGTTTTGATGGCGGAGGTGGGCGGTGTGCCGGCGATGTGTGGCACCCGTTTGCGCTGGAACAGCGAGAGCATGGCGAACCCCGGATGACGGGCTGCTCGGGGGCGCCTTTTGGCCTTTTCAGGATAGGACCTTTCCCCTTGGCGCCCTTCCTTTGTCCCTTCCCAGCCCTTTGGCCTTTGTCGGAAGCCTTTGCGTATAGGGCCGCTGCTTCGCGGATGCCACGATGAATGCGGCATGGGGCAATCCCGAGTGGGGCGCTGCGGGATGTTCGTCAGCTCTGGCCCAAGCCGGTGTCGAGGGCGGCGGATTGCGCTGCGAAGTCGTCGGGACGGCGCTTGCGGAAGGTTTCGAGATTGGCGAGCTTCCAGCGCAGTGCCGGCAGTTGCGCGGCGTGCTGGCACTGCACCAGCGACCAGTCCGGTTCTGCGCGCGCCAGCCCGCTCAGAAACCGCCTGTGCGCGGTGCTCAGTCGCTGTGGCAGCTCGCGCCGCAGCCTGCCGCGAGCGTCGAGCAGTGTCTTCAGGGAGCAGTCCACTTCGGTCATGCCGACAAAGGCCCGCTGGTACTCGCCGGCGAAGTCCTTGTCGTTGCCGAACAGCACTTCGTGAGGCGGCCGGTTGTGGCCCGCCAAATAGATCACGAAGCACTCGACCATGCCGTCGCTGATGTCGCCCGATTCATAGAGCTGCCACACGTCGAACAGGTCGCGGGGGTGCTGTCGATCCAGCGCGGCCACCAGCTTGCTGGCGTACAGCTCGTCCGGTGCCAGAACCGGCAGCTCGAACTCGACGCCGAATAGGTCGCTGGTCTTGGCGCTCAGCGGCCGCCGCTCGACGGGCAGCACGCTGCCGCGGAACACGACATTGACCTCGATCTTCACCTGGCTGGCGTCGTTCTCGACGATCAGCTTGGTGTCTCCCAGGTCCTTGGCGCGAACCAGGCGTGTCTGCAGGCCCAGTGGCGCAACGCGCGTGGCGATGGCGGCCAGCTCCTGGTTGATGGCTTGCAGCGCTTCGTCGCGCGGCGTCTGCCACGGGAGGTACACCACGTCGATGTCCACCGAAAGGCGCGGCATGTCCCGCACGAAGAGGTTGATGGCCGTGCCGCCCTTCATGGCGAAGATGTCGTTGGCGAACACGTCTGGCGCGACGGCCAGCAGCAGGCGAACGGTGTCCGCGTAGGTCTTATCCATGAGGTCTCAGGCTCAGCAAGGTGCCGTCATCGAGGCGGCTCATCCAGCGCGTGTTGCTGCCGGTGCGAACCGGGTACTGCTCCAGCAGGGCATCGACATCCACGAGGCTGGTCTCGCGCGCCCAGGTCAGGAACAGGCGCACGGCCTTCACGCTGGCGCAGCAGGACAGCAGTTGCCCGAGCAAGTCCTTGCGGGGAGAACGCAGTCCATCGAAGAGGTTGCGGGCCTCTTCGAGGCTCTGCTTGACGCCGGCTTCGTACAGCAGCTCCAGCACGGCACGCTCGGGGGCTGCGACCGGCAGATCCCCGGGCAGGCCAGGCGGCGTGGTCAGGGTCTTGCCGGCCAGCGCCGTGTCCGGCCAGTCGAATAGGCGGGCGTGGACGTAGCGGGCCGGAAAGCGCGAAGTGAACCAGGCCGGCAACGCGAAGCGACCGTCGCCCCACAGCACCAGCGCCTCCCGGCTGCCCAGGTTGTGCCGCACCCCATGCAGGGCCAGGGCGCTCTTGCCGCCGACGTGCAGGCCGGGCACGCGCTGTTGCAGGAACTTCAGCGCACCGTAGACCCCGAACTCATCGTTCGGGAAGGCATAGACGCCATGGGCCAGGCGCACGAGCCACCCGCCGTCGGCATAGTGGGCGGCGAGCTGGGGCGACACCCCGAACTGGCTCAGGGTGGCAAGGTCGAACGGCGCCCCGCGGGGGAGTCCCGCCTGCAGCCGCTTGATTACCTGATGCCGAGAATTTCCGCTCATGTTTTAAAAATAGCACAGAATCCAATCGACCCCTAGGAGCCATTGCAAGAACGTGCATGGAAAGTAGCATAATGTTTGATTTATCGTGCAGAATCTAATCGATCTGCGGCCCGAGCCAACCCGGCTCTCCCGGCCGCAACCCGTCTTCCTGATTCGCGGTCTTTGCTGGAGAGCAGGTCACGACCGGCCGCTCCGCGAGGTGAGGCACCACTGAAGCCGAGGCACATGAGCATGACCACCAACACGCACAAACGGGCGCTGGAGCCACCGGCTGGGCCGGGGGGCTGGCCGTGCCTGGCGTGGATACCTGCGCCGCGAGCAGCGTGTCGCCGGCTGGTTGGTGATGCGCGGCGTGCCCGCAGGTGTGGCCACGGCCGTGCTCTGGATGATCAAGCTCGCCGTACTCGGTGCGCTGCTCTACTTCGCGTTCTGGCTGGCCCTTTGGCGAGAAGCGCCAAGGCTTAAGCAGTTCTGCAAGGCAGAACTGCAGTGCCTCTAGCTCGCGTCAGAGCGCGACGCTGAGCTCCAGACCAAACGTCCGCGGATCGTTGTACATGCCTACCGTGCTGTCGGCGATCTCCGGCGGATAGCCGATCAGCATCATCAGGCCCGGCGCGGCGTTGCGCGCGCGCTGCACCACGTGGTCCGCGTCCAGCACGTTGTCCACCCAGGCGCTGACCTGCCAGCGCTGATTCTCGCCGAAGGCCAAGGCTGCCCGCAGGTTCACTTCCGACAGCGGATCCGACCAGGTCAGGGGATCGTCGTTCAGGGCGCCGCCCAGGCGATCCTGGAACAGGTGCTCGGCGGACAGGGTGAGCTCACCCAGGCGCCCGAGGGGCTGGGCGTACTGCACCATCACGCTGGTGGTCCAGTCCGGTCCTCCCAGGCTGTTGCCGGCGTAGTTGCCGGTATCGGGGCCCAGCGGGTCCGGGAAGTCGTCGATTTCGCTGTGGGTCTGGCCGACGGCCGCGGTCACCAGCCAGCGTCCCAGCAGCAGTTCGGCGTTGGCCTCCACCCCGCGGGTGTGAGCCGAGGCGGCATTGGTGATGCGCAGGGTGGGCAACGTGGCGCCTTCCATGATCCGGTACTGGCTCACCTGCAGGTCGTCGTACTTCGAGTAGAAGGCGGCGGCGCCCAGGCGCAGGCGGCCGTCCAGCAGCACCGAGCGGACCCCGGCTTCCAGGGTGTCGACCTGTTCGTCGTCGAATTCCCGGTCGCCGAGCAGCGGATCGGTAACGATGTCCAGGTTGAAGCCGCCGGATTTGAAAGCCTGGGCGTAGCGGCCGTACAGAGTGGTGGATTCGCTCAGCGCGAAGCGCAGGCTCGCCGACGGCGACAGGCTGGTTACGCTGCGCGCGTCCTGGGTGTCGAAATCGATGAGCACGCCGCCGCCCTGCTGGGTGTAGTAGGGCATGTCCTTGGATTCGTCGGACCAGCGCAGGCCCAGTTCGCCGTGCAGGCGGTCGGTCAGGTTGCGGCCGAGGGTGGCGAACAGGGCGTAAGTGCGGCTGTCCACGGCGCCGGAGACGTGGCCCTGGCCGAAGAAGGAAACCACCGAGCGGGACGAACGCGCCTGCTGGTCCAGCAGGTAGGCGCCCAGCAGGTAGTCGTAAGCGCCGGCCTCACCGCTCAGGCGCAGTTCCTGGGAGAACTGATCGGTGTCCTCGATCCAGTTCACCAGATGCTGCACCGGCACTTCCCAGGCATCGTCGTCGGCGTCGGCGTCGCTTCGGCTTTCCCGGTAGGCGGTGATGCTGGTCAGGGTGCCGGCGGCGAAGTCCCGCTCCAGGGTCAGCGACGTGCCCCAGTCCTGGTCATCCAGGCGTCCCGCCAGATCGTTGCTCGCGACCCGGGGCGGGAGTTCGCCCAGGCCTTCCAGGCGCTGGACCCAGATCAGGTCCGGCGTGTTCTGGTAGTAGTCGGCGGCCAGCACCGTGCGCCAGCCGGCGATGTCGCCGTAGAGCGCGGTCCGCGCATCCCATTGATCGTGGTTGTTGCCGGCGCGGTCCAGGTACTGGTTCTCGACCAGACCGTCGCGCGCCTGGCGGCCGGCGGAGGCGGTGGCGCGCCAGCTACCGGCGAGGGGCATCGAGCCGCTGATGCGGGCGCTGCGCTGGCCGTCACTGCCGAAGCCGAGGCCCATGTCCGCGGTGGGCACCGGGCCCGGCGCACGGGACACGATGTTCACCACACCCAGGGTGGTATTGCGTCCGAACAGGGTGCCCTGGGGGCCGGGCAGGTATTCCACCCGTTCCACGTCCTGCAGGGCCCGGTTCGCGGTTACGTAGCGGCCGCTGTAGACCCCGTCTACGAACACGGCGTAGCCCGAGTCGAAACCGATGTTGCGGGCGCCGGCGTTGAGGCCGCGCACGTAGCGGCTGGTGAAGGCACTGAAGGTGCTGTCGTCGGAGCCGAAGTTGGGCAGCCGCAGTTCCACGTCGGCCAGACTGGTGGCGCCCATGGTGGCCAGGACGTCGGCGTTCAGTACCGTCAGCGAAGCCGGTACGTCGCTGAACCGTTCCGGCCGTTTCCGCGCCGTCACCACGATCTCCTCCAGCGCCGACGTGGCCCCGGAATCGCTGTAGCTGGTTGCGGCGGCCATGGCGGGGGCCGCCAGCGCGAAGGCGGTGGCCAGGGCGCCCAGGGGTGGTAGAACGTGATGGCGGGTCATGGCGGTACTTCCTTGTCCTTCTTGTCCTTCGGGGTTCCGATAGCGGTCCACAAACGGGCTCGTCGTCAGGCAAGGCAATTGTCCGGATAGCGGACCGGGAAGTTTGTGATGCAGTGCGCAAAAAAGGTCGAAGCCGTCACGGCGGCGCCGTGCGCGCCGGCACGAAAAGGGCGCAGTCAGTCCCCCGTTCGGGGGAGGAGGGTGATCGGCCAGCGCCGCCGGACCGAGTTCACCAGGTACAGGGTCCGGGCCCGGCGCAACGCGTCGGGGGTCAGGACCCGTTCCTTCACGGCGCCGGTGGCAACCAGGTGCTGCCGGTAGATGCCGTTCAACAGACCGCACTCCCGCGGCGGGGTCACGAGTTCGCCGCCGATGTCGGCCACCACATTGGCAATGGTCGACTCGGTCACCTCGCCACGCTCGTTCACCAGAATCGCGTCGTCGGCGGCCGGGTCGCGGATACGGGCCTGCTCCAGGGCCTGCTGGTATACGGCCCGATGGGTGGTCTTGTGGTACACGAACGGGTCGTCGAGTACCGGGGCCGGCACCAGCGCTACCCGGGCCGGCGCCGGGCGCGCGTTCACCCCGGCGGCTTCCAGGTCGATGCTGCCATCCGGCTGCACCAGCAGCCTGACGCGCTGGGCCCCGGCCGCGCTCTGCCGCCAGGCTGCCGCGCGCTGGTCGAGGCACCGGCGCGCCGCCACCGGGTCGAAACTGCGGTCGAAGTAGCTGGCCGCCTCGCCGAGCCGGGTCAGGTGTTCCTCGGCCAGCAGAAACCCCGCGTCCGGCTCCCACAGCAGGGTTTCCAGCAGCGCGAACGAAGGCCGCGCCGGCTGCCGGACGATACGGGCCTTGGTCAGGGTCTCGGCGTGTTCTTCCTCGGGATCGGAATCCCAGACGATGCCGCCGCCCACCCCGTATTCCGCAACTCCGCGCCGTTTGTCGAGCCAGGCGGTGCGGATGGCCACGTTGAACTGCGCGGCGCCGTCGGGTTCGATCAGTCCTATGGTTCCGGTGTAGATCTCCCGTGGACTCGACTCCAGTTCACGGATGATGCGCATGGTGTGCCGTTTCGGTGCGCCGGTGATCGAGGCCGCCGGAAACAGAGCGCGCAGCAGATCCACCAGCGGCGCATCGCAGCGGCCGGACACGGTGCTGGTCATCTGCCACAGGGTCGGGTGGCGCTGAAGCTGGAACAGCGCTTCGGTGCGCACGCTGCCGGTCACCGCCAGGCGGCCGATGTCGTTGCGCACCATGTCGGTAATCATCAGGTTCTCGGCCCGGTTTTTGGTGGAATCGCCCAGCCAGCGCGCCTGGGCCCGGTCGCTCACCGCTTCCGGCCCACGGGCCGCCGTTCCCTTCATCGGCTGGGAGACCACCCGGGCCCCGTCCGCTGCCAGCCGGCGGGCCAGGAACAGCTCCGGGCTGGCGCTGGCCAGGCCCCAGGCATCGGTCTCCAGCAGCGCGCCGTAGCCGTCCGGCTGCGCCGCGATCATCTGCTCGAACAGTCCCGAGCCGGCCTCGGAAAGGCCGGCCTGGTCGAGGGCCGCGCGCAACCGGTAGCTGAAGTTCACCTGGTAGGTATCGCCGCGGACGAGGTGTTCGCGGATGCGCCGGATGGCCGCCAGGTAGTCGTCGTGGCCGAGGTCCGCCTGCCAATCGAGTGGTGCCGGCGTCCAGCCGCTGGCGGCGGGGCGCTGGCGGGATTCCGGTCGTCGATACAGAGCGAACCAGGCCGGCGGCAGTATGCCGGGTGGGTGGGCCGAGAGTTCTGGTGCCAGCCCCGGGGCCGCTTCGTAGGTGACGAACCCCAACGCGTACAGGCCCTGGTCACGGCAGCGCCGTTCCGCCTGATCGATCACGCCGGCGGCGTCGGCGGGAGCGGCGGCTTCGAGCACGTCCACCGGGTCGGCAAACGTCAGCCACTGGCCGCTTTGAACGTGCCGGATGACGCTCCTTATGGGCATGAGAATCTCGATCTCGGCGGGCGCGCAGCATTCCGCGCCGTCAGCAGCCTGTCAACCCGGTTACACTGCGGCGCTTCGATCGGGGACCGCCATGACAGAGGGCAGGCCGGAAAGACACCGCTGGTGGATCGTTGCCGGGATCTTTCTGGTACTGACCGTGTCCTCCGGTTTCAGTTTCTACAACCTGTCGGTGTACATCAGCGTACTCGCGGCGGAACGCGGATTTTCGGTGGCCGACCTGTCCATGGTGGCCAGCGTGTTCTTCGTGGTGGGTGGTGTGGCCGGCATGGGGGTGGCCCGCCTGCTGGAACGGCACGACGTACGCTGGATCATGATCGCCGGCGCGGCCCTGGGCGCCGTCGCCCTCGGCAGCGTGGGCGGCGCCACCGAACTCTGGCAACTGCACCTGTGTTTCTGCCTGTTCGGGATCGGCAACAGCGCGGTGTCCATCGTTACCGCGACCACCCTGGTGACCCGCTGGTTTCCCGGTCCGGATCGCTCGGTGGCGTTGTCGATCGCCTCCACCGGTCTGTCCGCGGGCGGGATCCTGCTGACGCCACTGTCGGCCCGGGCCCTGCACGATTTCGGGTTGGCCGCTACCATGCCCTGGTTCGGCGCCGCCTTCCTGCTGCTGGTGGCGCCGGTGGTGCTGCTGATCGTGCGCGATTGCCCGCCGGCGGAGCCGGGGCTGTCCGGAACGCCACGCCCGGTCTCCGGTGAATGGCGTTATCGGGCGGCCATCGGTACCCGCTTTTTTGTGCTGCTCACCCTGGCCTACGTGGTCTGCCTCGGCTTCCAGGTGGGCGGCATCGCCCACCTCTACAATCGCGCCGCCCAGATCGCCGACTACCGGGTCGCGGCTTACGCCGTTCAGGCACTGACGGCCTGCAGCATCCTCGGGCGGTTCCTGGGTGGCTGGCTGGTGACCTTCATCCCGATCCGCCCGTTCACCCTGGGTAACCTGGTCAATCAGGGGCTGGGACTGACGCTGCTGGCCGTGGCGGACGGGCCCGCTTCGGTGGTGGCCGGGGCCGCGTTGTTCGGCGCCAGTGTCGGCAACCTGCTGATGCTGCATCCCCTGTGGCTGGCGGAAGCGTTCGGCGGCCCGGCCTACGCGCGCATATTTGCGCTGTCCAACGCGTTGACCGTGCTCGGGGTGGCCATGGGGCCGACCCTGATGGGGCTGGTGTTCGAAGCGGCCGGCTACCGGCCCGCCTACCTGATGGCGGCGGCGGGCGCGGTCCTCGCCCTGGCACTCATGGCAGCAGCGGGCCGGGGTCCGGCCGTGCCCGGCAAGGCGAACCTGTCGTAAACTGTGCGGCGCTTTTTTCTGGACCCGGCCTGCAGACGCGGCAGGCCCGCGCGATGGAGTCTCTGATGCCCCGCATTCCGGCCGTGCTGCTGCTGTGCACGGCGCTTACCGCACAGGCCGCATTGCCGGCACGGACCGCCGACGGCGAACCCATGCCGAGTCTGGCGCCCATGCTCGACCGGACCACCCCGGCGGTGGTGAACATTGCCACCTACACCACGGTACAGGTGCGTAACCCGCTGCTGGAGGATCCGTTCTTCCGGCGCTTCTTCAACGTACCGGAGCGGCAGCGCTACCGGCGCACCCAGAGCGCCGGTTCCGGCGTGGTGGTGGACGCCGGCCAGGGCTACATCGTGACCAACAACCATGTGGTGGCGCGGGCCGACGAGATCACCGTGACCCTGTCGGACGGGCGCTCTCTGAACGCCGAACTGGTGGGAACGGACGCCCAGGTGGACCTGGCGGTGCTCAAGGTCGAGCCCGAGGACCTGGCGCAGATCGAGTTCGGTGATTCCGCGTCGCTGCGGGTCGGTGACTTCGTGGTGGCCATCGGTAATCCGTTCGGACTCAACCAGACCGTCACCAGCGGCATCGTCAGCGCGCTGGGCCGCAGCGGCCTCGGCATCGAAGGTTACGAGGACTTCATCCAGACCGACGCCTCCATCAATCCCGGCAACTCCGGCGGCGCCCTGGTGGACCTGTCCGGACAGCTCATCGGCATCAACACGGCCATTCTGGCGCCCACCGGCACCAACGTCGGTATCGGCTTCGCCATTCCGGCCAACATGGTCCGCTCCATCATGGACCAGCTCATCACCCACGGCGAAGTGCGGCGCGGCTACCTGGGCCTGGCGGTGCAGGCGCTGAACGTGGAGCTGGCGGAAGCCTTTGCGCTGGAACGGCACGATGGCGTGGTGGTGGTCGAGGTGGAGCCGGACAGCGCCGCGGATGAGGCCGGGGTGCGGGCGGGCGACGTGATCGTGCGGGTCGGCGATCGGCCGATCCGGCGCATCACGGATTTCCACAGTCAGGCCGCCGTGATCTTCATCGATCAGAGCGTCGACATGGAGGTGGTTCGCGACGGCCGCGCACGGCGCATGACCCTGGAGATCCGGGACGATCACCTGGAGAAGGTGTTCGGCGAGCGCATCGACCCGCGGCTGGCCGGGACCGAGCTGCAGAACTTCCGTAATCAGGACGAGGCCGGCCTGGGCGCTGGGGTGCTGGTGACCGACGTCGATCAGGAGAGCCGGGCCTGGCACTACGGACTGCGCCCGGGCGACGTGGTGGTGGCGGTTAACCGGCAGGCGATTCGCGATCTCGGCGATCTTCGGACTGGTTCGGCCAGCGGTGACCGGCAGCTTCTGCTGCGGGTCTACCGCTCCGGACAGTACGGTTACGTCGCGATTCGCTGAGGTTCAGTGGGCGTTGCTGTCGACGAGCGCCTGGTAAACCCGGGTGCGCAGTTCGCGCCGGATCGGGTAGGTGGAAGAGGGCATGAGCTGGGTCAGGAAAATGGTGAACAGGTCTTCCTGCGGGTCGATCCAGAAGAACGTGCTGGCGGCGCCGCCCCAGTGGTGTTCCCCGGGTGAGGTGATGATCTGCGCCTTGACCGGGTCCAGCACCACGGCAAAGCCGAGTCCGAAGCCGATGCCGTCGTAGCTGGTTTCGCTCCACACCGGCTGGCCCATGGCCGCCATGTCCCGGTTGTCCGGCAGGTGGTTGGTACGCATGTAGTGCACGGTCTTGGGGCTGAGCAGCCGGTTGCCGTCCAGTTCGCCGCCGCGGATCAGCATCTGGCAGAAGCGTGCGTAGTCGCCCAGGGTGGAGGTGAGCCCGCCGCCGCCGGAGTAGAGTTCCGTGGGACTCAGAAAGCGGCTGCCGGCGGCTGCTTCCTGCAGTTTCAGACCGCGTCGCGGCGGCTCGCTGTGCGGGTTCAAGGTGGTCCGGCCGACCTGACTCATGCCGGCCCCGGACGGCGGGGCATAGAGCGAGGCGAAGCGGCTGTGATTCTCCGGCGCGACGTGGAAGCCGGTTTCGTTCATGGCCAGCGGACCGAAGATCTCGTCGGCGAAGAACTGCTGCAGGCTGCGGCCGGACCAGATCTCCACCAGCCGGCCCAGCACGTCGGTGGAAACGCTGTAGTTCCAGGCCGAGCCGGGCTGGCAGATCAGCGGAATGCCGGCCAGGCGGTCCACCAGTTCTTCCAGGCTGCCGGCGTCGCCGGGGAATTCGATGCGCTCGGCACGGTAGCGGGCGTCCACCACGTTGGCCTGCATGAACCCGTAAGTGAGCCCGGAGGTGTGGGTCATCAGATGGCGCACCGTCATGGGTGTCGCCATGGGCACGGTGTCGTCGATGTCGCCGTCGCCCCCGGTCCAGACCCGGGTTTCGGCGAACTCCGGCAGATAGCGGCTGACCGGATCATCGAGCTGAAAGCAGCCGGCCTCGTAGAGCATCATGGCCGCTACCGTGGTGACCGGCTTGGTCATGGAGTAGACGCGTACGATGGTGTCGGTGTCGAAAGCCCGGCCTGTCTCCAGGTCGGCCAGTCCGGCGCAACGCACGTAGGCCGGCGCCCCGCGGCGCCAGACCAGCACGCTGGCGCCGGCCAGGCGCTCGCCCTCGACCTGGGCCTCGAGCCACTCGCTGACGCGCTCGAGGCGGTTACTGCCGAGGCCCACGTCTTCGGGGCGGACGGTTTCGATCATGGCGCGGACTACGTGTCGCGGCCTGGCGCCGTCAGTCGAACATGATGACGCTGCGGGCAACTTCCCCGGTTTTCAGCGCTTCCATGCCGTCGTTCACGTCTTCCAGCTTGATGCGCCGCGAGATCAGATCGTCCAGATGCAGGCGCCCCTGCAGGTACAGCTCGACGAAACGCGGCATGTCCACGCGGAACCGGTTCGAGCCCATGTTGGAGCCCTGCATCTTGCGCTCCATCAGGAATTCCGGGCCATGCAGTTCGACCATGGTGCCCACCGGAATCATGCCGATGATGGTGGCGGTGCCGCCCCGGGCCAGCATTTTGAAAGACTGCTCCGCGGTCACCTTGAGGCCGATGGCTTCGAACGAGTAATGCACGCCGCCTTTGGTCATTTCCATGACCGCGGCCACCGGATCGTTGTCCTTGGCGTTGACCACGTCGGTGGCGCCGAACTTGCGCGCCAGTTCCAGCTTGGAGGGCACCATGTCCACCGCGATGATGCGGGCGGCGCCGGCGATGGCGGCGCCGTTGATCGCCGACAGGCCGACCCCGCCGCAGCCGATCACGGCCACCGTGCTGCCGGGCTCCACTTTAGCGGTGTGAATCACCGCGCCGACACCGGTGGTCACGCCGCAGCCGATCAGAGCCGCCCGGTCCATGGGCATGTCTTCGCGGATCTTGGCGATGGCGTGCTCGTGCACCAGCATGTACTCGGCGAACGAGGACAGGTTGAGGAACTGCCACAGGGTCTCGTCGCTCTTGGCCAGACGCGGCGGCTGATCCGGCGCCCGCTGCAGTTCCGGTTCCTGGCACAGGGACATGTGTCCGGTAATGCAGTATTCGCAATGGCCGCAGAACGCCGACAGGCAGGTGATGACGTGATCCCCTGGCTTGACGTAGGTGACATCCGAGCCGACGGCTTCCACGATGCCGGCGGACTCGTGACCGAGCACGGCCGGCAGCGGATAGGGGTAGGAGCCGTTCTGAAAGTGCAGGTCCGAATGGCAGACACCGGCCGCCACGGTACGCACCAGAACTTCGCGAGGCCCGGGATCGCCGTGCTGAACGTCTTCGATTTCCAGGGGTTTGTTGATTTCGCGCAGGACAGCAGCCTTCATAGCTTCCTCACCGGACCGATTTGAAAGGCGTTCGAGTTTGCCAGGGAGGCTGCTGGATTACCACGGCGCGGAGGGTAGACTTGCACCCTGAAGAATGCGCGAGCGAGTCGCCGTAATGGCCGCAGGTATCGATGTCTGGGTGCTGATCGGGCTGGGCTCCAACCGGGGAGACTCGGCGGCGACCGTGCACCTGGCCATGGACGCCCTGGAGCGTTTTGCCATCAGTCCCATCCGCCGCTCCGGCCTGTGGCGTACGTCGCCCGTGGACTGCCCGCCCGGGTCCGGTGACTTCGTCAATGCCGCGGTGGCCTTTCAGCCCCGCGCGGATATCGGTCCCGAGGCCATGCTCAGCGAGTTGAAACGGCTCGAACGCCAGCATGGGCGGGCGCCGGCCGCCGAACGTAACGCCCCCCGAGAGCTGGACCTGGACCTGCTGCTGTTCGGCAACCAGGTTCGCAACAGCGCGGACTTCGTGTTGCCTCATCCCCGGGCCGTGGACCGGCGCTTCGTGCTGGTTCCCGCCGCCGAGGTGCTGCCCGATGCGGTCTGGCCCGGCACCGACCGGAGCATCCGGCAACTGCTGGACCGCCTGGAATCGGCAGAAAGGGTGGAGCCCTTCGGGGCCGCCGGCGCCGATTCCGCCGGTGCGCCGGCACAGGCCCAGGGGACCGGCTGTGGTTGAGGCTGGCGCCAGACGGTTGCTGCGTGCGCTGGTAGTCTGCGGGGCCGCCTGGCTGGGTGCGCCCGCGTTCGGCTATGAGCCGGAAGTCCATCAGCGCCTGACCTTCGTCGCCGCCAAAACCTTCAACCGCTGCATGGAAGGCGGCGACGCCGTGCCGCTGACCCCGCTGCAGGTCCGCTTCATCGCCACCAGCAACATGGGGCTGGCCAATACCAATGCGTTCGTGCGCATGTTCCGCTGGGGCTACTACGACGTGGCCGGCGAGGAGGACCGTCGCTTCCTGTGGCTGGTCAACACCCGGTTCATGGAGCATTTCGACGACGTCTCGCGGGAAGTGCGCAAGCTCGAGGACGAAACCGAACGTTACGAAGAGCTCGGCCGTATCGTCAGCTACGTGCAACTGGTGAGCGCGCCCTCGCGGGCGGTACCGGTTTACACCGCGCGCTGGTGGCGCTGGAGTTTCGGCGACCGCTTCGACAGCTACAAGCTGGACGCCGAGTTGCTCGAGTCCGAGGTCGAAGCCATGGACTGCGATTTCCTGAAACCGGCGCCGGAGAGCTTCCGCGCGGCGCTGGAAGAGGTGGCCCACGATACCCTGGCGGCGGTGGCGTCGCCCATGGGCGGGCTGCCCACCACCTGGGAGGCGTTCTGGCAGCCGGCCCGGGTTGCCGGCGACTTCGGCGACTATGGCCAGGCCGGCAACAATTTCGGCCGGCGGGTGAACTTCCGCTGTCAGCCGGGTGGCGACGCCCGTTGTGTGCTGCTGGAAGACGATCCGCTGTATCGGGAGTTCGTGCTCGACCGTCAGGTGGCCGCGGTGCGGGGAACCGCTCGGGCCATGTACCTGCACCAGCTCCGCTACGCGCCGGCACTGCCGATGGCCCGGCGCTAGCCGTCCGGGCACCTGGCGCCGGCCTCGATTCCGGGGCGCAATTTTCATCCGCGCTACAGACTGGGTCACAGAAAGTGGCCGTCGCCCTGGCTATCGTGAAGCATCATGACCAACCTGGATCTGATCTGCGCAGCCGATGACCAGCATCGCGTGGCCCTGCTGGCGGATCTGCTCGCTCAGGCGTTGGGCATTGCGGACTGGACCGTCACCGTGCGACAGGCCGCGCCGCCCCGGCCGGCAAGTCCCCTGATCGTCGCGTGGACTGCCAGAGCCCTGGACGTTCCGGCGATCACTGGCCTGTTCGACGACGGCGCCCGGATTGTGGTCGCGTGCCTGGACGACACCCCGCTACCGGGGCCGTGTCTGCGTGCGGTGCGGCTGCAGCGCTGGCCGGCCCGGTCCGCGGACCGCAAAGTTGTGGCCCTGGCTCGCTGGTTACGCCGTCCGGGGATGGTCCGGGCGCCGCAGCCGGATGCCATTGCCGACCCTGATCCCGAGAGGTCCTCCACTGGCCGGTCGGCGTCAGCGGCCGCCGGGGAAACCGGCCGCGGCCTCTTCGCTGCAGGAAAACGTTCCCAACCAGGGCGGCCAGGGCTGGGCATCGGTGATCGAGCCAGTGTCCTGGCGCTGATTGGCCTGGTTGTGGTCGGTGGCGTGCTGCTGGCGGCGGCCGAACCGGCCTCCCGGCAGAGCGCCGCGCCAGAGGAACGCCCGGAGGAAGCGGCCCCGGAACGGGCGGCTAGCGTGCCCCAGGAGCTGCCCGGCGGGACGCCGGATGCAGAGGCGGCGACGGCGCCATCGGACGCGGCGGCAATCCGGTCCGCCGGCCCGGGACCGGGCGTTGCCTCGGCGCAAGCGCCGGGCGATGTCCGACCGGCCCCGGTGCAGCCAACCGCTGCCGGCCGCTTCCCTCCGGTTACTGCTCCGGCGAGGGTGACGGGCGGATCGGACGCATTGAGCCGGTTGTGCGCCGCGGCGACGCCGGCAGCGGCGCACGCCTGGTCGCTGGCCCTGGATTGGAAACAGCGTCGGCGCGCGCCGTCGGAACCGTGTGTTCAGGCATTGCTGGCGCGCCCGGCCTTTGCCGGTCTGGCGGACGCAATCGCACCGCGGTGAAGCGGGCCCGCTCTGCGCCTGCAATGGCATAATCGTCCGACTTCGGCGCCCTTGGGGCGCGGCCGGACGGGAGAACCATGCCGCCAGTCCTCGCTTTCGTCGGGAACCAACCGGGCTCCGCCTCTTGAAGGTCGGGGTAACCCCGTGGCTGCCCCGGGACCGCACCGCGGCCGGCATGGCGCGCCAGGCGCAACAGGCCGAAGGTCTGGGCTACGACAGTTTCTGGCTGCCGGAAAGCCACTTCCGCAGCGAGCGTAATCCCGATGCCATGCCGGAACCGCTCATGCTGCTGGCGGCGGCGGCCGCGACCACCCACACCATCCGGCTTGCCACTACGTCTTACCTGTTGCCGCTGCGCCACCCGCTGCAGGCGGCCGAGCAGGTCGCCGTGCTCGATCAGCTTTCCTCCGGCCGGGTAACGCTGGGCGTGGGGCGGGGCTTTGCCGCCGACATGCTGCGGGCCTTCAACGTTCTGCCGCGGGACAAGCGCAGCCGCTTCGAGGCCTGCCTGGCGTGCATGATCGAGGCCTGGTCCGGGGCCCCGGTACGCGCACCTGGCATGGCGGAGGACCAGGAAGGTGTGGTTGTGGACCCGCTGCCGGTGCAGCAACCGCACCCGCCCATCTGGGTGGCCGCATTCGGACCCAAAGCCCTGGCCCAGGCCGGCCGGCTGGGATTGCCGTACCTGGCCTCGCCGGTGGAGCCGCTGGAAGTGCTGGTGCACAACTATGCCAGCCACGAAGTGGCCGCGCGGGAGGCCGGCGCCCCGGTTCCGCCGGAGCGGCCGATCATGCGGGCGCTATTCGTGACCGAGGGCGCTGCCGAGACCCGCCAGGTCCGGGACCTGCTGGAACGCCGGGCCCGCGCCAGCGGCCGGGTGGCGGCGGAGTCGAGCGCCGAGACCTGGACCATCGTCGGTGAAGCGGGCTACGTGGCCGAACGGGTTGCCGAATACCGGCAGCGCCTGGGCATGACCCATCTGATCGTGGCGCGCCTCGGTCTGCCGGATCTGCCGGTGGATCGGGTCGAACGATCGGTGGCGCGCGCCATCGAGATTGCTGGCGCGTGAACGCCCAGCGCCGCGCCGGGGATGCGGCGCGGTCGTAAGCAGGAGGGGAATCATGACCTACCGGGTGCTGTGGCCCGCCATGCGCTGGCCCGAGGGACGCGAAATCGAGATTGCCAGTGTCGGCGACCAGGGCCGGGCGGAGTTCTGCGCCGCGTTCGATGCGGTGTCAGACGAGCAGTGGCAAGGCTGCGACGCGCTGGTCACTGTCGCCGACGTGCCCGCCGAGTTTCGTGAGCGGCTGCAACGGTGCCGGATCCTGGTGACCCCCAAGGTTGGATTCGACAACCTCGATCTGGCCGACTGGGGCAAGCGGGGCATACCGGTCTGCAACGTGCCCGACTACGGCACCCAGGAGGTGGCCGATCACGCCATCGCCCTCATGCTCTCGCTGATGAAGAGCATTACCTTTCATACCCGCGAGTTGAAGCGCGACCTGCGCGGCAACTGGCGTCCGGCGCTGAACCCGTTCGGGCGCCGGCTGTCCGTCTGCACCTTCGGCATCGTCGGGCTGGGCCGTATCGGAACCGCCGCCGCGTTGCGCGCGAAGGCGCTGGGGATGGACGTGGTGTTCTACGACCCGTATCGGGAAAATGGCGCCGATCTGGCGCTGGGTATCCGCCGGGTGGACAGCCTGGCGGGCCTGATGGCGGACAGTGACGTGGTCAGTCTGCACCTGCCGCTGTCGGAGGAGACCCGTAACGTCATCGATGCCCGGGTGCTGGCCAGCGCCAGACCGGGGCTGATTCTGATCAACACCGCCCGCGGTCCCCTGGTGGACCTGGATGCGCTGCACCAGGCGCTCAGGGAGGAGCGGATCCAGGCCGCCGGTCTGGACGTACTGCCGGTGGAGCCGGCGGATCCGCAGCATCCGCTGCTGGCGGCGTGGGCGGCGGACGAGCCGTGGATCGACCATCGCCTGTTGATCACCCCCCACTCCGCGTTCTTCACTCCGGAGAGCGTGTACGACATGCGCTACAAGGGCGGTGAGGTGGCCATGGCCTACCTGACCCGCGGTCACCTGCAGAACTGCGTCAACGGGCAGTTCCTGACCCACCGGCGCTGAGCCCGTCAGGGGCCCCCGGGCGGCTCAGTCGAGCACGTGCAGGGTATCGATCTGCAGATAACGCTTGAGCCGCGCGGTCAGCCAGTAGAAGGGCAGGGTGTCCGCCAGGGCCACGAACAGTTTGAACAGGTAGTTGCTGCCCATCAGCACCAGCATGGCGGCGGCGCTGATTCCGCCAGCCAGGAAGGTGGCGCCGAAGGTCACCGCGATCACCATGAACGAATCCACGAGCTGGCTGGTCATGGTGGAGAAGTTGTTGCGCAGCCACAGGTGCCGGCCGCGGGTCAGCCGTTTGAAAAAGTGGAAGAGCTGCACGTCGCAGTACTGGGCGGCGATGTACGCCATCATGGAAGCGAATACCGCGCCCGAGGTGCAGGCGAACAGCACCTGAAACAGCTCGACGCTGCCGGTCAGAATCTGGCCGTTGGGCAGCGCCAGATCCTCGGCCAGTTGAATGGCCTGCCAGGGCGGCTGGCTGTCGGCGGGCACCGCGGGCAGTGCGTTGCCCAGCCACAGTGTGGCCAGAATGAAAAAGTTCAGCGCAAAACCCACCCACACCAGGAAGTTGGCGCGCCGCCGCCCGTACAGTTCGCTGATGAGGTCCGTGCATAGAAAGGTCAGCGGGTAGGGCAGAACCCCTACCGCAAGCTGCATGGGACCCAGTTGAATGAAACGGGTGATGCCGACCACGTTGAGCAGGGTCATGGCGCACAGGAAGAAGCCTGCCAGCACCAGAAACACCCGCTCGCGGCGCTCGGCGATTTCCGGCGAGACGCCTTGGGCGCCGTCGGTGTGCCAGTCGCCGTCGGCGCTGAGGTCGCTCATCAGCGCTCCACCTGCCCGAGGTTGGCGTGGATCACGGCGCCGTTGATGACCGGACTGGCGGCGGCCCAGTGGATGGTACCGGCGATCTCCTCGGGGGTGATCAGCCGGCCGAATGCCGACATGGCGCGCACCGCTCCCATCACCTCCGGTGGTACGTGCTCGCGCAGCATCTCGGTATCGGTGAAACCCGGGCAGACACAGGCGGTGTGAACGCCCGAGCCCGCCAGATCCTGACAGGTGGCCCGCATCATCCCCACCAGCGCGTGTTTGGACACGACGTAGCTGAAGGATCCGGGCACCGCTTTCTCGGACAGGGTCGAGCCCACGTAGACGATGGCCGAGCCGGGCTTCATGAACGGCAGGCACAAGGCGTTGAGCGAGTTCGGCGCCACCAGGTTGATTTCGAACACCTGGCGCAGCGTGGCGCTGTCGGTGGCGGCGGCGGAGTCGGAATCCATGCGCGCCGCGTTGTGCACCAGGGTCACGGTATCGGCGCCTTCCAGGTGACCGGCCAGCTCGGCACCGATGGCGTCCGCGAAGCCCGGGTCGGCCAGGTCGCAGCCGAGGTGGGTAACGCCCTCGACCGGACAGGGGCGCCGCGACAGGTTGATGACACCATAGCCGGCGTCCACGAAACGGCGGGCGGTGGCGGCCCCGATACCGGCGCTGCCGCCGGTGACGACGAGAAGGTTCATAACGACGATCCTTGGCTCAGTTTTCCGTTGTCAGGCGCGCCACTGCGCACCCGCCCACTGACCGGGTCCGGAGGACACCTGAATCTGCAGCCGGGTCAGCGGCAGCGCCTGCACCTCGGGTGCGCTGCGGGCGCGGTCCAGCAGCCACGGCGCCAGTTCCTCGACGGTGATGTTGCGCAGCGGCAGGCATTTCACGTCGCGCGGCAGGAACGGAATCCGCTCGCCGGCAAAGTGGGCGATCAGATAACCGTCGGCATGCTCCAGGCTCAGATGCGGCGAGCGTTCCGGCAGCAGCACCTTCTCGTCGAGCTCCGCACACAGCCCGGCGAGCAGATCCTTGAAGAGCTGATAGTCGAAGGCCAGCCCATCGTCGCCCACCGGGCTGTCGACGAAGGCCCGGACGTAAAAGGTGTGACCGTGCAGATCTTCCCGTTCACTGGCGGAAAAAATGGTGAAATGCGCCGAGTTGAAGTGCAGGTAGTCCTTGCTGATCTCGATGGTGGTGACGGTGCGCATAGCGCCGGGATGCTATCACAGGTCCCCGCGCACGCCGGTCCTCACGCTTCCCGTATCCGGTCCACGATCAGTCCGTAGAAGTATTCCTCGCCGCGTTCGAAGTACCAGCCGAGGTGCATGCTGCAGCCAGAGCAGGTGGCCAGACGCCAGCGGAAGCCGGGGAACCAGGTGTCGGCGGCCGTGGGCTGGCCCGACAGGTCGCAGCCGAGCGCCGAGGCGAAGCAGCCGACGTGAAAGCGGATGCCGTAGGGATTGGTGCAGTGGTGGCTGTGGCTGCCATTGACCGCGGTGGCATCGGACTTGCGGGCTACGGCCTGGGAGCAGGTGCTGCAGTAAACCAGGTCGCCGTCGTTGCCACGGTCTTCCGAAAGCAGATCCTTCAGCTTCGGGTCCAGACCTTGACGCTCTTTGTCCACCACGTCGATCATGCTGCGCGTCACCTCGAGGGTGGGCTCGTGGATTCCTTCGATAGCATCTTTCAGCGTGCCGCCGAGCGCAAGGGGGGCATGGAGGCCCTGCAGGCGCTACTTCCCCAGGCCGCGTCGGAGCGCGAATTGAGCGCCCGCCGCGACGCCGATTACCTGGCGGAGATGACCCGCTGCGTGTTCCGTGCCGGCTTCGTCTGGCAGATCATCGAACACAAATGGCCCGGCTTCGAAATGGCGTTCGACGGCTTCGACGTGGCGTCGTGTGCGCTGCTCGGTGACGAGGCGCTGGAGGCGCTCGGGGCGGACGACCGCATCGTGCGCAACGCCGCCAAGATTCGCTCCGTGCCGCGCAATGCGGCGTTCATTCTGGACGTCCGGGAGCACTGGGGCGGGTTCGGCGCTTTTCTCGCCGAGTGGCCGGTCACCGACATCGTTGGCCTGTGGCTCGAGCTGAAGCGCCGCGGCGACCGCCTGGGCGGGCAGACCGGACGCTTCTTCCTGCGTTTCGTCGGCAAGGACACGCCGGTGCTGTCGCTGGACGTGCTGACCGCACTGCGCGCCCAGGGGGTGGTCGACAGCGACCGGGAGCCCACCAGCCGCAAGGCGCTGGCCCGCATTCAGGCGGCCTTCAACCAGTGGCGCGACGAGAGCGGCCGGGATCTGTGTCAGATCTCGCGGGTGCTCTCGTGCAGTGTCTGAGGGCGCCGCCGCCCGCCGGTCAGCGTTTCAGCAGCGTTTTCAGGTCGGTGTCGGGATCGGCCAGGACTCCGGCGTCTACCGGCTTACCAACGAGCTGCCGGCACACCATGAACTCCTTGGCGCTGTTCACCGCATCGGCGGCCACCAGGACTCCGTCCTTCAGGTAGAACACGGCGAACTGATTGGCGCCGATGTCGCCGCGCACGACCTCGTGATCGCCGTCGGCGGAGAAGCCCACCATCTGCAGCTTCAGTTCGTACTGATCCGACCAGAACCAGGGGATGCTGGCGTAGGTTTTGTCACCGCCGCACATGTTGGCCGCGGCCACCCGCGCCTGCTCCATGGCGTTGGGTACCGATTCCAGGCGCAGACGGCGGCCGAGCAGCGGATTGGGATGGTTGGTGCAGTCGCCGGCGGCGAACACGTTGTCCGTCGACGTGCGGCAGTGCTCGTCCACCAGAATACCGTTGTCGCATTCGATGCCGGCATCGCGGGCGATCTCTACGTTGGGGATGATGCCGATTCCCACCAGCACGATGTCTGCCGGGTACTCGTCGTCGCCGCACAGCACCGCCTGAACGTGGCCGCTGCCCTTGAAGGCGGTGGCGGCGGCCCGGGTGTGGATGTGCACCCCGCGCGATTCGTGAAGCTGGTGATAGTAGGCCGACATGCGCTCGGTGGTGACCCGTTGCAGAATCCGGCCCTCCATCTCCAGTACGTGGACCTCGAGGCCGGATTCCACGGCCACCGAGGCCACTTCCAGGCCGATATAACCGCCGCCAACGATGACCAGCTTCTTGCCGGGGGCAAATTCCTGGCGGATCCCGTCGACGTCGTCGATGCCGCGCAGATAGTGAATGCCACGCAGGTCGTGACCGGGAATCGTGAGTTCCCGCACCCGGCCGCCGGTGGCCAGCAGCAGCTTGTCGTAGGCGATGGTTTCGCCGCCATTGGTGGTTACCGTGGCCGCGGCCGTGTCGATGGACTGGACCCGGACCCCGGTGCGCACGGTGATGTTCTTGTCTTGGTAGAACTTGGCCGGCCGCAGGTGCACTTTCTCCAGGCCGTGCTCCCCGGCCAGGTACTGCTTGGACAGCGGCGGGCGCTGGTAGGGTATGTGACCCTCATCGCCGAGGATGATGATCTCGCCGTCGTAACCTTCCTGGCGAAGGCTTGCGGCCGCCTGTCCCGCGGCGTGGCCGGCGCCCACGATCACCATTGCTGCCATGCTGGTCGTCTCCTGCTGGAAAGGGGCGCATTCTACCGGGCCGCGGTTGGCCTGGCACGCCGTGCTAGCATCGCTGCCTCGGGTGGGCCGGGTAATGCGGGGAGGGGTGATGAGCTATCGGACGCTGCACGAGATCGTGCGGCAGGCCCGGCACAACCTGGACCGGAATGCCTGGGACTATCTGGTAGGCGGCGCCGACAGCGAAACCACTGTGCGCCGCATCGCGCCAGTCTCGACCGCCTGGCCTACCGGCCGCGAATCCTGCGTGACGTGAGTCGGGTGCAGGCAGCGACCACGCTGCTGGGCTCGCCGCTGCGCATCCCCGTGGTGCTCGGCCCCATCGGCTCGCTGCAGGTGTTCAACGCCCATGGCGGCGCTGCTGCCGCCCGGGCCGCCAGTGAATTCGGCATCCTGCAGATTCTCAGTTCGGTGTGCCTGCCGGATTTCGAGGCCGTTGCCGCCGAGGTGCCGGGGCCCCGCATCTATCAGCTCTACCTGATGGGTGACGAGGCCTGGATGGACGACATCATCGGTCGGGCAGTGGCGGCCGGTTACACCGGTTTCTGCCTGACCGCCGATACCCAGACCTACTCGCGCCGCGAGCGGGACATTCTGAAACGTTACGTGCCGCCCTCCGGCAGCCGCACCGGTGCGTCCGATTTCAGTTTTCAGGCCCGCATGAACTGGGACACGGTGGCCCGGGTCAAGGAGCGTTTCGACATTCCGTTACTGGTGAAGGGGGTGGCGACGGCGGCGGACGCGGCGCGCTGCGTGGAGGCCGGCGTGGATGTGGTCTACGTCTCCAACCATGGCGGCCGGCAACTCGATCACGGCCGCGGCAGCATCGACGTGCTGCCCGAGGTGACCGAAGCCGTTGCCGGCCGGGTGCCGGTGCTGGTGGACGGCGGCTTCATGCGTGGCGCCGACGTGGTCAAGGCGCTCTGTCTTGGCGCGCGCGCGGTCGGGATCGGCCGGCTGGAAGCCCTGGCCCTGGCCGCCGGTGGGGTCGAGGCCCTGGTTGCCGCGCTGGGCATTCTCGAGCACGAGATCGTCACTACGATGGCCCTGCTCGGGGCCGATGACCTCGAGGATCTGACACCGGAACTGCTCACCACGGCGGCGCCGGTCAGTATTCCCGGGGTGCTGAGTGCGTTTCCTCTGCTCGATGAGGACTACTGAGCGGCGATGGGCAGACGGGTCGTGGATTTCATCTCCGACATGGCGATGTTGGAGTGAACTTCCTGCACGCCGGGCAGTTGCGACAGGGTTTCGAAGAAGAAGTGCTCGTAAGCCTGAATGTCCGGAACCACGATCCGCAGCAGGAAGTCCATGTCACCCAGAAGGGTGTAACATTCCAGAACCTCAGAGCGCCCGCGGATGGCCTCCGCAAACTCCGGCAGGGACCGCCGGCCATGGGCGGTGAGTTTGACCATGGCGAAAACCAGTACGTCCAGGTCCAGGTGATGGCGGTCCAGCAGCGCCACCCGGCCCCTGATGTAGCCTTCGCGGTCCAGGCGGTTGATGCGCCGCCAGCACGGTGATTGCGACAGGCCGATCCGGGCGCCGATTTCGGCGGCGGAAAGCGAGGCGTCCTCCTGCAGCAGGTCCAGGATCTGCCGGTCGAAGGCATCCAGGGGTGAGGGCGTTTCGTTCATGGCGGCCACTTCGTTCGAGATGGATAGGTTTGTTCATGTTGCGTTCGTGCAATACGTGCATGAATAAACCAATAAGGTGACCTTTTCAAGGTCTATCAGATAAGAATTTCCCGGGTTTCGTCGCTATCATGCACTGATACCCTTGCTCTCGGAGCACCAGTCTCATGAACGTGTTCGACGCAGGCCACGAGCAGATCGTCGTCCGTGAAGATGCAACCACGGGGCTGCGGGCGGTCATCGCCCTGCACAGTACCCGGCTGGGTCCGGCTGCCGGTGGCTGCCGGCACTGGGCCTACCCCGATCCCGCCGCCGCGCTGGATGATGCGCTGCGGCTGTCCCGCGGCATGACCTTCAAGAACGCGCTGGCCGATCTGCCGTTCGGCGGCGGCAAGGCGGTGATCCTCGGGCAGCCGGGCCGGGTCCTGACCACGGCCCAGCTCGAAACCTTCGGCGCCTGGGTGGAAGACCTGGGCGGGCGTTACGTGACCGCCGAGGACGTGGGCATGCACGTGGCCGACATGCGCGCGGTGGCGCGCGTTACTCGCTACGTGTCCGGTCTCGGTGACAACGGCTTCGGTGGCGATCCGTCGCCGCACACGGCGCGCGGCGTGCTCCTCGGCATCCAGGAAGCGGTTTACGCGCGGTCGGGAAAGCGCGCCCTGGAAGGCGTACGGGTCGCCATTCAGGGCCTCGGCAATGTCGGCTTCCATCTGGCGTCCATGCTGTGCGAACGGGGCGCCCGATTGTGGGTGGCGGACCTCGCCGAAGACCGGGTTCGCCGGGTAGTCAAGGGTCTCGGGGCCGAGGCGGCAGGCGTCGACGAGGTGCTGGCCCTGGACGTGGACGTGGTTGCGCCCTGTGCCCTGGGCGGCGTCCTGAACCGTGACAGCGTCGAAAGCTTGCGGGCCGGAATCGTCGCGGGCGCCGCCAACAACCAGCTGGCGGACGATGCGGTGGGCGACTTGCTGCAGCAGCGCGGTATCCTCTATGCCCCGGATTACGTGATCAACGCTGGCGGCGTCATCAGCGTGGCCGCCGAGTACCTGGGTGAACGCCACCCCGAGTGGACAGAAAGCCGGGTCAGCGGCATCGGCCGTCGGCTGGGCGCCATTTTCGAGCAGTCGGCGCGCACCGGCGTGGCCACCAGCCGGGTGGCGGACCAGATGGCGAGGGCCCGGCTCGATGCCGCCGCTCCGGCGTTCCAACCCGGCAGCCACCGGGCCGCCTGAATACTCCGCGCCGCGACGCGCGGCGCCCGTTTTCCCCCCGGGGCTTGCAACGCGTTTTAGTTTGTGGTCTTTTGCACTGCGAGGAAACTAAAGCGTGTTCTAACTTCCACCCGGAAGCACCGGTTCGCGCCAGAGGGGAGATACGATGGAACGTTGCCTGCCAGCGCCCGAGCGCGCGCCTGCCTGCCTGTCCGTTTGCCTTGCCGTGTCCCTGCCGCTGCTTGCGGTCAGCGCGCCGTCCGCCCATGCCGCGGAGGGCGGATCGAGGCTGATCGAAGAGATTGTCGTGACCGCGCAGAAGCGCGAAGAGAACATAAACGACGTCGGCATGTCGATTCAGGCGGCCACCGGCGAGCGGCTGAACGACCTGGGCATTACCGATACCGGTGAGTTGTACAAGGTGGTGACGGGGTTCAACTCCAACGTCACCTACTACGGAACCCAGGTCTACACCATCCGCGGCGTCGGATTTCAGGATACGGCGCTGGCGTCGAGCCCGACGGTCAGCGTGTACCTGGACGAGATGCCGTTGCCGTTTTCGGCCATGACCCAGGGCCTGGTGCTGGATCTGCAGCGGGTCGAGGTGCTCAAGGGGCCGCAAGGCACGCTGTTCGGTCAGAACGCCACCGGCGGCGCGGTGAACTACATCGCCAACAAGCCGACTGAGGTTTTCGAGGCGGGGGTCAACGCCAGTTATGGCCGGTTCGATACCTTCGACGTGGAAGGGTTCGTCAGCGGACCTCTGACCGACTCCGTCAGCTACCGGCTGGCGGCGCGTACCATTCAGTCCGGCGCGTGGCAGAAGAGCTACACCCGGGACCTGAATCTGCCGCCGGATCCCTACTGGACCGAAAACGGCCGCGACTACGAACTCGACGACGAAGCCGGCGACCAGGATTTCCTGAGTGGCCGGTTGACGCTGCAGTACGATGCGGATGGGCGCTTCCGGGCCCTGTTCACCGCCAGCGGGTTCATCGACGAAGGGGACTCCCTGCGCGCCCAGCTCGCTGGCATCGCGCCGCTCAGCCCCACCGAAGGGGCGCTCAACGACCTGGTCGCGGATTACCCGTTTGCACCGCACAACAACCGGGCCGCCGACTGGGGACCGTGCGTGAACGTGGACGGCGGCACGCCGGCCAACGTCACCGGTGAGATCGACCCGGACGGCAATCCGGAGAACCTCACCAACCGGCTCTACGACAACTGCGAGTCCGCGGCCAAAGACAACGACTTCTGGTCCACGTCGCTGCGCATGGACTTCGATCTCAACGAGGACCTGACCCTGACCTCGCTGACCAGTTACGAAAAATTCACCCGGGACCAGCGGCTGGAGAGTGACGGCCAGATCTATCAGGACTACGAGTCCTACCAGACCGGTTACCTGAAGGCGTTCTTCCAGGAGCTGCGGCTGGCCGGCGGCCTGGGTGACGCCGGCAACTGGGTGATGGGGGTCAACTACGAGGAAACGTCTACCTGGGACAATTTCCTGCAGACCTATGGCATCTCCACCGCGGTTCCGACCCTGGGCATTCCGCTGGGGCCGACCAATCCCTACAGCCGCCAGGAAGTGGAGACCTGGGCCGTGTTCGGCAACATGGAACTCCCCCTCACCGACAGCCTGACCCTGGACGCCGGACTGCGTTACACCGATCAGAAGCGCGATTTCCGGGGCTGTGGCGGTGACGGCGGCGATCAGACCTGGGCCCAGATCTCGTTCCTGATCCAGACTTTCCTGGGTTCGCCCAGCCCGCTGCTGGTGGGCCCCGGGGAGTGCGGCACCACCGGTCCGGCGCCACTGTACAACCCGATTGCGGCCGGCTTTCCCGGCGAACTCGACGAAGACAACTGGTCCTGGCGGCTGGGTCTGCAATGGGCGTTTTCGGACAGCGGCATGGCCTACGCCAACGTCAGCCAGGGTTACAAGAGCGGCAGTTACCCGACCGTCGCCACCTCGGCCTCGGTACAGCTCGAACCGGCCACCCAGGAAAAGCTGATCGCCTACGAAGTCGGTGTCAAAACGGGCCTGCTGGATGAAACCCTGCAGCTCAACGCCGCCGCTTTCTACTACGACTACACCGACAAACAGGTGCTGGGCGCCATTCCCGATCCGTTCTTCGGCTCGCTGCCGGCCATGGTCAACGTGCCGGAGTCTCACGTGAACGGCTTCGAGATCGCCCTCGACTGGTATCCCCTCGAAGGCCTGCGCATCGCGCCGGCCTACAGCTACGCCAAGTCGGAGGTGGACGGCGAATTCATGAACTTCGATCCCTTCTTCATCGGCGGCTTCAACGCCGCACCCAAGGACTTTTCCGGGCAGGAGTTCCCCAACGCGCCGACCAGCACGGCCAACGTCGACGTGCAGTACGAATGGGGCCTGGGTAACGGCTGGATCGCCTTCGTCGGCGCCAATGCCAACTACCAGGACGAAACCAACGCCTTCTTTTACGACACCTGCCGGGATCCGTCCCAGACCTGCACCGGGGACATTCCCACCCTGGTGGGCGACTGGAAGCTGGAGATCAACAGCCGCACCCTGTTGGACGTGCGTGCGGGGCTGGAATCCGCGTCCGGCGGCTGGCGGGTCTGGGCCTGGGGCCGCAACATCACCGACGAGCACTACTGGAACCAGATGCAGCACGTGAACGACGTGCTGCTGCGCTTCACCGGCATGCCGAAGACCTACGGCGTGACGGTCAGCGTCGACTTCGGCGGCTGACCCGGAACCGCTCCCTCAAGCCGGCCAGTACGGCCGCTTGAGGGACTCCTTGTACAGCTTGCCGGTCTGGTGCCGGGGCAGCGCTGCATGGAAATCGATGCTGCGCGGGCACTTGAGGTGGGCGATGCGGCCGCGGCACCAGGCGATCAGTTCGGTGGCGTCGACCGCGGCGCCGTCGAACAGCTCCACCGCCGCCTTCACCTGTTCGCCGAACTCCGGATCCGGAATGCCGAACACCGCCGCATCGCGTACGGCCGGGTGGCTCACCAGCACGTCCTCGACCTCGCGCGGGTAGATGTTGACCCCGCCGGAGATGATCATGTGGGAAGCGCGGTCGGTGAGGTACAGGTAACCGTCGGCATCGACGTGGCCGATGTCGCCCAGGGTCGAGCGGCCCTCGCTGTCGTAGGCCGCCGCGGTCTTGGCCGGGTCTTTGTAGTACTCGAACCGGGGACCTCCGGAAAAGTAGACCCGGCCGGTTTCGCCGGGGCCGAGCTCCTGCCCGCTGTCGTCCAGGATGTGTACCGCGCCGAGCACCGGCCGGCCCACGGAGCCGGGATGCTGCAGCCACTCCTGGGGGCTGATGGCGGTCTGGCCGTTGCCTTCGGTGCCGGAGTAGTACTCGTAGACGATGGGTCCCCACCAGTCGAGCATCTGCTGCTTGATCTGCGGCGGGCAGGGCGCGGCCGCGTGCACGGCCACCCGATGGCTGGACAGGTCGAAGCGGCGGCGCTCCGTTTCCGGCAGCCGCAACAACCGTACGAACATGGTGGGCACCCACTGGCTGTGGGACACCCGGTAGCGTTCGATCAGCGCCAGGCTGGCGGCGGCGTCGAAGTGGGACATGATCACGCTGGTGCCCCCGCAGCGCTGGATCATGTTCACGTAGCGCAGCGGCGCGGAGTGATAGAGCGGCGCGGTGGACAGATACACGCTGCCGGCGTCGATCCGGTGCAGATCCAGCCGGCGCTTGAACAGTTCCGAGGTGGTGCCGAGCGGGGCCCCCGGGCGGGCCGCCCGCACCCCTTTCGGCTTGCCGGTGGTGCCGGAGGAATAGAGCATCTCCGCGCCTTCTGCGGCGTCGTCGACGAGGCGCGCCGGATATCCGGCGATCAGCGACTCCCAGTCCTCGATGTCCACGACCACCTGCTGTGGCGCGTACACGGCCTTGTCCCGCTGGCTGCGGTGGCAGATCAGTACCGCGGCATCACAATCCCGCAGGATGTGCTGCACTTCGTCGCGCTGGAACTGCACGCTGATGGGCGTGTAGTAGAGGCCGGCGAGTTGCGCCGCAGTATGTACCGCCGGCGAGTGCCGGTGGTTGGGCGACAACACGGCAATGCCGTCGCCGACGCCCAGCCCCAGTGCCCGCAGGTAGCGGCTGCCGCGGAAGGCCAGATCGGCCAGGGCCGCATAGCTGACCGTGACGTGGGGCTCGCCGGCGGCGGCGAAGATCCAGGCCGGCTTGTCGCCCTGAACCTCCGCCCAGTGCTCGATCCAGTTCTGCCCGGTCCGGTTCGGCCCGGTCCCGTTACGCCCGGTCAATGCGGCGCCCGCCCGGCCGGCTCAGGAGTTGCCGCCGTCCCGGGGCATGGGCAGCGGGAACGGCGTGATGTTGCCGCCCTTGCTGTCGGTGATCTTGGCGACGCCTTCCTTGTCGACCTCGTCGATACGGATTACGGCGTGCATGGGGATGAAGCTGCGCTGGACGCCTTCGAACTCCGTGCGCAGCTTGTCTTCGCTGGGGTCGATGACCATGTTGCTGCGGGTTCCGAACACGTAGTCTTCGATTTCGATGAAGCCATACAGATCGCTCTGATAAATGGCTCGCGCATAGACCTCGTAGACGTGCCCCTGATTGTGGAACAACACTTTGTAGATCTGTTTGAGGCTTTCGGCCATGAACAACGGTCCTGCTGAGGGTGCATGTGCTGAATCAGGGTATATAGAGGTGTCGGGGTAAATTGCAAGCTCTATAATCCGCGCCCTGGATCGGGATTATCATGTCAGAAAAATTGTTTAAAGACGCCGCCCACGCGCCGCCGAAAAAGCTGTTCATCAAGACTCACGGCTGCCAGATGAACGAGTACGACTCGTCGCGCATGGCCGACGTGCTGCGGGACAGCCACGGCTATGAGCTGGTCGCCGAGGCGGACGATGCCGACCTGGTCCTGATCAACACCTGCGCCATCCGCGAGAAGGCCCAGGACAAGGTGTTCCATCAGCTCGGCCGCTGGAAGGCCCTGAAGGCGCGTAACCCGAATCTGGTGATTGGCGTCGGCGGCTGCGTGGCCAGCCAGGAAGGCGACGCCATTACCCGGCGTGCGCCGTACGTGGACATGGTGTTCGGGCCCCAGACCCTGCATCGGCTGCCGCAGATGGTGGACGCGGCCCTGGGCAATTCTGCTGCTCAGAGCGGCACGACCGCCCGTGGCGCTGCCGCCGGACCGGCTCAATCTCCCGCCCAGCGCCTGTCGGTGGTGGACGTGACCTTCCCGGAGATCGAAAAGTTCGACCATTTACCGGCGCCGCGGGCGGAGGGCCCCTCCGCCTACGTGTCGGTGATGGAGGGTTGCAGCAAGTACTGTACGTTCTGTGTGGTCCCGTACACCCGGGGCGAGGAAGTCAGCCGGCCGGTGACCGACGTCATGCGCGAGGTGGTAGCGCTGGCTGCCCAGGGGGTCCGCGAGGTCAACCTGCTGGGGCAGAACGTCAATGCCTACCGCGGCGCCATCGACGGCGACGTGGCGGATCTGGCGGAGCTGATCCACTACGTTGCAGAGGTCGACGGCATCGACCGGATCCGCTTCACCACCTCGCATCCGGTGGAATTCAGCGACTCCCTGGTGCAGGCGTTCGCCGCGGTGCCGGCGCTGGTGGATCACCTCCATCTGCCGGTACAGTCCGGCTCCGACCGCATCCTGGCCCGCATGAAGCGCGGTCACCGGGCCGCCGACTACCTGGCGAAAATCGAGGCCATCCGGCGTGTGCGGCCGGACATCAGCCTGTCTTCGGACTTCATCGTCGGGTTTCCCGGCGAGACCGATGAAGACTTCGAAGACACCATGCGCCTGATCGAGGCCGTGGGTTTCGACGTGTCCTTCAGTTTCATCTACAGCGCCCGGCCGGGCACCCCGGCGGCCGCCCTGGACGACCCCGTTCCCATGGCCGAAAAGAAAGCCCGCCTGGCGCGGCTGCAGGCGACCATCCGGGCCCAGGCCGACGCCATCGCCCGGGGCATGGTGGGCAGCCGGCAACGCCTGCTGGTGACCGGGGCTTCCCGGCGTCCGGAGGAGGTCGGTGCCACCGCGGCCGGCGGGCCGGTGGCCCTGGCCGGACGCACCGAGAACAACCGGGTCGTCAACTTCCTGGCGCCTGGCGCCGATCTGGTAGGGGGCTTTGCCGAGGTCGTGATCGAGGAAGCGCTGCCCAATTCCCTGCGCGGACGCCTGCTGACGCCAGCCGACTGAACCGGCGACGCGGGAACCGGCCCGCGGTGCGGCCTGCGCGGCGCCCCGGAACGGAACAAATTCTTCATTTGACACCCCGGGCCGGCCTTATATGCTACGAAAATGCAGTCAGAACAGGGCCTGAGTTGAGCCAAGATCCCTCCCGTGTGGTCCCGCTGACCACCCGCATCGTTCTGGAACCCGACGATTCCCAACGTCTAGCCGCATTGTGCGGGCCTCTCGATCAGAACCTGAAGCATCTGGAACAGCGCCTCGGCGTAATGATCCGTAATCGTGGCAACGAGTTTCAGCTCAGCGGTCCCGAGGCGCGCCTGAAGGCCGCCAGCGCCCTGCTGTCTCAGCTCTACCGCGAGACCGCCGAGCGCAGTGCCATCGAGCCCGACGTGGTGCACCTGTTCCTGCAGGATTCCGGGGTCGACGAATTGCTGGCCCGGGAAGATCAGGCGGGCGCCGGCGAGATCGATGGCCGGGTGGTGCGCACCGGACGCAAGACCGTGATGCCCCGGGGCGGCAATCAGATCGGCTATGTCGAGGCCATCCGTCAGCACGACGTCAACTTCGGCATCGGGCCGGCCGGTACCGGCAAGACCTACCTGGCCGTGGCCTGCGCCGTGGAAGCGCTGGAATCCCAACGGGTCAGCCGCATCGTGCTGGTCCGCCCCGCGGTCGAGGCCGGCGAAAAGCTGGGCTTCCTGCCCGGCGACTTGGCCCAGAAGATCGACCCGTACCTGCGGCCGCTGTACGACGCCCTGTACGAGATGATGGGGGTGGAACGGGTCAACAAGTACATCGAGCGCAACGTCATCGAGGTGGCGCCGCTGGCCTATATGCGCGGCCGCACCCTGAACAACGCCTTCATCATTCTCGACGAGAGTCAGAACACCACCATCGAACAGATGAAGATGTTCCTGACCCGGATCGGCTTCGGCTCCACCGCGGTAATCACCGGCGACATCACTCAGATCGACCTGCCCAAAGGGCAGAAGTCGGGGCTGGTGAACGTGCGCAACGTGCTGCGCGGGGTGCCGGGCATCGCCTTCACCCATTTCAGTTCCCGCGACGTGGTGCGCCACCCGCTGGTGCAGAAGATCGTCGAAGCCTACGCGGCGTTCCAGGACGGGACCTACCGGGAACCGGCGGCCGGCACTGACGGCGACCGCAATACCGGCTGAGGCGGCGCCAGGGTGGACATCGACGTGCAGAGTGCCACCGGGTCGGCGATCCCGCCGGCCGGCCGCATCGAAACCTGGGCCCGGGCCGCGTTGCGCCAGGCCGACGCGGGTGACGGCGGCGGCGAGTTGTGCATCCGGGTGGTGGATGCCGAGGAGTCCCGGCACCTCAACCACCAGTTCCGGCACAAGGATGCGCCCACCAACGTCCTCAGCTTTCCGGCCGACCTCGATCCCTCGCTGGTGCCCGGATTACGGGTGCTCGGCGACGTGGTGGTGTGCGCGCCCGTGGTGCTTCGAGAGGCCGGGGACCAGGGTAAGCCGTATGATGACCACTTTGCCCATATGGTTGTGCATGGCGTTCTGCACCTTTTGGGTTACGATCACGTATCCGCCGAAGAAGCGGAACGGATGGAACGTCTGGAAATAGAGATTCTGGGGAGCTTAGGGGTAAGCGACCCGTACGGGGAAGGATGAGCGAAAGCAGCCAACTGGCTTCGAAGCGGACCCTGCTCGACTGGGTGTCCGCGCTGTTCAGCGACGAGCCGTCGGACCGCAGCGAACTGATGGAAATGCTGCGCGACGCAGCGGACCGTCAGATCATGGACGCCGAAGCGCTCAACATCATTTTCGGTGCCCTGCAGGTATCGGACATGCAGGCGCGCGACATCATGATCCCGCGCACACAGCTCGTGTATCTGAAGGCCGGCGACGGACCGGACGTGCTGTTGCCCACCATCATCGAAAGCCAGCACTCCCGGTATCCGGTGATCGGCGACGACCTGGACGACATCAAGGGCATTCTGCACGCCAAGGATCTGTTGCCCCTGGCACTGTCGCAGCAGCTTTCCGGATTCGACATAAAAGACTACATCCGGCAGGCCACCGTGGTGCCGGAGAGCAAACGGCTGAACGTGCTTCTGCAGGACTTCCGGGCCACCCGCAACCACATGGCGGTGGTGGTCGACGAATATGGCCACGTCAGCGGCGTGGTGACCATCGAAGACGTGCTGGAGCAGATCGTCGGCGAGATCGAAGACGAACACGACGTGGACGATCAGAGCTACATCAAGCAGATCGACACCGATACCTTCAACGTCAAGGCCACCACCGCGGTGGACGACTTCAACGAGTACTTCGGGGTCCAGCTCGACGAAGAAGAGTTCGACACCGTAGGCGGTCTGGTGCTCAAGGCTTTTGGCCACCTGCCAGGCCGCGGTGAGGTGGTGCAGCTCGACGACATGCGCTTCAAGGTGCTGAACGCGGATTCCCGCCGCCTGCGACTACTGCAGGTCAAACGCGCTTCATGACCCGGCTCGCGGCCCTGCTCAGCGGGGCCCTGTTGCCGCTGTCACTCGCTCCTTTCGGATTCTGGCCCCTCGGCATTGCCGCGGTAGCGCTCTGGTACGCGGTGATGCGCCGTCCCGGCGTCAACGGCGCCCTGCACGGCTGGCTGTTCGGGGTCGGCAAGTACGCCGTCGGCGCCTCCTGGGTTTACGTCAGCATTCACGTCTACGGTAATGCGGCGCCGCCTCTGGCGGGGTTCCTGGTGCTGCTGTTCGTGGCCGGGCTGGCGCTGTTCATGCTGGCGAACGGCTGGCTGTTCGCGCGTCTTAGCAGTCGCGGGACGGATGCCGGCGGGTGGTCGGACGCGTTGTTGTTCGCGGCGCTCTTCAGCGTCTTCGAGTGGGTGCTGACCTGGGCCCTCACCGGGTTCCCCTGGCTGTATCTGGGCTACGCCCATCTGGCAACGCCATTGGCCGGGCTGGCGCCGGTGGGTGGGGTGCTGCTGATGGGTTTTGCGGTGGCGCTGACCGGGGTCATGACGGTCCGGCTGGTGGACGGATGGCGGGCCCGCCAGCCCCGCACCATGGCGTTGGCCCTGGCCGTCGGACTGGCGCCGTGGCTGGCAGGGGCTGGGCTTGGCCAGGTCTCCTGGGTGGAAGCGGGCGCCGTGCGCCAGGTGGCGTTGGTCCAGGGTAACGTCGAGCAGAGCGTCAAGTGGCGGCCGGAAAACCGGCTGCCGATCCTGGACCGGTACCGGACGCTCACCGAGCCGCACTGGCAGGCGGACGTGATCATCTGGCCGGAGGCCGCGCTGACCTTCATGGCCCATGAGGCCACCGGCGTGCTGGAATCCCTCGACGCCCGGGCGCGGCGGTCCGGCGCCGCCCTGGTTCTGGGCATGCCGGCGCTGGAGCGGCTGCCCGATGGCGACGTGGTGTTCCGCAACACCGCCCGGGTGCTGGGCAGTGGCCACGGCATCTATCAGAAGCGGCGCCTGGTGCCATTCGGCGAGTACGTGCCCCTGGAATCGCTGCTGCGCGGCGCCATCGAGTTCTTCGATCTGCCCATGTCCCATGCCGCCCCGGGTCCCTGGCGCCAGCCACTGCTCGATCTGGGCGGGGAGCGCGCCGTGATGTCCATCTGCTACGAGGTGGTGTACCCGGATCTGGTGCGGACCCAGGCCGCTGCGGCGGACGTGCTGCTGACCATCTCCAACGATAGCTGGTTCGGCGCCAGCATCGGACCGCTGCAGCATCTGCAGATGGCACAGATGCGGGCGCTCGAGAACGGCCGCTGGATGTTGCGCGGGACCAACAATGGCGTGACCGCGGTGATTGATGCGGGCGGCCGCGTGGTCACCCGGCTGCCGCAGTTCGAACCCGGCGTACTGACCGGCAGCTACCGGGCCATGTCCGGAAGCACCCCGTTCACCCGCTGGGGTCATGTGCCGTTTCTGGTTGCGCTCGGACTCATACTGGCCGCTCTGCTGGCAAGCCACCGGCGGACGCGCTCCGGCCGCCGCTGACCGGTGCGCCTTTCTGGGGCGCTATGGGCCGGGCAGGCACCGCAACCGGGCGGGGCATGGGCGGGACCCCAGGATCAACGGCAACACACCGTCTGCTACCCGCTGGAACGGCACTTGCATAGCCTCCTGCCAATGACATCCCACGGCGTGGGCAACCCAGAGGCGATCGACAAGGCACGAGCAGACAACGTGCGAAATGGATGACTAGGGTTCCGGTCGCGCATCCGCTGTGGCGCGCGATGCTGGTCCGAGAGTCATCGACCTGACACCGCTCCGGTGGAGGTTACACGGCGGGACAAAAGCCCGGGAGAGACCAGTCGTCAGATCTCCCGTGGGCAGCGCCCGCGGCAACCGGCAGCGGAGACAGCATGAACTATCAGGACACCCTTCCCGGCAGCACCCACTGGTCCCTGCTGGCCCGGCGCGGCGTGGGGCTGCGGCTGACCGACCCGGACGGCGGTGCCAATTGCGCGATGCTGCTGTACAACCCGTCGGCGCCCCTGGAGCGCTACAACGCCCCGGACACGCTCAAGTGTCAGCACACCTTCAAGCTCACCGCCGGCCACTGTCTGTATTCGGACATGGGGCGGATTTTCGCCTCCATCATCGCCGACGACTGCGGCTGGCACGACACCGTGTGCGGCAACCTGAGCGACGCGGCGCTGGCCGCGCGCTGGGGTGAACTGAGTTATCAGACGGCTCGCAACGGGCGCACCCTGTCTGGCCATCGCGCCTTTCTGGTGGAACTGGCCAAACACGGCCTCGGCGAGCGTGACATGGCGGCCAACGTCAACCTGTTCAGCCGGGTGGAGGCGGACGGCGACGGCGGGCTGCACTACCGGGACGGCAGGGCCCCTGGCCGCAGCGTCACGCTGCGTTTCGAAATGGACACGCTGGTGGTGCTGCACACCTGTCCGCACCCGCTGGACCGTTCGCCCGAGTATCCCAGGCACCCGGTGATCTACGAACTGTTCGAGGCCGGGCCTCCGGGGCCCGACGACGTGTGCCGCAACCACTGCGAAGAGAATCAGCGCGGCTTCCGCAACAACGAGCTCTGGCATCTGGGTCTGGAGCGCCACTACCCGGAGGTGGCGCTTTGATCGTCACCAGCACCCGCCCGGCGGAGAGCGCCAGTCATCGGCAAACGGTCGCAGCCGGCGACTACTGGCTGTATCGCCTGAATACCGGCAGGACCTTGCGGATCCTCGACCTGGAAGGCAATCAGGCGGTGGACACGCTGTTCTACAACGCCGAGGACACGGCGGAACGGTATTCGGCCATGGATACCATCCGCGAGCAGGGCAATGTCTATCTGACCGCGGGTAGCGTACTGCGCTCCAGCCGGGGCCGGCCCATGCTGGAGATCGTGGCCGACACCTGTGGCCGCCACGACACCCTTGGCGGCGCCTGCGCCACCGAGTCCAACACGGTGCGTTACGCCCTCGAGAAGAAGACCATGCACGCCTGCCGTGACTCCTGGATGCTGGCGGTGGCACAGCATGCGGAGCTTGGCCTCGGCAAGCGCGACATCACCCACAACATCAACTTCTTCATGAACGTGCCGGTCACGGAGGCGGGCACCCTGACCTTCGCCGACGGCATATCCGGCGCCGGAAAATACGTCGAGCTGGTGGCCCGCATGGACGTACTGGTGCTGGTTTCCGTGTGTCCCCAGCTCAACAACCCGTGCAATGCCTACAACCCGACCCCGGTTGAGATGCTGGTGTGGGACAACTGACCGTGGCGCGGCCGTTCGAGCGGGTACTGATCGCCAACCGCGGCGCGGTGGCAAGCCGCATCATCACGACCCTGCGCCGGCTCGGCCTCGGGTCCGTCGCCGTGTACGCCGACGACGACGCCGGTTCGGCCCACGTCGCCGATGCCGACCAGGCGGTGCCGCTGGGCGGCAGCAGCGCCCGGGACACTTACCTGAACACCGAGCGGCTGCTCGCCGTCGCCGCCGAAACCGGCGCCGGTGCGGTGCACCCTGGCTACGGGTTTCTGTCGGAGAACCCCGGTTTCGTGGAACGCTCTGAAGCCCGCGGCCTGGTGTTCCTGGGCCCCACCGCGGCCCAGATCGAAGCCTTCGGTCTCAAGCACACTGCGCGCCAGCTCGCCGCTGAAGCCGGGCTGCCGCTGTTGCCCGGTTCACCGCTGCTGGAAGACGCGGCCGCGGCCCGGGACTGGGCCGAGCGCCTGGGCTATCCGGTGATCGTGAAGTCCACCGCCGGCGGCGGCGGCATCGGCATGCAGATCTGCCGGGATCCGGCCGGGCTGGTGCGCGCCTACGACAGTGCGCGGCAGCAGGCCATGGCCAGCTTCGGCGACGACGGGGTGTACCTGGAGACCTTCGTCGACCGGGCGCGGCACATCGAAGTTCAGGTGTTCGGTGACGGCGCCGGCGGGGTGCTGACCCTGGGCGAGCGCGACTGCTCCGCTCAGCGGCGCAACCAGAAGGTGGTGGAAGAAGCCCCGGCGCCGCACCTGGACGCTGGCCAGCGTGCGGACCTGGCGCGCTGGTCGCAGCAACTGGCGGCTGCGCTGCACTATCGCAGCGCCGGTACCGTGGAGTTCGTACTGGACGTCGACCGGGAGGCGTTCTATTTCCTGGAGATGAACACCCGGCTGCAGGTGGAGCACGGGGTCACCGAGCAGATTTACGGTATCGATCTGGTGGAGTGGATGATCCGGCTCGGCAACGGGACCCTGGCGCCGCTGGCCGAACTGGGCGCCAGCCTGGCACCCCGGGGCCACGCGTTGCAGGTGCGGATCTACGCCGAGAAACCGTCGCGCGGTTTTGAGCCGGCGACCGGAGAAATCACCGGGCTCGAGCTGCCGGACGCCGCCGCTGGCCCGGTGGCGGGCGAGGAATCGCTGCGGATCGATCATGCGCTGCTGCCGGGCCTCACGGTATCGGCGAACTTCGATCCGATGCTGGCCAAAGTCATTACCACGGCGCCGACCCGGGCCGCGGCCCTCGGCACGCTGCAACAGGCCGTGGCGGGTCTGCACATTGGCGGGGTCGAGACCAACGGCGCCTGGCTGGGCGCCCTGCTTGCCGACCCGGCCATGGCCGATGGCCGGGTCACCACCCGGTACCTGGATCAGTTCGACTGGTCGGCGAACGGCATCGAGGTACTGGCTGCCGGTACCCAGACCACCATTCAGGACTGGCCCGGCCGGGTCGGCTACTGGCAGGTGGGGGTGCCGCCTTCGGGACCCTTCGACGACCAGGCGCTGCGCCTGGCCAACCGCCTGCTCGGCAATGCGGAAGGCGCTGCGGGACTGGAAATGGCGGTGTCCGGGCCGACTCTGCGGTTCGGTGCCGCCACCACCATCGCCCTGACCGGGGCGCCCATGGAAGCGTCCCTGGATGGGGAACCGGTGCCTTACTGGCAGGCGCTGGACGTGGCGGCGGGGGCAACCCTGACCATCGGCCGGCTCACCGGCGGCGGCATGCGCAGCTACCTGGCCGTCGCCGGTGGTTTCGATTGCCCGCGTTACCTCGGCGCCAGGGCGACGTTCACCCTGGGCCAGTTCGGCGGCTACGCTGGCCGGGCCCTGCGGGTCGGGGATCTGTTGCGCTGGCAGGGAGGCGAAGTCACCCGCGCCCGGCTGGCGCCGGACCAGCAGCCCGCCTATCCGGGGAACTGGACCCTGCGGGTGCTGCCCGGGCCCCATAGCGCTCCGGACTATTTTGCGCCGGAGGACATCGAAGCGCTGTTCGTTACCGACTGGGAAGTGCACTACAACTCCAGCCGGACCGGGGTGCGGCTGATCGGGCCCAAACCGAACTGGGCGCGACGCGACGGCGGTGAGGCCGGTCTGCACCCGTCCAACATTCACGACAACGCTTATGCGCTGGGCACCATCGACTTCACCGGCGACATGCCGGTGCTGCTGGGGCCGGACGGGCCATCGCTGGGCGGCTTCGTCTGCCCGGCCACGGTGATTACCGCCGATCGCGGCCTGATCGGCCAGCTCAAGGCCGGTGACCGGGTCCGTTTCACGGCGGTGGACGACGCCCAGGCGGTGGCGGCAGCCCGGGCCGAAGCGGATGCGGCCATTGCCGCCCTGGCGCCACTGAACGCCGCCGCGGGTTCCGCTCCGCGGGCAGCGCGCCTGGCCGAGGTGGTGGAACTGAAGGCGCACGACGTCACGGTGCGTGCCGCCGGTGACGAAGCGCTGCTGCTGGAGTTCGGCGCCAACGTGCTGGATCTGCGCTCGCGGTTCCGGGTGCATGCCTTGATGGACTGGCTGCAACGGGAAAGTCCGGCCGGGGTCCGCGAACTCACGCCGGGTATCCGTTCGCTGCAGATTCAGTTCGATCCGCGGCAGCTCAGCCGGCGCGCGCTGCTGGAGCGATTGGAGCAGGCCCTGGAAGCGCTGGCGGTGGCCGCGGTGACCCGGGTGCCGTCGCGGATTCTGCATCTGCCGCTGTCCTGGAACGACGAGGTCTGCCAGCAGGCCGTGCAGCATTACATGCAGGCGGTGCGCGGCGACGCGCCGTGGTGCCCGGACAACATCGAGTTCATCCGCCGCATCAACGGGCTGGACGACGTGGCCGAGGTCAAACGCATCGTGCTCGACGCCAGTTACCTGGTCATGGGGCTGGGTGACGTGTACCTGGGCGCGCCGGTGGCGACCCCGGTCGATCCGCGGCACCGGCTGGTCACCACCAAGTACAACCCGGCGCGCACCTGGACGGCGGAGAACTCGGTAGGCATCGGCGGCTCGTACCTGTGCATCTACGGTATGGAAGGCCCGGGCGGCTATCAGTTCGTGGGCCGCACGGTGCAGGTGTGGAGCCGTTACCGGCGTTCTCCGGCGTTCCCGCAGCCCTGGCTGCTGCGTTTCTTCGACCGCATCCGCTTCTTCGAAGTGAGCCACGAGGAACTGCTGGCGGCGCGCCGGGACTTTCCCCTCGGCCGCTACCCGCTGCGGGTCGAGGACAGTGAGTTCGACCTGGATGCCTACCAGTCGTTCCTGCAGGACCACGCCGCGGACATCGAGTCGTTCCGCGAGCGGCGGAGCGCGGCATTCGATGCCGAACTGGCGCACTGGCACGCCACCGGGCAGTACCGGGCCGAGAGCGAACCGGCGGCGGCGGTTGTGGACCCGGCCGAGGAACTGCCGGCCCATCTGACCGGGGTCGAATCGCCGGTGGCCGGCAGCCTGTGGCGTCTGCTGGTGGAACCGGGTGTAACCGTGGAAGCCGGCGAACTGCTGGCCCTGGTGGAGTCCATGAAAATGGAGATCGAGGTGCGCGCGCCCGCTGCTGGCGTCGTCGAGAAGTTGCTGGTGCAGCAGGGTGAGCCGGTGCGCGCGGGCACCCTGATTCTGGCCCTGGCGCCAGAGGAGCGCCGGGAGCAAACCCATGCCTGAAGGATTCCGTCTCGACATTCAGTCGTTGCTGGGCGCGTACCGGCAGCAGCAGATCACGCCACGGCAGGTCGTTGCGGCGCTGCGGGGACGGATCGAGGCCGCGGCTGCAGCCAACGCCTGGATTCATGTCTGTGATCCCGAGGATCTGGAGCCGTACCTGGCCCGCCTGGACCAGACGGATCCCGCCGCATTGCCGCTCTACGGCATTCCGTTCGCGGTTAAGGACAACATCGACGTCGCCGGTCTGCCCACCACCGCGGGCTGCGAGGCGCTCCGCTACGTGCCCGAGCGGCACGCCCACGTGGTGGAGCGGCTGGTGGCAGCCGGCGCCATCCCGCTCGGCAAAACCAACCTGGATCAGTTCGCCACCGGTCTGGTGGGGACGCGCTCACCGTTCGGGGCGGTGCCGAACGCCTTCGATCCCGCCTTCATCAGCGGCGGTTCCAGCTCCGGCTCGGCGGCCGCGCTGACCCGGGGTCAGGTGAGTTTCGCCCTCGGTACCGATACCGCGGGTTCGGGCCGGGTGCCGGCCGCGTTCGGTAACCTGTTGGGGGTCAAGCCGACCCGGGGCCTGTTGAGCAACCGCGGCGTAGTCCCGGCCTGCCGGACCCTGGATTGCGTGTCGATCTTCGCGCTCTGCCCGGACGACGCCGCCCGGCTGCTCACGGTGGCCGCCGACTACGACGCGGAAGATCCGGCGGCGCGGCTGCCTGCCGCGGGACTTGGCGGGTTGGGTCTGGACCGCCGTCCGGAATCGTCCTGGCGGGTCGGCATTGCCGACCCGGCGGCGTTGGAGTTCTTCGGTGCGGACGGCAACCGTGCTCTGTTCGAGGCCGCCGCGCGGCGCCTGCGGGCCGCCGGCGCCGAGCTGGTCGTGGTCGACGTGGCGCCGCTTCTGGAAGCCGGCCGGCTGCTCTACGACGGGCCCTGGGTGGTGGAGCGGGCGCTGGCGGTCGGTGAGGTACTGAAGCGCCAGCCGGAGGACCTGCTGCCGGTGACCCGCCGTATCATGGAAGGGGGCCTCGGGCAGAGTGCCGCCGATGCTTTCAGCGCCGATTACCGGCGCCGCGAACTGGCGGGCCGCTGCCGCGCTCTGCTGGCGGACCTGGATTGCCTGTTGCTGCCGACCGCAGCGCGTTGCTATCGCCTCGATGAGGTGGCGGCGGAACCGATCGAGCTGAACAGCCGGCTCGGCCTCTACACCAACTTCGTCAATCTGCTGGATCTGGCGGCGCTGGCCTGCCCGGCCGGATTCGACGACGCCGGCGTGCCGTTCGGCGTTACGTTGATTGCGCCGGCCTTTCACGACCGTCTGCTGCTGGAGGTGGCGGCCCGTTACCTCGGGGAAGGGTCCTGGGGTATGGGCGCGGATAGCGAGCCCATGCCCCTGGCGCCGTTGCCGGACGCGGCCGACTACCTGGAGATTGCCGTTTGCGGCGCGCATCTTTCGGGCATGCCGCTCAACGGTCAGCTCACCAGCCGCGGTGCGCGGCTGTCGCTCACCACCCGTTCGGCGCCGGATTATCGCCTGTTCGATCTGGGCGGTACGCCGCCGCGGCCGGCGCTGGTGCGCAGTGCCGGCGGCGCGCCCATCGAGCTCGAAGTGTGGTCGGTGCCGGCGGCGGGGGTTGCCGGTTTCCTGGCCGGCATCCCGAGCCCGCTGGGGCTCGGCAAGGTGACTCTCGAGGACGGTTCGGTGGTAACCGGATTCATCGCCGAGGAAGGCGCTGTGGCCGGCGCCCGGGACGTGACCGGTTATGGTGGCTGGCGCAGCTACCGCGCCAGCCAGGCCTGATTCCTGTTCGCCACGAAGCGTGTCATCCCGGGGCGCATGACATTCCGGGCGGCATTCGATGGTATCCTTGCCGCCTCCCGGAAACCGACACTTTTTTCCAGCAATGACGGCAACATACGACCCGCAACAAGTGGAGCCCGCGGTGCAGCGGCAATGGGCCGAGGCCCGCGCATTCGAGGCCGGCGACGCCGGCGACGGCGAGAAGTTCTATTGTCTGGCCATGTTCCCGTACCCGAGCGGCCAGCTGCACATGGGCCACGTGCGCTGCTACACCCTGGGTGACGTGATCAACCGCTACCACCGGTTGAAGGGCTTCAATGTCATGCAGCCCATGGGCTGGGACGCGTTTGGTCTGCCGGCGGAGAACGCCGCCATCAAGAACGGCATTCCGCCGGCGAGCTGGACCCGGGACAACATCGACTACATGCGCGGCCAGATGCGCCAGCTCGGCTTCGGCATCGACTGGAGCCGCGAGTTCGCCACCTGCGACCCGGAGTATTACCACTGGGAGCAGTGGTTCTTCATCAAGCTGTACGAAAAGGGTCTGGTCTACCGCAAGAGCTCGGTGGTGAACTGGGATCCGGTGGATCAGACCGTGCTCGCCAACGAGCAGGTAGTGGATGGCCGCGGCTGGCGCTCGGACGCGCCGGTGGAACGGCGCGAGATGGAACAGTGGTTCCTCAAGATCACCGACTATGCCGAGGAGCTGCTCACCGAGCTCGACCGCCTGGATGGCTGGCCGGAGTCGGTGAAGAGCATGCAGCGCAACTGGATCGGCCGCAGCGAAGGGATCGACATCGACTTCCCCATTCCGGGCGGCAACGACACCCTGACCGTCTACACCACCCGGCCCGACACCCTGCTCGGCGCCACCTACGTGGCGGTGGCGGCAGAGCATCCGCTGGCCGCTCGGGCCGCGCAGACGAAGCCGGAAGTGGCGGCCTTCATCGAGAAATGCAGGAACCGCAAGACTGCGGAAGCCGACATCGCCACGCTGGAGAAGGAAGGGGTCGACACCGGATTGACGGTCACCCACCCGCTCACCGGCGCAGCGCTGCCGGTGTGGATCGCCAACTTCGTACTGATGGAATATGGCGCCGGGGCGGTGATGTCCGTGCCGGGTCACGATCAGCGCGACTGGGAGTTCGCGCGCAAATACGGCATTGCGATCAAGCAGGTGATCGAGCCCGAAGACGGCGCTGACGTGGTCTGCGATCTGGAGAAAGAAGCGTTCGTGCCGTACGGACGCCTGGTCAACTCGGGCGATTTCGACGGTCTCGGCTTCACGGAAGCCTTCGACGCCATCGCTGCGGCGCTGGAAGCCAAAGGCCTGGGCCAGCGCCGCACCAACTACCGGCTGCGCGACTGGGGCGTGTCCCGCCAGCGTTACTGGGGCTGCCCGATCCCGATGATCCACTGCGGTGACTGCGGCATCGTGCCGGTGCCGGAGCACGATCTGCCGGTGGTGTTGCCTACCGAGGTGGCATTCGAGGGGGTGCGCTCGCCGCTGACCACCATGAAGAGCTTCTACGAGGTGACCTGTCCGAAGTGCGGGGGCGCCGCGCGCCGCGAGACCGACACCTTCGACACCTTCATGGAGTCGTCGTGGTACTACGCGCGCTTCGCCTGCCCGGACGCCAACGCGCCCATGGTGGACGAGCGCGCCGACTACTGGACCCCGGTGGACCACTACGTGGGCGGCATCGAACACGCCATTCTGCACCTGCTGTACGCACGATTCTTCCACAAGCTCATGCGCGACGAGGGGCTGATCCATTCCGATGAGCCGTTCACCCGCTTGTTGATGCTGGGGATGGTGCTGAAGGACGGCCGCAAGATGTCCAAGTCCTCCGGGGACGCCGGCAACCCGCAGTTTCTGCTGGACAAGTACGGCGCCGACGCGGTGCGCACCGCCATGATGTTCGCCGCGCCGCCGGATCAGTCGTTCGAGTGGAGCGAAGCCGGGGTCGAGGGCCAGGCCCGGTTCTTCCGCCGGCTGTGGACCCAGGTTCAGGATCATCTGGCGGGCGGGCCGGTAGCGCCGCTGGACCCGGCCGCGCTCAGCGACGCCGGGCGTGACGTGCGCCGCAAGGCACACGAGACCCTGCAGCGCGCCGACGACGACTACGGCCGCCGCCTGACCTTCAACACGGTGGTGTCGGCAGTGCACGAACTGAGCAACAGCGTAGGCCGGGCCGAGGCGCAGAGCGATGCCGACCGCGCGGCCGTGCACGAGGCGCTGCGCATTGCGGTGCTGGTGATTTCCCCCATTGCGCCACACGTGGCCCAGCGGCTGTGGGAACAGCTCGGTGAATCGGGCTTGCTGGTGGAAGCCCGCTGGCCGGACGTGGACGCGTCGGCGCTGGTCCAGGACACCGTGGAACTGGTGGTGCAGGTCAACGGTAAGGTGCGTGGCCGGGTGACCCTGGCCGCCGATGCCGACGAAGAGACCGCCCGGGCGGCGGCGCTGGGGAACGAGAACGTGATGCGTTTCGTGGAAGGCAAGACCGTCCGCAAAGTCATACCGGTGCCCGGCAAACTGATCAACATTGTGGTGGGCTGATCCAGTGCCGGTACCCGGCAGGGTGCGGATGGCAGTCGGCTGGCTGAGCCTGACCGCTCTGCTGGGGGGCTGCGGGTTCCACCTGCGCAGTTACGACGCCGGTGCCGATCTCGGCAGCGCTTATGTGGCATCCAACGCCCGCAATCTGCTGGAGCAGCCGCTGCGGGACGCGCTGCGACAGGCGGGGGTGGCCGAGGCGCCCAGCGCCAGCCAGGCCGAAGTAGTGGTGGAACTCCTCGACTCCCGTCAGCAGCGCCGCAACATCTCTTTCTCGGGGCAGGCTCGGGTCGCCGAGTACGAAGCGGTGCTGAGGGTGCGTTACCGGGTCAGGGACGGTGACGGCAACGAGCTGGTGCCGGACCAGTGGCTGGAACGGGAACGGGTGTACTCGGTGGATCCCGACAACATCGTCGGCAGCAGCGAGGAGCAGGCACTGCTGGAACGGGAAATGGAGCGTGATCTGGTGCAGTCCATCCTGCGCACCGTGAACACCGTGGTGCAGCAGCGCAGCGCCGCCGAAGCCGCGGCGGGCGAGGTGGCGCCCGACAGCGAAGGCGCCGATGCAGCTCCGGGCGCCTGAGCTATCGCGCCACCTGGCGGGCGGCCTGGCGCCCGCGTACCTGATCAGCGGTGACGAAACCCTGCTGGTGCAGGAAGCCTGCGACGCCGTGCTGAGCGCCGCCCGCGGCGCCGGATTCAGCGAACGCTCGGTACTCTACGCGGAGGGTTCCTTCGATTGGAGCGACCTGGCCCAGGAGGCGGCCAGTCTATCGCTGTTCGCCGAGCGGCGGGTGATCGACGTGCGCGTGCCGGCCGGCAAGCTCGACGCTCAGGCGGCGGAGGTTCTGAAGCGTTACGCCGCCGACCCGAACCCCGACAGCCTGCTGCTGATGCGCATGGCGCGTATGGACGGCAAACAGAAATCCAACGCCTGGTACAAAGCGTTCGACGGCTTCGGCGTGATCGTGCCCATCTGGCCCATCGATCAGAAGGACCTGCCGCGCTGGCTGGACGGCCGGCTGCAGCAGGCGGGTCTGCGCCTGGATCGCGACGCGCTGGCGCTGTTCGTCGAACGGGTCGAAGGGAATCTGCTGGCCGCTGTGCAGGAGATCCGCAAGCTGGAACTGGCGGAACTGCCGTCGCCGGTGACGGCCGCCGCCCTGCAGCAGGTGCTGGAAGACTCGGCACGCTACGACGCCTTCGAACTGATCGACGCGATGCTGCTGGGCGACGGCGCCCGGGTCTGCCGGATGCTGGCCACCCTGCGCCAGGAAGGGGTGGCCCTGTTTGCCATCATGGGGGCGCTCACCAACCAGCTGCGGCAGATGGCCCGGGGCGGTTACCTGCCGCCCTCGCGCAAACGCCTGGTGCCGAAGTTTCTCGAGCGCATCGGCTCGGCGGCCGCGCTGGAGCGGGTACTGGCCGAATGCGCCCTGGTGGACGCCCAGGGCAAGGGGCAGATCCCGGGCGATCCGTGGCTGGCCCTGGAAGATCTGCTGCTGCGCCTGGCCGGCATTCGCGCCTTCAGGTCCGGGCCGGCGCATCGGCACCTGCGAGGTCTCTAGCAGTCCACCGGTTGTGATCTCCCGGCAGGTTGCTCACTCGGGGTATCCGGTGCTCACGGTGCTTTGGCGCGTTGTTGATGCCACCTTCACGGCCGCTGCGGCTAACTACGGCTCCCTCGAACCGGAAGGAGTCAGCCATGAAGTCATCCATTCAACGGCGCTCGAAAAGGGCCCTCGTCGCAGCCTCCATGGCGCTGACGCTGGCCGCCGCCAGTGCCGCGATCGCCGCGCCAACCGGTCAGGTTCGGGGCGGCAATACCTCTGTCCTGCTCGACAAGGGTTTCACGTCCGCGCTGCAGACCCTGGGCGTAGCGGTCGCCCCGGAGCAGAGCGCCCGGGTGAAGGGACGGGCCGGACGGGTAGCCGTGTTTCCCATTCCCGCTGGCGCGCTGGATCTGGAGTCCCTGGCCGGTGAGGTGAGTCACTCCGGCGGACTGTCGCTGCAGGCCGGCGGCACGACGGTGAGCCTGCTCACTTTCACCATCGACACCACCTCGCTGGCATTCGACAACGACGCACCGGACCAACCCGTTCTGACGGGCCTGGTGGTGGTCAATGGTGATGTTCTGGGCCGCCTGCCGCTGTTCGACCTGGCGTTGAATCAGCTACCGAAGGTAACCCAGGCCGGCCGGGTGGTGATCCGGGACGTCGACGTGACCCTCACCGCCGGTGCCGCTGAAGCGCTGAACGGTGTCTTCGGCATCAACGACCTCGTGGAAGGGTTGATCGTCGGCAAAGCGGCCGTGCGGACCCGGCTGGTGGGTTCCGCGGCGGACAACGCCGCTCACTGAGGTCTGGCCAACCGGCCGCCGCGGCGGGGTATGACGGGTTGCGGGTTGGATGCGTGCCACACGGATCGACGCGCAACCCGGCAGTGGGCGTGCTACGAAGCTTCCACCTTCAGCCCGGACATCGCTCGCGGCAACTGAGTGGTGATCACCCATCGCCCCCCGGTCAGTTCGGGGGCGCGCACCAGCACGCGGTACGTACCGTCCCGGGTGTGTAGCTCTCCCACCCGCTCGACCCGGATGGCCTGCAGGCGATTGTCCTCCACGGCGTAGATGCGGTCGTTCTCGTACAGCGACGATACGGGCAGGGCGACCACGCCGGCCTCTTCCGGCAGGCGCACCCGCAGATCGACGATTCGGCCGAGCGGCGGCAGGGTGCCGGCGGCGCCGTCGAGCCTGAAGAAAGCATCCAGGCCGCTCTGGCCAGGACGGATCCGGTTGGCGAGGCGGGACAGGCTGATCAGGCCGTCATCGCCGGGGCGGGGGTCGCCGGCTTTCATCAACCGCGCCTGCACTCCGTCGCCCCGGGTCAGGTGCTGTCCAAAACGGGCCTCGTAGTCTGCTGGCACCTGCACACGCACCTCGAAGGCGGCCGCGTCGGCCATTTCCACCAGATCCGCGCCCAGATTGCTGCGGTCGCCTGGCGCCACGTGCACCGTCAGCACCGGGCCGTCGAAAGGCGCCGTGACCCGGGTTTTCTGCTGCTCCAGGTGGGCCCTGCGGGCCAGGGCCTCGGCCTTGGTCACCAGGGCCCGCTGGGCCGCAATCCGGTGCGGCAGGTCGGCCAGGCGGCGCTGGTGATCCTGCAGCGCGATGGCCGCCTGGTTGGCCTGGGCGATGACCTCGTCCAGCAGACTCTGACTGATCAGGCGGCCGTCCATCAGATCCTGGTGACGTTGCAGCTTGGCCTTGGCGATGCGGTCCATGGAACGCGCCTCCTCGAGGGTCCGCTCCAGCATCTGCCGTTCGGTTTCGATGGATTGCAGCAGTGCCCGGTGCTGGGTCAGATCGGCTTCCCGTTCCAGGATCAGCAGCTCCGTTTCGTCGCCGCGCAGTTCCAGCAGCAGGTCGCCGGTTTTGACCCAGTCGCCTTCGCGCACGTGCACGGCGGCCACTTCCGCCACCAGGTCGGTCTTGATGCGGGCCACCCGCTGGGATTCCACGCGGCCGTAGGCGGTGAAGGTGGGCCGCTGGGTCGCCGGTTGAGCTTCGATCACAGAAACCGGCCAGGACTTCTCCACCCGCGGCTCGGGTTCCGCCGTGGGCCCAGTGGCGAAGATCGAGACACTGGTCAGGGTAGCGCCGGCGAGGATGGCGGCGCCGGCCGCGGTGCGGCGCCGCGCCGGGGACTGGGGCCAGGGCAAGCGGGTCAGGGCGGAGCGCAGGCTCATGTGGAGAGTCCTCGGGATGATTCGGGGCCCGGACGCGCGGCCCGGACCAGGTTCGCAACACGTTCGCGGCCGCCTTCCAGCAGCACGATCAGCGCCGGCACCACCAGCAGCACCAGGGTGGTGGCCAGGGCCAGTCCGAAACACAGGGTCACGGCGATGGGCGCCAGGTAGAAGGCCAGCGACGAGGTTTCGAACATCAGCGGGGTGAGTCCCGCGATGGTGGTCAGCGAGGTCAGCAGCACCGCGCGGAAGCGGGCCCGCACCGCTTCTTCCAGAGCCGTCAGCAGCGGCTCACCGTCTTCCAGGCGGCGGCGGAAGAACGACACCAGCACGATGGAGTCGTTCACCACCACCCCGGTGAGTGAAAAGAACGCCAGCAGCGACATGGCGCCGATGTCCCAGCCGGTGATCCAGTGGCCGAGGATGGCGCCTGTCAGGCCGAACGGAATGGCGGTCATGATGGCCAGCGGCCACAGGAACGAGGCGAATACCCAGGTCAGGATCAGATAGATCAGGATCAGGGTCAGCACCGCGCCCAGGGCCATGGTCTCGAGCAGGATCTGGTCGTCCAGGGACTTGCCGCCCAGGCCGAAGCTCAGGTCGTGGCGGCGCAGAATCTCCGGGACCACGTCCTGCTCCAGCTTGCGGGTGATGGCCAGGGCATTGGCCACTTCCGGGTCGACGTCGGCACTCACCGTCACTGCCAGGCGGCCGTCGTTGTGCCGGATCAGGTCGATGCCGCGCCGGTTGTAGAGGGTCGCCACGTTGCCCAGCGGCACGAAACTGCCGTCAGCGGTGCGCACCGGGAACTGCTTGAGCCGGCCCAGATCGTCCCGTTCGGCGTCCGGCAGCGCGGCCCGTACTTCCAGTTCGGTGTGATCGTCGTTGAAGATCTGCACCCGGCTGCCGCTGTAGGCGGCACGGAGCTGGGCGCCGATAGCGTGGGAAGTGAGCCCCAGGGTGCGGCCCGTGGGGTTGATCTCGAAGATGATCTGCTCGCGCCCGTAAGGCAGGTCGTCGATCACGTTGGATACCCCCGGAAACGCCGCCAGCGCGCCGGCCAGTTCCTCGGCGCCGGCCTTGAGGGATTCCAGATCGTCGCCCGAGAGCCGCAGTTCCATGTCCGGCTGGCCGTTGTTCTGGCCGCCGTCCACTTCCACTACGAGCTGCTCCACATAGGCCGGGCGCGCAATGCGATCGCGCCAGTCGTCGACGAAGCGCTGCGGCGCCACGGTACGCTGCTCCTCGTAGGCGTAGTACGCCTCGATGGACGCGTACTGCTCGCCTTCCTTACGCTCCTGATTCAGCTCCGCCAGGTTCTCCCGGGTCACCCAGTCCAGCAGGTTGTTCCCGCCGGTCCGGCGCTGCACCGCGGCCAGCTCCGTTTCCAGATGTTCGATGAACCGCCGTTTGTCGGCATCGCTGGCGGTGGCGCTGAAGGCAACGTTGGCGGTCACGCTTTCGATGTCGAAGCCGGTGACCAGCGCCACACCCACGTGCTGGGAAGCGATCAGCGAGATCACGATCATCATGCCGCCCAGGGCGGCGCACACGGTGGCGCCGGGACAGGTCAGGGCGCGCCGCACCAGCGGCATGAAACGCTGTTCCCGGAAACGCAGCATGGCGCCGTCGAAGCGTTGCCGGAAATGCTGCTCCCAGGCCCGCACCGGTTTGCCCAGGCTGTGCTTGAGGTGGGCGGGCAGCACCAGAAAACACTCCGCCAGAGACGCCAGGATGATGCACAGAAGCACCGTCGGCAGGGTCAGCACCACGTCGCCCATGGGGCCCCCGAACAGCAGCAGGGGAATGAACGCCGCCAGGGTAGTCAGCGACGACGTGGCCACCGGCACCCACATGCGCCGGGCGCTGCCCAGCGCCGCTTCCAGGGGCGTGGCGCCCTGCTGATGCAGGGTGGCGGCGTCTTCGCCCACCACGATGGCGTCGTCCACCACGATGCCGAGGGCCATGACGAAACCGATCAGGGCAATGATGCTGATGCCGTAGCCGAATCCGAGGTGAAACAGCGCCAGCGCCATCAGGAAGCTGACCGGAATGCCGAGCATCACCCACCAGGCCACCCGCCCGGACAGGAACGCCAGCAGCATGACCACCACCAGCGCCAGGCCCGTGGCGGCGTTCTTGACGATCATGTCGAGCTGAGCCCCGAGCAGGGTCCAGATGTCCTGGGAGACGGAGATGCTCATACCCTCGGGCAGGCGCTCGCGGGTTTCCTCGAGCCACGCGTCCACGGTGCGGTCGGCCTGGTAGGCATCGGCCGCGGTATCGCGCAGCAGCACCATCTCCACCGCTGGCTGGCCATTGCGCCGCACCACCGGCTGGCCCCGCTGGGCCCGGCGGACCACCTCGGCCAGATCGCCGACCCGGACCAGCCGGTCGCCGGTTTCGATCAGCAGTTCTTCGAAGCCGCGCGCCTCGCGGCGCTGATCCAGGCTGCGAAGCTGCAGGGTGCCCTGACCGCGGCCGACGCTGCCGGCGGGCACGTCGCGGCTGGCGCGTGCAACTTCCGCCGCCAGTTCGTCCAGGGTCATCTCGATCTCGGTCAGGCGTTTACCGGCCACCAGCAGGGCGATCTCTTCGGCCGGCAGACCGTCGTAGCGGACGGCCTCGATGCCGCGCCCGAGTAGATCCCGCTCGAAACCGCGCACCAGGGGGATCAGTTCGCTCAGGTCCGCGGCGCCGGTGATCTGCAATACCGTGATGGGTTCCAGATCGACGAAGCGGCGGACCACGGGCGGCTCGATCTCGGGAGGCAGGTTGCGGATGTTGGCGACCCGTTGCTTGACCTGGTCCAGGGCCAGGGTCATGTCGGTGCCGTAGTCGAACTCGACGTAGATGGCGGTGGCGCCATTGTCGGTGCGCGAGGACAGCTCCTTCAGGCCGTTGACGGTGCGAAGCTGCTGCTCGATGGGAATCGTGACCAGCTTCTCGACGTCCTCGGCACCGGCCCCCACCCAGACCACTTCCACGAACACCATGGGAAAGACGATGGGCGGGTCGAGCTGCGACGGCATCACCCGGATGGCCCACAGCCCGATGAGGATCATCATGATCATCAGCAGGTTGGCGGCAACCCGGTGCCTGGCGAATACCTCGATCAAGGGGTGGCTCCTCCTCTGGCCGCAGGTGGCATTTCAGGAACCGTGCCAATCGATGGAGTCGGCGCGGAATGGCGGCGCGGCGCGGGTTTGCGGGCCGCCTCAGGTCACTTCCCGGGCTTGGGGAGATCGTCAGCCTGGTTGAAATCGCCAACTCTTGGCTGGAGGATTGGTCAGTTCGATCAGTAGTCCGCGAGCGGATTGGCGCGCTCGGCGCTCTGTCACCGCCGAGCGCGGTTCCTTACAATAGTCGGCTTGCCCGCAGCAGGGGATATAGGTGGATCAGGAAGTAGCAGGGTTGTCGGCTGGGATGGAACCGGACACGACGGCCGACGTGCGTGAGGTATTCGGCATCGATCAGGATCTGGCGGTGCCGGCGTTCAGCGAGCGCAGCGACTATGTGCCGCCGGTGGACGACGACTACCGCTTCGATCGCGATACCACCCTGGCCATTCTGGCCGGGTTTGCCCACAACCGCCGGGTGATGATCCAGGGCTACCACGGCACCGGTAAGTCCACCCACATCGAACAGGTGGCGGCGCGACTCAACTGGCCCTGCGTGCGGATCAACCTGGACAGCCACATCAGCCGCATCGATCTGATCGGCAAGGACGCCATCGTGCTGCGCGATGGCCAGCAGGTCACCGAGTTCCGCGAGGGGATGCTGCCGTGGGCGCTGCAGCACCCGGTGGCCCTGGTGTTCGACGAGTACGACGCCGGGCGGCCGGATGTGATGTTCGTGATCCAGCGTATCCTCGAGGTGGAAGGTAAGCTGACTCTGCTCGACCAGAACAAGGTCATCGAGCCGCACCCGTACTTCCGGTTGTTCGCCACCACCAACACCATCGGTCTTGGCGACACCACGGGCCTCTATCACGGCACCCAGCAGATCAACCAGGGTCAGATGGACCGCTGGAGCATCGTCACCACCCTCAACTACCTGCCCCATGACCAGGAGCTGGACATCGTGCTGGGCAAGGCCAAGCACTACGCGGACAGCGACCAGGGCCGGCGCACGGTCTCGAGCATGGTGTCGGTGGCGGAACTGACCCGGCAGGGCTTCATCAACGGCGACGTGTCGGTGGTGATGTCGCCGCGCACGGTGCTCACCTGGGCCCAGAACGCGGAGATCTTCGGTGATGTGGGTTTTGCCTTCCGGGTCACTTTCCTCAACAAGTGCGACGAGTTGGAGCGGCCCATCGTGGCCGAGTATTACCAGCGCTGCATGGGCGAGGATCTGGGCGACGCGACCCGGGGCATCACGCTGAAGAGTGCCTGACCCGGGCGCCCTCGGCCCGGTAGCGGGCCAGCTCCGCGGAATCAAGCGCCGGATTAAGGTGGCATGAGCAACGACGATCACCCTCTGGAGCCGTTCAAGCGGGCGACCACGGCGACCATCCGTGCGCTTGCGGGCGACGACGAGCTCGAAGTCACTTTCGGGCAGGGCCCCCCCGTGGCTCGCGGCAACCGGATCCGGGTGCCGCTGCCCAGCGTCGGCGCCAGCGCCAGCGAAATCGACGCGGTGCGCGGCATGGGCGACGAATACGCGCTGAAAATGCGCTACCACGACGAAACCGAGCACCGCCGCCGCGCCCCCGGGGCCGGCCCCGCCCAGGAGATGTTTCAGTGGATCGAGGATGCGCGCATCGCCTCCATCGGCTCACTGCGCATGGAAGGGGTGGCGCGCAATCTGGACGCCTCCCTGGAGGTGCAGTGTAAGCAGGCGGCCTTCGACACCATCACCGTGGAATCCGAAGCGCCGCTGTCGGTGGCGGTGGGGTTGCTGGTGCGCCAGCACCTGACCGGCCGGCCGTTGCCGCCGTCGGCGGAGCACGTGGTCCAGTTCTGGCGCGACTACGTCGAGGAGCACGCCGGCGCCGACATCGAACAGCTCCGTGAGCACATTCTGGATCAGAGTCAGTTTGCCGACGTGTGCCGCCGCATCCTGGTGGATCTGGGCCTGGAGGTGGAGCTGGACGAGCCCACCGACAGCGACGCCGAGCAGGACGAAATCGAGTCAATGGACGAAGGGGACGACGCCGAGTCGGATCTGAGCCCCGAGGACGTTGCGCTCGACGACGACACCATGATGGACGAAAGCGCCGAAGGCGAGTCCAGCCTGGTGGAGATGGATGCGGAAACCGATGCCGACGAGCTCGGCGCCGAGGCCGACCCGGACGAGGCGCCGCCGGATCTCAAGGACGATGCCGGCCGCATCCGTATGGACGTCAACTACGGCGCCTACACCGACGCCTTCGACGAGGTGATACGGGCCGAGGAACTGTGCGAGCCGGACGAGCTGATGCGCCTGCGGGCGCTGCTCGATCAGCAACTGCTGTCCCTGCAGCACGCTACCTCGAAGCTGGCCAACCGTCTGCAGCGCAAATTGATGGCCAAGCAGAACCGGACCTGGGAGTTCGACCTGGAGGAAGGCATCCTCGACGCCGCGCGCCTGGCCCAGGTGGTCGTGGATCCGATGAACCCGCTGGCCTACAAGCAGGAAAAGGAGATGAAGTTCCGCGACACCGTGGTGACCATGCTGATCGACAGCTCGGGCTCCATGCGCGGCCGCTCCATCACCATCGCCGCCATGTGCGCGGACATTCTGGGCCGGACCCTGGAACGCTGCTCGGTGCGGGTCGAAATCCTCGGCTTCACGACCCGCGCCTGGCGCGGCGGGCAGTCCCGGGAAAACTGGATCGCCGACGGTAAGCCGGCCAACCCGGGCCGCCTCAACGACCTGCGCCACATCATCTACAAGTCCGCCGACGACACCTGGCAGCGCACCCGGCGTAATCTCGGTCTGATGATGCGCGAGGAGCTGCTCAAGGAGAACATCGACGGTGAAGCCCTGATCTGGGCCCACAACCGGCTGGTGACCCGGCAGGAAGAGCGCAAGGTGCTGATGGTGATCTCCGACGGCCTGCCGGTGGACAACTCCACGTTGCTGGTGAACCCGAGCAATTACCTGGAACAACACCTCAAGTACGCCATCGGCATGATCGAAAATCAGTCGCCGGTGCAACTGATCGCCATCGGCATCGGCCACGACGTGACCCACCATTACCAGCGCGCCGTGACCATCACGGACGCCGAGCAGCTCGGTGGCGCCATGACGGATCAGCTCGCGGCATTGTTCGACATTCAACCGTGAGCGCTTGACCTGGCGCGACAGGGCTGAGCCGTTGTGAACCAGTGAGGCGTGATGCACGGCTTCGGTGCCCGCGTTTTGAGATGGCTTCTACTTTCCTCCGCCTATCGGGCTTGATAGGATCGGCGCCTTCCGTTGGCAGGCCGATTCGCAGGAATCGGCGAAGTCGCCCTCGGTGCCTGGCCGCTAGGCCGTAGTAGTACAAAAAGCATTAGAGGAGAGAGCCCCATGCAACGCACCTTTGGAGCGGCGTCGCCGACGTGCGCTTATCTGTTGTTGCTGAGTCTGCTCGCCCCGCACGCCAATGCTGCGATCGAAGAGATCGTGGTGACGGCGCAGAAGCGGGCGGAGAGTCTTCAGGACGTGCCGATTTCGGTATCGGCGTTCAATTCCGATCAGATGGACCGCAAGCAGATCGACACCTTCAGTGATCTGCAGTTCAACGTGCCCAACGTTTCCTACACCAAGGGCAATTTCTCCGGCTCGAACTTCTCGATCCGGGGCCTCGGCACCGTGGCCGTCGGCACCAGCGCCGACTCGGGTGTCGGTGTGCATGTCAACGACGTCTACATCCAGACGCCCCTGCTGTTCGAAACCGAATACTACGATGTGGAACAGCTCGAAGTGCTGCGTGGGCCCCAGGGTACCCTGTTCGGCCGCAACGCTACCGCCGGCGCCATCAACATGAAAACGGCGCGGCCCGAGATCGGCGAATTCACCACCGATATGGAAGTGCAGTACGGCAATTACGACCACACCAAGGTCAAAGGCGCCGTGAACATTCCCATCACCGACCGGGTCGCGGCCCGGGTTGCCGGCATCTGGCTGCAGCGGGACGGCTACACCGACAACGTCTACACCGGCAACGACATCGACGACCGGGATCAGTGGTCGGTGCGCGGCTCGCTGCGGATCGAGCCAACCGACAACACGGTGATCGACATCATCGCGCACACCTTCGAAGAGGACAGCTCGCGCACCCGGAGCCAGAAGCAGTTCTGCGACTTCGATCCGAGCGGTATTCTCGGCTGTCTGCCGACCACCCGCGAAACCGACGCGCCGAACCCGTATTCGACCCTGGGCTACATTCTGCCGTCGACCTTCATCTCCGGTAACGATCTGGGCCTGTTCAATCCCATTGCCCAGCCGGCCTCGCCGGAGGGTAATCCCTCGGACCTGCGAGAGGTCTCCGCTTTCTTCGACCCCACCTACGAGGCCGAGGAAGATTTCGTGATGCTGGAACTCAAGCAGGTGGTCACGAGCTGGTTGGATATGACCTTCATCGGCGCCTACCAGGACACCGAAGTGAAGTCCCAGCAGGACTACAACGGCACCGCGTCCGGCCTGGAAGTGGGAATCCCGGCGGCGTTCCCGGTGGTGTTCCCGTCGGCAGCACAGTTTCTCGGCGTTTCCGCGGGCAGTGCGGTACCGGTATCAACGGTGCCCAACGTCGACACGTCCATGGGCCTGGCCGGCGGCGACTTCGTGCCGAGCAACACCTTCAGCGCCCAGGACACCTCCTACGCCTCGGCCGAGCAGACCAGCTTCGAGCTGCGTTTCAACTCCCAGTTCAACGGTCCGTTCAACTTCATGATCGCCGGCTCCACCTTCGATTTCGAAGGTGAGACCGACTACTTCGTGCGTGCGCCGGGCCTCGACTACTACTCCATGGTCGCTGGCGCCGGTATTCCGGCTCCGGCGGGTTCGTTCACCGTGGTCGGCCCGGGCTTCTTCAACAACGAGACGCCGAAGTACGAACTGGAATCGTGGGGCATCTTCGGTGAGGGCTACTACGACATCAGCGAGACGCTGAAGCTGACCGTGGGCCTGCGCTACAACGTCGACGAGAAATACGTGCGGGATCGTCAGCTTCTGCTGAACGTGCCGATCACCGTGGACGCCGCCAGTGGCGCGACCTCGGTGCTGGGTACGCCGGTGAACACCATCGACGAGGTGATTGCTGCCGGCGCCGCTGCCGGCCTGTACGACGCGGATCCGAACACCGCGGGCAGTCAGCTCTACCGCGAGGACGACGTGGAGTTCAAGGAGTGGACCGGCCGCATCGTGCTGGACTGGCTGCCGGTGGTGGACTTCACCGACGAAACCCTGGTGTACGTGTCGTATTCGCGCGGCTACAAGGGTGGCGGCATCAACCCGGCCATCGACACCGCGCTGTTCCCGAACACGCCGGTCACCTTCGACCCGGAAGAGATCGACGCCTTCGAGATCGGCACCAAGAACCAGCTCTGGGACAACCGGCTGCAGGCGAACCTGTCGATGTTCTATTACGACTACGCCGGACTGCAGGTATCCAAGATCGTCAACCGCACCTCGGTCAACGAGAACATCGATGCCGACATCTACGGGTTCGAAGGCGAGTTCCTGCTCACGCCCAACGAGAACTGGCTGCTGAACGCGTCCGTGGGCTACCTGCACACGGAGATCGGCGACTTCGAAACCATCGACCCGCGGGATCCCACCCAGGGCCGTGAGGATGTCACCCTGATCAAGGACTTCGAGGCCGCCCACTGCGTGATTGAGTTCAATGGCCTGGGCCCGGTATCCGCCAATGCGGCGATGCAGACAGCGCTGGCGAACAACGACGTGCCGTACATCCCCACCGGTGCCGCAACCGGCATTCCCACCACCCCGGGGGTCACGGACTCCGCGATCAGTTCCTGTGCCGCCATGCAGGCTTTTGCACCGGCATTCGGCTACGGCTACATCGACGGGGTAGAGACCAACGTCGAGGGCAACGAACTGCCGAACTCGCCGGAGCTCACGGTGAGCCTGGGCGCCGAGTACACCCATTACTTCGGATCCGGGGCAACCCTGTCCGGGCGGGTGGACTACTACTGGCAGGACGACTATTCGGCCCGCATCTTTGGCCGGCAGCTCGACCAGGTTCAATCCTGGGACGTGTGGAACGCCCAAGCGACCTACACGGCCGCTTCGGGAACCTGGTGGGCGCGCGCGTTCATCCAGAACATCGAGGACGACGACGACGTGACCGGTGTCTACAGCACCGACCCGTCCAGCGGCCTGTTCACCAACGGCTTCCTGATCGAGCCGCAGCTCTACGGCGTTTCGCTGGGCGTGCAGCTGTAGACCGGACAGCAGCGGCCTCGCCGAGGCCGCAACGCTGAAAGGGGCCGCTGCTGCGGCCCCTTTCTTTTGGAGGGGTCGTTTCAGGCCATCGCGACCCCTCGCAACTGCCAGGTCAGTCGCGATCGACTGTCTTGAACACGCCTCATTCAAAGGCGTTCTTGACGGATGTCGAGCTGTCAGGGATCTCATGGGAACCCGTCGGCACGACGAGACCAAAGGCCTCGCACCGTGCTGGCCATCGTGAACGTGGCCGATTGACCGGCGTTTGACTACCACACGCAACGCCAGACCTGACGCCGCGCCGGCGTTTGCCTATCCGGGCACCTCGGCGGGGTCGATGAGGCCGTGCCTCCGCCAGCCCCTCGATAGGAGCCAGGTGAACGGCAGGCCGGTCTCCCTCACGTAGTTCGGCCTGGGGTAAGGCCCGGATTTCCAGCCCTGGAACCAGACCCCGGAGCTGCAGGCATCGAGCCGGACGGTTGGGGTCCGCTGATGACGCTGCTGGAAGTGTTTGCGCGCATTCAGCAGCACGTAGGCCAGGGCCTTTCTGACTTCTCTCGGTGTTTTGAGGAGTCGGGCGTGGTAGCGGCCGTCCAGGACTGCCCCCGAGCGCCCGAAGACCCGGTTCACGGCCCGGGCGAACCGCGCCCCCAGAGCCTTCATACCGTTACTCAGTTCCCGTTTGCCCTCGGCCTCGATGAGGCAATGCACGTGATCGCGCTGGACCGAGTAGTGGACCACCCGGAAGCCCGACCGTGCCGCAGTTACCTGGGTCAGGGTCTGGCGGAACGCGCGCTGAAAGCGGGGCAGGCGCAGCGACGGCAGGCCCGGCTTGATGCGGAAGGTGACATGCAGGGGGTGGTCGTGGGAGAAGTCGGGCCGCTCGCGGTGAAGGACACGAGGTCTCGGGCCCCGTGGTCGCCCGGCGCCCGGTTGCCGGCCGCCAAAGGAACGCGGTTGTTCCACCGAAAGCGAAAGTTGTTCCGGCATGTTGTTAACAGACATGCACACAAGAATAGGGCTATGTTACAGTCATGTCAACGGGCAGTTGCCTGAAGTAACGAGGGAATATTGAACAGTCAGAAGTGCCTGGTGCCTCGAGCCCCGCGCTTGCGCTTGCGTCTCGCGCCCTATACCCGAAGACAGTACGCCGAATGGGCCGAACAGAGTTCGTTATCCTGGCTTTATGACTGTTCCGGCCGGATGTGGTGCGACGGGTCGATGCGCTGACCGGGGACCGGGACCTGTTCTAGGCCCTCCAGAGGGTTCTGAAGGGCAGGATGAATGAGCGGCTGGGGCGGCTGCGGTGCGGATCTCGGCACCACATCCGCCCGGAACGGCTCTTCAGGTTGCGGAACGGAGATGCACCACCAACCACCCGGCGGTCTGCATACTCCGCATTCGAATCAGCCAACCACCTCGAGGCGCTGAATGTCCGGCCGGCCGGCCATCACTCCGGCGAACTTGGCCCCGGCGGCTTTGAAGTGCGCCGACTCGCCGTGGGCCTTGATCGCCGCTTCGTCGTCGTACAGTTCCATCACCACGTAGTTGCCGTCGGCATCCTTGCACAGCGTATAAAGCTGGTTGCCCGGTTCGTTTTTGCGGACCTCGGCGGCCAGACCCAGCATGGCCTCTTCGAACTCCTTCTCTTTACCGGCCGCGACGTTGAGTCGGGCAATCACCGCAATGGACATGGCTCTCCCCTTCAGATGATGAGAATTCAGGCGTCTCGGCAGCTTAGCAGGCCAAACGGGCGCCCGGCGACGTTGACATCGCCGACATAACACGTATTAACTTCCGCCATCGTCGAATTCGGGGAGTACCTCATGTCGCATAGTTTGATTGGCAGGCGCTGGGCCCTGGGCCTTGGCGTTGCTGCAATACCTTGGTTTTATGCTTCCAGTGCGTCCGCCGCCGCCATCGAGGAGGTTGTGGTCACCGCACAGCGGGTCGAGCAGAGCCTGCAGGAGGTTCCGGTTTCCGTAAGCGCCTTCACCGGCGCCATGATGGAAGACAAGCAGATCATCAGTCCGTCGGATCTGCAACTCAATGCGCCGAACGTCAGCTATTCCGATACCAACTTCGGAGGTTCGAGCTTCAGCATCCGGGGTATCGGCCGGCTGGTGATCTCGTCGTCCGGGGAGTCCGGCGTGTCCATTCACCAGAATGAGATTCCGGTGCCGACCAACCTGCCGGCCGCCGAGTTCTATGACATGGACCGGGTCGAGGTCCTGCGCGGCCCCCAGGGCACCCTGTTCGGGCGTAACGCCACCGGCGGCGCCATCAACATGGTGACCACCATGCCGAACATGGACGGCATCGGCGGTTTCGTCGACGCCGAGTACGGCGAATACGACAACCAGCGCCTGAAGGGCGCCCTGAACCTGCCCATCGGCGACAGCTTCGCGGTCCGGGTGGCAGGCCTGTACCTGAAGCGCGATGGCTACATCGACAATACCGCCTACGGCCAGACCGGTGACTGCCTGGTGCCTGGCTCCACCATCGACAACCCGCAGACACAGCCGTGTCAGCTGCAGGGCATCGACGACGACGTGGACGGGCGGGATCTCTACAGCATCCGGTTGACCGGGCTCTGGGACATCAGCGACAACTCGAGCCTGTGGGTGCAGTACAGCCGCTTCGAGGAGGACGACGACAAGGTCCGCATCACCAATCAGGTCTGCGAACGCAACAGTCTGCCCACCATCGGCTGTAAGCCCGATGGCTTCGGTTTCGACGGTCCCCACGCGGGCACCACCACCGGCGGCATTTATGGCGGCCTGAACGGCGCCGTGCTGCTGGGTGATCCCACGCCGACCAAGGCCTTCAATCCGACCGCCAACCGCGGCTTCCGCGACATGCACACCGACTTCGAGCCGGTGTACGACTACACCGAAGACATGGTGCTGGCCGGGTTCAACTACGACTTCGAGAACTACGCGTTCAGCCTGCAGGCGGGGTATCAGGAGACCGAGTACCTGTCACGCCAGGACTACAACATGGACGTGGGCTTCAATCTGTACGCGACCCCGGAGAACCCGAGCGGCCTGTGGCCGACCTCGGAGCCCGCCGGCGGCGCCGGCGGCGACTGGACCAGCAGCCAGTGCAACTTCAACGACGGCACCTCCGGTATCTTCGGCGGCTGTACGCTGGACGTGGATCAGACCCGCGTCTTCGCCTACGACCAGTCCAGCAGCGAGTCGGAATACTGGACCGTAGAAGCCAAGGTGCAGTCGGTGTTCGACGGCCCCTTCAACTTCATCGTGGGCGCCAACTACATCGAATCCGAGAGCTTCGGTGACTACTACGTGGTCGCCAACACCCTCGATCTGGTGGGGGTATACGGCGTGCCGCGGCTCGGCTTCCCGCCGCTTTACCCGACCCTGTACAACTCCACCAGCGACCCGGACGGCGGCAACGAGTTCGAAGGGTATTCGGTGTTCGGCGAGGTGTACTTCGAGCCGACCGACACGGTGAAGTTGACCGCAGGGCTCCGCTACAACCACGACGAGAAGCGGGTGGCGGACAGCGGCGTGCTGTACAACGCGGTGAACCTCGGCACCTTCGACAACCCGCTGTTCGTGCGGTCGACGGCGACCGGCCTGCTGTCCAATCCGGCCGACCCGGCAGGTATGGCGCTGGCCGAGTACTACGGCGTGTACGATGACTTCCTGGCGGCGCTCGGTGGCGGCGACATTCCCGGGGCACTGGGGGCCCTGGCGGGAATTCCGGCAGCGCCCGGCTTCGGCGAAGCTCGTGATCTGACCGGCAGCCCGGACTACGCGGAATGGGACGAAGTGACCGGCCGGGTGGGTATCGACATCTCGCTCAGCGATACCTCCATGTTCTATGCCTTCTACACCAAGGGGTACAAGCCGGGCGGCTTCAATCCGCCGCTCAACGAGTCGTTCTTCACCAGCGGAACCGCCGCCTATACCTTCGACAGCGAAGAGGTGGATTCCATCGAGATCGGCAGCAAGAACACGTTCCTGGACGGCACCCTGATGGTGAACGGCGCGTTCTTCATGTACGACTACACCGGTCTGCAGGTGACCCGTATCGCCAACAACACCTCCATCAACGACAACATCAACGCCGACATGATGGGTGCGGAACTGGAGACGTTCTGGCAGCCGGAGTTCATGCCGGGCCTGTCGGTGGATCTGGCCTATTCCTGGCTGGATTCCCAGGTCAGCGGCTCCGAGTCGGTGGACCCCATCGACCGGACCTCGGGCAACGATGACTACATCGTGCTGGAGAACATCGATCCGGGTTCGCTCACCGGCGTGAACTACATCGCCCGGGAGAGTCAGATCACCCCGGACCTGATTCAGACCGCGTATGCGGCCTGCGGAGCGCTCAGTGATCAGAACGCCAACGCCGCCTGCCCCCAGGTGGCGCCGGGTACTCTGTATGGGAACGGCATTCCGGCCTATTTCTCCCGCGGCTTCCTGACCGCTTCCGGCGTGGAGACCTCGGACGGTTTCGCCACCAGCCTGGATGGTAATCAACTGCCCAACTCCCCGGAGCACACCGTGCACCTGGGCGCGGCGTATACCTGGCAGGTCGGCATGCTGGCAGGCTCACTCACGGCGCGCTGGGATTACTACTGGCAGAGCAGTTCCTACGCCCGCGAGTTCAACACCAAGGGTGACGAAATCGACGCCTGGGATCAGCACAATGCCTCGCTGATCTACGAGAGCAACGATGGCAACTGGATGGTCAAGGCCTGGATCCGCAACATCCAGGACGAGGACAACGTCACCGGCAAGTACCTGACGTCCGATACCTCGGGCTTCTACCGGAACTACTTCCTCACCGAACCGCGCATCTTCGGCGCTTCGGTGCGTTACAGCTTCGGTTCCTGATCCGATCCGGTGATCGTTACGGCCCCGCGGGACTCCGCGGGGCCGTTTTTCGTTGTGCGTTCGTGAATCTATACTGACGCATACTTCGGATCGACTTCAGGATTCATGCACAGACGTCCCTTGCTCGCCCTGCTCGACGACTATGCCGCGCGTTTTCCCGATGAAACCGAGGTGTGTGAGCGCTTCCGCCGGTTCGTCGGGGATCACCACAACTGCTTCGATAGAGCCTGCGTTCCCGGACATGTCACGGGTTCGGCGTGGCTGGTGGACGGCGCCGGGGAGCGGGTGCTGCTCACCCACCACCGCAAACTCGGGCGCTGGCTGCAACTCGGCGGCCACAGCGACGGCGATCCCGATCCGCTGCAGGTGGCGCTGCGCGAGGCCCGGGAAGAATCGGGGCTCGAGGTGCTGGCGCTGACCGCACGGGTGTTCGATCTGGACATCCACGAGATTCCGGCCCGGGAGACGTCGCGCGGCGCCGAGCCGGCGCACCTGCACTACGACGTGCGCTTTGCGCTGCAGGTCCGGGGCAGCGAGCGGTACCGGGTCAGCGACGAGTCCCTGGACCTGGCCTGGGTCGAAGTAGAGCGCCTCTCCGAGCTGACCGATGAGGTGTCCATGGTGCGCATGGCGCACAAGTGGCTTGACGCCCACGCGGCCTGTCGGACCCTGCCACTCGGTCGTTGACAGTGAACTCGAACAGGCATAAAACGCGTTTTAAGGGGAGAGTGTGACAATCTGTCGTGTAGTCTGACGTGTCCTCTGGCCCCTGTCGTGTGGTCGCACGGGCCGCCAGTACGGGACCCATGCTGCCTGCTCCAAATTCAGGGGAGGGGAGTATGTCTCAATCGTTTTTCCGCCATAGAATCAATGCCTTGGCGCTTGTGCCGCCAGCGTTGCTGGGCGCCGCCACCGGGCACCTGGCGTATGCCCAGGATGCGGCAATCGAGGAAGTGATCGTAACGGCACAGCGTGCCGAGCAGAGTATCCAGGAAGTACCCATCGCGGTAACGGCGCTGACCGGCACCATGATGGAGGACCGGCAGGTCATCAACCCGTCGGACCTGCAGCTCAACGCGCCGAACGTCAGTTTCACCGCCACCAACTTCGGGGGATCCAGCTTCAGTATCCGCGGCATCGGCCGCCTGGTCATCGCCGCTTCCGGAGAGGACGGCGTTTCCACCCACATCAACGAGATCCCGGTGGGCAGCAATCTGACCGCTACCGAGTTCTTTCGATGTGGAACGGGTCGAAATTCTGCGCGGACCTCAGGGGACCCTGTTCGGTCGTAACGCCACTGGCGGCGCCATCAACATGGTCACCAAGCGCCCGGACTTCGATGCGGTGGGTGGATTCGTCGACGCCGAGTACGGCGATTATGATCACACCCGTCTCAAAGGCGCATTCAACCTGCCGGTGACGGACAATCTGGCGTTCCGGGTAGCGGGCATGATGCTGCAGCGGGATGGCTATATCGAAAACACCGCGTACGGTCAGGTCGGTCTGGACGGTTCCACGCTGCCGGTGATCGACGACGACGTGGACGGCCGTGACCTCTGGACCGTACGGCTCACCGGCGAGTGGAACATCACCGATCGCGCCAACCTGTGGGTGCAGTACAACCACTTCGAGGAAGACGACGACCGGGCGCGGATCACCAATCAGATCTGCGAGGCCAACACGGTGCCGACCCTGGGCTGTACGGCTGACGGATTCGGGTGGGATACGCCGCACCTGGGTTCCACGACCGGCGGCATCTTTGCCGGCATGTCGTCGACGGTAGCGCTGGGAGGCGCGGTTCCGCTGGGTTCGCCGGGCGGCAACGACGACCCGAACGTCGTTTACAACTTCCCGCGGCCCAATGATCAGGACTTCCGGAAGATGCACACCGACTTCGAGCCGACCTACGAGTACGAAGAAGACCTGATCCTGTATGGGTTCAATTACGAGTTCGACAAGTTCAGCCTCGGCATTGTCGGTATGTACCAGGAGAGCGAGTACGTCTCGCGCCAGGACTACCTGATAGATGTCGGCGTGAACCTGGACCCGGTCGCTGTCCTCAATGAAGAAGGGTTCTATCCGACTTCGGATGTCTCGGGCCCGTATAGTGGCGGCTTTTCACCGGACGACCAGTGCAACTACGAAGCGGGCACGGCTGGTATCTTCGGTGGTTGTGTGCATCCCTACGGCGGAACGGATCGGATCTTCGCCTACGACCACTCCGCTGCCAAAGGCGATGGCTGGAACATCGAGGCCAAGCTATCCTCCTCGTTCGAGGGCATGTTCAACTTCATTGTCGGCGCCAGCACCTACGAAGGTAACAGCGACGGCGGCGACTACTACGTTAATGCCAACACCCTGGATCTGGTGGGTACGCAGGGGGTGCCGATCCTCGGTTTTCCGCCGCTCTATCCCACGCTGTTCAACGTTCCGGGCGAGCCCGGCTACAAGACCGGTGAAGGTTACGCGGTTTTTGGTGAGGCTTACTTCGACGTGACGGACCGGGTCAAGTTGACCGCCGGCCTGCGCTACAACGAAGACGAGAAGTACACGTCGTCCACCAGTGTGCTGTTCAACGCCATCAATGCGGCCGCTTTCGGAGCAGGCGATGGCAACCCACTGTACTGGTCGCGGAACGCCACCTGGCTTGCGTTTGGTCTGCCCTATGACGCCGCCCTGGTGGAATACTATGGGGCGACGGAGGCATTCGAGGCGGCATCGCTCACGGCACCGAACAGCCCTGAGCGCCTGGCAGCCGACAAGCTGATCCCGATCACCCCCACCTTCAACGAGACCCGGGGCATCACCGGGAGTCCGGACACGTTCAAGTGGGATGAAGTGACCGGCCGTATCGGTGTCGACTGGCAGGTGACGGACGACTCGCTGCTGTACCTGTTCTTCAGCCGGGGCTACAAGCCCGGCGGCTTCAACCCGCCCATCAACCCGACGTTCCAGTCCAGCACGCCGTTCACCTTCGACCCGGAAGAGATCGATGCCTGGGAGATCGGAACCAAAAACACCTTCCTGGACGGCACCCTGACCTTGAACGGCGCGCTGTTCATCTACGACTACCAGGGCCTGCAGGTAACCCGGATCGCCAACAACACGTCCATCAACGACAACATCGATGCCGACATCTGGGGGGTCGAACTCGAGGGCGTGTGGCGCCCGGAGGCGCTGCCGGGTCTGCAACTCGACTGGGCCTACTCCTACCTGAGCACCGAGGTAGCCGGCTCGGAGTCGGTAGACACCGTCAACCGCACCGCGGGCAACGACGACTGGACCGTGTTGAAGAACATCGATGCCGGTTCGCTGACGGCGGTTACCTACATCGCGCCGACGGCTGACGTACTGGCGGTGACGCCGGACGCAATCGCCTCACTGGGTGCATTGAGCGATGCCAATGGTACGACGGTGCCCGGTACGACCTATCCCAACGGTATCCCCGCCTACTTCTCGCGCAGCTTCCTGCAGAACGCCGGTGTGGAAACGTCGGATGGCATTCCCACGCAGCTCGACGGCAACTCGCTGCCGAACTCGCCGGAGAATACGATCCACCTGGGGGTTGCCTATACCTGGCCCATCGACATGATCGCCGGGTCGCTGACGGCCCGCTGGGACTACTACTGGCAGGACGACATGTACGCTCGGGAGTTCAACACCGTGGGTGATCAGATCGACGCCTGGGACCAGCACAACGCGTCGTTGATCTACGAGAGCAACAACGGCCAGTGGACGGTGCGGGCCTGGATCCGCAACATCGAGGACGAGGACAACATAACCGGCAAGTACCTGACGTCGGATACGTCGGGCTTCTTCCGCAACTACTTCCTCACCGAACCACGCGTCTACGGCGCTTCCGTGCGGTACAGCTTCGACCGCCGGTAGTCGGTTCGCACCGGTCGCGGCCTGGCGGGGCCGCGGCCGGTTCCCTCCAGGCCCGCGCCGGCCCGAGCGATGTTCGGCACCCGGCGGCGGGGCCTCTTTTTTCGGCAGGTTTTCCGGGGGAATGCACACATTCGTGCTGCCCCGGGGACCATCTGGTGGATGAGTTGACCGGACAGACCCGCAACGTCGTCTGAATTGGGATCAATCCGCCCGCCAGGACCCGTATCATGCACGTTCCACACGAGAAGGCGGGCATGGTCGAATCCGGGGAAAATGCAGCGCCCGAGGGGGCGGGACGGGGCTCCCGCCGGCGCATTGTCCCCCTGTTGCTGCTCTCCGCGGTGCTGGCCCCGGCGCTCCTGTGGCTGGGCAATCCGGCCCTGGCATTGCTCGCCGGCGCCGCCATCACCGTGACCGCCGACCGGCAGGCCGTTCCGGTGGCCGGCCGTGCCGCCGCCTTGTGCCTGCAGAGCGCCATTGTGCTGCTGGGCTTCAAGCTGGACCTGAATACCCTGTGGTCGCTCAGCGCGGCGTACACCGGCGCGGTTGCGGTATACGTACTGGCGACCCTGGCGCTGGGGCTTGTGCTCGGCCGCTTGCTGGCGGTGGAGTCTCCCACCGGCGGTCTGATCAGCGCCGGCACCGCCATCTGCGGGGGTACGGCCATCGCCACCTTGAGCGGCGTGGTGCGCGCGCAACCGCAGCAGACGGCGGTGGCTCTGGGCATCGTGTTTCTGCTCAACGTGGTGGCTCTGGTGAGCTTTCCGGCCATCGGTCGGGCCTTCGATCTGTCTCAGCTTCAGTTCGGGCTGTGGTCAGCCCTGGCCATTCACGACACCAGTTCGGTGGTGGCCACGGCGGCACTGTACGGTGAGGAGGCGCTGGAGGTGGCCACCACGATCAAACTGGGCCGGACCTTGTGGCTGATTCCGCTGGTTTTTGTGGTGAGCCTGGTTCAGGCCCGGGCTCAGGTGGCAACGGGGGAGGCGCCGCGTCTGCGGATTCCGTTGTTCGTGCTGCTGTTCGTGGCCGCGGCGGCTTCCGGCGGCGCCGTATCCTGGCCGGCACCGTTGATCGAGGGCGCTGGGCTGCTGAGCCGCGCCCTGCTGGTGGCGGCCCTGTTCCTGGTCGGTACGCAACTCACCCGGTCTACCCTGCGGGGCATCCGCGGCCGGGTCCTGGGGCAGGCGCTGCTGTTGTGGCTGGTGGTGGCGCCGCTGACCCTGGCGCTGATCGTATGGCTGGTGTGACCAGGCCCTGACGACGGCGGATCGTCGCGGCAGGTCAGCCGCGCGGGCAGGCTCGGCAAGCTAGATCAGCGGCAGCAACAGATAGCCGGCGAAAGCGGCCAGTGCCAGATAGCTGGTCAGGTCGAAGGTACGCAGGTACTTCATGACAGGAAAGTCTAGGACCCGGACCGGAGGAGTCGAAGAATCGATTCGGTCTAACGATATTACTAAACGGAGGGTTTGGCGGCGCCACCGGACCATGCAGAACCGGCTGGACACCGCTTGTGCCGGGCGATTAGCCTTGCGGGATTCGCTTTGCCCGAGGTCCGTCAGGGAAGATGCAGTTCGGGTTGACTGCGCGCGTTGCCGTAGCAATGGTCGCGCTTGTTCTCGTAACCACGTCCGGGGTGGCGGCGCTGGCTTATGCCAATCTGCAGCGCACCGTACTGCCGGCCGAACTGGTCCGCCTCGACCGTCACGTTTCCCAGCTTGCCGACGAGATCGACGCCCACGTTGCCGGGGTCCGCATCAAGTTACTGGGTATGGCCGGGTCACCTCGCTTCGATGCCTACGCCCGGGCCCTGGCGGCCGGCGACCGGGACCCGCTGACCGGCGTCCGGATCGATACCCTGCGTGAAGAAATTTCCGGCGTCTTCGCCATGCGGCTGGAAGCGGACCCGTCCCTGGACCAGCTCCGCATCATCGACGCCACCCCGCCCGGAAACGAACTGATCCGGGTCGATCGCTTCGGCCCCGACGACGCGATCCGGATCGTATCCAGCGTGGACCTGCAGCCCAAAGGGCAGCGCGACTACACCCGGGAAGCTGTCGAGCTGGGTCCGGGGGACGTGTTCGTCTCGGGCATCGATCTGAATCAGGAGCACGGCGCTATCGATCCGCGGCGGGTGCCGGTGATGCGGGTAGCCGTACCGCTGCATTCGGCCATGGAGCGCCAGGCGGCCATCGTGATCGCCAACGTCGACATGCGGCCGGTGCTGGAGCGCATCCGGCGCGACGCAACCCCCATGGGTAATCTGTACGTCCTGAGCGATGACGGCCGCTTTCTGCTGCACCCGCATCCGGACCGGGAACATACCGTCGACCTGTCCCGGGGTGTCGATGCCGATGCGGAGATTGCCGAAGTTCTGCGCAGCGGCGATGCGAGCGGTCAGGTGATGGAGATCAACGGCCAACGGGTCGGCCTGGCCATGGCGCGCACCCGACCGGCCGGCGGGCCACCGGTGACGGTGCTGGAAACGGTGCCGTTCCTGGATCTGGTGGGTCCGGTGACCGTGCTCGGCCGCTCGGTCGTCACTGGCGCCGTGGTTGCGGCGCTGGCGGCAGCGCTGCTGGGCTTCCTGTTTGCGCGCACGCTGATCCGTCCCCTGGTGCAGATGACCCGGGCGGTGCGGGAAGCAAGCAGCGGAGGCGGCTACGCGCCGGTTCCGGTGGCCGCGGCCGGAGAAATCGGCGAGCTGGCCCGGGCCTACGAAACCATGCGCGACGATGTTCGGATCAAGCGCCAGGCGCTGGTCGAACAGGTGGAAGAGCGGCGCCGCGCCGAGTCGCGGTTCCGGCAGGCCATCGAGTCCAGCCCCAACGGGATTCTGATGGTGAACGGCGCCGGCGTGATCACGCTGGCCAATGCCGAGGCGTGCCGGCAGTTCGGTCATGACCGGAACGAACTCGAGAGCGAACGGGTCGATACCCTGGTTCCGGAGCGGTTCCGCGCCGCTCATCAGGACTTCCTGCAGGACTACTTTGCGGCGCCCTACAACCGCGTCATCGGCGACGGCCGCGATTTCCTCGGCCAGCGCAAGGACGGTACCGAGTTTCCGGTGGAAATTGGCCTTGGCCCTGTGGATACCGAAGAAGGGCTTCAGGTCCTGATCGTCATTGTCGACATCGCCGCCCGCAAAGTGGCCGAGGAACGTCTGCGCCACCATCGGCAGACGCTGGAGAGCCTGCTGGCGGCGCTGCCGGACGCCATTGTCGTCGTCGGCCGCGACGACGTGGTCCGGTTCGCCAACGATGCGGCGCTGGCGCTGTTCGCCCGCTCCCGGGACGATCTGGTGGGCGGACGGCTGGGACTGACGATTCCGGAGCGCGACTCTGCCGAGGCCGAAATCGAACGGGCCGACGGGCGCCGCACCGTGTCGCTGCACAAGGTGCCGTTCGAGTGGGACGACCAGCCCGCGGAACTGGCCTCGATTCGTGACGTCACCGATGAGCGCCGACTCGAGGGGCAGTGGCGCCAGGCCCAGAAAATGGAAGCCATCGGACGGCTGGCCGGCGGCGTGGCTCACGACTTCAACAACCTGCTTACGGTGATCATGGGTTATGCCTCGGGTCTCCAGAGCAAGGTGGCCCCGGCCCTCAGCGGCGAGGTCGAACAGGTCATGGCCGCCGCCGAGCGCGCCAGTAGCCTGTCGCGTCAGCTCCTGCTGCACTCCAGGAGTTCACCCGGTGCCGCGGAGCCCATGTCGGTGACCGACGTGATCGCCGATCTGGAACCCATGGTGCGCCGGGTCATCGGTGCTGACCTCGAGTTCGAGGTGAAGCTGGCGCCGGAGTCCTGGCCGGTTTATGCCGACCCGGTGCAGATCGAGCAGGTGGTACTGAACCTGGTGCTGAACGCCCGGGACGCCATGCCGGATGGCGGGCACCTGCTGATCCAGACCGGCAACCTGACAATGACCGACGATTACGCGGCCAGCTTCGTGGAACTGGAAGCCGGCGACTACGTGCTGCTTACGGTGTCGGATACCGGTTGCGGGATGGACGCGCTGACCCAGCAGCACATTTTCGAGCCCTACTTCACCACCAAGAGCCCTGACAAGGGCACCGGTCTCGGCCTGGCGACCAGCTACGGCGTGATCAAACAGGCCGGCGGTCACGTCAGCGTGTACAGCGAAGTGGGCATCGGCACCACTTTCAAGGTTTATCTGCCGCGCTGCCTGACCCCGGTGTCGATACCCAAGGCGCGCCGCGAATCGGTGGATGCCGTCAGCGGCAGCCGCGGCACCATCCTGCTGGTGGAGGACAACGACGGCGTGCGCGCGCTGGCCTCCCGGGTGCTGCGTGACAGCGGTTACGAGGTACTCGAGGCCGCAGACGGGGAACAGGCACTGGGTCTGGCCGATGGGCGCGGGGCGCCCATCGACCTGCTGCTCACCGACATGGTGATGCCGGGCCTGAGCGGGGCGGAAGTGGCGGAGCGGGTGCGGGCCGTCCAGCCCACCATCGCGGTGCTGTTCATGTCCGGCTACGCCGGAAACACCATCATGCGGGCGGCGCGGCTGCCGCCACGCGCTCAGTACATCGAAAAGCCGTTTGCGCCCGGCGAACTGGCGCGCCGGGTCCGCGACGTGCTGGCACGCGCCAGAACGGGCGCCTGACGGGTTTTCCCGGGCGCGCTGTGCAGGCGCCTCCGGCAGGCGGTGTCAGTAAAGATGGCAGGCTACCAGGCGGGCCGGGTCGTCCGGCAGTGGTTCCAGGGCCGGGGTCTCGGCCCGGCAAACGTCCATGACGTGCGGGCAGCGGCCGGCAAACCGGCAGCCCGGTTTGATGTCCACCGGTGACGGAATCTCGCCCTGGATGGTCGTGGACTGGCGCTGCCGTTCCCGCTCCGGGTCGGGTTCGGGGTTCGACGCGATCAGGATCTGGGTATACGGATGCTTCGGGTGGAAGAACACGTCCGAGGCGTTGCCGATCTCCACCAGGGCGCCCAGGTACATGACCGCCATGCGGTCGCTGACATAGCGCACCATGGAAAGGTCGTGGGCGATGAACAGCAGGGTCAGTCCCATGGACTGTTTGAGCTCGTCCAGCAGGTTGATCACCTGAGCCTGGACCGACACGTCCAGCGCCGAAATCGGCTCGTCGCAGACCACGAACTCCGGCTCCAGGATCAAGGCCCGGGCCACGCCGATGCGCTGACGCTGGCCGCCGGAGAACTCGTGGGGATAACGGGACATGTGATCCGGTTCCAGGCCCACCCGGGTTAGCCAGCCCGCCACCCGGTCGCGGATCTCCGTGGTGGCAAGCTTCGTGTGCAGCTTAAGCCCTTCGCCGATGATCTCGCCCACGGTCATGCGCGGATTCAGCGACGAGTACGGGTCCTGGAAGATCATCTGCATCTTCTTTGCCCAGCGCTGGAAATCCCGGGGCTGATACTTCTGCGGCAGCGCCTCACCGCGATAGGTCACGGTGCCGCTGGTCTTTGGGTGCAGACCGATCAGGGTCTTGCCGTAAGTGGACTTGCCGGATCCGGACTCGCCCACCAGGCCCACGATCTCGCGCTCGTAGACGGTCAGGCTGACCCCGTCCAGCGCATGTACGGTGTGCCCGCCGCGCAGCGGAAAGTGTTTGGTCAGCCGGTCCGACACCACCAGGGGTTGGCGTTCGCTCATGTCCGGGCCTCCGCGCCGAGCCGGTACAGGCCCTCCACCGCCGGGGCGTCGGCGTGATGCAGCCAGCAGCGGGCGAAGTGATGGTCGGCCAGATGGAACGCGCCGGGGTCTCGCGCGGCGCACACTTCCATGGCGTACGGGCAGCGCGCCGCGTAGGCACAGCCGGATGGCGGATGGAACAGGTCCGGCGGGCTGCCCTCGATGGGCAGCAGGCGCTCGCCGGCGCTGGCTCGATCCGGATCGTTGCTGGGCTCATTCCTCGGCTCATTCCTCGGCATCGCCGCCTTCAGGCCCAGGGTGTAGGGGTGCGCGGAGCGGTAGAAGACGTCGTCCACGCTGCCCCGTTCCGCCACCTGCCCGGCATACATGACTACCACTTCATCGGCCATGCGCGCCACCACGCCCAGATCGTGGGTGATCAGGATGATGGCCATTCCGGTGTTTTTCTGCAGGTCCCCCATGAGATCCAGCACCTGCGCCTGAATGGTCACGTCCAGCGCCGTGGTGGGCTCGTCGGCGATCAGCAGCGCCGGTTCGCAGGCGATGGCCATGGCGATCATGGCTCGCTGCAGCATGCCGCCGGAGAATTCGAACGGGTACTGACGGGCCCGTTTGGCGGCTTCCGGGATGCGCGCCATATCGAGCAGTTCAACGGACCGCTCGAATGCCCGTTGGCGGCTCCAGCCGCGATGGACCTCCAGGGTCTCGGCGATCTGGGCGCCGATGGTCATGGTCGGATTCAGCGACGTCATGGGATCCTGGAAAATCATGCCGATCTCGCGGCCACGGATTTCCTGGCCATCGACCGAGGTCCGTCCCAGGATCTCCCTGCCGCGCAGACGGGCGTTGCCGCTGGTGATGCGACCGGGCGGCATGGGGATGAGCCCCATCAGGCTCTGCACGGTCACCGACTTGCCGCAGCCGGACTCTCCCACGATGGCCAGGGTCCGGCCGGAGTCCACGGCGAAGCTGACGCCGCGCACGGCCTGAACCGTGCCGCCGTAGGTGTCGAACTCCACTTTGAGGTCGTGAACCTCGAGCAGCGGTGTGGGGTTGTCGGTGGTCACTCCCGGGACCTCATGCGCGCATCCAGGGCGTCGCGCAGGCCGTCGCCCAGCAGGTTGAAGGCCAGCACCGTGATGCTGATCAGCACCGCGGGCAGGATCAGCTCGTGGGGGTAGGTGAGCATGGTTTTGATGCCTTCGTTGCACATGCTGCCCCAGGACGGGGTGGGCGGCGCCACCCCCATGCCGATGAACGACAGGAAGGCCTCGATGAAGATGGCGTTGGGCACGGCGAAGGTGAGCGTCACCAGAATCACGCCCAGGGTGTTGGGAATCATGTGGCGCATGACCAGGTAGTCGGTGCGGGCGCCAAGCAGCCGTGCGGCGCTGACGTAACCTTCCTCCCGGACCTGCAGAATCTGACCGCGCACCAGCCGCGCGGTGGCCGGCCACAGCAGCAGCACCATGGCCAGCATCATGGGCAGAATGCCGCTCTCGCCGGCGCCGACGCTGAACACCACGTTGAACAGGATCATGAACAGCAGAAATGGCAGCGCAATGACGAAGTCGGCGAAACGCATCAGCACCTGATCACTGCGCCCGCCCAGGAACCCGGCGGTGGCGCCGTAAGCGGTGCCGATCAGCACGAACACCAGCGGCGCCAGAATGCCAATGAACAGGGACACCCGCGCGCCGTACATGAGCCGGGCCAGCATGTCGCGGCCGAGGTAATCGGTGCCGAGCGGATGGGAAGCGAGGCGGATCTCCTCGCCAAGGGGCGGTACCGCGCCGGGTTCCACCAGGCCATGGGCAATGGCCTGGGCCGCCGTGATCACCCGCGCCACGTCGACCTCGAGGGATTCACGGGCCGGCAGGGGGTGACCCTGGGCGTCCAGCGCCACCACCGTGTAGAAATAAGTGCGCGGGCGGATGTCCAGTCGATCTTCGAAGGTGGTGTGCTGACCGCTGATGGTCTCCGCCAGGGGCAGCCCCAGGGCGTCGCCCGGGTTCATGGCGAAGATGTTGCGGTACACCCGGTAGCCGCTGGCGCCGCTCATCGGCTCCCAGATCAGGCGCACCGCCTGAGTGGTGGCTGGTTCCGCCAGCCGCAGCCCTGGCTGGAGCGGCGCCGTGCTGGAACCGTCCCAGGATTCGTAGGGTTCGATCAGAGTTGCGGTCTTGGCCAGGCCGGGCGGCGTGGAGATCTGGTCCAGGTCCTGGGCGGAGGGATCAACCCGCCACACCACCGGGCCGAGTACGGTGAAGCCCAGCAGGCCGATCACGATGTACAACGACACCAGCGCCCGGCGGTTGGCTTTCAGGCGGATCCAGGCGTCCTGCCAGTACGACAGCGACGGCCGGGTCAGTTTCTGGGTGCGCTGCTCGCCCGCCAGCGGCACGAAGGTGCCGGGTTTGGGATCGAGGTTCAGGGTCTGGGTTTCCGCCATATCAGATCAACATCAGCTCAGCCTGACCCGCGGGTCGATGTAACCGTAGAGCAGGTCGACCACGATCACCATCAGCACCAGGAATGCGCCGTAAAACACCGTGGTGCCCATGATCACCGTGTAGTCGAGCTGCTGCACCGCCATGCACGAAGTAGCGCCCGAGCCCGGGGATGGCGAACACCAGTTCGACCACGAAGCCGCCGGTGGTGATGGCGGCAATGGACGGTCCGATGACGGTAATCACCGGCAGGATCGCGTTTCTGAGCTGGTGATGGGTGAAGATGCGGGTGGCTGGCAGGCCCTTGGCGCGGGCGGTGCGCACGTAATCGGAACCGACGATCTCCAGCATGGACGAGCGCATCAGCCGGGTCAGATAGGCCATGGTCGACAGCCCCAGGACCAGTGACGGCACCAGCATGTGCCACACGCTGCCCCAGCCCGCCACTGGCAGCAGCGTTACGCCGAGGGCCTCGTTGACGTTCACCAGAACGAGCTGCCCGAGGGCGGCGAAGACGAAACTCGGCACCGAGATTCCGAGAATCACCAGGAACATGATCACCGTGTCCGGCAGCCGGTTACGGTACAGCGCCGTCAATGCGCCCCATAGCACGCCGCCGAGCCCGGCGAAGGTGATGGCCAGAATGCCGAGGGTGGCGGACACCGGAAAGTGTTCGTAGATGATGTCGTTCACTTCCCGGTTCTTCTGGGTGTACGAGATCCCGAAGTCACCGCGCAGCAGGTTGCCCATGTAGATGAGGTACTGCTGCATGACCGGCTTGTCGAGCCCGTACTTGGCCTCCAGATTGGCGCGGATCTCTTCGGTCAGCGCCTTCTCGCCGGACAGCGGATCGCCAGGTACGTTGTGCATGGCGAAGAACGTGGCGGTGGCGATGAACCAGACGGTGATGACACCCTGAACCAGCCTGCGCAGCGCATATCGACCCATGACGGCGGCTCAGCCCTCGGCTTCCACGATGCGGGCGTTGGTGAAGTCCGGGTCCGGACCCACGGCGCGCCGCACCATGCCTTCGATGTGCGGGTTCAACACGTAGACCACGCCGCGCTCGTACTCCGGCAGAATCACCACGTCGTCGAACAGGATCTGCTGGATCTCGCCGAACGCATCCATGCGCACCTGAGGGTCGGTGGACTGTTCGGCAACGCGTACCTGCCGGTCCAGTGCCGGGTTGTCGTAACGGCCGCGGTTATTCAGGTTCCAGGAGGCGAACAGGCCGCCGAACGTGAGCGGGTCGTCGTAGTCGGGGCCCCAGCCGGCCATCACGATGTCGAACTCGCCGGCGGTCATCTTGGCCAGGCGCTGCTTGAAGATCTGCCGGTCGATGCGGATGTCGAGGCCCAGCACCTCCTTGAGGGTCTGCTGGTAGTACTCGGATTGTTTGTTGGAGATGGGTGAGTCACCGGTGAGCAGCACCAGTGGCGGAATGCTGCCGAGTTCCTGCCGGGCCGTTTCCAGATGCGCCCGGGCCTGCTCGGCGTTGGTCCCGTGGGTCTGCGCCGGGTTTTCCTGGCGGAGATTCCGTTCCACCCCCTTCAGCCACACGGGGAACAGCGATTCGCCCGGCAGGTAGCCCGGCAGCTTGATGACCTTGTAGACCAGTTCGCCCGGGTCCAGCGCCAGGGCGATGGCCTTGCGCAGGTGCCAGTTGGTGGTGGGCCGGCCCTCGCGGAAGTTGAACTCGGAGTAGAACACCGAGCCATCCATGAAGCGGTGCAGGTGCCAGCCCTGGACCAGTGCTTCGGTGAGGTTTTCCTCGGTGAGCTGGACGTAGGCGATCTTGCCGTCCTTGAACAGGTTCAGGTGGGTGTTCGGGTCCTGGGTGATGTAGGCGTGATCGATGACGTCCAGGTGGATGCGATCCTGATCCCAGTAGTGGGGGTTACGTTCCATTTTCAGGCTGGCGCTGTGAATCCAGCGCGAAATCAGGAACGGGCCGTTGTACAACAAGGTATCGTGGTCGGCGCCGTAGCGGCCCCGGCTGGACTCGAAGAAATCCTCGCGGATGGGATAATAGGTGCCGAACGCCACCAGCTTGTCGAAGTAGCCGATGGGCTGCTCGAAACGGACGTGCAGGGTCCGGTCGTCGATGGCCTCCACCCCCAGATCGCGGGGCGGCAGCTTGCCCTGGCTTACCGCTTCGCCGTTCTCGATGGCGAACATGATGAACGAGTACTCGGACGCGGTGGCGGGTTCGACCACCTTGCGCCAGGCGAACACGAAGTCGTGCGCGGTGACCGGCTCGCCGTCGCTCCAGCGTGCGTCCTCGCGCAGATGGAACGTCGCCTCGGTCTCGGATATGTCCCAGCTCTCCGCCACCCCGGGGGCGAGCTGGTTGTTCTCGTCGTAGCGCAGCAGCCCTTCCATGACGTGCCCGAGCACGCGGCCGCTGACCTGGTCGGTGGCCCGGGTGGAGTCGAGCTGGGGCGGCTCCTCTTTCAGCACCAGGGTGATGCTGCGGGCCGCCGGGTCGATCGCGCTGCCGGCGCCGCCGCTGCCGGTCATGCCGGAGGCCCATCCCAGGGTGTACATGAGTGCGGTAACGCCGGCTACGGCGGCGACGAAGAACAGCGCGAGCTGACGCCCGGCAGAGCGGGTGAAGCCGTCGTCGGTACCGGTGATCTCGGTCATCCTACCCTCCGCTCACTGCCCCGCCTTCCCTCAGGGCGCTACTGTACCGCACGCAGCAGATTGCCGACGATACGTTCCAGATGCATCAGGCTGTTACATTCCTCGGTCTGGTGGCAATAGGCGCTGTAGCGGCGCATCTCGGCGTCCCCCACGAACCACGAGTTGCGTGACTCCGGGTTCAACCAGATGACCCGTTTGCAGCGGTCGTACATCTCTTTGAGAATGTCGGTGCGCGGATCGCCGTAGTTGTTGCGCGCATCGCCCAGGATGATGATCGTGGTGCGGTTGTCCACGTCGTCGAGGCAGTGCTTCTTGAAGTCGCTGAAGGCCTGGCCGTAGTCGGTGGAGCCACCGCTGTAGTCGCGCAGCGTTTTGGCGATAGCGTCTTCCAGGTTGTTGCGCATGAACAGCTCCGTCACCTCGGCCAGGTCCGAGGAGAACGCGAACGAGCGTACCTTCGGCATGACTTCGTCCAGGCTGTACAGAAACATCAGCATGAAGCGGGCGTAGGCCGCCACCGAGCCGGACACGTCGCAGATGGCGAAGACCTTGGGCCGGTCCACCTTCACCGACTTCCAGTGCAGATCGAAAATGGCCCCGTCGTAGCTCATGTTGTGGCGCAGGGTGCGCGGCACGTTGAGCGCCCCGCGCTTGAACACCTTCTTGCGCCGTGAATGCAGGGCCGTGAGCTTCTTGGCCATCTTGAAGACCACTTCCTGGATGAGCCGGAAGTTGCGTGCCTCCACGTTGGACAGCTTGACCTTGCGCAGCAGTTCCTCGCGCAGCCGTTTGCCGTCGGCGTCCGCGTGCAGCAGGAACTGCCGCTCCACGTAGTCGCGCACCTGCTCGCGCAGCCATTCGCGGCGCGCCCTGAGCTCCTGGCCGAGGCGCCGGTCCGGCACGCTGCGGCTGCCCCTGAGACCGGAAATCTCGCCATTCAGCTCGCCGAGGCCCATCTCCTCCATGATCTTGCGGGTGTACAGGCCCTTCTGGGTGAAGACCTGAATCTCGCGCACGTCCACGGCGTCGCCGGCCTGAGCCATGGCCATGGACAACTCAACCTTGGAGTCGCCCATGAGCAGTTGCCCGAGGGGTGAGGTGGCTTCGGTCATTTCGCCCGGACCCAGATCTTCCTCGGCCTCACCGTCGAAGCTGGATTCAGGCGCCGGAGCGGACTTGCGTTTGCTCTTCTTCTTTTTACCCGAGCCCTCGGCCTGGTCCTGGCCGGGCAGGCCGTCGCGGTCACCGCCGCCACCGCCGCCGTCGCCCTCGCCGCCTTCCTCGGCCTCGCCGTCGGCGCCGGCTTCGTCCGTCGCCTCGGCGCGGCGACCGGACAGCTCCTCAGCGGCGAAGAACTGGTCGAAGCACAGGTCGAAGGCTTCTTTCTCGTCGGCGGTCTTCGGCAGCACCAGCGACAACGAGCGTTTCAGGGCAGCCCGGTCGCCGTAACCTACCAGTTCCACCGCCGACAGCGCGTCCAGGGTTTCCGCGGTGGAGACCCGCACTTCGGAGTTGCGCAGGGCGCGAATGAAGTTGGTGAGGGTTCGATCCATGGGACAGTCAGTGGCTTCCGATCAGGCAGCCGCTCAGGGCTTGACCGCCTTGCTGGTGAGGGTCGTGAGTTCGCCGCGCACGTTCTCGATGTCGTCCTGGAACTTCAGGATCACATTGAGGGTGTCGCGCACCAGGTCCGGGTCCAGGGTGTCGGCGTGCAGCAGCAGCAGGGTGCGCGCCCAGTCGATGGTTTCGCTGATGGCCGGAACCTTCTTCAGATCCATGTCCCGCAGTTCGTGGATGAAAGCCACGAGCTGGCGACGCAGTTCCTGGGGAATCTCCGGCACCCGGGCGTGAATGATGCGCTGTTCCAGGTCCACGTCCGGGAACGGAATGTACAGGTGCAGGCAGCGCCGCTTCAGGGCGTCGGAAATCTCCCGGGTATTGTTGCTGGTCAGGAACACCATGGGCGGCTCCTTGGCCGCCTTGATGGTGCCGATCTCCGGAATGGAAAGCTGAAAGTCCGAGAGCATTTCCAGCAGCAGTGATTCGAACTCGTGATCGGATTTGTCCACCTCGTCGATCAGCAGCACACAGCCTTCTTCGGCCTTGAGCGCCTTCATCAGCGGCCGGGCTTCCAGAAACTCCTCGGAGAAGAAGATGTCGCCGAACTCGTGCAGCCGGTTCACCGATTCGGCGAAGCCCCTGGCGCCCTGCAGCACCTCGTCCAGGGTCTCCTTGAGCACCTGGGTGTAGAGGAGCTGTTTGCCGTACTTCCATTCGTAGATGGCCTTGGCTTCGTCCAGCCCCTCGTAACACTGCAGCCGGATCAGCGGCAGCTCGAACATGTCGGCCGTGGTTTTTGCCAGTTCGGTTTTGCCGACCCCGGGCGGGCCTTCGATGAGGATCGGTTTGCGCAGGTGGTAGGCCAGGTAGACGGCCGTGGCGATCTGGTCGCTGCAGATGTAACGGTGGTCTTCGAGCTCGGCTTTGAGCGAATCCACCGATTCGGTGATCTTGTCCAGGTCTGGTGCAGCTTCGGCCACGCATCCTCCTCGGGGCGGAAAATTCACGGGTCTCCGGCGTACGCGCCCGGCGCACGGCGAAACGAATCAGCCATTCTATACCAGGCCGCAGAGCCGGGGTGATCTGGTATCTTGCACATCGTTGCGGCCGGCGACCCGGCGGCCGGCAATCGATCTGGAGGTCCAACATGAACATCATCAGGTTTGTGCCGGCGCTGCTGCTGGCGGCGCTGGCAACGGAGGCTTCGGCGCTGGCCGCCGGCGCCGCCGGGAATGGCGATTCCGCCAACGGCGCTCCAACCACCGTCATTCACGCCGGCCGGCTGATCGACGTGACCACCGGCGAGGTGCGCAACGAGCAGACCATCGTGGTTCGGGGCGAGCGCATCGAAGCGGTCGAAGCCGGTTACCAGCCCGGAGAACGTGTCATCGACCTGCGCGAGGCCACGGTCATGCCGGGCTGGATCGACATGCACGTGCACCTGGACGGCGAAAGCACCCCCGAGGAGCGGATCGAACGGTTCACCCTGGATCCCCAGGATGCGGCCATCCGCTCGGTGGTGTTCGCCCGCCGCACCCTGGAGGCCGGCTTCACCACGGTCCGTGACCTCGGCACCGGCCACAGCGTGGCGCAGTCGCTGCGCAACGCCATCAACCAGGGCTGGGTGCCTGGGCCTCGGGTCTTCACCGCCGGCAAGGCCATTGCCACCACCGGCGGGCATGCCGACGCCAGTAACGGTCGCAGTCTGGCGCTGGCCGAGTACCCCGGTCCCGGGGACGGGGTCGTGAACAGCGCCGACGAGGCCTGGGAGGCGGTCCGGGCCCGCTACAAGGAAGGCTCCGATCTGATCAAGATCACCGCCACCGGCGGGGTGCTGAGTCAGGCCGCCAGCGGTCAGAACCCGCAGTTCCGGCCGGCGGAGATCGAGGCGGTGGTGGCCGCCGCCCGCGACTATGGCTTCCGGGTCGCCGCCCACGCCCACGGCACCGAGGGCATGCTGCGCGCGGTGGAAGCGGGGGTCGATTCCATCGAACACGGCACCTACATGAACGACGAGGTGATGCGGGCCATGAAGCGCCAGGGTACCTGGTATGTGCCGACCATCCTGGCTGGCCGCTTCGTGGCCGAGAAGGCCGAGGTTCCCGGCTTCTTTTCCGACCTGGTGCGGCCCAAGGCTGCGGCTATCGGCCCTCAGATTCAGGACACCTTCGCCCGTGCCTACCGGTCCGGGGTCAAGATCGCCTTCGGCACCGATACCGGGGTTTCGCCTCACGGCGAGAACTGGAAGGAATTCGGTCTGATGATCGAGGCCGGCATGCCGCCCATGGAGGCCATCGTCAGCGCCACCCGCTCGGCCGCCGAACTGCTCGATCGCAGCGACGACCTGGGCAGCCTCGAGGCCGGCAAGTTCGCCGACATCGTCGCCGTTCCCGGCGACCCGCTGACCGACAGCGCCGAGTTCGGCCGGGTGCATTTCGTCATGAAGGCCGGTAAGGTCTTCAAACAACCGTAACCGTCCGTCAGCCCCGGAGAGCGGCAGTCTTGCGCCACCCCCCGTCCATGGGCCTGAGACTTGCGCTGCTGACCGGCGCCGTTCTGATGGCGGTGCCGGGTCTGGCCGCGCAACCGGATCAACCCCGAGCCGCCCGCGAGCCTTACGCCTCCAGCTACCAGCCGCGGCCGGCGGCGGCTGTGGTGATCCGGGGCGCTACCGTGCTCACCGGCACCGGCGAGCGCCTGGACGATGCGGACGTGCACCTGGCGGACGGGCGCATCGTCGCCGTGGGGGCGGATCTGAGTGCACCCGCTGCGCTCGAAATCAACGGCGCCGGCCGCTGGGTGACCCCCGGCATCATCGACGTGCACTCCCATCTGGGTGACTACCCGGCGCCGCGAGTCGCCTCCACCCAGGACGGCAACGAAATCGTCGACCCCAATACGGCCAACGTCTGGGCCGAGCACAGTGTCTGGCCACAGGACCCGCAGTTTCCCCTGGCGCTCGCCGGCGGGGTCACCACCCTGCAGATCCTGCCGGGCAGCGCCAACCTGTTCGGCGGCCGTGGCGTGACCCTGAAAAACGTCCCGGCGCGGTTCGTTCAGGACATGAAATTCCCCGGCGCGCCGCAGTCGCTGAAGATGGCCTGCGGCGAGAATCCCAAGCGCGTGTACGGCACTCAGGGCAAGGCGCCGTATACCCGGATGGGCAACATCGCCGGATTCCGGGCGGCCTGGGCGGCGGCCGAGGAGTACCGGGACAGGCGGGCTGCGGTGCCGGCCGACGGCGACGCCGCGGCTCAGGAAGGGACGGCCGGACTGCCGCCGGCCCGGGACCTGAAGCTGGATACCCTGGCGCAGGTGCTGGACGGCGAGATCCTGGTGCACAACCACTGCTACCGGGCCGACGAAATGGCCCTGATGATCGACGTGGCACGGGAATTCGGCTACCGCATCACGGCCTTCCACCATGCCGTGGAGTCCTACAAGGTGGCCGACCTGCTGGCTCGGGAAGGCATCTGTTCGGCCATGTGGGCGGACTGGTGGGGCTTCAAGCTGGAAGCCTTCGACGCGGTGGATCAGAACGTGGCGCTGGTGGAACAGGCCGGGGCCTGCGCCATCGTTCACTCCGACTCGGCGCGGGGTATTCAGCACCTCAACCAGGAAGCCGCCAAGGCCATGGCCGCCGGACGCCGTGCCGGCATGGATCTGGACGAGGCGGACGCCGTACGCTGGCTCACCGCCAATGCCGCCAGGGCCCTGGGCATCGACGACGAGACCGGCACCCTGGAGCCCGGCAAGGCCGCGGACGTGGTGCTGTGGAACGGCAACCCCTTCAGTGTCTATGCCCGCGCCGACCAGGTTTATATCGACGGTTACCGCTACTACGACCGCAGCGACGCGGCCGCGCAGCCGGTGACGGACTTCGATCTGGAGCAGACGGTTCGAGGGCGGCGGCCATGAAGCACGGGCCCGCTGTCAGCCGCCGGGTCCGGCGGATCCTGGGATTAACCGCGCTGCTGGCGGCTCTTCCGGGGCTGGCCCTGGCCGCCGACGCCATTGTCGGCGCCACCGTCTACACCCTGGACTCCGATGAGCCCCTGGAGAACGCCACCATCCTGGTCAACGGCGGCCGCATCGAAGCGGTGGGCGCCGATCTGGCGGTACCGGACGGGTTCGAGCGCATCGACGCCGGCGGACGAATCGTCACGCCGGGCCTGATCGAGCCTTACTCGCAACTGGGGCTGGTCGAAATCGGCGGCGAACCGACCACGGTCGATTCCCTGGTTACCCATGTGCCGGTGGCGGGACAGGCCGGGGTCGAACCCCTGGATCTGGGCCCGGCCTTCGACGTGCAGTACGCCATCAATCCTGCGTCCACGCTGCTGCCGGTGAATCGCCTCGGCGGCGTTACCCGGGCGGTGGTGGCGCCCCTGGCGGGCAACGACCCGCTGGCCGGCTGGGGTGCGTCGATCCGCCTCGCGGACCCCGCGGGCGGCGCCGATATTCTGACCCATCCGCGGCTGGCCCTGTTCGGCCTGGTCGATGCCAACAGCGCCCTGCTGGTGGGCGGCAGCCGCAGTGCGGTGATCCAGCGTCTGTGGCTGGTTCTGGAACAGGCCGCCAGCTACCGCCCCGGGCGCTACCGCGCCGACCCGAACGGCTACGCCGAGATCGAGGTGGCGGCGGTGGCGGAGTTCCTCGAGAGTGGGGCGCCCCTGGTACTCACCGTGCACCGCGCGGCCGAAATCCGCCAGCTTCTGGCGCTGGCCGAGGCTTTCGACCTCAATCTGGTGCTGCACGGCGGGTCGGAAGCATGGATGGTTGCCCACGCTCTGGCCGCCGCCGGCGTGCCGGTGATACTCGACGCACTGGATAACCTGCCGCTCAACTATGACCGGCTCGGGGCCCGGCTGGACAACGCGGCGCTGCTGCACGCGGCCGGCGTGACGGTGCTGTTCACGGCGGAGGACTCCCACAATGCCCGGTTGCTGCGCCAGGTTGCGGGTAATGCGGTGGCCGAAGGCCTGCCCTGGCAGGTGGCCCTGGCGGCCATCACCCGGGCGCCGGCGGAGACCTTCGCCCTGGGCGAAGGGGTCGGTACGCTGACCGCCGGTGCGCCCGCGGATCTGGCCATCTGGACCGGCGACCCGCTGGAGCTGACCACCTGGGCCGAGCGGGTCATGATCGGCGGCCGCTGGGTACCGATGACCTCACGCCAGACCCGTCTGCTGGAGCGCTACCGTCACCTCGACGGCGAACGGCCCTTCGGGTTCCGCTGAGGGGCCGTCAGACGCCGCTGAGCGCGGCCTCCATACGTTGTGCCAGGTTGGTGGATTCCGCCTGAAGACGTTCGCTGCTCTGCTCGATGTCTTCCACCATGGCCATGTTCTGGCGGGTGGTGGCATCAATCGACGACACCGCCTGGCCGATGTCACCCAGGCGCGATGCCTGCTGCTGGTTGGCGTCGCGCAGGGCCGACATGGTGTGGCGTACTTCCTCCACGCGCTCGACGATCTGCCGCAGTGAGGCGCCGGACGCCGCCGCCAGCCGGCTGCCATTGGCCACCTGGTCGACGTTGTCCTGAATGATCTGGCGGATTTCCCGTGCCGACCCGCCGGCGCGGCCGGCCAGTTTGCGCACCTCGCTCGCTACCACGGCGAAGCTGGAACCCTGCTCGCCGGCGCGCGCGGCTTCCACCGAGGCGTTGATGGCCAGCAGATTGGTCTGGTAGGCAATGTCGTCGATGACGTCCACGATCTCGAATACCTGGCGGCTGCTCCGTTCCAGTGACTCGATGGATTGGATCAGGTCCGTGACCACCGTCTGGCCCTGATGGGCGTCCGTGGCCGCGGTGGAAGCCAGCGCCGAGGCCTTCTCGCTCTGACTCACGGTTTCGTTGAGCTGATCGGCGAACGTGGTCATGTGGGACTGCACCTCGCGCACGTCGGCGGCCTGCCGCGCCGAGCGCTGGTTCAGTTCGCGATTGGCCTGGACGATGTCCTCGATGCCCCGGGCGATGGTGCTGTTGTTGCGCGACACGCCTTTGACCTGCATGACCTTGGCCAGGGTTTCTTCGATGGCGACCCGGTCGCGCAGGCTCCGGGTCAGGCTGGCGCAGATGTGGAACAGCACCGCGCACTCGAACACCACGAATACGGCGTGAATGAGCACCATGTGCAGGCCCAGCATCTCCGGGGGGAACACCATCACCGGCAGACCGCTGGCCTGCAGATAGTTGAAGAGAAGGTGGTGCAGGGCGATGGTCACTTCGGCCACCAGAATCACCCGCCAGTCGCGGTAGGCCAGCAGGAAGGCGAGATTGGCGAAGATGATGAAGTGCATCCAGGTCTGGCCGTGCACGGCGTCGATCAGGAAGGCGGCGGCCGCCATGGTCAGAAAGCCGACGTAGTAGCGGGTGGTTCTGGCCGCGGGCGAGACCCGCACCAGGAATTCCATGGTGGCGCCGAGTACCAGGAACAGGCCAATCCCCACCGGCTTGCTGCCGAACACGAATCCGAGACCGAGATAGAGGACAATAAAGCCCCAGATCATCGGCCGCATCAGCCCATGCGCCGCCAGGCAGGTCTCCTGCTTCAGGGCCTCGAGACGTTGGTCGTTTCGTGGGTCAGGGGCGGCATCGGTCATGCAGGCGGGCCTCCAGAATGCGGCGGTTCGGCGCGTTGAACGTCGCTGGCGAACTAACTAACGGGGACAGCGGGAATGGGGTGATTCCCGAATCGACAGGTTTGAGTCTAGTTCGATACCGCAGAAGCGCCCGGGGCGCGCCGGGTCAGCCGCCGTGGCGCCGCATCAGGCCTTCCTGGGCCGCGGAGGCCACCAGCACCCCCTGCTGGTCGTAGATCAGGCCGCGGTTTAGGCCGCGGGCGCCGCTGGCGGACGGGCTGTCCTGAACGTACAGCAGCCACTGGTCGGCCCGGAACGGCCGGTGGAACCACATGGCGTGATCGAGGCTCGCCATCTGCATGTCGTCCTGCAGAAAACTGACCGCGTGGGGCAGGGTGGCGGTATCCAGCAGGGACCAGTCCGACAGGTAGGCCAGCACACACTGGTGCAGGCGCGGGTCGTCCGGCAGGGCATCGCGCGCCTTCATCCAGCACATCTGCCGCGGCGCGCGCGGCTCGGGGTGGATCACGTCCACCGGGTCCACCGGGCGCATGTCGATGGGCCGGTCCCGGTTGAACGATGCCGCCATCTCCGGCGGCAGCCGTTCGGCCCAGGCGGCCCGCAGTTCCCGCTCGTCCGCCAGGGATTCCGGCGCCGGCGCCTCGGGCATGTCGAACTGATGGGAGAAGCCGTCCTCCACCACCTGGAACGAGATCGACATGTTGAAGATGGGGCGCCCGTGCTGGATGGCCACCACCCGGCGGGTGGTGAAGCTGCGGCCGTCGCGGATCCGGTCGACCTTGTACAGGATCGGCACCCGGGTGTCGCCGGGACGCAGGAAGTAGCCGTGCAGCGAATGCGCCGGGCGATCCTCCGGCACGGTGCGCGATGCGGCCACCAGGGCCTGCCCGATGACCTGGCCCCCGTAGACCCGCTGCCAGCCTTCGCTGGGGCTCACGGCACGATAGTGATTGTGCTCGATTTCCTCGAGGTCGAGCAGGTCGATCAGCTCGGTGATGGCATTCGGTTCGCGGGTCTCGGTCTCGGGCACGGCGGCTGCAGCTCCGGGTCTGGCTTGAGGCGGCGATTGTAGTCGCTGCTTCCCCGGCCGAAAATCGCCAGTCAGGAAAGAAGGAGTCAGTCATGCCGTCCCGCCGCGAACAGATTCAGCTCAGCGCCGCCGAAATCGCCGAATTTCTGGTGGCCAGCCGCACCGTAATCCTGGTGTCCAACGGCCGTGACGGCTACCCCCACCCCATGCCCATGTGGTTCTGCACGGACGACGACGGCGCCATCTACTGCACCACCTTTGCCAGGAGCCAGAAGGTTGCCAACCTGCAGCGGGACGCCCGGGCCACCCTGCTGGTGGAAAGCGGCGAGGAGTACGCCGAGCTCAAGGGCGTCGTGATCTACGCCCGGGCCGAAGTGGTGACCGGTAAGGAAGCCGTGGTGGATACCCTGGTGCGGATCCATACCAAAGGCCGGGAAGCGCCGCCCGCGGAAGTGGAGGCGCTGGTCGGTGCGGTCGCGGGAACGGCGGCCAAGCGGGTGGTGCTGAAATTCACCCCGGAGCGGGTTCTGAGCTGGGACCATGCCCGCCTTGGCGGGCGCTACTGAACCCGGGCGCCGGTTCGAAGTTGACAGCGTCAACACGCCTGACCATCGGGTTACACTTGTTTCAGACCCGTTTCAACTGAATCCACCAGAATCCGCAAAAACAGGCGGCCTGGTCGGACACAACCATCCAAACAGTTATGACAGTCCTGTTTTTTGTTACCAAATTGTCTCTGTTTTACAGAATAGACTGTGCATATAATCCGCGCCGTGGCGCAAAGCCAATCTAATAATCCAAGAGAGTTGGGGTATACAAAATGTTTCAATGGAAGCCTTTGGCTGCCGCGATCGGCTCGATCGCAGCGGCGGGCGCCGTGGGCGTTGGTGCGTTAGCACCGACTAAAGCCCTCGGGCAAGAGGAACCCATCGAGGAGATAGTTGTTACCGGTTCGGCCATCAAGCGGGTCGACCTGAACAACGCGCTCCCGATTCAGGTCTTCGACACCGAGGACATCGTCCACAGCGGCGTCACCAACACGACCGACTTCATCGAATCCATTCCCGCCATGCAGAACTACTACACCTCGTCCGACTCCGTCGGCGGCAGCGGTGGTGGTATCCGCACGGCGAACCTGCGCGGCATCGGCGACCAGTACACGCTATCGCTGTTGAACGGCCGCCGCATGGCGCCGGCCGACTCGGGCAGCCTGATCGACCTCAGCAACGTGCCGCTGGCCGCCATCGAGCGGGTGGAAGTGCTGACCGACGGCGCCAGCGCCCTGTACGGCTCCGACGCCATCGCCGGTGTAGTGAACTTCATCATGAAGGACGAGGTGCAGGGCACCACCTTCACCATTCGCGGCGATCAGCCTTCGGAAGACGGCGGTGAAAGCTGGAACGCTGACATCGTCACCGGCTTCGGCAGCCTCGACACCGACGGCTTCAGCATCGTGGCGGCCTACAGCCACCAGGAGCAGGATCAGCTCGCGGCCGCGGATCGCGACTTCGCGGAAACCGGCTTCATCTTCTTCGAGGAAAACGGAACCGACTACTACTTCCAGAACTCCTCGGCGAACGTGATTCCCGGTAACGCTTACGTCTATACCGCGGACTACGAGACGCAGATCACCTCGTTCAACCCGAATGCCCTGGCCAACGGCGGTGTCTGCGCCCAGCAGACCACCCCGGACGGCGAAGAGTGCCGGTTCGACTACACCAGCACCATCGAGGTCATTCCGGAGCACGAGCGGGACAGCATCTGGCTGAACGGCAAGATGCAGTTCACCGAGAACCTGACCGGCTTCGCCACGGTGCTGTGGTCGAACTACGAGATGACCGCGCGTATCGCGCCGTATCCCACCGGTGAAATCCCGCTGCCGCTGGATTCCGACCTGGTGCAGGACAACGTGATCCCCTACCTGACGGCGGAAGAACTGGCCCTGCTCGGCACCGACGGTGAGGTCACGGGCACCTGGCGGGCACTGCCGGCCGGCAACCGGACCACCACCTACGACACCGACTCCCTGAACCTGACCGCTGGCGTGGAAGGGTTTGCCGGTGAGATCAGCTACAGCGGCGCCATTACCTACGCCGAGACCGAGGTGGATCAGAGCTACCCCACCGGCTGGCTGCTGCTGGACGAGTTCGTCGAAGCCTCGAGCTCCGGCGCGTTCAACATCTTTGCCGCCCAGGAAGACTTCACCGACGCAGACCGGGAGGCGCTGGCGCCGACCATCTACCACGGTGACTGGGACGTGGTGAAAAACACCATGACCACCCTGGACTTCCAGGCTTCCATGCCGGTGTTCCAGATGAACGGCGGCGAGGCTCAGCTCGCGGTGGGCGGCGACTACCGTATCACCAACTACGAGCGGACCCTGTCCGACGCCAACACCAACGCGACACTGCTGTTCCTCAGCCCGGACACCCCGTACGAGCTGGAGCGTGATCAGTGGGGCCTCTATGGTGAGCTGTACATGCCGGTGCTGGACAACCTGGAAATCACCGCCTCGCTGCGTTACGACGACATTTCGGCCGTGGACGGCAAGAACGTCGACGGCGCCAGCGTGGGTGACATCGACGCCGGTGACGACGACACCACCTACAAGCTCAGCGCCCTGTACCGCCTGAACGACGCCATTGCCTTCCGCGGCTCCTACGGCACCGGCTTCAAGGCGCCGTCCATGCGTGAGATTGGTGAGCCGCTGTCCGACTTCGGCGTGACTTCCGGTACTTTTGCCTGCCCGTTCAACGCATCCAACGATCCGGAGAACAAGGCACGCTGGTGTAACACCGGCGAAGACCAGTACAACGTGTACCGTCAGGGTTCCGCGGGTCTGCAGTTCGAGACCTCCACCCAGTACACCTTTGGTGCCGTGCTGACCCCCTGGGACAGCTTCGACATGACCATCGACTACTGGAACATCGAGCTGGAAGACCTGGTGGAGCGTCTGACCGAAAGCCAGATCTTCGCCAACCCGGAGGCCTACTACGACCTGTTCACGTTCAAGACCAACGCCGCCACCGGCCGTGACGAACTGGCCATCATCCAGGCCGCCGTCAACGCCGGTACCAGCGACAACTCCGGTATCGACTATGCCGTCAACCAGACCATCGATCTGGACTGGGGTACCCTGGACCTGGGCCTGACCGGCACCTACATGATCGAGTCCGAGAGCTCGCTGACCGGCAGCAGCCTGGGCAAGTTCGGCGCCGACGACGCGGTGGTGTTCCGCAACGTGATCGCGCTGCGCGGCACCCTGTACACGGGTAACTGGCAGCACAACCTGAACCTCTGGTACCGCTCCGGCTACGACGACCAGCCCCAGACGGTGGAAGTGGTTCAGGACGGCGTGCCGCTCGGCCAGGGCCCGACCGAAACCGTGCAGCTCGACGTGGACGAGTACGTCACCGTGGACTACATGGTCGAGTACCGGATGCTGGACGATGCCCTGGGCCTGACCTTCGGCGTCAACAACATCTTCGACGAAGAGCCGCCCCTGTCGCTGCGCGTCAGTGGTTCCGGCCACCAGGTCGGCTGGGATCCGCGCTACACGGACCCCTACGGCCAGACCTTCTACCTGAAGGCCGACTACACCCTGTAAGACCCACCGGTCTTTCGGGACAGTCAGAAACCCGGCTCCCTGGAGCCGGGTTTTTTTTGCGCGGAATTCGGCGCCTGGCAGGGTCAGGGCGGGAGGGCCCGGCCGCAGCTACGGGCTGAGTCAGCTGGCGGGTGCCAGGAGATCGGCAGCCATCAGCCGGCGCGCGGCGAGATCCAGCACGTCGAGCCCGATGCCCGACAACTCGTGAATGTCCAGGGTGGAGTGGGCGCCATCGGAATGGCTGAGCAGCCACAGCATGGCGAGCTGGGCGGTTTTGCTCTGGTTGTCGCCGCCCACGTTGTCGTAGAGGCCACGGCGCCCGAGCTGCGGCTCGCACTTGGGATTGAGATTGCGGTAGGTTTCGACCCCCTGGGCGTCGGTGAGTACCGCCCGGCACAGCTCGAAAGTGCCAGCCAGAGAGTCCGCCGTGATCAGTGACAGGTTGTCGCCGGAGGTGTGGTACTCGGGGTACTCGCCGTACGGGGTCCGCATCAGACAGCCGGCGGCGATGTCGATGCCGGGCGAGCAGTACTGGCGCTCGTCGTAGCCATAAGGCAGGTAGGGCCGCACCTCGCCGGCGCCGTCAGCGGCCAGTCGTGGTTCGAACAGGCGGTCCATGAGGCCGTGGCCGTGGCGACTGCGTTTGTAGGTGAACGGGCCCGGATCACCTACCCCGCTCAGCACCAGACCGGCCGCCATGTTGCCGATCTTACACTCGTTGGTGGCCAGCCAGGTGATGGCGCCGATGGTGCCGGGGACAAAAACGAAACGCAGGCCGTAGCGGCGCGGCGTCGCGCTGCTGGCGAAATGGGCGGCCAGGTGGGCAGCCACGGTGATGCCGGACAGGTTGTCGTTGGCCAGCGACGGATGACAGACGTGGGTGGAGATCAGTATCTCGCGGTCCGTTTCGCCGGGCAGAAAACACTCGCCATAGGTCAGCGATCCGGGCGCCAGGGAGGACTCGATGACGGCCCGGTACTCGCCCTCCGGCAGCGCTTCGCGTAGACGGTGCGGCAGGCAGAAGCCCCAGGTTTCGCTGAAGTAGCTGGTGCGGTAGGGGATGGCTTCGGGCTGATCAGGCAGCGAGTGCAGGTGCGGCTGCAGTTCCGCCAGGGTCAGGGTCCGGTTCACCGGCACGCTGTAGCTCACCACATGCAGGTTGTGATCGGCGCTGTCCACGATGCGGCGGCCGTCGGGCCCTTCCAGGTAACCGCGGGTCAGTTGCCACTCCGGCGGTACCGTCCAGTCGAACGCGGTGGTGCCGGACGGGACTTCGCCGATTTCCAGATCGGCGAAGTCCTGGAGTGCAGCCAGGGTTTCCCGCACGCCGGGTCCGGTGATGCTGCGGCAGATGGGGTAGAGGCGCTCACACAGCCCGTACAACGACCGCCGCAATGCGTCGGCGTCGGCGGGTACGGTGCGGCCGGTGGTCACCAGACTTTCCAGGGCGGGTTGCCTTCCGCCCACATCTGCTCGAGCACGTTCTTGTCGCGCAGCGTGTCCATGGGCTGCCAGAAACCGTTGTGCCGGCTGGCCGCCAGTTCGCCTTCCTGGGCCAAGCGCTGCATGGGCTCCACTTCCCACGAAGTCTGATCGCCGTCGATGTAGTCGATGACCTCCGGGTTCAGCACGAAGTATCCGGCGTTGGCCCAGACCCCGTCGCCCTTGGGCTTTTCGCGGAAGCTGGTCACCAGTTCCTGATCAGGCCCCAGAGAAAACACGCCGAAACCGCTGGTCCGGCTGCACCGCGGTCATGGTGGCCTTCTTGCCGTGACGGCAGTGGTAGGCGATGGAGGCGGCGATGTCGACGTTGCCCACGCCGTCGCCATAGGTCATGCAGAACGGCCGGTCGCCGATGTACTTCGCCGCACGTTTGATGCGGCCGCCGGTCATGGTGGTCTCGCCGGTGTCCACCAGGGTCACCCGCCAGGGTTCGGAGCCATTGGTGTGTATTTCGGTCTCGTGGCGGCAGAAGTCGAAGGTGACGTCGGAGCGCCGGTGATGATAGGCGGCGAACCACTCCTTGATGACGTGACCCTTGTAGCCGCAGCAGACCACGAAGTCGTTCAGGCCATAGTGCGAGTAGATCTTCATGATGTGCCAGAGGATGGGCATCTGGCCGATTTCCACCATGGGTTTCGGACGAACCGAACTCTCCTCGCTGATGCGTGAGCCGTAGCCGCCGGCCAGCAGCACCACTTTCATTCCGTCGATCAGTCCTTCGGTCTTGGGCATTGTCCTGGGCATCTGTCCATCGAGGTTCGAGCGTGCCGGCATTATAGCGGCCGCCTATGACGATAAGGCTGGACTCAGTTAGCAGTATGTAAGATCAGAGGCGGAAGCGGTCCGGGTCGAACGGCGGGTAGCCGAGATCGCGCTCGGAAATGGTCGCGACCGGTAGCGGCCAGGCGATGGCCAGGGCCGGGTCGTCGTAGCGCAGGCCGCCACCGGCGTCCGCCACATAGGGGGTCGACATCTGGTAGAAGACCTCGGCGCCGTCGGTCAGGGTCTGAAAGCCATGGCCGAAGCCGGCCGGGATGAACAGCATGCGGCGGTTGTCCTGGCTCAGGTTTACCGCAACGTGCTTGCCGAAAGTGCCGGAGTTGCGGCGCAGGTCGACGATCACGTCGAGGATCGCACCTGCCGTACAACGGACCAGTTTCGCCTCTTCGTGGGGCGAACGCTGGTAGTGCATGCCGCGCACGGTGCCGGAGCGCGCGTTGTACGAGATGTTGCACTGGGCACAGCGCGGGTCCAGGCCGCGCGCGCTGAACTCTTCGGCGCAGAAGCTGCGGGCGAAAAAACCGCGCTCGTCCTCCAGGCGCTCGGGATCGATCACGAAGGCGCCGGCAAGCCCGGTTTCCTGGAAGTTCACGGCAGCACCCGGACCTCGGGGATGGGCACCACGAACTGTCCGCCCCACTCGCGGATGGCCGACATCTGTCTGGTCACCTCGGTTTCCAGGTTCCACGGCAGGATCAGCACGTAGTCCGGGCGGGTTTCCAGGATCTTCTCCGGCGCGTGGATGGGAATGTGTACCCCGGGCAGCAGCAGACCCTGTTTGTGCGGGCTGCGGTCCACCGTGTATTCCAGCAGATCCGTGCGCACGCCACAGTAGTTGAGCAGAGTGTTGCCCTTGGCCGGCGCGCCGTAGCCGACCACGGTCCTGCCGCTCTCCCGGGCTTCGATCAGGAACTTGAGCAGGCTGCGCTTGGTGGCGGCCACCTGCTGCTGGAATGCCGTATAGGTGGTGATCTCCGTCAGGCCGGCGGCGATCTCGCGCTCCTTCAGTTCCGTGACCCGCTCCGTGGTGCGCTGGTTCACGTCGTCGTCGTGACAGCCGTAGATGCGCAGCGACCCGCCGTGGGTCGGCAGCTCGTCCACGTCGAACAGGCGAATGCCGTGATGCGCGAAAATTCTTTCCACGGTCAGCCACGAGAGATACGAAAAGTGCTCGTGGTAGATGGTGTCGAACTGGTTCTGCTGAATGAGCTTCAGCAGATGCGGAAACTCCATGGTGATGATGCCGCCGGGCTTGAGCGCGGTTTTCATGCCGGCAACGAAGTCGTTGATGTCCGGTACGTGGGCGAGCACGTTATTGCCCAGCAGCAGATCCGCCTGCAGTCCCTCGCCGGCCAGATTCCGGGCCGTGTCCCGGCCGAAGAAACACACCCGTGTGTCGATGCCTTTGTCCATGGCGGCGGCCGCGGTGTTGGCGGTGGGTTCGATACCGAGCACCGGCACGCCGCGGGCCTTGAAATACTGCAGCAGGTAGCCGTCGTTGCTGGCCACTTCCATGACCCGTGAATCGGCATCGAAGCCAAAACGCTCGATCATGCGTTCCACATACGCCTCGCAATGGGCCAGCCAGCTCTCGGACACCGAAGAGAAGTAGGCGTACTGATCGTCGAAAATTTCTTCCCGGGCCTGAAACTCACCCAGTTGCACCAGGTAACACTGGTCGCAGACGAAGGCGTGCAGGGGGTAGAAGGGCTCCATCTGATAAGCCCGCGCCGGGTTGACGAACGCGTTGCTGACCGGGGACATGCCCAGGTCGCAGAACGTGTGGTGCAGCTTGGTGCCGCAGAACCGGCACGGTGTGGGAGTGATGGCGTCTTGGCTCACGATGGGTCCTGGGTCGGTTTCTGGTTCTGGTACTGCTCGATCTGTGCCAGGGTGAACGCGCGCAGATCCTGGCCGTCGTCGAAGGCGCGGTGCCACGACACGATCCAGTCCAGGGCTTCGCTCAAGGTCAGCTGTGGCCGCCAGCCCAGGCGATCGCGGGCCAGGCTGGAGTCGAGTTTCAGGTACCGCGCTTCGTGGGGGTGTTCCCGGGCATCCGAGGCCCAGGACGCCGGATCGCCCCAGCGTTCGACGATGCGGTCGCAGATCCAGCGCACCGGGCGGGCGTCGGTATCGGCCGGCCCGAAGTTGAACCCACTGGCGAAGGGCTCGCCGTGCTGGTACAGCGCTTCGGCCAGAAGCAGGTAGCCGTGCAGCGGCTCCAGCACGTGCTGCCAGGGCCTGATGGCCTCGGGATTGCGGATCAGCACCGGCTCGCCACCACGTACCGCGGCCATGATGTCGGTGATCAGGCGGTCCCGGGCGAAGTCGCCGCCGCCGATGACGTTGCCGGCCCGGGCGCTGGCCAGCCAGCCGGAGTCGGAACTGGAGAAGAACGATTTGCGATAGCTGGCGGTGACCAGTTCCTCGCAGCCTTTGCTGGCGGAATAGGGGTCGTCGCCGCCCATGGGTTCGTGTTCCCGGTAGCCCCAGTGCCACTCCTGGTTGGCGTAACATTTGTCCGAGGTGATGACCACGGTGGCGCGCACGCTCGGGCAGGCCCGGACTGCGTCGAGCAGGTTGACCGTGCCCATGACGTTGGTATCGAAGGTGGTGGCGGGATCGCGATAGGACTCGAGCACCAGGGGCTGTGCGGCCAGATGCAGCACCACGTCGGGCCGGGCCTGGGCAACCGCGGTGTGCAGGCGCGCCGCGTCACGCACGTCGGCGATGTGGCTTTCGATGCCGCGGGCGACCTCGGCCAGCTCGAACAGGCTGGGATCGGTGATCGGCGCCAGCGCGTAGCCGACCACCCGCGCACCCACGGATTCCAGCCACAGCGACAGCCAGCTTCCCTTGAAGCCGGTGTGTCCCGTGACGAAGACGGTTTTGCCCCGCCAGAAGGATGGGTTCATGGTGTCGGTTCTTTTGATGCTCGGACGGATATCGGCGGGCAAGATACACGATTACAGCGGCCGGATGTGTGCGCGACTCCCAATGGTTTGGGAGCATTTTGTTGGTCTCGACGGCAGAACCCGTCAAGATGTCTTGTCACTTGGCGATCCAGCAGCGGAGGAGCATGCGTGAGGACCTGGGGCGTCTTCCTGTGGGAACGGATCCGCGGCAGCCTCTGGTTCCTGCCGGCGCTGATGAGCCTGGGCGCGGCGGCGCTGGCCCTGGTCAGTGCCGGGCTCGATCAGGCCGTCATGGAGCGCGGCGACACCTACGAGTTCCTCTATCGCGGCGAGCCGGAAGGCGCACGCACGCTGCTCTCGACCCTGGCCGGCTCCATGATCACCGTCGCCGGCGTCTCGTTCTCGGTGACCATGGTGGCGCTGTCGCTGACGTCTTCCCAGTTCGGCCCGCGCCTGCTGGTGAACTTCATGCGCGACCGCGGCAACCAGGTGGTGCTCGGCGCGTTCATCGGCACCTTCGTGTTCTGTCTCATCGCCCTCGGCAGTCCGGTCCCGGGTACGGAGCGCTACGTTTCGGTGTCGGCCAGTGTCGCGCTCGTGCTCTCCGGAGTGAGCCTGATGCTGCTGATCTACTTCATTCATCACGTCGCCACGTCGATGCAGGCGGATCACGTGATCGACGACGTGGCGCGCGAGCTGGGGCGGTCCCTCAACCGGGTGTTTCCGGAAGACGTCGAGCCCGCCGGGAACGTGCCCGAGCCGCCGGCTGACGAGGCTGACGACGTGGTGCCGGCGCCCTCCGCGGGCTATCTGCAGGGGGTGGACGATTCGCGCCTGCTGCAGATTGCCGCCGAGCACGATCTGTCGCTGCGGCTGCTGCGGCGAGCCGGCCACTTCGTGGCCGCGGGGGCGCCGCTGGTGGAGGTGGTGGGCGGACCGCTGCGCGACGAGACGGCGCAGCGCGTCTGCAACGCGTTCATTATCGGCGGCTGGCGGACCGCCGACCAGGATCCGGAGTACGGTGTCCACCAGCTGGTCGAGATTGCCGTGCGGGCGTTGTCCTCCGGAATCAACGACCCGTTCACGGCGGTGACCTGCATCGACCGACTTGCCGGCGTGCTGGCCGGCGTAGCCGACCGGTCGGAGCGTCCGCCGGTGCTGCACGACGACGACGTCGTCGCCCGGGTGTGGTTCGACCCCATCGATTTCGCCGGCGTGCTCGATGCCGCCTTCGACCAGATCCGTCAGTGCGCGCGGTCCATGCCGGCAGTGGCGATCCGCCTGCTGGAAGCCCTGACGCACATCGCCCACAGCACCCGCGACGACACCCGCCGGGCGTCCCTGGCGGTGCAGGCGCGTCTGGTCATGGACGGTTGCGACGAGAGCTGGCTCGACCATGACCGGAAGGCGCTGGAGGCGCGCTTCGGGCAGTTCCGCGACGCCCTGGATGCCGACCAGCCGGCCGTGCCGGGCGCGTAAGGCAGGCCGCGCCTGCGGCCGGTCAGCTCAGATGGTTCTCCAGCTCGGCGGCGATCTCTTCCGGCGTGGTGCGCGGATCGTAGCGCTTCAACACCTGGCCGTCCGGGCCCACCAGGAACTTGGTGAAGTTCCACGGAATCTCCTGGCTGCCGTCCTCGTTCGGCGCTTCCGACTTGAGCAGCCGGTACAGCTCGCAGGTGCCTTCGCCGTTGACCTCGACCTTGGAGAACAGCGGGAAGGTGACATCGTACTTCGTGCTGCAGAAGGTCTGGATGTCGGCGTCGCTGCCCGGTTCCTGGCCGGCGAACTGGTTGCACGGAAACCCGATGACCGAGAAGCCGCGCCCTTCGTTGTCCTCATGCAGCTTCTGCAACCCGGTGTACTGGGGCGTCAATCCGCACTTGCTGGCGACATTGACCACGAGGCAGGTCGTGCCTTTGAAGTCGCCCAGGCTCTTCGGCGTGCCGCCGATGGCGGGCATGGTGATGTCGTGAAAGCCCATGGTCGTCGCTCCCTCGATGTGTCCGGCGGATGGTAGCAGAGGGCCGACGAAGCAGCAGCCGGCCGCTGCCGCGGGTCAGCTTGCGAGCGCCATGGCCCGCTGCGCCAGTGACAACTGGCTTTGCAGGCGGGTCAACCCGGTGTCGAGGGTGGAGGCGGCTGCGTAGGGTCCGGCGGCCGCTTCGCTGGCGCGGACGGTTCCGGCGGCGAGCACACTCAGGTTGCCGAGGCCATGGTCCGCCGCCCGTTCGGCGAGGGTGGTGAGGGCGCGGCGGGCGCCATCGATGTCACCCGCCGCCACGTTGTCCGCCACCGCCCGGATTTCGTTGTCGAGTCCATCGACGAAGGCGCGCCGGGTGTCCAGCGAGGGCGCGGCCGATGCGTCCCGGGGGGTGTCGTTGGTTGCCGGCTCCGGCCGCAGGTAGCGGCCGACCACACGTAGAAAGGCCATTCGATCCAACGGCTTGGCCAGCACGTCGTTGCACCCCGCCGCGAGCTGCTCGGCCTGGTGTTCCGGCAGGACGTCGGCGGTGAGGGCGATCACGGGCACCGGCGTCGAGCACGCCAGGCGGATTCGCCGCGTCGCTTCCAGACCACCCATGATGGGCATGTGCATGTCCATCAGCACCAGGTCCGGCGGGTCCGCCAGCACGTGCTCCAGCGCTTCCTGTCCGTTCGAGACGCAGATGGCCGTCGCGCCCATACGTTGCAGGTACATGGAAATGAGCAGCCGGTTGTGCGAGGAATCGTCGGCCACCAGTACCCGGCCGGCGCAACGGATGGCTGGCGACAACGGCTTCGGTGCTGGCGCCGGCGGCGTGAAGTCGGCCATGCGGGTGATGGGCGGGCGGTCCGCCAGAGCCGGATCGCTGGAGATCGGCAGCGTTACGGTGAAGGTGGAGCCGCGGCCGACCTCGCTGACCAGGGTCAGGTCCCCGCCCATCGCCTGGGCCAGTTGCCGCGAGATCACCAGGCCCAGGCCCGTGCCGCCGTACTTGCGGGTCACCGAAGAGTCGGCCTGCTGGAATCGCTCGAATATCCGCTCGACGGCGTCGGCCGCTACCCCGATGCCGGTGTCGGTGACGGCGAAGCGGAACCGGGCCGCCTTGGGGTCCGCGTCGAGATGTACCGTGATGCCGCCGTGCCGGGTGAACTTCAGGGCATTGCTGACCAGGTTGAAAGCGATCTGCTTGAGCCGGGTCAGGTCGGTCTTCAGGTAGCGGGGCAGCGGCAGATCCGCCGTCAGCGTGAACGACAGACCCTTGGCCTGGGCGTGCTGCAGACCCTGGCGCTGCAGGCTGGCGAAGAACCAGGCCACGTCCACCGGCTTCGATTCGAGCTGCAGCTCGCCGGACTCGATCTTGGACAGATCGAGGATGTCGCCGATGAGCTGGTGCAGATGGCGCGAGTTGAGCAGCACAATCTCGAGCTGCTCCGCCATGCCCGAGGCGGGCTCGACGTCCTCGAGCACCGCTTCGGTAAAGCCGATGATTGCGGTCAGCGGCGTGCGCATCTCGTGGCTCATGTTGGCCAGGAACTCCGACTTGGCCAGGTCGGCCGCCGACGCGGCTTCCGCCGCCAGGCCCAGCGCTTCGGTTCGCTCCTGCAGTTCCCGGGTGCGCCGTTCGATCTCCGTTTCCCGATCGCTCACCACGTCCTGCAGACGGCGCCGCAAGCGGGATTCCTGCTCGTTGGCCTCGCTCAACTCGGTCACCGACGTGGCGAAGCCCATGGCAACCTCGTTGAAACGGCTCAGCACGTCGGCAACTTCCGAGGGCGGGTAGCTCACCGCATCGTCACGGTTCCAGCTATCGGAGTCGGAACGGAACCGCTGAACGTGGCGGCTGAGCTGCTCCAGCGGTTCGGTAATGCGGTTGCCGATCACCCGGGCCGCGAATCCGGACACCAGTACCACCGGCAGTAGCAGCATGCAGACCCGGCCGATCTCTCGCCAGATGAACTCCCGCAGGGCCGCGCCGGGCTGTCTGACCACCACCTGCCAGCCGTTGTCGAGCTGGCTGGTGGCCGACAGGGCCTGGCCGATCCAGGCCGTGCCGTTTCCTTCGGCCCCCGTCGAGGAGTGCTGGGAGTCGAACACGACCTCCCCGGCCGGGTCGAGGATCCGCGCTACCGCGCCGTTGATGCGGCCGTGGGCCGACCAGACCGCGGTCAGGCTGCCCAGGTCCAGGGAGACCTCGGCCACACCATTGAATCCCCCGGTGCGATCGTGCACCGGTGCGCTCATGGCGACCAGGCGATGGGTGCCGATGCCGCGCCCCTGAAACACGCCCGAAGTGTACGGCTGGTGCGAGGTGAGGACCTGGGAAAAGTACGGCCGGTCGGCTACCGAACTGCCGATCAGCGTTTCCGGCGCCGGTGCCGTGCCGCGGATGCGTTCGGACATCGCCACGGCGGAGATCCGCCCCGGCCGGTCGGTAACCAGCACGCTCAGCAGCCCATCGAAGGTCTCGAGGTGGCGGGTCAGCAGGTCCTGCATACGCGCCGCGCCTGGCGCTTCGCCGGACAGGGTCGTGGCCAGCAGGCGCACACCCTGTTGATGACGCAGCAGGTAATCTTCGGTGGCGCGGGCGACGGCATCCGCTTTGTCCGCCAGCCGCTCCTGGATCTGCTGCTGATGCTGCTGAATCGAGTTCCAGGCGAGCGCCACCGCGATCACGCCGGCCGGAAGCGCGACCATGATCTCGAAGCTCATGGCCAACGAACGGCGTATCGGCCGGTTGGCGAACAGGCGTCCTGCGAGCGCTTTCACCGGCTACTCCAGGGTGAACGACTTGCCCTGGCCGATCACCGCGATCCGTGTGGCTTCCGGAGCAGGACGCGACGACTGGCGATTGATCATCTCGACCACCTTCTGCTCGTCGAGGGGTTTGACCAGGAAACCGTCGATACCGAATTGGGCGGCGGCACGCACGTTCTCCGCTGAACTGTGGCCGGACACCATGATGATGTGGGCCTCGCGGCGGATCGCGCGCATGATCTCGAGGACGTCCAGGCCACTCAGCCCCGGAAGTTCGATGTCCAGGAGCGTGACGTCCGGCACCTGATGGGCGAACAGCTTGAGCGCGGTTTTGGCATCCGGGGCCTGCAGAACGTGGGCGTCGGGCCAGTTGTGTTCGATCAGGCCTTTCAGGAAGCGTCGGTTCTCTTCGTCATCCTCGACGATCAGCAGATACATGGGGAATGTCCGTCCGGTGCGATGACGTCGTCCCGGCCCAGCAGCGCCGAGATCTCCCCGATCACCTGGGTCAGCGCGGCGTCCAATGGTCCGCGGGCGTGCGCCGCCGAGGCCTGCTCCAGCCGGGCCGCCGACTCGCTGAGCGGAGTCAGCGCGAGATTGGCCGCGGTCCCCTTCAGGCGGTGAGCCAGGGCGCGGGTGGCCGGATGGTCGTGCGCGGCCGCCGCCCGCAGCAGGTCGTCGCGCACGGCGGGCAGGGACTGCACGTAGTCCGCCTGCAGGCGCTGGAAATCGTCACTGTCGCGAAACGCCGGGGAGTCGGCCGAGGTATCGGGCTCCGGCGCCGCGAGGAGTTCGTCGAGCAACCGGCGCAGCGCTGTCTCCTCCACCGGGCGGCACAGGCTGCCGGGGGCTGGCGGGTGGCCCGGTCCGGTCAGGCTGACGATGGGTTCCTGGTTGCCCACGGCGCCGAGCAATTCGGCCGCGGTGGCGCCGTCCAGCGCCGGCAACCGATCGTCGACGATGATGAGCTGGTAGTGGTACTGCAGCGCCGCACTCACGGTCCGGGCGGTATCGTCGCTGCAGTCCGCAAGGACCCCGGCGCCTTCCAGCAAACCGGCAACGTGGGCGCGCTCGGCGGCGTCCTGACAGGCAAGCAGGATGCGAGGGGGCGGCGGCGTGGATGGCTCGGGCGGGAAACCCTCCGAGCCCGGCCAGAATTCGGCCATCTGAACTGTCCTCAAGCGGGTTCCGGGGCCTTCCCGATGAGAAGGCCTTCCGTAAGCGTAGCAGCAGATCCGGCCGACGAACCGGCGCGCCGTCGCAAACCCGGCAACCGGCGGCCTCAGTCGGGGTAGACGCCGACCTGGGGCATCCGCGCCAGGCCGGTGGCCCGGGCATGGTCGGTAAATGCCGGATTGCGCCAGAAGAAGGCGCCCGGCATGGTGGTGGGGATCACCAGCACGTAGAACAGGGCCCGGCCCACCAGCGCGGTGATCACCACCACGGCCGCCAGGGCCAGCCATCCCAGCACCAGCCACGGGCCGCTGGCACCGGCCAGGGTCAGCCAGGTCCAGGCGCCGGCGGCCGCTGCACTGGCGCCCAGCACGACGTTGCGCAGCAGGTAGGTACAGCCGAAGCGGGTCGACTGCACGTAGTGCGCAGCCGCACCTTCGCCGCCGCGGGCTTTCAGGTCGCGGGCGTGGGCGGCCAGGCCGATACCTTCCAGGGCCAGCCCGGCGGTGATGGCGGCCCCGCAGAATCCGGCCAGAGGGAGGCCGACGTTGCCAGCGCAGACAACGGCGGCGGCGCCGAGCAGCAGCAGGCCGCCGAAGGTCAGGGCCGTGCCCGTGAATGCGGAGCCAACCTGCCAGTGGTTCCAGAACGGGCGCGCCGGAATCCGGTAACAGCGCACCATGTAATAAAGGCCGGCCAGGCCCGCCAGCGCCGCCAGCCAGGCGCAGGCGCTGGCGGCCGCGCCGAGCCAGGCCGACAGGGCCGGCGCTGGCGCCGGCAGTCCCGGCAACAGCGCGTGGATCAATGGGTCGCCGGGCACGGCGAGCAGCAACGACGAGCCCGCGAAGCCGAGGAACAGCGCCACGCCGAGCCCTTCCCTGGACACCGGCGAATAGCGCAGGTTGTTGAAGCCGCGGTAGAAGCGGTGGGGCTTACCCAGGTGCACGGTGGACATGAACAGAGCAACCGCCACCAGTGCGCAGCTGGTTGCGGTCAGCGGCAGCGGCGAGAAGTCGATCCAGCCCGCGGCCGTTGCCGTCAGGGCCAGGGTGAAGGCGCCTATGCCGGCCTGGGCCAGCAGGGTGAAGGCGACCAGCACGTTTTCCCGGGAGCTCAGCGCCGTCAGGTTCCAGTGCCGCTCGCGGCCGGATTTTTCGTCCACCGCCGGGTGGTATCCGTCCTGTGCCTTCCGGTAGCGCACCGGGTTGGAATCGGTGCGGGTCATCACCTCCGGCAGCCGCTTGCTCTGCTGGAAGCGGATGTTCGGATGGGTGATGCCGGGATCGGGAAACCCGGGAATGGTAGTGCGCGCTTCCTCCCGGTTTTCCGGTACGTTCTCGATGACGCCGAAGTCCAGGGCGTTGCCGACACAGGCTGAGACGCAGGCCGGCTTCAGGCCGACCTCGAGCCGGTCCACGCACATGTTGCACTTGGACACCTGGCCCTGGATGGGGTCGAGCTGCGGTGCGTTGTAGGGGCAGACCCAGGTGCAATAGCCGCAGCCGAAGCAGGTATCCGGGTCCTGCAGGACCGCGCCGTACTCGGCGTGTTTGGAGTAGGCGGCGGTGGGGCAGCCCTTCAGGCACACCGGATCGTCGCAGTGGTTGCACGCCATGGAGATGTTCAGGCGCTGGTAGTCAGGATAGCTGCCGCCCTCGACGTAACCCACTGAGCGGAAGGCCAGGTGCGGTGGCGTTTCGTTCTTCTCCGCGCAGGCCGCTTCGCAGGCATGGCAGCCAATGCAGTTGTCGGCGGTGAAATAGAAGCCGTGCTGCTTGTTGCGATTGGGGTTGCTGCCGACCGCCGGATTTTCGTTGATGTAGAGCGGCCGCTCCGCCGGCGCCTGAAAGCCGGTCAGCTCCAGCAGGTCGATCTTCTGGCCGTAGCGGTTGCAGTCCCGGGTCTCGGAGTCGCTGAGCAATGCATAGGGCCGCTCCTCGGTGCGGATTTCCCACAGGGAGCTGTCGCCGGCGGGATCGAAGGCCTGCACGGGGCTGCCGTTGGCGCGCCGCGCCGGCGTGTCAGTTGCAATCAGGTCGGTCACGGTCAGAAACCTCTGCGGGCCACGTTCAGGCGCGCCGCTTCTCGCTGGTCCACATCCTCGATGCGGACCGCGCACTGTTTGAAGGCCGGCTGCCGGGAGTAGGGGTCGAGCAGGCCCAGGGTCAGGCGGTTCACGCAGTCGTGATAGTGGAACGGTACGAACACCATGTTGCGCGGCACCCGATGGGTGAGTTGAGCCAGAACCACGGCATCGCCGCGCCGCGACACCAGGCGCACGTAGGTCATGTGGCCGATCCCCCGTGCCGCTGCCGCGTCCGGATTGATCTCCATGTAGGGTGTGGGGCTGAACTTGTTGCAATTGCCGATCTTGCCGGTGCGGGTGCGGGTGTGAAAATGCTCCACCACGCGGCCGCTGTTGAGCCAGAACGGGTAGTCGTCGTCGGGACACTCGTTGTTGTTGACGAAGTCCACCGGAAGCAGGCGGGCGCGGCCGTCGGCGGTGGGGAATACCCCGTCGGCATAGAGCCGGGCGGTGCCCATGGGTTGATTGGATCCTTCCGGATACGGCCACTGCAGGCCGCGGGCCCGTTCGATGGCATCCCAGGTCATGCCGGAGTAGTCGAGCATCCCCCCGGCGCCCCTGGAAAGCACGCGCAGTTCCTCGAACACGTCCTCCGCCTTGTCGGGAAAGCGGATCACCTTGCCGTGCTCGAAACGCTTTGCCATTTCCGTGAATATCCAGAAGTCGGGCTTCGAATCCGCGTAGGACGGCATCACCGCCCGGGTCAGATTGACCCGCCGCTCGGTGTTGGTGTGACAGCCCTCCTTCTCGGCCCAGACCGCGGCCGGGAAGTACAGGTGCGCGTACTCGGTGGTTTCCACGTCCTGATACACGTCCTGCACGATGCAGAAATCGAGCTTCTCCATGGCCGCCCGGATGCGCGGCTGATTGGCCATGGAGGTAAGCGGGTTGGTGGCCACCAGCCACAACCCGCGGATCTGGCCGGCCTCGATGGCGGGAAAGATGTCGGTCTGCTTGAGGCCGACCCGCGACGGCAGGAAGCTCTCGTCGATGCCCCAGTAGCTGGCGATCTCGGTGCGGTGTTGCGGGTTTTCCAGCAGCCGGTAACCCGGCAGGCCGGAACAGGACGACCATTCGCGGGTACCCATGGCGTTGCATTGACCGGTGATGGACAGGCTGGTGCCGCCGGGCCTGCCGAGATTTCCGGTGACCAGGTTCAGGTTGTTGATGTTCACCACCCCGTCACTGCCGTGGGTACTCTGGTTGATGCCCATGGTCCATATCGACATGCCGGCGCCGGCCCGGGCGTACAGGCGCGCCACCGTGCGGATGGTGTCTTCGTCGATCCCGCACACCCGCTGAGCCGTCTTCGGGTCGTACTTCGCGACCACTGCCTCGATGTCGGCGATGCCGTTGGTGTGGGCATCGATGTAGTCGCGGTCCTCCAGTCCCTCGTTCAGGATCACGTGCAGCATGGCATTGATCAGGACCGTGTCGGTGCCGGGGGTGATGGGCAGATGGAAGTCCGCCCACTGGGCCAGCATGGTCACCCGCGGGTCCACCACGATCACCGGAAAGCGGCGTTTTTCCAACGCTTCCTTGAGCCGCCAGAACAGCACCGGATGCTGCTCCGGCAGATTGGAACCGAAGGCCATCAGGCATTCGGTGTGCTCGAAGTCGTCGTAGCAGCCGGGCGGGCCGTCGGAACCGAACGAGCGCTTGTAGCCGGACACGGCGGAAGCCATGCACAGGGTGGTATTGCCGTCATAGTTGTTGGTGCCGATGCAGCCGCGCACCAGTTTGCCCAGGGTGTAGAACTCCTCGGTCATGAGCTGGCCGGTGGACACCACCGCGAAGGCGTCGCGTCCGTACTTGTGTTGTATGGCGCGGATGTTCTGTGCACCCCAGTCCAGCGCGTCGTCCCAGTCGGTCGGAGCCCAGGCGTCGTGGCTGCGGTTGCGTCGCAGGGGCACCGTACCGCGGCCGGGGGACTCGAACAGGTCCTGTTCCAGCAGCCCTTTGATGCACAGCTTGCCGCGATTGACGTCGGCCCCGGCGTGGCCGCGGCTGGTCACCAGCTTACCGTCCTCGCCGAGACCGAGCTCGATGGAACAGCCCACCGAGCAGTAGTTGCAGGTGGTGTAGCGCCACTCCTTCACGGCCCTGGCAGGAATCCGGATGGGTTTGCGCTTTTTTCGGACGAACAGCATGGCAGCTCCCGACAACTCGGGCGGGCCGGGTCGTCTCATCGTCGTTGATGGGGTGGAGATTCGGGTTGTCCGGGCGGCGACGACGTTGCCGCGCCCGTTGCGGGACGGGAGAGGCGAAGCAAGTTCCGCGCCACCGACCTGGCGCCCATGGACTCGGGGGAGATGGCCGATCGGCCGCCCCGAACCGGTGCGTGTGCACCGAATCGGGTCGGTTCCGGCTCGACGGTGGTGCGCCCGGTGGGGCGCGGAGCCGGGCCGCGGCCAGCGCGCGCCTGCCTCCGGGGCCGGAATGCCAGCAAAAACCCGGCTTTGGCGGTCCCGCCGGGTGCTTGGCACTCATCTTGCTCTGCCGGAGTTCGAGCAGATCACAATCGACCAGGGGCAACGGCGTCCCTCGTCGAATCAACTTCCGCGCCATCCGGCACCCGGAACTTCACCGGTAGCCGATCCCCCGGCGCGAATCCCCAATCAACGGCAGGAGCAGGTCAATGAATCCGCGACGAGTCGTGGTGGTCGGCAATGGTATGGTCGGTCACCATTTCGTGCAGACCCTGAGCGAGGCATCGGTGTCGGCGCCGGTGCACATCACGGTGATCGGCAGCGAACCGCGGCCGGCCTATGACCGGGTGCACCTGTCCAGCGTCTTCGAGGGCGCTACCCCGGCGGACCTGGCGTTGACCACCCGGGAGCACTACCGGCGCCTCGGGGTGGATGCCCACTTCGGCGACGCGGTCGCCCGCATCAACCGCGAGGCCCGTAAGGTCGTCACCCAGGGCGGCCGTGAGTTCGAGTACGACAGGCTGATACTGGCCACCGGCTCCTACGCGTTTGTGCCGCCCGTTCCCGGCGCGGAAACCCCCGGCTGCCTGTCTTATCGCACCATCGACGATCTCGGCGCGATCCGGGCGGCTGCCCAGTCGGCCCGGGTCGGGGTGGTGGTGGGCGGCGGCCTGCTGGGGCTGGAATGCGCCAACGCGCTGAAGAAACTCGGACTGGAGACTCACGTGGTCGAGTTCGCGCCCGGGCTCATGGGCGTGCAACTGGATGAGGGCGGCAGCACCATGCTGCGCCGCAGGATCGAGGCACTGGGGGTGCAGGTCCACACCCGTAAAGAGACTCAGAAGATCAGCGAGGGGCAAGACTGCCGCTTGCGGATGTCGTTCGCCGACGACTCGCACCTGGAGACCGATCTGATCGTGTTCTCCGCCGGCATCCGCCCCTACGACCAGCTTGCGCGGGAAGCGGGCCTGGACGTGGGTGAGCGCGGCGGCATCGTGGTCGACTATCACTGCCGGACCAGCGATTCCGATATCTTTGCCATCGGCGAGTGTGCCCTGTTCGGCGGCCGTATCTTCGGCCTGGTGGCGCCCGGATATCGCATGGCGGAAGTGGCGGCGAGCCACTTCTGCGGCAAGCCGCTCACCTTCGCTGGCGCCGACATGAGCACCAAGCTGAAGCTGTTGGGGGTCGATGTCGGCTCGATCGGCGACGCCAAAGCGGCGACGCCGGGTGCGCGCACCTACGCCTTCCGCGACGAAACCAACGATGTCTACAAGAGCCTGGTGGTGGACGAGACCGGCAAACGCTGCCTGGGCGCGGTGCTGGTCGGCGACTGCCGTGCCTACGACGCGCTGCTGCAGTATCACTTGAACGCCATCGATCTACCGGAGGCGCCGGAGGCCCTGATCCTGCCGCGGCTGGAGGGGGACGCCCCGCTGCTCGGCGCCTCGGCGCTGCCGGAATCCGCCACCATCTGCTCGTGCCACAACGTTACCAAAGGCGCCATTGTGAGTTGCATCGATGCCGGCGCCGGGACCCTGGGGGACGTCAAGACGGCAACCCGGGCCAGCACCGGTTGCGGCGGTTGCGCGCCGCTCCTCAAATCGGTGGTCGAGGACGAACTGGCAGCGCGCGGCATCGAGGTCAGCAAAGCCATCTGCGAGCATTTCGACTTTTCCCGCCAGGAGCTGTTCGACATCGTCCGCAGCCGCCGGATCCGCACCTTTGCAACGCTGCTGCGCGAGCACGGCAGGGGCCTCGGCTGCGACATCTGCAAACCGGCCGTGGCGTCTATGCTGGCGTCGCTGTGGAACGACCACATTCTGAAGGACGAACACCGCGGCCTGCAGGACACCAACGATCTGTATCTGGGGAACCTGCAGAAAAACGGCACCTACTCGGTAGTCCCGCGGGTAGCGGGCGGGGAAATCACACCGGACAAACTCATCGTGCTGGGCGAAGTGGCCAGGGAGTTCGACCTTTACACCAAGATCACCGGCGGCCAGCGCATCGACCTGTTCGGCGCCCAGATTCACCAGTTGCCGGCCATCTGGCGGCGTCTGGTAGATGCCGGCTTCGAGACCGGCCATGCCTACGGCAAGGCGGTGCGCACGGTCAAGTCCTGTGTGGGCAGTACCTGGTGCCGGTACGGGGTTCAGGACTCGGTTGGCATGGCCATCCACATCGAGGAGCGTTACCGGGGCCTGCGCTCTCCCCACAAGCTCAAGTTTGCGGTATCCGGCTGTACCCGGGAGTGTGCCGAAGCCCAGAGCAAGGACATCGGAGTCATTGCCACCGAGCACGGCTGGAACCTGTACGTCTGCGGCAACGGGGGCATGCGTCCGCGGCACGCCGATCTGTTCGCCACCGACCTGGATGACGACACGCTGATCCGATACATCGACCGGGTGCTGATGTTCTACGTCCGCACGGCCGACCGCCTGCAGCGGACGTCGGTATGGCTGGAAAACCTGGAAGGTGGCCTGGATTACCTGCGGAAGGTGGTCATCGACGACAGCCTGGGGATTGGCGCCGACCTGGAGGCCCAGATGGCGCACCTCATCGACACCTACCAATGCGAGTGGCGGGCCACGCTGGAAGACCCGCAGAAACTGAAGCGGTTCCGCACGTTCGTCAATTCGGATGCGCAGGATGACATCCCCTACATTCGCGAGCGCGGCCAGAAGCGGCCCCCGCCCGAGGATCTGATCGCCATCATGGAGCCGAAGCCCGAGCCGGTCACAGGAGCGGGTAAATGAGCGCGGCGGAGAACCGGGTCAATCCGTGGGTGACCATCTGCGCGGTGGGCGACCTGATTGCCGACGCGGGCATCTGCGCGCTGGTGGCAGGCGCCCAGGTGGCGGTGTTCCACGAGTCCATCGGCGACAACCTGTATGCGCTCGGCAACTACGATCCGATCGGTAAGGCCCACGTCATGTCCCGCGGCATCATCGGTTCGTTTCAGGGCCGGCCGGTGGTGGCATCGCCTCTGTACAAACAGCATTTCGACCTGATCACCGGCGAGTGCCTGGAGCAGCCGCAGGTCCGCTTGCCGGTCTACGAAATCCGCATCGACAACGATGCCGTTCAGGTACGCCGGGCCTGAGCCCCCGGCCCGGCATCCCGAAGCAGCAACGGAGCAGCACGCCATGTCGTCCCCCGAGTCGTTCAATCTGATTGCATTCCACGGCCGGATGCGGATCCTGCACCTGACCTGGGTCGCGTTCTTCATCACCTTTGTGGTGTGGTTCAACCACGCACCGCTGCTGCAGGCCATTGCCGCGTCGCTGGGCCTCAGCAGCGACGAAGTGAAGATGCTGCTGACCCTGAACGTGGCGCTGACCATTCCGGCGCGCATCATCATCGGCATGCTGACGGACCGTTATGGGCCGCGCCGCGTCTATTCGACGCTGCTGGCGCTCTGCGCCATTCCCTGCGCCATCTTTGCCCTGGCGGACAACTACACCCAGCTCGCCCTCGGCCGGTTCCTGCTGGGGCTGGTCGGCGCCGGCTTCGTCATCGGCATCCGGATGGTCAGCGAGTGGTTTCCGCACAACGAGATGGGCCTGGCGGAGGGCATTTACGGCGGCTGGGGAAACTTCGGCTCCGCCGCGGCCGCCATGACCCTGCCCACGCTGGCGCTGGTGTTCGGCGGCGACGACGGCTGGCGTTACGCCGTGGGGGTGACCGGACTGATCGCCCTGGTGTACTCGGTGGTCTACTACAACAGCGTCTCCGACACCCCGAAAGGCTCCACTTACTTCAAGCCCAGGAGCCTGCGGGCCATGGAAGTGACCAGTGTCGGTGACTTCTTTCTGCTGCTGGCAATGAAGGCGCCGATGTACCTGGTGCTCGGCCTGCTGGCCTGGAAGCTCTCGCCGTACGGTGGGGCAACGCTGCTCGGTACCACCACGGTGTGGCTGTGCTGGCTGGGTCTGGCGGTCATCTACGCCTACGACGCGCACAACGTCTTCGTGGTGAACCGGGCGGTGTTCGAAACGCCGGTGCCGGAGCTGCACCGCTACCGCTTCAAGCAGGTGGCGGTCCTGAACGTCATGTACTTCGCGACGTTCGGCTCGGAACTGGCGGTGGTGTCCATGCTGCCGCTGTTCTTCGCCGAAGTGTTCAGCCTGGACCCGGTGCTCGCGGGTCTGACGGCATCGGGTTATGCGTTCATGAACCTGGTATCGCGTCCCACCGGCGGCTGGATGAGCGACCGGTTCGGGCGTAAACGGGTGCTGCAGATCCTCACGGTGGGCCTGGCCGGCGGTTACCTTCTGATGAGCCAGATCGACGCGTCCTGGCCGGTGCTGGCGGCGGTGGGGGCGGCCATGTTGTGCTCGTTCTTCGTGCAGTCCGGCGAGGGTGCGGTGTTTGCCGTGGTGCCGCTGATCAAACGCCGGCTGACGGGTCAGATCGCCGGGATGACCGGGGCCTATGGCAACGTCGGTGCGGTGACCTACCTGACGGTACTGACCCTGGTGGACTATCAGCTCTTCTTCCTGTTCATCGGTGCCACCGCCGTGATCGGGTTGATTGCCCTGTCGTTCATGGACGAGCCTCAGGGCCAGATGGCGGAAATTCTGGAGGACGGCACGGTCGAACTGATCGACGTGGCCTGAGTCCAATGGGCCTGGGCCGAGACCCTGCCGCGGGCATTCGCCGTGCTGGCGAACGCCGATTGTTCCGCGCCGCCGGCGGTGATAGAAACGCCGGAATGCCGGCACGCCGATTCAAGCCCTCGGACCTGCCCTCCGTAGCCAGCGAGCTGGTGGTCGAGTTTGGCGGACATTCGACCGCAGGGCTCAAAGCCGAGAACCAGGATGCCTTCGCCGCACTGGCGCCGGATGGTCCGGCGCGCGGCATCAAGGGCGCGGTCGCGGTAATCGCCGACGGCGTGAGCAGCAGCCGGCGCAGCGCCGAAGCCAGTCAGATTGCCGTTACCCACTTCGTGACCGATTACCTGAGCACGCCGGACGGGTGGACCGTGCGCGCCTCTGCGGCCCGGGTGCTGCACGCCATGAACGCCTGGCTGGTCCAGAGCGGTGGTCAGGGCCGCGGCGCCCAGGCGCTGGTGACGACCTTCACTGCCGTAGTCGTGAAGTCGCGGACCGCCCACGTCTTCCACGCCGGTGACAGTCGCGCCTGGCTGGTGCGCGATGGCCGCATCGAGCAGATCACCAGGGACCACATCCGCCCGGCCGGCGAGCAGAAGCTGCTGACCCGCGCGCTCGGCATGGACGGGCGTGTGCAGATCGACTACGGCGCGGTGCAGGTGCGTCCCGGCGACCGGATCCTGCTGACCACCGATGGCGTTCACGACTTTCTGTCGGCGACGGAGCTCGAGACGCTGTGCGCGACGGAGCCCGACGGCAGCCTGGGACTGGAGCGGGCGGCGGAGCGGCTCACCAACAATGCCCTCGGCAATGGCAGTGACGACAACCTGAGCGCGCTGTTCCTGGCGGTCCGGCAGGTCCCGCCGGAGGACTATGCCGAGATCCAGCAGTTCCGACAGGTGATTCCGCCGGTGCTGGCACCCGGCCACCGCATCGACGGGTACCGGGTGCTCCAGACCCTGCACAGCAGCCCGCGCAGCCATCTGTACCTGGTGCGGCCCGACGACGATCCGGATGCTGTACCGGTGGTGCTCAAGGCGCCCTCCCAGAGCTTTCAGGACGACCCTCAATACCTGCAGGGGTTCGCCCTGGAGCAATGGGTGGGCCTGCGCATCGACCATGCCAACGTCATGAAAGCGGTGGAGCGGCGCGACGACTCGTCGTTTCTGTACAACCTGTTCGAATACCTGCCTTTTGCGGACCTGCGCCAGTGGATGGTGGACAATCCGGCGCCGGGCCTGGAGCCGGTCCGCCGCCTGGCCGGCCAGATTGCCGAAGGGCTGCGCGCCTTTGCGCGCATGAGCATGGTGCATCGCGACCTGAAGCCCGAAAACGTGCTGGTCGATGAGTCGGGGCAGGTCAAACTGGTGGATTTCGGCACTGTCCAGGTGGCCGGAGTTGAGGAGATCGCCGGCTCCGTGGAGGAGTCCTATCCGGTGGGGTCGGCGGACTACATGGCCCCCGAGTACCTGCTGGGCCAGACCGGCCAGTCGCGGTCGGACATCTTTTCCCTGGGGGTCATCGTCTACGAGATGCTGGCGGGCTCGGTGCCCTTCAGGGTGCCGACCCACAAGCTCGGCCACGGCGCTTCGTACCGGGACTGGCACTACCAGCCGCTGGCGCGCGCCGGCCGTGATCTTCCCCGATGGCTGGACGCTGTGTTGCGCAAAGCTACGGCGCCGGCGCCCAACGAGCGCTATCAGGCGCTGTCCGAGTTCCTGCACGACCTGCGTACGCCAAGCCCGGAGCTGCTGCGAACGCTGTCGCAGCAACCCCTCATGGAACGCAACCCCCTGCTGTTCTGGCGGGCCCTCAGCGCCGTGCTGGCGGCGCTGCTGGTCCTGTTCGTGCTGAGCGGCTGATCAGTACTTGTAGTAGTCGGGTTTGTAAGGCCCTTCCTGGGCGACACCCAGGTACTTCGCCTGGTCTTCGCGCAGGCCGGTCAGTACCCCGCCGAAGCCCAGTACCATGAGCGCGGCGACTTCCTCGTCGAGTTTCTTGGGCAGGACCTCGACGGTGATGGGTGCGCGCTGGTTGGGCGGCTGATCGGCCCAGCGCTGCTCGTACAGGTGCATCTGCGCCAGCACCTGGTTGGCAAAGGAACCGTCCATGACCCGGGACGGGTGGCCCATGGCGTTGCCGAGGTTTACCAGCCGGCCCTCGGACAACAGGATCAGGTAGTCGCGGGGATCGTCGGAACGGAAGATCTGGTGGACCTGGTCCTTGACCTTGTCCCAGCGCCAGTTCTTGCGCATGAAGGCGGTGTCGATCTCGTTGTCGAAGTGGCCGATGTTGCAGACCACGGCGCCCGGTTTGAGGGTCTGCAGCATGGCGGCGTCGCAGACGTCGGTGTTGCCGGTGCAGGTCACGATCAGATCGGTCTCGCCCAGGAGCCGGGCGTCGATGTCTTCCACCTTGCCGGTGTTACGGCCCCCGGTGTAGGGAGACACGACCTCGTAGCCGTCCATACAGGCCTGCATGGCGCAGATCGGGTCGACCTCGGTGACCCGGACGATCATGCCTTCCTGGCGCAGGCTCTGGGCCGAGCCCTTGCCGACGTCACCGTAGCCGATGACCAGCGCGCGTTTGCCGGCCATGAGCATGTCGGTGGCCCGTTTCACGGCGTCGTTCAGGCTGTGCCGGCAGCCGTATTTGTTGTCGTTCTTGGACTTGGTCACAGAGTCGTTGACGTTGATGGCCGGCACCTTGAGGGAACCTTCCTTCATCATGTCGTAGAGCCGGTGTACGCCGGTGGTGGTTTCCTCGCTGATGCCGTGCACGTGTTCCAGGACCTGGGGATACTTCTCGTGCAGAAGCTGGGTCAGGTCGCCGCCGTCGTCGAGCAGCATGTTGGCATCCCAGGGCTTGCCGTCGGCGTTGATGGTCTGCTCGATGCACCACCAGTACTCTTCCTCGGTCTCACCCTTCCAGGCGAACACCGGAATGCCCGTGGCCGCCATGGCGGCCGCGGCATGGTCCTGGGTCGAGAAGATGTTGCACGACGACCAGCGTACCTCGGCGCCGAGATGGGTCAGGGTCTCGATGAGGACGGCGGTCTGCACGGTCATGTGGATGCAGCCGATGATCTTCGCCCCTTTGAGCGGCTGCTGTGCCTGGTACTTTTCCCGCAGGGCCATGAGCGCCGGCATTTCGGATTCCGCCAGCGCGATTTCCTTGCGGCCGAATTCGGCCAGGTTCATGTCGGCGACTTTGTAGTCGGGCATGTCTGCTCCTCGTTGCCCCTCAGTCGGAGGGTCTGTTGTGGTAAGTGTGAATCTGCACGCGGAAACCGTTTTTCTGGGCCAGATACTCGGACTCGCCGGCTGCAAATCCGGCATTAGCGGCCCACTCGGCCAGTTCCTCGGGCTCGAAACCGAGCCACAGGTCACCGCACGCGGTGCGCGCCCATTCATGATCGTGGCGACACAGCTCCGCCACCACCAGCACCCCGTCCGCGGCGAGCAGACCGCGGGCGTGATGGAAGAAGCGTTGGGGCGACGGCTGGTGGTGCAGAACCATGGCGGCCACCGCGAGCTGATAGCGGGGCTGCGCGGGCAGGCCCGCCAGGTCACTGTGGACCAGGGTCACATTGGCCTGCGCGCCGGTCCGGGCCGCACAGCGTTCGAGCATCTCGGCGCTGTTGTCGACCCCCACCACCCGGGCAAAGCGCCCGGCGAGCCGGCACAGGAGCTCACCGTTGCCGGGACCAACCTCCAGCGCGGTTCCCGATCCCAGGCCCAGCCGGTTCACGGCCTCCACCACACTGCCGGCGTAGACGGCGGCTTCGCAGATGCGTGCCTGGTTGGCCGCGAATGCCTGCGCGTTGGCGGTGAAGAACGCTTCGCTGGTGCGGCTGCGATCGGCGTGCACGGCTTCCAGCCGGCGTTGATCGGCGCTGCGCATGGGGATGGCGTCGATGGCCGCCAGCAGCGCGCCGTGCAGGTCCGATCGGACCGGCGCGCGGCGGTAGAATACGGCATTCCCTTCGCGGCGCTTAGCCACCAGGCCAGCGCGGAACAGAACCTTCAGGTGATGGCTGAGGGCCGGCTGGGCGGTGTCCAGGATCCGGCACAGCTCCAGCACACCGAAGGACTCGTCCTTCAACACCCGGAGTACGCCGGCGCGGTATTCATCGGCGACCGCTTTGGTGACCCCGACCAGCGCTTCGAAACTGCTGCCCGTTGCAGCCGGTGGCAATTGCGTTGCGGCGATGGGTCGCGCGGCCATGAGGGGGCGCCTTCCTGAGGTCGGGTGACTCGAGTGGCGCGCACCGTAGCATGAAAGGAATCAATATCAAAGTATTTTGATATTGCGATTCGGCTGGCGTTCTGGATAGCGTCGCGGGTCGCCGCGCCGGGACCGGTCGTGGTCAGCAGGCCGTTCCTGGGGCAACATGACCCGGGATTCCGCTACCGTGAGCACCGCCATGACCATTCGCCTGGCCCTGCTGGTGGCCCTGCTGCCTTTCCTGGTATCCGGCGCTCGGGCCGCATCCGGAGAGGTGGCCGGACTGCCGGACATCAACAACCTGCGGGTCTACGACGACACCTTTGCCAGTTCCGGTCAGCCCACCGGAGAACAGCTCGAAGCGTTGCGTGATGCCGGATTCGGGCGGGTGGTGTATCTGGCCTTCAGCAACAGCGGTGACGCGCCGCTGGCCGACGAGGACGTGCTCGTCAAAGGCCTCGGCATGGGCTACCTGCACGTGCCCGTGGACTGGTCGGCGCCGCAACTCGAGGAGTTCGAAACGTTTGCCGCCTACATGCAGCAGCGGCCGGAGGTGCCTACCCTGCTGCACTGCGTGGTCAACGCCAGGGCGTCGGCCTTCAGTTTTCTCTACCGGGTCATCCACGGCGGGGTGCCGGTGGCCCGCGCCAAGGCCGACATGAACACGGTCTGGCAGCCCAACGCCGTGTGGCGTGACTTCATCTTCCAAGTCCTCGAGCACCATGACATGAGCGCCGCTTGCGACGGCTGCGACTGGACGCCGTCGGACATCCCGTAGCAACTCAGGCCGTAGCAACTCAGGCCGCGGACAGCCAGCCGCGGCGCGCTGCGGAACGGCTCAGCCACAGCAGGGCGGCGCCAATCAGGAAAATCAGCAGGGGAAACGGCAGTGCCGTGGCCGGCCCGAGCAGGCCGATGGCATCCATCACCAGCAGGGTGTAGCCGAACTGCACGACGATGGCGGCCAGGGACGCCGCCAGCAGTGAGACCGCCCATGGGCGCCGCAGCAGCAGGCCGACAACCCCCGCCAGACCACCCAGGGTCGCCAGCGCATACACGCCGAACAGCCAGCCGGGACGGGCGGCATAGAGCGCCCGCTGAGCCTCGCTGAGTTCTGTCAGCGCCGCTTCGTCGGTCAAGAAGTCCATGATCAGCGCAGTCACACCGAACAGCATCCAGATCAGGGCGAGGCTGGTGACGATCCAGTACCAGCGCGGCGGCCGGGTGGCGGCAGGAAAGGTTTCCATGAGAGGCTCCGTGGGTCTGAAATTACCGGTTGGTCGATCGGTGGGGCGGGCATTCGACAGCGCGGCCGCCGCGCCGCGGCGTCAGTCGTCGAGCTGCTGGCTTCCGATGCCGCCCAGATTGACTTCGGCCCGGATGCGGAAACCCAGCAGGGTGTCCCAGTCCCGTTCCTCCGCCCACTCCACCACCGGCCAGAACTCCAGATAGAACCACGGCCGTCCCACCTGGCGCCGGAAGCGGATCCGGGTGATGACCTGCTGGTAGCTGTCCTGGGGTTCGATGGTCAGGTCGCTCACACTGAACTCGGAGTCTTCGTACGACTCCTCGCGCCAGAGCACTTCGAAGGCCGCCGCCGAGCGCTCGCCGATGGTCTTGAACAGCGAGAAACGCTGCTCGAGGTTGGGGTTGTGGTCGTTCTGGTCGAAGAACTGAATCCGCGTGCGCGAGCGCAGCAGTGTGTTCTCGTCGAAGCGGCGGTCGAAATACTGGCGCAGGTCGTTGCGCCAGTGGACCTTGCGGTAGTAGTAGAGCCGATTCGACGTGCGCCCGCGCCAGTTTTCGGTAATCGGATACGAGGCGTTCAGGTTCAGGCGCACGAACGGGTCCAGGGCGCCGTCCTTGAGGCGCAGGCCCAGATCCAGCTTGGCTTCCGTGTCGCTGCCTTTGTCCAGCACCCAGCGCAGCGCCAGGTCGTTCTCGCCGTCGTCGTCGGCAGGATCCCCGGAATCGTCGTCGGTGCCGTCGTTCAGCACCAGACTGAGTCGCTCGCTCAGGGCCGGAAGCTGCAGGTTGATCTTGACCTTGGGGGAGAGATCCCAGCCCACCTGCTCCAGATAGTGGAGATCCAGGCGCAGCCGCACGCGGGTCTCGTTGTCTTCGAAGGTGGCGAACTCGTCCTCGACGAAGAACCGGTCGATCCGGGCCGCCAGGTTCTGCACCATGTCTTCCGATGCCTGGTGAATGGCATCGATCCGCTCCGCGGCGGCTGCCCGGGCAACGGCCGGTGTCAGCAACGACCCGAACAGGGCCGCCAGGAATACCGGACCCCAGCATCCAGTGACAGCAGGATTGACCAGATGGCGGGACATGAAGGCATGTTGAGCCGCCGGGCCCCGTGCGTCCAGCAATAGATGAGGCCGTACGGGACAGTTCGGCGATTTATTGTAAGGATTGCGTAAGTGCGCTGACGGCAGCCCCGCCTGTCGCTGTTGTCACCTCGTCAGATGGACGATTGTGCGCTGGCGGCCGGGGGGCGGGTCACCCGGTCGAGTACCCCCATGCCGAACGCCGACACCACGAACGTCAGGTGAATCACTACGTACCACACCAGCTTGTCGTTGGCGATGTTCTGCGTGTCCATGAAGATCTTCAGAAGATGGATGGAGGAAATGGCGACGATGGACGACGCCACTTTGTTCTTCAGGCTGGTGTAGTCCATCTTGCCGAGCCAGCCGAGCTTTTCGGTGCTGTCGCCGATGTCCAGTCGCGACACGAAGCTCTCGTAGCTGGAGAGCATCACCATGACGATCAGTCCGCCCACCAGAGCCAGGTCGATCAGCGACAGCACCACCAGAACCAGATCCGCCTCGGTGATCTCCAGGATCACCGGCAGGACGTGAAAGGCCTCCTGGAAGAACTTGATGCCCAGCAGCAGCAGGGCAATGCTCAGCCCCACGTAGATCGGTGCCAGAATCCAGCGGGCCGAATAAATGAAGTTCTCGATGAAGCGTTCCAGCATCGTCGGTGCAAGCTCCCTTTCCGATTCGAATGTAAGACGCCGGCGCGCCTGATTTCCGGCGCCGCGGCACCCTCAACGATAACGGATCGTACAACGGATCGGATAGGGGATCGGTGCTGTGGCGCTGTGATGGCTGCCGGCCGCGCCGGCGCGCGAGTATAATTCAGTCAGTTTTTCTCGCAGCACACGCGCCATGACTTCTGAAACCGACACGGAACGCCGGCGCCTCGACACCCTGGCGCTGTATCGGGTTCTGGATACCGCCAGTGAGCGGGTGTTCGACGATCTGACCGAACTGGCCGCGACCATCTGCGAGGCGCCCATCAGCCTGGTGAGCCTGGTGGACGAGTCCCGGCAGTGGTTCAAGTCCCGTCACGGTGTCGACGTTGCCGAGACGCCCCGTTCCGAGGCTTTCTGCGCCCACGCCATTCTGGAGGACGACATCATGGTGGTCGAGGACGCCGCCGGCGACGGCCGCTTCCTGACCAATCCGCTGGTCACCGGCGACATGCACATCCGTTTTTATGCCGGCGCCCCGCTCAAGGTCGCCAGTGGCGACCGGGTCGGCACCCTGTGCGTCATCGACCGTAAGCCGCGTACCCTGTCCGCGGTTCAGCGACGCGCGCTGTCGGTGCTGCGCGATGCCGTGGTGGCCCAGCTCGAACTGCGCCGGGCGGCCCTGGACCTGCGGGCTCTGCAGCAGATCGTTCCCATGTGCGCCTGGTGCCGCAGCGTTCGCCGGGTCGGCCAGTCGGGCGAGGTCTGGCAGCCGCTGCACGAGTATGTGGCCGGCAACGAACCGGTGACCCACGGTATCTGCCCGGCCTGCGCGGCGGCGGTGAGCGCCGCCGGGGCGCCGGGCCAGGGCCTGCCATAGCCTGGCATCGTGTAGCACAATGTCGGCATGCAGACCCAGCCATTGATCCCGGCCAGCAAGCTGCCGGGGGTCGGAACGACCATCTTTACCGTCATGTCCGAACTGGCCCGGAGCGAGGGCGCCTTGAACCTGTCCCAGGGGTTTCCGGACTTCGACGGGCCGCGTTACCTGATGGAACGGGTGCAGCATCATCTGACCCATGGCCGCAACCAGTACGCGCCCATGATGGGGGTCCCCGAGGTGCGGCAGGCGCTGGCGGACAAGTCGGCGGCTTTGTACGGCTGCCCGGTGGACGCCGACGACGAAGTCACCATCACCTCGGGGGCAACCGAAGCCCTGTTCTGCGCCATCACCGCCGTGGTCCGGCCGGGGGACGAGGTGATCGTCTTCGATCCCGCCTACGACAGCTACCAGCCGGCGGTGACTCTGCAGGGCGGCATCACCCGCCACGTGCCGCTGCATCCGCCCGGCTACCGGCCGGACTGGGACCAGGTGGCCGACCTGGTCGGACCGCGGACCCGGCTGATCATCATCAATACCCCGCACAATCCGACCGGCACGGTGTGGAACCGGGCGGACCTCGAGAATCTGGGGCGGGTCGTGGCATTGGCCGAGGCCGCGGGCGCCGAGCCGTACCTGCTGAGCGACGAGGTCTACGAGCACATCATCTTCGACGGCCACCGCCACGAGAGCCTGTGCCGCCACCCGGATCTGTTCCGGCGCAGCTTCGTCGTGTCGTCATTCGGAAAGACTTACCACACCACCGGCTGGAAGATCGGTTACTGCATCGCGCCGCGGCCCCTGAGCGCGGAATTCCGCCGCGTTCACCAGTACGTGACCTTCACCTCGAATACGCCGGTACAGCTTGGCCTGGCGGATTTTCTACAGGCCCACCCGGAGCATCATCTGAACCTGGGCGCCTTTTACCAGCGTAAGCGGGATCTGTTCTGCGAGTTACTGTCGACATCGCGGTTCCGGGTGGTGCCCAGCGCCGGGACCTATTTCCAGCTCATCGACTATCAGGGGGTGTTCGACGAACCCGACGTGGACCTGGCGCGGCGGCTGACGGTGCAAGCCAAGATCGCCAGCATTCCGGTCTCGGTGTTCTACGCCGACGACCCGCAGCACCGGGTGCTGCGCCTGTGTTTTGCCAAGGATGACGAGACCCTGCGGCGGGGCGCGGAGATCCTGTGCGGTCTCTGACCATCGATCTGGTTCAGACCGCAACGCACTGGCACGACCCCGCCGCCAACCGGGCGCTGTTCGACCGCGCTTTCGAACAGTTGTCGCCCCGCAGCGAGCTGGTGGTGCTGCCGGAGATGTTCTCCACCGGGTTCACCATGGCGTCCACGGAGGTGGCGGAAACCATGGACGGCCCCACCGTGGCCTGGTTGCGCACCGCGGCCGCCCGCCTTGGCCGTACGCTGTGCGGCAGCGTGGTGATCGAGTCCGGCGGACGGTTTCTGAATCGTTTCCTGTGGGTGGCGCCGGACGGCGGCATCGGGTGCTACGACAAGCGGCACCGCTTCCGTATGGCCGGTGAACACCAGCATTATGCCGCCGGGTCGGAGCGGGTGGTCTTCCGTATCGGGCCGTGGCGGATATTGCCGCTGGTCTGTTACGACCTGCGGTTTCCGGTATGGCTGCGCAATCGCGAGGCCATGGACTACGACCTGTTGCTGGCGGTGGCCAACTGGCCGGCGCCGCGTCAGGTCGCCTGGAACACGTTGCTGCGGGCCCGGGCCATCGAGAACCTGTCGTACGCCGTGGGAGTCAACATCGTCGGTGTTGACGGCAACGGCGTTCACTACGGCGGCGGCAGCGCGGCCTACGATTTCCAGGGCCGGGTGCTGACCGAGGCCGACGACCGCCCGGCGCTGCTGACCGTGACCCTGGACGGTGACGCGCTGGAGAATCATCGCCGCGAGTTTCCGGCCTGGCAGGATGCCGACCGGTTTCAGATCCAGGATGACGCCCCGGCGGCAGACGCTTGACCCGCGGGCCGGCCCGAACCGCCCCGCCCACAGACGAGGAGAATGGTATGCGCTGGATGGTCCCGTTGATGTTGTGGCTGTCCCTGACCGGATGCGGGGGTGAAACCACCAGCGACCCGGGCGAGCGCATCTATACCCGCTATTGCTTCTCGTGCCACGCCGCGGGCATTGCCGGCGCACCGGCGGCCGGCGATCAGGCGGCCTGGGCGCCCCGGGTCGCGAAGGGATCGGCGGCGCTGCTCGAGGCGACCATTGTCGGCGTTCCGCCCGGCATGCCGCCCCGGGGGTTGTGCGCCGACTGCAGCGACGAGGAACTGGCCGCCGCCATCGATTTCATGATCGAGATGCGCCGCTGAGGCGGTGTGCCGCGCCGGCGCCGCGCAGAGCCGCCGGCAGCGGCGCCACGAACGGGCCGAACCCCGGCACCTTGAGCCGGTGGCAATGCAGAAGCAGGCGGTCGGCGCGCTGCTGCGGCGAGGCGGGCCGGCCGTACAGGTGGTCGCCGAGGATGGGGTGGCCGATCCACGCCAGGTGAACCCGAAGCTGATGGGTCCGACCGGTACGTGGCGCCGCCAGCAGCAGGGTGCTGTCGGCATCGCGCCGCAGCACGCGTATCCGGGTAAGACTCGCATGTCCGTCGCCACGCCCGGTTTCGAGACGCCAGCCGTCATCGTCCCGGCGGATGAGGGCCCGCTCCCCGGCCACCCGGTAGCGGCTCTTACGCCCCTTCTTCAACGGCAGATCGATCGCCAGGGTGTCCCGTGCACCGCTGCTGACGCTGCCGGCCACTCTGGCTACGTAGAACTTGCGCACCCGGCGCTGCGCAAAGGCCCGGGTCAGGTTCCTCTGGGTTGCCTGATCGAGGGCCACCAGGAGCACGCCGCTGGTGCCCTTGTCCAGGCGATGTACCAGATAGGGCTTGGTGCCGAGCCGCTCCGGCAGGGCGTCCCACAGACAGGGCGCCCCGGACCGGTCCGCCAGCAGCGAGACTTCCGCCGGTTTGTCGAGTACCGCCAGGTGCCGGTCCCGGTACAGCAGTTCGACGGCGGACGGGTCTTGGACGGTCACGGGTTTCGGCGCTTCCAGGGCCCGCTGGCAACCGGGAGTGGTCTCGGGCGGCGGCGCCAAAGTACCATAGTCGGAACAGGATTCGATCCAGCCCGGCGGCGCGGACAGGTCGGGTCGGCAATGGGCGTACCTGGCGGCTTGCCGCCAATGAATCGGGGCGGCGATGAACCTGCGTGATCTGCGATACCTGGTAGCCGTGGCGGAGCACAAGCACTTCGGCCGGGCCGCGGAAGCCTGTTTCGTCAGTCAGCCGACGCTATCCACCCAGATCAAGAAACTCGAAGAAGAGCTGGGCGTCACGCTGATCGAACGCACCAACCGGCAGGTCATGCTCACGCCGGTCGGTGAGCGCATCGTCGCCCAGGCTCAGCGGGTCCTGCGCGAAGTGTCCCAGATGGTGCACATCGCCGAGGAACACAAGGACCCTTACGGAGGCGAGTTCCGCCTGGGGATCATTCCGACCGTGGCGCCCTACCTGTTGCCCAAGATACTCGGTCCGCTGCGCAAGGCGTTGCCCAAGCTGCGTATTCAACTCACCGAGGCGCAGACGGCGGTGCTCACCCGTATGGTCCGGGAAGGCGATCTGGACGCCGCCGTGCTGGCGCTGCCGCTCGAGGAAGACAACCTCAAGCAACACAAGCTGTACACCGAGAACTTCTATTTTGCGGTGTCCCGCAATCACCCCAAGGCCGGGAAGAAATCGGTTCGGCTGGCGGACCTGGACAACGAGCAGGTTCTGCTGCTGGAGGACGGCCACTGCCTGCGGGACCAGGCCCTCGAGGTGTGTCAGTCCCATAACGCGGTGGAGAACACCAACTTCCGTGCCACCAGCATCGAGACGCTGCGCCAGATGGTGGCCGCGGACGTGGGCATCACGCTGATGCCGGAACTGGCCATCGGCAGCCGGACCGGGCCGGTCCGCTATCTGCCGTTCAGCGGCGAGCCGCCCCACCGCGACATCGGGCTGTGCTGGCGCGGCAGCAGCACGCGGGGTGAACTGCTCGGCGAAGTGACGCGGGTGCTCCGCGCCACCATGAGCCAGGTCATGGGCACCAGAGCGGCGGCATCCGCCTGAGCGCGCCCGGCCGCCGGCGGCCGGCGCTCAGTCCAGGTCCTGCACCAGGCTGATCCGGGTCGGGTCCGGCAACGTCACGCTGCAACGCATCTCGTCGTGATCGATGCCCATCTTGATGTCGGCGCCGTTTCTGGCTGCCTTGACGCTGTCCGGATCCAGTTCGATGCGCAGAAAGTGCACGGCGGAAGTCTTGTCCGGCGTGGACCTTTCCAGATCCTCGTTGGCGGTAGCGAAGATCTTCTGCTGCCCGGCGACCTGCATCCAGATCCGGTGCTCGATACCGGCCATGCGCCCCAGCGCCTGGCGGCGCTCTTCCACGTCCGGGTACTCGAGCATGAACGTGCCTTTCCAGTTGCTGCCGTCGGGGATCAGCGGGTTGTAGGCGGCCAGTTCGTCCTCGATCTCGGACGGTTCGAACAGCCGCTCAACGCGCAGCATTTCCTGCACCTGATAGCGGATTGTCGTTGCGTCTTCGAAGTACATGGTCGCGTTGGGGGTCAGGACGACCCGGCGCGGCCGCTTGTGTTCCATGACCTCTTTGCGGAAGCCCTCGCGCCTTTGCGCGTACTCTTCGAGGCTCCAGAGACTGGTGCGGTCCAGCTTCTGCATAATCAAACTCCGTATGCTTTGCGAACCATTGATATGGGATGCTCCGCCGCCGCGGACGGGTCGTCCGCCATGCCGTGGGCGATCATGCGCCCGGCCATCGGGCAGTCGGAGCCGAAGGTGTCCGCCTGCGCCTCCTTGACGCGCCGGACCACGGGCCGTGCAATTTTCATGGCCTTGTCGTAGGTCTCACTTTTCACGGCATAAGTTCCGTCGTGACCCGAGCAGCGGTCGATATGGGCGACTTCCGTGTCCGGAATCAGCTGCAGAAAGTCGCGGGTTTTCATGCCGATGTTCTGAACCCGCTGATGACACGCGACATGGTAGGCGACCTTGCCCAGGCTGTGGCGGAACGTGGTGTCCACCAGGGCGGACCGGTGGCGCAGCATCAGGTATTCGAACGGGTCGAAGAATGCCGCCTTGACCCGGGCCACGTCCCGGTCGTCCGGGAACATCAGCGGCAGTTCCTGCTTGTACATCAGCACGCACGACGGAATGGGCGCCAGAATGTCGTAGCCGGCGTCGATGGCATCCAGAAACAGGGGCAGATTGGCGTCCTTGAGGCGTTCGACCTTCTCCAGGTCGCCCAGTTCCAGCTTCGGCATGCCACAACATTTGGCGTCCACCAGCAGGCGCACCGGAATACCGTTGTGATTGAGCACGGCGATCAGGTCCTCGACCACCTGCGGCTCGTTGTGATCGCCGTAACAGGTCAGGTAGATGGCCACCTTGCCGGTGGTGCGTTCGTCGCCGACGGCCTGCTGGCCGGCGCCGATGTCGCTGCCGCGGCTGCCGGCGTAGCGTTTGCTCAGGGGCGGCGACTCGAAATGCGGCAGCGGCGCCTGGGGATGAATGCCGGCCACCCGGTCACCGAGTTTACGTAACGTGGCGCTGCCCGCTGCGGCGTTGGCGGCCTGGGCCAGGCCTGGCGTGCTGAGTGTGTCGAATATGGGATCGGTGCTGGTGATGATCCGGTCACGCCAGTGGGTGTCGTTGTTTTTGAAGCGGTAGGCTTTGGCGCGCAGCATGAGGTGGGGAAAGTCCACCGCCCAGGGATGAGGCGGCAGATAGGGGCATTTGGTTTCCGCACACAGGTCGCACAGGAAACACTGCTCGACCACCTTCATGTAGTCGTCTTTGTCGACGCCGTCTACTTCCAGGGTTTCCGACTCGTCCACCAGATCGAACAGGGTCGGAAAAGCGTCGCACAGACTCACACAGCGGCGGCAGCCGTGGCAGATGTCGTAGACCCGCTCCAGTTCCGCGTACAGCGATTCGTGGTCGTAGAAGGCGTCGCTACGCCAGTCCAGGGGTTGCCGCTGTGGCGCCTCCAGGCTGCCTTCGCGGCCGCCGGTGTTACTGTTGTTGCTGCTCATGGGCGGGTCTCGCTGTGGGGCTGTGGCTTCGAGTGGCGTGGATGCAGACGAAAAGGGGTCCCGCAAGGACCCCTCTCGAAAAGCGGCCGGGCCTTCCGTCGCGGAAGTGCCCGAAGGCCGGTCACATCCCCCGGCCGCCGGCCGGGTCTCAGGCCATGGCGTCCAGGGCTTTCTGGAAGCGGTTGGCGTGGGAGCGCTCGGCCTTGGCCAGGGTCTCGAACCAGTCGGCAATTTCGTCGAAGCCTTCCTCGCGGGCGGTTTTGGCCATCCCCGGGTACATGTCCGTGTACTCGTGGGTCTCGCCGGCGATAGCGGCTTTCAGGTTGGCGTCGGTGCTGCCGATGGGCAGTCCGGTCGCCGGATCACCGACCGCTTCGAGGTATTCCAGGTGGCCGTGGGCGTGTCCGGTCTCGCCTTCGGCGGTCGAACGGAAGACGGCAGCCACGTCGTTCTCACCTTCGACGTCCGCCTTGGACGCAAAGTACAGGTAACGGCGGTTGGCCTGGCTCTCACCGGCAAACGCATCCTTGAGATTCTGCATCGTCTTGCTGTCTTTCAGTTCCATGATCAGGCCTCGATTCGTGGTGGGTGAGTGCCTCGATGCCGGGCATCGAGGGCCGCGATGCGAGCGTCGACCCATGACGGCGGCAGGGCGCCGGTAGCGGGTCGTTCCGCCGTTCAGTATACGGCCTGAGGTTCCCGAGACCATTCGATACAGCCTATCGCGTCGATCGATAGGATCTATGGAAACCGGGTGAACGTGAGTTTTCGTATATGCAAATCATTCTCATCGCCCCAGGTAGAATCCGCAAACTTCTTAACCGTCGAGGCCCCGCTCTTGGACTGGGTGGTCATCACCATCGTTGCGGCCTTCGTGCAGAATCTACGCTCGATTCTGCAGAAACGGCTCACCGGCGCCCTGTCGGTGAACGGCGCGACCTATGTGCGGTTCTGTTTCGCACTGCCGTTCGCCTGGCTCTATCTGGCGGTGCTGGCGGGCGGTCAGGCGCTGCCGGCGACCAGCGCCGGGTTCTGGGCCTATTGTCTGACCGGCGCCGTGGCCCAGATCCTGGGTACTGCCTGTCTGCTGGCGGCGTTCACCGAACGCAGCTTCGCCGTCGGCACGGCGCTGTCCAAGACGGAGACGGTTCAGACCGCGTTGATCGGCTTCGTGCTGCTCGGAGACCAGGTGGCGCTGCTGCCGGCAATCGGGATTCTGGTGAGTCTGATCGGCGTGCTGCTGCTGATGTCCGGTGTGTCGGTCCGGGCGCTGCTGCGGGACGGCCGTGGCCTGATGCTGGGGGTGCTGGCGGGCACGGGAATTGCCGCCGCTTCGGTTGGCTTTCGCGGCGCGGCCCTGGCGCTGCCGGAAGGCAGCGTGGCGATGCGGGCTGCGCTGACGCTGGCAGTGGCATTGACCCTGCAGAGCGTAATCATGGGGATCTACCTGCGCTGCCGGGAGCCGGGGCAGATCCGCCGCGTGGCGGCGCAGTGGCAGCGCGGTGTGGGCGTTGGCCTGTGTGGCGCGGCCGCTTCCGCCGGCTGGTTCACCGCCATGACCCTGCAGTCTGCGGCTCTGGTCCGCGCCCTCGGTCAGGTGGAACTGCTGTTCGCCCTGGCGGCCTCGGTATGGCTGTTCGGAGAACGGGTGAGCCGGCGGGACCTGACGGGCATTGCCGCTCTGCTGCTGGGCGTTTACCTGTTGCTCTGAGGATCGGCACTGACGGGTTCGCGCACCCAGCTTCCGCCCGCGCAGCGCAACGCAAAGGTCTGGCCGTTGGCGGTCACCCGCAGGCCATCCGGCAATGGACTGATGCGCGCACCGGCAGGCAGTTCCCAGGGCGTCGGGCAGGCTTCCGTGACCAGTTGCGTGGCGTCGGGGGTCGGCGCCTGTCGACTGGCGGCGGCAAATCCGCGGCTCTGGTCCGCGGCCGCCGAGGCAAGCTGCCGGGCCTGAACGGCCAGTTCCGCCGCTTCGCGGCGGATGGCGGTCAGATCTTCGTTGTTTTCGGTAGCCGATCCGGGCGCGGCGAGCTGTTGCGGGCTCAGGACCGGCGCGTCTTCCAGCGCAAAATCCACACCCGGAATCGTCTCGGGGACCGGCGGATCGCCGATGCGCAGCAGCAGCGTGACCGACAGCAGCAGCACCGCGGCGCTGGCGAAACCCGCACCGCCGGCCAGCCACAGCGACCGCGCGCCGGGGCTTTGCCGGTCGGCCGCCGCCGCGGCCGCCGCCTGGATACGCTGGTCGAGGGCCGCCGGCGGCTGCTCCGCCGGGCCTTCGCGATAGAGCCGTTCCAGCGGGTCGTCGCCCTGTGACTGATCAGACATAACGGGCCATCCCGGACTTGAGTTTACGGGTGGCGTAGCGCAGGCGGCTGCGCACCCCTTCGATGCTGGTACCGGTCACCGCGGCAACTTCCTCCACGGTCAGCGCGCTTTCCTGTTTGAGCACCCAGGCTTCACGCTGGTGGAACGGCAGACGTTCCAGCAGCGCCAGCAGCCGGGCGCGCAGTTCCTGGCGCACCGCGGCCGCCTCGGGAAGCTCGAACCCGGCCCCGTCCACGGTGCCGTCCGTGGCCGGGTCCGGCAGCGATTCCCGGACGCTGTCATTGCCGTCGTCGACCTCACGCAACCGTCCGCGCTGGCGGTAGTGATCCATCAGCAGATTGTGCGCCAGCGTGAACAGCCAGCCGGAGAATGCGCCGCTCGGCCGGAACCGGGGCGCCTGGTCGATGACCCGCAGCCACAGCGCCTGGAAGCAGTCGTCGGCCTGATCCGCCGGAAGCTGGCGCAGGAAGTACCGGTAGGTAGGTCCCCGGTAACGATCGTAGAGCCGGGTGAACGCCGCGCTGTCGCCACCGGCGTAGCTCGTCATCAGATCGTCGTCACTGGCCTCGGGTGCATTCATGCAGTCAGTTGGCCGCTACCTTCCGGGGTGCCGTGAGCGCGTCGGCGGTGCGCAGCAGGCCAAGGAACTCGCCGCGGTAACCGGCGGGATCGGCGCCACGGGCACCCTGAGCGAGCGCGGCCACGTCATCGTAGGAGAAGCTGCGAGCCCCTGTCGATGGATCGGCCGGGAAGCCGGCCACGTCGCCGCGCAGCAGCGCGCCGAATCCCGCTACGGCGCTGGCGAAGCGGTAGGCGTCACTGGTTGCGGCCAGATTCGGATGGATGTCGGCCACGGCGACCGGCATTTCCAGCAGGACGCTCGATCCGCCGCCGGCGGGCTTGTGGCGCAGGCGCACGAACGCGAGTTCGTCCGGGTGCCCCCCGGCCGCCTGGGGCGCAGCGGCGGTGTCGCGCCGGTAGCGCAGCGGATCGATCTGGCCGGCGCCGCTGCCGCGCAGGGTCAGCTCGTACAGCGCCGTTACGCTGTGGCCGGGACCGATGTCGCCGGCGTCCACCGTGTCGTCGTTGAAGTCGGCGCGGTCGAGCAGTCGGGTTTCGTAACCCAGCAGGCGGTATTCGTCGACGACGGCGGGATTGAACTCCACCTGGACCTTCACGTCGCTGGCGATGATCGAGAGGGTACTGGCGAGTTCGTCCACCAGCACCTTGCGGCCTTCGTTCAGCGTATCCACATAAGCCGCGTTGCCGTTGCCGGACTGGGCCAGCCGCTGCATCAGCGCGTCGTTGTAGTTGCCGCTGCCGAACCCGAGCACGCTGAGGGCGATCCCGGAGTCGCGCTGACGCGTGACCAGGTCTTCCAGCGCTCGCGGATCCGTGGAGCCGACGTTGAAATCGCCGTCGGTGGCCAGGATCACCCGGTTGATCCCGTCCTCGATGAATGCCTGGCGGGCCATGGCGTAGGCCAGTTGAATGCCGGCGCCGCCGTTGGTGGAGCCGCCGGCGTTGAGACGGTCGATGGCAGCGTCGATGACGTTCCCCTGGTCGCCCGGCGTCGGCTCCAGAACCGCGCCGGCGGCGCCCGCATACACGGCCAGAGAGATGCGGTCGTCGGCATCCAGGTGACGGGTCAGCAGCTTCAGCGAGGCTTTGAGCAGATCCAGTTTGTCGGGGCTGTGCATCGATCCCGAGACGTCCACCAGAAACACCAGGTTGGCCGGGGGCAGTTGTCCGGCTTCGAGCCGGGCGCCCTGGATGCCGATGTGCAGCAGGCGCCGCTTCGGGTGCCAGGGGGCTGGACCGGCCTCGGCTACCACCCGGAACGCGGCGCCGTCGTCCGGTGCCGGATAGTCGTAGCTGAAGTAGTTGATCAGTTCTTCGATGCGCACCGCGTCGCGGGGCGGCAGGGCGCCCTGGCTCAGAAAACGGCGCACGTTGCTGTAGGAAGCCGTGTCCACGTCCACGGAGAACGTCGAGACCGGATGTTCAGCGGCGATCCTTACCGGATTGCTGTCAGCCTGGGGGTAGCGCTCCTGAATGGTCGGCGGCAGCGCGGGATGCGGGGCCGGTGCAAACGGCAAGGCGGCCGCCCCACCATACGTCATGTCGGCGGTCGCGGCCTGGCGGCTCAGCCCGGCCGCGGATTCTGCTCGCAGGGTGGCGGCGTCGCCCGCCGGGTCAGCGGCGGGAACCTGGGACCCGGCGGCGGATTCGGCAGCCGTGCCGGGCGCTCCGCCGGCGGATGGGTCGGCCGGGTCCGCGGGCGGATCCTGGAGGGAACAGGCGGCCGTGAGGGCCAGCAGGCAGAGCAGGGTGGGGTGTCGCATCGATCGATCTCCTGAGGGTCTTCAGGAGGAGCAACGCGTCCGCGCCCCATTCGGGGTCAAATTTTTTCGCGGGTTCCCAGCCGCTCAGCCGTGGTAGCGGTAGTACTCGATGCCCGAGTCGTCGTAGTGCACGTCCCGGGAGCCGATCCGGTCGATGTAGAAGACGCCGCTGCGATGAGCTGCCGGGTGTTCGAAGGCCCCGCCGTCGTGCAGCGTCAGGTAGGCGTCCTCGGACAGGTCCAGGGAGCCGGCCAGCGCGTCGTTGAAGCGGATTCGACGAGCCGCTTCGGCCCACTCCGGCATGACGATCATGGGGATGGCTTCGGCGGCGTCGCCGCTGCCGTAGCCGAGGGTGAGAATCCGGCTGCCCGCCAGGTCCAGGCCCTGCTCGGCTGCCTCTTCCAGACCCGCCGCCATCCAGGCCGGCAGTGAGGCGGTGTACAGGTTGCCCACTTCCTGCATTTCCAGGGTGCCGAGCCCGGTCATCAGGTCGGAGAAACGGGGTTGAGAGCGGAACACCCGAGCGGTCTGGGTCGCCAGCGGGTAGATCTCGTCGCTGATGCGTTCTTCCTCGACCAGCATGTAGACGTCCGGCTCGGTGGTGAGCTCCGTCACCAGCGCGGCCTGGTCGACGCCGGCGGCTTCGGCGTAGGCCGCAAGCTCTGCCCGGTCTTCTGCATCCCCGACGGCCAGCGCCAGCAGGTAGCTCATGATGATCCCGGTTTCGGCCATGCGCTGATAGGGCCGGTGCAGGAACGAGGCGGACAGCGCGCGCATGAACTGGGCCGGCCGCGCCGGCACCGGGGCCAGCGTGCCGCGCAGCCGGTTTTCGGCGCCGCCGGCTGCCTCGCCCAGGCGCCGGAACAGGTCGCGCATGGCAGCCAGGGCTTCGTCGATGTAACAGGTAGTGGAGTACTTGCCGTTGAATACCGGGAAATCCCGGGGCTGGGCGTAGGCCGAGGCGGTCTGCTCCATGAAACGCAGGAACGGCTTGCGGAAGTCCGGCCCCCGGTAGTCCGAGGAGGAGCCGGAAATGCCCAGTTCCAGGCCCAGCATGCGCGGCGATTCCTCCACCAGCATGGCCACCGCGCCGGCGCCCTGAGTCGGCTCGCCGGAGGTCGCCCGGGCGTATTCCGCCACATCGGAGCAGACCACCACCGCGTGCCGGCCTCGGCCATCCAGGGCCAGATAACGGGCGGCCGCTTTGAGCGCGTAAACGCCGCCGAGGCAGGCGTGCTTGAACTCCGGTACCTCGCAGGCGCGCGGCAGCGGCGGCAGGCCCAGATTGATCAGTGCGCGGTTGACCATTCCCTTGACAATGACCGCGCCCGCCGAGTTGTCCGTGCTGGACTCGGTGCCGAGGCCGAGGAAACCGATGCGGCCCGGGTCCAGGTCGTACTGGCGGATGAGCCGCAGCACCGCAGTGGCGGCCATGGTGTAGGCGTTTTCGTCGGGACCGCGCATCCGGAACCCGCTGCCCACCACGGTGCGCACTTTGTCCCAGTTGTCGCCGCTCCAGCGGCACCAGTCGCTGAGCGCTACCCGATAACGGGGCAGATAGCTGGCGAATCCGCTGATGCCGATCTGGGGGTCATCCATGGTCGGAAATGCTCCGCTCTATTGCATGCCGGCGGGTTTGCCGCCTGGACGGGCGAGAATGCCGCTGAGCCGGGTCAGATCGCCGCCGAATTCCTGTTGCAGCCGCGCCCATTCCAGCTTCAGCCACGGCGTGTAGCGGTCACCGCGGGTGCGCAGTTCGCTGGTCAGCCGGGCCGGCGGGATCCAGCGCCAATCGCGGATCTCGGTGGTGTTGATGACCGGCTCGGCGTCGGTTCTGCCCACGTATACCCAGCATAGCTCGTGCTCGGCGCCCTGGCTGCCGTAACGGGCCGAGTATTCGAATTTGTAGACGAACGACAGAGTCGTGGTCAGGCCCAGCTCCTGGTGCAGACGCCGCTCCACCGCGCCGTCCATGTCTTCGCCGGCGCGCGGGTGGGAGCAGCAGCTGTTGGACCAGTACGACGGCCACAGGCGCTTGTTGGCGGCCCGCTGCTGGATCAGCAGTTCGCCCTGCGCATTGAACACGAACAGGGAAAAGGCGCGGTGCAGGACGCCGTCGCCGTCGTGGCAGCTCGACTTGTCGAGTTGACCCACGACCTGGTCGTCCGCATCGACCAGGATCAGGGGCTCCTGCTCGGACGAGACGATCTCGGATCTGGTGAGGGCCTGGGCCAAGCGGGTCTCCGCGCCTGATTCTGGGTCTGCTGGTGAATGTTGCGGCCGCGCGACACACGCGTACCGTCGGCCTGGCAAGTGTACCGAAAAGCGGCGATTCAGTTTAGGATTTCCTGATAGAGCGGGGATTTATGCAAGGCCAGCCGACGACCGAGCAGTTTCGTGGCAGCCAGGTGCGGCTGACCTATTTCGAGTGGCGCCCGCAAGGGGCGGAGCACGCTGCGGCGCCCACCGTGCTGCTGGTGCACGCCACCGGCTTTCACGCCCGTTGCTGGGACCGGACGGTAGCCGCGCTGCCGGAGGGTTTCCGGGTGGTGGCGGTGGACATGCGCGGCCATGGGCGCAGCGAGCGTTTGCCGCCCTACCAGTGGCGCTCGTTCGGCCGGGACCTGGAGGAACTGGTCGAGGCCCTGGATCTGCAGGACGCCATCGGGGTGGGCCACTCCATGGGCGGGCACTGCGTGACCCATGCTGCGGCGCGGCTCCCCCACGCTTTCAGCCGCCTGTTGCTGGTGGACCCGGTCATTCTCGATCCCCATGCCTATGGGCGGGAACCGGCGGGCCTGTTCGCCACCGCGGAAGACAGTCCGGTGGCGCGCCGCCGCAACGAGTGGACCTCGTGGCAGCAGATGTTCGAACGGTTCGCCGACCGCCATCCGTTTTCGCTGTGGCGCCCCGAGGTGCTGGAGGACTACTGCCGGTACGGTGTCCTGCCCCGTCCGCAAGGGGGATTCGAGTTGGCCTGTCCGCCGCTGGTGGAAGCCTCCATCTACATGAACAATGCCAGCAGCGACCTGCACCAGCAGATCCCGGACATCGATCTGCCGGTCGTGGTGCTGCGCGCCATGCCGCGCACCGAAGCGGACGACGGGGTGATGGATTTCACCAAGTCCCCCACCTGGCCGGCGCTGGCCCAGGAGTTTCCCCAGGGCCGGGACGTGTTCCTGCCCCACCTGACCCACTTCATTCCCATGCAGGATCCGGAACTGGTCGCCCGTTTCATCGCCGACCCGGATTGCCGGGAATAGTGCCGGAGCGGAACGTCCACAGTCCGCTCTTCCACAGTCCGAGCACAAAAATCACCAGCGACATACCGATACCCGGGACCAGCGCGTGCAGCGGCGTGGTGTGCTCGATCAGCAGTCCCAGCAGCAGCGAACTCACCGGCGCGCTGATCATGAAGCTGAGCAGCAGGATCGACAGCACCTGGGCGCGTCGCCCCGGGTCTGCCAGTTCCTGCACCGTGGAGCGCACCATGGTGGTAGTCACCCCCATGTTCAGACCCCAGGCGAACATGGCCAGGTAGAACAGCCACAGGCTCGGCTGGGTCAGCAGCAGGCCCAGGATCGCCACCCGGGTGAGCTGCATCAGCAGGAACAGGCGCCCGGGCCGGGCCAGGGGCATGAACAGCAGCAGCAACACGTTGGAGCCGATGCTGCCGGCGCTGAACACGGCCATGACGCCGGCGAAGAAAGCCGCGTCGCCGTGGTAGACCTCCTTGACGATGTAGGGAATGGCGACCACGTAGGCGCCGGCGTTGAACAGGCTGGAGAGAAAGTTCAGGCCGATGAGGTTGCGCACCAGCGGCGCCTGCCAGACCGCCTGAATGCCCGCCGACAGGCGCGGCCGGATGCCATCCGGCGTGGGCAGGGGCGGCAGCGCCGGCAGACGCAGCACCGCTGGCGTGCCGGCCAGGAACAACAGCGCCTGAATCCCGAGCACAGTCACCAGACCGAGCTGATCGAGCCGGCCGCCCAGGTAGAACCCGGTGAGTCCGACCAGTGACGAGGTGATGGTCAGGATCGTGACCGCGCGCTGAATGTCCATGCGCGCGACCCGGCTCACCAGGGACTGCCGGGCCGGGTCCGAGAGCGCCTGAACGCTCGCCATCAGCACCCCGAACAGCACCACCCACCAGTAGCCGAGCTGACCGCTGCCGTAGACCACGGCGATCATCAGCGGCGGCAGCGCCACCAGCAGATGCATGGCGGCCAGGTAGGAACGGCCGCCGAAGCGGTCGCCGAGCAGGCCGCCCAGGAACAGCACGATGAGGGGCGGAAACTCGGCCAGGGAGCGGGCCACCCCGACCTGGTCGGCGGGCCGCTCCAGCACCCCCACCAGCAGCCAGGTGAACAGGAAGCCCTGCAGGCTCATGCCTGCCAGCCACAGGCTGGCACTGGTCAGATACCAGGGGTAGGCCGCCCGCGGCGGGGCGGCAGGCATGACATCCATCGAGGCTCCGTTAATATCCCGTTGACAAGTTTTCTACAGACAGTTCTGCCGCCCGCACACAGACTGGCCCGGTGTGACAGCAAAGAGTCCGATCATGAACGCGGTGCGATCCAACGAACAGCCTAAGACCTGGTTCCGCTCGGAGCGGGTGTTCCTCAGTGCCGGCCAATGGTATTTCCACACCCGGGAAGGCATCGACGTTGGCCCGTACGAGTCGCAGTTCGAAGCCGAAATCGAGGCCGGCATGCTCAAGCAGATGTTGCGCGAAGCCATCGCCGGGCAGCCGGACGACCAGGCGCGGCGCATCATCCGTGAGTTCGTGCTGGATTCCTACGCCATGGGCCGGCCGCTGGCGCCGAGTTTCGGCGCAACCGGCTGACCGGCGCGTTCCCGCCGCTGCCGCCTGCCGGCCGCGGCGCCTTCCCTTGCCCGCACGCGGGTGCTGGTCATAATGAACGTCCAGCAATGCGGCGCGAAGGGAAGGAACATGCCACGACTGCGTCAGGTAAGCCGGGACGAAGCGCCGGAACACATCCAGCATCTCTACGAGTTTCTGTTCGGAGAGCGCGATCCGGTGGAAGAACCGGGTACCGCCACCGGCACGCCGGGTAACTGGTGGACCGTGTTTGCGCTGGTGCCCGACTGTTTCGATCACGCGGTGGAGGGCTTCCGCTTCTACCGCAGCCCACGCCGGGAACTCGATCCGAAGCTGCGGGAACTGGGTCAGACCCGGGCCGGTTATGCGCGCGGCAGTCAGTTCGTTTTCTCCCAGCACTGCAAGTCCATGCGTGATCTGGGCTTCACCGAGGAGCAGATCGAGTCCGTGGCGCACTGGCAGGCGGCGGATTGCTTCGACGAAGTGGAGCGGCTGGTCCTGGCCTACACCGACTGTCTGGTGCTGGACGGCGGGCGCACGCCCGACGGGTTGTTCAATGCCCTGAAGTCGCATCTGTCCGACGTCGAGGTTCTGGAACTCACCTACGTGACCTGCATGTACGAGATGCATGCCACCATGTGCCGGGCGCTGCACCTCGAGTATGACGACGAACCGGAGCGGGTGGTCGAGGTCCCGGCGCTGGAAGACGCCGGTGACTTCATGGGCGGGGTCGACCGCTGAGGCGGTAGCCACTTCCGCCCGCACGGCGCCTGGTTCACTGCACCGCCGCCAGGTAGGCGGCGACCCGGGCCACGTGGCCGTCGGCGTCGGTGGGCTCGGCGTTGTGCGTGGCGATGGCCACGTGGGTGGCGCCCAGGTCGCGCCATTTGCCGGCGTGCGCGGCCCAGCGTTCCGGGGTGCCGCCGCGGTACTGGGCCTGGGCCTGGATACCGAAGCCGTCCATGGAGCGACCGCCCGCGCGGCGCTGTTCGGCGATGCGTTCGATGCAGGCGCGGGCCCCGTCGCCCGGTCCCATGAGGGGAATCCAGCCATCGCCGAGTTCCGCGCAGCGGCGCAGCAGCGCCGGTGCCGATCCGCCGAACCAGATGGGTACGGGTCGGGTCGGGCGCGGTTTGATGCCGGCCGCGGTTACGGTGTGAAACCGGCCCTCGAAGGTGAAGGCGTCTTCGCTCCACAGGCGGCGCATGAGTTGTACCTGCTCGGCCTGGCGCGCGCCCCGGCTGGCGAAGTCTTCGTTCAGTGCCTCGTATTCCACCTCGTTCCAGCCGGTACCAACCCCGAGCCGCAGCCGGTTGCCGGACAGAATGGCCACCTCCGCAGCCTGCTTGGCCACCAGCGCGGTCTGCCGCTGAGGCAGGATCAGCACCGTGGTGACCAGTTCGATGCGCTCGGTCACCGCGGCCAGATAGGCGAACGTCGTGAACGGCTCGTGGAAGGCCACATCCTTGTCATAGGGCCCTTTCCAGCCCCCGGGCCGGTTCGGGTCCGCCCCCAGGACATGATCGTAGATGAGCAGGTGGCTCGCGCCAGCGGCCTCCACCCCCTGCGCGTAGGCGCGGATCGCGCCCGGGTCCGTACCGATCTCGTTGTGTGGAAACACCGCTCCGAATTCCATGGCCACCTCTGTACCGCCCTGAATCTGGACGGCAACCTTAGCCCGGTGGCCGGGTCACGGCCAGCGGCCCGGAGCCCGAGTCCCGGCTGAGCGATTCAGGGTACAATGCGCCGCTTTTCTGGAACCATCTGCGCAATCATGGCTGAACCTGGCCAGACCGGCTCGACCTTCTCGTTCGTGGCGATGGAACACGACGTCCTGCAATTCTGGGCGGACGCCGAGGTGTTTCAAAAAACCCTCGCCAAGACTCAGGACAAGAAGCCGTACATATTCTACGACGGCCCCCCATTCGCCACCGGGCTGCCCCACCATGGCCACATCGTCGCCAGCACCATCAAAGACATCGTACCGCGCTACTGGACCATGAAAGGCCGTTACGTCATGCGCCGGTTCGGCTGGGACTGCCATGGTCTGCCCATCGAGCACGAGATCGACAAACAGCTCAACATGTCGGCGCAGCAGGCGGTGGCGGAGCTGGGAATCGCCGGCTACAACAACCAGTGCCGGTCCATCGTGCAGCGCTATGTGTCGGAATGGCGCAGCACCATCACCCGGCTCGGCCGCTGGGTTGACTTCGACAACGACTATAAAACCATGGACGCCTCCTTCATGGAGTCGGTCTGGTGGGTGGTCAAGCAGCTCTGGGACAAGGGTCTGATCTACCAGGGCGTGCGCATCATGCCGCTGTCCACGGCGCTCGGCACTCCGCTGTCGAACTTCGAAGCCAACATGAACTACATGGACGTGCAGGACCCCTCGGTCACGGCACTGCTGGCGCTCGAAGACGAGGACGCCTACCTCGCGGTCTGGACCACCACGCCCTGGACGCTACCCTCGAACCTGGCGGTCTGCGCCGGCCCGGACATCACCTATGTCCGCGTATTCGACCCGGAGTCGGGCAAACGTATCTATCTGGCCGAGGAGCGGCTGGCCGCCTACGGTGACTACCAGATCGAAGCGCGGGTCAGCGGCCGGGAGCTGCATGGGCGCCGCTACCGGCCGCTGTTTCCGTACTTTGCCGATCAGGAGGCACTCGGGGCGTTTCAGGTGCTCACCGACGACTACGTGACCACCGACAGCGGTACCGGGCTGGTGCATCAGGCGCCGGCCTTCGGCGAGGACGACTACCGGGTGCTGCAGGCGGCCGGGGTGGAAGCATTTGCCTGTCCGGTCACCGTGCACGGCATCTTCACCGACGAGGTCAGTGACTTCGCCGGTGAGTACGTCAAGGACGCCGATCGCCACATCATCCGCTATCTGAAAGATCACGACGCACTGTTCCGGCAGGACGTGATTCAGCACAGCTATCCGTTCTGCTACCGCTCCGACACGCCGCTGATCTACCGCGCCATGCCGTCCTGGTACGTGGCGGTTACCGAGCTGATCGACAAGCTGCTGGCGGCCAACGAGCACGTGCGCTGGGTACCCGAACACATCAAACACGGGCGCTTCGGCAACTGGCTGGCCGGGGCCATCGACTGGTCCATTTCGCGCAACCGGGTGTGGGGCACGCCGATCCCCATCTGGGATCAACGACGAGACCGGCAACCGATCTGCATCGGCTCGGTGGACGAGCTGGCCGGCTTACTCGGGCGTGCGGGTCGACGACCTGCACCGCGAGTACGTCGATCCGCTGACCTTTCAGGTGGATGGCGAGCAGGGCACCTACCGGCGCATCGAAGAAGTGCTCGACTGCTGGTTCGAGTCGGGTTCCATGCCTTATGCCCAGCTGCACTATCCGTTCGAGAACGAAAAGGTTTTCGCCGCCGGATTCCCGGCGGAGTTCATTGCCGAAGGTCTGGACCAGACCCGGGGCTGGTTCTACACCCTGACGGTGCTGGCCGCCGCGCTCTACGACAAGCCCGCGTTCCGTAACGTGATCGTCAACGGCATGGTGCTGGCCGAGGACGGCAAGAAGATGTCCAAGCGGCTGCGCAACTACACGCCGCCGGACGAGCTGATGGAAACCTATGGCGCCGATGCGCTGCGCCTGTACCTGATCAACTCCGGGCTGGTTCGCGGTGAAGAACAGCGTTTCGCCGATTCCGGCGTGCGCGACATGACCCGGCGGGCGCTGTTGCCCTGGTACAACGCTTTTTCGTTTCTCAAGACCTACGCCGAGATCGACCAGTGGTCGCCGGACAAGGGACTGCACGTGGGCGACAACGTGCTCGATCACTGGATCCGCTCGCGGCTGCAGACGCTCAAGGCGCGGGTGGCCGAGGAGATGGAAGCGTACCGCCTGTACAACGTGGTGCCCCAGCTCTTCGATTTCATCGAGGATCTGACCAACTGGTACATCCGCCTAAACCGCGCCCGCTTCTGGGGCGAAGAGATCACGGCCGACAAGATTGCCGCTTACAGCACCCTGTACAGCACGCTCTACGAACTCTGTCAGGTGATGGCGCCGTTCGCACCGTTCCTGTCCGAGCATGTCTACGGCGAGCTGGGCGCCCTGGGCGGCGCCACCCCGACACCGGCCTCGGTCCATCTGTGCGATTATCCGGAAGCGGAGTCGCAGTGGATCCAGCCGGAACTGGAAGACGCGGTGTCGCGTATGCAGCAGGTGGTACTGCTGGGCCGGCAGAAGCGCGAAGAGGTTCGGATCGGCCTGCGCACACCGCTGCGTTCGCTGACCATCGTGCACCGGGATACTGCAGTGCTGGATGAACTGCGGCGCCTCGAGCGGTACGTGAAGAGCGAACTGAACGTCAACGACGTGTGCTACGACAGCGACGAGGCCGCCCACATCGAGATGGTGGCCAAGCCGAATTTTCCGGTGCTCGGTAAACGCCTGGGCAAACGCATGAAGCGTTATGCCCAGGCCATCCGTGACCTGGACCGGGAGCAGGCCGCCGCCTACACGCACAACGGATACATCGAGATCGACGGCGAGCGCTTCGAAGGTGACGACATCGAGGTGGTGCAGCAGGCCCGCCCCGGCACCAACACCTTGTCCAACGGGGCCATTGCCGTGGATCTGGACACCGAACTCAGCGAGGAACTGATCCGCGGCGGTCTGGCGCGCGAGATCGTCAACCGGCTGCAGCGCCACCGCAAGGATCTGGACCTGCACGTGGCCGACCGCATTGCCGTCCGCTACACCGGTGACGACGAGCTGATGCGGGTGGCCCGTGAGCATGCCGCCTACATTGCCGGCGAAACCCTGGCGCTGAGCTTCGAGCACGACACCAGCCTGAGTGATGGCGCCGAGCTCGAAATCGACGGCAGGCACTTCCGCTTCGAGGTGCAGAAGGTGGCCGCCGAGGCGGAGCGCTCATGAGCGACTATCTGAGTCAGCCGAAGCCGCGGGCCGGTTACCATCATGGCGATCTGCGCGAGGCGCTACTGTCGGCCGCCGACCTGATTCTGCACGAGGATGGTCTGGCCGGCCTGACCCTGCGCGCCTGCGCGCGCCGCGCCGGCGTTTCTCACGCCGCGCCCAAGCATCACTTCGCCGATCTCTCGGAGCTGCTGTCGGAAGTGGCGGCGCGTGCTTTCGACCGGCTCACCGACACCCTGCAGCAGGCCCGTGCCGACGCCGGCGAGGATCCGGACGAGCGGTTCGTGGCCGCTTCCTACACCTACATCGAGTTTGCCCGCGAGCATCCGGCGCACTTTCGCCTGATGTTCCGCTCCGATGCCCACAGTTTGGACAACGAGGCGCTGCGTCAAGCGCGTTCGCGCACCTATGCGGAACTGGCCGATATCATCACCCTGCAGCGCGGTGAGCCGGACATCGAGCCCGACGAGCTCGAAGAACGGACCCTGCAGGCCGGGCTGATGGAGGATCTGCTGCTGGGCTGGAGTTACGTACACGGTTACGCCCAGCTTCTTCTGGAGGGGCACGTGTCTTTCTTTGCTCAGGACGAGGATCTGGAAGCGTTCCTGCAGCGGACCATCGGTTCGACCGGGAAACGGTTGAGCCGGATGCTGCGGGAGCGTCGGGAACAGCAGTAGCACGGCCCGCAATCGCGGGCCGGCGGAAGGCCGGACGGAAGTTCCGGTGGCGGGGCAGGGAACCGGCATCCCTGACACAAGTCGGCCGAGCTTGCGCTCGGCCGCCCCTCGGAAAAGGGCGCGTTGTCTGCTCCCTTTCCTCCCCGGCCGAGGATATGAACAGAGCCCCGCGGGGTTGTCAATCGTGCAGTGCGCAAACGGCCGGGCGCGGGCCGGGTCCACGGAGACGAACTGTCATGCCGGATCACGAGTATCTGCCGCCGTCTGCCGCTTCTGCCGTGGCCGCGCGTCCCCGCCTGCACGCCGGCAGCTACCGGCGCATCCTGCCGGTGTCCGTGGAGCGCCTGTACGAGAATGCCCTGGACTGGCGGCGTCTGAATCACGTTCATCGCGCCAGTATTCGGTCGTTGGTAGGTGAAGATGCGGGCCCCCGGTGGTGGCGCGCCCGACTGGGCTGGCTCAATGGCCTGGAGTCGCTGGTGGAAATGGTGCTGGAGCGGCGGCTGCGGCGATGGATCGTCCGCTTCCTCGGGGGTGCTGGCGCCGGCACGGAGATCTGGACTCAGGTCTGTCCCCTGGCCGCCCACCGGCTGGAAGTGGTGGTGGACCTGTTCCTGCCGGACTCGGTTGCCGCGGCAGCGGAACCCGCTGGCCGCCCCTGGGCCGACCGGCTGGCGCTCTGGTACGACCGGGACGTCGCAATGATGGTGGAGCGGCAGCGTCAGCTCGACGTGCGCCTGGACGGCGCCGGGTCAGGGACCGCGGTCCGTCATTTTGGTACCCGCGCCGCGCTGAAGCTGCCGCTGACTTTCGAGCTGGCCGGACGGTGGTTCGTGCTGGCAGAGATTGCCGCCGCGGGGCCGCCGGGCCGGGAACTGGTGGCGTATCCGGCCCGTTGTCCCCATCAGCTTGGCCCGCTGTATGCCGGGCCGCTGAACGATGGCGTCGTGACCTGTCCCTGGCATGGCTATCGGTTCGACGTGCGCACCGGCGCCGCCCGCTCCGGCCAGTCCTGCCGGCTGACCCAGTTGCCGCGCATCGAGACCGATGCCGACGGCGGGGTACGGGCCGTGGCCGTACACTGAAGCCGCTCGAGCCCCGGCGCAGGTTGCGCCGGGCAGGTGCGTTCTGGTCGGGGTAGAAAGTATTCGGCGGGCCAGAGCGCTGTGGCTCTGCACCCGCCGGAATCGGAATGGGGAGATTGGGAGGGATACCCGAGGGAAGGGGAGGGGAGGGGAGTCGGGTATCCCTCACCAAATCTTGGAGTCAATGTTACTTTAGGTAACACGAAACGCAACCTATGGTAACGCAACACAGTGTTGCATAATCGCAGCACTGGAACTCCGCCATGCCATCTGCCGTGACCGGCGCCTACCCGCGGTCATGCACCATCCGAGAGGAGACCCCGTAACGTGCCGGGCATCGACTGGGAGGACTTCAAATTCATGCAGGCCATCGCCCGTGCCGGATCGGTACGCGGCGCCGGGGAACTGCTGCAGGTGCACGGTTCCACCGTCGCCCGCCACCTGGAACAACTCGAGCGCCGGGTCGGCACCCGGCTGTTTGCACGGACCCGCCGCGGCATGGAGATCACGGCGGCGGGCGCCGAGGTCATCGAGGTGCTCGACCGGGTGGCCGACGAACTCGAACAGGTGGAACAGCGTCTGCGCCTGCGAGGTCCCCGCCTGGACGGGTCGGTGGTTCTGGCGTTACCTGCATTACTGGCTTCCCATCTGATCGTCCCGTATCTGGATGAACTGCTGCGTCAGGCCGACATCCGGTTGTCGCTGCGGACCGGGCCGGCACTGGAAGCGCTGCAGGGGGGCGAGGCCGATCTCGCCTTGCTGCTCACCGACGATCCGCCCCAGGATCTGGTCGGGCGTCCGTTGGGCGCGGTCATGGCTACGGCCTACGCAACGCCAGGCGTGGTCGAGGCGCTGACTGCCGGGCATTCGGTGCCCTGGATTGGACCGGCGGATCCCGGCTCCCTGTCCGCGCGGGCCCGCAAGCGTTACTACGCGCACCTGGCGCAGGGCCTGGAGGTGGACGATTCCCAGGTGCGGCTGGCGGTGCTGGTGGCGGGTCTGGGCATCGGCCTGTTGCCCTGTCTGCTGGGCGACGATGGCCCGACCCTGCAGCGCGTTCCCGGGATGGAGCCCCTGGTCGCGGGTGAAGCCTGGTTGTTCTTCCGCCCGGAGTCCCGGGGTATCGCCGTCATCCAGTCGGTTACCGCGTTCCTGCAGAATCTGTTCGAGCGCTACCGGGAGCGGCTGGAGGGCAGGGCAGCCGGGGGCGATCCGCCAGCCGGGGCCGGGGCCGGAACAACGCGCCGAGCGCGCAATGGAAAGAACAGAAACGGGAAGAACCAATGAGTGAGCGCATGCCGACCTCGCACACCTACTATTCTCAGCGCCTGCGGCTGCACTACGCTGACTGGGGTAACAGTGCCGCGCCTCATATGCTGCTCGTGCACGGCGTGCAGGATCACTGCCGGAGCTGGGACTGGTTCGCCGATCACTACGCGGACGATTTCCACGTGCTGGCGCCGGACCTGCGCGGTCACGGCGACTCGGAGTGGGTGCGCGGATCCGGCTACCACCAGCTCGACTACCTGTACGACCTGAACCAGCTCATGGGTCAGCGCGAGCTGGCACCGGCGGTGGTGGTGAGCCATTCCATGGGCGGTACCCTGGCCTCGCTGCTGGCGGGGGTCTATCCCGACTCGGTGCGGGCCCTGGTGATCCTCGAAGGCATCGGTTTGTGGCCGGGGTGGTCCGGCGAAGGCGCGGTGCACGAGCGCGTCGATGACTGGATTCAGGGTACGCGGTCCCTGGCCTCACGGCTGCCGCGCCGCTATGACACGCTGGAGGACGCCTGGCAGCGTATGCAGCAGGCCAACGGCCACCTGAGCCCGGGCCAGGCCCGGCACCTGACCGCGCACGGCAGCATGCGCAACGAAGACGGCAGTTACAGCTGGAAGTTCGACAACTACACCCATGCCTGGCCGCCGGTGCGTCTGCCCACCGATGACATCGTCGCTCTGTGGCAGCGGATCGACTGTCCGGTGCTGCTGATCAACGGTACCGAAGGCTTTCCCCACCGCATCGGCCAGGACGGTACCGACCGCCACTTCGGCGACGTTCGGGTGCACGACGTGACCGGCGCAGGTCACTGGGTCCACCATGATGCACTGGAGGCCGTGACCGGGCTGGTGGACGGGTTCCTCGCGCGACTGGCGGGCGGCTGAGGGGGCGCACCAGGGCCTTCAGCGTTCCTGACGCTCCCTGGCCCAGCTGTTGCGCGTCATGTCCATGGCCGCCTCGATGTCGGCGGCGGGCGGCGCCTCCTGGCCGGCGCGTTGCAGTCGGTCGCTGTGGAAGATGTACAGGCGTGAGGCGAACTCGGTGAACGGCAGGGACGCTTCGCCGCTGCGTTCGCCATTGCCGTGGGTCGAGACCTGAACGCCATTGCCCCAGTTCTGCCCGCTGTCGTTGTTGGGATTGTAGAAGTAGACGCGCATGACATGATTCTGATCCAACGCCACGCGGAGAATGGTGATGGCGTGCCAGCCAACGAAACGGCCGGCACTGTCGGTAACCGCAATGCCGGCGGGTTGTGGGTGAATCACCGGCTGGTTGCCGTTGCACAGCGGATGGTAGGCCGACCAGAAGCGTTCCAGGAAGGCGGCCAGATCGACGACGGCGCCGTCGGAGATGTCGACGGCGATGTGGAACTCGTCACCCACCCACCAGCCGTGCAGCTCACGGTTGATCCATCGGTGCGGATCCTCGCCGCGATCGGCGCACCGCCTTCCCATCTCCTGATATGCCCCGTTCAGCAGGGGTACCAGCAGCATCGAGACCGGATCCACGTCGAGCAGAAAACCGGGTGGTGAACCGGCCATCGCAGCCGCGCCGGATAGGCTCTGCCCTTCGAATCGCATCACGATGTCGTCGAAACTCGCGGCCTGGGCCACCAGATTCAACAGATAGTCGGGGTCGTTGTATGCCCACATCGACAAGGCCCGCGCCGACTGGCAGGTCGGGTTGTTGCCCTGTCCGACTCCGAGCGGCAGGCCCAGCAGGTTGATCACCCCCGCTAGCAGCCGTGTGCGCGGCGCCACCAGGGGCCCATAGGCGGCCCGCAGCCGCTCGGCGGCGAGGGTAGAGAGCTCCAGTGTGCTCTGGCGCCAGAGCGCCGGCGCCACCGGCGGGATGTAGAGGACGCCGCGTTCCAGCATGCAGGCAAGGCCGTACACGGTCTGGCTGGTTGCGGGTCCGATCGACTCGCGAATCAGATGCTCGATCAGGCTTTCGTAACAGCGCAGACAATCGATGCCGGTGCCGGACAGCCCCAGTGCCGTTGGCAGCAGGTTGCCGCCGCGTTGGCCGGCCAGCCGGCTCACGAACACTGCGTGATAGTCCGATACCAGGCCCGTGTCATGCATTGCTCGGGCGAAGCCGGACGCTTCCTGTTGCAGCGACGCCGGATCCATCGCCGTCAGCCGTTCCACATAGAGGTCGATACCGGGGTCGTCGCGGCTGCCCATGGTGGGGCCGAACGCGGCACTGACGAGCCGATCGGCGCCCAGTGCCGTGTCGGTGCTCTCGTTCGGCGATGCGAGCAGCGCCGCGGCGATCTGGCTGATCATGGCTTTCACCTGATCCACCTGAATGGGCCGCTGGTCCAGAATGCGCCAGATCTCCTCGATCAGCTTGCCGAGGATGTCATCGAGGCCCACGGATTCGCGCAGATAGGCGAACTGCTCGGCCACCAGCGGCGCCAGCCCGTCATCGCGCAAGCGCTGCGCCTCGCCGTCGGCGCTCAGCAGGCGGTTCAGGTTCAGCGCCAGTACCTGAGTCAGGAAATGGCGCGCCTGCTCCGGCACGATACCGGAGTGGGGCAGGTCCCCGTTGCTCACGGCGACCAGGCGGATCTGACTGACCATCTCGAGGACGGCGGTGCGGGCGTCGGCCCGGGTCAGCGTGTCGCTGACGAGAGCCGGGGACAATACGGCTGGATCCTGCCAGTCGGTGCCCGAGAACAGGCCGCCGGTTTCCAGGGTGGCGGCCTGGCTATACAGGTAGTCGCGTCCGCCGGGGACGCTCAGCAGGCGGCGGCAGAGGTCCAGCATCTGATCCCGGTAACGCCCCTTGGCGAACGGCCGCGCCGCCGCCAGTTGGGTGGCGACACGCTGGAACGACGAGCGCAGCCGGTCGGGTAGTTCGGGAGCCTCCCGCAGGCTGATTTGCGAGTCGTATGAGTCGAAGCTGGTGATCCGAACCTCCTGGGTGCACGCCGGCGCGCCGCAGTATAGCCCAGCGGGCTGTTGCTGTGGTCGTTCGAGCGTCAAAAAATATTTAGATGTATTATCAAATTCTTCCCCTGAATGCGGCCTCAACCCCTGAATTCAGCCTTGCCCATTCGCGAATTCATAAAGAAAACTTCAGATTTTTCCGCGTTGGCCGCTGACCTGCCCGCGTGAGTGATTTGTGGCAGGCTAGAAAAATGTGTAGAGTTCTAAATAATAACTGAAGAAACCAACAATGTCGGCCGACACGGAGGACGCAAGTAATGGCAGAGCCCAAGCCAGGCAGCAACAAAGCCAGGGATCCGGACAAGGGGTACGTAGCCATCCTGGGTTGGCACCTCGGGGCCATCGACGCCGTGGACCGTTTCGACCGCCGGTACGTGATCGTGGCGCCGGACTGGGCGGAGCCCTACGCCAGCGCGAACGATATTCCGTTCGTACCGTGGAACTTCGAGCGCCTCAATGACCGCTCCATGGAGATTGCGGAAACGCTGCGCGACATGGGTGTGGACGTTGCCATCCCGCTGTTCGAAGAAACGGTGGAGTGGGCCGGCGCAATCAACGCCGTGCTCATGAAGAATCCGCGCCTGCACGGCCAGGCGCTGTTGTTTCGCGACAAATCGCTCATGAAACGCCGCGCCCAGCTCGGCGGCATCCGGGTAGGCATATTCGAGGAAGCGCACGACAAGGCCGACGTGGAGCGGTTTCTGCGGCGGGTCAACCAGTCTCTGCTCAAGCTCGAAGGTGACCCCAACGACCCCATTCACATGAAAGCCTTCGACAAGGCCGGGTGCCTGGGCCACCGGGTGATCCGGACCGTGGACGACGTCGCCAATATTTCCGACGAGGAGTTTCCGTCGCTGCTGGAAAGTCATCTGGACGGCTGGGAGTTTGCGGTGGAGGCCTGGGTCCATGACGGCAAGATCCGCTTCCTCAACATTTCCGAGTACGTGACGTTGGGCTACTCGGTATTCGTCCCGGCGACGCCGGAACTGGAGAAGTACCGCCCGGCCATCACCCGCGAGATCGAGAAGTTGATCGATACGTTCGACATCGATTTCGGCTTCATTCATCCGGAGTACTTCGTGACCAACGACGACGTGATGTACTTCGGTGAGGTGGCGTACCGGCCACCGGGGTTCAACGTGTTCGAGTTGCTGGAACGGGTCTACGGTTTCAACGCCTACCAGGCGCTGGTGCTGATGTTCGATCCCAAGACCACGGAAGCGGAAATCGAGGCCTTTTTCCCCAAGGAGGTGGTGGATGCCGATGGCCATGCCGGGGTATTCGGCGTCTACCCGCGGCGCCGGGTGGTCACGGCACTGAGCATCCCGGAAGAAACCGAGCGCGACGAATACTTCGAGTTTCACGAGCTGTCCGCGCCGATGCAGGAGAAGGTCATGAAACGTACCGCGTTCGGCACCCACTGGGGGCTGATCTACTTTCACGGCGACGATCCGCACCGTATGCGCGACCTGCTCAAGGCTCAGGAAGAACTGGATTTCTACGTCTGACCGGTGGCGAACGACCGCATCGAGTGTGCGACGTGGTTGATCTGAACGCCGCCCTGGTGTGTGATCCGTCTCGAGCATCGCTGAGCGGGATCGTTGCCATGGGTGTCAGTCTGACCAGGTTGGAAGGGGCGGCGGACGTCGATTCGGTGCTTGCCGCCATCGAGCGGGACGGCGCGGTCATTCTGGAAGGGGTGCTGCCGGCCCCGGCGCTGGACGCCCTGCGGGCCGAGGTCGATCCGTACATCGACGCCACGCCGCCCGGGCGGGACGATTTCGCCGGACGCCTGACCACCCGCACCGGCGCCCTGGTGGCCCGCTCCCCGGCGTGCCGCGAACTGATCCTGCATCCCACCGTGCTGGAGGCGGCGAGACGGTTTCTGGCGCCGTACTGCGATCGGATTCAACTGCACCTGAGCCAGATCATCCGCCTCAAGCCGGGTCAGGCGGCCCAGGCCATACACCGCGACCGGTGGGCCTGGGGCACCCATCTGGCCCACGTCGAACCGCAGTTCAACACCATCTGGGCAGTGACCGATTTCACCGCCGAGAACGGCGCCACCCACGTGGCGCCGGGCAGCGCTACGTGGCCGGACGCGCGCCGGCCCACCGCCGCCCAGACCACCCAGGCGGTGATGTCGAGAGGCTCGGTGCTGGTGTACACGGGCTCGGTGTTCCATGGCGGTGGCGCCAACCAGTCCCAGGCGGACCGGATTGGTCTCAATCTGACCTATACCCTGGGCTGGCTGCGCCAGGAAGAGAATCAGTATCTGTCGTGCCCGCCGGAGGTGGCCCGGAACCTGCCCCGGGAACTGCAGCAATTGCTCGGTTATGCCATGGGCAGTTATGCCCTTGGCTACTACACGCCGCCGCTGCCGCCCGGTGAAGGGCCCGAGGCGGTGGGCCCGGAATACGCCCTCGGCCACCGTTCCGACAATCCACTCGGCGAGCAGGCACTGCTGGAATCGGTGCAGCGGGCCACCGCCGCCGGCAGCGGTTCCTGACACCGCGCGGCGGCATGCCGCCGCTTCAGTCCAGCGCAGCCAGGTAGTCCAGAACCTGCTGCTCGCAGCCCTGAACCACGATGCGCTCGCCTTTGCCCTGCAACTGATGGTCGTACATGGGATCGTAATACCAGACCAGTAGCCGTTCGATCCAGGGCTCGTGCTCGCCGGTGGTGAACCCATGGCTGAGCGCCTGGTCCAGTTCCCGACGCCGCAGTCCGCCCAGGCGGCGCTCGATGCGCCGCAGCGCGTCCGCGTACTGGGCCTGCAGCAGCGCCGGGTCGCGGCCGCCGGCAATGGGCTGATCGAGGTATTCCCGCCGGATGTTGGCGACCCGGGTTGCCAGCGGCACGTCGACCACCGCCAGGGGCGCGCGCTGCATGCGCGCGTGCCAGGATGCCGGCAGGGCCAGTCGGCCGATGGTGCGGCTTTCGTCCTCCACGATCAGGTGCCGCTGGCGGTGCTGCAGACTGGCGACTGCCAGCAGGCTGTCGAAGGTCACCGGGGTCGGCTGGGGGGTCTCCATGGCGCCAAATGCCGACCCCCGGTGGCGAGCGATGCCTTCCAGGTCGAGGGCGCCGGGGATCTGCTTCAGCAGTTCGGTCTTGCCGGATCCGGTGCGGCCGCCGAGAACGAGCCACCGGAAGTTCGCGGGGGTGCGCTCCAGGACGTCGAGGCAGGTCCGCCGCAACGCCTTGAAGCCGCCGGGAATTCGCGGCAGTTCGAAACCCAGCGCCCGCAGCCAGGCCTGGACGATGGCCGAACGCTGGCCGCCGCGCCAGCAGTAGATCCAGGCGCCGGGATGGGCGGCGGCGAACTCGCACCAGAGCCGTTCCCGTTGCGCACGCACGCTGCCGCTGACCAGCCGGTGTCCCAGCGCCACCGCTGCCGCATTGCCGGCCTGCTTGTACCGGACGCCGACCCGGTGACGCTCGGCGTCGTCCAGCACCGGCAGATTGACCGCGCCGGGCACGCTGCCGCGATTGAACTCGCCCGGCGCGCGGACATCCAGAAACGGAGTGCCGGCGGCCAGCAGCGCCTGCAGGGACTTGCTCACGGCACGGTTTCGGAGAGGGTCTCGCCGGCGTGAAAAGCGTTCAGGTGATCCTCGAGGATGGACAACACGTCGGTGTAGTCCTCGGCCCGGGCGGCGGCCAGCGCCTGCTCCTGGAGATCCACGGCGCGCTCGAAATCGCCGGTGGCGGCATAGGTGGCGGCCCAGGTGTCCAGGTACTCGGGCCGCTGGCGGGCATCGTCGTTGCTCTCCATCATGCGGTCCATGATCTGGCGTGCGTAGCGCGACCGGCGCAGATCGGTCTGGTCGGTGACGGCCAGGGTCCAGGCCACCTCGTTGACGATAGCTGCGTCGTCCGGCGCGCTCTTCACCGCCTTCTTGAACCAGTCCACGGCACGCCGATTGTTCTGGTCCGTGCCCACCCCCCGGGCGTAGAGATTGCCGAGCAGCAGCATGGACTCCGCCTCGCCGTCGTCGGCCAGTTCCTCCAGCCAGTCGACGGCACGGGGGTCTCCGGTCTGTCCGGCATCCCGGTCCAGGAGGAAACGGGCGTAACTCTTGCGCGCAAACGGGTTGCCCAGTTCGGCCGCCTGGGCGTAGTAGTCGCGAGCGCTGTCGAGGTTCTTGTCCACCACTTCGCCGACGTAGTTCAGATGGGCGAGAAACATGGTGGCTTCGCTGTGATCCAGGCCGGCAGCCTGCTCCAGCAGGGGAATTCCGGCGACCTTGTTCTCGTCGTCGTAGTGGCCGTTCAGGTACAGAACGCCAAGGGCGTACATGGCGTCGGCGGAACCCAGAGCGATGGCGTGCAGGTAGTTCTCCAGCACCTCGTCCATGGCCGCCTCGCGCACCCCCTCGTCGTCGCTGCTGCGGGCCTGTTCCCAGTAGATCCGGGCCAGCAGCGAGTTGGCCAGCAGGTTGCCGGTGCGCGACGCCGCACGCAGCCACTGGACGGCGTCTTCGAACCGGTTCTGGGTGGCGAGAAAGGCGCCCACCGCAGTCTGCGCCGCCGAGTCGTTCTGCTTGGCCAGGTAGCCGATCAGGGTGAAGGGGGTGAACCCCGGGTCGTCGCCAGCTCCGTCGGCCGCTTGATCGTCCGCTCTATCAGCCGCTCTGTCAGTCGCCCTATCAGCAAGGGCACCCTTGAAACTCCTGGCGCATGGCCTCGTAAAGCCCGGACAGGTCGAACCTGACGTTCTTCAGGGGCCCGCTGTCGGGGCGCACCTGCAGCAGCAGCGAGAACACCACGGTCTCCTCATTGTCGCCGGGCTGATCGCTCTGGTAGATGGAACCGACCGGCTCCCAGTCCTGCAGACGGGCGTATACGCGCGCTTCGGCCGGGGTCACCGCCGGCAGGGGTTGCTCCCGGGTGCCGTCGCCGGCGTCCGCCATGCTGGCCGTGATGCGCGCCACCCAGTCCTCGTGGTAGTCGGCCTTGGGGTTGGATACGTACTCGTAGAACCGCGCCAGCACGTAGTGGCCGGTCAGGCTGCCCACGTAAGTGTCGAGAATGGCCGACCCGATGGAACCCAGCTTCAGCGGTTCATCGTCCACCACGGACAGGGCCTGGGCCTCCAGATCGGTGAGGCGTTCCATGCGCTCGGGCAGATCCGCGGCGTGCTGAAAGGAGATCCGCAGCTCCGCCGGGTCGACCGCATCGCCGGCGGCGACCCGTTCCGTCATGGCACGATATTCCGGCGGCGCGGTCTGACAGCCGAAAGCAAAGCTGGCTGCAAGGATGAGAAGGAGCAGTCGCATACGGGGCCTTATAGCACTTGTGTGGAACAGGTTGAAAGGTATGATCTTTCGAAAACTCAGGGGTATAGACATGGGTTTGGAGCAAAAACTCCGTCTACCGTCCGCCGCGGAAGCATTGCCCGGTCGCGGCGATCGCATGCCGGTTCCGGCGGAACATTTCGTCAGCGGCGCACCGCTCAAGCCGCCGTTTCCCGACGGCCACCAGACAGGTGCTGCTCGGTCTGGGCTGCTTCTGGGGTGCCGAGCGGCGTTTCTGGGAAACCCACGGTGTGTTTACCACGGCGGTGGGTTACGCCGGCGGCATCACTCCCAATCCCAGCTACGAAGAAGTCTGCACGGGCCGCACCGGTCACACCGAAGCGGTGCTGGTAGTGTACGACCCGAAGCGCATCAGCTTCGAAACCCTGCTGAAGGTGTTCTGGGAGTCCCACGATCCGACCCAGGGCATGCGTCAGGGTAACGACATCGGCACCCAGTATCGCAGCGCCATCTACGTCGACGACGACGCCCAGATGGAGGCGGCGCTGGCCTCACGCCAGTCCTACCAGGCGGCCCTGCACGACGCTGGCTACGGCGACGTCACTACTGCCATCGAGAGACTCGAAACGTTCTACTACGCCGAGTCGTTTCATCAGCAGTACCTGGCCAAAGTGCCCGGCGGGTATTGCGGCCTGGGCGGTACCGGCGTGAGCTGCGACATCGAACCCCTGGTGCGCGCCCGCTCCTAGCGGGCAAGCAGCCGCGGCCCGCCCGCTGGCCGGAGGCGGCCCAGGGCGGGATCGCTATCACGCAGCCTTCGGGAGGGGCAGATGCGGCGACCGCTGGAAGATCTCAAGGTGCTCGACATGTCCCGGGTCCTGGCCGGACCGTTCGCCGGGCGTATGTTGTGCGATCTCGGCGCGGACGTGGTCAAGGTCGAACCGCCGGCGGGCGACGTAACCCGTTTCTGGGGCGCCAAGCGGGCCAACATTTCCGGTTACTTCAATCAGCAGAATGCGGGCAAACGCGGCATGTGCGTGGACCTGTCGGTGCCGCAGGGTGTCGAACTGATCAAGGCCCTGGCCGCCCGGGCGGACATATTGATCGAGAACTTCCGCCCCGACGTCATGGGCCGGCTGGGGCTCGGCTACCCGGTCCTGAGTACGCTCAACCCGGGTCTGATCATGTTGTCCATTTCCGGGTTCGGCGCTGGCGGACCGGAATCGCGGCGGGCCGCCTACGCGCCCATCGTACATGCCGAGTCGGGCATCATGGCCCGGCAGGCCGAGGTCGGCGGCTGTCAGCCGGTGGACATGGCGTTGTCCATCGCCGATACCAACGCATCGCTGCACGGGCTGGTCGCCGTGCTGGCGGCGCTGCATCTGCGCCACGACACCGGTTCGGGCCAGCACATCGACATGGCCATGATCGATGCCACGCTGGTCACCGACGATCACATTCATTTTGCCCTGGACGACTCCTACGAATTGAAGAACATGCCGAGTGAGGTCTGGCAGTCGGCGGCTGGACCCATCATCATCGCCGGTGACTTCCGTCATCTGTGGCGGCAGCTCAACACCGTCATGGCGGTCGAAGACCCGAGCGGTGAAGGCGCGACCCTGGCGCAGAAGATCGAAGCCCGCCGGGGCGCCACCCGGACCTTTCTGGAGCAGACCTGTGCCGATCGAGCGGCCGTGATCGAGGCCATGGAGAAGATGAACATCGCCTGGGGCGACGTGCGCACCAGCACCGAGGCTCTGGACCTGCCCACGGTCGTGCACCGGGGTTCCATCGCCGCCGTGGACGACCGGGCCGGCGGGACCCGGCGGCTGCCCCAATCGCCTTACCGGTTCTCCTCCGCCAGCGCGTCGGTACGCGGCGGCGCCCCGCACCAGGGCGAACACAATGCCGAAGTCCTGCGGGACTGGCTCGGTGCCGGCGAGCCGGCTGCGTGGGCGCCCGCCCTGGTGACGGGAGACGGAGCGTCCGCCGCGAACGAGGCCGCGGGCGACTGATTCATGCCGATAGGGATCGGGATCGACTTCGGAACCACGAACTCCGCCGCCGCCATTTACGACGGCCAGACCCTGTTGCTGGTGCCACTGGAAGGCGACGGCGCCATCATGCCGTCGGCCACCTACATCGACCGTGAGATCAAGACCCTCACCGGCCAGGCCGCCATCGACCGCTACATCGAGGACAACACCGGACGCACGGTGGAGATGATCCCGGAAGTGATCGCCGAAACCAGCTCGTTCGTGGAGCACGGCGACTCGGAAAATCCGGCGCCGGTGGAGACCACGACCCAGCGGGTCTACGGGGCGCCACTGGTGGACAGTGGCCTGCAGGGACGGCTGTTCCGCGGCACCAAACGCCTGCTCGGCGACAGCCGGGTGCGGCGCCTCATGGTGTTCGATCATCCGTTCCGGCTGGTGGCGCTGATCACGCCGATTCTGCTGCGCATCCGCAAGGCGCTGGAACAGCACACCTCACCCTGCAACGAGGCTCACCTCGGGCATCCGGTCACCTTCGAGGGGCGGGAAGAATTCCGCAACCAGACGGCGCTGTCACGATTGGGCGAAGCCTACAAGTACGCGGGCATCAGCGCCCAGCACTTCTACCCCGAACCGGTGGCGGCGGCCATGAGCTACATCACGGCCAATCCCGAGGCCGCCGGCAGCGCTTCCGGAGAGCGGGTGCTGACCCTCGACTTCGGCGGCGGCACGCTGGACTTCTGTGTGCTGAAGCGTCGCGGCGCCACGGCCTTCGACGTGATCACCACCCACGGACTGGCGCTGGGCGGCGACCACATCGATCAACGCCTGTTCCAGGCGCTGCTGTTTCCGCGCCTGGGCAAGGGGGAAGTCTGGCGGCGGCGCGGTATGGATCGCGAGATCGAGACCGAGTTTCCGTTCGAGGATTACCAGGATCTGCTCCTCAACTGGGCGGTCACCTACACCCTGAACCAGAACCGGTACACCGCACCGGTGCAGGAACGCCTGGCTCAGGGCGGCCCCGGGGTAGAGAAGTTCCAGCGCCTCAACGAACTGATCCAGCGCAACCTCAGCTATCAGGTGTTCCAGGCCATCAAGGACGTCAAGGCGCGGCTGTCGGAGCAGGAGGAGGCGGTCCTGGACGTGCCGGAGCTGGACCTGGCGATTCCGCTGACCCGCAGCGAGTTCGAGAAACTGATCGCCGATCAGCTCGACCGGGTCGCCGGCGGCCTCGATGCAACGCTGGCACGCGCCGAGTTAACGGCCGACGACATCGACGTCGTGCTCAGAACCGGCGGCTCCAGTCTGATACCCGCGGTGCGAAGGATGCTCGACCAGCGGTTTCCCGGCCGCGTGGTCGACCACGATCCATTCACCAGCGTGGCGGCCGGGCTCGCCATCGCCGACTACCATCGGATCGACCACCGGGACGGCCGTCCCGGGTGAGTGGGCGGCCACGCGCTGCCTCCTCGTGCAGGCGGGTATCGTCGAACACGAAGGCCCGCCTGGGCGAACCCGGGTTGACCAGAGATATGAGAGCGTGCCGATGGCCGTGGGGTCCCGGCTCAGCGTTCCGGCGGTCCCTGCCAGGCGGGATCGAGGGTCACGAAGAAGTCTTTCAGCATGCGGTAGGTCAGGCCCCAGACGAAGTGGCCGCGTTCCAGCCGGTAGCCGTTGAACACCGTTGGCGTGCCTGCCATGGGCCGGGTTTCGGTGTCGTGGCGGCGGTTGCTGGCAAGCTCGTCCAGGGACGTCCACACTACTTCCTGAACCTCGTGATTGGGGGTGCACAGCGGGTCGCCTTCGATCACGAACACGTGCGGCGCAATGAGCATGTCGATGGTCCGGCCGCGCGGCTGGGCCTGCTGATGATCGAGGGCGCCCAGATACTCCGCCGGGCCCAGGTCGAGCCCGATTTCTTCCAGCGTTTCGCGCTCGGCGGCGGCCCGCAGATCGGCGTCGCCGGGGTCGAGATGGCCGCCGGGAAAGGCCATGTGGCCGGACCACGGGTCGCCGGCTTTTTCGGCCCGCTGAATGAACAGAATGTCGGTCCCCGAATGGGTCCCCGGATGGGTCCCCGGCCGCTCACGCAGGATCACCGCCACGGCGGCCTGGCGCGTGCGCGCCCCGGGTTCGATGAGTCTGGGACGGATCGCCGCCAGGCGATCGCGAATGGCATTCACAGGGTACACGTTTCTATCATAGGGTCTCTGCAGGCACCGTGCTCAGGATTCTACCGATGACCGATGGACCGACGCATGAACCGACCGCCGAAGCCGGTCCTACGTCCGGTGGGAGCGCCCGCCAGGCCAATCACTGTTTCGTCTGCGGACCGGACAACCCTGTTGGTCTGAAAGCCCGGTTCCGCATGGACGGCGACGTCTGCCGCGCCGAGTTCACGCCCGGCGAACATCATCGGGGCTACGATACCCTGACCCACGGCGGCATCATCTTCAGCCTCCTGGACGACGTCATGGCCAACTGGCTGTGGCTGCAGGGGCACATGAGCTTCACGGCCCGGGCCGAGGTACGCTACCGTGCGCACCTGCCCATCGGTGTGCCGGTGCGGCTGGAAGGGCGCTGCCTCAAGCGCAAGGGCCGGCTGGCGCGGATGGAAGGCAGGGTGATTCGAGCAGACAGCGGCGAAGTGGTGGCAGAGTCCACGGCCGCGTTCATGATGCGACAGTGATCGGGACATCCGTGCCCGCAATAACCAGGAGAACCCGTTCATGGCCGCCGTCACCATCATCGCCATGCTGGCGCTCATCGAATACGTGTACTTCACAGTGGAAGTGGGGCGGGCCCGGGTCCGCAGCGGCCTGGCGGCGCCCGCGGTAACCGGCGACGCGCATTTCGAGCGGGTCTATCGGGTCCAGAGCAACACCCTGGAGCAGCTCGTGGTGTTCCTGCCGGCGCTGTTCGCTGCCGGTTACTATGTGCACGAACTGTACGCAGTGGCCGCGGGGGTGGCATTCCTGATCGGTCGGGCCATGTACTTCCGCGGCTATGTCGCGGATCCGGCTCGGCGCGGCCCTGGCTTCGTGGTCGGTATGTTCGCCAACCTGGCGCTGGTTCTCGGCGCTCTGGTTGGGGCGCTCCTCACCCTGTTCTGATGCGCCCCAGCCATTCCGTCAGCAGCCGGTTGGTCGCCTCCGGCTGCTCCTGCTGAATCCAGTGGCCGCACTCCAGCATGTGGGTTTCCAGGTTCGGCACGTAGTTCTGGAGGTCCGGATTGGGCGGCACCATGTCGTAGCGGCCGTGGATCATCAGGGTCGGCTGCTCGACCTGCTGCCGCACGTCGGCCTGCCGTGGTTTCCCAGTTGCGGGTGAAGTTGCGGTACCAGTTGATCGGGCCGGTGAACCCGGAGTGCTCGAACGCCTCGACGAACACATCGAGTTCGGCCTCGCTCATCATCAGCTCGCCCGGCATTTCCGGGGCGCTCGCGATATTGATCATCGCCATCCCGGGGCCGAGATCCACCGGCTTGTCTTCCCATTGCCGGGTGCGGTACAGGTTGCGCAGGAAGTTGCGGGTGTTGGCTTCGAATGCCGCATCCGCCACTCCGGGCTGGCGGTTGAAGTGCACGATGTAGAAGTCGCCGCCCAGGCGTTCCTCCCAGAGGCTCACCCAGTCGGAATCGCCCCGCACCAGCAGCGGCACGCTGAGGTTGGCCACGGCGCGGACCCGCTGCGGAGCCAGCATGGCCAGGCTCCACACGACGATGGCGCCCCAGTCGTGACCGACGAACACGGCGTCGCGGTAGCCGTAGTGATCGAGCAGCGCCGTCAGGTCGCCGCACAACTGGTGGATGTCGTAGGCTTCCACCGCCTCGGGCCGGCTGGAGCGACCGTAGCCACGCTGGTTGGGCGCAATGACGTGGTAGCCCGCCTCGACCAGCGCCGCAATCTGGTGACGCCAGGAATAGGCCAGCTCGGGCCAGCCATGGCACAACACCAGAGCCGGGCGGCCGGCGCCGGCGCCGGCACTGAAGACCTCCAGGGTGACGCCGTTGACGTCCACGAACTCGGCTTCGGGGAATGGGGACAAGTCGGACTCCTTCATTGACTCATGTACCAGCCGCCATTGGGCGACAGGGTCTGGCCGGTGACGAAGCGCGCTTCGTCGCTGGCAAGATAGACGGCGGCCCAGGCGATGTCGTCCGGGTCGCCGAGACGGCCGAGCGGCGTTTGCGCCTCGAGCATCGGATGCATCGGCTTCAGCGGATCGGTCATGTCGGTGTGGATCCAGCCCGGCGCGATCGCATTCACTCGGATCATCCGGGGGGCAAGCTCGTGTGCGAGCGCCCGGGTGAGACCGAGGATGCCGGCCTTGGCCGCGCAGTACGCGGCGCCGCCGGGGCGGCCGAACGTGCCCATGATGCTGCCCATGTTGATGATCGTTCCGCCGCCCTGCGCCAGCATCAGCCGGGCGCCTTCGCGGCAGCAGTAGAACGTGCCATCCAGGTGCACGCCGATCATCCGGTGCCAGCTCGCGTCGGTCACGTCGGTGACGTCGCTGGACAGCGATTCTTCCGGCACCTCGCCACGCTGCATGGCTTCCGCGACCCGCGCGATCCGCTCGCGCGCCGCGTTGTCACCTTCCAGCCCGCCGATTCCGGCATTGTTGACCAGGATATCCAGACGACCGGCGCTGCCGGCCAGGTCGTCGAACATCGCGCTCACCGCGGCGGAGTCGCTGACGTCACAGGCCAGCGCGAACCCGCCGATGCGATCGGCGCTGGCCTGGGCGGCGGCCAGGCTTAGGTCGTTCACATAGACGGGCGCGCCTTCTTCCGCCATGCGCGTGGCGATCTGCGCACCCAGCCCGCGGGCGGCACCGGTGATCAGGGCGGTTCGGCCGTCAAGCCGGCCCATGCGTCAAACGCCGTGTTGCCCGCGGTACGCCGTCCAGCGCTCGAATGCGCCGGACATTTCCTCGTGCCGGGTGTCGGTGAACATCCGGATCTCCGGATGAGTGAAGATGTAGAACTCGTCGTGCTGGATGGCGTGCAGGACCATGTCGCCGACCACCGCCGGGTCCAGCGCATTGTCCAGGATCTGTTGCAGTCGTTCCATCTGCTCGGGATCGGCGCTGCCGTCGGTCAGGATCTGCGCCGCGGTATCGGTGTCACCCGCCAGTTCGGCCGGGCGATTGCGGCCCGAGGTGAAGATGTTGGTCCGCACCACACCCGGGCACAGCACCGAGACGCCGATGCCTTTTGCGGCGAGATCGACGCGCATCGTTTCCGACATGCCCACCACCGCGTATTTCGAGGTGTTGTAGACCGACATGTTGGGCCCCGCGATATGGCCGGCCATCGATGCGGTATTCACGAAATGACCACCTTCACCGTGTGCCTTCATGCGATCGACGAACGTACGCACGCCGTTGACCACCCCGTTGATGTTCACGTTGAGCACCCAGTCCCAGTCCGCGTAGCTCATGTCGTCGACCGCGCCGCCGACACCCACGCCGGCGTTGTTGCAGACCACGTGGATCTTGCCGAATGCGGCCTCCGCCTCATCCGCCGCACGCTCCATCGCTGCCCGGTCGGTGACGTCCAGCTTCAGACACAGCACCGTACCGTTGCTGCCGGCGAACTCCTCCGCCACGGCATCGAGCGCCTTCTGCTCGACATCGGCCGCGACGACCTTCATGCCCGCTGCTGGCGAACGCCCGCACCATGGCCAGCCCCATGCCGCTGGCGCCGCCGGTCACGAACGCCACCTTGCCTGCCACATCCTTCATTGTCCCCTTCCGGTTGAGATTCTCCGCTGACATCGCGGCTCGATGCCGGGGCCGTCGGGCAGCCGCCGGATGACGAACCCGGAACGATGCGGCAATGTCGGCAACCGCGCAAGGCGCGGCGGTGCCCGAGCGCCACGGGAACGGCGTTATCTATGCCGGACGGCCGCCGGCTGGACACACAGGGACGAACTGCACGGGATGCTGCTGCTGGCGTCCGTACTGTTTCTGGGTACGCACCTCGGCGTCAGCAGCACCCCGCTGCGCGAGCGCCTGGTAGCGATGCTGGGACAGCGCGGTTACCTGCTGGCGTATTCGCTGGTGGCGGTCGTGACCCTCGGCTACCTGATCTGGATGTACGGATGCGGTGCCCCGCTACGACTATTTCTGGCTGCCGCAGCCGGCGCTCTACCAGGTGCCCAAGGTGGTCATGCCCATCGCCATGATCCTGCTGCTCGGCGGCTTCATGGCCCGCAATCCGACCGTGGTGGGCATGGAGGGCAGCCTGCGCGGCAGCGATCCCGCCAGTCTCACCCGGGGCCTGACCCGGATCACCCGTCATCCTTTCCAATGGTCGGTGGTGCTGTGGGCGGCGTCCCACCTGGCGGCCAACGGCGATCAGGCGTCGGTGGTCTTCTTCGCGACGTTTCTGGTGCTCGGCCTTGCCGGCGGCGTGCTCATCGACCGCAAGAAGGCCGCGCAACTCGGGCCCGACTGGGAAGGGTACGCCCGGGTCACGTCCAATCTGCCGTTTGCGGCCATCGTTGCCGGCCGCAACCGGCTGGTGCCTGGTGAACTGGTACTGCCGGTGGTGGTGGGTCTGGTGGGTTACGCGGCACTGTACTGGGGTCACCAGTGGGTGGCCGGGGTGCGCCTGGTCTGACCGGAGCGCCGGGTCAGTGGCCGGCAACGATGGCCTGCAGCGCGGCGCGCAGTTCGCGGTGGCGGCCGGAAAAGAAATGATCGGCGCCCTGGACCGGATGGCTGGCGCCGGCGTCCCAATCCGCCAGCAGCGCCTGATCGACGAAGCGGTCGGCGGTTCCGGCCACCACGTCCACCGGACAGCCAGCCGCCACCGGTTCGAACTCCATGGCGCCGAGCGGCGGTGCGACCAGCACCGCCCGTTCGACGCTCAGCCCCCGGGACCGCGCGTTCCACACCGTCCAGGCGCCGAACGAATAGCCGCCGGCCCACAACACGCCGGGCCGTTGGGTCTGCAGCCAGGCGGCCACGGCCAGCAAATCGTCCACCTCACCGGCGCCCCCGGCATAGTCGCCGGCGCTGCCGCCGACCCCGCGGAAGTTGAAACGCAGCACCCCGAAATCCTGGCCCAGCAGCGCCCGGGCCAGTTCGTCCAGCACCGGATCGTCCATGTTGCCGCCGTACTGGGGATGGGGATGACACAGCACTGCCTGGCGCCGGGCCGTGGGTTCGTCATGGCGGGCGGCCAGGGGTCCGGCGGGTCCGTCGATGGTCAATGAGATCATGATGTCAGCCAACTCTTGAATTTTCCGCGCGGCCCATTATTTTGGCGACCTCGGCAAGTTTGGAGAAGTGGCGATGATCGAGGCGCGGCACCTCAGTCGCAGCTATGGACGTTTCCTGGCGGTCAATGATGTCTCGTTTTGCATCGGGCACGGCGAGATCGTGGGGCTGCTGGGTCACAACGGCGCCGGCAAGACCACCATCATGAAGATGCTCACGGGCTACCTGGAGCCGAGTGCCGGTTCCGTCCACGTCGACGGCGTGGAAGTGGAGGCCAGCCGGCAGGCGGTTCAGTCGCAGCTGGGGTATCTGCCAGAAAGCCTGCCCCTGTACCCGGAGCTGTCGGTGGCCGACTACCTGGCTTACACCGCGGAACTGCGCGGCGTCGCCGACCCGGCCGGGGCCGTGCGCCGGGCCATCGAAGCCACCGAACTGGGAAGCAAGGCGCTGGATTCCATCGCCACCCTGTCGCGGGGCTTCAAACAGCGGGTGGGGGTCGCCCAGGCCATTCTTCACGAGCCGCGCTTCCTCATCCTCGACGAGCCGACCAACGGTCTCGATCCGGCCCAGACCCAGCACATGCGCGACCTCATCCGGCGGTTGTCCGACCAGGCCACGGTGATTCTCTCCACCCACATCATGCAGGAAGTGAACGCCCTCTGTGACCGGGTGCTGATCCTGCACGGCGGCGTGCTGGCGGTGGACGAGCGCCTCGAGGACCTGCAGGCCAGCGACCGCCTGCAGCTGCGGACCGCGCCGGAAGCGGACCTCGGAGAGCTGCTGGACGCCGTCGCCGGGGTCGGGGCGCTGCAACGGCTGGACGGCGGGCGCTGGGAACTCGCGACGCGGGAAGCACCCGACGAGGTGGCTCAGCGGGTGGCAGCCGCGCTGGTGAGCGCCGGGTTGCCGCTCTATGAGATCGGATCGCTGCAGCGGGATCTGGAGGCGGTGTTCCGAGAGGTCAGCGAGCGCGGCGGCGTGCGGGCCGATGCCCGGGAGGTGGCCGATGCGGCTTGAGGTGATCCGGCGCATCGCGCGCAAAGAGCTGTCCCTGTTCTTCGCCTCGCCGATCGGCTATCTCTTCCTGCTGGCGTTCCTGGCGGTCACGCTGTTCGTGTTCTTCTGGGGCGAAGCATTTTTCGCCCGCAACATTGCCGACGTGCGGCCGTTGTTCGAGTGGATGCCAGTGCTGCTCATTTTCCTGTGCGCCGCCCTGACCATGCGCATGTGGAGCGAGGAGCGCCGCACCGGCACCCTGGAGTTCGTTTCCACCCTGCCCGTAAGTGGCTGGGAGTTCGTGATCGGCAAGTTCCTGGCGTGCTGGTGGCTGCTGGCGCTGGCGCTGCTGCTGACGGTGCCGCTGCCGGTATCCGTGGCCGTGGTGGCGGACCTGGACTGGGGGCCAGTGCTGGCGGGTTACCTGGCCGCCATGCTGCTGGGCGGCGCCTACCTGGCCATCGGGCTGTTCGTCAGCGCCAGAACCGACAGCCAGATCGTCAGTCTGATCGGCGCCTGTTTCCTGGCTGGCGTCTTCTACCTGCTGGGCACACCGATGCTAACCAATCTGGTGAGCGGCGGCTGGGCCGACGTGCTGCGCGGCCTCGGCACCGGAGCGCGTTTCGAGTCCATCACCCGGGGGGTGCTGGACGTCAGGGACCTGTACTACTACGTGTCGCTGTCGGCGGTGTTTCTGACCCTCAACGTACACGCCCTGGAGGTGCAGCGCTGGGCCGCGGACGGCGCCCGTCCGCGCCACCGTGGCTGGCTGCTGGGCACGGCGCTGCTGGTGCTCAATCTGGTTGCGGCCAACCTGTGGCTGGCGCCGGTGAACGGCCTGCGCAGTGATGCCACCGAGGGCAACATCTACTCCATTTCCGATGCGACCCGCGGCTACCTCGGGCAGCTGCGCGAACCGTTGCTGGTGCGCGGCTACTTCAGTCAGCAGACCCATCCACTGCTGGCGCCGCTGGTGCCGCAGATGCGCGATCTGCTCAAGGAGTACGAGGTAGCCGGCGGGGGACAGGTACGGGTGGAGATCGTCGATCCCGCCCAGAACCCGGAACTGGAAGAAGAAGCCAACAGCAAGTACGGCATCCGGCCGGTGCCGTTCCAGGTGGCGGACCGCTACCAGTCGAGCCTGGTCAATTCCTATTTCGACGTGCTGATCAGCTACGGCGACGAGTACGAGGTCCTGGGCTTTCGCGACCTGATCGAGGTCAAGGTCGTCAGTGATCAGGATCTGGACGTGCAGCTCCGTAATCCGGAGTACGACGTCACCCGCAGTATCAAGAAGGTTCTGTACGGCTTTCAGGGCGGCGGCAGCGTGTTCGACAACGTTCGCGAACCAGTCAGGTTCGTGGGCTATCTTTCAGCGGACGAAGTGCTGCCGGAGGCCCTCGCCGAGTATCGACCGGTGCTGCAGGGCGTGCTGGAGGAACTGGCGGCCGAAGGGGCCGACCGGTTCTCCGCCGAGATTGTCGATCCCCAGGCCGGCGATGGCGCGCTGGCGCAGCAGCTTCGGGAGGAGTACGGACTGCAGCCCATGGCCGCGAGTCTGTTCGACACCACGTCGTTCTACTTCTATCTGACCCTGACCGACGGTGACACGGTACTGCAGGTTCCGCTGCCGGAGGCGTTGTCGGCGGATGCCACCCGGCGCAGCCTGGAAGAAGCCCTGAAGCGGTTTGCCGACGGCCTGCTCAAGACCGTGGCGCTGGCGGCGCCGGAAGCGCCGCCGCCGATGATGGGAATGGCACCGCCGCCAGCGGGCAACACCTTCTCCCAGTTGCGTGAGTTTCTGCAGCAGGACTTCAATGTCGTCGATGCCGGCCTCGAATCCGGCTCGGTGCCGGAAGCGGCCGAGTTGTTGCTGGTGGTGGATCCCGACGGGCTCGGGGAGCGGGCGGTTTTCGCCATCGATCAGTTCCTGATGAAGGGCGGCACCGTGGCCATAGCCGGCGGCGCTTATTCCGCCAGTTTCGGCCAGCAGTCCATCGACGCCGCGCCGCGCAGCTCGGGCCTCGAGGCGTGGCTGGCGCACCAGGGCGTGCGGTTCGGCGACGGTATGGTCATGGATCCGCAGAACGCCTCGTTCCCGGCGCCGGTTACCCGGCAGGTGGGTGGCTTCACGTTCCAGGATCTGGTGATGCTCGACTACCCGTACTTCGTGGACGTCCGCCCGCCCGGTCTGAACGAGGACCATGCGATCACGGCCGGGCTGCCCCAGGTCACTCTGGCCTGGGCGTCGCCGCTGGAGGTCGGCGCCGGCGCGCCGGTGGACGGCGAGACGCCGTCCCCGGGTGCCGGGCGCGAGGTGGTTCCGCTGCTCGAAAGTTCCGCTGATAGCTGGGTGTCTACGGACACCGACATCATGCCGCGTATCGGCCCGGACGGTCTGTCCGGCTTCGAACCGGAAGGCGAACGGGCGGCTCGGACCCTGGCGGTACTGCAGCAGGGCCGCTTCGAGTCCCTGTTCGCCGGACGCCCGTCGCCGCTGCTGGACGAGTCCGAGTCCGACACCGGAGAGGACGACGGGATGGATGACATGGAAGCCGCCACCCTGTCCGAGGAAGAGGGCGAGGCCCAGGCGCCAACCACCGAGGACCGGCTGGGTGTGGTGACCAGCGTCATCGACCGGTCGCCGGAGTCGGCGCAGCTACTGGTGTTCGGCTCCAACGATTTCCTGGCCGATCAGGTGCTGCGGGTGATCGGCTCGGCCGAGGGGACGATTTACGGCAACAGCGTTCAGCTCATGGCCAACGTGGTCGACTACGCGCTGGAGGATCGCAGCCTGCTGGCCATCCGTAGCCGAGGCCACTTCAACCGCACGCTTCCGCCCCTGGAGGAAAGCGAGCAGATGGGCCTGGAGGCGTTGAACTACGCCCTGGCGCTGGCCGGTGTGGGACTGGTGTTCGGATGGCACCGGCGTCGGGTGCGCCGTGACCAGCAACGCTACCGGTCCTGGCTGGCAACAGACGCGGCGGAGGGTGTGGCATGAGCGGGCGCAATACGCTGCTGGCCGTACTGCTGGCCGTGCAACTGCTGATCATCGCCGCTGTCTGGCTGATTCAGGCCGGACCCGGAGAAACGCCGCAAGGCGCCTGGTTGACCTTCGATGCCGCCCAGGTCGATGAAATCGAACTGGCGGACGGCGAGAACGGGTCGTTGCTGCTGACCCGGACCGGCTCCGGGTGGCGGCTGCCGTCGGGCCTGCCAGCGGACGCGGCGCGCATCACCGAATTGCTCGACAGCATCGCCGGCCTGGAGGCGAGCTGGCCGGTCGCGACCAGCGGTTCCGCGGCGCAACGTTTCGAAGTGGCCCCGGATCAGTATCAGCGCCATGTCCGTCTGGGCGCCGCGGAGCAGACCGTGGCCGAATTCTACCTCGGCACCTCCCCGGGATATCAGCGCGTGCATGCACGGCGGTCGGACGACGACGCGGTCTACAGTATCGCCCTGTCCAATTATCAGCTCCCCGCCGAACCCGGCGACTGGCTCGACAAGACGCTGCTCGCGGCTCGCGGCGAGGTGTCCGCGGTCAGTCGTGACGGGGCCTGGCGGCTTCAGCACGGGGTGGATGGCTGGGAACTGGATTCCCCGGGCGAAGGCGCCGCCCCGGCGCAGCCCGACCAGGACGCGGCCGCGGATCTGGCGCGCCGCTTCTCCGACCTTCGGGTGCTGGACGTTGCCGCCCCGCCCGCGGCGGACGCCGAACCCCGCGCGACGTTCCGGGTGACGGATGCCGACGGGGAGTTTGTGCTGCGCCTGTATGCCGATTCGGAAGGCAACGACTTCCGGGTGACCACGGACCGTCAGGACGGGACTTTCGGTCTGGCGGCATACCTGGCCGACCGGCTGCTGGTGGATCGGGCCACGCTGGTGGCGGCTGATCCGACGACTGCCGACGACCTGCCGGTGGACGATCCGTCTGCCGACGAGGGTTCGGACGAAGCCACACCGCCAGAGGCCGGTGCGGATTCCGGTTCCGATTCCTGACGGGCACTGAGCGGGGCGGCCGCCGGGTCAGCGGCTGACCCGGTTGCGGCCCCCGTGTTTGGCCCGGTACAGGGCCTCGTCGGCCCGTTTCAGCAGGGACTGCAGCGCCGGATCGCCGTGGCGTATGGTGGCGAAGCCGAGGCTGGCGGTCACCGCCAGGCTGGCGGCGCCGGCTGCACCGAGCAGCCGCGCCGTATCCAGACCGCGAATTGCGCTGCACAGCCGGTCGGCGAGCTGGGCGGCGCCGGTGGTATCGGTGGCTGGCAGCAGCAGCGCAAACTCCTCGCCGCCGATGCGGGCCGCCACGTCGGTGCCGCGCTTCACCACCCGCACCTGGTCCGCCACCGCGGCCAGAACCCGGTCGCCGGCGTCGTGGCCGTGGCTGTCATTGATGATCTTGAAGTGGTCCAGGTCCAGGATCACCACCGACAGCGCGCCGGCGTGCCGTTCGATGCGGCGCACCTCCTCGTCCAGGCGTTCCATGAACAGTCGCCGGTTGTTCAGGCCGGTGAGGGGGTCGGTGTGAGCCAGGCGCTGCAGTTCCGCCTGGGCAGTGCGCAGTTCCTGCTCGGTGCGGCGTCGCACCGTCACGTCGCGAAAGGCCAGTACCAGGTCGGAGCGGCCGCTGGCGGGGTCGAGGCGGCTGGCCGTGACGTCGAACCAGCGCTCGTGCGCATGAACTTCGTCGGTGCCGCCGGCGATCAGGCGCGGCAGCGACAGGGTCGGCAGCCGCTCACCGATGAGCTGGCCGCCGGCGGCCCGTCCGCTGATCCCGAGCAGTGTCCCGGCGGCGCGATTCAGGTCGATGATGCGGCTGGCGGCATCGATCACGATGACCGGTTCCCCGAGTTGTTCGAGGACCCGGTCGCGCAGGACCGGGATGTCGTCCAGCACACCGTGCCGCAACACGCTACCGTCCAGAACCAGCGCGGCCGCGGCCAGGCCGAGGGTGGTGAAGTCGAACCATGGCAGCGGGTTCCAGGGCGAGACGGAGAAGAGGTTGCTGGCGCATACCAGAAGGGGCGCAGCGATGACCCCCAGCACCGGCCCGACCTGCCGGGTGGTGGTGGACAGGTGATAGGCGAGGATGGTGGTGGCGACCACGATCAGGGCGAAGCCGTACACGGCGTGTACGTAGAACCACGGGCCGTAGACCGGCACCAGCGCCGCGTAACCGTCGGCATTCAGTGGCAGCAGGCCACTCCACACCAGGTGATGCCACTCGTTGGTCATGGCCAGGGCGATGGTGATGAGCGGGATGACGGCCAGGCTGTTGCGCAGCCGCCGCGGCAGGGTCAGGCGCCGGCGGGTGTAGCCCAGCGCAAACAGCAGCCATAACACCGGCGCCAGCGCCAGCGGCACCAGGGCCAGTTTCATCACCAGGGTCTTGGGGCCATGGCCGACCAGCAGTGAATCGACGAACTGGCATCCACACCAGAACGTGACCGTGGCCAGGATGGCCAGCACCGCGCTGGCGCCGGGAACCCGTGGTTTGGCCGCCAGGCGCAGGTAGGCGCCCACGCAGGCCAGCGCGGCCAGCAACGGCGTCACGGACCACAGGGTGAGCTGAAACATGTCCGACCTTTTTTCCTGACCTGGCATCCGACCTGTCTCGGGTCGGTTCCGCGCGCGGGCGACGGACGGCGCGGTACGTGGCCTGCCGCCAAGCGTTGCCCATGGCGTCCGCGGCGACAACGTCGCCGGCCCGGAGTTGTGACTTCATTCACATTTCCGTACGGTTTGACCGCCGTGGGATGCGCGTTAATCTGTGTTTACGCGGCAGGCAGTGGTAGCAGCAGTGAGGATTCCAAGGTAATGCGCCGGATACCGAGGCGCGGTGATACGGCGCACACTGACGTGGGGCAGTACCTGGGAACGCTGCGGCGCGGTCCTGGCGGCCCCGAGGTCGTGGCTTTTTTCGACCTGGACCACACCCTGGTCGCTGGCTACACCATGACGGCGCTGGCGCTGGAACGGATCCGCAAGGTGCCGCTGCACCGTATGCTCGCCTCCATGGGCGCGCTGGTGGGATACGGTCTGGGACGCACCGATCATTATGCGCTGCTGTCCGCCTCGGTGGGTGACCTGGCCGGCGAGTTCGATCGGGACCTGCGTGAGCTGGGTGAGCAGGCCTTTCTGCGCCGGGTTCAGAGCTGGATTTATCCCCAGGCCCGGCAACTCATCGACGTCCATCGCAGCCTGGGTCACCATGTTGCCATCGTGACTTCAGCCACCCGCTATCAGGCCGCCCCGGTGGCCCGCGAACTGGCGGTCGAGGCGCTGCTGTGTACGGAACTCGAAGTCGTCGCGGAGCGGGTCAGCGGCCGGATCGAGCAGTTCTGCGTCGGGCCGGGCAAGCTGATGGCGGCGGAGCAGGAGGTGGAGCGGCGCCAGACCAGCCTCGACCGGGCCTATTTTTACTCCGACAGTGTCGACGACCTGCCGTTGCTGGAGGCGGTGCAGTGGCCGGTGGTGGTCAATCCCAAGGCCGCCATGGCGCGCCTCGCGGGAACCCGTGGCTGGCCCTGCCTGTGGTTCGACCCGGCCCGTGAAATGGGCATTGCGGCGGCCTGACATGGGGCGCTGGGCCTCGACCGGGGCGGCCGCGCACAACGCCTGGCGACGTGGATCCCGGCGGCGGCGGGCCTGGCGGCGCGGGTTGCCGCTGGCTCTGAGTCTGGCGGTTTTCTTCCTGCCGGCGCTGGCCGGCGCCGGCGCCAACCCGAATCAGACCCTGACCCTGGATTACCGGGCGGTGGTCGCGGGCGCCCCCGTGGGCGAGGCCCGGGTTACCCTGGCCCTGGGTGACGACGGCAGCTACCGGGTGCGCGGCTTTGCCCGGTCCAACGGCTGGATGCGCGGTTTCAGCGGATGGCGCAACCGCTTCTGGTCCAGCGGCCACGTCGTCGCCGGCGCCATTACGCCGGAACGGTTTCGGTACCACGAGCAGGACCAGGACAAGGACCGCCGGGTGCTGGTCCAGGACGGCACCCTGCAGGTGACCAAAAATGGCCGCCAGCGGCCGCGGCGTCGGGCGCCGGACGGGCCGGATCTGATCGCGGCGCTGTTTGTGGTTCCCGATTGCAGCGCCGACCGGCAGGTCCACACCGGGCGTCACCGCTACCGGCTGGATCGCCTGCCTGGCGACGAATCGGCATGCCGGTTCCGGGTCACCGACGACGATCAGGACACCTTCGAGCTGGAAATGGAGCTCGAGCGCCGCGGCGATCTGGCGCTGCCGCGGCGGATCACCGTCCGCGCCTGGCTCACCGGCTGGATCGAACTGGTGGCGGTGCGCGACGGCGACGTGCTCGATCAGGCGCTGGCCGACGCGGCGGGACGATGACCCCGTGCCGGGCGGACCGGGATCCGCCGCGTGGACGCTGTCCGCGGGTGACGGGTAGAATCCGTTTCATTTTTGATTCACCGTTCGTTCATTCATTCAGCCAGTCAATCAGCAGGGGAAAGAAACATGCGTGAAGCCTGGATCATCGACGCGGTACGGTCGCCGCGCGGACGCGGTAAGCCGGGGGTAGGCAGCCTCAGCCACATTCATCCGCAGCGCTGCATGGCGCAGGTGCTGAACGGCCTTAAGGACAAGGTCGGATTCGACCCCGCCGACATCGAGGACGTGGTTGCCGGTTGCGGAACCGGCAGCGGCGACCATGCCCATGACATCGCCCGGATGTCGGTGCTCGATGCCGGCTGGCCCATTTCGGTGACCGGGGTGACCCTGCACCGGTTCTGCGGCAGTGGCCAGCAGGCGGTGAACTTCGCCGCCATGGGCGTGATGTCCGGCCAGCAGGAGGCCGTGGTGGCGGGCGGGGTCGAGTTCATGTCCCGCTATTCGCCGCTGCACGCCAACGGCTTCCACGCCAACAATGAACATCTGCTGGGGATGCACCCCCAGGTTCCTCAAGGTATCTCCGCCGATCTGATCGCCACCATCGAAGGTTTCAGCCGGGAAGACGTGGACCGCTACGCGGTGGAGAGCCAGGCCCGGGCCCTGAAGTCCATCGAAGGCGGCTACTTCAAAGACGCGCTGGTGCCGATCTACAACGACGACGGTTCCCTGGCGCTGGATCGTGACGAGCATGTGCGGCCGGGCACCACGCTGGAGAGCCTGGAGGGGCTCAAGCCTTCCTTCGAAGCCATGGGCGCCGCTCATGTGGACGGTTACCCGAAGTCGTTCAACGACATGGCGAAGGACAAGTACCCCGAGATCGACGGCGTGACTCATGTGCACCACGCCGGCAATTCGTCCGGGGTCGTGGATGGCGCCAGCGCGGTGCTGGTGGTGAGCCCCGACTACGCCAAGGCCCATGGGCTCAAACCGCGGGCACGGATCCGTCAGGCCGCAACGGCCGGCACCGAACCGCTGATCATGCTGACCGCACCGGGACCAGCGGCCCAGCGCTGCCTGGACAAGGCTGGCATGAAGAAGAGCGACATCGACCTGTGGGAGATCAACGAGGCCTTCGCCGCGGTGGTCCTGAAGTTCATGAAGGACCTGGACGTGTCCCACGAGTTCGTCAACGTGGACGGCGGCGCCATTGCCCTGGGGCATCCCATCGGGGCCACCGGCGGCATGCTGATCGGCACCGCGGTGGATACCCTGGAGCGGCTCGACAAGCAGACTGCACTGGTGGCCATGTGCACCGGCGGCGGCATGGGAACGGCGACCATCCTCGAACGGATGTAAGTCCGGTGGCGGTGAGCGGGATCGTCATCCGGCGCACCGCCCTTGCCGATGCGGTTCACCTGCCGGCGGTCGAGCGCTCTTCGGCGCGCAGTTTTCTGACCCTCGACGATCTGGCCTGGCTGGCTGACGACGAGGTACTGTCGGTGGCGGATCATCAGCGCTTCGCCGCCGCCGGCAGGTCCTGGGTGGCGGACCCGGGAAACCGGGCGCCGGTGGGATTTGTCTGCGCCGCTGCGATCGGCCCGCAACTGCACGTTCACGAACTCGCCGTGCACGTCGACTGGCAGCGCCGCGGTCTCGGCCGGCGTCTGATGGGCGCGGCCATCGACCGCGCCCGCGGCGATGGACTGAGTGCCGTTACCCTGACCACCTTCCGCGGCGTGCCGTGGAACGAACCGTTCTACCAGAGCCTGGGATTCGAGACGCTGGGCGCCGATCCGGGAGCGCGCCTTGCCGGGCTGCTCGAGCGCGAAGCCGAACGCGGACTGCCGCGGCGCTGTGCGATGCGCCTCAGCTTGATCTGACGGGCGCTGCGGCCGCTTCGATGCGGGCCACCAGCCAGGCGCTGGAGGCGTCGGCTGGCGCCTGCAGAAACACTTCGTGGACGGTAATGGCCAGAGCCGCGAGCTGGGTCGGGTTGCGCGGGGCCAGGCCGTCGGACAGTGCATTGCCGTGGCTGTGCAGAAAGCGGGCGGCGGCCCGTACCGCTGCCTGCCGGGGGCGGTCGGCGGCGGCAAGCTGGAACCGCCACTGCCGGACCCGAGCCGCGATGTCGCCCTGGGGATCCTCGGGTTCCACGCCGGTGGCGGTGAACATCCGGCAGTCGTACTGTCGGCAGGTGCGCGGGCGGTCCGCGTAGATGCTGCAGGCGCCGTCCCTGAGCATCGGGCAATGACCCCGCTGGTCGAAGCCCAGCACCTTGTGGCCCGGGGGCAGACCCGGGGCTTCGAACAGCAGTTTCCGGGGGATTGCGGCCAGGGTCCGGGTCTCGTCGGGCGCGACGTGGATGAAGTAGGCCGCGCGGCAACAGGCGGTGCAGTCGCCGCAGGGTACGTCGGTCAGGCGCTGCGGGTTGGCCGGGCTGTGCAGGTTGTGCAGCCAGGCGCCGAAACTTCCGGCGGGCCGGTCCGGGTGCCCGTCTGTGGCGGAACCGCCTGGCGGGTCGAGTGGCTTGCCGGCGCTCATTGCCGCGGCGCCGGCGCCGCCGTGCTCAGCCGGCGCCAGAGCCCGGCGCCGAGACGGACCGCCTGGCCGGGGGCATAAGGTTCACGCGCCTCGAAACCCCATACCGGGCCCGGCCAGGCGGCATCCCCCACCCGCCGGCCCACCACGTGCACGTGAAGCTGGGGTACCAGGTTGCCCAGGGCGCCGACGTTGATCCGTTCGCTGCCGCAGAGTTCGAGAATGGCGCGGGACACCCGGCTGATTTCGTCCAGCAGCCCGGCCCGTTGTGCCGGAGGCAAGTCGTGCAGCCCCTCCAGGCCGTTGTGGCGTGGTACCAGAATGCACCAGGGATAACGGCTGTCGTCCATCAGCAGCAGTTGGCTGACCGGCAGGTCGCCGAGCCGGTGGCAGTCGGCGGCCAGTTGCCGATGTAAGGCGAAGGGCCGGGAGTCAGTCATCGGTGGGCGCCGCCAGGGCCGCGGACACAGCCTGGGCGAGCTGCCGGCGGGAGAACGGCTTCTCCAGCAGATTGACCCCGGGGTCCAGGCGGCCGTTGTGAATGATGGCGTTCTCGGTGTAGCCGGACATGAACAGAACCGGCAGCCCGGGACGCAGGGCCAGGACCCCGGCCGCCAGTTCGGTGCCGTTCATACCGCCGGGCAACACCACGTCGCTCAGGATCATGTCTACCTCGGCATGCTCGAGCAGGCCGAGCGCGTCCCGGCCGTTGGCGGCGTCGATGGTGGCGTAACCGAGGCTGTGCAGTTCTTCCACCACCAGCAGGCGGACCGCGTCGTCGTCCTCCACCACCAGCAGCCGTTGCCCCTGGCCCCGCGGCGTGGTTTCGGGCGGCCGTTGTACGATGCCGGGGGTCCGTGCGGCCCGATCGGCGCGCGGCAGGTAGATCCGCACGGTGCTGCCGGCATCCGGTTCGCTGTAGATCTTCACGTGGCCGCCGGACTGTTTGACGAAGCCGTAGACCATGGACAGGCCAAGACCGCTGCCTTCCCCGGTCGGTTTGGTGGTGAAGAACGGTTCGAAGGCCTGGCGCAGAACGCCGGGCTCCATACCGTAGCCATTGTCGCTGACCGCAAGCATTACGTACTGGCCCGGAAGCACGTCGTCGTTGTGCTCGGCGTAGTAGCGGTCGAGCCGGGCGTTGGCGGTTTCAATGCTGAGGTGGCCGCCGTCGGGCATGGCGTCGCGGGCGTTGATGGCCAGATTCAGAATCACGTTTTCGAGCTGGACGGGATCGGACTCGCAGGGCCACAAGCCGTCGCCGGTCACCGTCTCGATGGTGATGGTCTCACCCAGGGTCCGTCGCAGCAGATGTTCGGCGTTGGCCACCAGCTGGTTCAGATCGATGACCTGGGGACGCAGCGGCTGGCGCCGTGCGAAGGCCAGCAGCCGCTGGGTCAACGAGGCCGCGCGCTGCGCCGCCTCCAGCGCCTGTCCGGCCAGGTTCCGGACCCGCTCCGGGTCGTCGGCATCGCCGCCGATCATGTCCAGGCCGCTCATGATCACCGTCAACAGGTTGTTGAAGTCGTGGGCGACGCCGCCGGTGAGCTGGCCGATGGCCTGCATCTTCTGGGACTGCGCCAGTTCATGGGTGAGGCGTTCCCGTTCCGCTTCGTCGCGTTTGCGCTCGCCGATGTCGATGATGCTGCCGCGCACCAGCGGGCGCTCGTCGTCAGGCAGCCGCACCAGGCGGACCTCGCAGGCAAGGGCCTCGCCGGACAGGTTGCGGTGGGTCCATTCGAAGCGCACGGACTGACCGTTCATGGCGTCCCGGATGTGCTGCTCCGCCGCCACCGCGGACAGGGAACCGTCCGGCTGGGCCGGCGGGCTGATCTGCAGCGGTCCACTGGCCAGTAGCTGGTCGCGGGTCATGCCGAACAGGGTGCAGGCATTGGCGTTGACGTCGACGAAGCGCTGGGAATCGGTGTCCAGGATCAGCACCGCCTCCGGCGCCGACTCCACCAGGGTGCGGAACCGGGCTTCGCTCTGCTGCAGCAGTTCCCGCTGCCGTGCCTCGGCCCGGGACCGGGCCATACGCTCGGTGATGTTGGTGGAAACCATCGACACCCGTTGGACCTGGCCGCCGCGGAACACCGGCCCGATGCGGCTGACATACCAGCGGGGGCCGTCTTGGGCCTCGACCTGCAGTTCGACGCTGGTGCCTTCGGCGCTCTCGAAGACGGCTTCGATGGCGTCGTGGAGCCGCTGCCGGGACTCACCGGCAAAGTGCTGCTCGATGGGGAAGCCGATGACGGTGGGGGCCGGGTTGCCCAGCTCGTCCCGGTTGCGGAACTGAACGGCGTGGTCCCGGTCGACGATCACGATGTGGTCCGGGGCATCACGTACCAGCGCCTGCAGCACCCCTTTTTCGCTCTCCAGGGCCTCCTGGGTTTCCAGTTGCGCCGTCACATCGATGGCTATCACGGCAAGCCCGTCCGGGGCGCGCGCGTCGGTCAGCGGAATCACCCAGCTGCAGTACCGGGACAGTTCACCGTCCGGGCCCGCGGCGCCCCGGGCCGCCAGCTCGTAGTACTGCGGCAGACCGCTGGCCCGGGCCTGATCGATGGCGTTGCGCAGCTCGTCGTGGAACTGAGCAGGCAGAAAGTCGAACACGCTCCGGCCGACCGGGTCGGGCCGATCCTCGCGCAGGCGGTTGACGAAGCGGATGTTGAGATCGTCATCCAGCAGCAGCATGAACTGCCGGGCATCGGCCACCTGGCGCAACCAGTAGTCCGGATCCTGGGTTGCGCCGCTGCGCAGCCGCGCCAGCTCGGCATTTGCCTGCCGAAGGCTCTCGATCAATGCCACGCGGCGCTGCTTGGGCTGGTCGTTCACGCCCGGTGGCTCTGCTGCTGATGGCTCATCGAGCAACCATAGCCGACCGGGGCCGCGAATCCCACGATACGGGGCTCAGACCGGCCGTTCGCCCGCCACGGTGGTGCGGTGCATGACACGCCGGTAACCGTCGTAGCCACCCTGGGCGCAGTGCTGGACACAGCGGTTGTCCCAGATGGTGAGCATGTTGGCGGCCCAGCGGTGTTTGTAGATGAAGCGCTCCTCGGTGCTGTGAGCACACAGCCGCTCGATGAGCGCCTGAGCGGCATCTTCTTCCAGGTCCCGGATGCCGATGGTGTAGACGGCGTTGACCCACAGCGCTTTCCGTCGGGTTTCGCCGTGGGTACGGATCAGGGGATGTTCCTGAACCGCGTAGGCCCCGTCGCTGGGCAGGATCTTCATGCTGCGCTGGTCGCCGCGGCCGGCCTTGTAGCCTTCGTGGCTGTATGGCCGGCGCGCGCTGTGCAGCGCGGTCAGACCCATCAGTTCGCGCTGCTCGGCAACGCCGAGCGCCTCGAAGGCCGCGTAGCCGTCCGCGTACCAGGTATCACCGCCCACGGGTGGGACTTCTTTGGCGTGCAGGATGGTGGCGGACGGCGGCGCCGCCTGGAACGACCAGTCGGAATGCCAGGCGCCGCCGAACGGCGCCACCGGTTCGTCCGGCTCACGGCGGATCTCGAGGATGTGGGGGTGCCCTTCGATGGGAGCCACGTAGGGATCGTTGCCCCAATCCCCCAGGTAGCGGGTGAACCGCTCCAGATCCGCATGGGACATGGGTTGATCGGGAAAGTAGATCACCCGGTGATCGAGCCAGGCGCGGCGGATGTCCGCCACGGTCGACTCGCTCAAGGTACGGGACAGATCGACGCCGCGGATGGCGGCGCCGAACCCATTGTCCCTGGCCAGCACGTCGATGGTCATGAGTCGGCTCCGGGGCCGAACAGGGGCGGCACGCGGCGTGTCCCGTTCATCCCCACATCGTGACCATCAGCCAGGCGGTGGCCACCGCCACCACCGCGCTGATGGCGAGAATGCCGAGGAAGGTACCGGTTTCCGATCCGCCCGAGGGCTCGCGGCGGCGCCGGGTCAGCGCGACCAGTACGACGACGAAGATCAGTGCCGGGACGACGAGTTGGAGCAGGTAGCGCATGGGCCCTCCGAAGGTAAGCATACCGGTCGGGGCCGCCGCAAAAAAGAAGGGCCCGCGAGGGGCCCTTCCTGGCTCATCAGCGATCCGCAACGGATTACGGAGCGGTGATGAGATCGGACTCGGCGAAAGTCGTGCAGGTGAGAGAGACCCCACATTCGCCGTCCACCGTGAAGTCACTGAGCTGATCGAACACGACCGCGCTGTTTTGACGGGGGCCCACGTCGCGCAGTTCGACCTGCACCTGAGCCGACATCATCTGTTGCGGGCCGTTGCCCTGAATCAGCTGCCGGATCGAGGTGGTCCCTTCGGGCGCGCGGTAGAAGCGGCCGAAGAACAGGTTGCCGGTCGCCTTCGCTTCACCGGCCGAAACCAGGAACTGGCTGGCCTCGATGCGGGTGCTGCCGCCGCGGGCCGGCAGATCCACGGAACCGACGCAAGCGTTGGGGGTGGCGCAATACTGGGGCTTCGAGTAGTAGCGGACCAGTACCTGATACATGTTCCCAGTGGTCAACAGACCGTCGTCAACCGTAATACGAACGGCGCTACTCAGTCCGCCGCGGATCAACGTGACATCACCGACATCAACGCCTCCATCCAGAAGATCCACCGTCTGGCTGGTGGTTGCGCCGTGAGCCATGCCGCCGAGCGAAAGACCTGCGACGAACAGGATAGCTAGCTTTTTCATCATTCCTCCAATTGCCTCTCGAGATCCGGCGTTTGTTGTCACGCTGTCTCGTCCTTACGCGAAGCATCCGGTGTTGCCAGTGCTTCGAGGTGGAGGGAGTATATGTCTCATGGGGAGTAGTGGTGTAAACGAGAAGTTAGAAACCGTGGGGCCGGGGTTCGGCAATTGTACGAAGCCTCGGCCTTCCCGGGTCCGGATACCATCGACGGCGCCGGCGGGCGCGGCCGGCGGGGCCGGTCGGATTGTCTGACCCGGCCGCGCTCGACCCGGCCTGGCTGCGTGAACACTGGCTGGCGGCGGTGCTGTTCGTGGTGTATACGGCGGTGCTGCTGTGGCATGCCCGCATCGGGCGCCAGGGTACCCATGGGGTCGGGGACTACTACGTCGGCGGGCGTAACCTGGGGGGCGCCGCGCTCGGTGTTTCCTTTTTTGCCACCTATACCAGCACCAACAGCTATGTCGGCCATGCCGGCAAAGGTTACGACTACGGCCTGCCGTGGATGCTCATGCCGGTGCTCATCGTGGTCTTCACCTGGCTATCCTGGACCACGGTGGCGCCGCGCCTGCGGCGCTTCACCAGCCGCTGGGATGCGCTGACCCTGCCCGACTACCTGGAACGGCGCTTCGGCCAGCCGGACGCGCCCGGCATCAGCCGGGCCTTGCGCATGGCGGCCGGGGCCGTGGTGCTGTTTGCCAGCCTCCTGTACCTGGTGGCCATCTTCAAAGGCGCCGGCGGGTTGTTTCAGATGTTCTTCGGGGTCGATTACGGCACCGCGGTTGCCGTGACCCTGCTGATCGTCATGCTGTACACGTCGGTGGGCGGTTTCATCTCCGTGGTGCGTACGGACGTCCTGCAGGGCATGCTGATGCTCGCCGGCTCGGTCACCATCTTCTACTGCGTGACCTCGGCCGCTGGCGGTGTGGCGCGGCTGCCGGAACTGGCCGGCCGCGCCGACACCGCAGAGCTGTTCTCCTTCAATCCCGGAATCCCGTTCGTCGTGTTGCTCGGCATCGCCCTGTCCGGATCGCTGAAACTGCTGGTGGATCCCCGCCAGGTCTCCCGATTCTATGCGCTGCGGGACGAACGCAGCGTCCGCACCGGCATCTGGGTTGCGGTGGTGGGGGTCGCGATCATTCAGTTCTGTCTGTTTCCGGTGGGCATGTACGCCCGCTTTCTGCTCGACGGGGTCACCGACACCGATCTGGTGGTACCCATGCTCGTCAGCGACACCAGCGTGTTCCCGCTCTGGGTAGGTGACTGTCTGATGATCGCCATGGTGGCCGCCGCCATGTCGTCCATGGACAGCGTGCTGCTGGTCGGCGCGTCGGTGCTCTACAAGGACCTGGTGGAGCCGGTTCATCCGGTTGCCCGGCCGGTAGCGTGGACCCGCTTCGGCGTCGTCGGGCTGGCGGTGACGGCGGCCCTGGTGGCCCTGGATCCGCCCGGCGGCGTCATCGAGATCACGATCTTTTCCGGCAGCCTGTATGCGGTGTGTTTCTTTCCCGCCATTCTGTTCGGTCTGCACTGGCGTGGCGGCAACGCCGCCGGGGTTCTGGCTTCCATGGTCTGCGGCGTTCTGGTGCTGCTGCTGTGGCTGGTGATGGGCTGGTCCGAGGCGGTGCACGAGGTATTCCCGGCGTTGCTGGTGTCGTGCACGGTGTATGCTCTGGCAGCGCGCCGGGGTCAGGCCGCGTTACGCGAATGGCCGCAGCCGGGCTGACTCCTGAACCCATCCGAGGGAGCTGTGTTCCATGAAGTTTCTCAAGATTGTTGCCGTTCTGGTGATCGTCTACGCCCTCATCGTGACCGCCTTCGAATCGCTCATCGGCTACTTTCAGCCGGCTGACGAGACCACGCTGGTGATCACCACGCGGGATGATTCGGGCGCGGCCAGTGACCGGGTCCTGTCGAGCATCGACTACGACGGGCAACTGTACGTGGCGGCCAATCACTGGCCGCGAGCCTGGTACCGGCAGGCGCTCGAAAACCCTCAGGTTCAGGTGACCCGCAATGGCGAGACCGGCGACTACCTGGCGGTACCGGTCGAGGGCGCCGAGCATGCCGCGGTGGATGCGGCGCGCCCGCTTGGTCCCCTGGTGCGTTTTCTCACCGGCTATCCGCCGCGCTACTTCCTGCGCCTGGAACCGGGCTGATCGCTCACGCGATCAGCAGCAATCTGAACGCTCCCGCGTTCAGCTGCAGCCTGACCGCCGCAGGGGTCAGTCGACGATGGCCTGGTAGGCGAGGGCCTGGAAGTCCTGGCGGACGTTGATGTGGGTATAGGGACGGACCTGGGTCATCAGTACCGCCACCAGTTGCTGATCCGGGTCGAACCAGGACAGTGTGCAGTACGCGCCGCCCCAGTAGGCGGCACCCTCTGACAGCGGCGTTGCCGCCGCGCCGCGGTCCACCACCACGCCATAGCCGAGGCCGAAGCCCATGCCCGGCCCCGGCAGCCACAGCGGCAGGTCGCCGGTGTGGTTGTCGATCATCAGGCTGACTGTGGCCGGCGCCAGCAGGCGGGTCCCGTCGAGTTCCCCGCCGTTCAGCATCATCTGTTGAAAGCGCAGGTAGTCCGGCGCCGTGGACACCAGTCCGCCGGCGCCCCGGAACAGTTTCTTCGGCCCGCTCACCCAGCGGCTGGCTTCCCCGGCCGGGTCGTCCAGGACAATTTTCTGATCGTCGCCGGGCCGGTACTGGGCGGCCAGCCGGTCGGCCTTGTCCGGATCCAGAAAGAAGTGGGTGTCCGGCATGCCCAGGGGCGCAAAGATCTCCCGGGTCAGGAACTGATCCAGCGGCACCCCCGAAATCACTTCCACCAGCCGGCCCACCACGTCGGTGGCGCCCGAGTACTGCCAGGCGCTACCGGGCTGATAGTTCAGAGGCAGGCTGGCCAGGCGCTGAACGTAGGCCTCCAGATCATCGTCGGGACGCTGTTCCATTACCTCCCGGTAGTACTCCACGTTGCCCAGGTAGTTGTTGGCCAGCCCGGCGGTGTGGGTGAGCATGTCGCGGATCTGGATCGGCCGTTCCAGCGCCACGAGTTCGCCGGTTGTGGCGCTGGCGTCGCTGGTCGTGGAGACCCTGGCCGCGGCAAACTCCGGCAGGAACCGGTGTACCGGGTCGCGAAGCTGAAACAGGCCGCGCTCCCAGAGCATCATCAGCGCCACCGAGGTGATGGGCTTGGTCATGGAGGCGATGCGGAAGATGGTGTCGGCCTGCATGGGCGCGCCGTCCGCCACGTTCATGGACCCGTTGACCTCGAAGTGGACCAGCTTGCCGCGACGCATGATGGCGGTGACCGTACCCGGCACCAGGCCCTGATCGATGTAGCGGCGCATGGCCGGTCCTATGCGTTCCAGCCGGGCCGGATCCATGCCCACGGACTGCGGGTCCGATACCGGCAGCGCCGGCGCGTCGGCGCGAACGGCCGTGGCCGCCAGGGCGGCGAGTGCGGCCAGCGCGATACTCACAAGCACCGGGCTGTGGGCAGACGAGGTTGCTGCCGGCGGGCGGTGACGGCCTGCGCTCATGATCTCTCCCCTCTGATGGTAGCCTTGCCTGCCGGCGGCGGTCAGGCGCTGGCGGCTTTGGGTTTGCCGGCCGGCTTGCGGCGCGGCCGGAAGTTGAAGTAGGTCTTGTCGATTTCCTCGTGCACCTGGTTGAGGCGAACCTGACACTGATCCAGGTACTCGGAAATCGCACGGTTGCTCATGCCGCGCACGTCGGTGGCGGCCAGCTCGCGGCGGATGCGGTTCACGGCGCGCAACGGCCGCTCGTGGCGCGGCAGCGCCCGCAGGTTGTTGCGCAGCGAATTGGTCCCGTAGGCAACGGAACGGGGCAGACGCGGATCGTTCATCAGAAAGTCGATCACCGGCCCCTGGGTGATCGGCTCGGCGACGCTGGTGTTGTAGCTCTGCAGGGCGTACAGGGCCCGCAGTACGCTGCGCCACTGGATGTCCGCGAACGGCTCGAGCTCCGCTGCCGAATCCCAGAAGTTGCCGGTGCCGACGTCGATCAGCCGGGTGGTCATGTCGGCGCGCTCGATGAATTGACCGATCCGCAGAAAGTTCCAGTGAGCGTCGTGCAGCATGTTGGCGGACATGTAGCCGTCCACCTGCTGCACGTATTCGGTGATGGTTTCGAGTCCGGACACCCGCCGCGAGCGGGACAACGGTTCGGTCAGGTTCTCCTTGGCGAAAAGGAAGGCCTCGTTGACGAACTCGAAAGCGGAGCGCGGGATGATGCCGCGCAGAGTTCGCGCATTCTCCCGTGCCCACGACAGACTGCTGATCAGGGAGCCCGGGTTGCGTGCGTCGTTGATCAGAAAACGGCAGACACTGCGTTCGGTGGTTTCGTCGAACAGGTCGTCGTACTCCTCGGCACTGCCGGTGATGGCCACCAGCGGCCGCCAGCCCAGGGCCGTGCGCCGCGGCATGTCGATCAGCAGGTTGGCGTGTACCGTGACCAGCCGGGCCGAGGTCTCCGAACGCTCGAGGTAGCGGCCCAGCCAGTAGCTGCGGGCGGCGGTGCTGGAAAGCGTGTGCGAGGTCATTCCAGATCCACCACCCAGGTGTCCTTGCTGCCGCCGCCCTGGGACGAGTTGACGACGGTGGAGCCCTTGCGCATGGCGACCCGGGTCAGCCCGCCGGTAGTGACGTAGGTACGCTCACCGGACAGGATGAACGGCCGCAGGTCCAGGTGCCTGGCCTCGGCATGGTTGTCCACGAGGGTCGGCGCGGTGGACAGCAGCAGCATGGGCTGGGCCATGTAGTTGCGGGGGTTGGCCAGGATCTGCCGCGCAAACTTGTCGCGTTCCGCCTTGCTCGCCTTGGGCCCGATCATCATGCCGTAGCCCCCGGACTCGTTGGCCGGCTTGACTACCAGTTTTTCCAGGTTGTCGAGGACGTAGTCGCGTTGCTCCTTGTCGACACAGCGGTACGACGGCACGTTGGCCAGCAGCGGTTCCTCGCCCAGGTAGTAGCGGATGATTTCCGGGACGTAGGTATAGATGACCTTGTCGTCCGCTACCCCGCACCCCGGCGCATTGGCCAGTACCACGTTGCCGGCGCGCCAGGCCCGCATCAGCCCGGGCACGCCCAGCATCGAGTCGGGATTGAAGACCTCCGGGTCCATGAACAGGTCGTCGATGCGCCGGTAGATGACGTCCACCGGGATCAACCCCTCGATGGTGCGCATGTAGACTCGATCGTCCCGCCCCACTACCAGGTCCGAACCCTGGACCAGCTGCGCCGACATGGCGTTGGCCAGATAGGCGTGTTCGAAGTAGGCGGAGTTGAAGATGCCCGGCGTGAGCACGGCGATCTGGGGCGATTTGCGGGTCGACAGTGAGCGCAGCGTTTCCGCCAGGCGGACCGGATAATCGTCCACCGGGTAGATGATGTACTCCTCGAACAACTCCGGGAAAACCCGCTTCATGACCTCGCGGTTCTCGAGCATGTAGGAGACGCCACTGGGGACCCGCAGGTTGTCTTCCAGCACGTAGAAGCGGCCGTCGGCGTCGCGCACCAGGTCGCTGCCGCAGACATGGCACCACACGCCGTGCGGGGGTGAGATACCGATACACTCGGGACGCAGCTCCCGGGATTTTTCGATGTACTCCCGGGGCACGACGCCGTCTTCGAGGATCTGCTGATCGTGGTAGATGTCGTCGATGAACTGGTTGAGGGCGTTGACCCGCTGCTTCAGGCCGGCAGTGACCGAATCCCACTCCCGTTTCATGATCAGGCGCGGCACGATGTCGAAGGGCCATTCCCGGTCGATGGAACCGCTGCCTTCGCCGGTGTAGACGGTGAACGTGATGCCCATGGAGCGGATGGCGAGTTCGGCGGCCGTCTTGCGTTCCGCCAGTTCGCTATCGGAAAGCTGTGAGAGGATTCGGCACAGGTTGCCCGCTCCGGTGCGGGCGCGGCCTTTCGGCGTAATGAGTTCGTCGAAGAAGCCGTCGGCGTGGTAGTCGCTCCAATCGATACTCATCGAGGTCCTTTGCCTACTGCTGACGAAAAGCTCGCACAAATTGCCGGACAGGTCCAGCGGCGGCGCGCTCGCCACGCCGGGAGAGTCGCAGCCGGTTTCCACGGCGGACGCGCGCCGGATGGTTGCGGCCGCTACAATCGAGCCATGCTGGACGGTTGGGTGCATCCGGATTTTGCCGACGTGGCGGCCACACTGGCCCGTCAGATTCCGCGCGGCCGTCAGGCCGGTTCCGCGGTCTGCGTCTATCATCGCGGCCGGGTGGTGGTGGACGTCTGGGGGGGTGTCCGGGATGCGGCCGGGCGCCCGTGGCAGGCGGACACCGTGGCGCCGTCGTTTTCCACCGGTAAAGGGGTACTGGCGACGCTCCTGCACGTCCTCGTCGAACAGGGGCGGGCAGCTTACGACGATCCCATCGCCCACTACTGGCCGGCCTTCGGTTGCCGCGGCAAGTCGGCCATCACATTGCGTCAGGCGCTCTGTCACGAGGCGGGTCTGTACCGCATCACCAGCATGATCTCCAGGCCGGCGGAAATGCTGGACTGGGATCACATGAAGGCGGTCATCGCCAATGCTACCCCGGCGCACCCGCCCGGCGCGGCCCACGGCTATCACGCGCTGACTTTCGGCTGGCTGGTCGGCGGAGCCATTGAAGCCATCGCCGATCAGCCCCTGGCCGAGGTCCTGGCCCGGGAGCTGAGCGCCCCGCTGGGTCTTGACGGGGTCTACTTCGGTCTGCCGGACAGCGCCATGGAGCGGCGCGCGCAACTCACCGCCGGGGTGTCAGGGCCGCCGGCGCGCGGCCGCCGGCCTGGCGGCTGGCGACGCCGGTTGGCTCGATTGTTCGGCGGGCTGGGCGGCGAATTTCAGGCGGCCCTCAATCCGTTCAGCGAGCGTTTCGACTGGAACGCGCCGGAGACCGTCAAGGCGGTGATTCCGGCGGCCAGCGGCCAGTTCACGGCACGATCCCTGGCGCGCCTGTACGCCATGCTGGCGGCCGGCGGCGAACTGGACGGGGTCCGTCTTCTGACCCCGGACCGGGTTACGGAACTGGCCACCATCCACAACCGCAGCCGTGACCGGGTGCTGCTCATACCCATGCGCTGGCGCCTGGGTTATCACCGCGTCTTTACCCCGGGGCCGCGCATGCCCGCGGCTTTCGGCCACTTCGGGTACGGGGGCAGCGGCGCCTTCTGCGACCCCAGCCGGGAACTGGCTGTGGCCCTGACCCTGAACAGTGGCGCCGGCACGCCCATGGGCAACAGCAACGTACCGCTCATTGCCCGGGCGGCGGCCCGTGCCGTGGACCGCCTGCGGGGCCGGGCGCCGGAACCGGCGGCGCGCTGACGGTGTCCGCGGATACCGGGCGGCTGGCGGCTTACCTGAATCGAGGCCGGCGGGTCGTGGTGATCACGGGCGCCGGTTGCAGCACGGGTTCCGGTATCGGCGACTACCGCGACCGCCAGGGCGCTTGGAAACGGCCGGCGCCGATGCAGATGCAGGACTTCGTCACCGACCCGGCGGCGCGCCGCCGTTACTGGGCGCGCAGCATGCTCGGCTGGCCGGCGGTGGAGCGGGCGCTGCCCAACGCGGCGCACGAGAGTCTGGCCGCCCTGGAGCACGCCGGCGTGGTGGCTGACCTCATTACCCAGAACGTGGACGGGCTGCACCAGCGCGCCGGCCAGCGCCGGATTCTGGAATTGCACGGCGCCCTGGCGCGGGTGGTGTGCCTGGATTGCCGGGCCACCAGTGACCGTGCCGACCTGCAGCGGCGCCTGGAAGCGGCCAACGGTTTTCTGCGCCAGCGCCGTGCCGAGCCGGCGCCCGATGGGGACGCCGACCTGGCCGACGACGCCGGCCTGGCGGCGTTCCGCGTTCCCGGCTGTGAGGTCTGCGGCGGCACGCTCAAGCCGGACGTGGTGTTCTACGGCGACTCCGTGCCGCGGCCGCGGGTCGGGCAGGCGGCGGAAGCCGTAGCCGCCGCCGACGTACTGCTGATCGTGGGATCGTCGCTGATGGTGTTTTCCAGCTTCCGCTTCTGCCGCCAGGCCCGTTCCCTGGGCATTCCCATCGTCGCCATCAACCAGGGGGTCACCCGCGCCGACGAATGGCTGGACTACAAGCTGGATGCCGACTGCACGGCGGTGCTGCCGATGCTGTCCGCGGCCCTGGGCGCCGGCTGACGATGGCTCGGGCCGGGATCGCCGCCGTCATCGGGCTGCGGCGTGTTGAGGGGCCGCAGACCCTACGCTATAGTCCCGCATCACAGCCCATGTGACGACGGAATGAGCGGATACACCACCAGCGAAGTCTCCGAACTCATTGGTCTGAAACCCGCCCAGGTACGCCACTTCGTGCGTCGTTCGCTGCTCGCGCCCGGGCGAGGCCAGCACGGGGAATATCGGTTCGGATTTCAGGACGTGGTTCTGCTGCGCACCGCCAAAGGTCTGCTCGAGTCGCGGGTGTCGAGCCGGCGCGCGCTGCGTGCTCTGCTCAAGGTCCGGGCCGGACTGGGGAGCGGACGCGGACTGGCGTCACTGCGCATCTTCGCTGACGGCAACAACGTTCTGGTGCGCGAAGACAATCAGATCTGGGAAGCCGAGACTGGTCAGGCCCACATCGATTTCGACCTGGCCGCGCCCGCCCCGCCCCGGGTGGCCAGCATCGCCGGCGGCGAAGCCATCGTGGTACGCGAACCCGACAGCCTCGACAGCGACGACTGGTACAACCTGGGCCTCGATCTCGAGGACGCGGAATCACCGCGCGCCATGGAAGCCTATGCCAAGGCCATCGAGATGGATCCGGACAACGCCGACGCCTACGTCAATCTGGGCCGCCTGCTGCAACTCAAGGGCGACCTCAAACGCGCCAAGCGCCACTACGAGAAAGCTCTCGATCTGGTGCCCAATCACCAGCTCGCCCTGTACAACCTGGGTACGGTGTTCGACGAGCTGAGCGAGGTCCAGTCCGCGGCCGAGTTCTATCTACGGGCGCCGTCGGTGCCCGATGCCCACTTCAATCTGGCCCGGCTGTTCGAACTCATGGGTGACGAACTGGCCGCACGCCGGCACATGCGCAGCTACCGGCAACTGGTAGACGTCGACTAGCCGTCGGCTAGACGTCGACTAGCCGTCGGCTAGCCGTCGACCGGCCCTCAGCGGGCGTGGGTCCGCCACCACATGATCAGTCCGCTGGCGGCGAGAAACGCCAGCAGCACGCTGGCCACGTCCACCACCACGATGCCGGCTGGACCGAAGGCGCGGCCACTGTGCAGGTCCTGCAGCAGGCGTTCCACGCTGAGCAGGCGCTGACGGTACTGATTGCGATAGCGCTGGGCTGCCGTTGCGTTGGCCTGTCGAACCTCACTCCAGTCGATGGGCTCGGCAGTACGGTCGAGCGGCACCCAGTTCAGCAACTCCGAGTCTGCCACCAGCAACCCATCGGCCGTGTCCAGCACGGCGCGGTCCCGGATCCGTCCGACCCGGCTGGCGGCATGGTCCAGGCGTTCGAGCGTGGCCCCGGAGCCGTCGAGCAGGAGGGTCTGGTCGGTGCCGGCGACGACGATGAATCCGCCAATCCGGGCGGCCCCGCCGAAGCGCGCCACCGGCCCGGCAACCTGGTCATCGACGTACAGGGACTCGCCGACATTGGCGATACCCGCCGAGACCAGCACCAGGTCCGGGGCTTTGAGCCCGTACCAGTCCAGCACCGGCGCGCTGGTGACGAAGCGGCCGCCCAGCCCGAGTTGCCCGGAGAACTGCAGGGGCAGACCCGTCGCCAGCAGGTAGAGCAGCGCCGCGGCGGCCACTACTCCGGCGCGTCGGTGCCAGCGATAGAGCGCGCGTAGAGCCACCGCACCGCCGGCCTAGTCCGATCCTGTCCGGGCGGAGGCGGCGCTACCGGCGATATCGTGCGGCAGACCCTTCGCGCCCGCCGTGGATGACGGCGCGCGGCCGGCCGCCTGTGCATCCAGGAGCAGCGCAACCTTGGCCATCCGGGTCATGGCCTGAACCGACAGGGTGGCGCCGGTGATCCCGTCGATGGGCCGGTCCAGTCGGTTCCCGTCCGTGAGCCGGGCGCTCCGATACTGGCGGGTGAAGAAGGCGTGGCGGATTTCCCAGCCGCGACTCTCCCGGAACACCAGTACCCGGATCTCGGTGATGGCACCGTCGCGAACGATGATGCCGGCGGTTATGGGCTGGTCCTTGCCGATTTCCTCCAGTATCCAGACCGTCTGCTGGTCCTGGCGCCAGTAGCGGATGCGGGGCAGGGGCGGCCGTCCGAGGACCGTCTGGACCGCATCGCGCAGGTCTGCGCGCAGCCAGATGGCGCTGGCGTCCGGGGCTCCGGCGGGAAAGGCATCGGCGACGAAATCCTCGGGAGATTGGTACACCCCCGGTTCAGCGCGGGGCGCCGGACCGTTGCTCAGGCAGATAGCCAGCACCGCCAGCCGACCCACCGTGGCCAGGGCGAACCGGGCCGGACGCCGGCGGCTGCGGCGGTGTCGTGGGGACAGGGTACGATCAATTGTGATTCGCATTCTGGTCAGCCATTCTGCCTGGGGGCGCTACCGATGCAACTGCTCAGAACTGGTAGCCGACCCCAAGGTCGAAGCCGTCGAAGTCCCGATCCTGATCGGCGGCCAGATCGTGCTCGCGGTTGCGCCAGTCCGCCTTCAGAACCACGTCCGGATGAACCCAGTAGTTGAAACCCACTTCCCACTGGTTGAAACGGTCCTGGGTCCGTGCCCCTTCCAGGTCCTCGTAACGGGTGTAGAAGCCCCAGTCGCCACCGGCCAGTTGAAGCCTCACGCTGGGTTCGACGTACCAGCCGGTCTGCTGGTCGGCGTCGGCCAGGGTCACGGCGTCACCGTCGAAGTTCCACTGCGCCCACAACGCGCGCAGGGCGAATGGCCCGCGGTTGAAGATGCCGTGCACGCTGAGCAACTGGCCGTCGTCGAGCCCGTCGCCGGATACCTGGCTCGGGTCCTGCTGATACTGGTACGAGCCGGACAGCTCGAGCCCGGGTATTCCCGTGTACTTGAGCCGCGCCGTGAAGGCCAGGTCGTTGGCGACGGCTTCGGCGACCTTCTGCCGGCCACTGCGCACCCGGAACGCGCTCGATCCGTCGGTGGGCATCTCCAGGCCGGAATGCACGGCGAAGTCCCAGGACAGCCCGTTGCCGTAACGTCCACTGACGGCTGCGCCGGCCTCCCACCAGGTCGTGGGAAGAATGATGTTCTCGACGTCGTTGCGCTCCACCCCGTAGAACGTGGGCGGTTCGTGGGTTTCGTTGAGGATTCCCACCGGCAGCAGGAACAGGCCGGTGCGGGCGGCGTGTCGGTCGTCCAGGTCGTACTCGATGAAGGCCTGTTCCAGCTCCACTTCGCCCGGAGCGCCGTCACCGGCCAGTGAATGTTCCAGTTCCAGTTCGGAGAAGAAGCGCAGCCGGTCGTTGAACTCGTGGTTGAAGAACAGAACGAAACGGTGGAAATCGATCTCCCGGATGTCCTCGCCACCGTCGCTGTCCAGGTGGTTGTAGTGCAACTCGCCATAACCGCCGATCCGGGTAGCGCTGGCAGTGCGGGTCGTGTCGACCTGCTCCAGATAGTCGGCGGTGACCAGGATCTGCTCCTCGGTGATGGCTACCTGTTCCCGGGTCACGGCCACCTGTTCCTGAGTCACGGCGACCTCGCCCCGGGTTTCGGCCAGCTCCGCCTTGAGTTCCGCAATCTCCGCCTGCTGCGCCTGCAGCAGTTGCCAGAGGGTCGAAAGGTCGAGGTCGTCGGGGGGTTCGGTGGCCGCGGTCACGGCCATGGAGGTCACCAGTCCGGTGGCCAGCATGATTGAGCGCATCAGTCACTCTCCAGAGGCTCAGAAATAGGGCGGATAGTTTAGCGGTCGAAAAATCTAATGAAAACGATTCGTATTTGTCTCGTGCTTTCTGGAGTAGTTTGTGAGAAATCTTCGAAAAAGAGTGGCCGGGAATCCGGGCCAGCGCGTTTGCCGGGTCAGATAGGAGCGGGCACCGGAAATCCCGGCAGCGGGTGCCGCGCGGTGATGCGTACGGTGACCGGCTGACCCTCCGCCAGACGCAGTTCGTGACTGACCCGGACCTGCAGATCGCCGATGCCTTCCACGGCCACCCCATAGAGACGGGTCTCGCCCTCGTAGCGGCCCCAGCGCACCTGGCCGCCGGCGCCGCCATCGTCATCCGCCGTGGGGTCCAGATCGAGGTCGTGGGGGCGGATGAGCACGTCGATGGGCATGTCCGGCAGCGCCGGCGCCGGCATTCCGGCGACGCTGGTGCAGCCGAGGGCGGTGACCACGGTTTCGCCCTGGAGCCGTCCCCGCAGGAACACCCCCTCGCCTAGAAAACTGGCCACGAAGCGGCTGCGCGGCAGCCGGTAACATTGTTCCGGCTCGCCGATCTGTTCCAGCTGGCCGATGTTCATGACCCCGACCCGGTCGCCCACCGAAAGCGCTTCGTCCTGGTCGTGGGTGACCCACAATGCGGGCACACCGGCAGACTTGAGCGCCTGGCGGATCTCCCAGCGCAGGGTCGCCTTCAACGCCGCATCGAGGTTCGACAACGGTTCGTCCAGCAGCACCAGGGACGGTTCGTGGGCCAGGCAGCGGGCCAGCGCGACCCGCTGTTTCTGACCGCCGGACAGGGTCGCCGGCATGGCGTCGCGGTGGGCGGTGAGTTGCAGGCGCTCGATCCACGCCTCGGCGCGGTCCGGGTCGGTGACCCGGAAGCCGACGTTCTGGGCCACGGTCAGGTGCGGGAACAACGCGAAGTCCTGAAACACCAGCCCGGTTCGGCGGCGCTCCGGCGGCAATGGGTGCTCGCGGTCGATACGCCGGCCGTCCAGGATCAGATAACCGCCGGCCAGCGGCTCCAGACCGGCGACGGCCCGCAGCACGCTGCTCTTGCCGCAGCCGGTGGGGCCAACCAGGGTGACGATTTCGCCCTGGGCCAGGCGCAGGTCAAAATCAGCGACCGCGGTCCGGTCGCCATAACGCACTGTCAGGCCGTGAACTTCGAGCATGGTCACCTGCGAGTGGGCGGCGCGGGCAAGCCTAGGGGGCCGGCGGACGTCATGCAAACGCCACCTTTGACGGTGTCTTCAACGGCGAGGGTCCTGGCCGGCGGCGAAGCGGTCGCTGCCGGACAACATCATCACCAGGGCCAGCGTCGAGACGCCGATCAGCAGCAGCCCGGGCATGGCGGCATGGCCGAAGTAGCCGGCCTCGTAGACCTCCCACAACTCGGTGGTCAGGGTTTCGAGCCCGGTGGGACGCAGCAGCAGGGTGGCCGGCAGTTCCCGCATGGCTTCCAGGAACACCAGGGCGCCGCCGGCGATCACTCCGGGCAGAATCAGCGGTAGCTGTACCCGCTGGAAGGTCTCGAGGCGGCCGGCGCCGAGGCTGCGCGCGGCGCCGATCAGATTGCCGTCCAGGCGCGCCACGCTGGTGCGGATGGCGCCCACCGCCAGCGGCAGAAAGCGCAACACGTAGCCGGCCACCAGCAGCGCCAGGGTCTGGTAGAGAAAACCGAGGCGCAGGCCGACGTAAACCAGGGCGGTACCCATGACGATGCCGGGAATGCCGAATCCCAGCGTGGCGATGCGCTCGAGCCAGCGGCCGGCGCGGCCGGCGCTGGCGGCAAACGCGACCGGCAGAGCCACCAGTACGGCGACCACGGCCGCCAGGGCGGCCGGGTAGGTGGAGTTCCAGACCAGCACCGGATCGAACGAACCGGCGCCGTCACGCCACAGCCAGGCGCCGAACACGGTGCCCGGCAGCACCAGAGCCGCCAGCAGCACGGTAATCATGGCCGCCATCACCAGAGCGCGCACCGGAGCCGGCAGGGCCAGGGACAGCGGCCGGCTCGGAACCTCCCGTTCCACCCCCACCCGGGACTCCAGGATCAGGACCACCGCCACCAGCAGCAGGAGCTGCAGCGACAGCAGCGCCGCCCGGTCCAGGCCGAAAGCGTTGTATTCCACGTAGATGATGCGGGTGAATGTGTCGAGCCGCAGGATCGCCGGCGTTGCGAAGTCCGACAGGGTGTAAAGCGCCACCAGCAGCGCCCCCGCCGCGATGCCGTTGCGGACCCGGGGCAGCACCACCCGCCACAGGGCTGCCGGCAGCGTCAGTCCCAGAGAGCGGGCGGCGTCCACCATGCGGCCGTCCAGGTGCGCCAGCGAAGCCCGGGTGGTGAGCAGCACGAACGGGTAGGTGTAGAGGGTCATGACCAGAGCCGCACCCCACAATCCCCGCACCGGCCCGGTTTCGATCCCGCTCAGGGTCTCGACTTCGCCCCCGGGCCCGAAGGCGGCGAAATAGGCGAAGGCGCCGATGTAGCTGGGTATGGCCAGCGGCGCGGCCAGCAGCGCGAGCCAGACCCGGCGTCCGGCCAGATTGGAGTGCGCGGTGACCAGGGCCATGGGCACCCCGATCAGTACGGCCCCGGCGACGGTGAGTACCGTCAAGCCGACGGAGTTGGCGATGATGGCCCCGGTCTGGCCGCCGAGCTCGAGTTCCGCGCCCCTGGCCAGCACCGCCAGCACGCCGATGGGGGCGAGCACCGCCAGCGCCACCGCGCCACTGGCGATGTAGCTGAGGGGCGGGCGTTTCACAGCACGCCGGCTTCCCGCAACAGACGCAACGTAGGCTGCAGGTCGGCGAGCCGTTCCAGATCGACGTCCGGCGGTTGGATCTGTCCCATGGGCGGCAGCCCTTCGGGCGGGGCGACACCGGCCACCAGGGGGATCTCGAACGCCTCGCGGGCAAGGTAGGACTGGACTTCCGCAGTCAGCAGGTATCGTACGAAGTTTACTGCCAGTTCGCTGGACTTGAGGATCACCGCCCCTGACGCGTTGACCAGACAGCCGGCATCGTTGCGGGTGAAGGCCAGCGCCACCGGCGCGTCCGGCTGGCCCTGCTGCAGGCGCAGGGTGTAGTAGTGATTGGCGAAACCGACGTCGACCTCGCCGCGGGATACCGCCATCACCACGCCGAACTCGCCGGCGTACTGGGTCGACTTCTCCGCCATGGCGCGCAGCCAGTCGCGGGTGGCGGCGTCGCCCTCCAGCAGCCGCATGGCGGTGACGAAGGACTGGAACGCGCCGTAGGCCGGTGCCCAGCCGAAACGGAAATCCGAGTCCGGCAGGGCCATGACGTCGTCGCTCAACTGGGCCGGGTCGAGGCGCTCGGGGTTGTACGGCAGGGTGCGGACCCGGCCGGAGATCGGCACCCAGTGGCGATAGCGGAAGCTCGGCTGAAGCTGGTTACGCAGGCTGTCGGGGATGTCGGCGGGCGCGGTGTGTTCGGCCACCATGCCGAGGGAGCTGGCGTCGATGGACCAGAACACGTCCGCCTGTACCCGATTGACCTGCGCCTCCGCCACCAGCGTATTGGCGAGGGCGGTGGACGGCCCCCGCCGCACCTTCAACGCCAGGCCGGGGTTGCGCTCGCGAATGGCGCGCAGGATGTCTTCGTAGAGTCCGCCTTCGCCCCGTCCCAGGTACAGGGTCAGTTCGCCGGCGAGGGCGGGAAGGGCATCGACGGACACCGGTCCGGCCGCCTCGGCCCGCGCCCAGACGGGCGCCAGCAGTCCCGCTCCGGCGGCTTTGAGCAGATGCCGGCGCGCCAGCCCTGCCATCAGAACACCTCGGATCGGCTGCGCTCGGCCTGTTCCAGAAGCCCGCTGGCGGTTTCCAGCTGGTCGGTCATGGCCGCAAGCTGCTTGCGCACGTCCACCATGTCGGCGCCGCGCTGCATGAGCAGTGGCAGGTTGGCGTTGAAGTCCTTTTCGAGTTGGGACACCAGGTCCGGGTCGTATTCGATCAGATCCCCTTCCAGCCATTCGAAGCGGGTCATGTAGGTGTCGTGGATGAGCCGTTCGGCCTGATCGAGATTGCCGGCTTCATAGGCGCTGACGGCGGCCTCCAGGTCGGCAATGATCTGCTCGACGGTTTCCGGTCCGGACAGCGGCGCTTCGCCGGTGCCGCCGGCCGATGCCGCCGGCGCGGTGCCGCTGGTGACCTGATAAGCGGCCAGGCGGACGGCGCCGAAACCCTGCCAGAGGGCCGCGCTGACGCCCTCGCCGGCGCGCGCCACGGCGGCGCCGTCGGCGCCGGCGGCCGCCTGCTGCAGGGTGATCAGGGCCTGCCAGACGGTGGGGTAGGTAATGGTGGCGTAGGTTTCGATGGCGCCGTGTACGCCAACCTCCTCCCAGTGCTCGATCAGCGCGTCGGCCCGGGCGCTGGCGTCTTCGCCGCTGCCATGAGCGGCCACCACCGGCTCCACGTCGGCCACCAGTTCCTCGATTTCCGCCTGGTAGTCATCGAGGTGCAGGTGGAATTCCGCGAGGGCTTGTTCGTCGAGCTCACCGTGTGCTTCGACGCTCCCCGCCGGCACGGCGGCCAGGGCAACGGCGACGGCAACGGCGAGCAGGGTCGACAGGGTGCTGTGCATGGCATACCTCACTGGATCCGATGGACGAACCGCCCATTTAATTGGAAACAATTCTCATTTTCAACGAGGTCTGCGCTTCGGGCAACCGGTTACGGGTGTCTGGCAGGGGTCAGGGAAGGGTCGTCCGGACTCGGAGGGCCGGCCGCCGCGGGGCGGTCATTTTTTGCCTTTGCGCTTACGCACGTAGAGCACCAGTTCGTGGTCGACCAGCTCGTAGCCTTTTTCGTCGGCGATTTCGTGCTGCAGCTTCTCGATCCGTTCGTTGACGAATTCGAGCACCTGGCCGGTGTCGACGTCGACCATGTGGTCGTGGTGCTCGTCCGGCGCCAGCTCGTACACAGCGTGTCCGTCGGCGAAGTTGTGCCGTTGCACCATGCCGGCGGACTCGAACTGGGTCAGCACCCGGTACACCGTGGCCAGACCCACCGAGTCATCCGTGTCCAGCAGCGCCTTGTACACGTCCTCGGCACTGAGGTGATGGGGATTGGCGTGTTCCAGCACTTCCAGCACCTTGAGCCGCGGCAAGGTGACTTTGAGGCCGGCGCGTTTTATGTCGGTTGCTGTCAAGTGTCCGTCCGGGGCGCGTTGGCGGGTGCCTGCAAGCGGCCAAGATAACCCCAAGGCGCGCGCCAGGTCCACCAACACCGCACCGGGCGGGAGGACTGGCCGGCGCCGGCGGTGCCCGGCCGCAGGATCGCGCCGGGCGGCGACGCAACTCAGGTGGTCAGGGCCTCGATCTCGGCGCTCGACAGCCCGGCCAGACCGGCGGCTTTGATGATGCCGGACCAGCTGTTGTCGTCGATGGGAATACCGTCGGCCAGGCGCGCGGCGCGGCTCTCCTGTTCCGGCTCGCCGGGCACGCGCACCCGGTCGAAGCCCCGTGCCGGCGTGGTGTCGTGCAGGTAGGCCACCATATCGGTCACTTCCTGGTGGAATCGCGCCGCGCCGCCGAAGGCGGCTGGGTCCAGGACGAACATCAGCATGTGATTGACGATGGTGTTGTCGCGCGGATTGTCGGGCTGGGCGGTCCACTCGCCGGCCAGAGCGCCGCCGAGCAGCTCGCACATGACCGCCAGTCCGTAGCCCTTGTGGGCGCCGAACGGACCCAGCGCGCCGAACGGCTCGCGGAACATGACCGCGGGATCGCTGGTGGGGACCCCTTCGTGATCCACCAGCGCGCCGTCGGGCACCGCTTCGCCTTTCATGTGAGCGACCCGGACCTTACCCAGGGCAATGGCGCTGGTGGCCATGTCCAGTACCAGCGGCTCCGTGTCCGGGCGCGGCACCACGCAGCAGAACGGATTGGTGGTCATGCGCCGTTCGCGCCCGGCAAAGGGAGATACCTGGGGCGCATGTCCCACCACGTTGACGAAATGCACCGAGACATAGCCCGCGCCGCCGCACAATTCACCGTAGCTGCCGATCCGCCCCAGGTGATGGCAATTGCGCACCCCCATGCAGACCAGCCCGGTGTCGGCCACTCGCGCCAGCGCCATCTCGGTGGCCTGACGGCCGACGACCTGACCGAAGCCCATGCCGCCGTCCACCAGCATGACCGCCCCCTGATCCCGGATCACCCGGGCCTGGGCGCGCGGCTGCAGTAACCCGTTGCGCAGGTTGTTGACGTAAGCCGGAATCATGCCGACTCCGTGACTGTCATGACCCTTGAGATTGGCGGTCACCAGGTGATCGGCCACTTCGCGGGCGTCGGCTTCGGCGGCGCCGGCGGCGACGAACAGGCGCTGCACGAACGCGATGAGCTTGGTGTGCTCGATGAGCATGAAGGCATCTCCCCGGTTTTTGGTAGATTACCCGATCCGGCAGGGCGCTCGACAACCACCCCGGTTGGCGGCCCCGGCCGTCGAATTTCAGCGGGGAGAGACACCATGACCAGAACGGCCATCGACACCGGCATCGACAGCGACGACCTGCTTGCCCACGAAGAAGACGGTATCGCCGTGATAACCCTGAACCGGCCCCAGGCCCGCAATGCCATGTCCGGCGACATGAACGCGGCCCTGGCGCGGGCCCTGGACTACGCCGAACGTACCGCCAGCGTACGCTGCGTGGTGGTAACCGGCGCCGGCGGCGCCTTCTGCGCCGGGGGTGACGTCAAAGGTATGGCGGGCGGCGGCGCCAGCGGGTCGACGGCCGCCGCCGCGGCGACCCTGGACGAGCGCATTCACGCCCAGCGGCTGAATCAGCGGGCCACTGCCGGGCGCATGTATCTGATGCCCAAACCGGTTCTCGCCAGTCTGCCTGGCGCCGCCGCGGGCGCCGGTCTGTCCCTGGCGCTGGCCGCGGATCTCAGGATTATGAGTGACAACGCATTCCTCACGTCGGCGTTTCCCCGGGTCGGGTTCAGCGGCGACTACGGCGGCACTTTCTTCCTGACCCAGATGGTGGGCTCGGCCAAGGCCAGGGAAATCTATTACCTGTCGGATCGGGTGCCGGCGGAGGAGTGTCTGCGCCTCGGCATCGCCTGCCAGGTGGTGCCGGCTGCTGAGCTCGAATCCGCGACCCTGGCGCTGGCGCGGCGCCTGGCCGACGGCCCGCCGGTGGCTTACCGCTACATGAAGGAGAACCTGAACCGCGCCGCCATGGGCGCCGAGGTGCTGGAGTGCCTGGACCTGGAAGCCACCCATCACGTCCACACCGGACTCACGGAGGACCATCGCGAGGCCGCCAAGGCATTCGTCGAGAAGCGTCAGCCAGTCTTCAAAGGACGCTGATCAGACTGATCCAAGGTCTGCAGCCGGCTCCGGGCGCCTTGCCAGGAGGCACAACGCCGGCAACAACGCCGGCAACAGAAGGCCAGGTTGCTTCCTTTCGACTACCCTGGCACCTCGGCGGGGTCGATGAGGCCGTGGCGCCGCCAGCCCCTCGATAGGAGCCAGGTGAACGGCACGCCGGTCTCCCGCGGGTAGCGGGGCCTGGGGTGCGGCCCGGACTTCCAGCCCTGGAACCAGACCCCGGAGCTGCAGGCATCGAGCCGGACGGCTGGGGTCCGGCGATGACGCTGCGCGAAGTGCTTGCGCGCATTCAGCAGCACGTAGGCCAGTGCTTTTCTGACTTCTTTCGGTGTCTTGAGGAGTCGGGCGTGGTAGCGGCCGTCCAGAACCGCCCCCGAGCGCCCGAAGACCCGGTTCACGGCCCGGGCGAACCGCGCCCCCAGAGCCTTCATACCGTTGCTCAGTTCCCGTTTGCCCTCGGCCTCGATGAGGCAATGCACGTGATCGCGCTGGACCGAGTAGTGGACCACCCGGAAGCCCGACCGCGCCGTGGTCACCTGGGTCAGGGTCCGGCGGAACGCGCGCTGAAAGCGGGGCAGGCGCAGCGACGGCAGGCCCGGCTTGATGCGGAAGGTGACATGCAGGGGGTGGTCTGGACAGAAGTCCGGCCGCTCGCGGTGAAGGACACGAGGCCTCGGGCCCCGGGGCCGCCCGGCGCCCGGTTGCCGGCCGCCGAAGGAGCGCGGTTGTTCCACCGGAAGCGAAAGTTGTTCCGGCATGTTGTTAACAGGCATGCGCACAAGAATAGGGCTATGATATGGCTACGTCAACAAGTGTGGGATCGATCTCAAGCAGATGCTGCGCATCCAGGAGGCCAGGACGGCCGACAACGATGTCAGTTACAAGGGCAAGACCCTGCAGATCCCGGCGCACAAGCACCGGCGTCACTTCGTGAAGGCCAAGGTGCGGGCCCACGAGTACCCGGAGCCCGGCGATCATTGCTGGGCCGCGATGCCTGGACCGTCACGAGCAGGCCGGGCACCTGCACAGAGACTCTGAGCCGGCCGCTCAGACCTCGGCACGCAGGATAAGGGCTGCGTAACCGCGCTACGTGGTTCCGCCGCCGGCTGGCGAGCTCACGTGAAAGCTCGCCGGTGCCACCCCTAGAGCGGAGGGATCTGAAGCCCCTTTTCGGCCAGGAAGTCCGGGTTGAACAGCCGCGACTGGTAGCGGCCGCCGCCATCGCACAGCACCGTGACGATGGTGTGGCCCGGCCCCAGGCGCCGCGCCACCTGTACTGCGGCGCACAAGTTGATGCCGGTGCTGGAGCCGAAGAACCAGCCGTCCTCGCGCATCTGCCGGTACACCATGCCGACCATGTCCTGGTCGGATACCTGCACCGCGTCGTCGATGGGCGTGCCGGCCAGGTTGTCGGTGACCCGTGAGTTGCCGATGCCCTCGGTGATGGAAGGCCCCGGACTCATGGTCGCTTCGCCCCGGGTGACCCAGTCGTACAGGGCGCTGCCCATGGGGTCCGCCAGCACCACCCGGATGTCCTCCCGCTGATCCTTCAGGTAACGGGCCACCCCGGCCAGGGTGCCGCCGGTGCCGGTAGCGGCGGTGAAGGCATCGACCCGCCCATCGGTCTGGCGCCAGATCTCCGGTCCGGTGGAGTCGTAGTGGGCCTGGCGATTGGCCACGTTGTCGAACTGGTTGGCCCACACCGCGCCGGGCACGGTGGCGGCGAAACGGCCGGCCTGCTTCTGATAGTTCATCGGGTCCTTGTACGGCACCGTGGCTACCTGGCGTACCTCCGCACCCAGGGTCTGGAGCAGCTCGACCTTTTCCCGGGACTGGTTGTCGGGCATGTAGATGATGCAGCGGTAGCCGCGGGCGTTGCAGACGTGGGCCAGGCCGATGCCGGTGTTCCCCGCCGTGCCCTCCACCACGGTCCCGCCCGGCCCCAGGGCGCCGCTCTTCTCGTGTTCCCGGACCATCCACAGCGCGGCCCGGTCCTTCACCGAGCCGCCAGGATTCAGGAACTCCGCCTTGCCGAGAATCTCGCAGCCGGTTTCCCGCGAGAGGCCGGCCAGCCGGATCAGCGGGGTGTCGCCGATAGTGCCGTCGAAACCGTCACGAAGCTGCATGGATCTTTTCCCGGGCCGTGCCAGCGAGTCGGAGATTCTAGCCGGGCGCAATGGGGTGACAAAGGCGCACCCTGCAACGAATGCGTTCTAACCATATAAACCCCATGCCGCCGTCTCGGGTTTGTTACGATCAAAGATCGTCAGGGCGGCCGGCGGCCGCAGCGAGCGGGTGGGGAGCATTCATGAGCGATACACAATCAGTGGCGGCAGCCATCGAGGCCGCGCTGAGCGCCGCCGAAGCGGCCGGACTCAACGGCGTGCGGGTCCGGGCGCTGCTGCAGCGGGCCAGCCGCGAGGTGGACGAGGGGCTGCTGCCCGCGGTGCAGGTGGCGGTGGCCAGAGACCGTCAGCTGGTGCTGAACGTGGCGTTCGGCGACTGTGCCGAGGACAGCCTGTTCTGTGTGTTCTCCGCCACCAAGGCCCTGACCTCGGCCGCTGCCTGGTGCCTGTTCCAGGAGGGGCGGCTGGACGAATCGGAGCGGGTAGCCGACATCGTGCCGGAGTTCGCCAGCAACGGTAAGGACGTGGTCACGGTACAGCAGCTGTTCACCCATACCGCCGGCTTTCCCCAGGCGCCGTTCCGGCCGCTGGACTGGCTGGACCGGGACCGGCGCCTCGAGCGCTTCGCTCAATGGCGCCTGTCCTGGCCGCCGGGCAGCCGCTTCGAATATCACCCCACCGCCGGCATGTGGGTCATCGCAGAACTCATCGAGCGCCGCAGCGGCCAGGACTTCCTGAGCTTCGTGCGCCAGCGTGTCATCGAGCCGCTGGGCTTGAGCGACTTTCATCTGGGCCTGCCGGAAGCCCACAACGGGCGGGTGGTGCCGTGCAGTCATGCCGGCGAGCCGCTGACCTCGGAGGACTATCGCAAGCTCGGTCTGCCGGAGCCGCCGGTGACCGAGGTCACGGAAGAGGCGATCCTGACGTTCAACCGGCCGGACATCCGCGCCGTGGGGGTGCCGGGCGGGGGCGGCGTGATGACCGCGGCGTCGCTGGCCCTGTTCTACCAGGGATTGCTGCATGGGCGCCTGAACGGCGCCCCGGTGTGGAGCGACTCGATGCTCGACAGTGCGCGGCGCATCCGCAGCGGCGATCTCACCGACCCGCTGTACCGCAAACGCGCCAACCGGGCCCTCGGCATCATCATATCCGGCGACGACGATCGTAACTTCCGGGGTTTCGGCCGCACCAACTCGCCGCTGGCCTTTGGCCACAACGGCGCCGGTGGCCAGCTCGCCTGGGCCGACCCGGCCACGGGCCTGTCGCTGGGCTACGTCACCAGTGCTCACGACCGCAATCCCATCCGGCAGGCCCGGCGCGGGGTGGCGATCTCCAGTCTCGCCGCCGTGCTCGGCGAACCGGACGATTGAACGACTGAATGCTGAGCCTCCGGAAGGTCTAAGCTTCCGGTATGGACGGGCCCTCGACATGACCGTACGCGCGTTCCGCGACCTGCTGGCGGCCGCGCTGCTGACCCTGCTCGGGCAGGGCGCCGCGGCCGACTGGTACGACGACTCCCAGGCCATCATGGGCACCCGCGTCCAGGCTGAGATCTGGCACGCGGATCCGGCGGCGGCGGCGCGGGCGCTGGCCGCGGTGATGGCCGAGATGCACCGGATCGACGCGGCATTCAGCCCCTACAAGGAAGACAGTGAGCTGTCGCGCCTGAATCGGCAGGCGCCCCGGGGCTGGACCTCCGTGTCGGACGAGTTGTTCGAGCTGCTGACCAGGAGCCGGCGGATGTCGGATCTGACCGGCGGTGCGTTCGACATCACCTATGCCTCCATCGGCCGCTACTACGACTACCGGGCCGGCCGCCTGCCGGACGACGCGCAGTTCCGCCAGGCCCTGGAAGCCATTGACTACCGGTACGTGGAGCTCGATGCGGCGCAGCGCCGGGTGCGTTACCGGCATCCCGATGTCTACGTGGATCTGGGCGGCATCGCCAAGGGTTATGCGGTGGACCGCGGCATCGCCTTGCTGCGCGAGGCCGGGATCACCGAGGCCAGCGTCTCCGCCGGCGGCGACTCCTACATTCTCGGCGACCGCCGCGGCGAGCCGTGGACCGTGGGAATCCGCGATCCCAGAAACGAGCAGGGTATGGTCGCGGTGCTGCCGCTGATGGACACGGCCGTGTCCACGTCCGGCGATTACGAGCGCTTCTTCGAACAGGACGGCGTGCGTTATCACCACATCCTGGACCCGGCCACCGGCCGCTCCGCCCGCGGCGCCTGGAGCGTCACCATTCTCGGCCCGGATACGACGTTCACCGACGCGCTGTCGACCAGCGTGTTCGTGCTGGGTCCCGAGCGGGGACTGGCGCTGATCGACCGCCTGCCGGGGATCGACGCCATCATCATCGACGCCGACGGCCGCTTGCGTTATTCCGCGGAACTCGAAGCGCTGACCGGCGAGGCCCGCGAATCAGTCGACCAGTTGCCGCAGTAGGGCGCGCAGACGGGGACAACCCCGCAGCGCCTGGCGTAGCTCGGGAATGTCGTTTTCGTCCAGGATCAACGGCGAACGCTGAAAAGCGCCTTTGGGCGAATAATGGCAGAAGCGGATCTGGACTCGACCCCTGGCGGCGCCATCGGTAAAGGACAGTAGCTGGATAGTGGGCAGTTTGTACTCGCTGAGGGTCTGGGCTTCCTCGGCAACGATGCCGCTGCCCCAGTGCAGATTGAACGTCTTCTCCGCTGGTCGTTCCCCGCATCGTTGCTTCGCCATCCTGGATCTCCCGCTGCCTGACGTTGGGATACTGCGCCTCTGGCGGCCCGCCGTGCCAGCACTGCGGCAGGAACCGCCGATTGACCTGAGTCTCAATCCCGGCGCCGCCGTTCCGAGCCGCCGGCGCCGCGACCCCAAAACGTGACTCCCGCCTCAACCCCGCCGCAGGGCCTCCGGTAACGTTTCATCCGCAGGCCAACGGACCGGCCCGCGTTGCAAGCCAGGATGGCGCGCCTCGATGTTCGTTCCGGTTCCGCCGGGTCCCCGCCGTCGTGTCCAGCAGTACCGGGCACGAGCAGTCGGCGGGTCCGGCCCCGGAATTCCGGCGCCGGCGGACCCGACCGGCCGGAACATCTTCGGACCGGAACGTCTTCGCTGAAGACGTCCCCAGACAGCAACCGGTGGAGCGGAGGAATCATGTCCTACAGCAGCCGACTCAAGGCCCTCGTGCGGCCTGCCCTGGCTGGATTGGCGCTGACCCTGGCGCTGCCGGCGGCAGCCGTTACCGTTCAGGACTCGGCCCCCGATTTCACCCTGAAGAGTCTGGAAGGCGCCAACCTGCGTCTCGAGGAGTACCGCGGCCAGGTGGTTCTGATCAACTTCTGGGCGAGCTGGTGTGGCCCCTGCCGGCAGGAGATGCCGCTCCTGGACCGCCTGCATCAGCGTTACGAAGACACCGGATTTGCGGTGCTCGGCATCAACGTCGAAGGCGAAGCCGCGCCGGCACAGGAACTCATCGACCGGATTCCCGTGACCTTCCCGGTGCTCATCGACGAGGGGCAGCTGGTCAGCGAGCTGTACCGCCTGGAAGCCATGCCCAGCACCGTCGTGGTGGATCGCGATGGGGTGGTCCGCTACATCCACCGCGGCTACAAGCCCGGCGACGAGGCCAAATACGTCGAGGTGGTGAAGTCGCTGATTCGCGAGTGACGGTCGCCGCGGCGGTTGGACTCCGGCTCCGCCTCAGACCGCCGCCGTCGAACCCGCACCTGGATCGGTACAAGCATCGGTACAGGGATTGGTACAAGGATTGATCGTGAACATGCCAAGGACAAAGAGTGCTCTGGTGGGACTGTTGCTGGCCCTGGCCGCGGCTTCGGCCCCGGTCGTGAGCGCCGTTGCGGCGCCGCCGGCCGCTGCCGACGAGGCCCGGGCTGCGGCCGCGGGCGACCCTTCCGGCGACCTGGAGGCGGTCAAGCAGGATCTGCTGGCGCTCAAGCGCGACCTGGTGATCCTGGAGGAAGACCTGCTGTTTCCGGCCAGTTCCCAGGTGGCGGTTTTTCTGTCCATGGACGTGGGCGAGTTCTTCGCCCTCGACGCGGTGACCGTGAAGCTCGACGACCAGGAGGTGACCCATCACCTGTACACCGAGCGTCAGGTCGACGCGTTGTACCGCGGCGGTGTGCAGCGTCTGTTCCTCGGCAACGTGAAGCAGGGCAATCACCGGCTGACCGCGTTCTTCACCGGCCGCGGCCCCAACGAGCGCGACTACCGCCGCGCCGCCACCGTGGAATTCGAGAAGTCCTTCGAGCCGGCCTACATCGAACTGGCCATTCGCGACTCCGAGAGCAAGTACCAGCCAGAGTTCTCCGCGGCGGTCAGCAACTGATCGAAGGAAGCGCGGAAGATGACGACCTTCCTCTGCGAGCTGCTGTTCACCTGTCTGCTCACGGCGCCGGGCGCCCGGGCAATCGATGAGCTGAGCTACGGCACCGCCTTGTACGCCTACTACCAGGAGGATTACGACCAGGCGCTGGTGGAAGTGATGGTGGCCGAGCGTCAGCAGCGCCTGGGCGACGATCGGGTCCGCTTCGACCTGGCCAAAGGCAGCTTCGCTTTCCAGGAAGGGCTGTACCGCCTGGCGCGGGAGACCTTCGATGCCGTGGATCCGGCTGAACTGACGGAACTGGACCGCATGCGCCTGGCATTTCACATGGCCCGGGAGTACTACCGGCGCGGCCAGTGGCAGGAGATGGAAGCACAGCTCGCCGACATCGACCTGGGCGCCAACTGGCGGGGCCGGGTCCGGCGCCACCCCGAGGCGACCTTCATGGAAGCCGAGGGCGCCCTGGCGCGGGGTGACTTCGGCGCCGCCCGCGGAGCCATCGAGTCCCTGCCGGACGACAGCGTCTACCGGTCCTACGCGCTCTTCAATCTGGGGGTGGCGCAGCGCCAGGCGGGCGATGCCGCCGGGTCCCACGCCGCCTTTGCCGAGCTGGCTCAGATGCCGGCCGACGACGAGGAGACCTGGGACCTGGTGCAGCGCGGCCGTCTGGCTCTGGCGGTGATGGCCCGTCAGGCCGGCGATCCGGTGGACGCCCAGGCGCTGCTTGGCACGTTACCCGGAGCCGGCCGCTACCGGGATCAGGCCCTGGCGAGCTACGGCAATCTGGCCATGGCCCGGGGCGACGACGAACTGGCGGCCCGGGTCTGGCTCACACTGCTGGAGCAGGACGGCTGGAGTTCCGGCCGCGCCAGCGCCTATCTCGGCCTGCCGGTCAGCCTGGAACGGCTGCAGTCACCGGCTCACGCGCTGGAGCGTTACCGGACGGCGGAGCGGGTGTTCAGCAACCGGCTGGCGGTACTCGAAACGGCATCCAGCCGCGCCCGGGAGCCGGGCTGGGTGGATGGGCTGCTGGATATCTTCGCCGACCCCGACGAAACGACACGGGCGCGGCGCCTGTCCGCCTTCGACGACAGCCTGGGTGAGGAAACCTGGCTGCGCTGGCTGGCCGCGGAAGACGTTCACCAGATCATGGTGGAGTGGCGCGACCTGAACGGCATGGCCGCCTGGCTGGATCAGTTGCCGGCACGCATCGGCGCCTTCGAGCAGGTCACCGCGGAGCGGGCGCGCCGCACGGCCGCAGCCGGCAAGATGCTGAATGACGAAGCGTTGCTCGGGCGCCGCGCCGCACTGGCGGAGCAGGTCGCCGGTGTGGAGGCGGACCTGGCCAGATTGCGCGCGGAACCGGCGCGGCCGGAGCGCGACTGGCTGATGCCCCTGGCCAGTCCCGAGGAGCGCGACCTCATCGGCGAGCTCACCGCCATGGGTGATCTGATCGGCCACATGCCGGAACGTGACCAGGCCCGCTATCGGGCCCGGGTCGATCGGCTGCTGGGTCTGGTGTTCTGGGACGTTGCCGACAGCCGGGGCGCACGCCTGCGGGCCCTGGACAAACGCCTGCAGGAGGGTCGCGCGCTGCTGGCGGACGTCGATCAGCGCATCGACCGGCTGGCCGAGGCGGGTGATGACTTCGCCGCCGGCGCCGGGACCGACTTTCTGCTGCTCCGCGACCGTGCCGACGACGTGTCGCTGCGGGTGGCCGCGGCCCTGGGCGCGCGGCGCGAGATCATTGCCCGGGCCCTGGAGCGCGGGCTGGAGCGGGAAACGGCGGAGACCCGCCAGTACCTGCTGACCGCCCGCATCGCCATTGCCCGGGCCACGGATCAGCTGGCGGCCAGCGATGCCGGCGGCGCTGTGAGCGGGAGTGGATCGTGACGCGGCGGCCGGCTGTGCGCGCACTGACCGCGGCCGTTGCCGCGGCCCTGGTTCTGCCCGGCTGCGGCTGGTTCGGCGATCGTGGACCCATGCATTCCGGCCCGGACGTGGCCGAACTGGTCAGGGAACTGCCGGCCCTCGAGTTGCCGCCGGCAGCGGAGGTCAAACCGACCCGGGCAGAAGTGATGGCGGCCTACGAGCGTATCCACGGCCAGTTGCCGGATCCCCGGGAAGATCATGCCGTGGGCAAACGGCTGGCCGATCTGACCATGAGCCTCGGTGAGGATCGCGACATCGAGGGCGCCGAGGCGCCCTACGACGACGCCATCGCCCGCTACGAAACCCTGCTCGGGCAGACCGGCGCCGAGGGCCAGGACGCGGTGCTGTACCAGCTTGCCCGGGCTCATGATCTGGCTGGCCGCAGCGATGCCAGCCTGGGCTACCTCGACCGGCTGGTGGCCGGGCATCCGGACAGCGGCTATCTGCTGGAGGCGCGCTTCCGACGGGCGGAAATCGCCTTCTCCCAGGAGCGCTACGGCGACGCCGAGGCGGACTACGCCTATGTGGTGGCGCAGGGTCCGGACACCCCGTACTGGCAGAACGCTAACTACATGCGGGGCTGGTCCCAGTTCAAACGCTCGGATCTCGAAGCCGGGCTGGCGAGTTTCTTCGCCGTGGTGGACAGCCTGGTGGCCAGCGGCGACGCCGCCGACCTGGCGGCCACCGACCGGGAGATTCTGGACGACAGCTTCCGTGTCGTGACTCTGACCCTGGGCTACCTGGACGGACCGGAAACCCTGGCCGCGCAGATGGCGGCCCAGGGCCGGCCGGCCTGGCAGTACCTGGCCTATCAGGCTCTCGCCGAGCACTACCAGGACAGTGAACGCTACCTCGACAGCGTGGCCACGTGGCAGACCTTCGTGGATCAGAACCCCCTGGACCCGCGGGCGCCCCACGCCCATCTGGGCATGATCGACACGCTGGTCGCCGCGGATTTTCCCACCGAAGTGGCGCCGAAGCGGGAAGCCTTCGTGCGCGCCTACGGCATCAACAGCGAGTTCTGGTCGGTGCACGGACCCGAGGTGCGCGACGGCTACCTGGAACCGCTGCAGGCGTTTCTGGAGGAACTGGCCCGCCGTAACCACGCCGAAGCCCAGGACAACGGGACCCGCGCCAGCTACCTGGCGGCGGCCGGCTGGTATCAGGAACTGGTGGCGACCTTCCCGGAGAATCCCGACACGGCGGAATATCTGTTCCTGCTGGGTGAGGTCTACACCGAGGCCGACGAGCCCAGTCAGGCAGTGGCCGCCTATCAGCGGGTGGTGCGGGAGTTCCCCGATTATCCGGATGCCAACGAGGCGGGTTACGCCGCGATCCTGGGTCTGGACCGGCTGGTGGACGAGGCCCCGGCCGACGACCGGGAGTTGTGGCGCCGGATCAAGATCGACGCGCAGATCGAGTTCGCGTTCGTTTTTGCCGGCGATCCGCGGGCTCCGGCGGTGCAGACCGATGCTGCCGACAGCCTGTTCGCCCTCGGCGATTACGCTCAGGCCGTGGAGCTCTCGGAGAACCTGTTCACCGCCTGGCCGGACCTGCCGTGGGAACTGCGCGGCACCGCCCTGACCATCCAGGGCCATGGCCGCTTCGAGATGGGTCAGTTTCCCCTGGCCGAACAGGCCTACCGGTCGCTGCTCAGCGGCCCGCTGCAGGACGCTGAACGGGAAGCCATCACCGACCGACTGCTGGCCAGCGTGTACAAACAGGGTGAAGCGGCGGAGGCGGACGGCGCCGTGGACGTGGCCGTGGATCACTACCTGCGCCTGTCGGACCTGGCGCCGGGCGCGGAGCTGGCCGTTCAGGGCCACTACGATGCCGTGGCGGTGGCCGAAAGCGCCGGACAGACGGGGCGTGCGGCGAGCCTTCTCACGGCGTTCCGCGACGCCCACGGTGATCATCCGCTGGCCGAGGACGTGGCTAAGCGTCTGGCGGCGATGTACGAAGACACCGGCGATCTCGGCGCCGCCGCCAGCGAGTACGTGGCGCTCGCCGCCAGCGACGACGATCCGGAGGTGCGCCGTCAGTCGCTGTACCGGGCTGCGGAACTGTACCTGGCGCAGGGCGACAGCCAGCGGGCCCTCGAACATTTTGCGGACTACGCCGAGGCCTACTCGAAACCCCTGGAGCAGCGGCTGGAAGCCGCTCAGCACGTCGATGACATCTATCGGGCGCGGGGCGCGGAGCCGGAGCGCCGACCGTGGCTACGGACCAAGATCGACATTCACCAGCGGATGGGCCGCGCCGCTACGGAGCGCGCCACTTATCTGGCCGCCGAGGCGCAGTTCCTGCTGGCCGAAGATACCCGGGTAGGCTTCGATCTGGTACGCCTCACGCACCCGCTCAAGGACAGCCTGCGCCACAAGCAGCGGGTGCTGAAGGAAGCCATCGACGCCTATGAGGCGGTAGCCGCCTACCAGGTGGCGGAATTCACCACCGCCAGCACGTTCCGCATCGGCACGCTGTTCACCGATCTGTCCGGCGCCATCATGGATTCGGACCGGCCCGACGGGCTGTCGGAGCTGGAGCAGGCTCAGTACGAGATTCTTCTCGAAGAGCAGGCCTTTCCGTTCGAAGAGAAAGCCATTGCGCTGCACGAAATCAACATGCGCCGGAGCTGGGAAGGCGTCTGGGACGAGTGGATCCAGGGCAGCTTCGGCGAGCTCGGGCGGCTGATGCCGGCGCGATTCGACAAGCAGGAACTGGAGGTGGCGTATGTGGAAAGCATTCACTGAGCGGCGCCGGACGCTGGGCAGAGTGTTGACGGTGCTGGTGAGCGGCGCCTTGCTGCAGGGTTGTGCGGTTTCCGGCCCATCCGGCGGGCCGTCGGAGGCCGCGGCTCTGGACTTCTCGGACCCGGGACTGGCGGGGAAACCGCTGCCGCCGGCGCCGGAAGTACTGGGCCGAAACGCCGAGACCTTCGCTCGCGCCACCGAGCTGCTGCAGGCGGAGCGCCTGTTAGAGGCGGAGGCGCTGCTGCTGGAGATCACCGACGACCAGCCGGAGCTGGCCGGGCCCTGGATCAATCTGGCCCAGGTGTTCGTGGCCCAGGGCCGGGAAGACGACGCCATCGCCGCCCTCGAACAGGCGGTGCTGGCCAATCCCGGCAATTGCGCGGGCCGCACCGAGCTGGGCGTGCTGCTGCGCAAACGAGGCGAGTTCGCGGCGGCGGAGGCGCACTATCTGGCCTGTCTGGAATATCAGCCGGGCTACCAGGCCGCTTATCTGAACCTGGGTATTCTCTATGACCTTTACCTGGGACGTCCCGACGAGGCGCTGGCCGCCTACCGTCACTATCAGGACCTGGCTGGTGACGACGACCGCCGGGTCCGCGGCTGGGTGATGGATCTGGAACGGCGGGTCGGGTCGTGACGCGCTCCAGCGCTGAGACTGCCGGCGCGGCGAGTCCGCGGGCCACCGCCAGGCGGATCGCCGGTGCGTTGGTGCTCCTGTTTCTGGGTTTGCCGGAACCGGAGACCGCTGCGGCCGCGGAGCGTGACACCGTTCGGAATTCCCCGGCCGGAGTCATCCAGCTTGACGAAACCGTGATCTCCGGCAACCAGGAGTTGCCGAAAGTTCTGTATATCGTTCCCTGGCAACAGCCCGAAGGGCTTCCGGAAATCGAGCTCAGAACGGATTTTGCCGAGGTGGACCTGTTCCGCCGTTTGTATCCCCCGGCGTACCGGCGCGAGCTGACGTACTTCGAGGCTGCCGAAGCGGCGCGCGCCGTGCCGGCAGAACGCGACCCCAAGGAGTAAATACATGGACATGTATCAGACCGTAGTGAGCTTTTTCCAGGAGGGTGGGCCGTTCATGTATCCCATCGCCGTGGTCCTTGCCATTGGCGTGGCCATCGCCCTGGAGCGGTATTTCTATCTGGCGAATCAGACCCGGGTGAACCGGCGTGATTTCGAGCGCATCCTGCCCCTGCTCAAGCAGCACAACCAGCGCGAGCTGGCCTCCCTGGTGCAGAAATCCAAGTCGGCCATGAGCCGTATCGTGGCGGACGGATTGAACAGGCGGGTGTCCTCGCGGCGCCGTGACGACATCGAGTACGCCATGGAAGAAGGACTACTGGAAGTGCTGCCCAACATCGAGCGGCGCACCCCGTACCTGGCCACCTTCGCCAACATCGCCACGCTGCTGGGCCTGCTCGGCACCATCATCGGTCTGATCGCGGCGTTCACCGCGGTGGCCAATGCCGATCCCGCCGAAAAGGCATCGCTGCTCTCCGAGAGTATCTCCATCGCCATGAACACCACGGCCTTCGGCCTGATGGCGGCCATTCCGCTGTTGCTCGTCCATTCGGTGCTGCAGAGCAAGACTTCGGCCATCGTCGAGAGCCTGGAGATCGCGGTGGTCAAGTTCCTCAACCTGATGGAAGGCGAGGATCGCGCGGCCCAGCCCGCGCCGGCCAAGGCAGCCGCCAAGGCCTGATCGGGTCGGGCCTCACGGACCGGCCCGACCGGCACGGCCTGACAGGCCCGGCCGGGAAGGGCTCTCACCGGACGGACAGTCACCGAAGCGGACAGGATTCCCATGAATCGCGTCAGAAAGCGCATCAGAAAACATCAGGAAGCGGCCGATCTGGACGTCACCCCGTTCATGAACCTCATGATCGTGCTGGTGCCGGTGCTGCTGCTGTCCATGGTGTTCACCCACACCACGGTGATCGATCTGAACTTCCCCTCCGGTGAAGCGGCAGCGGGCGAACTCGATCCGGACGCCGTGCACCTGGAGGTCACGGTGGGTGCCGACGCCCTGGTGGTCGCGGACGGCCGCGGCGGCGTCATCAAGACTCTGCCGAATGGCGAGGCCGGTTACGACTTCGCCGGCCTGTCCGAGGTGATGCAGGAACTCAAGCGGCGCATGCCGGACAAGGACGACATCATGGTTCTGCTGGAGGCGGACACGCCTTATCAGACCCTGGTGTCGGTGATGGACACAGTACGTTCCTATCCCACCGTGCAGCACATGGACGTGGTGCAGGCGGAGCTGTTTCCGGTGATATCCCTCGGCGATGCGCCGAGCGCCGAGGTGGCGCATGCCGGTAGCGCTGATGGAGGCCGCTCATGAGCCATCTGCGCCACAAGCAGCGCCGCGGTGCCCAGGAGAAGCGCAAGAAGGTCGCCGCGCTGAACCTGGTTTCGCTGATGGACATATTCACCATTCTGGTGTTCTTCCTGATGGTGAACTCGTCCGAAGTCGAGGTGCTGCAGACCAGTTCCAAGATCAAGCTGCCGGAATCGCGCTCCGAGCAGCAACCGGAAAACCGGCTGGTGATTTCCGTCAGTCACGACGACATCGTGGTACAGGGCCGGCCGGTGGCCAGGGTCGCCGATCTCATGGGCGCCGAGGGCAACCTTATCGAGTCGCTGGGCGAAGAGCTGGCCTATCAGGCCGGCCGCCGTGGCGCGGTACCGCAGGGTGGCCACGAGATCACCATCATGGGTGATCACGAGCTGCCCTACTGGCTGCTGAAGAAGATCATGTACACCTGCCAGACCGAGGACTTCGCGCAGATCTCGCTGGCGGTGAATCGGGTTGCGGCGGAGGCGGAAGCATGAGCGCTGCCTACGTTCATCACCCGAGCGCTTTCGCCCTGCCCTGGGCGCTGGGCCGCGACGACCGGCGCCAGTTCAAGAAGTGGCTGACCGTCTGCCTGCTGGTCGTCTGCGGGGCCGGGGTGGTCATGCCGTTTCTGACCCTGCCGGAGATCTCCCGCGAGGAGCAGGAAGCGCTGCCGCCGCAACTCGCGCGCATCGTCATGGAGAAGCCGCGCCCGGTGATTCCGCCGCCGCCGCCCAAGCAGGAGATAGAGGAGCAGCCGAAGCCGGAACCGGAAGTAAAACCGGAGCCCAAGCCGGAACCGGTTCGCGAAGTGAAGCCGGAGCCTCAGCCCACGGTGGCGGATGCCCGGGAGAAAGCGGCCACCTCCGGGCTGCTGCAGTTCAAGGACGCGTTCGCCGACATGCGCGAGTCCGTGGACCTGGCGAGCCTGGAAGACACCGCATCCATCCAGCGTGGCGCCGGCGAAGCCGCCACCATCGACCGCTCGGTACTGACGTCCAATCACGCCAGCCGCAGCGCCGGGGTCAACGTCGCGGCACTGTCGCGGGATACCGGTGGCGTTGCCCTGTCCGGACGTGAGACCACCCGGGTGGAAGCGCCCGTGGGCGCGCAAGGCACCGGTGGGGTGCGCGAGCGGGTCGAGCGCGACCCGCGCAGCCGCAGCATCGAGGACGTACGGCGCATCTTCGACGCCAACAAGGGCGCCATTTTCGCTATCTACAACCGGGCCCTGCGGACCGATCCGACCCTGCAGGGCAAAGTGGTACTGGAACTGGTGATTGCGCCGTCCGGCCAGGTCACCGACGTCAAGGTGGTCGCCTCCGAGCTCGCCGACGAGGCGCTGGTGGCGAAGATCCTCAACCGCATCCGCCTGTTCGACTTCGGCCAGCGCGATGTGGGCGAGACCACCATCAGCTACCCGGTGCACTTCCTGCCGAGCTGAGCCGTCACTGCCGGGTGCCGCCGGAGTTGCCGGTTGCGGCTTAGGCGGCGCTGCCGGAAACCGGTACCCTTGGCGCTTTATGGCCGGGCAGGCGGATGGGTGACACGGCGGTTTCTGGCCTTTTCCGCGATGATCGTGCGAGTTCTGCCGGTGCTGGCCTGGCTGAGCGCGGCGGCCGCTGCGGCGTCCGATCCGGCGCCCGACTCCGCACCCGGGTCGGCATTCCAGGCGCCCCAGCCGACGGACCCTGCCGCGGCCGAGCACACCCTGCTCGAATATCTGAGGCATCCGGACCTGCGTCCGGTCCGGTCGCTGCTGGTGGAGAAGGAAATGCCGCTGGTGGGGATCCGCTGGGGAGCCGACGTGCAGTTCGACGTGCCGCTCGACGACCAGCCGGAGGGCGCCGACCCGACCCTGCGCCAAGCGAAGTACACGTTCTACCGCGGCTTCGGCCGGAACTGGTCCGGTAAGGTCAGCGCCAACTACACCGATGCCGGCAACCTCGAGATCGGTGACAGCTATCTGGTGTACTCCGGCGCGGACACCCTCAACCTCACCGCTGGCATCTACAAGCCGGCTTTCAGCCTGGAATCCGTGAGCAAACGTTACGGACTCACGTTCATGGAGCGGGCGCTGCCGGTCGACGCACTGTCGGAACGCCGCAGCGGCGGGGCGTCGATACTCAAGCGCACCACGGAATCGATCATCGATGCCGGCGTGTATCTGTTCGCGCCGGATCAGGACGGCCAGCGCGAGAAGGGGCAGGCCCTGGTTGTGCACTACGTGCATGCGCCGTTGTGGGGCGACAGCAACATTCCGTGGATCGGCCGCGACGTCTGGGCCGGCGCGTCGTTTTCCTATCGCTGGAACGCGGATGCCGACAACACCCGGTTCCGGGCGCGGCCGGAGGTGGGTACCGCCGACGTCTACTTCGTCGATACCGGCGAGATCGAGGGCGCCGACCGGATCGTCCGGCTTGGCCTGGAAGCCAGCGAGGTGTCCGGCCGGTTCTCCTGGCAGGCGGAACTGCTCGGCGCCTCGGTCCGGCGCAAGCACCGGGACGACGTCTACTTCTTCGGCGGGTACGCCTTCCTGAGCTGGTTCCTGACCGGTGAGAGCCGCAACTACGACGCGGCGTCGGGCAAGTTCCTCGGGGTCACCCCGGCGCACTCGCTGGGTCGCGGCGGCTGGGGCGCCTGGGAACTGGCGGCACGGGTGAGCCTGGTGGACCTGACCGACGAGGACATCGTGGGCGGGGAGCAGGCCAACTTTTCGGCCGGCCTCAACTGGTACCTGAACGATCACTTCCGGATTCAGGCCAACCTGATCAAGGTGCTGGAGGTGCAGCGCCCGGGCAGCGAGTTCGACGGTCGGGACCCGTGGATCGTGGCGCTGCGGCTGGAATGGCGGACCTAGTGAGGCCGTATCGACGGCCCGTGCCGTGCCGCCGTGCTGCGCCCCTGGCGGGCGGGTGTCAGAGTTCGTCCGTGGGTGGCTCGGCCACCCGGTGGATGGCCTGGATGGGACAGGCTTCGCCATCGGCCGTGAGGGCATCGAAGCCGGCCCAGATGGTGTCGTCGGACGCGGTAACACCGACGTGGCGAGCCCAGCGCAGGCCCACACAGTCCTGGCCGAGTGTCAGCAGATAGCGGGTTTCGGCCCCGGTGGAGAGCACCACGTGGGCGTCGTCCAGGGTCTGGAAATCGGTGACCCGGCCGGCGGCTGGAATGCTCGAAACCGGCTGGCCGGCAGCCATCAGCGCCACCGGATCCGCCTCCGCGGGCGGTAATGCCGCCGCCGGCAGACCCAGCAGGACCAGGGTGGCTGCCAGCGTTGCCGGAAACCCGTGAGATTGCCGCGTGCCATTCATGGAGTCAGCTCCCACCACTACCGATTGCCGGAAAGCCTAACCGGGGAAAACTTAACGCAGCCTGAACGTGTCTGACAATTGCCCCCGGGCTGGCGCCCCGGCAGTAAATTGCGCTTCCCGTCCATCCCCGGCACAGTGACCGGACTGAAACAGCATGCAGGGGATCGACGTGGTAGGGAAGGGCCGGCTGTGGAATGGGATTGCTGGGCTGTTGCTGGTATGGCCGCTGGCGCTGTCCGCCGCGGCAGAACCGGTGCTCGAGCATGTCGAGGCCAATGCCGAGGCCGGCCAGGCGCTGGCTCAGGACATCTGGCGCCTGGCCGAGCTCGGTTATCAGGAGACTGAAAGCAGCGCCGGGCTGCAGGCGTTCCTGCGCCAGCGCGGGTTCCAGATCGAGGCGCCGGTGGCGGACATTCCCACCGCATTCGTCGCCAGCGCCGGCAGCGGCGGGCCGGTGATCGGCATCCTGGCGGAGTTCGACGCGCTGCCGGGGCTATCCCAGGATGCGGCGCCACAGCGTCAGCCGCTGGTGGAAGACGGCGCCGGCCATGCCTGCGGACATCACCTGTTCGGCGCCGCTTCCGCCACCGCCGGTGCCGCCATTGCCGCGTGGCTCGATGACAACGGCCGGAAAGGCACCATCCGGGTCTACGGCACGCCGGCGGAAGAGGGGGGATCGGGCAAGGTCTACATGGCCCGGGCGGGCCTGTTCGACGACGTGGACGTCGTCTTGCACTGGCATCCCGGTGACCGCAACGACGCCTCTTCCTACAGCACCACCTCGAACAAATCCGGCCGCTTCACCTTTCATGGCGTCGCCGCCCACGCCGCGGCCGCGCCGGACCGGGGCCGTTCGGCGTTGGACGGAGTGGAGGCGATGAATTTCATGGTCAACCTGATGCGTGAACACGTACCTCAGGAAGCGCGCATCCACTACGTCATTACCGACGGGGGCGATGCGCCGAACATCGTGCCGGAACAGGCTCAGGTTTATTACTACGTACGCCATCCCCAGGCGGAAACGGTAAAGGCGCTGTTCGAGCGGGTGGTGAAGGCCGCCGAGGCCGGGGCTATGGGGACCGGTACCGAGATGGAAGTCGAGGTCATGCACGGCAATTATCCGGTACTGCCCAACGACGTGCTGGCGCGGGTGGTGCACGACAACCTGGCGCAGCTTGGCGGTATCGAGTACGACGCCGCCGAGCGGGCGTTTGCCGAGCAGTTGCAGACCACCCTGGAAGGCAATCTGCCACCGCTGGAGGCCGCGGCCCGGATCGAACCGTTCACCTTCCGTCAGAACATGGGATCTACCGATGTCGGTGACGTGAGCTGGCTGGTGCCGACGGTGGGTTTCGGCACCGCAACCTGGGTGCCCGGCACGCCGGCCCATAGCTGGCAGGCGGTCGCCGCGGGCGGTACCTCCATCGGCAACAAGGGCATGTTGCTGGCGGCCCGGTTGCTGGCGGTCACCGCCGTGGACCTGTACCAGCGGCCGGACTTGATTGCCGCGGCCCGGGACGAATTCCGCGGCCGGCGTGGCGCCGACTTCGAGTACCAGGCCCTGCTCGGCGACCGCGATCCGCCACTCGACTATCGGCGCTGAGGAGGCATTGGCCGAGTCCCACAACATTGCGCTGATGCACCCCGGCGCCATGGGGGTCACGGTGGGCGCCAGCCTGTGTGCCGCCGGGCATCGGGTCCGATGGCTGAGCGCCGGGCGCAGTGACCAGTCCCGGCGGCGTGCCGAAGGAGCGGGCCTGGAACCGTGCGCGCGCATTGAAGCCCTGCTGGATGGCGCCGCGGCCGTGGTCTCGGTCTGCCCGCCGCAAGCGGCGCTGACTCTGGCGCAAACGGTTGCCGACACCGGTTTCCGGGGCTGGTTCGTGGACGCCAACGCCATCGCCCCGGCGACCGTTCGCACCATGGCTGCATTGTTCGGCGAGCGGCTGGTGGACGGCGGCATCGTCGGCCCCCCGGCAGAACGGCCGGGGACCACCCGGCTCTACCTTTCCGGTGATCACGCCCCGGCCGTTGCCGGCTGGTTCAGCGCCGGACCATTGCAGGCCATCGCCCTGGCTGCGCCGGCCGGCGCGGCGTCGGCGCTGAAGATGTGTTACGCGGCGTATACCAAAGGCAGCGCGGCATTGCTGCTGGCGATTCGCGCGCTGGCTCGCGCGGAAGCCGTCGACCAGGCGCTGCTGTCGGAGTGGGCCGTGTCGCAGCCGGGTCTCGAGCGCCGTTCAGACGCGGCGGCCACGGGAACGGCGCCCAAAGCCTGGCGCTTCGCCGGTGAAATGGAGGAAATTGCGGCAACCTTCGAGTCGGCCGGCCTGCCCGGAGGGTTTCATCAGGCCGCCGCGCAGCTCTACCGCCGTATGGCCGACCTGAAAGGCGCGAACGAGGTGGATCTGGCTACGGTGGTGAACCGCCTGCTGGACGATTCACCACCGCGTGACTGAGTTGATCAGACCCGGGTACCACTGAACGTCGCGTTGCCGAACGCGCCGAGTTTCACGTTGCCGCTGATGTTGTCGCCATCGACCTTGGCGTCGAACTCCAGGGTCATGGGCATCGGGCTGGTGAGGTTGGCCTTCCAGCTCAGTGCATCGCCGTCGGCCTTGCCATCGACCAGGTCGATCTCGCCCTGGGGGCCCGACAGTTTGCCGGTGAGGTCGCTGCCGCTGGTGGCCAGAGTCAGGGTGCCCTGTTGTGCCCCCATGGGGGTGTTCATGGTGGTGTTCCAGGTGCCGTCGGCGTTGCTCATTGGGTCTCTCCCGAATTGGTGGGCGGAGTATGTCATAGGCCCCCAGGCTCGCAAATCCTCCATCTATGGGTCTTAATTCACCGCCGTGAGCATTGGACTTCTCAACGAAAGCCCGCTGCATCAGGCCCTCAAGGATCTGTACAGCGGTTCGGATGGCCGGCAGGAAGTGGCCGTCGGCAGCTTTGTCGCTGACGTGGTTGCGCCCGACCAGTGCATCTACGAGATCCAGACCTCGGGCCTCGGCAGCATGCGGCGCAAACTCGAACACGTGCTGGCCGATCACCGGGTGGTGCTGGTGCACCCCATCGCCCAGGTGCGTTACATCGTCAAACTGCCGGATTGCAGCGACCAGCCTGCGCGCCGGCGGCGTTCACCGAAACGCGGCTCGGTGGCCCACGTGGCGGCGGAACTGGTGAGTATTCCGCATCTGCTCGACCATCCCAACTTTGAACTCGAAGTGGTGCTGATCGAGGAAGAGGAACTGCGCCGTCACGAGCCCGGGGGATCCTGGCGCCGCAAAGGCTGGCGTACCGTGCAGCGGCGTCTCGGCGGGGTTCTGGAGCGCCGCCGGTTCCGTTGCGCTGCGGACCTGCTGGAACTGGTGCAGGGCCCGCTCCCCGAGCCTTTCACCACCGCCGACCTGGCGGTGGCCATGAGCGAACCGCGCTGGCTGGCCCAGAAACTGGCCTACACGCTGAGGGAAGCCGGGGTTGTGGAGCTGTGCGGCAAGAACGGCAACGCGCTCTGTTACCGGTTGTCGCCGGCTCAGGCCGCGGCTGTCGCCCTGGTCGCGGCACCCGAAGCCGTCTGAGGTGCGGGCGCCAGTTGTCGCTCCGGCGACAACATCGGCGCGCGGAATTCATTAGATTCATGCCTCTTCTGGTTCAACGGGGTGGACGGACATGATCAGAACCGATCTGACGAGGGTGGTGGTAGCGCTGGTCGCCTGGATACTGTCGGCGGCCGCGCTGGCGGCCAGTGATCCGCTCCCGTCCTGGAACGACGGCGAGCGCAAGTCGGCCATCGTCGAGTTCGTTGGCCAGGTCACGACGCCCGGGGCGCCGGGCTTCGTGCCGCCGGCCGAACGCATCGCCACCTTCGACAACGACGGCACGCTGTGGAGCGAGCAGCCGCTGTACTTCCAGGGCTTCTATGCGCTGGCCAGGGTCAAGGAACTCGCCGCGGATCATCCGGAGTGGCGTACCACGGAGCCGTTCAAGAGTGCCATTGCCGGGGACATGACCGGCCTTCTGGCGACGGGCCAGGAAGGTGTGATGAAAGTCCTGATGGCGGCGCACTCGGACGTCACGGCGGAGGAGTTCGCGGCGTCCGTGCGTCAATGGGCCGACACGGCAAAGCATCCGGAGACCGGCAAACCGTTCACCAGTATGGTGTTCCAGCCCATGCTGGAACTGCTGGGCTACCTGCGCGCCAACGACTTCAAGGTGTTCATTGTCTCCGGCGGCGGCATCGACTTCATGCGCGTATTTGCGGAACAGGTCTACGGTGTCCCGCCGGAGCAGGTCATCGGATCGACGCTGGACGCGGAGTACGAGCTCAAAGATGGTGTTCCCACCATCGTCAAGACGCCGAAACTCCTGCTGAACGATGACAAGGCCGGCAAGCCCGTCGGCATCTACCGGCACATCGGACGGCGCCCGATCCTGGCTGGCGGCAACTCGGACGGTGACCTGGCCATGCTGGAGTACACGACGATTCCACGCAACGAGGGCGACACCACCCCGCGGCTCGGCCTGATCGTGCACCACACCGACGCCGAGCGGGAATTCGCCTACGACCGTCAGTCGCACATGGGCAGGCTGGACCAGGGCTTCGCCGAGGCGCAGCAGCGCGGCTGGCTGCTGGTGGACATGAAAGAAGACTGGGCGCAGATCTATCCCGATTGAGCGGCTGTCAGTACTTGACCAGGTAGTCTTTGGCCTCCAGGCATACGCTCATGGCCTTCTTGAAGTTGTCCACGTCGGCGGCGGAAGCTTCGATGGAAGACGCCGCCTGCAGGGTGCTCTGTGCGGTAGCTGCTTCCTGAGCCCGGCGGGCCTGGTGACGGGCCATGATGGCGCCGACCCCGGCGCCCCAGGCCGCACCCTTGCCGGCGTCGTCGCTGGCGATCTCGCCGATCAGCGCACCCAGGCCGGCGCCGCCGAGGGCGCCCCGGGCGCCGGAGCCCCGGGTGCCGTCGGCCGCGGCCTGGGCCTGCTGTTCGGCCTGGTCGGCGGCCGCCTGAGCCTGCTTCTGCTGCTGGAACGGGTCGACCCCGGTCTTGTCCGTCGCCCACTGATAACAGCTCGCTTCGTCCTCGGACTGCTGGCTGGATGATTGCCCGGTCTTGGGAAAAACGTAGACACCGAGAGTCGAAGCCAGGGACTGTTCCGCAGCGGGTGCGGCGCTGGGCAGCACGGTGGCTGCCAGGACGGTCAGGGGCAGGAGTCGTCGGATCGTGATCATGGTGTACGGGTCTCCTGGGCCGGGCTCAGCGCGGCAGTCCGGGGGTGCAGGCGCCGAACACGCCGATGGTCAGACCGTCCAGGGCGATGGCCACCGTTGCGTGTCCGCTGTCTTCTTTCAGCACCAGGCTGTAGGCGCGGCCCTGCTCCACCCCCTGCAGGAACAGATGCCCGTCTTCCCGGGTCTGCTGCAGGATCGGCGTCGAGCGTTGCTCGCCGCTGGCCTCGGTCGTGGACAGCGTGTTGCGCTCCAGGTCCACCAGCAGGAACTGCGGAACGTTCAGATCCCAGGGCAGACCGCTGGCGCATTCGCCTTCCGGCGAGCAGACCGACGACTCCAGTGCCGAGCAGGTGAAGCGGCTGCTGCCGGTCAGCGAGTCGCCCATTGCCGGCGTGGCGTTCGCGGCCAGCAGCAGGGCGAGAATGGCCGTATGGGTTCCCGAACGGGTTCCCGAATGGGTCCCGGGTCTGGTTTTCATGTGCCGTTCTCCTGGGGTCTGCAATCTGCGCTTCCCGGCTATCGGTCCGGCTACTGGCCGTGCACCAGATGATCGAGCCCGGCGCGTAGCTGGGTGGCCCAGAGCTTCAGAATCCGCTCGGCGTCGGAGCGGTTGGTGACCGAGTTGGTCCAGTTCAGGGTGCCGTCGTCGGCTTCCTCGCGCCGGTCCGCGATCTCCGCCAGAACCTGCTGGGTGGTGGCGTCGGCGGCCGCCAGTTCCAGGGTCATCTCGCCGGACGAGGTGGTGAACTCATAGGAGACGTTGGGGGAGCGCGTGTCCGGCGCGGTGATGTCGAGATTGACGATGGCCGGCTGCACGATCAGCACTTCGTCGCCCTGATTGAAGGTCTCCACCAGGGTGTAGGCGGGGTCTTCGAGGAGGGCGTCGCGGAATGCCTCGTCGCACATCTTGGCCAGTCCGGTGCGGATCCGATCCACGTCCTGCTGGGTGACGCGATTGGTCAGATCGATGCGGTCCTGGTTCTGGTCGCGCATCCAGTTCTTCTTGAACGACACCTTGCACGGGTCCAGGCCCACCTTCTGGTAGACACTGAAATCGGCCCCCGGGCGCAGATACACGGCCGCAAATTTGGTGTCGGGCTGCAGTTGCAGGCCATCGGCGGTTTCCGTGGGCAGGTTGGGTTTGGCGGCGGTACACCCCGCGATCAGGACTGCGCCGATCAGCAGCGTCATCGGCCGCGACGCGCGGGCGAGCAGGCGGCGGCCTGCGTCGACAGGATTGCGTTCCCCCATGATCTCACTCTCCGGTTGGTTCGCGAGTCGCAGACTACCATCGTGGTGACGATGGGGTTGTCGCGCGGGCGACATGTTGCCACTGCCGGCTCGCTGGCGACTCAGTCCGGGGCGTCGTCCATGTGGCCGCGAACCGCCGCGAAATAATCCTGCAGCCGTTTGCCCGGCTCATCCGGAAAACGCGAGGCCAGGGTGCGGGACGCCGTGATCCGGTCGATGCGGAAACTGCGGAACGCCTGGCGCAGTTCGCACCAGGCGCCCAGAGTCCAGGTCTGTCCCCAGTAAAGCAGGGACAGGGGCCAGACGATCCGCTCCGTGGTGGACCCGCCGGCGTCGCTGTAGTCCAGGAACAGCCGTACCCGGCGATTGATGGCTTCGCGCACTTCGCCGAGCATTTCCGGGGCGCCGGGCGGCAGCGTCCGCGGCGGCACCACCAGCCGCTCCGAGTCCAGTTCCCCGCGCAGCCGGTCCGGCAACACCGCATCGACCTTGCTCAGCACCCGGTCGGCGGCTTTGGCCATCTCCGGATCGCCGTAGGCCTGGGCGACCCGGACCCCGAATACCAGAGCCTGGATCTCGGCGCCGTCGAACATCAGCGGCGGAACCTGAAAACCGCGGCGCAGGCGGTAGCCGACCCCGGCTTCGCCGTCGATGGGCACCCCGGACAGCATCAGGTCCTGAATGTCGCGATATATGGTGCGCTCGGACACCCCGAGGTTCTCTGCCAGGTAGCGGGCGGTGACCACCCGTCCGCGGCCGAGGGCGAGCACGATCTGGAACAATCTATCGGCGGGGCGCATGGCGGTATGCTAGCAGGGCCGCGGCGCGCTTCCGGCCGCTTCCTGACACCCCGTTGTCAGCAGCATCAGCTGATTCCTATTCGATCTGGAACCCTGCTGACAGACAGGTGTCAGTAGCGTCAGCGTATGGTGTCAGCATACCCGTTCGAGAGCCGCCGTCATGACCCGTCATCGATACGACCCGTTTACGGCCTTCAGACGCTTCGTGGGATTGCGCAGCGCCGCCCGCCGCAGTCTGGAACCGCGACTCCACCGGCCCGGGCCGGCCGCCGAGGACGTTGCCCCGGCGGCCGAACTGCACCTCGTCCAGTGTGGCTGCGGCGCGGGTGGCGGCGCCGATCGGCGCCGCGGGTGCTGATCGCTCAGCGCGGGAAGGCGACCTCAAGCACCTGATCGAGGTGGTCTACCAGGGCGAAGTCCATGTCCCGCCGGACCTCGTCCGGTAGCTTGGCCAGGTCCGCCTCGTTGTCCCGGGGCAGAATGACGCATCGCATACCGGTGCGGTGGGCGGCCAGAACCTTCTCCTTGACCCCGCCTACCGGCAGAACCAGTCCGGACAGCGTGAGTTCGCCGGTCATGGCCAGATCCGCGCGCGCCGGTTTGTGCCGGTAGGCCGATACCAGGGCGGTGGCGATGGCCACCCCGGCGGAAGGTCCGTCCTTGGGCACCGCGCCTTCGGGCACGTGCACGTGCACGCCGTGGCGTTCGATGCTGTCGCGGTCCAGGTCGATCTGTTCGGCGATGGTCCACAGGTAGCTGCGGGCGGTGCGCGCCGATTCCTGCATGACCTGGCCGAGGTGTCCGGTCAGGGTGATCTTGTCGTCCTTCTGAGTCAGCGCCGTCTCGACGTAGAGTACGTCGCCGCCGGATTCGGTCCAGGCCAGGCCCGCCGCCACCCCGGGTGACAGCGGGTCGCGCAGATGGTCCCGTTTGAACTTCTCCGGGCCCAGCAGGTCGGTCAGGTCGTCCGGGTTGATGGTGCCGTCCACCGGCTCCCGGCCGACCACCTGCCGCGCCCGTTTGCGCGCCAGCCGCCCGATGACCCGCTCCAGCTCGCGGACGCCGGCTTCCCGGGTGTAGCGCCGGATCATCACTTCCAGCGCCGGGTCGCTGATGTCGAGCTGCGCTTCCGACAGGCCCGCTTCGGCGCGCTGCCGCGGAATCAGGTAACGGCGGGCGATGGCCTGCTTTTCCTGATCGCTGTAGCCCGACAGTTCCAGGACCTCCATGCGGTCCAGCAGGGGCCGGGAAATGCCCTCCAGGGTATTGGCGGTGGTGATGAAGAACACCCCCGACAGGTCGTAGGGCAGGTTCAGGTAGTTGTCGCGGAACTCCCGGTTCTGGGCCGGGTCCAGGATCTCCATCAGCGCTGCCGACGGGTCGCCGCGGAAGTCCCGGCCGAGCTTGTCGATTTCGTCCAGCATCAGGATGGGATTGGTCACGCCGGCGCGCCGCACCCCCTGGATGATGCGTCCCGGCATGGCGCCGATGTAGGTGCGCCGGTGGCCGCGCAACTCGCCTTCGTCGTGCAGGCCGCCGAGGCTCAGGCGTTCGAACTTGCGGCCCATGGCCCGGGCGATGGACTGGCCCAGCGAAGTCTTGCCGACCCCCGGCGGACCAACCAGGCACAGGATCGGGGCGTGGGAGGCCGGATTCAGTTCCAGCACCGCCAGGGATTCCAGGATCCGCGCCTTGACCTCGTCGAGCCCGTAGTGATCCTGATCCAGCACCTGCTGGGCATGGTCCAGGTCGAGCTGGTCCGTGGTGCGCGCGTGCCACGGCAACTCGGCAACCAGTTCCAGATAAGCCCGGGCTACCTGGTAGTCGGCGGCGTTGACGGACATGCGGGCCAGGCGGCGCAGTTCCCGGTCGACCTCCTTGCGCACCGGCTCCGGCAGCTCGGCCTGGTCGAGCTCGGCCTTGAGTTCGCGGATGTCCTCGTCGCCGTCGTCCTCGCCCAGGGCCTGCTCGATGGCCCGTTTCTGCTGACGCAGCAGGTGTTCGCGTTGCTGGGACTCCATGTCGTCCCGGGCCTGCTCGGCGATCTGGCGGCGCAGTTCCGTGACCTGCTGTTCGTGCAGCAGGATGCGGTGCAGCGCCTCCATGAGCTGCAGGGCGTTGTCACACTCCAGGACCTCCTGCTCCTGGGACACCGCCAGGTTGGCCAGCGACGCGATGCGATACATCTGGGTGATGGGATCGGGCAGCGAGCCGACCAGCTGCTGATAGATCTGGGCGCCGTTTTCCTGATCGAAGAGCCGGGCGATCTGCTGCGCCAGTTCCAGGTTTTCCCGCACCAGGGCATCCACCGTGGCCGGGTCGGCGCCCGGCTCGCCCATGGTGACGTCGGGCAGCGGTTGGGTGTCGGCGAGCAGCCGGTCGCCGTCCCATTCGGCGCCGCCGAGGCGCACCCGGCGTAAGCCCTGAACGATGATCTGAGCCCCTTCCACGGCACCGCCGGACCCCTCGGCGGCGGCGCTGGAGGAACCCTGACTGCGTTTTTCGATGCGCGAGATGGTGACTACGGTGCCGACGTCGTACAGACCGTCACGCGCGGGGCGCTGTTCCTCCGGATCGCGCTGGGCCACGGTGACCAGCTCGCGGCCCCGTTCCAGGGCGCTGTTCACCGCCGCCAGCGACATGGGCCGTCCAACCGCCAGCGGCACGATGATCTGCGGGTAGACCACCGTGTTCTTCAACGGCAGCACGGGCAACTTGGCAGGGTTCGCGGCCATGAGGCCCCCTAATCCTGTTTCCGAAGCCGGGAATCCTCAGACACCCAGGCCCTGGGCCCGGGCCGCCACTTCGCGCAGCAACTCCGGGGTCCCGAGCATCTGCCGATTGTACCCGATGCGCTTGAACCAGTAGTGCAATCCCAGCAGGTCGGTAAAGCCCATGCCGCCGTGCACTTCGGTGGCGGTCCGGGCCACGAAGCGGCCCACTTCGGCCAGGTGGGCCTTGGTGTGACAGGCGGTCAGATGGGATTCCTCCGGCAGCTCGTCGAGGGCGTGGGCGGCGTACCAGACCAGAGCCCGGCACGGCTCGAGGGCCGCGGCCATCTCGGCGCACAGGTGTTTGACCGCCTGAAAGGAACCGATGGGACGGCCGAACTGTTTGCGTTCCCCGGCGTAGTCCACGGCTTTGTCGAGCATGGTCTGGGCCGCGCCCAGAGTATCGGCGGCGAGCATGACCCGGGTCACGTCCAGCAGCCGTGCCAGCCGGGCCGGATCGTCGCTGACCAGCCGGGCTTCGGCCCCGTTCAGTTGCAGTTCGGCCGTGGGCCGGGTGCGGTCGATGGTGGTGAGATTGCGGATGGTGATTCCGGCAGCATCCGCCGGCAGCAGGTACAGGTGCCGGCGCTGATCGGCCACCAGGTAGACTTCGGCGGGCGCATCGACGACGAACAGGCACTTCCCGCTGAGACGGGTGCCGTTGGCCTCGACGCCGGCGTCGGCCCGGGCGCCGATGGCTTCGGCCACGGCCAGGCCGAGCCGGGTGCTGCCGTCGGCGGTGCGCCCGAGCAGGTCGTCGTGATTGCCGTCGGCCAGGGCCACGGGCGCGGCCACCGCGCTGCCCAGGAACGGCGCCGGCGCTGCATGCGCGCCGAGCGCTTCGGCGACCAGGGCCGCGTCCAGGCACGACATGCCCAGGCCGCCGGCGGATTCCGGAACCAGCAGGGCAGGGATGCCGAGCTCCGCCAGGCCGCGCCAGATGTCGGCATGGTCGCCGGGGACCTGTTTGGCGAATGTTCTGACCCGGTCCAGGGGCACCCGGTCGGCGAGAAAGCGATTGACGTTGTCCTGCAGCAGGACCTGTTCCTGGGAAAGACCGAACTCCATGGTCAGGACTCCTGGGGGGCCAGTTTGGGTTCCCGCGGCAAACCGAGGCCGCGCTCACTGATGATGTTCTTCTGAATCTGCGACGTGCCGCCGCCGATGATCAGTCCCAGAAAGTACATGTACTGGGTCTGCCAGCTACCGTGATCACGCAGATACGGGTTGTCGTCGTAGGCCAGGCCGATCTCGCCCATGACGTCGATGGCCAGCGCCTCCAGCTCGTGACGCAGCTCGGTGCCCTGCAGTTTCACGATCATGCGCGCCAGTCCGGCATTACCGCCGTTGACGTTGGCTGAAAGGATGCGCAGGTCGTTGGCCCGCATGGCCATCACCCGGCCCTGGATGCGCATCAGCCGGTCACGGAACACCGGGTTGTCGATGATGGGCGTACCGTCCAAGGTCTCTTCGCGCATCAGGTCGGTCAGTGCATTGAGCCGTGACAGGGTGGCGTTGGGGTTGCCCAGGGAGTCCCGCTCATGACCAAGGATGGCGTTGGCCACCTGCCAGCCCTGACCCCGGGCGCCGACGATCTGATCCTTCGGCACCCGCACGTCGGTGAAGAACACTTCGTTGAAATTGGCCGCTCCGGTCATGTCCACCAGCGGCCGTACCTCGATGCCCGGGGTGTCCATGCGGAACAGCAGGAACGAGATGCCTTTGTGTTTCGGCGCCTCCGGTTCGGTGCGCACCAGGCAGAAGATCCAGTCCGCGAGCTGCGCGGTGCTGGTCCAGATCTTCTGGCCGTTGACCACCCAGTCGTCGCCGTCCAGGGTGGCGCTGGTGGTCAGGCTGGCCAGGTCGCTGCCGGCGCCGGGTTCCGAGTAGCCCTGGCACCAGATCATCTCGCCGCGCAGGGTCGGCGGAATGAAGGTGCGCTTCTGTTCCTCGGTACCCATCTCCAGCAGGGTCGGCGCCAGCATGGAAATGCCTTGACCGCCGAGACCGGGGCTGACCCGGGCGCTGGCGAACTCCTCGGCGATGATGCGCGATTTCAGGATGTCCGGTTCGGCGCCGTAGCCGCCGTACTCCCGCGGGATGGTGCGGGCCGCGTAGCCGTGTTCGATCAACAGCCGCTGCCAGGCCAGGGTCTTGTCGTCGCGTAATCCGCCGCCGCGGGGAGCCTGGTCGGCGTGGTCGGCAAGGAAGGCTCGCACCTCGCTGCGGAAGGTCTCGTACTGGGGTCCGTAGGACAGGTCCATGAGGATCTCCGAATTCCCGTCGATGGTCGAAACGGGCAGGGTACCGCAATGGCGGGCCCGGTGTGACAGGTGCCTGGCAACGCCAGGGCGCCAACGCCAGGGCGCCTAGCTAAGCTAGGCGGGGGAGCTGTTCGCGGCGCACCAGGTATTTGAGGCTGATGCCCCGGGCGTAACGTTCCACCTCGGCCACGATGTAGTCGGACAGGCGTTCGGTCTCGCGACCGAGGGACCCGGCGATGTGCGGGGTCAGGAACACGTTGGGCAGATCGTAGAGCGGCGAGTCGGTCGGCAGCACCTCCGGTTCGGTGGTGTCGAGGATGGCGAACAGCCGGCCGCGCGCCAGCTCTGCTTCCAGGGCGGCCGGATCGACCAGAGCCCCGCGGGCGGTATTGATCAGGGTTGCGCCATCCTTCATCAGGGACAGTTCCCGGGTGGCCAGCATGTGACGGGTCTCGGGCAACAGCGGGGCGTGCAGGGACACCACATCGGAGCGGGTCAGCAGCTCCGACAGGGTGACCTTGGACACTCTGAGGTCACGGGCCGCCAGCGGCGGCACGTACGGATCGTAGAGCAGAACCTCCAGGTCGAAGGCCCGCAGGTGCTGGATCACCAGCCGCCCGACATGGGAAGCGCCGATGATGCCCACGGTCTTGCGATAGTTGCCGACATCCGGCGCTTCACGGGTCCAGGGCGCCCGGTTCTCCCGGACCCGGGCATAAGCCCGCTGGAGCTGCATCACCCGCTTGCCGGCGAACAGGATCGCCGCCACCGTATATTCCGCGACCGGCACGGCGTTGGCGGCGACCGCGTTGGTCACCAGAATGCCGCGGCGCCAGACCGCGTCGTCCAGAAAACCCTTCACGCTCCCGGCCAGGTGCGCAATCAGTCGCAGCTTGGACAGCCGCTCGACCACCTCCGGGCCGATGGGCGGACAGCCCCAGCTGGTGATCAGCACCTCGATCCGGCTCATCTCGATGCCCAGATCCTCGAAATTGCGCAGCGGCTCGCGGCTGACCAGATCCACCGCCCGGGACAGACGGTCGACATGGTCGTCGCGAAGCAGCTCGTCGCGCACGACCGGGTGCATGATGAGCGCGGTTCGCAGCATTTTGGCCATGGTTCACAGAATACCCCATAATTCCGGGCCTCTGGATCAGGGTCAGGAAACGCGGATGGCAGACTCGGGCTTGGCGGACGAGGCGCAGGCGCGCGCCATGGTGAGCACCATGGCCAGCATGCAGGACGCCCACAACCGCCAGGTGCATCCCGACTGGCGCAGCCAGGGCTACCGGTACTACCGGGCGGTGTGGGTCGAGTGCGCCGAGCTGCTCGACCACTTCGGCTGGAAGTGGTGGAAGCACCAGACCCCGGACACGGACCAGGTCAAACTCGAAGTCGTGGACATCTGGCATTTCGGGCTCAGCGACATGATCCGGGCCGATACGCTGGACGATGCGGTGGTCCGCGCGCTCGTGAGCGTTGCGGATGGCGCCGCCGGCGCTGCTGAGGGTCTCGACGAGGCCGGCCGTGCGGAACGCTTCCGCAGCGCGGTGGAGGCGCTGGCCGGGGAAACCCTGAGCGCCCGCCAGTTCGCCATGGCGCCCTTTCTGCAGGTGCTGGAGGCGCTGCCCATGGCACTGCCGGAACTGTTCCGGCTCTATGTCGGCAAGAATGTCCTCAACGGCTTCCGTCAGGACCACGGCTACAAGAGCGGTGAATACCGCAAGCTCTGGCAGGGCCGGGAAGACAACGCCCATCTGGTGGAAGCGCTGGCCGCGCTGGACTGTGCGCCGGAACGGGTGCCGGAGCTTCTCTACCAGGCCCTGGCCGAGCGCTACGCCGCCGGCTGACGGGCGCCAGGTCGATGGCGGCGGATGTTCAGGCCAGCAGCCGCTGGTAGATGTCCAGCGTCGCTGTGTCAAAACACACGAATCGCACCTGCGCCACCGTTACCGGCCGGTGGCTGCGCACGCTGTTCACGGCAATGGCCGCCGCCGGCTGCGGCGGATAGCCGTAGACCCCGGTGCTGATGGCCGGGAACGCCAGGCTGGCCAGCCCCTCCTGCTCCGCCAGCGTCAGACAGTTCGTGTAACAAGCATGTAACAACGCCGCCTCGGCATTGCCGCCACCCTGCCACACCGGACCCACGGTATGGATGACGTGGCGGGCGGGTAACCGGTAGCCGGCGGTCAGCCGGGCTTCGCCGGCAGGGCAGCCGCCAATGCGGCGACAGGCTTCCAGCAGATCCGGCCCGGCGGCACGATGAATGGCGCCGTCGACCCCGCCGCCGCCGAGCAGGGACGGGTTCGCTGCGTTGACAATAGCGTCAACGTTCTGTCGGGTGATGTCGCCTTGAAGCACTTCGATGGAAATATCCACGTCCGTCACACTCCGCCTGGCCGTCACAAATCGTTCATCGATTTGTCACGGATGAATCACGATACATGGCTAGCCTTCGAGAAACTCCCGCGGAGTCACTGATGAACAACGAAAACCCGCAAGAGGAAGGCAAGACGCACTACCGTACCATCTTCCTCTCGGACATCCACCTGGGCACCAAAGGCTGTCAGGCAGACCAGCTCCTCGACTTCCTGAAGCAGCATACCTGTGACGAACTGTATCTGGTGGGTGACATCATTGATGGCTGGCGGATGAAGTCGTCGATGTACTGGCCGCAATCCCACAGCAACGTCCTGCGGCGTTTTCTGACCCTGAGCAAGCGCGGTACCCGGGTCTGCTACGTCACCGGCAACCACGACGAGTTCCTGCGCCGTTACTCGGATCTGTACGTGGGTAACATCGAACTGGTGGACCGGGCCATTCACGTCACCGCCGACGGGGTCCGGCTGCTGGTGGTGCACGGCGACGAGTACGACGTGATCACCCGCTACCACCGCTGGGTGGCCTTTCTCGGTGACATCGGCTACACCATCCTGCTGGAACTCAACCGGCACCTCAACACTTTGCGCGGACGCCTGGGTTACGGGTACTGGTCGCTGTCCGCGTGGATCAAGCAGCGGGTCAAGCGGGCGGTCAACTTCGTCAGTGACTTTGAGGAAGCGGTAGCTCACGACTGCCGGCGCCAGGGATTCGAGGGTGTGGTCTGCGGGCACATTCATCACGCCGAAATCCGCGATCTGGACGGGATTCGCTACCTCAATTGCGGGGATTGGGTGGAGAGCTGCACGGCTCTGGTGGAAGAGGCGGGCGGCACCATTCGGATTCTCGACTGGAGCCGGTCAGCGCGCCTCACCGATGCCGTCAGGACCGGGTCCAACGTGGTCGCGCTGCCCACCGAGGTGCCGGCAGCGGCGGATCGGGTGCGGGCGTGAGCCGGCTGCTCATCGTCAGCGATGCCTGGGAGCCCCAGACCAACGGGGTGGTGACGACCCTGAAGTCGGTGATCGGGCATCTGCCGGAACTCGGTTTCGAGGTGCAGGTGCTGCATCCGGGGCTGTTCGCCACGGTGCCGCTGCCGAGTTATCCGGAGATCCGGGTGGCCCGGGATCCGTGGCGTCTGGCCGCCATGGTGGAGTCGTTCCGCCCTGACACCGTACACCTGGCCACCGAAGGGCCGCTGGGTCTGTCGGCGCGGCGCTACCTGACCCGGCGCGGCATCCCGTTCACCACCTCCCTGCACACCAAGTTCCCCGAGTACGTCCACGAACGGGTGTCGCTGCCGCTGTCGGTGGGCTATCGCTATCTGCGCTGGTTCCATCGCCCGGCGAGTTCCGTGCTGTGTACCACCGAGTCTCATCGCGGCGAACTGGCCCGCTGGGGGATCGGTAATCTGGTGGTGTGGGGCCGCGGAGTCGACACCGGCCGGTTCCGGCCGGCGCCGCGCCGGCCCCGCACCCGCCCGCGGCTTTTGTACGTGGGCCGGGTGGCGGTAGAAAAGAACATCGAAGCGTTTCTGCAACTGAACCTGGATGCCGACAAGCGCATCGTCGGCGACGGTCCGGCCCGTGCCGATCTGCAGCGGCGTTTCCCCGGGGCCGAGTGGCTCGGCTTCCGTCATGGCGAAGAACTGGTGGCGGAGTACGCCGACGCCGACGTGTTCGTCTTTCCCTCGCGCACCGACACCTTCGGCCTGGTCATGCTCGAGGCCATGGCCTGCGGGACCCCGGTGGCCGGGTATCCCGTGACCGGCCCGCGGGACGTGGTGGTACCCGGGGTCACCGGTTGCCTGGACGACGATCTGCAGGCCGCGGTGGAGCGGGCCCTGAGCGTTGATCGTGCCGGATGCCGGGCCGATGCGCTGACTCGCGACTGGCGCCAGGTCGCCCAGCGCCTGGCCGGGCAACTGGCACCCACCGGACTCGGCGACATTCCGCCCATTGCGCTGGTGGCCTGAACGGGCGCCCGCTGCGAGGGGGCGGTCGCGGGACCGGGCCGCGGCGTCCCTGCTATCCTGCCGCCATGGATGACCAGACGTTCGGTGGCGATGCCGCGGCCCGCGACGATCTGCACCGGCGACTGCTCGACTGGCGCCCGGACCGGGTCGGAACCCTGCTGTTCCTGCGGTGCGAGGATCAGGTCCTGCTGATTCACAAACGCCGTGGCCATGGCGCCGGCAAGATCAACGGTCCGGGCGGCAAACCGGAGCCTGGCGAGTCGCCGGCGGCCTGCGTGCTCCGGGAAACCCATGAGGAGGTCGGGATCGAAGTGCATGATGCCCGCCAGGCCGCGGTGTTCCGCTTCGTGGACACCCGCGACCACGACTGGCTGGGGTTGGTCTTCACCGCCACCGCGTTCGCCGGCGAACCTCGGCCCTCCGCGGAGGCCGAACCGTTCTGGGCGCCGGTGGATGCCCTGCCGCTGGAGCGCATGTGGGACGACGACCGGTACTGGCTGCCGCGGCTTCTGGCCGGCGAGCGGCTGGAAGGGGACTTCCTGTTCGCGGCCGGGCGGCTGCTGGCGCATCGGCTGCGGCGCCTGGGCCCGCACGAGGCGTTCCCGGCCTGGGGCCGGATCGGCTGAGGGCGCCAGGCATACCGGGTACCGGAACCGGTGCCATCGGGTCCGGGGTATCATGACCGGCGGAGGCCAGAACATGCGTATCGGAATATCGGTCTCGTCGGCCTATCGGGTGGACGAACCCCGCAGCGGCGCGCGGTTCATGGTGGAGCGGGCCCGGGCCGCACGGGCCGCGGACCTGGACAGCCTGTTCGTCGGCGATCATCACGTCACCGCGACCCCCTATTTTCAGAACACCCCGATCCTCGGCCGCATGCTGGCAGAGTGGGGTGACAAGCCGGCCGGCGCGCTGTACCTGTTGCCGTTGTGGCATCCGGTGCTGCTTGCCGAGCAGGTAGCGACACTCGCCAGCATCGCGCCGGGGCGGTTCATCCTGCAGTGCGGCCTGGGCGGCGAGCGCCGTCAGGGGGAAGGGATGGGGGTGCCCATGGCTGAACGGGTGGCTCGTTTCGAGGTAGCCCTGACAGCCCTGCGGGCGCTGTGGCGCGGCGAGGAAGTCACGCTGGAGCGCTTCTGGCCGGTCGCCAGGGCGCGGATATCGCCGTTGCCGCCGGAACCGGTGGAGGTCTGGGTCGGCGGTATCGCGCCGGCCGCCATCAACCGTACCGCCCGGGTTGCCGAGGGCTGGCTGGCTTCGCCGGGGCTGACCCGGAATCAGGCCACGGACGGTCTCAACATCTACCGCCAGGCCTGTGCCGAACACGGCCGCAGCCCGGATGCGGTGGCACTGCGCCGCGACGTCCTGGTCGGCGCCAGCAGCCAGGAGGCCCGGCGCCTGGCGGCGCCCTATGTGCAAGCGGGGTACCGGGGATTTGCCGAAGAGGCGCTGCTGGTGGGATCGGTGGCGGAAGTTGCGGACGAGCTGGCGGGCTATCGGGAACTGGGCTTCACCGACGTGATCGCGCGCAACATCAGTGCCGATCAGAGTCAGGCTCTGGCCACCATCGAACGGCTGGCGGCGGTCAAGGCGGCCCTGGCATGAGTGATGCGGTGGACCCGCTGACGGCGCCCGGCTCGTGGCTGGCGTGGGCCCAGCGGCTGCGGGCCATCGCCCAGACCGGCGCCACCTATGGCCACGACGATTACGACCTGGAACGCTACGAGGAGATCCGGCGCATCGCCCATCAGATGCTGGCGCAACTGATCGACAGCCCGCCGCAGCGCCTGGCGGACTTCTATCTGCCGGAGCGGGGCTACCCGACTCCCAAGGTGGACGTGCGGGCCGGTGTGTTTCGAACGGGCGCCGACGCCCGGCGCGAGGTGCTGCTGGTCCGGGAGGAGAGTGACGGCCGCTGGTCGCTGCCCGGTGGCTGGGCGGACGAGCATGATTCGCCACGGGGCAGCATCGAGCGCGAAGTCATCGAAGAATCCGGATTCGTGGTCCGGGCGTCGAAGCTGGCGGCAATCCGGGATCGCCATCTGCATCCCTACCAGCCGCCGGGGCTGGAGCGGATCTACAAACTGCTGTTCGTGTGTGATCTGGAGGGCGGCGCGCCGACGGTCAGTATCGAGACTACGGCCGCCGCCTTTTTTGCCGTCGATGCGTTGCCGGACCTGTCACTCGGGCGCACCCTGGCGCAGGACGTTGCGCTGCTCGACGATCACGAACGCGACCGGTCGCTGCCGGTCGCGTTCGACTGAGCGGATACTGCGTTACCGGGCGCTGGCCGCAGCAGCTTCCTGCCGGGCGCGCGCTTCCGCCTGACGTTGCTGCAGCAGCGCGAACTCCTGCAGGTCCAGACCGCCGTCCTGGTTGGCGTCGGCGCCGGCGAAGCCCTGGACCAGACGTTTCTTGAGGAAATCCGGCATCTCGCTCCAGACCAGCCTGCCATCCATGTCGTCGTCGATGAAACCGAACCACTGGGCCAGTTCCGACAACTGCGGATCGTGGATGGGCTGTGCCGAGGACTCCTCGACCCAGGCATAACTGAAGGCGCCGTAGAGCATCTCGTCCCAGGACTGGAGCCCCCAGGGCACGGTCCGGCTGGGGTCCGGGTTGGCCGGATTCTGCGCCGAGTTGTCGTAGACCGTCCGGTGGACCAGCCGGGCGCCCGCCGGCACCGCTTTGGGCTCCACGAAGTTGTAGCCGCGCTGCCAGTTGAAGTCGTAGGCCGGCACCGACAGCAGCAGCTCGCGGCGGCCGTCCGGGTACACCAGTTCGAAACTGGAACTTCGTCCGCGATAGTGGCTGTGGGGAAACAGCGTGTACAACACCGCGTCACCGGTGAACTGATGGTAGGCGGCCTCTTCGTGATCGGGCGTTTGCGGGTCGATGTGGATGGTGGGATCGAGAACCACCTGATGCCTCAGGAAGTTGTCCGGCGGCGCGTCGGCGAAGTACAGGCCCATGCGGGACCGGTCGGTGCTGGCCCGGCCGGTGGGGGTGTAGTGCATCTGAAACAGATAGGCGCCGCCGGGCGGCACGTAGACGCCAGTGCCCGCCGGCATGGTGTAGGACTCCGCGCCCGGTGCGTAGCCGATGATGTAGTTCTCGAACACGCTTTCTTCCCGTTCCACCTCCGGGTCGAAGGTGTCGGCGGAACCGGCGAGGACGTGATGGACCACGGTCCGGTCGCCGGGAATGATGGTGGCGGCCTCGATCCAGACGCCGTGGTCGAGGGGATTGGCGATCACCGGAAACTGGTAGTCCACGACGCCGCTGGCCGGAACGTCGAAGGCCGGGATCTCGAGCACCAGATCCGGCTCGCCGAGCGGCCAGTCGCTGCTCACCGGCGGCAGATCGGCCAGCGGATCCGGACCGGTGCCGCGCGGCGCGCCGGCTTCGATCCAATGCACCAGCGTCTGTTTGTCGGCGTTGCTGATGCTCCGATCGTCCTGCCACTGACCGACATGGGGATCGGCGTGCCAGGGTGGCATGCGATTGGTCATCAGCACTTCGCGGATCATGGGAGCGAAGCCGCGCACCATGTCGTAGCCGGTCATGGCCCACGGGCCGATGCCGCCGGGACTGTGGCAGACCACACAGTTGTCCTTCAGGATCGGCGCCACGGTGTCGGAGTAGCTGATGGCGCTGTGGGCTTCGCTGCGTTCCGGGAAGTTGACCAGGCAGCCGATGGCGTCGCGCTCGGCCAGCGGCACCGGTTCTTCCGCCAGCATGGCGTCCAGGGTGTCGGCCAGATAACTTGCCGTGGCCGCCGGCTTCTGGTGTTCGTAGGTCACGCGGTCGTTGATGGGGCCGCGATACACCAGTTGCCAGCCGTCGGGATCGATGACGAACACTTCGGCGGTGCGGACCACCCCGAGCGCTTCGCCGACGAGCTGGGTTTCGTCTACCAGCACCGGTAGTTCGATGCCGTACTCGGCGGCCTCCCGGGCGATGCTGTCGCGATCGTCCTGCAGGTTGCTGTTGAGCATGAAGAAGCGCACGCCACGGGATTGGTAGGCCGCGGCCAGGTCCTGAATGTCGGTGACGGCATTGCGTACGATGGGGCAGCCATTGCCCTGCACCATGATTACGATGGCTGCGGCATCACCGTGATAGTGGAGCTCGTGGGCGGCGCCCTGGTGGTCGAGCAGCGTGAAGTTGCCGACTCGCTGAGGGTCGCCGCCAGCAAACGCGGCCCATGAAAACACCGCCAGCGCCGCCACGGCGCCGGCCCGGATCAGGCGTTGCTTCAGTCGCATGATGGGTGACCTCTGTCGCTCTCTCCCCAGCGGAACTTTACGCCGCCTGGATCGGGAGCGAAAGCCGGGATGTCAGCGGTTCGACCGCGGCTCGTTGGGGCGCGCGGCGCCGACGCTGCGGCCCCACAGCAGCGTGCCGCCGGCTACGGCGGCGGGGATGAGCAGAAAGTTGACCAGCGGGATGGCCAGGGCCAGGGTGGCGCAGGCGCCGAAGCCCAGCGCTGCCAGGCGCTGGCGTTTGAGCAGGGCAAGGGTATCGCGGAACGGCTGTCCGCGGTTCTCCAGCGGATAATCGCAGAATTGAACGGCGAGGATCCAGGCGCCGAACGCGAACCAGACCAGCGGCGCCAGGGTATTGAGCAGCGGAATCAGGGTGAGCAGGAAGACCAGTAACAAGCGGGGCAGATAGTAGAGGAGCTTGCGCAGCTCCCGGGCCACGGCGCTGGCGAGTCCGGACCAGAACGAGGCCGGTTGGGCCGGGCCGGTTCCGAACGCCGAGCGCTCCACTGCCAGCGACAGATCGCCCATGAACGGACCGGCGGTCAGTACCGCCAGCAGGGCGAACAGCCAGGTGCCGGCAAGCAGCCCCAGCAGATACACCAGGGGCGTCAGCACCGCCGACAGAAAGGACAGCCACTGGGGCAGCAGTCCGTTCAGCCAGGCACTCAGGGTGTCGGTGTAGGCGAAGGTGACCGCAAGTCCGGCGCCGACCACAACCAGGCTCGCCAGTGCCGGCAGCCAGGTGTAGCGGCGCAGGCCGGGTGCCCGGACGGCGCGCAGGCCGTCGAAAAAACAGCGCATGCCCGCCGCCATGCCGAGCCGGGCGTTCACGTCGCGTCGCGGGCGTCCCGGGTGGCCCGGTCCACCGCCGCGGCCAGGGTCTGGACCATCTGCTCCACGTGCTGTTCGTCGATGATGAACGGCGGGCCCATGCACACGATGTCGCGGACTTCACCGGTGCCGCCGCCGTAGAAAAACACGCCGTCCTGCAATGCGTTGGCGACGATGCGGTTGGCGACGTCGGCGGACTCGTCGAAGGGTTCCAGGGTGTCCCGGTCGCGTACCACTTCGATGGCGCACAGGAGGCCGCGGCCGCGCACCTCGGCCACATGGGGATGCTGGTCGAACGTGTCCTCCAGGCGGGCTTTGAGGTGTTCTCCCATGTGCGCTGCACGCTGCACCAGATCCTCTTCCTTGAGGATCTGCAGGACTTCGACGGCCGCCGCGCAGGCCGCCGGGTGGGCGCCGAAGGTGTGAAACATGACGTTCATGCGGGCCGCCGCCAGGGCCTCGCCGATGCGCTCCGCGGCAAACACGCCGCCGAGCGGCGCGTAGCCGCCGGCCAGCCCCTTGCCGGCCACCAGGATGTCCGGCGCAATCGGCCAGTGCTGATGACCGAACGGTTTTCCGGTGCGGCCGAACCCGGTCATGACCTCGTCCAGTATCAGCACGATGTCGTGCTCGTCGCACAACCGGCGTACCGCGGGCCAGTAGTCGTCGGGAGGCACGATGGCGCCACCGCTGGAGCCGGTGATGGGCTCGGCAACGATGGCGGCAATGGTGGCCGCGCCTTGCTGTTCGATGGTCTGCCGTAACTGCTCGACGTAGTAGCTGCCGGCATCGGCGTGGTGGCGGCCCAGCGGACAGCGCAGCGGATACGGTGTGGCGGCCCGCGGGTAACGCACCAGCGCGTGTTCGAGGCCGCGCTTGCGGGCGGCATGGCCCGACAGGGCCGTGGTGGTGAACGTGGTGCCATGGTAGGACACGCTGCGGCTGATGATGGTGCTGCGCTCGGGCCGGCCGATGGCGGCCTGATACTGAAGGGCCATTTTCACCGCCGCCTCCACCGCTTCGGAGCCGCCGGAAGTCACGTGAATCCGGCCGAGGCCCGGCGGCAGCCAGTCCCGGGTCAGGGCTTCGGCCAGGGCCTGGCGCGACGGCGTGACCCAGGGCGGGACCACGTACGTGCACTCGCGCGTCGCCTCGGCGACCCGGGCCGCAACCCGCTCCCGGCCATGGCCGATGTTGGCCACGATGGCGCCGCCGGCGGCATCGAGAATGCGCTGGCCGTCGGCACTGAACAGGTACGGTCCCTGTGCCCGGACGATGGTCGGATTGGCGGTGCGCAGAAAGGGCCAGTTGACTCCGCTCATGAATACTCCATCACGCCAGGACGAGCCGCTCAGCCGTCTTCGATGTAGATCTCTCCGGCCAGGTACCGTGCCCGGCGCTGCTCCAGGGGCGTGGCGTCGGCGCCGCCGTCCTGACGGCGCTGCGCCTCGATCGCCTGTTGGGCGGTACTGGCGGCCTGATCGAAGTCGCCGGCCGCCGCCCAGGCCGCGGCCAGGGTGTCCAGATACTGCCAGGCGCCGCTGTACAAGGCGATGGGCGCGATCAGATCGACCGCCCGCGGTCCGTCGCGGAGCCCGGCGTCCGGCGTGGTGGCCAGCAACCAGGCCAGGTTGTTGCGCGCGATCACGCTGCCGCCTTCCACCGCCCGTTGGTAATAGTGGATGGCCCGATGCGGGTTGCGCGGCACCGTGATGCCGCCGTGGTAGTACTCGCCCAGCGTCTGGTTGGCGCCCGGGTGGCCCTGTTCGGCGGCTTCCGAGAGCAGGGCGACCACCCGCGGCGGATTGACCGCTTCGTAGGTCAGTGCCAGCCGGAACTGGGCGTCGGCGATACCGGCGCTGGCTGCGCCGCCGAGCCAGCGGCGCGCCGCGGCGGGGTCCCGCGGCGGATCCTCGAAATCCAGGTAGATCGTGCCCAGCAGGTACTGGGCGTAAGGATCACCGCGGCCCGCGCCCGCCTGCAGCCAGGCCAGCAGCGGGTCGCTGACGGTGCGGTTGTGGGCCCCGAACAGGGGCCCGGCGAATTCCTCACCGGACGGCAGCAGCACAATCCCGTTGGAGGCCGTGTCCGCGTTCCACAGGCCGGTGATCTCGATGCCGTCGGGACGCTGCCGGGTGCCGGGGCCGAGGGCCTGATTCAACTCCCAGGAACCGTCGTGGTAGGACCCGTCGGCCCGGGTTTCGCGGCCCTGACCGTGCCGTTTGCCGGCCTGCCACTCGCCCTGATAGCGGCTGCCGTCGGGTCGGCTGACGTGCCCGAAGCCATGACGTTCGCCGTCTACGAAGGTGCCTTCGTAGACTTCCCCCGACGGACCTTCCGAGCGGCCGTAGCCGGCCTGGGTCCCGTCGCGCCACTCACCCTCGTAGGTTGCGCCGTCGGGGGTGATCAGGGTGCCGAAGCCGTGAGGCTGGTCGTAGGCCCAGTCACCGTCGTAGCGGGAACCGTCGGCGGCCTGGTAGGTGCCGGCGCCGAAGCGCATGCCGCCGCGCCACTCGCCCTCGTAACGGGCGCCGTCCGCCGCATCGAATACCCCCGGGCCATCGGGCATGTCGGCCTGCCAGGCGCCGGTGTAGACGCCCTGACTGCTGTGCAGCGTGCCCTGGCCCTGGCGCATTCCGTCCGCAAAGGTGCCGCGGTAACTGTCGCCGTTGGCCAGCCGCAGCTCGCCCTGGCCGTGGCGCTGACCGCCTTGCCACGAGCCGCGGTAGATGGCGCCGTCCGGCCGGGTTTCGATGCCCTGGCCCTGGGGTTTGCCGGCCTCGAAGTTGCCCTGGTAGGTGCGTCCGTCCGGCCAGCGCAGGGTCGCTTCGCCGGAATAACTCAGGGCCTCGGGCAGCACGTTCACCGTTCTTCCGCCCGGCAGGGTCAGGGTTGCCGCGTCCGGGTCGCCGGCTGGTGCCGGCGGGATCCCGGCGGGCAGTCCGGCGCAGGCGCCGAGCCATAGCACCAGGGCCGCGGCACCGATCCGCACGGCAGGGCGCGTGCTGCAACTCAACGACGGATCCAGTCGGGACACCAGCTTGCGGGATCGGGCATGACGCGCGATCTAAAACCATCTCATGTCAAAACTCAAAGCGTTTGGGTAGGCTCTGATACCCGCGTCGCACGCGGCACAGCTGGTGGGCATGCAGGTGGAAGAGGAGGCGCAATGACGGGATCGGATCAGGAAAGCACGGTGGCAGGCATCGACGTGGCAGCGGTGACCGACTGGATGACCGCCGCAAACGTGGGGCTGACGCCGCCGCTGACCTTTCAACTCATCGCCGGCGGGCACTCCAACCTGACCTATCGCTGCTTCGATGCCCGTGGCGCCAGCGTGGTGCTGCGCCGCCCGCCGCTCGGGCACGTGCTCGAGAGCGCCCACGACATGAGCCGCGAACACCGGATCATCTCGGCCCTGGCCGGTACCGACGTGCCGCTGCCGCAGACGCTGGGCCTGTGTGAGGACGTGGCGGTGAACGGCGCGCCGTTTTATCTCATGTCCTACATCGACGGCGTGGTGCTGCACGATGCCGACGCCGCCCGACCACTTCCGGAGCCGCAGCGCCGCGAACTGGGCCTGCACGTGATCGACGTTCTGGCGGCGCTGCACCGGCTCGACCCGGACGCCGTCGGTCTGGGCGAACTGGGCCGCAAGGAAGCCTATCTGACCCGCCAGCTCAAGCGCTGGAACCGCCAGTGGGAGGCGACCAGAACCCACGACATCGAAGAGATGGAAGCAACCTCGCGGCTGCTCGAGGAGCAGATGCCGGAACAGGTGGGCGCCACCATCGTTCACGGCGACTACCGGCTCGGCAACATGATCGTGGCTGATGGCCGGGTGCGGGCGGTGCTCGACTGGGAGTTGTGTACCCTGGGCGACCCGCTGGCGGACGTGGGTTACCTGCTCAACTCCTGGATCCAGCCCGAGGACGGTGAGGCGGTGGTGGCCCCGACGGCCATTGGCGGGTTCCCGGACCGTGACGAACTGTGCCAGCGCTACTGCGACGCCACCGGCCGGGATCTCACGGACATCGACTATTACCGGGCATTTTCCCACTGGCGCCTGGCGGCCATCGGCCAGGGCGTCTACAAACGTTACCTGGTGGGGGCCATGGGCGAAAATCCCGACGTCGATCTGGACGCTTACAAGGAGACGGTGCGGCTGCGGGCGGCGGCGGCGCTGAAACTGCTTACCGGCTGAGTTCCAGGGCGCCGATCACGGCGCCGGTCTGATCCCGGGCCTCGACCCGCGCCAGCCCCTGGGGGTCCACGCTCACTACCAGACAAGGGTGGGTCATGACCTGGGGCAGGACCGAACCCGACGGGGGAACCTCCCAGTTCAGGCGCAGCAGGCCGGTGTTGCCCTGGCGCACCGCGTCCTCGAGCGACAACCGGTACCCCGAGGTGGGCTGGCGGCCCCGCGACACGGCGATCAGCAGCGGTTCGTCCGCCGCTCGATCCGCCGCACCCGCTGTCGCCGGGTCCGGCTTGGAGCCGCCGTTGGTCATGCGCAGCAGCGTGCTGCCGCGGATCCCCGCCAGGTCGTGGGTGCGTACCCGTGACAGACCGGCATCGATGCCCTGACACTGATCGAACTCCAGAACCGTACGGGTGCTCAGATGCGGCTCGCCGGCACAACCCGCGAGCAGGCCGGTGAGCAGGATCGGCCGCGCCGCGGTGGCCAGACCGCGGTGAAGGGCAAGCCGTAGCGGAGATCGGGCATTCGGGTTCACGGACGCGCTCCTGAGGTAAAGCCGGCGGCTCCGGAGCCGCCCGCCGGCTCCGGCTTGCCGGGGATGGCCAGCCCGCCGCGCCGGGACGGATCAGCCGTTGCAACCGGCGCCGGGCCGGACTGACCCGCGCCGGCGGTGGTTGTTGCCGTGGTGCGGAACTCGGACGAGAACGACTGCCCGGTCAACTCGGGCAGTTCCCGGCCATCCACGCGCACCAGCTCCGGACTGGACAGGTCCGGATACGCGCCACAGGCTTCGCCGCCGTCGCAGATGAAGTCATCGTTGTCCAGATCGGTGCCGGCAAACAACCGGTAATCGCCCGGCGGCACGTCACTGAGGGTGAAGGCGTATTCCCCATCGACGGCGTTGACGATTTCCGCCACCAGAGCGTTGCTGTCGTCGGGGCTGACCAGGATCACGTAGTGCTGGCCGGCGTCCGCATCGACGTCGGTGCGCGTGACCATCAGGGCGGCGGTGATGCGGCGCGCGCTCACCGAGGGGTCGTCCGGTTCCACCCGGATCCCGGTCTGGTGGAGGCCATCGCTCAGGCCGGTGCGGTCGACCGTGGCCCGGTAGACGCCGAGTCCGTCGGCGTCCACGTCGACGGCTGCCACCGTGAGCCACGGCGCCTCGAACTCGATGTGGACGGCCACCGGCGCCGAGCCCAGATTGCTCACCGAGAAGTCCAGTTCCCGGGTGAACGACTGATAATTGAGGGTACCCGTGGATACGGACAACACCGCGCCGAGCGCGCCGGCGCTGCCGATGGCGGCCTGCACCGCTTTGTTGGCGTTGATGACGCCCCAGCCGAAATGGTCGTCGCGGCCGGCCGGACCGGCATCGTCGGTAAGCGCGTCGGACTGCAGCAGGGCATCGAACTGGGCTGGGGTCAGTGCCGGGTTCAGGGCCTTCATCAGCGCGATCACACCGGACACGTGTGGGGCGGCCATGGAAGTGCCGGCGAGGAAACCGGCGCCGAACTCGACATCGCCGTCTCCGCCTTCCCCCAGGGTGCTCAACACCGGGTCGGCGCCGTCTCCGCCCGGGGCCGCCACGTCCACGAACGGGCCGAAGTTGGAATAGCCGGCCAAGGCGCCGGCGCGGGTGGTTGCACTGACCGAAATCACGCCATCGTAGGCGGCCGGGTAGTTGGGCACACGGGCGGCTTCGTTGCCGGCACTGGCCACCAGGAACACGCCTTCTGCGCGCACTTCGTTGAGGGTGCGCTGTTCTGCTTCGGAGTAGAAGTCGCTGCCCAGGCTCAGATTGATGATGTCGGCGCGGACCGGCGGCACGGTACCGGATACGTTCGGCAGTCCGGCGGCGAAACGCACCGCCTGCATCACGTCGAACGTGGTGCCGCCGTCGATGCCGAGCGCGCGCATGGGCATGATCCTGGCGCCCCAGGAGACACCGGCGACGCCGGTACCGTTGTCGCTGTCCGCGGCCACGGTGCCGGCCACGTGGGTGCCGTGGAAGCTCCCGCGGCCTCTGCCGCCGGCGTCGTCTCCCGGGTCGTCGGGGTTGCCGTCGATACCGTCGCCGTCGTTGGCCCGGGCGCTGTCCTGGATGAAATCGAAGCCCACCACGGCGCCGTCGCCGTCACGCAGCAGGCGCCCCGCCAGGTCCGGGTGCGACAGCAGCACGCCGGTGTCCACCACCGCCACCACCACCTCGGGATTGCCAGGCTCGGCGCCGGTGGTGAGATCCCAGGCCTGTTCCAGATCGATGGCGCCGTAGTGCCATTGCATCGGGTAGAACTCGTCATCGGGCTGGCGCATGGGCTGACGCAGGACGTTGACCTCGGCACCGGCATCGGGAGCGTCGCGATGGAGCTGGCGCACAGCCTTGAGGGTCCGGTAGCGCTGGCGCTGCTGGGGACTCAGGACGGCGCCCGGAGCCGCTCGCACGTCGGCCAGATCCAGCAGGCGTCGTGGGCGGCCCGGACCGGTGGCCGATAGACTGCCGCTCAGCGGCCGCAGATGCAGCCGGCCATCCCGGGCGCTCAGTCCGAAGCGTCCGAAGTCTGCGGACCGGCGGGCTCCATTGCCTGCCGGAACGTCGGTCATGAGCAGTTCCCCGGTTACGAACGGGTCGGTCAAACGTTTGGCGGAGCGGACGGGCCGCAGCAGCGACGCTTCGCTCAGGTCCCGCGGCTCGATACCGAGCACGTAGTTGCTGGCGCCGGCAACGGCCAGCACCCGCACGAAGTAGCTGCCCGGACCGGGTGCGGTCAGGTCTTCGCTGGCGTCGCCGGACACCGAGGCGTCCAGCAGTTCGGGCGGGGAACTGTCGCTGTACAGCTCCAGATCCAGATCGGCGCTTGGGTCGCCGAGGGACAGCAGGATCTGCTCGTCGCCGCTCAGGGTGACGAAGTAGAAATCGTCGCTGTCGCCGTTGCGGGTGAAGTTGCCATCGTCGGCCCCGCTGCCCGGGATGTTCACGAAACCGCCCAGGCGCAGGGGCGCGGCAACGGCTTGAGCCGTCGCAAACGTGTTGTTGCCGACCGGATTGGTCAGGCGGTCGTTGACGTCGCTGTCGACGGCACTGCCGGCCGCGATGCGGATGGTTCCCGACACCGTGGCGCCCCGCACCCGCACGCTGCGCACGGCGGTAGCGGAGTGCCCCTCGTCGTCGGTGACTTCCAGCCGGACGCTGAAGGTCCCGGTGTCCTGATAGGTGTGGGACGCGCTGGGACCCGTCGCTGCGGCGTCGTCGTGGAAGCGCCACTGATAGCTGCTGATGGTGCCGTCCGGGTCCCGCGACTGACCGGCATCGACGCTGACCGTCAGCGGCGCGAAACCGTCGTCTACGGACAGGGTGAAACTCGCGGTCGGTGGCTGATTGGTCGGCGGCTGCCGGGGTCCGTCCGAGCCGCTGCCGCCACCACAGGCCCCGAGCAGCAGCGCAACGACTGCACTCAGGACGGCGGCGCCAAGGGGCCGGCGGGCGCGCAATGCTGAGGTAACGGCCATGAATCTCTTGCGTGGTACCCGATTCAGTATGGTTCACGATAGAGACTTTGCGGTTGGTTGCCGGTTCCCGGGGCCGGTTCAGGGGTTTTGCCGCCCCGGAAACGTGAACGGCGCCTTGCGGCGCCGTTCGGTCGGAATAAAAAAGGCGTGTCAGTTAGCGTTAGCCCCTGAATGCAACTTCGTCTTCTGGGGGAAGGACACTTGAAAGGGAGGACTGCTGAAGTTGCGCACGCCAGAAACTGTATGTGGGGGTCATTATGTACTGTACAGATGGCGTGTCAACGACTTTTTTCACTTTTGTACAGGTTTTGTCCAGGTTGGCTGTACGCTGGCGGCGCTGTTACTGAAGTAACCTGCTAATTTGGTCGCGCCAGAAGCTGTTCCGCCTCCACCAGAGCCTCCAGCGCCAGTTCGAGCTGGGCCCGAGCCTGGGTGGTGTCCGTATGTACCCGCTCGTACAGCGCTTCGTCGCCGCCGCCGTCGTCCGGGTCGGTCAGGCTCAGGCTGTAGTCGGCAAAGGCGTTGAGCTGGCTGATCAGTTCCACCAGATGGGCGGGGCAGCGGTTCTCGTTGTCGCTGCTGGCGGCGATGGCGATCAGTTCCTCGTCGGTGAAGCGCCGCGCCGCGGCCCGCGCCGCCCGCAGGGGCGCGCCGGCGGTGGTGGCGCAGGCCTGCTCCAGCTCCTGCCAGGTCACTGGCCACTGCAGGGTCGGGATGCCTTGTTCCTGCACCGCGTGCAGGTGTTTCGGCGTCGCAAACTGGTAAACGGCGACAATCCGCGCTTCGCCCTGGTGCTGACGGATCCGTTCGATGTTGCTGCTGAGCAGGACCGGGAGCTGCACCACGACGACGTCCAGCGGCTCGGTGCCCGCCTGCTGGTCCTCGAACGCCTCCAGATTGGCCCAGCGCCCCCGGACATCCAGGCGGGCCGCGCCGCCGTCGGCCTCCTGATTCTGTTCCAGGACCAGGAGATTGGGGCCGATCAGGCCGGTGACGGCCGGTTTCAGGCGGGATTGGCGTTGTACGGACAGGCGCTCGGTGAGTGCCTCGTCGTCCAGTTCCACCAGGGTGCTGATGGGGTGACCCTGATCGATCAGGCGTTTGATGAGCTGCAGGCGCTCGAGTTGAGCGCGGCTGTAGAAGCGCGTTTTACCGGCTTTGTGGGCCGGTTCCAGGCCATAACGCCGCTCCCACGCCCGCAGGCGCTCCACCGCGATGCCGGTGAGGCTCGCGATGGTTCCGATGCGGTACAGGTCGTCTTCGGCTTCCAGGACCATGCTCGGCGCACTTTGCCCAGTACAAAACCCGAACGGATTGTACAGGCTGGACAGGTCTTGTCCAGGTTTGGGGGGTCCTCTGTCCACAGCGCTGCGGCGCAGACCGTACAACCACCCCGGACGCGGCCTGGACAACGGCCGCTGCATTGCCGGGACTGACGGGAAGACTGGCGGGCTGGCGGGAATACTGCCGGGAATAGGGGAGGCGTGGCGACAGCGCATCGGGGCGCTGTCATTCGCGGCTAGGGAGGAAGGGGAGAGAGACACCGCGCCACGCCTGTCTCCTGCCGGGCGCGATACTGCTGCAACCCGACAAGAAGGCGCGCATTCTACGGTTTTGCCGGTTGCCGGCAAGTGTTCCAGGTCACTTTTTTGTTACTAATTGTTGCGTAGCACCATAGGCCCTGAAACAGCACCGGGGTCTCTTCGGCGCCTCGCCCGGCAATACCCTATTCACAGCGCGGCCGGATTTGACCAGAATGCGTTTCAACTGTTTCAGCCAGCACCATGGGGGGAGAGGCATGCAGAACAATCTCGGCCTGATGCTCAGCAAACGGGCATTCCTGAACCCCGAACGGGAAGCCTACGTGGATAGTCATGGCGCCACCAGGCTGACATTCGCCGAACTGAATGCGCGGTGTAATCGCCTCGCCAACGCCCTGCTCGAGGCCGGCATCGAACCCGGGGAACGGGTCGGGCTGCTGCTCATGAACAGCGCCGAGTTCATGGAAGCCTACTTCGCCCTGGCAAAAGTCGGGGCCGTGGTGGTGCCGTTGAACTGGCGCCTGGTGCCGGACGAACTGGCTTTCATCCTCAAGGACAGCGGCACCCGCCGGCTGATTTTCGACAGTGAGTTCGTGGATGCCGCGGCGACCCTGCACGCCCGCGGTGACGACACCGACGTACGCCACTGGCTGCAGGTGGCGCCGGACGCTGAGGTGGGTCACTTCGCCGAGTCCTACCAGGCGTTCCGCGATGCCGGTGCTGCGGGAGAACCCGAGCCGCGGGGTGCCGATGACGACATGCTGTACATCATGTACACCTCCGGCACCACCGGTCTGCCGAAAGGGGTGGTGCACACCCACGACAGCGCCATCTGGGCGGTGATCACCATTGCCGCGTCGGTGGACTATCAGGACGGGGACCGCTATCTGGCGGCGCTGCCCATGTTCCACGTCGGCGCCCTGACCCCCCTGGCGGTCAACGTCTATAAAGGTGCCACCTCGGTGGTCATGCGCAGCTTCGATCCGGAACTGGCCTGGTCCCTCATCGAACGCGAACGTATCAACACCGGCCTCATGGTGCCGGCCATGCTCAACTTCATGTTGCAGAGCGGCGATCCCGAGCAGCGGGCCCATCAGACGGTACGCTGGATCATGACCGGGGCGGCGCCGGTGCCGCCGGCCCTGACCCGGCGTTATGCCGACCTGGGCATCGGCGTGCTGCAGGTCTACGGTCTGACCGAGTCCTGCGGACCGGCCTGTGTAATGGACGCCGAAAGCGCGCTGGCCCGCCCCGAGTCCACCGGCAAGGCGTTCTTCCATACCGAGGTGCAGGTGGTCGATCCCCAGGGCAAGCCTTGCGCAACCGGGGAAGCCGGCGAGGTGGTGGTACGCGGCCGGCACGTGATGCGCGAGTACTGGAACCGCCCGGACGCCACCGCGGAAACCATCCGCAACGGCTGGCTGCACACCGGTGACGTGGCGGTCATGGACGCCGACGGGTTCGTGGCGATTCAGGACCGTATCAAGGACATGATCATCTCCGGCGGCGAGAACGTGTACCCGGCGGAAATCGAGTCGGTGCTGGCCAGCCACCCGCAGATCGTCGAGGCGGCGGTGATCGGCCAGGACAGCGAGAAGTGGGGCGAATCGCCCCTGGCCATCGTCGTGAGCACGGCCGATGGACTGACGGAAGCCGACGTCATGGCCCACTGTGAAGGCAAACTGGCCCGCTACAAGCGTCCCCAGCGGGTAGTCTTCGTCAAGGAAATTCCCCGCAACCCCAGTGGCAAGATACTCAAGCGCGTTCTTCGCGAACAGTTTCCCGGGCCGGCGCCAGTCTGAGCGGCGTGCTCGAATCGCTTCAACTTCTGCAGGACGACAGCCATGAACATCGAGGAGTTGCAGGAACGGCTCGGTCCGTTCTGCCGCCATCGCTACGATGACCCCCAGGCCCGCGTCTTCGACGTGGTGGCCATGCCTGGTCACGCCGGATTCGCCTACGGGTTCCGGGTCGAATCGGCCGGTCGCGTGGATGCCTGGTTCATCCGTCTGCCGCCGCCCAACGTGAATTGGCGCGGAACCGCCGACGTGCTGCGTCAGGTGGCGGTACTGAACGCCCTCGACGCCACCGATGTGCCCCATTGCAGCGTGCGCTGGAGCGGCGACGATCTGGAATGGTTCGGGTGTCCCTATTTTGTGGTGCCGTGGCTCGAAGGCGACGTGCTGCGGCTCGGCGAGGGTGAGTGGGGCGCGGCCCTCAGCGAGGAAAAGCGTTTCGAACTCGGACGCCAGATCATGACGGCGCTGGCCGGGGTGCACCAGGTGAATCCCGCTCGCGCGGCCTATCTGGGCGACCCGGTCCCCTTCGAGGAGGACGTGACCCGCTGGGACCGGTTCTATGAGCGGGCCGCCGATCCGGAGCGGTTGGCGGAGGTGCCAGCGGTGCGCCAGCGGTTGCTGGACACCCTGCCGGCGGACGCGCCCATCGGGATCTTTCATGGCGACTTCCAGACCGCCAACCTGTTCTGCAGCAAAGACGGCAATCTCAAGGCCGTAATCGACTGGGAGCTGACCGGGGTCGGCGCGACCCTCAACGACGTCGGCTGGATCGCCACCTTCAGTGACCCGAAGGCCTGGCCCACGGACACCGCACGCGCGATGTTCCTGGATCCGGAGACCCTGGTGGATCTGTACCGGCAGGCCTGGGGTCAGGCGCTGCCGGACCTGAACTGGTTCCGGGCCCTGGCGGCCTACAAATTCGCCATCATCACCGGTTTCAACCTGAGTCTGCATCGGCGCGGCAAACGCCATGACCCGGCCTGGGAAACCACCAAACTGGCCATGACACCGCTGATCCGCCGGGCGGCGGAACTGCTGGGCTGACCCGCCCCGGGCCGGCGGGGTCCGGGTGGGCTGGCGCCCGCAGAAAAGGCTTACGCCATCACACTGCGGCACCCCGCCTCTGTGCGGATTTTTTTTAAGCCGCTAACATCAGGGGTGAATTGGCCGTATCGGAAACTCCCACCATGGCAATGTTCGACAAGCGCAAGGACCCGGACCCCATTCCGGCAGAGCCCGCCAGCTTCGGGACCCCGCCGGACCCGCGTCCGCCGCGCGCCCCGGAACCCACTTCCAGAGGAACTGCAATGATCGGTAAGACCATCACCATCAAGGGTGACATCACCGGCGACGAGAACCTGGTGATCGAAGGCACGGTAGAAGGCACCGTGACGTTGAAGGGCAACGATCTGACCGTGGGTCAGAGCGGCCGGGTCACTGCCGACCTGGTTGCCAGCGTGGTGCGCATCGATGGTGAGGTGCAGGGCGACATTACCGGGGTCGAGAAGGTGGTCATCACCAAGACCGGCCGGGTCCAGGGCAACATCGTCGGACCGCGGGTTACCCTGGAGGACGGCGCCAAGTTCAAGGGCGCCATCGACATGGATCCGGGCGGGGTCGAGCGCGACCGCGGCGCCGATCGTGGTATGAATCAGCCCAAGGCGGTTTCCGGCAAGCCGACGCCGGTGCAGGACCAGCCCAGCGAGGCGGCAGGCAAGGCCTGAGCTATGACTGACTGATTGGCTGAGTGACGGGGTGACTGCGCAGGACGCGCTGTCCGAGGACCGACCCACGCAGCTTCTGCCGCTGCTGCTCGAACGCCTCGAGGATGGGCAACCGCTCACCGTGCTCGATGTCGGGCAGGGGGTGGGCGACACGGTGCGCTTCTTTTCCCGTTACCCCTGCCGTCTGCACTTTGCCGGCCTGTTCGACGTCATCGAGCAGGCCGAGCCGCCCGACGAGGACCCGGACAGCTACTTCGACGACCTGCTGGTCCGGGCCTGCCGGTTTCCGTCCGGGACCCGGTTCGACATCTGCCTGCTCTGGGACTTTCTGGACTATCTGCCGGTGCCGGCGCTGCGGTCGTTCAGCGCCGCGCTGCGTCCGTACCTGCACAGCGGTTCGCTGGGACACGGGTTCGGGACCTTCAAGGCCAGTACCCAGTTCGTGCCCGGCACCGGTCACGACGGCGCGCTGCTGTACGGGGTTGCGGATCTGGGCCGATTGAGCGCCCGGCCCAGGCCGGGTGGCCTGCCAGCGCGTTTCGCCCATTCCCGTCAGGTCCTCACGGAAGCGCTCGGCTGTTTCGAAATCGTGCGCGGGACGTTGCTCAAGCAGGGCACCATGGAACTGCTGCTCGAGGCACGCTAACGTGGCGGCGATGTGCCAGCCGCTCCACGCCCAGCCCGCCGACCGACGCCAGACCGATGATTGAAACGGCCGTGGTGGCATTCACCACACTGTTCGCCACGGTGGGGCCGCTGGACGTGGGTCCGGTGTTCGCCGCCATGACGCCGGTGGCCAGCCCGAAAGAGCGCCGGCGTATGGCGTTGCGCGGTACCGCCATCGCCACCCTGATCCTGTTCACCTTTGCCCTGATCGGGGAAACCCTGCTCGACAGCCTCGGCATCTCCATCGCGGCGTTACGGGTGGCCGGCGGCATCCTGCTGCTGCTGATCGCCATCGACATGGTTTTTGCACGCCCGTCGGGCAGCACCTCCACCACCGAAGAGGAAACCCGGGAAGCGGCTGGCCGCGCCGACGTCACCGTGTTTCCGCTGGCCACGCCGCTCATCGCCGGTCCCGGCGCCATGGGCGCGGTGATCCTGCTCATGGCGGATGCCGACGGCGACCTGCTGCGGCAGGGGCTGGTACTGTTGATGCTGCTGGCGATCATGGTCATCACGCTGCTGGCGCTCCTGCTGGCGGCGCAGCTGCAGCGTTACCTGGGGGTCACCGGCCTGCACGTCATCAGCCGCATCTTCGGTGTGCTGCTGGCGGCGCTGGCGGTGCAGTTCATGTTCGACGGCATTGCCCAGAGCGGATTGCTCCCGGCCTGAGGACGCCACCGGATACATCCGGGCTGAGTGGTCCGGCCTGACAGATGCCACCTGACAGCTCACCCGTTTGGGTTAGACTCCAGGGAACGGGACTGTCGAGGGAGCGGCATGTTCACCACCGAGATCGATTCGAGAGGCCTGGTTCGTCATGTAGCGGTCGACACCATCACCGTGAAGTCCGTGGCCGAGGCCTGGCACGGCTGGTTCGATGACCCGCGTTTCGATCCGGAACTGCCCGTGCTCTGGGACTGCCGGGGCCGTTTCATCCAGGCATCGCTCAACGATCTGCGCCATCTCGACGAACTGACCGTGGCGACCCGCCCGGAACGGCGGGCGGCGGGCGGCCGGTCGGCGGTGCTGGTGTCTTTCGCCGTGGCCCAGGCCGCGGTGCAGCAGGTTCCGCAGTCCGGTGAGTTCACGGCCCGGATCGAGGTCTTCACCGACGAGGCCAAGGCTTATCAATGGCTCGGGGTCGACAGGGCCGAACGGGCAGGCGCGGAGCAATCAACCCCGGCCA
>CALNZS010000016.1:0-606276 GCA_942491135.1 uncultured Gammaproteobacteria bacterium | reverse complement strand
CCTTCCGCCGCCTGAAAAATTCAATGAGATTCTCAGGGACACGGTGGACTCGTGTGGACTCGGCGATCACTGCTACATGCCCCAGGCCGGCTATCCCCAGGTGTGCGTCTCTATTGCCGAGTATTTGACCAAGGAGCAGGGTGTTGCCATCAGCTGCGATGAAATCATTATGACCTGCGGAGCTGCCGGTGCTCTCAACGTCATCTTCAAGGCCTTGCTGGATCCGGGTGATGAGGTGTTGACACCCTCGCCGTGCTTTGTGGAATATCGGTTTTATGCGGACAATCATGGCGGTGTACTTAAAATGGTGGGCACCCGGCCGGACTTTACCCTTGATCTCGACGCGCTGGGTGACGCCATGACCGAAAAAACCAAAGTGGTGCTGATCAATTCTCCCAACAACCCCACCGGCCAGATATACAGCAAGTCGAGTTTGGATGCGTTGGGGAAACTGCTGGCTGAAAAGAGCCGTGATTTTGGTCACATCATCTACCTGGTCTCCGACGAGCCCTATCGAAAGATCGTTTTCGACGATGCACAGGTGCCGTCCATTTTTCAAAGTTACCATCAGAGCATTATCGCCACCTCCTATTCCAAGGATATTTCCATTCCCGGTGAACGCATCGGCTTTGCCGCGGTGAATCCCGCCGCCACCCATAAAAAGGAACTGATGGCCGGCATGGCGCTGACCAACCGGATTCTGGGGTTTGTCAATGCGCCGGCCCTGATGCAGCGGGTGGTTTCATGTATGCAGGGGATGAGTGTGGACATCGGCGAATACAAACGCAAAAGAGACCTGCTCTGCGACGGCCTTGCCGATGCCGGCTATGATTTCACCAGGCCCCCGGGGGCGTTTTACCTGTTTCCCCGAACGCCCGTTGCCGATGACGTGGCTTTTGTCAGAGATCTGCAGCAGGAGTTGATTCTGGTGGTTCCGGGCAGCGGTTTTGCGGGCCCGGGACATTTTCGCATCGCCTTTTGCGTTGATGACCAGACCATCGTCAATGCCTTGCCGGGGTTTAGGCGAGTCATGCAAAAATACAAATAGTGTCCTTTCAGAAAAGGTATCTTGCGGCCCAGGCCGGCGTTCTCTCGTTTCCGCAATCCTCGACGTAGCGCTGCTACGCCTGCGGTTGTGAAAACGCTGCGGCCTTGGCCTGAATCACAAGCTACCTTTTCTGAAAGGACACGGATAGGTAACTGGTGAATTCCGGTTAGGGTAACGCTTTTAAAAAAGAGGAGCGATAGATGAAAATTTTAAAGATCGATCATTTGGGCATTGCTGTGAACAGTATCGACAGCGGAAAAGATTTCTGGTCGGGTGTTCTGGGACTGGATTTCGAAGGCGCGGAAACCGTTGCCGAACAAAAGGTCACCACGGCTTTTTTTCCCGTGGGTGAAAGCGAAGTGGAGCTGCTGGAATCCACCGCTCCGGATGGCCCGGTGGCCAAATATATCGAAAAGCGGGGGCAGGGCATCCAGCATGTGGCGTTCCGTGTCGAAAATATTGACGAAGCTCTGGCCGAGTTGAAAGAAAAGGGGGTCCAGCTGATTGACCAGCAGCCCAGAATTGGTGCCGGGGGTGCCAAGATTGCCTTTCTGCATCCCAAGGCCACCAACGGTGTGCTGGTGGAGTTGTGCCAAAGGGATTGATGTATTGTTGATTTCGAAGGAAGGGCTTCCCGCCGCTGATCTTGCGATTGCGAGCGAAAGGGTTTGCGGTGGGAAGCCCTTCCCGCTTCCTTCTATATTGCCAACCGTCCCCCGCATCGATTTTTTTATCTGCAAGACTGATATTGCCAATCTTCACGGCATTTTTTTTGCATGAGGTCTCTGGGTGGACAGTGTTGCATGACATGGGTCATGCCAATTCTCGATCAAGCCATTTGACTGAATCGCAATATTAAAAATATCAGGCTAGGAGCACCACCATGGAAAACAAACCCCCCTTGCCCGCATCCGCGCATCCCATGCTATCCAACTTGCCTCCGGACAGAGCCAAAAAAGGAAAGGTTGTGTCCGCTGAAGAGGCCGTTCGTATTATCCGGGACGGAGATACCATCGCCACCGGAGGCTTCGTGGGCATTGGGTTCCCCGAACAGATTGCCATTGCCCTGGAATCGTTTTTTCTGGAGTACGATCGTCCGCGGAACCTCACCCTGGTTTATGCCGCCGGCCAGGGAGACGGCAAGGAACGGGGGCTGAATCATCTGGGGCATTTGGACCTGGTCAAGCGGGTGGTCGGCGGCCACTGGGGATTGGTTCCCAAACTTCAGCGGCTGGCTCTGGACAATAAAATCGAAGGATACAACCTGCCCCAAGGGGTCATTTCTCACATGTACCGGGACATTGCCGCCCACAAACCGCGCACCATCACCACGGTCGGCCTGGGTACTTTCGTTGATCCGCTCAACGGCGGTGGAAAAATTAACGACATCACGACCGAAGACCTGGTGGAACGGATTCAGTTCGATGGCAATGATTACCTGGCCTACAAGACGTTTCCCATCAACGTGGCCATTCTGCGGGGAACCACAGCCGATACCGACGGCAACATCACCATGGAGAAGGAAGCCCTGACGTTAGAAGCGCTGGCCATCGCCACGGCTGCCCGCAATTCCGGCGGCTTCGTTATCGTCCAGGTGGAACGGGTGGCAGGCAGGGGGACCTTGAATGCCCGCCAGGTCAAGATTCCCGGAATCATGGTGGACTGTGTGGTGGTTTCCAAACCCGAGCACCACTGGCAGACCTTCGGCACCCAGTATGACCCCTCGTTCAGCAGTGAAATCAAGGTGCCGATTCAATCGCTGCCGCCCATGGAGATGGGTGATCGAAAGATAATTGCCAGGCGGGCGGCCTTCGAACTGGTGCCCAACAGTGTGGTGAATTTGGGGATCGGCATGCCCGAAGGCGTGTCCAATGTGGCCAACGAGGAAAAGATCATCGAATTTTTGACCCTGACGGCAGAGCCGGGCGTCATCGGCGGACTGCCGGCGGGCGGCCTCAATTTCGGTGCTGCCGTCAACACGGAGGCCCTCATCGATCAGCCGTCCCAGTTCGATTTCTACGACGGCGGCGGGCTGGACCTGGCCTTTCTCGGCCTGGCGCAGGCCGACGAAGCCGGCAATCTCAATGTGAGCAAGTTTGGACCCAAGCTGGCCGGTGCCGGCGGTTTTATCAACATCAGCCAGGCCGCCAAGCAGGTCGTCTTCGTCGGAACGTTTACCGCCGGTGGACTGAAGATTTCCGTTCAAAATGGCAAGTTGATGATCGACCGGGAAGGCAAGGTGAAAAAGTTCGTTAAACAGGTGGAGCATGTCACCTTTTCCGGTGCCTATGCCGTATCCAAAAACCAACCCGTGCGTTATGTCACCGAACGATGCGTTTTCCGGCTGACATCTGACGGGATGGAACTGATCGAAGTCGCTCCGGGGATTGACATAGAAAAAGACATCCTGGCGCACATGGATTTCAAACCGGTGATCAAGGGCACACCGGCGCTCATGGACGAACGGATTTTCAATCCCGGCCCCATGGGGCTAAAGGAGGACCTGTTCGCCGTCTCCCTGGAAAAACGCCTGGTCTATGACCAGCGCGAAAACCTGTTTTTCGTTAACTTCGAAGGATACGCGATTCGCAGCGCCGGGGATATCGAAGATGTCCGGACCGCCGTCGGGAAAATTTTGGATACTGTGGATCACCGTGTATATGCAGTGGTCAACTATGACAATTTCAGCATTTTACCGGAATTGGTGGGACCATACACCGATATGGTGAAAGCGCTTGTGGAGCGCTATTACACCGGTGTTACCCGCTACACCACCAGCGCCTTTCTGCGTATGAAAATCGGTGATGCGCTCAAAGAGCGAAAGATGGCGCCCCATATCTATGAAAGCCGGGAGGAGGCGAAGCTGGCCCTTAAGGGGGGAGGGAAACCATCCGACGCTTGATCGGGCTTAGTGTATCTAAATTGATACATTCACCCCCCACCGTTTAGCGGCACACCGTACTTTTTCATTTTTTTATAAAGCAGGGTCCGGTGAATACCCAGCAGGGAAGCTGCACGAGCCTTGTTGTTGGCGGTCTTTTTCAGCGCGGCGACAATCGCCGATTTTTCCGCATCGGCCTGCACCTCGCGAATGGGAGCAACGCCAGCGACTTCGGGTTTTGCTGGATGTCTTCGTCTGGGTAACGGCAGATCCGTCAAATCGATCACATCCCCATTCATGGTGGACAGGGCACGGTCCAGCATATTGGACAGTTCGCGAACATTGCCCTGCCAGGAATAGGCCAACAGCGCACTGATCGCCTCCGGGCTGAGTCGGATTTCGTCGGCCGTGCTGGCCTGCCGGAGCAGATGCCGGGCGATGGGGATAATGTCGTCGGTTCGATCTCTCAGCGGCGGGATATTCAACGAAATGACATTGAGCCGATAATACAGATCTTTGCGGAAACGGCCGTTGTCAATCAGCCGTTCCAGGTTCTGGTTGGTCGCGGCAATCAGCCTGAAATCAGATTGTATCAGCTTGTTTCCGCCAACCCGCTCAAACATTTTTTCTTCCAGGACCCGTAATAACTTGGGCTGCATCTCCAGGGGCAGGTCTCCGATTTCGTCCAGGAATATGGTTCCTCGATGGGCCAGTTCGAATTTGCCGGGCTTGCCGGACGACCGGGCACCGGTGAATGCACCGCGGTCGTATCCGAAAAGCTCGGACTCCAACAGGTCTTTTGGAATGGCCGCGCAATTGATCTGAACAAAGGGATGAATCCCTCTTGAACTGGCGTGGTGAATGCTCTGGGCAAAAAGCTCTTTGCCGGTTCCGCTTTCACCGACGATCAGCACCGGGTAGGTGTTGGCGGCAGCCACCAGCGCCTCCTGTTTCAGTTCCGCGGTCGCCCGGCTGTTTCCGATAATGCTGTCCAGCGTGTATCGGGTGGAACGCAGCGTCATTAACTCTTTCTTGTATCGTTTGACCTGAGACTCGAGATGGCGCAGTTTTTTGGCCAGTTTAACCACTTCGCCAACATCCTGAAACATCACCAGGCCGAACACGGCGACGACGGTACCCTCTCTTCGAATGGGAATGCGGTGCACCACAATGTTCTGGCCGCGAATGGTCTGGGTATGGTTGATTTCGGGTTTGCCCGTCCGGGCCACGATGTGCATCCGGCTGTTTTCCACGACGTCCGTGCAGTGTTTTCCGATGCTCTCGTCTGCATCGAGGCCGAGAAACTGCGCATAGGGCTTATTTAGATGGGTCACGAGTCCATTGGCATCCGTTACCATGGCACCGTTGTAGATGCTGTCGAATATCAGTTGAAACAGTTCAAGTTGGTTTTTTAACCGAATAAATTGGGATTGTTGTGCAAAATTTGGGTTTTTCGTCATGCGAATATGACCCCTTGCCGTCAAGAATGAAATCAACCTACCGGCAAACGAAAAATGTTGCAAATTTGATTCATGTATCTATATGGATACACTTTGATTGGGCCTGCGTCCACTTAAAAAAAGAACCAAAAGCCATTATACAAGCTGTTAAACCTTCGATATCAAGCAGATAACAATTTTATTGACCTGATATTTTTTAATTGGTCCTGTAATTGCTAATTCAATGGGACCCACAGGGTATGCATTTTAATTGGTACCGCCATTTTCGAACCGGTCCATAGATGTTGGGCCTTTTCTCCTTGCTGAACGAGCGGTTTCCATCCAATTGGCGTGGGAATAGCGGATAATACCCGCAATATTCGAATCATAAATAACTATTGAAGCGTTCGGTTCTAATCCGATGATAGCTGCCACCAATGGCATGCGCCTTACATCGAATAAGGTTTGAACGGCCTTATCTGTTGCAGCCGGGAGATGACCTGTACCCATCCAAACCAATCGCTTGAACACCTGCCTTTAGCGCGGCTATCGTGTATCAACGACACTTTTTAAAATGAATGTCATTCATCCTCTGCATCCCAAAATTATTCTTGACATGGTCCGGCGTCTATATTATCCAAACTTAATATTGGTATGACCAATAAATCCTTAAACATTGGACCATAATACAAGACCTTCCAGATGTCATTGAAAGGAGGTGAGCGGCTAACCTGTCGGCAAGTGCTCAATTTACAACTTTTCAAGTTGAGATGTTTTCAATCCATTCGAATTAGCAGGGAGGAACCCGTCATGAAAAAAGCGTTAACCACCATTTTTTGTATTGCCCTGGCCCTGTGTTTTCTGACCAGCGCATCCTTTGCCGCTGAAAAGCGTGAAAAATTCGGTAGCGACAAACGCCACGATATGGCCAAGCGGGTAAATTTCAAACCCAGCACCGAAAAAATCCGCTGGAAGATGGTCATGCCCTGGAGCAAAGGCCTTCTGTTTTACGATATCGCCGTTCATTTTGCCGACAGCGTACGCTTGGCCTCTGCCGGCCGTCTGGACATCAAGGCCTTTTCCGCCGGCGAACTGGTACCTGCCATGCAGAGCTTCGATGCGGTAAGTCAGGGGTCCGCTGATGTCGGCCATGACTGGCCCGGCTACTGGAAGGGTAAAAACGAAGCCTTTGTAGCTTTTGCCTCCGTACCCTTCGGGCTGGATGCCGAAGGCTACAACATCTGGCTGTATGAAAAGGGTGGCCTGGAACTGATGCAGGAAATCTATGGTCAGTTCAACCTTTTTGCCCTGCCCGGCGGCCAGGTCGGCCAGGAGATGGGTCTGTCCTCCAACAAACGCGCCACCAAGATGGAAGACTTCAAAGGCATGCGCGTTCGTACCCCGGGTTGGTACATGGACATCATGAACAACTTGGGTTCGTCGGTCAGCCCCCTGCCCGGCGGCGAAGTCTACCTCGCTCTGGAGCGTGGTGTCATCGATGCGGCCGAGTTCTCCTCTCCGGCGATCAATTACCCCATGGGTTTTGACGAAATCACCAAATATGCCATCCAGCCCGGCGTTCATCAGCCCGGCGTCCAGTGCGCCCTGTTCTTTAACAAAGATGCCTATGAAAAACTGCCCGAAGACCTGAAATGGATCATCGATATCTGTGCCAAGGAGACCCAGCTGTGGAGCTACAACTGGATCAACAGCCTCAACGCCGAAGCCATCCGTCGTTTCAAGGAAAAAATTGAATTCGTCAAGATGGACAAGGAAACGCTTATCGAATTCCGCAAAAAAACCAAAGCCTATCTCGATGAAGTCAAAGCCAAGTTCCCGGATGTAAAAAAGGTGCTCGACAGCCAGGAAGCCTTCACAGAAAGCTTTGCCGACTGGCGCGACGCCCGCTCCGGAGCGACCCCGTGGCCCTATGAAACTTACATCGGTGGACGTATCACCGAATAGTGACCCATGTGCATTTGATCTATTGAAAAAAAAGGTTGAAGGTCCGCTTCCTGGTGATGCGGACTTTCAACCCTAATCGATGAATCAAAGGACGTTTGAAAGGAACACAGGCATGCTGGCAAAACTATCCAAAGCAATTGACACATTTAACATCAAACAGGGCGAGTTCAGTTCACTGCTGGCCCTGCCCCTGCTGCTGGTGGTGGTCTACGAGGTGGTCATGCGCTACGCCTTCAACGCCCCCACCACCTGGGGCTTTGAAGCCACCACCTTTCTCTACGGCGTGCATTACATGCTGGGCCTGGCCTACTGCGACGTCTACAGCGGACACGTAAGGGTGGACATTTTCACCTCGCGCATGCCGATGAAGCCCCAGGGTTCTATCGGTGTTCTGACCAATCTGGTTTTCTTCATGCCGGTGATGGTCCTGATGACCTTCGCAACCTGGAAATACGCCCTGACATCCATCGCCGGCCGGGAACTCAACCCCACCAGCTGGGCGCCGCCGATTTATCCCATCAAGACCCTGATGGCCATCTCCTTTTCATTTTTGCTGATTCAGGGGTTTTCCAATTTGATTCATAACATCCGGGTGCTGCAAGGCAAAGCGGAAGGGGTGAGGTAACCAACTATGAGTGTAGAATTTCTAACCGTCGCGATGTTTGTAACGCTAATCGTGGCCATTATTTTCGGTCATCCCCTGGCCTACACCCTGGCGGCCGTGGCGACCCTTTTCGGACTCATCGACAACGGGTTCAATTTAGATGCTTTGTTCAACATGTTTGCCAACAATGCCTGGGGCGTCATGGAAAATTACGTCCTGGTTGCCATTCCGCTGTTCATCCTCATGGCCCAGCTGCTGGATCGCTCCAAGGTCAGCGACAAGCTTTTCGAGGCGCTTTACGTGGTACTGGGCGGCATCAAGGGCGGGCTGGGTCTGGCCGTGGTCGTGGTGTGCACCATTTTTGCCGCTACTACCGGCATCATCGGCGCCTCTGTGGTGGCGATGGGGTTGCTGGCCACCCCGGCGCTGTTGCGCAAGAACTATCAGAAAGAGATGACCAGCGGTATCATCTGTGCCGCCGGCACCCTGGGTATATTGATACCACCGTCCATTATGATGGTCATATACGGCGGCTTGACCGGACTCAAGGAAACCACCGTAGGCAACCTGTTTGCCGGGGCGATTTTCCCGGGCCTTCTGCTGGCGGGCCTCTATTTTGCCTATATTTTGATTCGCTGCAACATCAACCCGCAACTGGGTCCCCCAATTTCGAAAGAAGAGGCCGGCACCTACACGGCCTTACAAAAATGGGGCATGACCTTAAAGTCGATGGTGCCGCCCCTGGCCCTGATCCTTGCGGTGATGGGCACCATCCTGGGCGGCGTGGCCACCCCCACCGAGGCTGCCGGCATGGGCGCCAGCGGTGCGGCCATCCTGGCACTGGCCAACCGCAAGCTCACCTGGCCGGTGTTCCGGGACAGCTGCCGTGCCACCTTGAAAACCACCGCCATGGTGATGATGCTTTTCATCGGCGGCAAATTCTTCAGTTCGGTTTTTTTGAGCATGGGCGGCGGCGATGTGGTGGCCGACGTGCTCATCGGCTCGGGTATGAACCGCTGGATCGTCCTTCTGATCATGATGGCCATCGTTTTTTTGATGGGCATGTTCATCGACTGGGCGGCCATCCTGCTGGTCACCGTGCCTGTCTTCATGCCCATTGCCATGGAGCTGGATTTCAACCCCCTGTGGTTTTCGATCCTGATGTGTGTGAACCTGCAGACCTCATTTTTGACTCCGCCATTCGGCTATGCCCTGTTCTACTTCAAGGGTGTCGCCCCGCCGGAATACACCATGATGCACATCTACCGCGGTATCATGCCGTTTGTGCTGCTGCAGTTGGTGGGGCTGACAATCCTGGCGTTGTTCCCGGGTCTGATCACCTGGCTGCCGGCACTGTTTTTCGGAAGCTGATTTCAACGTTTAATTCAGTTGATGCCATTCACCAAAGGTGAAAACCATGCAAGCCCGAAATTATCCAGAACGATCCGACACGGTCTATTTTTTCGGTACCTGCCTGATGGATGCCGTCTATCCCGATGCCGGGATGGCGGCCATCCGGATGATAGAGTCCCTGGGCGTCAAGGTGGTGTTTCCCCCGGGCCAGAGCTGCTGCGGCCAGCCTGCCTACAATTCCGGTTTTACCCGCGAGGCCAGGGCCGTCGCCCGCAAGCAGATCCGTGTGTTTTCAAAACCCTACCCCATCATCGTGCCTTCTGGATCCTGTGCCGGCATGATGAAGCATCACTACCCGGACTTGTTCGCCGGTACACCCGACGAAGACGCTGCGCGCCGATTATCCGAACGGGTTTATGAATGGTCCGAGTACCTGGCCACGGTGCTGGCGGTGAAACTCGAAGATCGGGGCGACCCGCTGACGATTACCTGGCACAGCTCCTGCCACGCCCTGCGCGAGATGGATGTAATCCGGTATTCGAAAGACTTGATCCGCCAGTTGAAAAACGTGACCCTGGTAGAACTGGAACGCGAGACGGAGTGCTGCGGGTTTGGCGGCACCTTTGCCGTCAAGCAGCCGGCCATATCGGCCGCCATGGTCAAGGACAAGGTGGACGATATCCGTCGAACCGGCGCCACGACGCTGGTGGCCGGTGACTGCGGGTGCCTGATGAACATCACCGGCGCCATGGAACATGCCGGTGTGGCGATTGCCGGCAAACACCTGGCTGAATTCCTGTGGGAGAGAACCAATGGGTAATCACACACGATTCGATTTTGAAGACAATGTTACCGGGGCGCTGGCCGATGATCAACTGCGCAAAAACCTGCGCAAGGCGATGGATATTCTGGTCGACAAGCGCCGCGCGGTCTTTCCGGACAGCGAATATCTCGAACAACTGCGCTCGGCCGGCAATGCTATCAAGCGCCGCGCGTTGAAACAGTTGCCCCGGCTGCTGGAGCAGCTTGAAGCCAACTGCACCAAAAACGGTATCCAGGTCCATTGGGCCGAAGATACGAACGAGGCCAACCGGATCGTTCTGGATATCATGCACCGCCACGATGCGCCGGCAATCGTTAAGGGCAAATCGATGGTCTCCGAAGAGATGCACCTGAACCATTTTCTCGAAGAGCAGGGCATCGAAGCCGTTGAGACCGATCTGGGCGAGTTCATCATCCAGCTCAACCACGAAACCCCCTCGCACATCATCGTACCGGCCATTCACAAAAACAAGGACGAAGTAGCCGCGATCTTTCACGATAAGATTCCGGACACGCCCTATACTGAAGACGTGGAGGAGCTGACCGCCATCGCCAGACGGGTGCTGCGCAAGCGCTTTGCTGCGGCCAAGGTGGGACTCTCCGGCGTCAATTTTGCCATCGCCGAGACCGGCACCCTGCTTTTGGTGGAAAACGAGGGCAACGGCCGCATGTGCACCACCGTCCCCGAGGTTCATGTGGCCGTGATGGGCCTGGAAAAAGTCATCGAAAAGCTTTCCGATGTGCCGCCCCTGCTGCGGCTGCTGACCGGATCGGCCACCGGGCAGGTGATCACCACCTATGTCAACATGATCAGTTCCCCTCGCAAGAGCGAAGAAAAAGACGGACCCAAGGAGGTGCACCTGGTTATTCTGGACAACGGTCGTTCGCGCATGCTGGCCGATCCGGAGTTCCGCCAGACCCTGCTTTGCATTCGCTGCGGCACCTGCCTCAACCACTGTCCGGTCTACGTTCGCATCGGCGGCCATGCCTACGGCCATGTCTATCCGGGTCCCATCGGCAAGATCCTGACCCCGCAGATGGAGGGGCTCGAACGGGCCGGTGTGCTGGCCACCGCGTCCAGCCTTTGCGGTGCCTGCGGCGAAGTGTGTCCCGTTCGGATCCCCATTCCAGATTTGATCCGGCGGCTGCGCAACGAAAGCTACGATCAGGACGGCAGCGCCGTGGTCGAGGGCGGCGGCTACAAGAAAAACCTGGCCGAAACGCTGGTGTGGAAAGGTTGGGAACTGGCCAACCGTTCACCCGTGCTCAATGAAATGGGCACCCGCCTGGCTGGAAAGGTTGGCAAACGCATGCCCAAGGTTGGCCCACTTAAAAAATGGACGCGTGTTCGCACGTCGCCCAAAGTGGCCCGTACCAGCCTTCACGAACGCGCACGCAACGAAGGGGTAAACGATGAGTAGCCAACAGAATGCCCGTGATCGGATATTGGCCCGCCTGCATGCCTCTGGTACGGAGCAGACCGAGGTTCCAGAGGCGCCACTACCACCGGAATTGTCGCTCGATCGGGAGGCGAAGATCGACCGCCTGGCAGCGATGATGACGGCCATGCGCACGGACGTCCACATCGTGGACATCGACAACTGGCTTGACAGGCTCAAGGAACTGGCCCGGGAAAAGGGCTGGAAGCGGCTCCTGTATGGTCCGGGGGGACCGGTCGGCCCGGCAATCGAAACGGCCTGGCCAGCCGATGCCGCGGAATTGCCGGAATTGGTGGCCTACCGCGAGCCGGTGGAGACCTTCAAGGAAGACCTCTTTCAGATCGATGCCGGGATTACCAGCGTCCGCGCGGGGGTGGCCGAAACCGGCGCCGTGGTCCTTTGGCCCACATCATACGAACCGCGGCTGATGTCCCTGGTGCCGCCGGTCCACGTGGCGGTGCTCGATGCCGACACGATTTACAATTCGCTGGCCGAGATGATGGCCGTTGAACGATGGGCCGACGGTATGCCCACCAACGCCCTGTTGATATCCGGTCCGTCCAAGACCGCCGATATCGAGTTTACTCTGGTGTTCGGGGTTCACGGTCCCAAGGAACTGGTCCTGTTGATACGGAAGTAAAAGGTAATATTCCATGATCGCTGATTCACTTGTCCGTCAATTCAAAACCATCGTGGGTGACGATAACGCGTGGACCGATGCCACCGATCTGCACACCTACTCCTACGACGCTGCTGTCGTCGATCCGGTCCAGCCCGGGCTGATCGTTCGCCCCACCACGATCGAGGCCCTGGGAAAAACGGTGCGCCTGTGCAACGACCACGGTTTGCCCCTGACTGTCCGGGGTGCCGGCACCAACCTGAGCGGTGGAACCGTGCCCCTTCCCGGCGGTGTGGTCATCGTCACCAACGGCATGAAATCCATCCTGGAGATCAACGAGGCGGATATGTATGCCGTGGTCCAGCCCGGTGTGGTCACGGCCAAACTGGCTGCCGCCGTGGAAGCCAAAGGCCTGTTCTATCCTCCCGATCCCGGCAGCCAGGCCGTTTCCACGATCGGCGGCAACGTGGCTGAAAACGCCGGCGGCCTGCGCGGCCTGAAATACGGCGTCACCCGCGATTATGTGATGGGCGTGAGCTTTTTCGATGTGGAGGGCAACCTGGTTAAATCAGGATCCCGGACGGTCAAATGTGCCACCGGGTACAACCTCACCGGGCTGATGGTCGGGTCCGAAGGCACCCTGGGCGTGTTTGCCGAAATCATCCTCAAACTGATCCCGCTGCCGGCCCACCGCAAGGCCATGATGGCCGTTTTCGAATCCCTGGAGCGGGCCTCTGAAACCGTGGCCGCCATTATTGCCGATCGGATCGTTCCGGCCACCCTGGAGTTTCTCGATAATTTTACGATCCGGGCGGTGGAAGATTTCAGCAAGGCCGGCCTGCCCAAAGACGCTGCCGCCATGCTGCTGGTAGAACTGGACGGCCACGCGGCGCAGGTGGAAGAAGACGCCGCCCGCGTGGAGGCCCTTTGCAGGACCATGGGGGCGACCTCGGTTCGCGTGGCCCAGGATGCGGCCGAACGGGATCGGGTGTGGGCTGCCCGCCGCGCGGCCCTTTCCGCCCTGGCCCAGCTCAAGCCGACCCTGGTGCTGGAAGACGCCACGGTGCCCCGCAGCCGCCTCCCGGAGATGGTCGTCGCCATCCAGCGGATCGCCAAACGCTATGACCTGACCATCGGTACCTTCGGCCACGCCGGCGACGGCAACCTGCACCCCACGATCCTGACCGACAAGCGCAACCATGCCGAATGGGAGCGCGTGGAGAAGGCCATCGACGACATCTTCGATGAAGCGCTGAAAATGGGGGGTACACTTTCCGGCGAGCACGGCACCGGCCTGGCCAAATGCCGCTACCTGGAAAAAGAGACCAGTGCCGGAACCATTCTTTTTTCTTCACGGGTCAAACGGGCCCTGGATCCCAAGAATATTCTCAACCCCGGCAAAATTATCGCCGCGAAAGCGTAGCTCCGATCATGGCATCAATGGACGCACTCGCCCGCCTCATGCGGGAACTGGAAGATCAACTGGTGGTTTGCATGCGTTGCGGCATGTGCCAGTCCGTTTGCCCGGTCTTCGATCAGACCGGACGGGAGGCCGACGTGGCCCGGGGCAAGCTGGCCCTGCTAAACGGCCTGATGGAACAGATGTTCGACGATCCCCAAGGGGTTTACCAGCGGCTCAACAAGTGCCTGCTGTGCGGATCCTGCGCGGCCAACTGCCCCAGCGGGGTCAGTGTGCAGGAGATCTTCCTCAAGGCACGGGCCATCCTCACCGGCTACATGGGCCTGTCGCCGGCCAAGCGACTGATTCTGAAAGGCATGCTGGCCAACCCCAAGCTTTTCGATCGACTGACCGAGTGGGGGGCCCGGTTCCAGAAAATTTTTACCCGTCCGGTCAACGACATCATCGGAACCTCCTGTGCCCGGGTGATGTCGCCCCTGATCCAGGATCGCCATTTCAGAACCCTGGCCCCGGTGCCCTTTCACCGGCAGGTGCCTTCTATCGATCGTCCGGCCGGAAAGTCGGGGATCAAGGTGGCCGTTTTCACCGGGTGCCTAATCGACAAGATGTTTCCCGCGATTGCCCACAGCACCATCAAGGTCCTGGATCACCTGGGGGTCGGGATCTTCCTGCCGGAAAACCAGGGATGCTGCGGTATTCCGGCTTTGTCCAGCGGGGATCTTCCCACTTTTCAAAAACTGCTGGACCACAGCCTGGAACGCTTCGAAAGCGGTGAATTCGACTTTTTGGTCACCGCCTGTGCCACCTGCACCTCCACCATTCACGAGGTGTGGCCGAAGATGGCAGACGCGCGCAACTGCGACGCGGCCACCCGGTTGGCCCGGCGGACCATGGACATCAATCAGTTCCTGGTCAGGGAGACGGCGCTCAAGCCGCTGTCGAAATCAACTGGCAAGGCCTGTACCGTCACCTACCACGACCCGTGCCATTTGAAGAAAAGCCTGAAGGTGTTCAACGAACCCCGCGCCGTGATCAAGGCTGTTCCTGGATGCAAGCTGACGGAGATGGCCGAATCCGACTGGTGTTGCGGCATGGGTGGGAGTTTCAACCTGCAATATTACGACATTTCAAAAGGGATTGGGATGAAAAAGGCGGCTCAGATTAAAGATACCGGTGCCAACGTGCTGGCCACGGGATGTCCGGCCTGCATGATCCAGATCTCGGACATGCTCTCCCAGGCCGGTGCGAACATCACCGTGCGGCATCCCGTCGAATTGTTGGCCGAAGCCCTAAACGAATGAAAATACGGCTCAAACCGATCAATCCAAAGCGAATTTCCGATCAGGTGTTCGACCAACTGCGGGAACTGATCTTTCGCGGCGACTACCAACCCGGCCAAAAGATCATGACCGAACGCGAACTCGCCGACGCCCTGAATGTCAGCCGCAACTCAGTCCGCGAAGCCATCAACAAGTTGGTTACCTTGCGGTTTTTAGAGCAGCGCCAGGGTCAGGGCACCTTCGTGCGTTCGATGGACGAGGCCGTGAAAATACCGCTGGCCACGGTTATGGAGGCCCGGGACGCCAGTCTTATCGACCTGCTGGAAATGCGCATGGGCATTGAGTGTACGGCCGCTTCGCTGGCGGCCCAGCGAGCCAACCCGGCGGATCTGGACGCCATTGAAAATGCCATCGCGGATATGGAAGCCGATACCTGCGCCGGCGGACTGGGCACCGAGGGGGATCTTTCCTTCCACATGGCCATCGCCTGGGCAACCAAAAACCCCCTGCAGGTATACATCATGAAGAATATCTCGGATTTTCTGCACGTGGGAATCCGGAAAAACTTGGTCCACCTTTACGAAGATCCGGACAACATCGTGGAGATCCTGCAACAGCACAAGGCCATTTATCAGGCCATCCGCAGTGGTGACGCCGACGCTGCCTACCGGACCATGAAAAATCACATCAATTATGTGATCCGCTTTTTCCGGAACCGCCTGAAAACAGGAGGAACCAACCATGGGTGATATTGAAAAATTTCAGCAGGAACGGCAGGCGCTCAACGAACTGGTAATGAAATATGCCGGGCTGGGCACCAAGCGGTACTACAGTCTCGATTCGCAGGCCTACCGGGAAGGGATCCTGCCAGTCAAGACCAAGGAACTGCTGGGCCTGGTGGCCAGTTTCGTGCTGCGTTGCGACGACTGTATCACGTACCATGTGATCCGCTGCCATGAAGAGGGCGTTTCCAGTGAAGAGCTGGAAGAAGCGCTGTTCATCGGCCTGATCGTGGGTGGAACCATTACCATTCCCCACCAGCGCCGGGCCATGAAGGCGTGGGATGAGCTGAAAAACAAAAGCGTTGCGTGATGGATGGCCATCCCCGCGTCACGGCGTTTTCCTGTGCTTTTTTAAATGGGCGGATGGGGTAACGCTCCGCATCGCGATTGGGCTCAGATTAGCAGATGACCTGGCGGCAAAGTTTTCATCCGAACTATTGCCATCGGGCGCACAACGCAAAATAGCATTTTTCTATAAGTCCTATCTACCTTATCGTCTATTGCAATTTGATTTGTGCAACGAAGGCGATTAATCTTAATCTTGGCCTTCTGGAGAAGATATGTCTGAAAACGGGTTGTCTTGCATTGACCCCGGAATGACGGTATTGGATATACTGAGCCGCCACAGGGAAACCGAAGCGGTTTTCAAGGCATGGGACCGTCGAGCCGGCGAATGCATCTGTTGCCGGGCGCTGTTCGATACACTGCAGCAGGTGGCCGACAGATACGGGCTGGATCTGGACCTTTTGATGGACGAAATCGATACCGTCGCCAGCCAAACAGACGCTCCTATCGGGGACCGAAAACAGGCGCTTTCCAACTTACCCTCTAACCGGGAGAAACCAAATGGCTGAGAAAAACACAACCCTGAAACCGCTTCGCCTGACGGAGACGGTCAGGGGGGCCGGGTGAGCGTCCAAATTGCCTCCAGGGGACCTGGAAAAGGCGTTGTGCGGGCTGGATTTTCCAACAGACCCCAATGTACTGGTCGGTCTTTCCCGGGCGGATGATGCCGGGGTTTACAAAGTGTCCGACGATCTGGCCTTGATTCAGACGGTGGATTTTTTCACGCCGGTGGTGGACGACCCTTATTGGTTCGGTCAGATTGCCGCGGCCAATGCGCTGAGCGATGTCTATGCCATGGGCGGGGAGCCAAAAACAGCCATGAATCTGGTTGGCTTTCCCCTCAAGCGGATGGACCTTTCCGTCCTGAGAGAGGTGATCCAGGGAGGAATCGACAAGATCAGGGAAGCGGGTGTGGTGCTGCTGGGCGGTCACAGTGTGGAGGACGAAGAATTCAAATACGGGCTTTCCGTGACCGGCTTCATTCATCCCAACCGGATTCTTACCAAACAGGGCCTTAACGTGGGTGACCGACTCGTGCTCACCAAACCTTTAGGTACGGGCATCGTCAACACGGCCATCAAAGGCAATCTGGCCTCGGGGGAGATCACCCGGAAAGTAACAGCCATCATGGCGGCCCTGAACCGGACTGCCGCCACGGTGATGAGAGAATACCCGGTTCATGCCTGTACGGACATCACCGGCTTCGGGCTCATCGGTCATCTGGCCGAGATGATGCAGGGAACCGGTCTGGGATTGAAGATCGTGCTGGAGAAACTGCCCATCATCGACGTGGCACTCGGGTTTGCAGCAATGGGTATGGTCCCGGGCGGTGCCCACAAGAATCGGAGTTTCCGTGCTCATATGGTGGACATGGACGAGGGTGTGGACCCAGCCATGCAGGACATCATCTACGATCCCCAAACTTCAGGGGGGCTGTGCATTGCCGTTGCGCCGACCTCGGCAGAGGGGTTGGTGGATCATCTCCAAAGCGAAGGCGTGGAACATGCGGCCATCATCGGCGAGGTGGTGGACTACCCGGCCGGAATCATTCAGATCGTTTAATGACGAATTGAGCATATTGAGGATTGTGAATTGACCAGGATTGACGCAAGCGGGTTGTCCTGTCCGGCACCGGTGCTCGAGACCAAGGCGGCTGTGGAGAACCGTCACCCCCAGCACATCGACGTGCTGGTGGACAATGAACCGGCCCGTCAGAATGTGGCCCGTTATCTGGAATCACAAGGCTATCGTACCTGCGTTGAACAAGCGGGCGAACGATACACGGTTATCGGCACTGCCGCGAGGGTCGCTCCTGAGCCAAAACCGACTGTGACTGCGCCGGCCGTTGTTGGGGGAAAGATCATGGTGATGGTGGCGGCGGACCGCATGGGCAGTGGAGACGACCTGCTGGGCGCCAAACTGATGGCCAACTTCATCAAAACCCTCAAAGAGATGGGTGGCGAACTGTGGCGCCTGGTATTCGTCAACAGTGGGGTGAAGCTGACCATCGACGGCGCGGATACCCTGGAAGACCTGAAGGGGTTGGAAGAAGAGGGCCTCACCATCCTGGTTTGCGGCACCTGCCTGGATTACTTCAACCTGCTGGAGAAAAAACAGGTGGGCCAGACCACCAACATGCTGGACATCGTCACCGCCATGCAACTGGCCGACAAGGTGATTACCATTTAAAGACTCCGGAAAGATTTCAGGGATCGTTTTATCTGTCGATGGTGCCCTCGAGAAACTCGACGGCCTGATTGGCGGCCCAGACACCTGAGGCGATGCAGCTCAACACGCCTGCGCTGATGGCGCCGGCCCCAACCACAAAAAGCCCTTCGATGCCTGCCGTGCAATCGAAAAAGCGCCCGGGTCCGAATTGCGCCGGAGTCTGTTCGGGCCCGAAATTTCCTCCGCTGACGCTGTTGACCCAATATTCATTGGAGAGCGGTGTGGCGAATTCAACATAATCGAGGTTGCTGCCAAGATCGGGGATATAGCGTTCGGCAGACTGGACGAGGCTCATCCCAATCTGATTCTTCAGCTGGGAATAGTCTTCGCCGCGCCTGCGGCTCTGGGTGCCTGACCAGGGTGTGAAGGGGTGGTCATAACCCAGGCCGCTGATGATTTCGAGGGTGTGGCAACCGTCCGGGGCGTATCGATGGCCCGGATCTTTCAACGATGGCGACGTCACGAAATAATACGGAAACGGGTCCGACGCCTGCCGATCGGCAACGGCGGCAAAGGTCCGGTTTACATCCGTGTACTCAAAATGAATGATATTGGCGTCTGTCAGGCCGGCCGCGATCGGATCCATTCGCGTTCCGATAAATGCATAAAACGACCCGCCGGATGGCTGTAGGCCCGCCACCTTTTTTTTGATCGGTCGGGGGATCATTCCGGGATCAATTAATTGCCGGAATGCGATCAGCGGATCCACATTGCTGATCACCGTTCTTGCCGTAAATGTATCACCGGATCGGCTGGAAACGATAAATTCAGTGCCGGACCGGCGGATACTGTTCACCGGGGTCCGGTTCTTCAGGATACCGTTATTTTTTTCTATCGTCGCCACTAGTGCGTCCCGCAGGGCGGCACTGCCGCCTTTGGGATAGTAGGCCCCGTCAAGATAATGATCCAGCAGCATCATACACAAAAAGGCCGACGCGCGATCAGGGGGCAGCCCGCTGTTGCCGCAGTGGGCCGACAAGGCCGCCTGCAGGCGTGGGTTGCGGGTGATGTGGTTCAGCATCTGCTGGTAGGTGGCGCGGTGATATTTTATCAGAACCGGATGCCTGAAGGCATACCGCAAGCGATCCAACAGGTTTTTGGGCGGACCATGAGGATCGGAGAAGGCGTTGAGCAAACGGTCAATTAAATTGAAGTATCGACTGATCGCCCTTGATTCATGGGGGAAAAGTCGTTGCAGTCGCTCATGGTAACGCTGCTTGCCCTTGCAGAGCCTCAGCTCAAAATCCGGAAACACGTAACGGTCGAAGCCGTCTGGATCAAGTTCGACGAAATCCAGCTGGTCGTCAAGTTCCAGCAGTTCCAGAAGAAGCCGAAATGTTCCGCCATGGCCCAGTTTTCCCAGGTAATGGACACCGGTATCGAACCGATAACCGTTGCGGACGAAGGGATTGATATACCCGCCGAAAGCCGGCATGGCTTCGAGGACCAGAACCGATACCTTTTGCTGGGCCAACCGCAAGGCAGCGCTGAGGCCGCCGGCACCGCTACCTACCACGATAGCGTCATAATCCGTCAATTGACCCTCTTGGCCGTAAAAGAAAGTGGTTTCCCAAACGTCTGGATATCTTATACAGACTCCCATAGCGTTTTTGAACTGTCAACGATTCTGAAGTTCATCGATGCATTTGACCCGGGAATCCGAAACGAGGTATAACCGCCCAATAGAGAAATCGCCTCCGATGTCGGCCTATCCATGGGAATGAGAAAGAGACGGCCATGTTTGTGCTCAAAAAAACAATCACCCCGTTTATTCTGCCGCCGGGTATCTTCATCCTGGCGATCGTGTCGATTTCATTGGTGATGGTTTACCGGAAACGATGGAAACTGGGGTTGTCGAACCTGGTCGTGGGGCTGATGTTATGGGCGCTTTCTACCGTTCCACTATCCACTTTTTTGATTCAAGGCTTGGAATCGGAGTATTCCATCCCGGCGAATCCGTCGGGAGATGTGATCATCCTGCTGGGCGGCGGGTTGATTGAGGGCGTGCCGGATCTCACCGGTCCGTCGACGCCATCGCCGTCAACAATGGGCCGGATCGTCACCGCCGTGAGACTATACCGGCGGTTGGGCCTGCCCATTATCGTCACTGGTGGCCGTTTACACGATGATGCAGACGCTGCCGTAGCGACAATTGCCAAACGGTTTTTGATGGACCTGGGCGTGCCGGAAAAATCAATTACGGTGGAAGACCGGGCCCGGGATACGGCGCAGAATGCCCGGCTGACTGCCGCCATCTGCAGGCAGCAGGGTTTTTCCAAACCCATCCTGCTCACCGCGGCCTACCACCTGAAACGGTCCCGGATGGCATTCGATGCCGCCGGTATGCAGGTGACTCCGTTTCCCGCCTATTTTCTATCGTCCAGGGACATCCCTTTCACCTGGCGCCACCTGTTGCCCCGGGCCGGCACCTTGCACACCTCTGCCAATGCCCTTCACGAATACATCGGTATTCTATACTACCGGCTGGTTGGACCCTGATCGACGCAGCAGCGGATATTGACCCGCCGAAGGTCAATGGGCCCTGGTTGCCAGATGCAATCGTATTGGTCTATCCTAACTTGAAGATGAAAGGTTCATGATGAAAAAACCCCTTGTCCTAATACTGGCCCTGGCATGTTGGGGGATTGGTGCCTGTGCTGCCTCGCCACCGGCGACCTCGTCTGCCAACGGTTCCGACGAAGGGGATCGGGAGCTGAAACGGGGTATCTATTGGTATCAGAAGGGGTGTAATCGCAAGGCCATGGAGCATTTTCTTGCTGCCCACGAGCACTATTCCCTCACCGATCAGCAGGCGGGTGTGGCTCGCAGCCTGAACAGCATCGCCAATGGCTACCGGCATGCGGGTAAAACCGAAGACGCACGGCTGTTTTACGATGCCGCCATTGCCGCCGCCAGGCGCTGCGACGACCAGCGGGTGATGGCTCAGGCTCTGTGCAACAAAGTGGCTATTCTTATTGAGGTGGATGATCTGGCCGGAGCCGAGGTGCTTCTGGATGAGGCGCAACTGCTAACCCGGGAGACAGGCCAGGTATATGCCATGGTCCTGAACCATCGTGCCGTGCTGTTGATGATGGCGAATCGGACCGATGAAGCCGTATCCCTTTTGGATCAGGCTGACGCTGCAGCTGTTGACGACGGATTTAATGCCGATGCGACCATCCGTTTCACACGGGGGCGGTTGATGATGAAAAACGGAAATTATGCGGAAGCCATGAGCCTTTTTCAGCATGCCCTCGAATTGGACCGCCAAGCCGGATTCACCCGCGGGATGGCCGACGATCTCTCTGCGATGGCCGGCATTCACGAAAAGTTGGGTGAGGATGAAGCCGCACTGGATTGCCTGGATCGAAGTATCAAAATTTATGCCCTGCTGGAAAACCAGGCAAAGGTGCTGGAGAACCTGGGACGGTTGGAATCGCTGGCACAGAAAACCGGAACCGACGTTCGGGTGACCGTCCATTTTATCAACCAGTGGCTGGCCGGTGAAGCGGTAGATGCCATCTGTCGTCAGTGACAGCGGTTGTCCGTGGAGGCGCCTATACTGCCGTGCTGATGGCGAGGACCCGCCATGACCCTTTCCCATCTCAAACCGACCGTACCTAAGTGTTGGCTGTTTGCGGCCTCCGGTGTGATGTGGAGCGCCGTTGGCATCATGATGTGTACCACCGCGATCGGTTGGCTGTCGGATGGTGGAATGGGTCGGGGCATGGCCTTTGGCCTGGCGGGAGTGGTTTTGGCCATGCTCTCTGTTCGCTGGGGGTTTGGCGGCATCGCCCAAAAAAATATCCGGCGTCTACGGCGTCTGCCGGATCGGGGGTGCTTTTTTGCATTCCAGGCCTGGAAGAGCTATCTGCTTATTATGGTGATGATTGTCCTGGGGGTTACCCTGCGGCACTCATCGATCCCGAAACATTTCCTGGCGGTCGCCTATACAGCCATCGGCGGCGCCCTGATTGTGGGCAGTTTTTACTACTATCGACACCTGTCGCGGTTGATTCGGACCGCATCCCGTCGGCGTGTCCAGCGCCATACCCTGCCTTGACAAGGGTTTTTTTCAACACCCTGCTAATCGAAAGTCAGAGACGATTTCTCTATGTCTACGATGCGCTCGCCTTTCACATAATCCTTGGTTTCGTAGCGGGTTATACCCATGAGTTTTTGGGTAATGGCACCCATGCGTTCTACCTGGGATTTTATTTTGGCGATTTTGGGGTAGACGGGATCATCCTGATCAAGGGTGTCCATGAGCAGTTCGGTGTGGCCGGAGATGGCCATCATGGGTTGGTTCAACTCGTGGCAGATGGCGCCGGCGGTTTCCAGCACCGCCTGGAGTTTTTCCCGGTAGATACGCTCGGATTCACTGCGGTGACGGTGCAGGGCAATTTCGATGGAAACCATCAGACTGCGGGTTTCGAAGGGTTTGACCACGTAACCGAAGGGCTCCATGACTTTGGCCCGCTCCAGGGTGGCCGGATCCGTGTAGGCGGTGAGGTAGACAACGGGAAGGTTGAACCGGTCCCGGATTACTCCGGCGGCGTGGATGCCGTCCATCTCGCCTTTGAGCTTGATGTCCATGAGCACCAGGTCCGGTTGCATCCTCCCGGCATGGGCGATGGCTGTCCGACCGTCATGGGCAACGGCACACACCGAGTAACCGGATTTTTCCAGGCGGCTTTTGATTTCCTGGGCCACAATACCTTCGTCTTCTACAACCAGAATGGTCGCCTGTATCATGTCAGAACTCCTCGTTGGACTGTTCAGGTGCGGTCAGCGTGATGGTGAACCGGGTTCCTTTTTCCGTGGTGATGGCAAGGGTGCCGCCCAGCTGGGTTGTGAGCGTATCGATGAGCCGAAGGCCCAGTGATGGGTGCTCAGGATCGGCCAGCGGCTCGACAAGACCGATGCCATCGTCGGCCACCACGATTTCTATCCGGCCGGCATGCAGGGTGCGGATGACGATCTCGATCGTCCCGGCGGCGTCGGGTAAGAAGGCATGCTTGAGGGCATTGGATACCAGCTCGTTGATGATCAGGCCGCAGGGCACGGCCATGTCCACCCCCAAGGCGATGTCGTCGGCATGGACATTGAGCCGGACGCGGGCCGGATCGATCCCGTAGGCGTCGAACAGGTTGGCGGTCAGCCCCTGGACATAGCGGCCGAAATCGATTTTCGCCAGGTCAGCCGTACTGTACAGCTGCTCGTGGATCAAGGCCATGGATTTGATTCGGTTTTGGCTTTCCCGCAGAATTTCCACGCCCTTGGCATCCTTCATGTAATCCTCCTGAAGGTAGAGCAGGCTGGAGACGATCTGCAGGTTGTTTTTTACCCGGTGATGGATCTCCTTGAGCAGTGACTCCTTCTCCGCCAGCGACTGACGCAGTTGCTGGTCTGAGACCAGAAGCTCTTTTTCGGCCATCTGTCTCTCGAACAGCTCCCGTCTCAATTCGGCGGTTTTTCGTTGGACCATTCGGTTTTGTTGAAGATAGCCGAGAAAAATGGCAACCACCAGTATGACTACCCACAACAACACCCAAAACATGTTTCCATGCACTGGATTGCCGCCGACGGCGGCATGGGCCGGAAATGCGACCATCATCAAGGCCGAGGTCCCGTAGCGGCAGCAGCTGATAGTCATGCTGGGGATGTGGATGGCGTGTCTGGAAATCATCAGATCAGCGTATGAACCCGTTCTGCCAGGTCACGGACGGCCCGGGCTGCTTTGCTGCCCGGTGTCTGTTCGATAAAAGGCACCTGGTCGAGGACAGCCTGGCGGACCGCTTTATCTTCCGGGATGCTGCCCAGGTGGAACAGCTCCAGGTTAAGAAACCGCTGGGTCACCCGTTGGATAGTATTGACGGTGTGGTTGCCCTCGCGGATCCCGCTGACGGAATTGAGCACCAGGTTGAACCGGCTGATCCCATGATCCCGGGACAGCAGTTTGATCAGGGCGTAAGCATCGGTCATGGACGTAGGGTCTGGGCTCAGGATGAAAATATTATGGTCGGCAAACCGATTGTACCACAACACCGAAGAGCCGATACCTGCCGCCGTATCGATGATGACGTAGTCGAAATCCGAGGCGACCGCTTTAATAAAACCGGCCAACCGATCCTGCTGTTTTTCCCCCAGCGATACCATCTCCGGAACACCGGAACTGCCCGGCAGGATGGCCAGGTTGGGGCGGGCGAAAATCAGTGCTTGCCGTGGATCAGCCCCGCTTTCCAGGATGTCCCGGATATTGCTTTTGACCGACAGCCTCAGCAACACGTCCACGTTGGCCAGTCCCATGTCGCCGTCTATTACGAGAACGCGGCTGTTGTTGCGGGTCAGGGCGATGGCGAAATTCACCGTGAAGCTGGTCTTGCCCACGCCTCCTTTGCCGCTGGTCACGCAAAGGATACGTGGCGTCTTCTTGCTCGGGGCCATGTTTTTTCCATCTGGGAAACATTATGGGTTAATGCAACTGTTTCCCACATTATCGGCCGCCGATGGCCTTTCTTTAACATGGGCCTGAGATAAAAACCATGCTCGATCCGATCAATGATCCGACAGACTGTCGGGCAGGCACCTGCTTCCAGCATCACCAGCCTTTAAAACGGGCTGATTGTTGAGGCAGACCGTTACGATTTGATACATGTTGTTACCCTTTTGCAATGGCTGATCGTTCAATCGTGTGTATCCTTTGTGAAAACCCTCCACAGGTTGAAGCGAGGGGGCGAGCGGGAATAAGTTTTGATAGCTATTAATTAGTTAATCTAAATATTTAGTTGACAAAAAATTTGATAAGTTTACAATGAGCCTTCACAATTATTGGAGGCGTTCATGACCGATCAAGATATATTGAGCCGTGCCCGCTACATATTTACCACTGGCAGAATGATCCACGACCGGATCATGCGGATATCGACCGGTGCCTGCATGAGCACCGCCAAGGATGACCGTTTCGGGGAGTTGTCTGCACCACAGATGAACATGCTGATGATGATCCGGGTTCGTGAAATGGTGTCCGTTACGGAATTGGCGGCACTGTTGAACGTGTCACCGCCGTCGGTCTCCACCATGGTCGACCGTCTGGTGGAGCGGGGGTTGCTGACCCGTGTTCCCAGTGATCAGGATCGGCGCAAGGTGGTGATCCGGGTTTCTCCCGAGGCGCTGGAAGATATCGCTCGGATTGAGGAGATGATCCTGGGTTCGTTTGTGGAGCTGGTCGAGGCGGTGGGGCCGGAAACCACCCAAAAGTGGTGCGAGGTACTCCAGCAGATCAAGCAGGTACTGGAAAACAAATAACTTTCAGCCTACTTCAAGGGAGTCGAAATGAATAGCAAGGAAGAACACCGGCCGAAAAAACACGTGATGATCCGCATTGGCATCTGTGTGCTGATTCTTGTGTCTGGCTGGGTGGGAATGAACGGACTGGCCAGCCTCAAGGAGCCTCCCGCCGAGGCTAAAACCGAGGAACGGCCCATCAAGGTAAAATCCACCACGGTTCAGCCCCGGGACTATCCGGTAATCATTTCCGGCTACGGTGAAGCCAGAGCACTGACCGTGGTGACCATTGCACCGGAAGTTTCCGGCCGGGTGGTCTACACACACACCAACCTTAAGGCCGGACAGATCATTCCCTCCGGAGACATCATGTTCCGGGTCGACCCGTCCGATTATGAGGCCGGCCTCCTCGAGGCCAGGGCCGGTGTGACCCAGTGGCAGGCCACCGTGGCACGGTTGAAAAAGCAGTATGCCATCGACAGCCAGCGGTTGAAAACCCTTGAGAGAAGCGCCCAACTGGCCAAGGCTGAGTTCGAGCGGATCAAGCGGTTGTTCGAGTCAGACCGTGTGGGGACCCGATCCGGGATCGATCAGGCCGAGCGCGCCTATAACAGCGCATTGGATCAAGCAGACCAGATATCCCAGGCCGTGAGTCTCTATCCGTTGCAGATCCGGGAGGCCGAGAGCAGCCTGGCATCGACCCGGGCGCGTCTCTCGGTGGCTGAAACCAACCTGTCCCGCTGTACGATCACCTCGCCCTTTAATGCCCGAATCCAATCCGTAACGGTGGAGACCGGCCAGTTTGTCTCCCCCGGACAGAATGTCCTGACCCTGGTCGACGATAGCGTCCTGGAAATTCAGGTTTCGCTTGACAGCCGCGATGCCCGCCACTGGCTGCAGTTTGAACCGGCCAGCGACCGACAGCCAACGGCATGGTTCGGGAGCCTTACGCCTGTCGAATGCACCATCCGCTGGACCGAAGACAAGACCGGAACGGGGTGGACCGGCATCCTGAACCGGGTGGTGACGTTCAATCAGCAGACGCGGACCCTCACCGTGGCCGTGCGGATCAACGCCCAATCGGCCATGGGTGACGGCCCCCGTTCACTGCCGCTGGTGGAAGGGATGTTCTGTACGGTCGACATACCCGGCCGGACCATGCGCGCCGTATACCGATTGCCCCGCCAGGCGGTAAATTTTGAAAATAAGGCCTATCTGGTCAATGCCGACAACCGGCTCAAAACGGTTGACGTGCGTGTGGAACGCATCGAAGGCGAATATGTATATGTCAGCCAGGGGCTTAACCCGGGCGACACGGTGATTCTCACCCGGCTCATCGACCCGCTTGAAAACGCACTGCTTGAATTTGCCGATGCCACGGCCAACGGGGAGTCCGCATCATGAAACGGGTACTTGCCGCATTTGCCAGGAACACCGTGTTCGCCAACATCATCCTGGTGATGATTTTTATCGCCGGCTACATCGCTACGGCCAACATGATCCGTGAAACCTTTCCGGAGTTCTCCCTGGACATGATCACCATCTCGGTGCCCTATCCCGGTGCCGACCCGGAAGAGGTGGAAGAGGGGATCAGCCGCAAGATCGAAGAGGCCATCGAAGGACTCGAGGGCATCAAACAGTACACCACCCAATCGTCCGAAGGGCTGGGTTCGGCCAATATCGAAGTCCGCGAAGACTACGATGTGGACGAGGTGCTTGACCGGGTGCGCACCAAGGTCAACGCCATTTCAACCTTCCCGGTGGATGCGGAAAGGCCGGTAATCAGCGAGCTGCTGCTCAAGGATGTGGTGACGTTGCTTTACCTGTCCGGCGACATGTCCGAACGGCGGATCAAGGAGTGGTCCGAGCAGGTCAAGGACGAAATACAGCAGCTGCCCAATATATCGCAGGTGGAAACCTTCGGTGCGCGGGATTATGAAATCGCCATCGAAGTCTCCGAGGAGCGGCTGCGTCAATACGGCCTTGCCTTTTCCGACGTGACAGATGCCGTCCGCCGCAGCAGCCTCAACCTTGCCGGTGGCACCATCCGGACCCGCGAAGAGGAGATCCGGGTGCGCACCATGGGGCGCAAATATACGGGTGAGGAGTTGGCCTCGGTCGTGGTGCTGGCGCGTCCGGAAGGGGATGTCGTCACCCTGGACCGGCTGGCCCATATCGACGACGGATTTACCGAGGACCCCATTGCCGCCACCATCAACGGTGAGCCGGCCGTCCTGTTGATTGTCTACAAAACGCCCGAAGAAGATGCCCTGGTGATCTCGAAAACCATCCACCGGTACATCGACGAAAAGCAGCAGCAGATACCCAAGGGCGCCAATATCGAAATTTTGTACGACAACACCGACATGCTCAAGGCGCGAATCGACCTGTTGATGAGAAACGGCATCATCGGCCTGTGCATTGTCTTTTTTCTCCTGTGGTGTTTTCTCAATGCACGGCTCTCCTTCTGGGCCGGCATGGGTATCCCCATTTCCATTGCCGGTGCCCTGGTCATCCTCTGGGCCATGGGTGGTACTATCAACATGATCTCCCTGTTCGGCCTGATCATGGTGCTGGGTATCGTGGTGGATGACGCCATTGTTGTGGGCGAGGCCATCTACGTCCACCGCATGCAGGGCAAGACCGCCCTGAAAGCGGCTGTAGACGGGGTCTCGGAGGTGGGTATGCCGGTGATTGCCGCCATTCTTACCACCATTGTGGCATTCATGCCGTTGTTTTACGTGGGCGGTATCATGGGAAAATTCATCTCCATCCTGCCCGCCGTGGTGATCGCCTGTCTGGTGGTGTCGCTGGTCGAGTGCCTCTTTCTGCTGCCGGCCCATTTGAGCCATCTCCCCCCCCCCAACCGGCCCGACGATCAGGAAAACAAACTGGTTCGGCGACTATCCCGAGTCCAACAGACCACCTCCCGTTGGATGGAGCTGTTTGTGGCCCGCTTGTACATGCCCTTTCTCAGCAAGGCACTGCACTGGCGCTACATATCCCTGGCCACGGCCATCACCGTGCTCATGCTGACCGTCGGCCTGGTGCGCAGCGGCATCATCAAATTCGAGGTTTTTCCCAAGCTTGACGGGTTTGTAATGACCGCCACGGCGGAGTTTCCCAGCGGCACCCCGCCTGAAGTCACCCGGCGGGCCATTGATGCGATCGCGGCATCCCTTACGCGGCTGGAAGAAACCATTCAGACCCGGTCCGGTGACCCATTGGTTCGGGATCGACTGACCCTGGTGGGCCAGACCCTGAGCGACATGCCCCAGGTGGGGCCGCACTATGGTTCCGTCCAGGCCATTCTTCTGGATTCCGATGCCCGAGGCATCCATGCCGAAGAGCTGATGGTGCTCTGGGAAAAGGAGATCGGTATTCTGCCTGGCATCAAATCGCTCACTTTTGCCGGCATGGAGGCCGGCCCGCCCGGTGATCCCATCGAGGTCTGGCTCCAGGGCCACGATATGGACGATATTCTTCTGGCCGCCGACGAGTTGATGCAGCGGCTGAGAAAATTCGACGGCGTGTACCAGATCCGCACCGATTTCTCTCCCGGCAAAAACGAGATGCGCCTGAGCCTAAAGCCTGAAGCCCGGGCGTTGGGACTCACCGTAGAGGATCTGGCCCGCCAGATTTACGCCGGATATTATGGCGACGAAGCGCTCCGGCTTCAACGGGGCCGGGATGACATCCGGGTAAAGGTGCGCTACACCGCCGGGGAACGCAGCCGGCTGTCCGACCTGGACCAAGTTCGCATTCGCACTGCCGCTGGGTTTGAGGTGCCGCTCATGTCCGTCGCCGATGTCACCTTTGCCCCCGGATTCTCCACCATTACCCGCACCGACGGCATGCGTCGGGTGGCTGTGAGTGCCGGTGTGGACACCAACAAAGCCAATGCCAACGAGATTTTTACGGAGCTGTCGGCCAACTATTTTCCCGAGCTGAAGAAACGCCACCCCGGAATGTTCGTGGCCCTTCAGGGAGAGCAGAAGAAGATGCGCGAATCATTCGGCAGCCTCTTCATCGGATTTCCGCTGGCGGTGCTGGGCATCTTTATTGTCATCGCCACCATGTTCCGTTCCTATGTACAGCCTTTTGTGATTATGTTTACCGTGCCTTTCGGTATTATCGGCGCCGTATTCGGCCATATGCTCATGGGCTACGATCTGTCCATCATGAGTATCTTCGGCATGGTGGCATTAACCGGAGTGGTGGTCAACGACGCGATTGTGCTCATCGAGCGCATCAATGAGAATTTTGCCTGCGGGATGCCGTTTTTTGAAGCGATTCTTCAAGGGGGCACCCGGCGTTTCAGGGCCATTTTCCTGACCACATTGAGTACGGTGGGCGGCTTGGCGCCGTTGATTCTGGAGACCGATTTTCAAGCCAAGTTTCTTATTCCCATGGCGCTTTCCATCGCTGCCGGCGTGGCGTTTGCCACCATTCTTACGCTGGTGCTCATTCCCAGCCTGCTGGCCATCCTGAATGACCTTCGGCTATTGGTCCACCGGTTCAGGCACGGCCAGTGGCCCCGGCGCCTGGACGTGGAGCCGGCCAGGAATCGGCACGAAGATCCATTGACAGTCGACCCTGGTCAACTGCGCTCGCCGTCTGTGGATGTATGCAGCTAGCGCCTTAAACCTAAGTCAGGAGAAAATGGTAAAGATGAAAACACACACCATTAGGTTTACCCTATCCTTGCTCTGCTTCTTGGTCGCCCTGCCGCTGGCGGGTATTGCCCAGGAATTTGCCGCCACAGGCTCATCCCCAAGGGTACCGCCCGGCAAGACCATGGTGGTCGACTGGGCCGCCATGTCGACCCTGGACCTTGAAACCGCAGTGGAGATCGCCCTGGCCGGCAACCCCGGATTAGAAGCCGCCGCCGCCCGTGTCCGCCAGGCCAAGGCCCAGGTGGATCAGGCGCGCTCCACCTACTGGCCCCGACTGGACGCCAATGCTTCGGGGGCACGGTTGGATCTCTCAGAAAACGCTTACCAAGAGAACCTGGCGATTGCCAGGCTGTTTAGCCCGAGTGCGTCCATCACGGATCCTGAAAAATACTACAGTGCCGATTTGACCGCATCGTGGACCCTTTTTGACGGGTTTGAGCGCAAATTTTCCAATGCCTCGGCCCGGTATGGAGAACAATCCAGCACCGCCGCATTGAATGACGCCCGCCGGCTCCTGATTTCCGCCGTGGCGTTATCCTATTTTTCAGCCCAGTTGGCCGTGGAGAACATTTCCATCGCCAAGGCCGATGAGGAATTCAATCAAGGTCAGTTGGCCGACGCCGAGGCTCGCCAGCGGGTGGGAACGGGTGCGCTGAGCGATGTGCTTAACTTCAAGGTACGAAAAAACCAGGCCAAGACCACCCGCATCAACCAGGAATATCAGCTCGAGATCGCCCTTTACGGGTTGGCCGCCCTGCTGGGACTTCCCGATTCGCGGATGCCGGCCCATGTCGCGCTGGGCCGCCTCTCCCCGGAGACGGCCCCGGAACTTTCCAGCCCGCCGGTGGATGAACTGATCGCCAAGGCGATGGATCATCGTCCGGATATCCAGCAGGCCCAGTGGAGTATCAAACAGACCGAGGCCCAGGTTAAGATTGCCCAGTCAGACTATTATCCAACGGTTGTCCTGGCCGGTAGCCTGGACGGTGAACGGGTCGATGACCCGGGGTTCGGGGAGGACGATTTCGGCAATCGGGTCCAGGTGGGTCTCTCCTACAATTTGTTTGCCGGCGGCTTCACCCGGGCAAAGGTCCGCGAGGTGCGGCATCGCAGGGTAGAGCTGGAAAAACGTCTGGATGAACTGGTGCTTTCAGCCACCTCGGACATTCGCAGCTCCGTTGCGTTGGTCATGACGGCCCAAACCCAGGTGGCCCTCCAGCGTGAAAATGTCGACCTGGTGCAACGTACCCGGGATTTGGTGGAAAAGGAATATAACGCCGGCCAGGGATCTCTGGTCCGCCTCAACGAGGCCCAGAAGGATTTGACCACGACCCAGAGCAATCTGGCCCTGGCCCTGGTCGCCCTGCGCCAGGCCTGGGTGGAGCTTGAAACCCGCACGGGCAACGTCTTGGTCATCTACGGAAGCGCTGATCGATAGGCATGCTAGGCAACGTTGCCGCTCAAACTCCGGCGCTGCTGCCACAGCCATGCGATAAACACACAAATCCCAAAAAAAGCGGTCAGCGCAGCGGACTCGGGCAGCACATCCCTCAGGCCTCCGCCCCTGACGAATACGTCGAGGCTGCCGTTCAGTCCCCAGGCCAACGGGGATACGACACTGATCGACTGCATGAAGGCCGGCATGGCATACACCGGCACCATGATGCCCCCTATGGCGGCCGCGATGACGATGGAGATGGGGCCGAACATGGAGGCCTGCTCGTAGGTGTCGACCACCGTCCCCAGTAAAATGCCGTATCCTGTGGCGGCCAGGATGGCGCTGGCAATCACCACCAGCAGAGCCAGGGGGGCGCCGCCCATTTCCAGAGAAGGGGTTCCCCACAACGGTAGAATCCATTTGCCGATGCATCCAATCAAGGCGCATTGTACCACACCAATCCCCATATAGGCGACGATCCTACCGGACACCAGGGTCAGGTAGCTCACGGGCATGGCCAGGAGGCGCTGGTGGGTCCCGTTGATGCGTTCCTGGATGAAGGCGCCGGCCATGGGCAGAACGATGAAAAAGATGCCGAACAGGGACCATGCCGGCACGTTCTGCTGCACCGACGTGGGGAGTTTCGTTATCCGGCCCGCCAGCGCTTCGCCCTCTTCAGCCCGTACCAAGGGGAGGCCGGACCACTTCAGCTGCAGATCCACTTGCGGCGGCTGGACGATAATATCGGCAACGGGCTCGAGGGCGCCGGCGATTGACCGGTTGATGTGGTCGGGCAGTATCCGTGCCAGGGCGGCCATTTTTTCGCTCACCTCCAGCCTGAAGATCATCAGATCCAACAGATGTCGAACCGCCGAACGGAAACCGCCCAGGACGGTTGGGTCGAAATAAATGTCGACTACCGGTGCCGGAGCCATGTCCCCCCCCGCATCCTCTACGGACAGGCTTTCCAGGGCACTCTGCCGGGCGCGGTTCCGCACCGTGCCGGTCAATCCGGGTGGAATGATCAGGCATAGCTGATACGCGCCTTTGGCCACGAGTTCCAAGGCCTGCCGCCGATCCGGCGTCCTGCCGTCCAGGGCTTCAGTCACCATCACTCCTTGGGTGTCCTTCAGCGTGTCTGCGATCTGCCGGCCCAAGGCCTGCCCATCGCCATCGATGAGCAGGATGCGGGTCTGGCCTTCCCCTATGGACGTCAAGGCGTTTTCCTGGACCAGGGTGATCACCACCACCAGCACCGCCGGCATGACGAAGAGCACCAGCAGCCCAGCTCTATCCCTGACGAGGAGCAGGAGTTCTTTATGAATGACGGCGATCAGTTGGCGCATGTTAACCATCCCTTAACTGCTTGCCGGTCAGGTGAAGAAACAATTGGCCAAGATCGCTGCCGGCGGGACCCTGGACCAGCAGTTGGTCCAGGGTCCCGCCGGTGAGGATCCGTCCCTGGTCCATGATGGCGATCCGTGAACACAAGCGCTGGGCCTCTTCCATGTAGTGGGTGGTATACAACACCGTGGTGCCCCGGTCGCTAAGGGTTTCGATTCTGTCAAGGATCAGGTTGCGCGACTGGGCATCGATGCCCACCGTGGGTTCGTCCAGGAAGAGAATCTGTGGGTGGTGAAGAATCCCCACCGCCAGGTTCGCCCGGCGTTTCATTCCGCCGGAAAAGGTGTTGATCTGCTGATCGGCCCGGTTTTCCAGCCCCACCGCCGTCAGGGTTTCTTCGATCCGCCGGTTCAGACGCTCACCTCCCAGGCCGTGGAGTTTGCCGAAAAAGCGCAGGTTCTCCCGCGTGGTGAGGGCCGGGTAAAGGGCGATTTCCTGGGGGACCAGGCCGATGATCCGGCGCACGGCGCGTTTTTGACGCCGCAGGTCGTAACCCTTGATGACCACCGAACCCGATCCGGGGGTCAGAATCGTGCTCAGGATTGCGATCGCGGTGGTCTTGCCGGCACCGTTGGGTCCCAGCAGCCCGAACACCTCGCCTTCATGGAGACGCAAATCCAGCCCATCCAGTGCCGGAAGTGGATTTCCCGGATAGTGGTGGGTCAGCCCTGTCGCGTCAAGGACAAGCGGGGTGGATGCAAAATGGGTGCTTTGGGTTACCACGATTGCGAGCCTGTCAATCCAAAATAGTCCAGCCGTAGGTTTTTCCCACGCCCAGTTTGAGGCAGACGATGGAACGGTCGGCCAGCAATTCCAGGGGTTGTGCCGGATGGGCCACGCTGCCAACGGGGTAAATCCGGTTGTTTCTCCGGCTGAGGGCGGCAATGGCCGTGTCAAAGGCGCTGTCGATGGCCATATCACCGTAAACATGGGCGTAGCAGGCGGCACAGGCATCAGGCAAAAGCCATTTCCCGTAATCCGCCCGGGTGGCGGCAAGGCCACCTTCTCCCAGGATATAATAGTCCCCTATGGGTCGAGGAAGCGGACCGGCACTGATACGCCCCAGCGCCGTTTCCCGGATGACGGTGTAAGGGGTGGCGTCCGTATCGGCCGATTTGAGGACAAAAAAGCAGGCCCCTTCACCGGCCACGGGTACCGGCGGTTCTCTTTTGTCCGCCACCTGCACAGCTCCCTTTGCCTGCCGATGAACGTGCCAGGCAAAGGCATGGGCATGGCACAGTTGGTCCACGCCGCCCACCAGCACGGCATCCACCCGACCCTGCTGCAGCCATGTAACCGCGGTCATCAGGGCCGAGGGAAAGGAGAGATCCTCGTGGGTAATGGAGTGATTGGGACCCATCTCCTCCAGTGCTATGGATATGTAGGCGGCGGCTGCATTATGAACCGAATTTGAAAAGCGGATGGGTGATCCGCAGATCTCTTCCCTGTCTTTGAAGGGGTATTGAAAATCGTAGTTGTTACCGGTAGCGCCGCTGCCGGTGGCTACGATGATTCCCAGGCGTCTGCGCCGGCTTTTGTCCAGGATGCCGGCGTCGGTCATGGCCCCAAAAGCCGCCAACAGTCCCAGTCGGATATAGTGGTCCATCCGGCGAAGGACCCGCGTGGGTACATAATCAGCCAGTGGCGCGGTGTCGGCCGTCAGGCACGGCACCCAAATGGGACCCTCCCGAGTCGGAATGGAAACATCCGTCGTTGCAACCCCAGCGCCATCCAGGGCCTTTTCCAGAGCGGGCAACCCGTTGCCGAAGCCGCCCACTACGCCGATGCCGCAGATGGCCGCCTTCATGACAGGCACCCTTTCGATCCGATGACCAGCACCGAATTGCTGCCCCCGAAGGCCAGGGTCTGGGTTACCGCCACCTTTCCGTCGACCTTCGCCGGGACAGCCACGGGATGGACCGGCATCTGTGGGTCCGGGGTCTCATAACCGGCCGTGGCGGGAAGGACGCCCTTCGTCAGGCAGCCCAGGGTGAGTGCCGCTTCGATGGGCCCGGCGGCACCCAGGGCATGTCCGGTATAGCCCTTGGTCGAGAGAAAGGGTTTTCCGGGAAACAGGTCGGCAATGACCTGGCTTTCCACCAGGTCGTTGTCGGGCGTCCCGGTACCGTGGGTGTTGATGAAGCAGACCTGATCGGTGGTGACATCGGCGGTGACGAGTGCTTCGTCGATGGCCAGCCGCAAACCCTGGCCGTCGGACCGCGGCTGGGTAAAGTGGTGGGCGTCGGCGGCGCCGCCGTAGCCCAGGACGTATCCCAGTGGATCGATCTGCCGTGAGCGGCAAAAGCGCTCCGATGCCAGGAGGAAAACGGCGGCTCCCTCTCCCAGGTTCAGTCCTCTTCGATCCCGGTCAAAGGGCCGGCAGGGGTGTTCATCGTTGATAAAAAGGGACTTGAACCCATAGTACACCCGCGGGGTGAGTTCATCGGTGCCCCCGGCGATCACGGCATCACAGTATCCCGCGGTGATCCAGGCTGCGGCGATACCGATGGCATCTGAGCCGGCCGAGCAGGCATTGGCCACGGTCTGTTGAGGACCGGACAGGTCGAGAGTATTTGCCACCAGGCTGGTGGGGTTGGTGGCCAGGAACCGGTCCCTTGGTAGCAGAAACGAGTCTGTTTCGGCCTGCCCGATTTCATATCCGGCGGTGACGCCGATGTTGGTGCCCACACATACGCCCACCCGCGGTCGCGTCAGGTCACCGGGCTTCAGATGCGCCTGGGCCATGGCCTGTTCGGTGGCGATGAGGGTCATCCGGCAGGTGCGCGGCAGGGTCTGTGAAAACGGCCATGGGTTCAGGAATCGATCGGGGACTTCGAATACCGGTTGTGAGGTCTCGCAATGGGCCGGAAACCGGCTGGGACGGCCGAAGTTGCGACTTCCGGCGTACAAGGCCTGCATGCAGCCATCATAGGTTGCGCCCAGCGCACAGATGCATCCCACACCGGCAATGGCGACGGGTTTCATGGATCAGCCCTTCAACCGGGCCTCGATGAAGGCCGCCAGGGTGTTGATGGACTGAAAGGCCGCACGGGCTTCGTTCATTTCCTTCATGGGAATGTTGAAATTCTGTTCCACCTGGTAGACGATTTCCAGCGCGTCGATGGAATCCAATCCCAGCCGGCCGCCAAACAGCGCTTCGTCGTCGTCGATCGTTTCCGGTGTGAACTCTTCGAGGTTGAGTTCGACCACCAGGATCTCCTTGAGTCGCCGTTGTATCGTCATGGTTTCAGGTTTCTCCTCGACTGCCTTCACATCGTATCGGTATTATAACCGAAAGTAAAAAGGTTATCTTGATTATCTGGTTTGCGCCATTTTCTCAAACGATCTGCAACAACTCCCGATAGACGGTGGACTCCCCGTCGGCACAGTCGTTCAGGAGTGTGGCCATGGCCTCGTAGGTATCGTCCCCCGATGCCCTTCCCTTGCAGATGCGGCCGCCGATCACGGCAAATTTGCGCCAGCGGTCGCCGACTTCGGTCATGGTGCGGGACAGTTCCACCAGGTGCGGGGTGTCCAGAAGGGTGGCGGCCTCCTGAAGAAATGCGGCAAACATGAACCTGAAGCCGGCACCCCCCGTGCCCAGTTCCTCCTGCATGCGGATCAGCTGCCCCACATACAGAATCGCCCGCTTTTCACCCAGTTTTTTAGGCCACTTTCTGACCTGACCGGCAAGGAAGCGAATACCCCGTATGCCGATCACCGGACCCGGTGTGCTCAGCATGCGTCGGCACACTTCCCGGATGCCCTTGCGCACGGCAGGCGCCAGGTCCACCTGTGTGGGCACCTGTTTCAAATAGTACATGGTACCCTTTGGGGCCATGGCGCCCTTGGCGAACCGGGCCTTGAGCAGGTCCCGATGGGAACAGCGTTCGGGACCCGGAAAGACTGGATCGCTGATGATGTAATCATCCCCTTCTTTGCCATAGACCACAAGGTTGTGCATGTTAAAGTGAAATCGAAACGCCGGCGGAAAATAGGGCAGCCAATACCCACCAGTGCGGCAGGCCACCGGGATGCCTTGGTCCAGCCGTTCATCCAGCGCGGCCATAGCCTTGTCCGGGCTCCTGAATTTCTGCCAGTGCACCCGGCATCCCAACCGCTTGGTGACGCGCTTGAAGATACCTCCCATCTCGCAGCGGTATGTGGTCAGGGGAAGCTTGTTAATGCGGATGAACGGCAGATATCCGAAAAACATGCCGGAGCCCATGCCAAAGGCCATGGCTTCACTGATGTCGATGCCGTGGTGGTGGAGCAGGTTCGAACAAACACCGCTTTCGCAGTGGGCCGATTGTCTGTGGGCAAAATCAATCTTCATATATTCCTGTGCGGTGGGGCCCAAAGGCGCCGACCACCCTATAGATCTAATGGGTCAAACGCTTCGGAATCCTGAAACGTGGGTTTCCGGGACCGTTTTCAGCTCCCGGACGGAGATGTCGAAAACCTCGGCGTAGCGTTTAAGCGCAGCGGGTGCCAGGCGGCTGAATAGTTTGGGCTTCAGGTGCAGCCAGACCTTGAGCCGGCCGACACCCGCATACTTGGCCAAGAGGCCCGTACTCATCTGGTGCCGGGCCATGTGGTAGGCCAGGGGACTCGCCTGACCGCGGTGGACCGTTTGCAGAGCGGCGACGGCGGCCTTGTCGATCAATTCCCAGGCCTGGCCGTTGGCGATATTCTTGGGATCCCAGCCCGCGCTGCCAACCAGCGCGTAATTGCCCTGGTCATCCACTGCGTAGCACACCTCCCTGCGGTGATCGTTCATCATGCCCCGGTCCTGGGGGACTTCATCGATTTTCATGGGTTCAGATCCTCAGACGACGGTCAAGTGCATGAAACAGTGTGAAAAACGACCGCTTTCCGGAATGAAGCACAACAGCCGGTGGCCCGGTTTCAGTTTGCCCGAGGAAAACAGCGCGTCCAGAATGATATAGATGGCGGCACTTCCCGTATTGCCCGTTTCTGCGAGATTGGTGAACCAGCGGTCGTAGGGAACCTCAAATCCGATGGCCGCCATGCCCGTGTAAAACTTGTCCCGGAAATAGGCCGATGAGTAATGGGGCAGAAACCAGTCCACGTCTTCCGGTCGCAGTCCGTGTTTGTCCATGCTGGTCTGCAGGGCGCGCTGCATGGTGGAGACGATGTTGACTTCCAGAAGACGGATGTCCTGCTTGACTGCCATGAGGCACTTTTCATCCTTCGGTTGGATTTCCTCCACCACGCGCCAGCCGGAAACCTTGCCATCGTCTCCCTTGATGCCGCCGCCGTACATACAGGTATCCAGTTCGCCGGCATAGGAGAGGTTGTCAATCCAGTCCACCTGCAAGGAGCGCCCGTGGGGGTTGGGCGCATCGCCCAACAGGGCGGCGCCGGCGCCGTCGGAGAGCATCCAGCGCAGGAAGTCGGTGTCGAAAGCCAGGGTGGGCCGCCTGGCCACATCCGCATCCGGGTTTTCCGAGGGTTTGAAAAACTTGGATCGCATGAAGGAGGCGGAAAGCTCAGAGCCAACGCTGACTGCGTTGGTGGTCATTCCGGTGGCCACATTCATGGCGGCATATTTGAAGGCGGTCATGCCGGAAATACAAATTCCGGCGGTGGTTACGGCCTCTACCGGCGGCAGGCCCAATTCACCCAGCACCATGAGCGCGTGGCCCGGAAAAAGCAGGTCCGGGCTGGTGGTGCCGCAGCACAGGCACTGGATATCATCAAGGTTGAATCCTTCCCCATCCGCCAGGCCTCTCACGGCCTCGGCGGCCAATTGGGCATTGGTGTGGGTCAGGTCCTGGGTTTCGCGGTCCACAGCGTAGTAGCGCTTCACTATTCCGTTGTTTTTCAACACAATTCGTTTCGCACGCGACGGCACTTGATCCACCTGGCCCAGCACCGCTTCAATTTCGTCGTTGGAAACCGGTGCGTTGGGCAAAAAAGCCGACAGCCGGTTAATAAACACGCGCATCAATCATTTTCCTTTCCACCATGGCTCCCACCCGAATGAAGTTGGGACAGGCAGTGTTCCAAAAGCCCTGCATAACGTTGGTAAAAATGCGCCTCCGCCATTTGCGTAGCCACAACGGCATTGGTAAATGTATAGTAATCCAGGTCGTCGATGATGATATGGGACTGCATCCGTTCGTAAAGCGGTGTTCCCGGGATGGGGGTCAGAATGGCCGGAATGGGCAGATCGATGTCGCTTTGCTGGATAAAGGTTTCCAGTCGTTCAAAATCCGCTTCTTCATAGTCCGGCGATACGATGAAGTCGCCGACGATGCGAATGCCCAGGTTTTTTAGTATCCGAGTGGCATCGATGTTGGTCTGTACGGTGCTGCGCTTGTTCAGCTGCGACAGTCGCCGGTCGCTGATTTCTTCAAATCCGATGACCGCCACCGCCAGTCCGGCCTTGCGCCAGCGTTCGAACAACCCGGGGTTTGCCACCACCGTATCCGAGCGGACGTCAGCCACCAGGGGTTTGCAAACCCCGGCCTGCATGAGTCGATCGGCCAGATCGCGTGCAATCTCAACATTGCCAAATGTATTGGCATCCACCAGGCGAATCGTGTTTACATCGCCAAGGGCCATTACGTCCCTGACCACCGACGCATTGCTGTGCAGCAGGTATCGGTTTTCGGTCATATTGGGAATACAGCAAAAGGCGCAGCTGTGGGTGCAACCGAACGCCGAGGCCACGAAACCGGTCTTGCCCCCCACGCCGCTCATCACATAGGTGTCACGATGCTGTTGCACCAGATCATATCGCGGCGGACGATCATCCACAAGATCAGCGGTGGTGTAACAGCGCGGGGTGAAGGATTCCTGAACCCCCTCGCGAATGTTGAGAATCCCGGGGATAGCCGGCTTTCCGCCCGCTTCCAGCGTGTCGATGAGTTGCCTGAAGCTGAGCTTGCCCAGGCCGACGACCACGTAATCCACATATGGCCGGCTGAAAAAACCGGGGTCGCACGAGGCGTGGTGACCGCCCACCACGACCACGGCCCCGAAGCGAGCCTTGAGTTCCTCGGAGATGGCGAGCACTGTGTTGGCTTCACAGGTGACTCCCGTCAGGCCGACGACGTCGGGGGTAAAGGGGAGCCTTTCCGGTGAAAGCCCTAAAGGGTCTGCTTTGAGGTCGACGATTGCCACCGGGTGCCCTCCCAGATTGCCGGCCAGTGTTTCAAGGGACAGAGGTTCACCGCGAAAGATCATCTTGATGCGGGTGATCCCGTAATTTTCTTCGGGGATACTGCGACCGCAATTGGGAGGATTGATCAGTAAGATGTTCATATTGGGTAATGCATATCGTCCATAATTGTCGGATACACGCTGGCTGCCATTGATGATTGGGACGAGGCCGGCGTTCTTTTCCATAAGGTGGCGGTGAGACCGTTGGTCGATCGAAACATATCGAACCGTAACTCTTAGCGGGATTTCCATTGAAAAATCAACTTTAAAAAGAATCCTGCTTGTCTGGCTACCCTATTGGTGGTAGATCGACCCACCCATCACATGATCGGTTGAACCGTTTGGAGTTATCACCGGATTGGACCACGTCAAAAAAACCCCCATGTATCTCTATTTAGTGGTGCTCACCATCGCTTCGACGGTGGGGCTGCAGGCGTGGACGACCCTTTTCAACAATTTTGCCGTGGAAGTGGCTCGACTGGATGGCGACGGCATCGGCGCCATCCAGTCCATCCGTGAGATTCCCGGGTTTTTGGCCCTACTGGCTATTTTTATCATTCGGTTCATCCCGGAGCACCGTCTCTCGGCCCTATCCATCCTGCTGCTGGGGCTGGGCATTGCCGCCACCGGGTGGTTTCCTTCCTTTACGGGACTGGCTCTGACGACTCTGGTGATGAGCTTCGGGTTTCACTATTATGAAACCACCAACATGTCACTCACCCTGCAGTATTTTGACAAGACCACGTCGCCCTGGGTGTTCGGGAAACTTCGTAGCATCTCTGCCGCGTCGAGCATCGTCGTGGGGGTGTTTATTTTTTTTATTGCCTCCGTGTTGGATTTTACGCGAATGTATCTGATCATCGGAGGGCTCATTGCAGCGGTGGGCCTGTGGGGTTTCACCCGCAGGCCCACCAGCGCCGACATCGTTCCCCAGCGCAAGCGGATGATCTTTCGCAAACGCTATGGACTTTATTACTTTCTGACCTTCATGGCCGGCGCCCGGCGTCAAATTTTTATCGCCTTTTCTGTGCTGCTTCTGGTTCAAAAATTCGGTTATTCAGTTCAGGCGGTGACCTTCCTGTTTGTGATTAACAATGCCATCAACTATTTTCTCAGCCCCACCATCGGGCGGGCCATTATCCGTTTCGGCGAACGCAAGGTGCTCTCCCTGGAATACGCCAGTTTGATCGCCGTGTTCCTCGCATATGCGTTTACCGATTCCAAATGGGTGGCCGGCGGACTGTACATTCTCGACCATATCTTTTTTAACTTCGGTATGGCCATCAACACCTTTTTCCAGAAGGTGGGTGATCCCGGCGACGTCGCGCCTACCATGGCCGTGGGGTTCACCATCAACCACATTGCCGCCGTTTTTCTGCCGGCCATCGGCGGCTATTTCTGGATTGTCGATTATCGCATCCCCTTTATCGCCGGCGCCGTCATGGCACTGATATCCCTGACCGCCGTCCAGCAGATCCGCACATCACCGAAGTCAACTGCATCCACCGATTCGCTATAGAAGTCCCCGGTAACGCTTCCCTTTTACATTTCCATCCCCGCCTGGTACCCTTGGTGGACGGCATCGAAGGCCAGGGCCACCTTGCCGGCATCCCCGGCTATCTGAAAGGGGATGCCCAGTTCTTCAACCACCGTCTGAAGCGGGTTGTCGGATGCGGCACCGGCGGCGATCACCACCGTGTCCGCATCGATCGTTTCAACCCGGCCGTCTTTCTCGATCTTCAGGCCCTTTGCGGTTATTTCCACCACCGTTGCCCGGGTGACCGTGGTCACGCCGATGCGGGACAGGTCCTGCATCATGCCCCAGCGCGTGGACTTGCCGATGTCCTTTCCTACTTTGTCCAGCATTTCCACCAGCGTCACCTGCCGGGTGCCCCGGGTGGCCATTTCGAACAGCGTCTCGGGGTCTTCGGCGCGATTCACCAGCAGGAATTTGACACCATCGGCGGACAGGGTGCCCTTCTCGGCCAGAAACAGGGCCGTCTCTACGCCAACTGCCCCACCACCGATGATGACCACGCGTCGGCCGGTTGTCACCCGGTTCGCCAGCACGTCCCAGGCTTGAACGACCTGGTGGCGGCTGCTGCCTGGAATGGTCAGGGAAATGGGTTTTGCGCCGGTGGCCAGGATCACCGCATCGGGGGCATGATCCCGGATCAGCGCTTTCTTTACTTCACAATCGAGCAGCGTAGGAATTCCCGCCAGTGCTACCTGTCGCGCCAGATCCCTTGCCAGCATTACAAATTCGGACCGTCCGGGCGGGGCGGCGGCCAGGAAAAGCTGGCCGCCCAGACGGCTGGCCGATTCGAACAACGTCACCTGGTGTCCCCTTTCGTGGGCGGCCAGGGCGGCACTCATGCCCGCCGGGCCGCCGCCCACCACCATCACCTTCTTCGGCTCAGATGCCTTCTCGGTTGTCGAGGCGTTTTCGTGACCCGCCCGGGGGTTGCACATACACTCGACGTGCTTGAGCTGGAACAGGTGATCAAAGCACCCCTGGGCGCAGGCAATACAGTGGACGATGTCGTTTTCCTGACGCTGGCGGGCCTTTTCCGGGAGCCATGGATCGGCAATCAGGCTGCGACCCATGGCCACCATGTCGCACATATCGTCGGCGAGCATCTCGCGGGCCGTGGCAGGATCGTTGATGCGGTGGCTGGCGATCACCGGCACATCCACCTGTTCGCGGATGTCCTTGGCCAGATAGGCAAACACACCCCGGGGCACTGCGGAAACAATCTGGGGTATGCGGGCCTCGTGCCAGCCCACGTTGATGCACAGGGCATCGGCAGGGCCGGCTGCCAGTGCCCGGGCGTACGCCTGAAGCTCCGACCGGCCGTTGCCGCCGGGCATGAAATCGTTGCCGTTCATGCGTACGATCAACGGGTAGTCGTCACCGACGGCGTTGCGTACGGCGGCCATCACTTCCAATCCGAAACGCATGCGGTTTTCCAGGCTGCCGCCATACTGGTCATTGCGCTGATTGGTGAGCGGGGAAAGAAATTCACTGATCAGATAGCCGGTCCCGCTGAGCACTTCCACGGCGTCGAACCCGGCGGTTTTTACCCGCAGGGCAGCGGCGGCAAACGCATCGATGGTCTGCCGGATCTCCACTTCGGTCATTTCCTTGGGGGTTTCCCCGGTCATGCGCGAGGCGACGGGAGAGGGCGCCACTGGCTGCTTGCCGTCCAGAAAGAAGGAGAAGTTGTAGCGGCCCGCATGGTTGAGCTGGACGGCGCTGCGGGCACCGTTGTCCCTGATGACCGCCGCCAGCCGGGTGAGGCCGGGAATGAAGGCGTCGTCGTGGGCGCCGATGTTCTGTGTGTTGCCGGACAGGTCATCCACGGTGGCATAGCCCACGCAGATCATGCCCACGCCGCCTTTGGCACGCTCGGCATAAAACGCTGTCAACTGGTCGGTCACCTGGAAATCCACGGCCATGCCCAGGTGCATGGCGGGCAGGTAAATCCGGTTCTTGACCGCAAGCCGGTTGATGGTGATGGGCTGGAATAAAGGATCCTTCATTTTTTCTTCTCCTGTTTTTAAGTTTTTCGCATAAACCATTTTCCGGTTCACCTGTCAAGAACCGGAAAATGCTGCATGCTCTTCTGTCCGCCTTTTAGCCTTGACAAAGTGCCGGCAACTGGATTAAAGACATGATACCTAACGACCGGTCGGTAAATTCGCCTGTTTATCATTTCTTCCCGTTGATTGCCTGCCGGTCATTGCCCGCTACACCCGGAGACGCAGCCTTTATGGCCGACATGAAAACGACCATAAAAACCGTATGCATCGATCTCTTTTTCAAAAAAGGATATTTTGCCACCAGCATCAGCGACATCGCCGGTGGCAGCGGCATCCAAAAGGCCAGTATCTATTATCACTATGCCAGCAAAGAGGACCTGCTGTTTCATATATTAACGTCCACCATGGACGATCTGACCACCACCCTCAAGCAGGGGCTGGCGGCTGTGCAGGGTATTGAGCAGCGGATGCGGGCGGCGGTGCGCAGCCATGTGTGCTTTCATCTGGAACGGCAGAAGGAAAACTTCATTGCCAACGCGGAGCTGCGGGGGCTGACCGCCGAGCACTATCGATCCATCGTCAAAAAGCGCGATGAATACGAATCGATTTTTCAGGATCTCATTCGCCAGGGTACGGATGAAGGGGTGTTTGCCGATGTGGACGTAAAGATCCTTTCGTATGCGATTTTGACCCTGTGTACGGCCGGCGCGACCTGGTACAATTCCAACGGACGGTTGACGGTGGATGAGATTGCCGACATCTATGAAAATTTTATTATCAGCGGATTGAAGCAGGGCCGCTTCGAACGTCCTGCCGGCCACTGAAAAGGATATCTATACCGGTATCGAAAAGAGGCCGATGCCGCATCTATATGATGCGGTTAAGCCGCCCCCGCTGTTGCGGAAAGGAGGTCGTCGTGGATTTTGATTTGACCAGAGAACAGGAAATGATTCGCAAAGAGGTCCGCAAGTTTGCCCAGAGCGAGATCGCGCCGGTGGCCATGGAACTCGACGAAGCAGAGGAATTTTCTTCCGATCTTACGCGAAAGATGGGCGAGATCGGCCTGTTCGGCATGTTTGTCGCTGAGACGTACGAAGGCCAGGCCATGGATTACATCTCCTACATCATCGCCGTTGAGGAGATTGCCCGGGTGGACGGCTCTCAGGCGGCCACGATTGCGGCGGGAAACTCTCTGGGCATCGGCCCGCTCTACTACTTTGGCAGTGAGGAACAAAAACAAAAATACCTGCCCAAGCTGTGTAACGGTGAGGGTTTGTGGGGTTTCGGGCTTACCGAACCCACGGCCGGTTCAGACGCCGGCGGGTCCAAGACCACGGCGGTGCGCGACGGCAACGAGTGGGTCATCAACGGCTCCAAGATTTTCATCACCAACGCGGCCAGTGATATGACCCTGGGGGTGACGGTCCAGGCCATCACCGGCACCCGCCCCAACGGCAAACCGGAATACACCTGCTTTATCGTGGAGAGCGGCACCCGAGGATTCAAGGCCGTGACCATGAAAAAGAAGATGATGTGGCGTTCTTCCAACACGGCGGAGCTCTATTTCGACGATGTCCGTGTACCGGCGGCAAATATCCTGGGCCAGCAGGGTGACGGCTTTCACCAGATGCTCAAGACCCTGGACGGCGGCCGGCTCTCCATCGCCGCCATGGGCCTGGGGGGTGCCCAGGGCGCCTATGATGCGGCCCTGAAATATGCCCAGAAGCGCGAACAGTTCGGCCAGCCGATTTCCAAGTTCCAGGCCGTGGCCTTCAAGCTGGCGGACAGCGCCATGGAGATCGAGTGCGGCCGAAACCTGCTTTACAAAGCCTGCTGGCTGCGGGACCACAAGCGCCCGTTCGAGAAAGAGGCCGCCATGGCCAAGCTCTACTGCTCGGAGCTCATGGGGCGGGTGGCCAACCATGCCGTGCAGATTCACGGTGGATACGGACTGATGAAAGAGTACGATGTGGAGCGCTTTTACCGCGATCAGAAATTGTTGGACATCGGTGAAGGCACCTCGGAAGTCCAGCGCATCGTCATTTCCCGTTACATCGGATGTTGACCTTTTTAATTCACATGTCCGTATATGGAGGGCTGCATGAACGACACGATTCTGCTCACTGAGCAACAAGACGGGGTGACCGTCATCACCTTGAACCGGCCCGAGGTGATGAATTCTTTCAATTTTGCGCTGCTGCATGCGCTGGCGGCAAAAATCGCCGACATCCGCTTTGACCCCGATGTCCGCGTGATCATTATCACCGGGGCAGGCGATCGGGCGTTTTGCTCCGGTGCGGACCTCAAGGAGCGGGCCACCCTGTCGCCCATTCAGGTCAAGGAGTACATTTTTACCATCCGCAACCTGTTCACGGCCATTGAACAGCTCAACAAACCGGTGATCGCGGCGGTCAATGGCGTGGCGTTGGGTGGCGGAACCGAACTGGCCCTGGCATCGGACATCCGCATCGCCTCGGAAACCGCCAGCATGGGACTCACCGAAACCCGGCTGGCCATCATCCCCGGCGCCGGTGGCACCCAGCGCCTGCCTCGCCTGGTTGGCAAGGGCAAGGCCAAAGAACTGATCTTTACCGGCAAACGCATCGGTGCGGCCGAGGCCGCACAGATCGGTCTGGTGAACCAGGTCTGCGCACCTGAAGATCTTATCGACACCTGCCGGCAGATGGCGGCCGAGATCTGTGAAACCGGCCCCGTGGCCATCGAACAGGCCAAATATGCCATCAACTACGGCATGGAAACGGATCTGTCCACGGGCCTGGCCATCGAATCCAACGCGTATTGGGTCTGCATTCCCACCCAAGACCGGCTGGAGGGACTGGCCGCGTTTAAAGAGAAGCGAAAACCGGTGTACAAGGGGTTTTGACCGGATACTGATGAACGTACCCATGTGGGCAGGTGTTTGGGTTGCCCATCCATTCATAGGAAGACAAAAAGGAGGCAGCATGACCGAATATGATTATTGGAAAGTGTTTCCGAGAATGCCCAAAAAGATCACCCTCGGCGACATCACCGTGCGCGACGGCTTTCAGCATCTGGAAAAGTTCATCTCCACCCGGGCCAAGATCTTTTATGCCGAGGAGATGATTTTTGCCGGTTGCCGCAACATCGAGGTGACCAACCTGGGCAACCCCTACCTGATGCCCCAGTTCAGTGACGCGGAACAGATTCTGGCGCACCTGCGCAGCGACCGCTTCCGCGGCCGCTGCAAAAAGAAGGGCATCAATCCGGACGACATCACCATTACCGCCGTGACCATTCGGGAGCCGGGTGTGGACCGGGCCATCGCGCTGGCCAAAAAAGGCGTCGGGCCGGATCGCTGCCTGATGATGGTCTCCACCGAAGAGGAACACCATTTTGCCAACTCCGGCCTGACCCTGCCCGAATACTGGAAAGAGTGCGAAAGTGCCATCCGCAAGTGCCGGGACGCCGGTCTTCAGATGTGCGGCACCGTCAGCACCATCTGGGGCAGTCCCATTGCCGGCGCCACCGAATTGAAAGACGCGGTGGAGTTCACCAAACGCTGGCTGGAAATCGGCGCCACGGACATCGAGCATGCCGACCACGACGGCAGTGCCTCGGCAGCGAATGTGTACCGTTATTTTTCCATGATTCTCGACGAAATTCCCGACACCTCGGTGCACATCGCCCACTTCCACGAAACCAAACGGGTGGCCTCGGCCTCGGTGCTGGCGGCCCTTCAGGCAGGCATCTGCCACTTCGAGGGAACCCTGGGCGGTCTTGGCGGACAGCCGGCCAATTTCCTGGACGACTGCCCGGTGCCGGGCACCGGTGAATACTACTACGAAGATCCCCGTTACGTGGGGTTGACCTGCCTCGAAGACATGCTGGTGCAGATCGATGAGATGGGCATTGAACACGGCTACAATGTCGACCGCATCTTGTGGCTGGGACGTCAGTTGGAGCGTACCGTGGGCCATCGCCTGAGGAGTGAGGCGGTGATCAACGGGCGCACCCTCAAGGAGGGCCATCCCAAGTTCGCCCGACCGGGGTTAAAAAAGCTCAAGGAGAAAATGGGAGAATCGGCCGGTCAGCAGCTGCCGTCCGAATGGGCGGACAAGGCCGTGCTGCCGGAGCGCTATCGCCCCTGATCGCTGCCTTGACCCGCCGTTGAAACCGGGGCATGATAGGCAGGCAAGCCACTGCACCCAATACCGATCCCAACCGGAAAACCGGGATGATTTATTCAACCAGGAGCATTGCCATGGAAACAGGCGAAAAAAAACCCCACATCAACGTGGACTACTTCGAAGACCTGACCGGACGAATTAAGCAGGGCACCTGCAGCCAGCCGGAAGGCGGCCAGGAGGACATCGGCCAACGGATCAAGGCTATCCGCGAAGCCAAGGGCCTTTCTCTGGACGAGCTGTCCCACATGACCGGCTTTGACGTGGAGCTTTTGTCCAGCATTGAAAACTGCGAGGTTCAGCCCCAGCTGGGGACGGCCATCAAACTCTCCAAGGCCCTGGACAGCGCCTTTGGCCGGCTGGTGTCCGGTGTGGGAGAGAAGCTCTATTCCATCACCCGCAAAGGGGAGCAGAAAATCGTTTCCCGATCGACCTCACTGAAGGGAAAGCAACAGGCCTACACCTACCGGAGCCTGGCTCCGGAAGTCAAGGGTCGGCACATGGAATCCCTGATTGTCCAGCTGGAAGAGGCGCCGGACACGGAACGCTCCGTCCACGACGGTGAAGAGTTTATCTACGTGCTCGACGGCAGCGTCTCATTGGACATCGGGGACGATCATTTCGATCTGACTGCGGGAGACAGCGCGTACTACCTGTCCACCACCCCCCATCTGATTGCCGCCGCTGCGGGCAAGGCGACGATTCTGGCGGTAATCTACGGCGGTTAGCGTTGGTGACAACCAAACAAGCGGCCACACCGATAAAATCAATGCCGGTGTGACCGCCATCTCCTTTCAATCGAGATGCTATCGACAAGGCTTCGTAAAAGGGCCGAGATCAAGGCTTGCGAAACCCGAGGAATGAGGCGTACTTGACCGGGGAAGCGTAACGCAGATATCGGACTTTTTACGGAGCCGTCAAAATTGATTGATAACCGTCACGCCTGTCTGATCGAACCGATCCATGACGGTCAATTGAGCAATCCCCTCCTCCAGACCCACCCTCCGACCGATAAGCTTTTCCGGGTGCAGTTGGCCGGCGGCGATCATGTCCAGCAGCCGGCCGTATTCGAAGGCCTGGATGCCGTGGCTGCCCAGAATTTCCAATTCATGGGCGACCACCAGGTCCATGGGGACCGCCGGGTGGCGATGCTCGGTGTTGAGAATGCCCACCTGGATATGTTTTCCCCGTTTTCTCAGGCTGGCAATCGAATCGAAACAGGTCCGGGGGCTGCCAAGCGCATCCATGGACACGTGGGCGCCGCCGCCGGAGCAATGGCGAACCGCCTCTACCACATTTTCCACGGACCGGGCGTTGACCGTCTCCGATGCACCCACAGATCGAGCCATATCCAGTTTGTCGTCGGTAATGTCAACAGCTACCACCCGGGCGCCAAGGGCGTTGGCGATCATGATGGCGGACAGACCGACCCCGCCGCAGCCGAACACTGCCACCCATTGCCCGGCACCGACCCGGCCCTGGGCGGCGATGGCGCGAAAAGCGGTGACGAACCGGCAGCCCAGGCTGGCAGCAGTGACGAAATCCATGGACGCCGGCAGGCGCACCAGGTTGACGTCCGCATAGCGGATGGCCACATACTCGGCAAAAGACCCCCAGCCGGTGAATCCCGGCTGGAACTGGTGGTCGCAGACCTGGTGGTTGCCCGACAGGCACTGGGGGCAGCCCCCGCAGCCGCAGACAAACGGCAGGGTGACGCGGTCGCCGGGCTTCCAGCGGTCAACCCCCTTCCCCGTGGCCTGAACCACACCGGCCAGTTCGTGGCCGGGCACATGGGGCAGGCGGATATCCGGGTCGTGCCCCTTCCAGCCATGCCAGTCGCTCAAACACAGGCCCGTGGCCTCGACTTTGATCACCACACCGTTTTTCGGTGGATCCGGGTCGGGCAACGTCTTTACTCCGACTGGGCCTTTGAACTGTTCGTAGTAAGCTGCGCGCATCTTTAGTTCCTTTGCTGACGATCAGTCCTGGAAACCACGGTTGTCAAATGCAAAAATCCCCGCTGTTGAGCGCGGAGTTTTTGTTCTTGAAAATATCGAATACGGTGGTAATGCCGACGGATCAAGGTACGGTGGAATCGACATAGAATCCGCGGTAATGCGAGTTGATGGAATAGGTGCTGCCGCCAATTCGGTTGTTGTCATTGACGTCCACCGCTTCGCTGAAGGGCATCGGCTCGGTGAAATCAAAGTCATAGAAATCATCGTGAATGCCCAGGTCGTATATTACGTTGTTGTACCAGGCACAGGCATGGACAACTTTTTTAGTGACACCACCTTGACTATACGTTGCACCGGTTTCAGAATAACCGACGATCAGGTTGTTGTTAATGGCAGTAGCCCAACTGTTTGTCCCGCCCAAAGTCCCGAGGTCAGCCATACCGCCGTTAGCGGTCCAGACGAAGGCGTAATCACCTGATGTGCCCGCTACGTGGCCGGGATCACTGTTGTTGATGGCAACCGAAACTGTTTCCGAAGCTCCAGGAAGATAATTAAGTGACGTGATAGAATCAGTAACAAGATCATGGTACAAAGAAGTGGTTTCGTTAGAATTGACAACCGCTTGGTTGTTGCTGTTGATGCCCACCGAGCGCCTACTATTCTGCCCAAAGAACCGAAGGTACCCGCTGCGATATTGTAATAAGCAGTATTTTTGTTGTCATCACCATCTTCTACGGTTAACAAAACATAGTCGTCGTTAATGAAAAAGGCCTCAGAAAAATTGCCGGTGCCGGTACCGAATGGCTCCGCCACCACCGCCCGCGGAGTCGTCACCGCCACCGGAGCTGCATCCGAAACCCTTTTATGAAAATAAAGGTACCCTTCCGGTTTTTTACTTCACTCAATAAAAAAGCGACCATCATTTTTTGCAAAAATGGGGTCGCTTTTTGAAATTGACAGGTCATGGTTCTCAGAAACTCGCCATCAGCAAATAGACTAACGTTGTTCCAGTTGAACAATTTTCGGGTTCATGAAGATAAGCAACTCGTTGCTGTCCGCCTCCTCCAGATTACTCTGGAACAGCCAGCCCAGCACAGGAATCTTGTGGAGCCCTGGAAAGGCATCTTTTGCGTTGGTTGATGTTGACTTGATGATACCTCCAAGAACGATCGTATCCCCGTCGTTGACGAGCAGCTGCGTTTGTGCCTCGTTGGTGGCAATGATCGGCACCCCGTCTATAAAATCAACCACATCATTTTTCTGGATGACGATATCCATGGAGATCCGGTTGTCCGGCGTGACATGGGGGGTGACTTCAAGCAAAAGATCAACATCCTTGAACTTTACGGAAGACCCGCCTGCTGAATCACGTTCCAAATACCCAATTTCCTGCCCCTGTTTGATTCTGGCTTTTTTGTTGTTCAGGGTTGCGATTTTGGGTGCAGACAGAATTTTACCATTTCCATTGGCTTCAAGGGCTGTCAGCGTGGCATCAAGGGTAAATGGGGTGCCGGCGATTTTTGCATAATTGAGCGTGAAACCATTGCCGGTCGCCGCCGGATAGTTCATGGCAACACCCGTGGTATATTGAGACCCGCCGCCGTTGATCGTCACCGGACCCACACCTAAATTCCACTGAAACCCCAGTTCCTTGGAATAGTTTTCACTGACTTCAACCACCCGGGCCTCAATGACCACCTGGGATGTGACCTTGTCGATCTGTTTGGCAATATTCAGCGCCTGTGCAATTTTGTCTGCCGTGTCGGTGATGATGATCTGATTGTTTTTGACATCCACAGAAACAGACCCGCGATCTTTGGTTACAATAGTTTCGATATGGGGAAGAACCTCTGTGGTTGCATCGGAGTAGCTGATCGGTATGTATCGCGTTTCCAACGGCTCCAGTGCCTTGATCTGTTCTTTCTCTTTTTGCAGGGAGGCGATTTGCGCTTTACGGAGATCGTTTTCCTGTTTCAACGTTGCCAGTGTGGCAATGCGGACGATATCGCCTTCTACGATCATGCCAAGCTGGTTCATCCTCAGCACCAGGTCCATCACCTGATCCCATGGAACCGGTTTATCGAGGGTCAGGGTGACTTTACCGGTGACATCCTCGTCGATGGCAAAGTTTTTTCCGCTGACTTCCCGTAGGATCCGGAAGACATTTTTGATATCGGTCTGGAAGAAATCCAGCGCGATTTTTTCACCGGTGTACTGTTTGACCTTTTTCTTTAAAACCATGGCCTGATCGGTGTCAAATGTCATCTCAGCAGGAGGGCTGTATGGTAGGTCCCCCGCTTTTTCAGATGGTTTAGCCCCCGCAGCAGTTTGGTCTTCGCCGGCTGTCTGCATTTCTTTGGTGAAAGTTGAAGCGACATCGGCAGGCCCGATGGTTTCCTCAAGTGCCCTCTTCCAGGCCGGCAGATTGGTCTCATCAGCTGGTGCAGGCGGGACAGAGGATGCCTCAAAATGAACCAACAGCAGCCCCCCGGTCTGCTCCGTATAGTAAGGCACGGGTTCCCGGAGTTCGATGGAGAATAGGGAGAAATCCTTCATGGATGGCAACTGGATGGGCATAATTCGATTCACAGCGCTTTCAAATCGTGTGGTTATCATCGGCCGTTGCCTGAAATCAGCAATGTTGGCCTTCATCAGGCGCAATTCAAGAATTTTATCAGATACTTTTTGGATATCGTAGTCGATGGGGGATGTCGTTTCGATAGACAGTGTTGATCGTCCATCTTTTTCTCCAAGAAAATCGATACGATTCACCCACACTTGGTTCTCGTTGCCGATCCTGGCGCCCGTGCCTTGAAATGCACCTGATGGCTCAACGGGGGTAAAGGGGGCAACCTGGACGACTTGTGCTTCTTCGGTCATCACCGGTTGTTGAGCAACGCCTGATTCCGTTGTCGATTCGCTGCTGTCGCTGGTTGACTCGGAGATATTTTTTGGAAACTGGATTTTGAGTGAATTGCCGTCTTGAACGACGTTGTAGGGAACATCCGCAGCCAGAAGAATTTCAATGCGCGTGGTATTGGCTTTAGCCTCGATTTGGCCCGCATGAATTGAAGTGACTGGGTTGCCGGTGGACGGCACATCGGTTTGAGAAACGTTTAAACGGGTGTTTGGAAAATAAAGAACCACACCTAAAGGAAGCGGCTGTTTCACCGAGGTGTATGTCAACGGTTCGATTCCGTTAATCACAACGTTTATCGAGTCCGGTTCTTCAGATAATCCGATAGAAGTGATTTCCATGGATTGCGACGGATCAAGGCCGGCCACACCTGTTTCACGATCAGCATTCTGGGTTGCACAACCGGCAAGAAGGAAGGCAACAAACAACCCAAGGCAAAAAACAAGTGTCAATCTCTTTGAAAATTTGATCCTGAAGTTGTGCATATCACTCTCCAGCTGGTTTCTGAAGTTTTATATCGGTATTTTGAAGAATTAGCTCACCCATAAGGTTTTCTATTTCTTCTTCGACAATCACGCTACTGGCGTTGATTTGCGTGACGATTCCTGAATTTAGACCAATATAGGTACCATTTTTTATAATAAACCCTTTTCCGGTGTTATCTTCTACAAGCGCTCTATTTCCAGATGAAGTTCGAATGATTGCGACTAACTTAAGCTGGTTGAGGCTAATTTTTTCCAAAGGCGTTTGTGGCACTCGTTTTTTTCTTTTACTTTTGTCCGTTTGATCAGCTGCGGTTTCTTTGTTATCATCCCTAAATAAGGGTATAAACGGGTTTAGCCGTTCCTTGGGATCGTAAACTCGTTCGGCCACGATTGCTTCTTCATCTTCGGCCACGGTTGTCGATTCGGGCGTTTTCGCAGAAGCGTCTGTTTGCGTATCATCGTTTTTTTTGGAAGGATCGGGCTTGCTTGGCGCCGAAATCTTTTTACTGACTACCGGCGCTTTGGAAGGTTCTTTTTGATCACCGCAGTTCCAAAGAAAACACGAAACCAGTAGAACCAGGATTAACCTATTGCCAACTTTTTTAAATTGAATTCGCATGGTTTTACCGCTTCTTCTTCTTTGACTTTCCAGACGCCTCCGGCTGCGCATCGGAAGCTTCAATAAATTTATATGTCACCGCCGTACAGGTCGTCGTCAGGTTGGTGCTTTCCTTGTCGGGCTTCATGTCGATATTTCGGATGTTTACGATTCTGTTTAAGCCGGCAACACTCTCAAAAAAGGTTGCAACCCCATGATAATCGCCGGTCACTGTCATCGCCACAGGAATTTCGGCGTAAAAATCCTTTGTTTCATCTGGTTTGGGCTGGAACAGAATGAAATTAAGTCCTGAGTCTGTTCCGGCTTTTGAAATACCGGTCAGCAGGGTTGGAATTTCTTCGTTTTCAGGTAGTGCCCGCATTACGATTTTGAACTGTTCTTCAGCATCCTGCATTTTTTTCCTAAATTCATTCAATTGCCTTGCATTGTTTTTGGCGATTTCCAATTCTTTTTCAATTTTTGTCAAATTGGCCTTGAGCTGGTCGATTTTTTTAAATTTAGGCAGATATGAAAAGTAGACAAACGCACCGATAAGCAATATCAACACACCTGCCCAGATAGCGATCCGTTGGACTTTGGAAAGCTGCTCAAGCTTATTTAAAACCGGATTGGATTTTTCTATGGAAACTGCTTTGCCTTTCTTCATTTCCCCAACACCTATTTAGGTTGATCTTTAAGAGGAGCCTTGCGAAATTTTATTTCAAAATTCTTCAGTTTTAATCCCTTGACGGAGGTGTCCTGGTTGATGGACAGAAGTTTGACATCCACATATTTTAAAGACGTTTCAATTCGGGTCATGTATTCCGCAATCGTCGGGTTGTCCAGAGCGATTCCGACTACCTTGACATTTCCGGATTTTTCTTCCAATCCCGTGAGCCACATTCGCTTTTCTATTACCAGTTTGGACATATCAGCGAGCAGCTCAACGGGTGCCTTTCTGGTAAGATCCAGGGATTTGATGACTTCAATTTTTTGGTTCAGAATTGCCAGCTTTTTCTTTATTTCCGCTATCTCTTGGTTGATTTTGTTGTACTTTTCAACCTGTGCCCTGGTTTCTGCAACCTGGCGGTTCAGCGATTCTATTTTGCCGGACAATAAATAGTTGAACCAGGCGGCAACAATCACAACAAAGACAAGTGACAACAGGAATATGGACACTTGTCGCCTGATATTCTCTTTTTTTCTTGCGGCTCGAAATGGGAGTAAATTAATGCGTATCATTTGTCATCAACTTTTCTCGTTGCCAGACCCATGCTGATTGAGGCTTGGGGGGCTATGCGTTTTAGAAATTCCACATCAAACCGGTTCTCGTCTATGTGAAGCCCATCAAAGGGGTTTATGGTGGCCACTTCAGCAGAGGTCTCGACAGATAACAACTGTCTGAACTCTTTTATGTTGCCACCACCACCACTAAGAATTATTTTCTTTATTTGATCATCGGGATAGGTTGAATAAAAAAAGTCCAATGCCCGCCTGATCTCCGTGCACCAATCTGAAACGACAGAGGAAACGATGTCGGAAAGATCTCCAGCGGTTATTTTCTCGGATTGGTCGCCAAATTTAATCTGCTCTGCTTCCTCAATGGAACAGTCGATGAGCGATGCGATTTTCTGGTTGATCTGGCTGCATCCGAGTGAAACGTCTCTCATGAAGACCGAGGATTTGCCTTTTAAAATATTCAGTGAGGTCTTGCTAGCTCCGATGTCGATGAGTGCAATGTTTTCATCTTCAGCGGGGGAATAATTAAACTCATAAATATTTTGAAGGGCAAAAGCATCTACGTCAATGATGCACGGGCTCAATCCCGCCATCTGGGCAAGATTCACGTAGTCATTGACCATTTCTTTTTTTGCAGCAACCAACAGTACATTCATCTGGTTGGGGTTGCTCTCATTTTCACCAAGAATTTGAAAATCCAAATTTACATCAGATATGTCAAATGGGATGTATTGTTCCGCCTCAAAACTTATGGTGTCCTGAAGCTGTTCTTCCGGCATTGACTGAACATTGATCTTTTTTACAATGACCGAATATCCGCCAACTGAGAGGGCAACATTATGGCCTTTTATGCCATAGTTCTTAAATAACTGACGGATAGTTTCTGAAACCTGTTCCGCATCTTTTATTGCACCATCTTCGATAAGGCCTGGTGCGATGTCGATGATGCCGAACCGTTCAAGAGAAATTCCCTTCTTCGTTTCGGAGATTTCCGCCGCTTTGATAGATCTGGACCCGATGTCAAGGCCAACTATTCGGTCTTTTTTTCCAAATAACATGGTTAGCTCTTTTATTCACCAAAGATTTTTTTACTGTCCGAAAGGCTGTAACCTAAAGCCAGCAAGATTTTCCTTTTGGTTTCCAGCCGACACGGCTTACCTTCTTCAATCCGCGTAATCGTAATAGGAGAGACATTCGCTTCTCTCGCCAGTTCCGATTTGCTCATCAAAAGGGATTCTCTTATTTTTTTTAACGAATTTTTCACCATTTGATCCATCGTCTTCTGGCAATCAAAAAAGTAATAATAGCGTTCGCTTTTCAAAGAAGGTTGGGGTTTTCTGTTTGTCGGTTTGATCGGAAACGCCAACCCTTGTTTCTGATTCAAGACCGAAAAGAAGCCGTTGTCAAGTAAAATTATACGACTTTTATGCATAATTTTGTATATTTAATATATATTGTGGCTCCATATCAATAATTATCCTTATCTTGTGTGGTGATTGAATCAATTTTTTCATTATTACAATGGACCTCATTTTATTCATTACCTAAAGGCCTTTTTTGAATGGATCTGGGTGTTTATTTCACAGCACATTGACATGATCCTCAGGTTTCTTTATATGGCTCTATACGTTAGCTTGTTGTTAGCCATCTAATTCGGCACTAGCATCGAATACTTTAGGACAATATTGATTCCTACAAAAAAAAATTGAAATTGGTGTTTCCAGCATATGGTGATTGATCTGACGAAATGGTGTAATCGGCCGGCATGCATAGTGTTCTATTGATCAATCCCATAAGATTGGTTCACCATCAGATTCAACGGCTGACCTCCCACTCATGGCAGCCACGGAAACATGATGAAACCGTCCAGCATTAAAGAACGGGCAAAACCCTTTCGTCTGGTAAAATATTTTACTTTTACCAGTCTCATTGTCATTTTTATCGGTACCATCATCCTTTCCCTGCTCAACACCCACTGGGTCCGTTCAATGCAATACCAGAAAAGCGAAGACTATGCGTTACTGCTCATCGAAAACCTGAATCACCAGGTTTTTTTGCAGTTTATTCTTCCCGTGGGGTTAAAGTATGGAAAAATCGAACTGAGGAACCAGGAACAATTCGAAAGAATGGACAGTGTCGTCCGCAGTACGCTGCACAGTTTCAAGGTTGAAATGGTTAATATTTACGGCAAAAATGACATCATTGCATACAGCTTTTCACCTGAACTGGTGGGAATGGAAAATCTTGGAGGAACGTTCTATAAAAATGCGCTGGACGGGCAATCATCCTCAAAACTCGTTCAAAACGGTGATTTCTGGGAAATTCTTCTGGGGATTCCAAAGGAGATTAAGATCATCACCTTTGCCCCATTAAGGGCGGAGAAGCCTTTGTCTCCGATATCTGGACCGGTATTGGGTGTCGTCGAAATCAGGCAGGATCTATCCAGCGATTACCGGAAAATATTTAAGTTTCAGGTAGTTGTGATTGGCACCATCAGCATTATCATGGGGATTTTGCTGCTTACTTTGATTTACGTCGTCAAACGAGGCGAGGGGATCATCGAAAAGCGGGCTTTCGAGCGGATACGGCTCAAAGATCAGTTGGCCCAAGCCAAGCATTTGTCTTCCCTTGGCGAGATGGTCGCCGGTGTTTCCCACGAGATCAGAAACCCGCTGGGGATAATCAGCAGTTCTGCAGAATTGCTGAAAAAGAAAATGGCCCCGCAGGACAACCTGAATGCCATCGCAGATATTGTTGTTATGGAAGCACGGCGCCTGAACAATATCATCACCGATTTTTTAAACTACGCGCGGCCCAAAACGCCCAACCGGAGTGCATGCCGAGTCGATGAAGTGATTTTCAAAAATATCCATTTCCTCGACCATCAGATAAAAGAAAACGGATACGTTATCAGGACTTTTGTCGATGACGAGATTCCCGTTATCATGGCCGATGGTGACATGCTTTATCAGGCCTTTCTCAACCTGCTTATCAATGGGATGCAGGCGATGCCCCGAGGTGGAGCCATTGACGTGACCATTGAGGCGGGTGATGGCTTTTTATGGGTTTATATCGAAGATGAGGGAGAGGGTGTTTCCGTATCGGTCATGGAAAAGATTTGGGATCCGTTTTTTACTACGAAGGAAAAAGGGACGGGGTTGGGGTTGGGGATCGTAAGAAACATTATCGAAGGCCATGATGGAATGATTCGGATCGATAACCGCACTGAAAAAGGGGCCCGGGTTTCCGTAAAATTTCCGTTAAGTCAGGAGGCCAAATAATGGAAACGATCCTCATTGTTGACGATGAAATAAATTATACGCTTATCCTTGCAGCCGTGCTGGAAGATGAGGGTTTTGAGACGCTTACCGCGAACAGCGGCGCTGAGGCGATGGCCACCCTTGCCGAATCCGACGTCGATCTGGTGCTGACGGATATGAAAATGCCAGCCATGGACGGCATTGATCTTTTAGAGCGCATCAAGAAAGAAGATGCGGATCTTCCGGTAATCATGATGACAGCCCACGGCACTGTTGAAAAGGCCGTGGAAGCCATGCAGAAAGGCGCATACAATTATATTCTCAAGCCCTTCGACAATGAACGGCTTGTTCTTTATACGAACAAGGCGATTTCCATGTATCGTGTGGTCAAAGAGAACCGCCAGCTCAGACGTGCGGTAGAGGGCCGCTACAGCTTCCACAATATTATCGGCAAGAGCAAGGCCATGCAGGATGTTTTTCATATCATCCGAAAAGTCGCGCCGGCTGCGGCAACGGTCCTCCTCGAAGGTTCGAGCGGAACGGGAAAAGAACTGGTGGCCAACGCCCTGCATTTTAACAGTCCAAGAAAGGACAAACCCTTCGTGGCCGTTAACTGTTCCGCTCTGGTCGAGACACTGTTAGAGAGTGAGCTGTTCGGCCATGAAAAAGGGGCGTTTACCGGTGCGGTTTCGATGAAAAAAGGGCGGTTTGAAATCGCAGACGGAGGGACACTTTTTCTTGATGAAATTGCAGAACTTTCGCCGGCCTTGCAGGTGAAACTGCTTCGTGTACTACAGGAGCGGGTGGTCGAAAGGGTGGGTGGCGTCAAGGCGATTCCTGTTAATATCCGATTAATTGCGGCAACTAACAAATCACTGAAGGAAGAAGTGGCCAAGGGGAATTTCCGGGAAGACCTGTTTTATCGGCTCAATGTGGTTCCCATCACCCTGCCGTCGCTGCGTGAACGGCTTGAGGACATCCGGCCTTTGGTGGGACATTTTATCACCAAATACAGCGACGAGCGTAACGTGGGTTTGCCGGTGACCGGAATTGACCGGGAAGTGGAGCGATTGTTTTACGAATACGACTGGCCGGGAAATGTAAGGGAATTGGAAAATGTTATTGAACGGGCGGTCGTGCTGAGTCCGGAGGAAATCATTCAGGTGTCTGATCTACCCAAGGACTTCATCGACAATGCCCATAGTACGCTGCATATGGACGGCATTCCTGTGGATGCAAATTTGTACGACACCCTGGCCCTTGTGGAAAAAAACATGATTGTCCGGGCCTTGAAAAAAGCCAACTATGTTCAGGCCCATGCGGCAGATCTGCTGGGAATCGGCAAAAGCGGACTGAATCAAAAAATTAAAAAATACAAGCTGTTCATGAAGGACAAAGTCTAACCGCTGACTTTCTCTCTCACCAGGTCGCCATACATGCTCTCCGGAAAATCGGTTAAGAGCTGCTTATACATGGAGGCGCCCTTCTCCTTCTCACCGGTTGCCTCATAAAGCCATGCCAGATTGAAAAGTGCACCGCTTTTCATGGTATCATCCTTGTCTGCCGAAATCATTTCAAAATAGTGAATGGACTGAGGGTATTCCGCTTTCAGAATAAAGGCATACCCAAGTCCGCTCAGTACGATGTTTTTCAGTGCCGGGGACTGGTTAAAATCATCCAGCGCTTTGGTATACATGGCAATGGCAGTATCGGCGTCCCCGGCGTTGTAGCTGATGTCACCGAAAACAATCCGGGCAATTTTCACCGCTTTTGGAACCATATTCATCAAAAATGTCATCAAAATCGGTTTTCACCCGATCATAGGCCGTTTTGGGATTGGTGTCCTGAAGGGCGGCCGAATATTTGGCCACGGCTTTTTCAACCAGTTCGGAGGCCAGATTTTCATTCCGGTGGGAGACCTGTCGTACCGTGGCAACAATCAGCAGTGCAAGAACGATCCCCGAACTGATCAGAATCGTTTTCAAATTGGATCGTCCAAAGGCGATCAATTTTCCCTGAAAAGGTGATGAACTGATCGGGTTCTTCAAAAAGCTGTTTGCGTGTTGCTGCCCCTTTGGCCATTATTCCTCCAGTTTCTTTTGATTCGAATCCATCCATCGGCGGGGATATCGGCACCGATCACCTGACATACCTCATAACCACATGCCGAAGCAAGTCTGCCGCATTTTTCGTAGGTATATCCGTTTACCAGACCATATAAAAAACCGGATGCCCAGAGATCTCCGGCACCGGTGGTGTCAATGGCCACTCCCGAGCCCTGGGCCGGAATACGGTAAGCACGAGTTCTCATGCTGAATGAAGCTTCCCCTGGCGCCGACCTTCAGAACGGCAATATCCGCGTGCCGGGCCAATCGGGCAAGGGCCCGCGTTTCATCTTTAAAACCAGTGTAGGCCAAGGCTTCATCTTCATTGGCAATGAGGATATCCACATACTGTTCGATAATGTCGTCGAGAACGGCTTGGGACTGTTCAACCACGGTAAAACTGGCCAAATCCAGAGAAATCAGAGCGCCGGCAGATTTAGCGGCCTTAAGGGAAGTCAGCATCAAATCGGGATTGAACAGCATATAACCCTCTATGTGGGCCACCGCGCAGTCAGCAAAACAATCCGCTGTGATCTCTTCCGGCCGGGTATCTGCAGACGCCCCCAAGTAGGTTAGCATGGTGCGTTGGGCATCGGGGGTAATGATGGAGAGCACACGACCGGTGGGCAGCGTGGATGTCATCAATAACGGGTTCACCCCCCGTTTAACGAGTGCATCATGAAAGAAGCGGCCGGTATCATCGTCTCCCCGTTTTCCAACGAACCGGGCCTGACCGCCCAACCGCCCCACACCCACAGCCGTATTGCATGCGGACCCACCCGGCACAACGATGCCGGGCCGCAAAATCCAGAAAGTAGTTGGAGATGGCGATGTCGCGGGGATCGCGGCGCACCGAGATGATGGGGGCGCGGGGAAACAGCAGCCGGATCAGGCCGATGTTCTCGAAATTGTGGGGGAGCTTGTCAACCACGTGGTCGGCGTCCGGCGCATAGTCGTTGAGCTCCGCCAGCACGCTGCCGGCGACCCCTCGCACCACCCCCGGGTCCAGGTCGTCCACACAATCCGGGTAGTGGCGGCCGGACCCGCTGTGCCGTTCCCAGCGCTCCAGCCCGGCAATGACCCGGGGAACGGCGCCCAGCTCACCGGCGCCGTGAATGCGGCTGTGGCCGGCGAGGATCTGCTCCACCAGCGTGGTGCCGGAGCGCGGCATACCCACCACGAACACCGGCAGCGTGGATTCGTGGCCGCAATCGGCGCGGTGCTGGTACAGGGCTTTCGGGAACGCGTGTCGGATGCGTGCGCAGTACTGGCGGTGTGCCTGGGGGTCGTAGCGCAGCAGGCGCCGGCTGGCGGCGTTGGCTTCCTCCGCCAGGGCGAAGGCACGGTCGTATTCGCCGCGCTGCTCCCGGGCGCTGGCGAGCTGAAACTGCAGACCGGCGTGCAGGGAGCCTTCCAGGCCGGGGGTCCGGGCCAGCCGTTCCAGCCGCGCCAGGGTCTCGTCGTCCCGGGGCAGGCGGCGGGCGTTGATCAGCGCGCCATGGCCGCGGGCCGGGTCGGTGGCCGTGATGCGCTCGAACCAGGCCACCGCTGCGTCGATCCGGCCGAGTTGCATGAGAAGCTGGCCGAGCCCCTGCATGGCGGGGATCAGGTTGGGATGGCGATCGAGCAGACGCAGATAACGCTGCTCGGCAGCGTGGTGTTTCTGCTCCTGGGCTTCGACCGCGGCCAGGGCCAGTTCCACGGCTATCCGAGCATCGGCCTGTTGCCGGTCCGGCGGCTGGTCAGTGAGGGCGGCCTCCGCTTCCTCGGCGGCCAGTCTGGCCGCCGCGGGATTGGACTGCAGCGCGATGGCGGACAACCGGCACCACAGCATCGTGGTGTCATCGTGCTGGGCGGCCGCCAGCCGGATGGCGCGGCGCATCAGCGCAATCGCCTGCACGGTCCGACCCTGCACGACGGCCAGTTCGGCGAGCTGACCATACAGCGCCACCTGCTCCGGATACTGGCGCAGTCCCACCCGCAGCCACTCTTCCGCTTCCTGGTGCCGGTCCCGGGCGGCCAGACCGCGCGCCAGCGCCGTCAGCAGTGCACACCAGTGGGCCGGGTCCAGATTGGCTCGCTGTCCATCGACCCAGGCCTCGGTCTCGGCGAACGGCTCGGCTGCCAGGGACCATTCCAGGCGCAGGGCCCGCAGGCGCCGGTCGATGTTGTGCTGCTGGACCTCCGGCCAGGTATGCCGGACTGCCGCCCAGTGGGCGTGGGCCGCTTCGAGCCCGGATTTCAGGTCGGCCAGGCGCTGCTGGTCCTGGTACAACCCCAGCAGGGTGAGGTACACGAGGATGCGTGGCTGCAGCGCCAGACTGCGCTCCAGGAGGTGCAGCGCTTCGACCTTGCGGTCCTGTTGCAGGCGGCAGCCAGCCAGCCGCGCCAGCAGCAGCGGGTGCTCGGCGTGATGCCGCGCCGCGGCTTCCAGTCCGCTGACGGCGGCGCCGACGTCGCCCAGGGAAACCTGCACCGCGGCCAGATCGATCCGGGCGTCGATGCCCAGGGCGTGGGGCTCGATGCCGCGCAGCGCCCGGCGGGCAGCGGCGGGGTCACCCAGGTTGGCCTGGGCCAGCGCCATCAGGATCCGCGCTTCCTCGCCGTCACCACAATCGGCGCAGGCCTCGAACAGAGCGGCGTAGTCGTGCCGTTCAGCCAGGCGGCGCAGCAGTGACGGCACGGCGGACATGACGCACCCCTGACTCAGGCCAGCCCCTGAGAGGTGAGCACGCCGGCCGGCATGTTGGCCAGATGCACCTGACCGATGGCGCTGCCGTTGTTGGGGTTGACGCCCCAGGCACCGGACCACAGCGTGGTCGCGTCGGTAGCCCCGCCGGCAAAACGCGAAAACAAGCCGCTGGCCTGAAGAAATGCCGCCGCGAAGTTGGCGGAGTCCCACATGATGGCGCCCGGCGTGTTGCTGATTCCCACCACCGGGCCGGTGTTCCCCTGTACGTTCGAACCGTCCCCAACCAGGATGATGCGATCGTCGCTGCCCAGGTTGCCGGCCCCATTCCATTCCTCGGCCCCGCTCAGGCTCGCTACGTTGCTGTTGTCGCTGTCCACCAGGATGTAGATGTCGTAGGCCACACCGCTCTGGAAGGTGCGTCCGCTGTGGCTGGAACTTTCGCCATCGAGCAGATCGAAGACCACGATGGTCGGATCAGCCGGGGTCTGGAAGTTCAGGTTGGTGTTATTGCTGATGCCGGCGTAGGGATTGCCGGCCGCGTCCGTCAGCGCGCCGCTGGCGATCTGTACGGAGTAGTTGCTGCCGAAGTTCAGGTCGGCGGTGGGATTGATGGTGACCTGATTGCCGCTGATGCTGACCTGGGCGCCGTCGCCGACACTGATGTTGCGGGTATCGCCGTCGCCGTCGCTGAGGGTGATGTTGCCGCTGCCGGCCTGGACGTCCTCGTTGAAGGTCAGCACGAGGTTGCTGTCCACGGCCACGCCGGTGGCGTCGTCCGCCGGTGAACTGGAACTCAGGGTCGGCGCGTCGGTGTCAACCAGGAATGACGAATTGCTGCCGACGCCGCCAAAGCCGAGCACGGCCGCGTTGCCAGCGCCGTCGGCCAGGGAGCCGCCGTTCAGCAGCAAGCCGTTGCCGGGGATGCTGATGCCGTTGTCGTCTTCGTCGCCCGGGGCGATGGTGTACTGAAACACCAGGGACGTCGATCCGCTGCCCGACGTGTAGCTGGCCTGAACCAGGACCCCACCGATGTTCAGTCCGATCTGCGGCGTGCCGCCCGCGGTGTTGACGGTGGTGGCTTCGCTCATGGTCACGGTGACGCTGACGGTGTCACCGGCGTTGAGGGTATTGTTCTGGCGGCCCGTGGCCCCAGACAGGGTCACGCTGTCCACGGTAGGGGCCGTTTCGTCGGCAATGTCCTCGATTTCCAGGGTCACGCTCTGCTGGCTGCTGTTGCCGGCCTGGTCGGTGGCGACCACCACGAACGTGTACTCCGATTCAGTCTCGAAATCCGGGTTGGGAACCAGCGTCACAGCCCCGGAGCTGGCGTTGATGGTGAAGGCGCCGCCGTCATCGTCCGCCAGGCTGTAGGTCACGGAGGCCCCGGGGATGCCCTGGGTGTCCCGGTTGTTGCTGGTGGCGGTGTAGACCGTCTGCCCGGCGCCGCTGTTCTCGGTAATGGTGTCGGCGGTACCGCCAGAGGTGATGACCGGCGCCAGCTCGTCGACGTTGGTGACGTTCAGGGTCACCGACTGGGTGGTGCTCTGGTTGCCGGCCTGGTCGGTGGCCCGGACCACGAACGTGTATTCCGATTCGTCCTCGAAGTCGGGGTCGTCCTGCAGGGTCACGACTCCGGTGTTCTGATTGATGGTGAAAGCGCCGCCGGCGTTGTTCACCAGGCTGTAGGTCACCGACGCGCCCGGAATGCCATTGGTGTCCCGGTTGTTGCTGGTGACGGTATAGACCGCCTGAGCGCCGCTGTTCTCTTCGATGCTGCCGGCGCTGCCCCCGGAGGTGATGACCGGCGCCAGCTCGTCGACGTTGGTGACGTTCAGGGTCACCGACTGGGTGGTGCTCTGGTTGCCGGCCTGGTCGGTGGCCCGGACCACGAACGTGTAGTCGGACTCGTCCTCGAAGTCGGGGTCGTCCACGAGCCTCACGACCCCGGTGTTCTGATTGATGGTGAAGGCGCCACCGGCGTCGTTCACCAGTGAGTACGTGACCGCGGGTTCTTCGATGTTGTCCGTGTCCCGGTTGTCACTGGTCACGGTGTGGACGATCTGATTCGCCCCACTGTTCTCGGTGAGGTCCGCGGCGGCGTTGCCGGAGGTGATCAGCGGCGCCAGCTCGTCGAGGTTGTTGATCTCCAGCGTCACGCTGCGGCGGGAAGCGTTGCCGTCCTCATCGGTGGCTACCACCGTGAAGACGTACTCCGGCTGGGTCTCGAAGTCCGGATCCTCGACGAAGGTGACGTCGCCGTTGTCGGCGTCGATGGTGAAGGCGGCCACGTCGCCGCTGTCCTCGAGGCTCCAGGTCACCGCGCCGGTATCGTCGGCCGTGGCCGTGTAGACCAGCTGATCCGACCCGCTGTTCTCATCAACCGGAGTGGCGGTACCGCCAGAGGTGATGATGGGCTCCGAATCGTCGGTGTCCTCGATGTCGAGGCTGACATCGAGTTCGCGGCTGTTGCCCGCGGCATCCGTCGCAACCACGGTGAAGGCATAGCTCGGCTGCGCTTCGAAGTCGGGATTGGTGGTGAGGGTGACCGCTCCGCTCTGCGCGTCGATGGCAAAGGCATCGGCATCGTCACCGGTCAGGCTGTAGGTCACCGCGCTCACGGTGTCTTCGGCGACCGCGGTGTAGACGAGCTGCTCCGGGCCGCTGTTCTCGGCGATGGGGGTGGCCGTATTGCCGGAGCTGAACACCGGCGCAATGGTGTCCACCACGTCGGCGACACCGCCCAGATCCTGCCCGGTCTCATCCTCGGTGGTTGCGGCGCCTTCGATGAGAAGGGTCTGCGCCGCGGCGTTCAGCCGCGCGGCGCCGTTGTCGTTTACCGTCAGTCCGGCCAGTACGTCGTCGATGGCCTGCTGGTGGTCGCCGCCGTTGTTCAGGGCCGCGCCGGAGAACGCGGCCAGGATGGCTCCGTAGTTCTCCGCTGCGGACAGGCCGTCGCTGTCGTCGTAGTCGCCGCCGTTGATGGGTCTCACGGTGAGGCTGTGCAGGTCGCTCAGGTCGAACAGGCCGGCGATGGCGCCGTTGCTGCGGTTCACCTGGGCATTGGTCAACGCCGCGCCGTCGGCTTCCTCCTGAGCCTGTTCGGCGGCCAGGGTGGTGAGCGGGTTGATGTTGACGGTGGCGTTGCTGCCGGCCGTGACCACGAACACCGCACTCAGATCGGCATTCAGGTCCTGGTCGGCGCCGGTGGCTTCGTCCAGATGGTCGTCGCCATTGTCGGCGTCCGCGACCCGGGCGATGACCGGCCCGCTGTAGTCTTCGAACTCGATGCTGAAGGTGCCGTCGGCGCCCACCTGCGCGCTGCCGAGGGATGTGGTGCCGTTGCCCTGGAACAGTTCCACGCTGAGGCCGTTGCCGGCGATGACCGGTCCGGCGACGACCTGGCCGGAGACCACCACCGGATCGGGATCGGTACCGCCGCCACCGCCGTCGCCGCCACCACCGCCACCACCGCCGCCACCGCCGCCGCCACCACCACCACCGCCGCCAGCGGCGGCGAGGGCGAGGCCACCCAGGGCAACACCGCCCCACAGCAGCATGGAATTGCCGCCTTCTTCCTGGTTGTCGCTGTCACCGGGTTCGCTGGTGGTGCTGGCCACCGGGTCGGGGGAGGGGTCGGCGCTCCAGACGATCTGCTCGCCGTCGCCCGCAGCGGCGATTGCCGGCGATTCGGGGGTGAGCGGGTCGCCGGAGAACGGGCCGGCGCCGCCGGCAATGTCGGTGGTGGGGTAGAACGTGGCATCCGCCGCAACGAAGAAGCCGCCGAGTACCAGCACCTGGGTGCCTTCGACGGTCAGCGCCAGGTCATCGCCCTGCCGTTCGGCGACCAGGGTCCGCGGCGCTTCGTAGTCGGCCCGGTCGATGAGGGCATAGGATGCCCCCGGGTCGACGGCCAGGGTGTGTGGGATCTCGATCGGGATCCACTCCACCGTTCCGTCCGCAAGACGCCGGGTCAGAACGAGGCTGGGTTGTGCTGGGCTGCTCATAACTTATTGAATCTATACAGATTATTTATTCACTGAACCATCAGGTGCGGCGCGCTGGCCGCGGCCCGGTCAGCGCCTCAGTTCTGAAAGGTAAAGCGTACGCTGCTGCGCACGGGTACCGGTTGGCCGTTGTCCAGTACCGGTTCGAAGCGCCATTCCCGAACCGCGGTCTGCACCGCCTGTGCCAGCGGTTCCGGCGGTGCATCGAGCACGGCCACGTCGCTCACGTCACCGGCCTCTGTGACGGTAAAGCGAACCTCGATGGCCACGTCACCGGCGCCGGTCGCACCGCGCGGCACGCTTGGCGGATCCATGGTCACCGGAACCAGATCTTCCACCGGGTAGAGCGGCTCCGAGTCTTCGGCCTGCGCTTCCACGACCCGCTGGCGGGCGTTCACCTCGCCGAGCAGATCCGCCACCAGCATGGGATTGGCGCCGGCGCTGGCGGCCGCCTGCAGGGTGACCCGGGCGTCGTTCAGCGCGTTGCCGGCCAATTGTGCCAGGGCCTGATTGATCAGTCCCTGTCGAACGGCCTGCAGACCGGTGCGGGCTTCCACGGAATCCGGATCCCGCTCCAGAACCCGGTTGTACAGGGTGTAAGCGCTGGATTCGACCGGCGCCATCAGACGGCCCTCGCGGCGGGCCAGACGGGCGGCGGCCAGATCGCGACGCTGGGCCAGCGCCTGGGCCTGGGATTCGGCGGCGGCGCCGATCGCCTCCAGCCGCGCCACCAGTTCGGGGTTCGGGTCTGGTTGCGCCGGTTCCGGTTCCGGCTCTGGTTCCGGGGTCTGCACCGCCGCGGCGGCAGTCGCGCCGGCCGCCCCGGTGACGGTTTCCGCGGTGGCAATGGCGGCGGCCGCGGTTTCCGCGCTCGGGTCCGGCGCTGCTGACCCAGCCGGTTGCGTTGGCGCGCTGGCCGGGTCCTCGGCGACCACCGCTTGCGGGGCGGCAGCATCCGTCAGCGCCGCGTCCGGGGCAGCATCCGCGACGGCAGCCTCCGGGACCGCGGTCTCCGTGGCCCCCGCATCCACCTCTGCGGCCACATCGCTGGCCGCCCCTTGCGGTGTGTCATCCACCGCGGCGGAAGGCTGCGCAACCTCGGGCAGGTTGAGCCGTGCGATATCCGGGACGACGATCTCTTCGATGATCGGTGCGACCTCAGGGGAAGGGGACGGATTCTCGGCCGCGAGGGCCGGCTCCGGCATCGCCGCCGGCGGGTCGGAAACGGTCACCGTGGGTTGTGCCGGGTCTGTTTCCCGCGCGGCGAGATACCAGATGACGAGAATGACGGACAATCCGACCAGGGACGCGATCCGGGCGCCGACGATCCAGCGATTGGACGAGGTGGCGCGGCCATCACGGGCCGGCGCCGTAACCCGCGGCGTCTCCGGCACGGGCGCCGGCGCCGACGCGGGTTCGTCGGACCGCGCGCGGTCCGTGAGCACCGGTGGCGCGATGGGGCCGCCGTGGCGAGGGGACGCCGCCGGTCGCCCGGCGGCCGGCGGCTGCGCGGGGCTCTGCGCGGCGCCCCGCCGGGGCAGCGGAATACCGGTGCGGGTTTCCAGACGCGGCCGTTCGCCGGCCGCGCGGGCCGGCTGGGACGGTGTCTCTGCGGTGCTTCGGCGGGGCGCTACGAGACCGGTCGCGGCCCCGGCGGGAACCGACCGCGGCGCGGGCTGGTCCACGCCCGGGTGGCTGGGGCGGCGGCTACCGTGGCGGACGCTATCCGGCGGGGTTGTGCCCGGCGCTATGGCCCGGAACTGCAGGGTTTCCTCAGCCGGCGCGCGCTCCACGAAGTCGGTGTCGAGCTGCAGTACGTTGTGGGGGAGTTGGATTTCGGCGCCGCGCTGACGCCCCACGTGTTCGCGGCTGCAGCGGTCGCCGCCGGGCGTTTCCAGTTGATGGCCGGCCACCGCGTTGAGCACCAGGCCGCCATCGTCGGCGATTTCCAGTTTGAGCTGGGCCCAGGCGGGATCGAAGCTGAGTTCGCCGGATTCCGTTTCACCGAGCGGCATACCGGGGCGCACGCGAACCACCATGGCGCCATGGTTCGCGATCAGGTACCAGCCATCGGTGTTCGGAGCCAACCCCCGTTGATCCATCGTCCGCCCTTTACGGCGTGTTCCAGCCCAACATGGTAGGTAAGCATGGTGACTGACCGGAGTCCAGGCTTAGGGATCGGGGTGGATGTAACCGGGCGGTAAGTGACCGATATTCAGGCCAGGCCCTGGGACTCGGCACGATGTGGGCCGGCATCCGCCGTCGGCCGCGCTTCGCGGCGTCCCATCAGCACGTAGAAGGTGGGCAGTACGAACAGCGTGAACAGCGTACCCACCAGCATGCCGGCGGCGATCATCAGCCCGATGGCGAAGCGGGAGTTGGCGCCGGCGCCGAAGGCGGTGAGCAGCGGAACCACGCCCAGCACCGTGGCGAAGGTGGTCATCAGAATGGGCCGCAGGCGCAGGCCGGCTGCCTGCAGCACCGCCTGGCGGCGATCGTCGCCGGCGGCGATCCGGTTGTTGGCGAAGTCGACGATCAGAATGCCATGTTTGCTGATCAGACCGATCAGAGTCAGCAGGCCCACCTGGGTGTAGATGTTGAGCGTGGTCAGGCCAAGAGCCAGCGGCACCAGCGCACCGAAGATCGACAGCGGCACACTGATCAGCACCACCAGCGGATCGCGGAAGCTGTTGAACTGCGCCGACAGCACCAGGTAGATGAACACCAGCGACATCAGGAACAGCGGCAGAAAGGCCTGGGATTCCTCGACGAAGCGCCGTGATTCGCCGGTGTAGCCGATCCGGTAGCCGGTGGGCGCGACTGCCTGCAGAGCCTGCTCCAGAAAGGTCAGGCCGTCGCCGAGTGAACGCGGCGGCAGCACCAGGCCCTGCAGGGTCACGCTGTTGAGTTGCTGGAACTGGCGCAGGGTGTTGGGTTCGACCGACTGGCCCACCGTCACCACAGTGCTCAGGGGTACCAGCGCGCCGCTGTCGGTACGTACGTAGTAGCGTTCCAGCCACTCCTTGGAGAGACGGAAGCCCCGAGCCGCCTGGGGAATCACCTTGTAGCTGCGGCCCTCGATGCTGAAGCGGTTGGTCTCTGCCTCGCCCAGCATGACCTGCAGGGTCTGGCCGATCTCTTCCATGGAGATGCCCAGGCGGGCCGACAGTTCCCGGTCGATGGCAACCTGCACTTCGGGCCGCGAGAAGCGCAGGTCCTTGATGATCAGCGCGAACATCCCGGACTGACGGGCCCGGTCGAGGACGGCGTCCGCCACCCGTTCGAGCTCGCCGTAGCCGGTGTTGCCGGAGATCACGAACTGCACCGGCAGGCCGGACGAGGCCCCTGGCAGGCCGCCGCCGGGAAAGGTGATCACGTCCAGCCCGCTGATGCGGTCGTACTTGGCCTGCACTTCCTGGCGCACTTCCTCCAGGGTGCGCTCGCGCTCGTCCCAGGGCACGAGCTGCAGGCCGCCGAACACCGATGTCGGCTCGTTCACCTGCCAGGAGTGCTCGACCTCGGGCACCGTGCGCCAGGCGTCCACCATCTGGTCCAGAAAATAGGTGGTGTACTCCAGGCTGCCGTAGTCGGGTGGGGTGGCCACGGCGAAGATGCCGCCGTAGTCCTCTTCCGGCGCCAGTTCCTTCTGAGCGAGCTGGTAGAACACCGGCAGGCTCAGAAAGATCGCCGCGGCGAACAGCATCACGGCGCCGCGGTTGTCCAGACAGTGGCCGAGCCCGCGCTGGTAACGCTGGTGCAGGCGGTCGAAGCGGGCGTCCAGCCAGTCGGCGGCCCGGCCCTGATGATCGTGGTCCCTGAGCAGGTAGGCGCACATCATCGGACTCAGGACCAGGGCGACGACCCCGGACACCACCACCGCGCCGGCCAGGGTCAGGGCAAACTCACTGAACAGCACACCGGTCAGCCCGCCGAGAAAGCCGATGGGCAGGTACACGGCCACCAGGGTCAGGGTCATGGCCACCACCGGCAACGCCACCTCGCGGGCCCCGAGCAGGGCCGCGTCCAGCGGCCGCTGGCCGTCCTCGATGTGGCGGTGCACGTTCTCCACCACCACGATGGCGTCGTCCACCACCAGACCGATGGCGATCACCATGGCCAGCAGGGTCAGCAGGTTGATGGAGAATCCCATGATCCAGATCAGAAACAGTGCCGTCACCAGCGACAGCGGAATGGCGACGATGGGAATCACCACCACCCGCAGCGAACCGAGGAACAGCAGGATCACCAGCACCACGATGATGGACGCCTCGGCCAGAGTGCGCAGCACCTCTTCCAGGGCCTGGCTGATGTAGATCGAGGCGTCGGAGTCCATGAAAATGGACAGGTCGGCGGGCAACTGCTGGTTCAGTTCCGCCACTTTCTCCTTGACCCGGTTCGCCACCTGCAGCGGATTGGCGCCGGGCGCTTCGGTGATGGCGATGAACACCGTCTCGTGGCCGCTGGAATAGACCGCGGCATCATAGGTCTCGCTGGCCAGTTCGACTTCCGCGACGTCGCCCAGGGTAACCCGCCGGTCTTCGTCCTGACGCACCACAATGGCGGCGAACCGTTCCGGGTCCTGCAGGTCGGTGCGGGCGTCGACGCTGGCGCGCACCAGTTCGCCCCGGGTGGTGCCGGCGGCGGAGATGAAGTTGTCGCGCCGCAGCGCGTCGTCCACATCCCTGGCGGTCACCTCGAAGGCCGCCATGCGTGTGGGATCGAGCCATACCCGCATGGCGAACAGACCACTGCCGAGGATGCGCGCTTCGCCGACACCGTCGATGGTGCTGAGCACCGGTTGGATGAAACGCATGGCGTAGTCGGCACGCTGCTGTACGCTCATCTGCTCGCTGAGCAACGCCAGGTACATCATGGCGTCGCCCCCGGTGCGGTTGGTCACCACCGGGTCTTCCACCTCCCGAGGCAGCTCGAAGCGAGCCTCGTTGATCCGGGTGATCACCTCGCTCATGACCTCGGTCGCGTTCTCGCCGAGCCGTACCCACACTTCTATCTGGGCCAGACCGGGGTCGCTCTGGGAGGTGATGTACTCCACGCCCTTGGCGCTGGCGATACGCTGCTGCAGCGGCGTGGTGACGAATCCCTGCACGGTCTCGGCGCTGGCGCCGGGATAACTGGCGGTGACGTAGATGACGCTCTTCTCGACCTCGGGAAACTCGCGCAGGCTGAGCTCCGTGGCGGCCTGCAGGCCCAGCAGCAGCATGCCGGCGGCAACCACCAGCGCCAGCACCGGCCGCTTGACGAAGAGGTCGGTAAAGCGCGGCATCACAGGTTGACGTTTTCGTCGATCAGCACGTGGACACCGCGGTAGAGCTTGTTCTGGCCGACGGTGACGACCCGCTCACCGGCGTCGAGGCCGTCCAGAACCGCTACCCGGCCGTCCCGCACCCGGCCGGACCGAACGACCCGGGCGGTTGCGGTCAGCGTGTCGCCGCCGCTGCCGTCCGGCGATCCGGCGAGGGGTTCGATCACGTAGACGGTGTTGCCCTGGAGGGCGTAGGTCAGGGCCGTCTCGGGAATGGTGACCACCTCGCGCCGCTCACCCAGGTCCAGTGACAGGGCGGCGAACATGCCCGGCAGCAGCCCCTCGGGGTTCTCGATGCGTGCCCGCAGCAGGACGTTGCGGGTGCTGGGGTCGATGCGCGCATCCACCGCGCTGACCACCGCCTTGAATACCCGGTCCGGCAGGGCGTCCACCCGGACCGCCACCGGCAGGCCGGCACGCAGGCGCGGCGCGTGGCGGCCCGGTACGGTGAAATCGACCTCGAGTTCGGTGTGATCCTGCAGGGTCGCGATCACGGTTCCCGGCGACAGGTAGTCGCCCACTTCGATCCGGCTGATGCCGATGGTGCCGGCGAACGGCGCTTCGATGCGTTTGTTGGAAAGCTCCGCTTCGGTCTCCGCCACCTGGGCCCGGGCCCGCTCGAGATCGGCCCGGGTGCGGTCGAACTGAGTGAGTGGAATGGACTCCCGCTCGAGCAGGGCCTGGTCGCGCTCGAACAGCACCTCCGCCAGTTCCAGGTTGGCGACCTGGTTCTGGTAGGCGGCCCGCTCGACCCGGTCGTTGAGCACCACCAGCAGGGCGCCGGCGGCGACCGGATCGCCCGACTCGAACAATACCCGGGTAACTTCGCCACTGCTCTCCGAGGTGAGCTCGACGCCCCGGGCGGAACGGATCGTGCCGACGGCATTCAGGGTTTCGTCCCAGGTATCGGGCCGGGCGATGGAGGCCGCGATGGTGACCGGCGGCGGGCTGAAGTCCATGCTGGCCAGCGTCGTGAACCGGTCGTAAAGGTAGCCGCCGATCGATCCGAAGATGACCAGCAACAGACCCACTGCGACGGCATAGCCCTTCAAGTCCGGCTCCCTTCCGAGGACGGCAATGCGCCGGGCGCATCTTCCGTGTGGCGCGGAACGATACCACCGAGCCGTCACATCGTCGCGTCGTCCAGATAGGCGCCGAACCACTGCGCCAGGTGCTCGGCAACCAGGGTGACCCGGGGGACGTGCTGCATGCTTCTGGCGGTGACGATGTAGAAGTCGTAGGCGGGCAGGCGGACGCCGATGTCGATTTCGACGAAGGCCTGGCGATCCGCCGGCGCCGGCGGGCTCATGATCATGACCCCGAGTCCGCTGCGGACCGCGGCTTTCTGGACCAGGTAGTCGTCCGACGTGAACACCGGCGTGAACCCGGAAACCAGCCGTTCCAGCATTGGCCGGGGCACCACGTGGCGGTAGCTCGTGGACCAGGTGATCCAGTCCAGGTCCGCCAGGGCGCAGGGCTGACGCCGCTGGGACACGTAGCCCGGCGCGCCGTAGACGCCGGGCTGGGTGCGGCCGTGGTGCAGGGCGATCAGTTCCGGTTCGCCCGGCCGCTGGGTGCGCACCGCGATGTCGGCTACGCCGCGGGTCAGGTCCACGTGGTCGACGGCGGACAGGATGTCCAGCGTGATTTCCGGGTGGGTGGCCCTGAGGCGGGCCGCATGGGGCGCCAGTTGCTCCACGGCGATGGCGGGCGGGGCGGCAATCCTGACCACGCCGGAAAGCGGCTGCTCGACGCCGGCTACGGCGCGGTCGAATTCGCCGGCCCAACGGGCCATCTGGGCCGCTGGCTGGGCCAGCCGCTCGGCGGCCGCCGTCGGCTGGGCGCCGTGGCGGCCCCGGACGAACAACTGCTGCCCGAGGGAACGTTCCAGGGCGCGGATGCGACGGCTGATGGTGGGCTGGCCCACCTGCAGGGACCGTGCGGCGTCGCTGAACGACCCCGCCTCGATGACGGCGAGGAAGGTCTGCGCGTCCTCCCAACTCATGGTCATGTACGGTTCCCGGCGCTGACGGGTAGGGCGTACCCGGAACATTCCATTCTTTCACGCATGTTTACATGCAGTTTTCGGCAATTTCAATTCGACCAGGAATGGATAGTCTGGTTGTCCCTGACCCGCCGAGCGTCCCGATGAATGTGCTTTTTGTCCGCTTTGTACACCTCGCAAACTGCGCCGGCTGGCGTGCCATTGGCGGGCCGGTTCTGATCGCGCTGGCCGCCGCCGGCTGCAGTGCCAGCAGCCTGGACAGCGAACCCGCGGGGATCGGCACGGTTGCCGGCTGGCAGGAACTGGTCGCAGACCTGGATACCCCGGGGCCCATCGAGATGGAAAAGGTGGTGGCGGCCCGCTGGGCGGTCGACCTGTCGGGTCTGCTGAACCTGGACCATCCGGTGGCCCGGGCGGCCGGGCAGCAGGACCGCCTGGAAGCCATCGAGATCTACACCTACGTGATCCGGCATCCCGAGCGCGGAACCTTTCTCATCGATTCCGGTGTTTCCGAAGCCTGGCGGGATCCGGCCCGGTACCACGACGTGGCCTGGCTGATCCGGCGCTTCATGAACACGGATGCGCTCGAGGTGCAGCGCACCACCCGGGAAGTGATCGAGTCCCGCGGTCCCATCGCCGGAGTCTTTCTCACCCACATCCACCTCGATCACATCATGGGCATTGCCGATCAGCCGGCGGGTACGCCGGTTTATGTCGGACCCGGCGAGGCGGATCTGCGGCGCAGCCTGCATGCCGTGACCCGCGGCACCACGGACCGGCTGCTGGCCAACGCCGGCACCCTTCGGGAGTGGCAGTTCGGTGACGGCGGGGTGGTCGACGTTTTCGGCGACGGGTCGTTGTTTGCCGTTCACGTGCCGGGACACACGCCGGGCTCGACCGCTTATCTGGTGCGTACGGCGGACGGTCCGGTGCTCCTTACCGGTGACGCCTGCCACACCGCCTGGGGGTGGCGCCACGGGGTCGAGCCGGGCACGTTTTCAGCCGATCTGCCGGAGAGCGCCGTCAGCCTCGATCGGCTGGAGCGGCTGGCCCGTCAGCACCCCGGGATTGCGGTACATCCGGGCCATCAGAGTCTGTGAGGATCTGCCGCCGTCGTGCCTACTGGCAGGGGCTGAGTCCTGCGAAATGGGCAGCCAGATCATCGGCATCCTGGTCCGTCAGGTTGGCTACGAACGCGGCCATGGTGGGTTCGGTCCGGACGCCGTCGCGGAAGGCTTTGATCTGCTTGGCCAGGTAGGCTTCCTGCTGTCCGGCGAGATTGGGCCAGATGGGGTTGGGGCTGATGCCGGCGGGCCCGTGACAGGCCGCGCAGACGGCGGCTTTGGCCGCGCCATCCTCGGCGTTGCCAGCGGCGTGAGCGGTGGTCGTGAGCGCCAGACCCAGCAGGGCGACGGCAGCGAACTGCTTCATGAGTTGATCCCTATCCGTATTGTTGTCAGTCAGGTGGCCGGAGCCTGCGCCAAGCATATCTCACAACCGGCAATCGACGCCCGGCGATGACCTCAGCGATCGACGCTGGTGGTCATCATCAGAAACCCGGTGAAGGCGGCGTTGTTCGGCGCCAGGGACGGGCTTACCCGGGTCTTCATGTCGTTGATGGCGTCGCGGTAGCGCTGGTAGAAGTCCCAGCTCGGTCGCGGCTTGTACTCGAGGCCGGTCAACTCGAACTGGCGGATCACGTTTTTGGTGGTCGTGGGCTTCACGAACACGTCCAACTGCGGGCGGTAGTGATGCGGCACGATGGTCATCAGGCTCCACCTGGCGAGTCTGGCTTCGGTGAGTATGTCCAGCACCTGGTTGAAGCCGGCTTCCTGCTTGCCGTGCAGCAGCCGCTTGAAGCCGTCCGCGAGGTCGGTGCGGTCATTGCGGCCGAGTCCATTCACGAAATCGCGAAACCGGGGCTTCTCGAACATGGACACCATGGACGAGCGGGTCACGATCCGGACGATGGCGTCCAGCACCTCGGCCTGGTTGGAGAACGCTTTCCTGGCCAGCGCGGTGGCGGCAAACTCCGAGAGTCTGTCGACGTTGTGCTTCTTGCGGATGGGCGCCAGGGATTCGCTGGCAAACCCGTCCGGGTAGCTGAGCAGGAACAGTCCCTCGGCTTCCCGAAGTTTCTTCTGATTCACGTGTGGACCTCCCCGCTCCCGGTCACATCCGCCGCGTGACGCCGAACCTCCAGCCCACGCCGCACCAGTTCGATGTGACTGCGCAGGTGGTAGAGCTCGTCGGTGTACGACAAGGGGACCTGGACCTGATTCACCTCCGTCTCCAGGTTGTCCAGAGCCTGCAGCCGTTGTGCCAGAGAGTCGGCGTCTGGCGTCTCTGCGGCCCGAGCCGGGTCGAGCCTCTGCAGGTCGTCGTACCAGCGGTACACCCGTGAGCGGATGCGCCACTGATACAACGGGGGCATGGTTTTCAGCAGCGGAAACAGCAGCGCGATCAGCGGCAGCAGCATGATCTTCAGACGGTCCAGCAGATTGGCCGGCCAGAACGGCAGATAACGCTGCAGAAATGGGGGGCCGTAGCGATAGAAACGCTCGGCGTCGTCGTCCAGGGGCAGAATTGCGTAGCGTGGCGAGGGGAACTGGTCCGCTTCTTCCAGAATACCGGGCGCCTGATGAACCTGCCGCGCCACCTGCAGCACCAGATCGGTCAGCGCCGGATGAAAGTCGTTGCGCGCCACCAGATTGGCCGTCACCGCCAGCAGGGTGACCGGCCCCGGAGGCCGGTTGGCGGCCAGATCGATCACCCCTTCGGGCAGGTCCAGCCGGGACATGAAGCGGTGCAGCCGGACATAGGCGTCCGCCCGGGCGAAACTCATGATGCTGACCCCGTCCCGTGTCGCCAGGTCGTGGACGATGGCGGCGCTGGGCGACGCGATCACGAACAGCGCGTCGATCCCGTCGTTGGCCAGTGCGGCGGCGCCGCCTTGAAAGTCGACTTCCAGCACAGTGGCGGCATCAGCGCCGATGCCGTTGCCATCGAGCAGCATGCGGGCAACTGCCTGGGTGCCGCTGCCGGCACCGCCGATACCGATCCGCAGCCCGTTCAGGTCCCGCAGCGAACGGATCTGCCGAGGGTCGCGCGCCGATTCGTTCAAGAATACCCAGATGGGCTCGAAGTACAGACTGCCGAGGGAACTGAGGGTGTCCTCCAGGCCCTGAGTCGGCACGCCGCCCTGAACGAAGGCCAGGTCCACCGGGTCCTCGGCGCGGGTCAGCAGCTCGAGGTTGGCAACGGCGCCTGCACTCGGCACCAGTTCCAGGGTGATGCCCTGGTCCGCCAGCGGTTGACGGTAACGTTCTGCGTAGCGGTGATAAGCGCCGTCGGGTGCGCCGGTGGCCATGCGGATCACGCTCGGCGGCGCCGGGTCGACGAACTGGAAGGCCAGCCAGAACCCGGCTGCCAGCAAGGCCGCCGCGCCGCCCCAGACCAGGGCCGCGTCCGGCAGCCTCATGCCGGCGCCACCTGCCGGCCTGGCCGTTGGAACGACTCGCGGGCACGCGCCACCCGGGCGCGGACGAAACAGCCTTCGGCGTGATCGTTGATCAGGCCCATGGCCTGCATGAAGGCGAAAGCCGTGGTCGGCCCGACGAACTTCCAGCCGCGTTTCTTCAGCGCTCTGGACAGGGCCGTGGATTCGCTCGACACGGACCGGCTCTGGGGCAGACCGGGATTGCCGCGGTCAGGTTCGAACTGCCAGAAGAAGGCCGCCAGCGACCTCTCGGCGTCGATCATCTCCAAAGCGCGGCGGGCGTTGTTCAGAACCGCCTCGATCTTGCCACGGTGGCGGACGATGCCCTGGTCGCGCAGCAGCCGCTCGACGTCACGGCTGCGGAAACGCGCGATGCGGTCGAAATCGAAGCCGCAGAAGGCCCGGCGGAAGTTGTCCCGTTTGGCCAGAATGGTCCGCCAGCTCAATCCCGACTGAAAACCCTCCAGACACAGTTTTTCGAACAGGCGGCGGTCGTCGGCCACCGGAAAACCCCACTCGGTATCGTGATAGTGAAGATATTCCGGGAACCCGGCCGCGGCGCCGCTCCAGCCGCAGCGCCGCTTGCCGTCCGCACCCTCGAAGGTGTCCATGTCGCGCCCCTGTCCGCCCCGGTGAGCTTGCGCTGACGGTATGAAGGGCGGATCGGCACGTCAAGCAGGAATGCCGCCGGGTTCTTATCCGCCGGGTCGGGACCCGCTGCCGATGCGCAGAGCCGTCCGCCGGGCGGCGTATTCGTCGCACCACTGGTGGGGGGATGGCGTCTGCACGCCCATCTGCCGCAAGGCGAAGTAGGTTTCGGCGTTGGTGGCCGGGTATCCATACTGATCGGCGATCGCCGCGCGCTCCCGCCGATTCAGGGTCCGTTCGTAGAAGAGATCATCGATGCAGGCGCGAAATGCCGGCTCTCTGGCCCGCTCCTGTAGACAGCTCAGGCTCGATGCCGCGGCGGGGTCGGCGCACGGCGAACGGCTTCCGGCGCAGCCGCCGAGCGCAATGGTGCTCACAGTGATGCCGGTCAACAACGCGGTGAAGGGTCTGGGTGGTCGCACGATCTACTCCTCGAACTGCACACTCGAAAACGAGCGCAGGAGAAGCAGTAATCGGGCCATCCTTCGACGACCGCGGTATGGCGGGTACCAACGGCGCAATTGAGGGGCGATGCGGGCGCCAGTATCGACCATGGGTGTGCCGGCGCGGTGCAGGGTACGGCCCATGGCTGAGGGGAGCCGGTGCGATGGACGAGGCCACTTCATCCATGAGCGGCGGGTCGCAGAGTCCGATCGTCAGATGTCAGAGACGTTGCCGAGGCTGAATCCGGCGGTCTGTTTGTAGCGGTCGGCGATGGCCTGCAGTTCCTTGCGGGGGATGACGTCTTCGATGTCGGAGAATCCTGCCGGCGCCCGTTCCTCGGCCAGTTGCATGACCTGCTCCGGGCCGTTCTGGCGGTTGCTCAGCACGATGCCCGCAGTGGCCGGGCGGCGCACCGCTTCGTAGTCGTCCAGCGCATCGGCAATCCGCTGGTGACGGGTCAGAGCCTGCACCAGCGCATCGGCATCCAGAATTCCCTGAGAAGCGCCGTTGGAACCGATGGGGTACATGGGGTGGGCTGCGTCGCCCATCAGGGTCATATGGCCCGAGCGCCAGCGCGGCAACGGATCCCGGTCGGTGAGCGGGTATTCGAAGACCCGATCGGCGTCGGCAATCAGGGCCGGCACGTCGACCCAGCCAAAATGCCAGTCGGCGAAGTGCGGCGCAAATTTCTCCCGCGAGACTTCCTTGCTCCAGTCCTGGCGCTCCGGATGCCAGTCGGGCGCGGCCAGTTCCGCGATCCAGTTGATCACGCAGGTCCCTGCATGAGGCGTGCTGATGGGATAGGCGACGAACTTGCAGTCCTGATGGCCGGCCATGAACATGGTGCGGCCGTCGAGGAAAGGCCTGGCGACGGTGGTGCCCCGCCACAGAACGCGGCCGCCGTAGATGGGATGGCCTTCCTCGGGGTAAAGGCGCGCCCGCGCGCTGCTGTTGATGCCGTCGGCAGCGATCAGCGCCCGGCCGGGGACCGATACCCGGCTGCCGCCGGGCGTCTCGAATCCAGCCACGATGCCGTCGCCGGCCTCCTCCCAGGTGACCAGGCGGTGACCGTGCACGACGCTGCGGGCGCCAGAGCGGCGGACCAGTTCGTCGAGCAGCAGGAACTGGAACTCGCCGCGGTGCACCGAGTACTGGGGCACTGGATAGCCGGCGTCCAGTCCCCGCGGTTCGGACCAGATCTTCTGGCCAAAGCGGTTGTAGTAGTGGAGGGCGCCGGTGCGCACGCCAAGCCGGTCCAGGCGGGCTTGCAGTCCGAGCTCGTGCAGCACCCGGACTGAATGGGGTAACAGATTGATGCCCACGCCGAGCGGGCGCAGGCCCTCTACCGCCTCGTAGATCACGAACGGAATGTCGCGCTGAGCCAGCAGCAGTCCGAGAGTGAGCCCCACCGGCCCGGCGCCGGCAATGACGATCGGCGGAGTCATCTCCGAAGGGTACTCGGATGCCTGCGGATTTCGCTACCCGGGCCGCCACCGATATGATCCGGATCTGACGCGTACCCGGCGCTGCACGCCGGGCGCATCCTGCACAACCGAGGGGAGGTCCCGTGGCGGATCCAGACACCGAGACGGAAGTCGAGAACACACTGATCGAAGCCGCGCGCGCTCTGGTGCCCGAACTGGCCCGGCGCGGCAGCGAGATCGACGCCCTGCGGCAGTTGCCGCAGGAGCTGGCCGAGCGGCTGGCGGCCAGCGGCTTCTACCGGCTGGTCGTTCCAGATGATCTGGGTGGTCTCGGCGTGTCCCCGGCAACTCTGTGCCGGGTCTGCGAGACCCTGGCGGGCGGTAACGGGTCCGCAGCCTGGTGCGTATTCATTGGCGCAACCTCACAGTATCTGTTCGGCGCCACCGACCCGGTTCTGCTGGCGCAGCTCCTGGAGCAGCGGGACGTGATCACCAGCGGGGTGTTTGCCGACAGCGGCACGGTGCGCGCCGAACTCCGGGACGGCCGCCCGGGCTACCTGGTGGACGGCCACTGGCGCTGGGGCTCCGGCTGTCACAATGCGGCCTGGATCAGCGGCGGCATCCACGAGGTCGATGCCGCGGGTGAGCCGGTCAGCCGGCCAGCGCCTCTGGCACGGGTGTTCTTCCGGCCGGACGAGATCGAGATTCTCGACAACTGGCATGTCTCCGGATTGCGCGGCACCGGTTCCAGCGATTTCCGGGCCCGGCAGGTGTGGGTGCCGGCAGAACGGGTGTGTGGCGGCATCGAACATTCGTCCTACGCCGACCGGCCGATCTACCGCTTCCCGCGATTCGCCCTGCTCGGCATTCCCATCGGCGCCATCTGCCTGGGCATGGCCCGGGCGTCGCTTGACGAGGTGGTGCGGGTGGCGCGCGAGAAGACGCCCCAGGGCAGTCGCCGCACCCTGGCCATGCGTCCGGCTCTGCACCGCGACGTCGCGGTGGCGGATACCGAACTACGGGCGGCTCGGGCGCTCTTCTATCAGGCGGTGGAGGCGGCCTGGGACCAGGCCCACCGGGCTCCGGAGACCCTGGCCCAGCGGCGCTCGGTGCGGACCGCCAACGTGCATGCGGTGACGACCGCAATCCGCGTCATCGATCGCATGTACACGGTGGCCGGAGGCACCTCGGTGTTCGAGGCCTCGTGCCTGCAGCAGCACTTCCGCGACGTTCACGTCGCCTCTCAGCACATGATGGTGGGTGAGCCGGTCATGGAACTGGCCGGTCGGACCCTGCTCGACCTCGACGACAGCGCACCGGGGTTGTAGATGGATCTGCGATTTGGACTGGCGACTCCGGCGGCGCTGTGGCCCGCGGATCTGGAAGGCCGGCGGCAACTGGTGAACGAGGTCGCCGATGGCGGGTTCCACCACCTGTTCATGGCCGATCACGTGTCGTTCCGCAACGGATCGGGCACCGATGGGTTCGTGGAGATTGCGGCGCTGTCGCAACTGCATCCGGCCATGGGGGTGATGATCAGTATCTACCTGCTGCCGCTGCGGCATCCGCTGCCGGTGGCCCGGCAGTTGGCGACCATGGCCAGAATCGCCCCGGGCCGGACCCTGTTCGGGGTCGGAATCGGCGGCGAGGACCGGCACGAGATCGAAATCTGCGGGGTGGATCCCGCCACTCGCGGCGAGCGCACCAATGAATCCCTGACCATCGTCCGGGCGCTGCTCGACGGCGAAGACGTCACCTATCGGGGCCGCCACTTCGACATCGACAGCGCCCGCATCCGGCCGCGTCCATCGCTGCCGATACCGTTCATCGTCGGCGGCCGGTCCAATGCCGCGCTGCGCCGGGCGGCGCGCTTCGGCGACGGCTGGATCGGCGTCTGGTGTTCCACCCGCCGCTACCGCGAGGCCGTTGGGCTGATCGACGAGGCGGCCGCCAGCGCCGGCCGTCAGGCGCCCGACTGGCTGCATGGTTACCAGCCGTGGATCGGCGTGGACGCGGATCCAGCCCGGGCCAGAACGGCGGTGCAGGAAGGCATGGAAGCGTTTTACCGGACCCCCTTCGAACAGTTCGAGCGCTACACCCCCTACGGGACGCCGGAGCAGGTGGCGGAACAACTCGCGCCGTTCGCGGCCGCCGGTTGCCGCATGTTCAACCTCAAGGTCTGCACCCGCCATGCGCAGGAGGAGGTGGCCTATGCAAGCGCGGTGCGGCGGGCGCTCGAGGGTATGCTGTGACCCGCGCGGAAGCGTCGCGGCAAGCCACACAGCGGTGACGATGAGGGCCGCAATGCGGGTAAACTGCCGGTACTGAGTGACGACTCGCCAATCGATCGAGAACCATGGCCGCACTCTGGGACCACCCCGAGCCGTTCACCATTCCCGTCAGCGTGGTCGAGGACGACATCGACGCCTACGGTCACGTCAACAACGCGGTCTATATCCGCTGGCTGACCCAGTGCGCCTGGGCCCATTCCACCGCGGTCGGGCTGTCAGAGCAGGACTGCGTGGAGATGCGTCGAGGTATGGCCGTTCACGCCATGCACATCAACATGGTGGCGGCCGGTTACCTGGGTGACGAGCTGCTGGTGGGTGACTGGGTCTCCGCCAACAATGGCCGACTGCGCGCCACCCGGATATTCCAGATCGTCAATCCCGCCAGCGAGACCACTCTGCTGCGGGCAACCATCGACTACGTGTGCATCAACCTGGACAACGGCCGGGCCACCCGCATGCCGCCGGAGTTCGTCAAACGCTATGCCGTGACTTTGCGCGGGTAACGGTGCCCCGGGGCGTGGCCTCCGCCAGGGTCACGATTCGGCCGGCCGCCACTGACTGCGCCAGCGGGCCGGCGTGCGGCCGGTCCAGCCCTGAAATGCCCGGGTGAAGGCGGCGGCGTCGGAATAGCCCATCCGCTCGGCAATCTCGGCAATCGGCGCCCGGGTGTGACGCAGGTAGTTCATGGCCCGCTCCGATTGCACCCGCTGCAGCAACCCGGCGTAACTGCTGCCGGCGGCCTTGAGCCGGCGCGCCAGGGTGCGCGTGGAGACGCCGAGCATGTCGGCGAGCTGATCCCGGGATGGTGCCGGTGTGTACGCCCACAACAGGCGCAGGCACTGCTCGGCGATGTCCGCTTCGTCGGCCAGCAGGCTCGAGAACGCGCGGGCGATCTTCTCGTAGCGCCGGAACGGCAACTCACCGGCGTGCCGGGGCACTACGTCCAGTATGCGCCTCGGGTAGCGCAGTTCGGCTGCGGGCGCGTCGAAGGTTACCGGGCAGTCGAGCCAGTCTTCGGCACGAAAGTGCGCGCCCGGATCGGGAAAGGGCAGGGTGATGGCGCTGGGTCTGACGGTGCGCTCGATGATGTCGCCGATCAGGTGCTCCACGGACACCATGTCGGTGGTCACGCAGTATTCGCGCAGCTCGCCAGCGGCCACCCCGCGCGGCGCCGGCGCGTCCATCTCGAACGCGAGCCTTACGTCGTGCGGGCCTCTGATGACGGCAAAGCGCGAGTGGCCCCAGCACAGCTCCGGATAGGCCAGCATGACCTGCAGCGCTGCCAGCACCGTCCGGGCGTGCTGCATGGCCAGGCCGAGAATGCCGTAGTGGTTGATGCCGATGGCGCTGAAGGTCTCTATGGCGAACTGCGCACAGGTCCGCTGGGACGCGAGTACCCGGCGCAGCATGAACGACAGGGCGGTCAGCTCCCGGTCCACGGACACCGGGAAATCGGGATCGTCAGCCGCCCGAGCGGGTAGCCCCGCCAGGCGCAGAATGGCCCGGACTTCCGGGTCGTCGAAGCCCGCCAGGCCGCACTGGCCCAGAATCCCGGCGACGGTACGGCGCCGGGTGGCCAGAGTGCCGTTGGCGACGATGGCGGTGTCCTGCATCGGCGGATCCTCGGTGGCCCAGGCCTTTCTCAACCAGGTTGACAGGCAGTTCGGGCGGTCTTTGGCCTAAATTATCAATTCACTGGCTCCCGTCGCAATGTTCACCCGGGCCGCGGGCTTCTAGTCTGGGCAGCAGTCATCGTTCTCACCGGGAGAGGCAGGTCATGAGTGAAGCGCCCGTTCTACAGCCGCAAGCCGATAACGCCGAACATTTCGACGTCCTGATCGTGGGGGCCGGGATCTCCGGAATCGGCGGAGCCGTCCATCTGAAGACTCAACTCCCGGGCAGAACCTTCGCCATTCTGGAGAATCAGGACAGCTTCGGCGGAACCTGGAAGACGCATACCTACCCGGGCATCCGCTCGGACTCGGATCTGTACACCTTCGGCTACCGGTTCAAGCCGTGGACCGGCAAACCCATCGCCACCGCCGACGCGATTCTGGAGTACATGGGCGAGGTGATCGACGAACACCGGCTGGAGCCGCACATCCGCTACGGGCACACGGTGCTGACCGCTTCCTGGGACAGCGAGCGCGGCCTCTGGACCCTGCTGGCCCAGCGCAGCGACGGTGAGCAGTGCACGCTCACCTGCCGGTTCCTGTGGATGTGCCAGGGTTACTACCGCCATTCCCAGGGCTACACCCCGGAATGGCCCGGCATGCAGGACTACCGCGGCACCATCGTGCACCCCCAGACCTGGCCGGACGATCTGGACTACGAAGGCAAGCGGGTGCTGGTGATCGGTTCCGGCGCTACCGCGGCAACCCTGGTTCCGGCCATGGCTGACAAGACCGCCCACATCACCATGCTGCAGCGTTCGCCGACCTACTTCGCGCCGGGCGAGAATCGCAACGAGCTGGCCGACAGCCTGCGCGAACTCGACGTTCCGGAAGAGTGGGTGCACGAGATCGTGCGGCGCCGGATCCTGCACGACATGCGCGAAGTGACCCGGCGCTCGTTCGAGGAGCCCGAAGCGCTGAAGGCGGAGCTGCTGGCCGGCGCGCGCGCCTACCTCGGCGAAGACTTCGACATCGACAAACATTTCACGCCGCGTTACCGGCCCTGGCAGCAGCGTCTGGCTTTCATTCCCGATGGCGATCTATTCCAGGGCATCGCCGCCGGCAAAGCCTCGGTGGTGACCGACGAGATCGAGACCTTCAACCAGTCCGGCGTCCGCACCCGCTCCGGCGAGCAGATCGACGCCGACATCATCGTCACCGCCACCGGCTTCAACCTGTGTATGTTCGGCGACATCGATTTCGAGGTGGACGGGCGGCCGGTGGACTTCGCCGATACCGTCACCTGGCGTGGCATGATGTTCAGCGGCGTGCCCAACATGTGCTGGGTGTTCGGCTATCTGCGCACGAGCTGGACCATGCGCGCGGACCTCATCGCCGACTTCGTGTGCCGGCTGCTCGGGCACATGGATGAGACCGGTCAGGACGTGGTGGTTCCGGCGCTGCGGCCGGACGAGCAGGACATGGAGCGGCGTCCCTGGGTGGAAGGCGACAACTTCAACGCCGGCTACCTGGTGCGGGGACTGCATCTACTGCCGAAGCAGGGTACCCGCATGCCGTGGCTGCACACCCAGGATTATTACCGCGACAAGGACGACATCCCCAACGCCGATCTGGACGACGGCAGCCTGGTCTACCGCCGCCTCGAAGCCGCCGCCGCCCGCTCGGCCTGAGGCGCTCCCGGCGGATGCCGTCCCACCGTCAGACGGCGTCGTCGGATGGTGCCGGATGCTGAAAGATGGAAGGATCGAAGCGATAGAGTCCCAATGGCGCCGCCGGCCTTCCCAGGCCGGCGGCGACCTCGCGAATGGCCTCCGGGCAGAATGCATAAACGCGAATGCTCGCGATCCTGTCGTCCACGGTTGCGAAGCGCATGATCGAGCCGATGGCTGAGGTTGCCGTCGGCAGGAACAGCACGATGGGTTCATCCTGATACGTCGCGACTTCCCAGCGGGGCTCCGGGGTCAACAGGTTGTAGTACAGCCAGCCCGGTTCGCGGTCGAAGCCGTCGCGCCCGATCTCGTAGTCCACACCGCCCATCTGGATCGACGCGCCGTCGAGCATGATGGCCAGCATGCCGCTGCGGTCCCGGGCATTGAACCGATCCACGAACTGTTCAACGACGGTGCGCGACACCGAATTGCCCGAGCCCGACGACGCGGGCTCCGTGAGGCGCCGCCGGCCCCGGTGGAGCGCGGACTTGACCGCGCCGGTCGAGGTACCGAGCAGATCGGCGATCTCGGCCAGACTGAACTCGAAGACCTCTTTGAGCATCAGGGCCGCGCGTTCCTGGGGTGCGAGTTCCGTCAGAAGCCGCTCCGCCGCTGCACGCACAGCCAGCGCCTCTTCCTGGGTGGACGGCGTCCATGCCGTATCCTGCTGCAGCCGGGTTATCGCTCTATCGTGGACGGTCGCGCGCCGTTGGCGGTCGACCCACAGGTTCGAGGCGATCCGGAGCAGGTAGGCTCGGGTGTCCCGGACATCGTGACTCAGCGCCCCCAACCGGGCATAGGCCTGTTCCAGGGTGTCCTGGATGAGGTCTTCCGTATCCCAGACATCGCCGGTCAGGCGCCGGCAGTAACGGTGCAGGTCGGGTCGCCAGGGATCGACTGCGGCCAGGAATCGGTTCCACTGGGCGTGTGCCGTTGCTCTGATGTCCCCTGCGAGAGTCTCCATGGCGCCTCCTTCCCGGCCGGAGTTACTCATAGAGTCGAGTGAAGGCGGCCGCAGGATACGTGGCCGCCGGAGCGGCTCACCCGGTCTTCTCCCAGATCAGAATCCGGTTGTTGGCCGGCATGGCGACTTCGGCCGCCAGCCGGAGGCCGGCACGTTGCGCCAGCGGCCGGAGCTGATCCAGGTCGCGCACGCCCATGGCCGGATCACGCCGGCGCAGGTTCTGATCGAACGCCTCGTTGCTGGGGCTATTGTGCCGGCCGCCATCGCTGAACGGTCCGTACAGCAGGAACCGGCCGTCTGGCTGCAGCAGCCGGCCGACGCCGGCGAACATCGCCTCGACGGCCGGCCACCCCATGATGTGAGCGGTGTTGGCAGAGAACACGGCGTCGGTTGCCACGTCCGGCCAGGGCTCGGCCCGCACGTCCAGCGCCAGCGGTGGCAGCACGTTGCCGAGGCCGGCTTCGGCGATCCACCGTTCGATTCCCCAATGGTTCTCGGGCAGATCCGAGGTCTGCCAGGTCAGGTCCGGCAGGGCCGTGCCGAACGACACCGCATGCTGTCCGGTACCGCTGCCGATCTCGAGCACCCTTCCGCGCGCAGGGAGGTGTTGCCGCAGGACCGCCAGGATCGGCTGCCAGTTGTTGGCCGAGGCCTGGGAAAACGGCTTGTCCATGACAGTGGTGCCTGGTGGGTCGGGCCGTCCATGGTAGCCGGTTGCCGGCCGCACCGCCGGGACGGTAGGAATCCCGCAGGCGCTTGGTGCACCATGAGGGCCGTCCTGGCAGGGTGCGATCATCATGGCCGCGGAGCCGACCTCGCGATACCACAACGGCAGTCTCTGGTTCGATGGTCTGGACTCGATTCCGCGGCCGGAGCCCGGAGATCTGCCCTTACGTACCGACGTTGCCATCGTCGGCGCCGGCTACACCGGGCTGTGGACAGCCTACTACCTGAAGCGGGCCGAACCGTCACTGGACGTGACCGTCTTCGAGGCGGAAGTCGCCGGATTCGGAGCCAGCGGCCGCAACGGCGGCTGGTGTATCGGCGATGCCTGGGGCACGGCTGAACTGCTGTCCGATCCGGAGACCCGCAGCCGCGGGGTGGACCTCAAGCGAGCTCTGTTCGACACCGTCGACGAAGTCGGACGGGTCAGCCAGGCCGAGGACATCGATTGCCACTACGCCCGCGGCGGGACTCTGCGGCTGGCGCGTGCGCCGTTCCAGGCCGACCAGCACAGGGCGCAACTGACGGCGCTGTATGCGGCCGGTTTCTCCGAATCCGACTACCGCTGGCTGGACGCTGCCCAGAGCCGGGAACGGCTCGCCATCGGCGCCGCCGGCGCCACCTGGTTCGCCCATTGCGCGGCCATTCAGCCGGCCAGGCTGGTTCGGGGTCTGGCGGACGTGGTGCGGCGCATGGGTGTAACCGTGCTGGAGGGTACGCCGGTGCAGACGATCGAGCCCGGCCGGATCGGTACCGTTCGTGGCGAGGTTGCGGCGGGCGTGGTGCTACGGGCGACGGAAGCCTATACCGCCTCCCTGGACGGCCGCCAGCGCGACATGCTGCCCATGTATTCGATGATGGTGGCCACCGAGCCGCTGCCGGACGCGCTGTGGCAGGAGATCGGTCTGGCCCAGCGGGAAACCTTTGGCGACGACCGGCGCCTGGTGATTTATGGGCAACGTACGCTGGATGGACGACTGGCTTTTGGCGGCCGCGCCGGCTACCGCTACGGCTCGCGCCGCCGCCGTGTCGTGCCGACCGGCGATCACGACGTGCAGCGGGTGGCCGCTACGTTGCGCGGCCTGTTGCCGCAACTTCGGGACGTCCGCGTGACTCACGGCTGGGGCGGGGTGCTCGGGGTGCCGCGGCATTGGCGTCCCTGTGTGACCTTCGATCGTCGCAGCGGACTCGGCTGGGCCGGCGGCTACGTCGGCGAAGGGGTGGCGGCTTCCAATCTGGCCGCGCGGACCCTGGTCGATCTGGTGCTGGAGCGCGAGTCGCCGCTCACGATGCTGCCGTGGGTCAACGACGTACCGCCACGCTGGGAGGGCGAGCCACTGCGTTGGCTCGGTACCCGCGCCATGCGCAGCATCGGTACCTGGGCCGATCGGGTGGAACTCGAGCACGGCCGGCCATCCCGCCTCTGGGGTCCGCTGTTCAAGCGTCTGGTGGGATAGCGGTGGGCCAGCCGGACCCGGCGCCTGCGCCATGACCGACGGGACGAGTCCACGAGCGGACTACGTGATCGTCGGCGCCGGATCCGCGGGATCGGTGCTGGCCAGCCGGCTCAGCGAGGACGGTGGCGCTACGGTTCTGGTCGTGGAAGCCGGCGGTTCCGATCGGGGACCGTTGATCCGGATGCCCGGCGCGCTGTCCTATCCCATGAACCTGGCGCGCTACGACTGGGGGTTCGTGAGCGAGCCGGAGCCGCATCTCAACGGCCGGCGTCTGGCCTGTCCCCGCGGCCGCGTGTTGGGGGGCTCGTCGTCCATCAATGGCATGGTCTACGTACGCGGCCATCCCCGGGACTATGACCATTGGGCGCAGCAAGGCGCGACCGGCTGGTCCTTCCGGGACGTGCTGCCGTATTTCCTGCGCCTGGAGCAGTGGCACCAGGGCGGTCCGTTCGAGACCGGACCGGCAGATCCCGCCTGGCGGGGCCGGCACGGACCTCTGCACGTGACGCGGGGCCAGCGCGCCGACCCCCTGAACCGGGCGTTCGTCGAGGCCGGGCGGCAGGCCGGATATCCGCTGAACGCCGACTGCAACGGCGAGACCCAGGCTGGCTTCGGACCGTTCGACCGGACGGTGTATCGGGGCCGGCGCTGGTCGGCGGCGGATGCCTACCTGAGGCCGGCCCTGAAACGGCGCAATCTGCGCCTGCTGCGCGGCTTTGCCCGCCGCCTGGTCATCGAGCAGGGGCGTGCAGTGGGCGTGGAGGTTCAGCGCCGCGCCGGGGTGGAGGTGATCCGCGCCAGCCGGGAAGTGATCGTGGCCGCATCGGCGGTCAACTCCCCCAGGTTGCTGCTTCTGTCCGGGATTGGACCGGCCTCGGAACTGGCAGCGCTGGGGATCGACGTGCGGGCCGACCGGCCCGGTGTCGGGCGCAACCTGCAGGACCATCTGGAGGTCTACGTCCAGCAGGCCTGCGTGCTCCCGGTGAGCCTCTACCGGTACTGGTCAGGTCCAGGAAAAGTCTGGGCCGGCCTGCGCTGGCTGCTCGGCCGGCGCGGTCCGGGCGCGTCCAATCAGTTCGAGTCCGGCGCCTTCGTGTCCTCCAGCGGCGATGTTGCGTATCCCGACGTGCAGTTGCATTTTCTGCCGCTGGCGGTGCGCTACGATGGCCGGTCCGCGGCCCCGGGCCATGGCTTTCAGGTGCACGTAGGGCCCATGCGTTCGCCGTCCCGGGGCGCGGTGAGTTTGCGGGACGGTGATCCAGCCAGTCCGCCGCGTATCGCGTTCGGCTACATGTCAAACGGCCAGGACTGGATCGACTTCCGCCGCTGCATCCGGCTGGCAAGGCGGATCTTTGCGCAGCCGGCGTTCGATCCCTATCGCGGTGCGGAACTGTCGCCTGGGGCTGCCGTCGGGTCCGATGCCGATATCGACGCCTACGTCCGGGAACACGCGGAGAGCGCCTATCATCCGTGCGGCACCTGCCGCATGGGGCGGCGCGACGACCCGCTGGCCGTCGTGGACAGCGAGTGTCGGGTCATCGGGGTCGACGCCTTGCGTGTCGCGGACAGCAGCATCTTCCCCCGCATCACCAACGGCAACCTCAACGCGCCATCGATCATGGTGGGCGAGAAGGCGTCCGATCTGGTGCGCGGCCGGGCGCCGCCGCGCTGCGATCTACCGGTCTGAGAGACTGCCGGCGCGGGGCCGGACTGTGGCCGGGGGTTGGCGAGGCTGCGGCCGATCTGACAAGCTCACCCGAATGGATTGCCGGAGAGTGACATGAGCCGTGTGCCGACGCCCGACGACCTGGATGCCGCCTGGTTTACACGCTGTCTGCGGGACAACGGACATGGCGATGTCACGGTCCGGGAACTGCGGCGCGAACCCATCGGGACGGGTCAGATCGGCCGCTGTTTCCGTTACCAGTTCACGCTGTCCGGCGCCGGCCGGAAGACTCCGTCGAGCCTGGTGGCCAAGTTCCCGTCGGATGACCCCCAGAGCCGGGCCACTGGTGTGCAGCTTCGCAACTACTACCGCGAAGTGAATTTCTATCGGGAACTGGCCGGGCGTCTGTCGCTGTCGCTGCCGCGTTGCTACTTCGCCGCCATCGACGGTGAGGGCCCCGAGTTTGCACTGGTTCTGGAAGATCTGGCGCCGGCCCAGCCGGGTAATCAGATCGAAGGCTGTTCGGTCGCGGTGGCGCAAGCGGCGGTGAAGGAACTGGTCGGTCTGCAGGCGCCGAGCTGGTGCGACGAATCCCTGAAGCAGTATGACTGGCTGTACGATGCAGGCGCCGAACCCGGCGCCATGCTCGCGCTCTACGCCCAGTTGCTGGGGCCGTTTCTGGATCGCTACGCAGCGCTGCTGGAAGACGACGAGCGCAACATCATCGCGCGTGTCGGCGAGTCACCGGAATGTCCTCTGTTCGAACCCCCCGGCCAGCCGTTCTGCCTGGAGCACGTGGACTACCGGCTGGACAACATGCTGATCGACGACCGTGGCGATCCGCCCCGGGTTACGGTGGTGGACTGGCAGAGTGTGCGCATCGGCAAGCCGCTGAATGACGTGGCGTATTTCCTTGGCGCCGGTCTGGAGCCGGCCCGGCGGCGTGAAGCGGAGCGCGGCATCGTGCAGTCGTACCACCAGGGATTGCTGGCGGCCGGCGTCGAAGACTTCGGCTGGACCGGCTGCTGGGAAGCCTACCGGCGCGGCAGCTTCGCCGGTTTCGGTGTCACCGTCATTGCGTCGATGCTGGTGGAACAGACCGAACGCGGCGACCGGATGTTCACAGCCATGGCGCGGCGCCATGCGCGCCATGCCATCGATCTGGGCGCCGACGAGTTTCTCGGTTGAAGCGCAATCCGGTCGTCAGGCCGGGCGGTTCGAACGCTCGCGGAATCGCGCCGTGGGGCGTATGGCAGCGTAAGCTTCCAGCACCGGTGCAAATTCGGCGGGGGTGCTGGCATGGACGATGATGCCGTCGGCCCCGGCCTCGAACTGATCCACCCAGCGCCGGGCGCAGGTGGCGGCGTCTCCCACGGCGGCGGGCCGCCACTCGGCGGGCACGACCTTGTCGATTTCCGCCAGTTGCTTAAGGGACGCGACGCTGTCGATGAGCCCGCCGACCGAGGTGACCGCCGGATGGCTGCGGAAGTGAGCCAGCGCTTCCGGGTCCCAGCCGTTGATCGCCACCAGCATGTCGCCGTAGCCGGGAATCTGCAGGTAGGTGGCCAGGCGCGCGACAATGTATTTGAGGTACACCTCCTCTTTCACGTCGCAGGCGGTAGCCAGCACCGACCAGACCTTGACGGTGCCCGGCGGACGCCCGGCGGCCGCTTCGCCGGCGCGAACGTGGGCGACCGCTTCAGCCAGGGCCTGGTCGCTCATGAAGGTGTGCAGGTGCACGCCGTCGTATACCCGGCCGGCATGAGTGAGGCTCTTGGGACCGAAGCCTACGTAGAGGACGGGAATGTCCTCGTCCAGGTAGGGCGCCAGGCTCAGGTGCCGATAGTCGCCCAGCGCGCCGTGGAAGTTACTCACCGACTCGCCGCGCCACAGGCGCCGCATGAGGTCGATGAATTCCGCTTCCCGCTCGAAGGTCGGCTGCTGCAGACCCCAGGCCTGCCAGCGCATGGCTGCCCCCTTGGCCAGTCCCAGGGCGAAGCGCCCGTTCGACAGCCGGCTGAGGGTGCTGCACATGGATGCCGTCACCGCCGGATGGCGGGTGTTCAGATTGGTGGCCGAACTGCCGATGAAAATCTTCTCGGTGACGGCGGCGCAGGCGCCGCAGATGGCAGAGATTTCCTTGTAATCGGCGCGTTCGCTGATCATGACGTTGCCGACGCCCAGCGCTTCCGCGTCGCGCACCTGATCCAGCACGTCCCGGGGTGACCGGGTATGTCCGGGCAGACCGTAGAAACCCAGTTCGGGGAAGGCGGAGACCGGTGCTTGCTGCGATTGGTTCATCGAAGGCTCGTATCCGATTGGCGTTTTCGGGTACCGATGATGCTACAGTTCGGCCCCGGAACGTACCCACCATGGAGTGATCCCGATGATCGCGAAGCTTGCTCGTTTCCTGCTGATTCCATTGATTGCGGTTGGCGCCGCGGCTGGTCACGCTGACGAGTACAGCGATGCGGCGGACCTGTTCCGGAACGCCGGCGCCAGCCAGGTTTACTTCGATCACGCTTATGGCTATGCCATCTTCCCGACCATCGGCAAGGGCGCCATCGGCATTGGCGGCGCCCACGGCAAAGGCCGGGTGTTCGTGGCCGGCGAGGCGGTTGCCAGCACGTCCATGAGTCAGATCACCGTCGGCTTTCAGCTTGGCGGACAGGCCTACAGTCAGATCATCTTTTTCCAGGATCGCCGCGCGTTCGAGGAGTTCTCGTCGGGTAACTTCGAGTTCGGCGCGACCGCCAGCGCGGTCGCCATCACTGCCGGGGCTTCGGCGTCAGCCGGTACCACGGGTGGTTCTGCCGGCGCCAGTGGCGGCAAAAAGGATGCAACCACCAGCGGTGAGGGTTACTACAAAGGGATGAAGGTGTTCACCATCGCCAAAGGCGGCCTCATGTACGAAGCCAGCATCGGCGGCCAGAAGTTTTCCTACGAAGCCCTGTAGCCGGCGGCCGCCGGCCGGCTTGGCGCGGTCAGCGGCTCACGGGCCCAGAAACGCGCGGCGCACGGCGTCCATGGTGGTATCGTTGACGCCGATCTCACGCAGGTAGCCGAGCGGCCCGCCCCAGCGGGCCTCCAGGCCATCCAGGAAGTCACCCATGGCATCTTCCGGTATCCCGGCAGCCCGGACCAGACCGTCCCGGTCCATACCCGCCGGCAGGCCCACGGTGCGCTCGATGAAATCCGCCTGACGCAGCACGTCACGGTTGGTGAGCACGTAGTCGGCCTCGATGATGCGCCGGTCCACCCCCAGCACCGCAAGCAGGAATGCCGTGGAAACGCCGGTCCGGTCCTTGCCGGCCGTGCAGTGCAGCAGGATGGGATGATCATCGGCCCGGGCGAACAGATCGAACATGCGCAGCCACGCGTCCGGTCCGAACTCAAGGTAACCCAGGTAGCGCCGGCCGGAGATGCCGGTGTCGCCGACCAGACGGCTGAGCTGATCGGTTCCGCCCTCCGGGATGACCGGAATGTTGTGGTAGGCGGCGCCGAGCTCCGGCAGCGGACCGGGCCCTTGTTCGCGCGCCTCGTCCGGCCGGCGCAGATCGATCTGGGTCCGGATGCCGAGGTTTCTGAGCAACGCCAGATCGTCCGGGGTCATCCGATCCTGACGGCCGGCGCGAAAGTAACGGCCCCAGCGTACGGTCCGGCCGTCGGCGGTAGGGTATCCGCCGATGTCGCGAAAATTGAAGCAGCCTTCGAACGGATGATGGCGGTCGGCATAATCGTCGATCATGGGGTCGGTCATTTCCTGCTGTGGCCGTGGATCGTGGCCGCTCGGGCCGCCGTAGGCCCGCATTATTGCACAGGCACTGCCGCGGCGCGGAGCGGGTGCAATCGTCCGGGGCGTGCGCGACACTGCCCCAGGCCGGGCGGGGTCCGGACGTTGAAGGAGAACGGCCTCGGACTGCGTGAGCAGCCTGACCGGGACGCCCGCTACGTGGTGCGTGATCTGAAGCGCGGCGATACGGTGTCGGTGCAGACCTGCGAGAAACATCACGATCACCACTGGTGCCGGGTCGAGTACGAGCGCTATGTGGGGTGGATCGGGCAGGACAAGCTGGCCGCCGGCGATGGCGGGTCACATGGCGGCGGCAGTAGCAGCGGCGGCGGCGACGGAGACTGGAAAATCTCCGGTGCCGACGGCGAGGCGGTGTTGCGGGCCAGACCGGACCGTGATGCCCCCGTGGTACTGCACGGGCTCCGCAATGGCGACCGGGTCGGTATGCTCGGCTGCGAAGAACACCATGACAATAACTGGTGCCGGGTGGAGTTCAACGGCTACATCGGCTGGATCGGCAAACAGCGACTGCGGCAGCATTGAGCCGCCGCGCCGTGGACAGGCGGTAGCGGGCTGCGCTCAGCGCTGCAGCCGCACCGGCATTTCGCGGATGCCGCGGATGAAGTTCGATTTCAATCGGCGCTCCGGTCCGGTCATCTCGATGAAACGGAACCTCTGCAGAATTTCTTCCCAGATCACACGAAGCTGCATTTCCGCCAGCCGGTTACCCATGCAGCGGTGGATGCCGAAGCCGAACGATACGTGCTGGCGGGCCGATGGCCGGTCGATGACGAAACGGTCGGCGTCCTCGTGCACGGATTCGTCACGATTGCCCGAGATGTACCACATCACCACCTTGTCTCCGGCCTTCATCTGCCGGCCCGAGATTTCGTAGTCGGACTTCAGCGTTCGCCGCATGTGCAGCACCGGGGTCTGCCAGCGGATGATCTCGCTGACCATATTGGGAATCAGGGAACGATCCGCTCGCACCTTTTCCAGTTCGTCGGGGAACTGGTTCATGGCCAGCACGCCGCCGGAGATCGAATTTCGGGTGGTATCGTTGCCGCCAACGATCAGCAGCATGATGTTGCCCAGAAACTCCAGCGGCCGCGACGCCATGTCGCGGGTGTCCTTGCCATGGGCCAGCATGGTGATCAGGTCGTTGCGTCCGTCCGGATCGGCGGCTGCGCGCTCCGCCCACAGACCCATGAAGGTCATGGCCATGTCGTTCAATCCGGACTGCACCTCTTCGGCGCTGAACCCTTCGTCCATGCCCGTGGATTCGGGCGATCCGATGGAGATGTCTGACCAGTGGGTGAGCTTGCGCCGGTCCTCGAACGGAAAGTCGAACAGGGTCGCCAGCATACGCGTGGTCAATTCGATGGAGACCCGGTCCACCCAGTCGAACTCCTCGCCGTCGGCCGGCAGGTTGTCGAGGATGTCGCGGGCATGACCGCGAATTACCGGCTCGAGCTGCACCAGGTTGCGCGGCGCCACCACGTCCGCGACGGTTTTGCGCTGCTGCTCGTGCTTGGGTGGATCCATCGCGATGAAGTTCTCGATGTATTCACCGTTGGGGCTGTCACCGATGGCAATGGTCGGAAACGACGAAAACACCTCATGGTGACTTTCCACGTGCCGGATGGCGTCGTGGGTGGTGACCGACCAGTATGGGCCGAACGGGCTGTCGGGCGTGTAGTGGATCGGATCGTCCCGCCGCAACCGCTCGAAGTAGGGCCGCCAGGCATCCTGCTGGTAGAGCCGCGAGTCGCTCACGTCGAGAGACGCCAGGGGCGTGGTCCAGGGGTCCGGCAGGTCGCCGCTGGGTAACTTCACCGTACGGGCTGCCGGGTCCAGGCGTATGAACCCGGAAGCGCCGACTCGGCTCGATGGATCCGTCGTATCGTCAGTCATAGCGGGCCCTCAGAACTGAACTCGAAGCAAAGTGGATGGTTGCGGCTCGTGCAGCGTTGCACCCTGCATGTCCTTGCTGGCATACAGCCGGGACTGCATTTCGTCATAGCCCGGGTCGTAGCCGAAGCGGGCCTGCCCACTGCGCTCCTGGGGCGCTGACCGCCAGGACTGGCTGTCTTCCTCGGGCGCGCGCCAGGCCGGCTGTGCCGCTGCCACTTCCTCGCGCAGGGCGGCGCTGCGCTGGTAGTCGCTGAGCAGGATGTCGTTTTCCGCGGCCAGCAGCAGTGACGAGATCAGCATGACTGAGGCCGCCAGTGCGGGCGAGGCCGTCCGTTCCTGTGTCAGCATCAGTCTTCTCCGCTTTCGAGCCAATGGACACTGTCGAACCAGTGGCGATGATGAGTGGCCAGCCAGCGATCAGCCTGGCGGGCGGTGACCCAGGCGTTCAGGTAGTTGAGCAGGCCCTGGGCACCGCGCTGCACCGCCAGGCCGGCTTTGGACTCGATCAGGGGCTCGGACAGCGGCACGTCGATCTGCTGCGGATGCCGCAGGGCCAGGAAGCGCACTTCCGGAACCGTGGCCAGGTAGACGTGAGCCTTGCCATCCAGGACCTGCTGCTCGGCCTCCACCGGCTGGGTGAATTCGCTGATTCTGGCCTTGTCGAACAACGTTGCCGCAATACCGGCGGCCTGGGTTTCGCTGACCGTGGCGATGTGAATGTCCGGCGTGTTGAGTTCCGACAGGCCGCCGATGGCGCGGGTCATCGTGGTGTTGGTGGCAATGCTCACCCCGGAGTCGGCGTAGGGCACGGAGAACGCCACGCGCAGCGCCCGCGCCGGAGTGATTGCCATGCCCGCGGCGATCACGTCGATTTCGCCTTTTTCCAGGGCGTCGATGATCTTGTCCCATTCGTAGACGCGCAGTTGTGGCGCCACGCCCAGGTCTCTGGCGAGCTGGCCGGCCACGTCGACTTCGAATCCGGACAAGGTGCCGTCTTCGGCCCGCATGGTCCACGGCTCGAACAGCGATACCCCGACCCGCAAAGTGCCGCGTGCTCGAATGTCGTCCACGGCGTCCGCATGAACGACCGGTGCAGCAACGGAAAGGACAGCGGCCAGCAGACCGGAGACAAGCGTTCGCAACATTCGGACCTCGCGCAGGCAGATGGAATCCGGAGTGATACGTCATCCCGGCGCAGAAGTCGAGGCAGACCCGGAACGGGTACAATTGCGCGGCTGAGTCGAAGGGGATCGGGGTGTCGGAAACCAAAAACACGTATCCCAGGCCGCGGGTGCTTGGGGTAGTGCTGTTGCTGCTGGGGGTGCTGCTGACTGGCGGCGGGCTGCTGCTGTTGCTCCGAGGGGGCTCCTGGTACTACCTGCTGGCGGGCGCCGCACTCGTGGTCAGTGGGGTTGCCACCTTCCGCGGCAGGCCTCTGGGCGGCACCGTTTACGGTTGGCTGTTACTGGCCACGCTGGCCTGGGCGGTATTCGAATCCGGCCTGGATGGCTGGGAACTGGTACCCCGGCTGGCCATGTTCACGGTGCTCGGATTGTGGTTCCTGCTGCCGCGCACCCGGCGCGGCCTGGTGCAGGGGCCGGCGCCCGGATTGCTGCAGTCCGGGGTCACCCGGGGCATCGTCGCCGCAACGCTGCTGGTGGCCGGTGTGCTGGTGCTTGCCGGATTCCTGGGGCCGGGCACCGTCAGCGGGGCGGCGCCGGTGGCCCTCGGCAGTGGCCCGACCCGTCCGGCGGATGCCGACTGGGCACACTATGGCGCTACCCGGGCGGGCACCCGGTACGCGCCGGCGGCAGGGATCCGGCCCGACAACGTGCACCGGCTCGAGCCGGCCTGGACCTACCGGACCGGCGTACCCGGTGCGTTCAAGGGTACCCCGATCCAGGTCGGTTCCAGCCTGTATCTGTGCGCGGGACGAAACGTGGTCATTGCTCTGGATGCCGAGACCGGCGCCGAACGCTGGCGCCACGACCCCCGGATCGAGACCCCGCAGATCGGGTTCTGGGATACCTGCCGTGGGGTCACTTACTACCGGGCGCCGCAACCGGCAGCCGATGACGGGTCCCGGATCTGCGCCGAGCGCATTTTTACCGCCACCACGGATGCCCGCCTGATCGCGCTGGACGCCGCCAGTGGCGAACGCTGTCAGGACTTCGGCGTGGACGGCCAGATCAGCCTGCTGCCGGGCATGGGCGAGGTGAAGCCCGGGTTCTACTACGTGACCTCACCGCCGACCCTGGCCCGTGACACCCTGGTCCTTGGCGGCTGGGTGGCGGACAACCAGGAGACCGAGGAACCCTCCGGCGTGGTGCGTGGATTCGATCCCCGGAGCGGGGCGCTCAAGTGGGCCTGGGACCTGGGCAACGAGCAGCGCGACGGACTGCCGCCCCAGGGCGAGAGTTACACCCGCGGGACACCCAACGTCTGGAGCCTCACCAGTGCCGACGAGGAACTGGGTCTGGTCTACGTGCCCACCGGCAACGGCACCCCGGACTACTTCGGCGGTCACCGCAGCGAAGCCATGGAGAAATACGCCAGCTCCATCGTGGCGCTGGAGGCGGAGAGCGGGCGGGTGCGTTGGCACTTTCAGACCACCCACCACGACATCTGGGACTACGACGTGCCGGCGCAGCCGTCCCTGGTGGACATCCCGGTGGACGGCCGCCTGCGCCAGGCGGTGCTGGTGCCGACCAAACGCGGTCAGTTGTTCCTGCTCGATCGCGCCAGCGGCGAACCGCTGCGGGAAGTCCAGGAACTGCCGGTGCCGCAAACCGACGTGGCCCAGGAATGGACCGCGCCGACTCAGCCATTCTCCACGGGCCTGCCGGTACTCGACCGTAATCCCATCGAAGAGTCGGATATGTGGGGCATGACCCCCATCGATCAGATGGTCTGCCGGATCGCTTACCGGAGCCTGCGCTACGAGGGGCCGCTGACCCCGCCGTCGCTCGAGGGTTCGCTGCTCAACCCCGGCGTTGCCGGCGGCATGAACTGGGGCAGCGTGGCGGTCGACGAGGCCAACCACCTGGCGGTGGTGAGCGTGGTGCACATGCCGATGACGGTGACCCTGATTCCCCGCGCCGAGGTCACCGAATCGACGTTTTTCGGGCTGGGCGGCCCGCAGCACGGTACGCCCTACGGCGTGCGCACGTTTCCGTTCTTCTCGCCGCTGTTCGCGCCGTGCCTGAGTCCCCCCTACGGCGAGATGGCGGTGGTGGACCTGGCCAGCGGCGCGCTGCTGTGGCGGCGCCCGTTCGGCACCACCCGGGATCTCGGCCCGCTGGGGATCAAGTCCGGTCTGCCGCTGCCCATGGGCATGTTCATGCGCGCCGGCACCCTGGTGACCGGCGGTGGTCTGATCTTCACCGCCGGGGTGGTGGACCGGCGCCTGCGCGCCATCGACGTCCTCACCGGTGAGGAACTCTGGCGTCAGGACATCCCTACCAGCGCCGAGGCCACGCCCATGAGCTACGTCAGTCCATCGGGCCGCCAGACCGTGCTGGTCACGCTGCCTGCCTCCGGTGATCTGAGCATCGGCCACAGCGCCGGCGAGCTGGTCGCCGGGGCGGGCGGCTACGTCATTGCCTACCGCCTCGGCGATTCCTGACCAGGTCGCCCTGACCAGGTCGTCCTGACGAGGTCGTGATGAACGAGTTGCGCGCCCGTTTGAACCAGGAGACGGCTCGGGTCCGCTGGGCGGAACTGAGCCGTCACTTTGCGGCCGGCCGCGCCTACCGGGTAGGCGCCGGCCTGGACCTGGTGGAGGTGGCCGCGGCCCTGGCGGAGGACGACGGCGCCCGGGTTCAGGGTTGGATCGCGGCGGATGGGATTGCCCCGGTCTCCGACCGGCAAGCCCAGGACTGGCTGGACCGAGACCCGTTGCTGTGGGCCGTGGTGGTCAAGCCCTATGTGCTGATTCAGGAGGCCTGAGCGTCGGTCAGGCCGTGGAAGAGTTTTTCCGCCAGGCGCCAGATCTGCTCGGCCTCTGCGGGGCTCAACAGGTTCAGGCAGGCCATTTCGATGGGTACCCGTTCAGCCTGGCGGCGCAGCCGGCTGCCGGCTGCCGTCAGCCGGATCACCCGTTTCCGTTCGTCCTGCAGTGAGCGCTCCCGCTGCAGCAGGCCCTTTCCCTCGAGCCGCTTCAGGAGTGGGGTTACGGTGCCGGTGTCGAGCCGGGTGCGCGCACAGACCTCGCCGACCGATACCCCGTCGCGTTCCCACAGCGCCAGCATCACCAGGTACTGCGGATAGGTCAGACCCAGGGGTTCGAGCAATGGCCGATAGGCGCGCACCATGGCGTTGCTGGCGGAGTACAGTGACCGGCAGAGCTGATTGTCGAGCCGCAGGTGTTGTGGGGACGGCATGTCGGCTCAGGGCGCTGATGACTGAGCCGTCAGCGTAGGGGAGTGATTTGATTGACGCAAAATAATATTGTTCACAATTATATTGTGTGCAATATAAAATCCGGTACCATCCGTGCCAGTGCTTGCGACCATCACGGAAGGAACCCAGGAGAGAAACATGAATGTGACGACGCCAACGGCCAGGCCCGGCCGACTGAGCCGCGCAGCCCGGGTGGCAGCCGGCGTCGCAGCGACGCTGATTCTGTCGACGGCAACGGTGCCGCCGGGGTTGGCCGCTCAGGAGCCGGCCGATCCGGCCATCGACGAAGCCACCTTCGGTTGTATCCGGGATATGACACCGGTCCGCGGGTTTTTCGTGGACAACCTCAGGGGCGACCTGGACGCCACGCTGGCCGTCGCCAACTCAGAGACGGGCGGTACCTATCCGCCGGGTTCCCTGGTACAGCTCGTGCCGACGGAGGCCATGGTCAAACGCGCCCCGGGGTTCAACCCGGCAACCCGTGATTGGGAGTTCTTCGAACTGGACGTGAGTGCCGACGGAACCGCCATCCGCGCCCGAGGGTTTGCCGACGTGGTCAACCGTTTCGATGGCAATTGTTTCGCCTGCCACGTCAAAGCCCGGCCGGAGTGGGACATGATCTGCGAGCAGGACCACGGCTGCGATCCCATTCCCCTGACCCCGGTGCTGGTGCGCGCCATTCAGAAGACCGACCCGCGCTGCGAGCCGGCGGCCCTGACCGAGGAAGAGATGACCGCACTGCAGGCACTGTCCGGCGGATCAGGCGGCGGCTGAGCCGGCGTCCGGCGCGGGCCGTCACTCCGCCGGGAGCCGGCCCAGGTGTCGGCGCAGGGAGACGATGTCCACCGGCTTGGTGATGTGCTCGTCGATGCCGGCGCGGCGCGCGCGATCGCGGTCGCGCGGCTGGCCCCATCCGGAGATGGCGATCAGGTGGAATCGGTGACCGTCGGGCAGGGCACGAATGCGCCGGGCGAGCTGGTAGCCGTCCATACCCGGCATGCCGAGGTCGAGTAACACCAGATTGGCCGGAAACGTAGTAAGAGTGGCCAGCGCGGTTACGCCGTCGTGGGCCACGGACACGGTGTGGCCATCCAGGCGCAGTAGCGTCCCGAGCGCGTCCGCGGTGTCGCTATGATCGTCTACGACGAGGATGACCTGGCTGCCGGGAACGGGCTCGACGGGAGCCGGCGGCTCGGCGGCTGCCGGGTCCGACCGGGTCAGCGGCAGGGTCACGAGGAAGGCGCTGCCTCTGCCTGACGGGTGTGGTTCCGCGGTGACTTGGCCACCGTGCAGTTCGAGTAGCTGGCGGGCCAGTGTGAACTCCATTCCCATGCCCACGACCTTGGCCGGGTCCGATTCCAGTTCATCCACGCCGGCGCCCGTATCGTGCCCCGGGCTGCTATGGTCATCGGCGCGGCTGCCGTGGCTCTCGGAAACGGCCATGCGGATGCAGCCCTGGCCGTCGGCGCCGGGCTGGACGCCGGTCTGCAGGACGATTGGACCGGCATCGCCGAGGCAGCGTGAGCAGACCTCCAGGAGCTGGGTCAGGGCCTGAATCAGGCGAATTCGATCGCCCTGCACCGTCAGGCGGGCGGGGTCCGGGCGCAGTTCGATGGTGACGCCGGCGCCCTGGAGCGCCGCCGCGGCCGCGGCGGCGACGTCATTGAGATCCACCTGGTCGAACTTCAGCACGGCGTCGTCGCCGGTCAGCTGCGACACCTCCAGCACCGCATCGGTCACGTGGGCAAGCTGGCTGAGCTGGCGCCGCATCATGGCCCGGGCTTCAGCGAGTCCCCCGTCCAGGGTGGCGTGCTCGAGCAGATCCAGCCCCGATTGCAGAGACGCCATGGGATTGCGCAATTCGTGAGCCAGGATGGCCAGCAGGGTGTCCTGCTGCCGGGCCACGCGGCGGCGCGCGTGGTCGGCCTGACGGCGGGCGTCATTGGCCCGGTTCAGCTCGGCGGCGGCCCGTTGCCGCGCTTCGATGTCGGAGCAGGTGCCGACCCAGGCGAACAGGTCGCCGTCGCCATTATGCAGCGGATTGGCCAGGCACAGGTGCCAGCGGTAATCCCCGTCGAACCGTCGTAGCCGGTATTCGGCGGCGATCCGCTGTCCGGTCCGGGCCGCGTCGGTCCAGTCGTCCCGGGCACGGCTGCGATCGTCGGGATGCAGAACCTCGCTCCAGTGCCGACCCAGCAGCTCACGGTTCGTTTTCCCGCAGAAAGCGCGGAACGGCTCGTTGCTGAACGTGCTCTCACCGTCGCGGTTGGTGACGAAGGCCAGTACTGGCAGTGCGTCCGCGAAGTTCTCGGCCAGGGTCTGATTGCGCATATCTGCCTGTGGTGTCCCGTGTCCTCGCTTCTGGCGTCATGGCTGCAGCGGCGCCTCCGCTCGCAGTGGGCGGCAGGCATCGGCAGCATCCGGATCGAAGCAACGGCCATGCCAGCCGCCGCCGGCTGCGGCTTGTCGCTGTAAGGCGACACCAATCGGCGCTCAGGATCGGAAATTTCGTCCGGGGGTCGGCAAATCCTGACCGGCGCCAGGCCCGCTGGCGCCCCCGCTGGCGCGGGTTTCCGGTCGGGCCGGTGGGCGGTCCGGGCGCTGCCGCGAGTGTGGCACATGCCTTGCTTACTCGTCAGGGAGTGCGCCTGGGCGAACACACCGGGACAAGTCTCGTGAGCGCGCGGTCGAGGCGCCGCCATTGCGGTGTGGCGCCGACCGCCTGATGGGTTGGTCTTATGACACAAGAACGACGAATCGCCGGACTGATGGAACGGATCGGCGCCTGCTGCGCACCGGACGACGATCTGCAGACGGCGGCCCAACGGATGGCGGCAAACGGACGCGACTCGCTGTCGGTGTGCGACGGAACCCGAACATTTCTCGGCACGCTGACCAGCCACGGCATCTGCCTGCGGGCGTCCCAGACCGGACAGCGGCTGTCTGACCTGTGTGCCCGCGACGCGGTAGTGGAGCCGAAATTCTCGCTCCATCCCTGGCAGACCGACCGGGAGGCGTTGACCCTCATGACCCGGGAACGGTTGTGGCAGGTGCCGGTGCTCGATCAGTCGGGCTTTCTGGTCGGGGAAGTCCGCTTCGAGCGCCTGCAGGCGGCGTTTACCCGTCAGTGGGGTCGGTTCGTGGTCATCACCGATCTCGGCCAGCTCCGCGACAACCTGACCGTGCAGGGCGTGTGGGCCTTCGTGGTCGGCATGCGCAAGCTCATCTCTCCCGCCGGCCGCAACGTTCAGCTCTCCCGCGGCGAGTCCCGGTTGCTCCAGGTGCTGGCCGAGAATGCCGGCCGCACCGCCAGCCGCGAGGCGCTGATGCAGGGCGTATGCAACCGCTCCTACATTCCCGGTGACCGCTACGTGGACGTGCTGGTGTCCAATCTGCGGCGCAAGTTCGCTGCCCTGGATGCGGACTTCGTGGTGGTCCGCACCATTCACAACGACGGCTACGCCTTCGAGCTGACCGTCGTGGAGTCGGCCCCGGCGCGGCGCTATCACCTGGAGGTCGCGGAAGCGGCCTGCTGAGGGCCGCCGCACTGTTACACTAACCGTTCTATCGATGCTGGAACGGCGGAATGCTGGCCCGTGTTGCTGTCTCCGGTGCGGTGGCGCTCGCCTTCGCGCTGGCGACGGTCCTTCTCTGGCAGTTCCTGAAAGAGGACGAAACCCGCGACTTCGCCCGACTGGCGGAGACGGAGTCCTATGCCGCGCGGAGCCAGCTGGTGCGCGATCTGGAAACCCAGCTCCGGGCTCTGCGGGAAATTGCCCGGTACTGGGACATCTACGGGCGCCAGCCGACGGATCAGTGGAACATGGACGCGCAGATCGACCTGTCGTCGTTCGTCGGCGTCGAACACGTCATCTGGAGCGATCCCGCGGCCGACATCCGCTATGCCACCACCCCGGGCCGGATGCTGCTGGACAACCGACCGGGCGAGGCGGAATGGCGGATCCTGAGTGAACTGCTCGCCGGAGTTGATCCCGCCGCCGGCGAAACCCTGCTCGGGCCGGCGGTCAACGACCGCGGTTCAACCGAGTACCGGGTGGTGATTCCCTCGCGGCGGGGCCGGCAGGCGGGCGTGCTGGTGGCCCTGGTGAGCGCCGACGTGCTCCTGTCGCATCTGCTCATGGACCGTTCGCCCGGCTACTCCATTGCCGTGGAATGGGACGGGGAGCTGCTGTACCGGCGTGGCGAACCGGCCCGCAACCTGCAGCCGGAGTGGGTGCGGGACGGTCTCATCGAATTGTCCATGGGCCCGCGCTGGCGGGTGGAACATGCGCCCGTGGACGCTCTGGCCGCAACGGCGCACCGTCAGGCGCTGGATCTGCTGCTGGTGGCCGGGCTGGTCATCGCCGGTCTGGCGGGATTCCTGGTGATACAGAATGCGCGGGTCAGGGACCGGGCCATGGCCGCGGAGCGGGCGGAGCGGGGGCTGGCGGAGCTGAACCGCGATCTGGAACTCCAGGTGGCCGAGCGTACGTCCGAACTGGCTCAGCAGAACGTGGATCTGGAAACCATCAGCGAGTCGGTATCCCACGATCTGCGTACCCCGCTCAATACCGTGGGCCTGAACATCCAGTTGTTGCGGGAGACCACGAGTGGGGCCGATCCGGCCATGGTCGAGACGGCCATCGACCGGATCGACCACGCACGCCAGCGCATGACCGGAATCCTGGATCGGCTGCGGGCTTTCACCCAGGTCTCTTTTGCCGTGTTCGAGCGCCAGCGCGTCGACATGGCGGCACTGGTGCGGGAAGTCTTCGACGAACTCGGCTATGGGGAGCCGGACCCGCCGGCGGAGCTGTGTCTGGCCGACCCGGAGCCGTGTCTGGCGGATCCGACCCTGGTGCGCATTCTGCTGTTGAATCTGTTGAGCAATGCCCTCAAATACACGCGAACACGGCCGTCGCGATGGGTGGAAGTGGGTTCCGAGGCGGGTTCCGGAGCCACCGTTTACTACGTGCGCGACAACGGAATCGGCTTCGACAGCGCCGATGCCGAGACGCTGTTCGAGCCGTTCCGGCGGGTGGACCGGACCAGCGCCGTGGACGGGCAGGGGGTCGGTCTGGCCATCGCCATGCGGGTGGTACACCGGCACGGTGGCCGGATCCAGGCTCAGGGCGTCCCGGACGGCGGCGCCGAATTCCGCTTCGATCTGGGCGACCGGTCGATTCTGCGGGAGTGACGAGGGCCGTACCCCGCGCTTCTGCTCGACGCAGGATTCAATGCGGGTCGGCCCGGTATCGGGTATAAGGTTAACGGTCGCGCCCGCGTCCCGATTGCTGGCTGTTTCGCGCGGGCCATACCGATAGGAGAAGCACCTCTATGGTGACGGAGCCGGCCTCTGGCGTTCGCATTCTGATCGTCGAGGACAACACGAATCTTGCGCAATCGGCAGCCCAGTTGCTGGAAATGCGCGGCGCCGCGGTGGATCTTGCCGGCGGCCTCGAGGAGGCTGAACGACTGCTGCGCGAGCGCGCCTACGGACTGGTCCTGGTGGATCTCATGCTGCCCGATGGCAGCGGCCTCGACCTCATTGATGGTCATCAGGGCCGGGAGGGGCTGCGTTTTGTCGTCATGAGCGGTCATCCGAGCCTCACGGCGGCGGTCCGCCGCCGCTACCGGCAACGGGCGGAGTTCCTGCTCAAGCCTTTTTCAGCGGACGAACTGATTGGTGTGTTCCGGCAGGCCGCGCCGGAGCTGGACGCCCCGGAACCGCCCGCCCCCGCAGAACTGGAGGATCCGTTCGCCGATTGGGTCGGGTCCAGCGCGGCCCTGGAGAAAGTCAAACACCAGATCCGTTCGGTGGCGCGCCTCGACACCACGGTTTTCCTGCTCGGCGAGAGCGGCACCGGCAAGGAACTGGCGGCGCGCTCACTGCACCGCCTCAGCAACCGCAACCAGGGGCCGTTCCTGACCCTGAACTGTGGCGCCATGCCGGAGACGCTGATCGCCAACGAGCTGTTCGGTCACGAAAAAGGCAGCTACACCGGCGCCAACAAATCTCAGGCCGGCCTGTTCGAACGGGCCGCCGGAGGTACGGTGTTTCTGGACGAAATCACCGAATTGCCCATGGAGCACCAGCCGCACCTGCTGCGGGTTCTGGAAACCCAGACCGTCACCCGGCTCGGCGGCACCCGCAGCGTACCCATCGACGTGCGCATCATTGCGGCCAGCAACCGGGTGGGTCAGGCCCTCGTCCAGGACGAAATCCTGCGCGAGGATCTGTTCTACCGCCTGATGGTGTTCCCCATCGTGCTGCCGCCATTGCGCGAGCGCAGGGAGGACGTACCGGAGCTGGTGAACCAGATTCTGGACGCGTGGAATCGCGAGCACGGGACGGAACTGAGTTGCGCCCAGGCCGTAATGGACTCGCTGGTGGAGCACGGCTGGCCGGGGAACGTGCGGGAACTGAAACATACCGTACAGCGGCTGGCCATCCTGAACGAGGGGCGCATCGTAGAGCCGCCCGGGTTCTTCGACAGTTTTGCCGGCACGGAAGAGCCGGACGATGAGTCCGGAGTGCCGGTGGGCACGTCGATCCGGGAACTGGAGCGGCGCCTCATCCTGGCAACGCTGGAACACTTCGACGGCGATCGCGGCCGTACCGCGGAAACCCTCGGTATCAGCCAGAAGACGCTGTACAACCGGCTCAAGGCCTACGAGCAGGCCGGCGTCTGGACCGAGACCGAGGGGTCGCCGTCATGACCGAACCCAACCGTGCCCTGCACGATCTATCGGATCGCCTGAATGGCATCAACATCTCGATAGAGCTGGCCGTGCAACTGCTCGGGCAGGATGGCAGTCCCGACGTGAAGCGCCTGCTGCAGCGCGTGCTGGAGGACTGCGCGGCATGCTCGCAGTTGATTACAACACTGCGCGAGCATGCCGGCTGACTCACCGAATCCGTGGTGATCGGCGGGGTCTGGTCACAGTCGCGGTCGTCGTCCCATGACGAACAGGACCACGGCAATGATCAGACCGACTACGAACAGGATCCATGCGATGTTGACTGCCGTGCCGGCAACGCCCGATAGCCCGAGGACGCCGGCGACAATGGCGATGATCAGAAACAGAATTGCCAGATTGATCATTTGAGTTCTCCAGTGGTTGGCTGCTGGTTTGCTCGATTGCGGCTCGTGTCCGAGCCGTTTGCGGGGCCCTGTTACAAGCTGGATCGGAATTCGTCGACCTTGCGGCGGGCTTCGTCCCGGGCGAGTCCGTAGCGCTCCTGCAGCTTGCCTTCCAGGCGTTCGGAATCACCTTCGATTTCATCCAGGTCGTCGTCAGTCAGCTTGCCCCACTCGGACTTCACGCGTCCGGAGATCTGTTTCCATTTGCCCTTCAGAATGTCTTCGTTCATTGCCTTTCTCCGTTTGTTCCGCTGATGGCGCGTCGGTCTGCGTGCGCCGGCGCTTGGGGTTAACAATCCAATGTTCGTGCCAGGTAGCCGATTGCGGGGCACGCGAGTTGCATCGTGCGTGGTGACGGCGACCGTTCCCGGGTTCTGGAGCAGGTCAGCCGATGAAAAGTCGGCAACATTGACGATTCGGCGGAAAAAGTTACCCGGTGCCGGGTCTGCCCAGCGGCCATCCGGCCAGGCGGCGCCGACACCGGGGCAAACAAGTTGTAAGGAGCCAGACGATGAAGCGGGTGGTCGCGGTACTGAACGGACGGGCGTCGGGTGGCGATTCGCCGGTACACGAAGCACTGGGCGCGTTCCGGGACCTGGGCGTAAGCGTGGACGAACACCGGCCGGAGACCATCGACGGATTGCGCAGTGTGATTCGCGAGCGCGGCCCCAGAGCCGATGCGGTGCTGGTCGGCGGGGGTGACGGAACCATCAACGCCGCGCTGAGCGCTGTGCTGGAGTGCGGTGTGCCGCTGGGTGTGCTGCCCCTGGGTACGGCCAACGACTTCGCCCGGACGCTGGGCATACCGAAAGATCTGCGGGCCGCCTGTGAGGTGCTGGCCGCGGGCCGCTGCGGGGTCGTGGACGTGGGAATGGCCAACGGTCAGCCGTTCGTCAATGCCGCCGGTATGGGTCTGAGCACCCGGGTGGCGAGGGCCCTGGACCGGGACACCAAAGGCTGGCTGGGATGGCTGAGCTACCCCGCAGCGGTGCTGGCCAGCCTGCGCGATCAACGGCCGTTCCGGGCCGACATTGCCGTCGGCAGCCGCCGCGTGCGGGTGACCTCCATCCAACTCACCGTCGGCAACGGGGTCTACTACGGCGGAGGCACCCCGCTGGCGGACGACGCCTCCATCCGGGACGGCGAACTGGACCTCTACAACGTCCGGGCGTTGCCACTGGAACGTCTGCTGCGGGTGGCTTTCGCCATCCGGCGCGGCAGTCAGCGCCAACTCGAAGACGGCGTGGACACCCTGCGCGGGCATCGATTCCGGATCGAGACTCAGCCGGCGGTGACGGTGAGTCTGGACGGGGAGCCGTTGCTGCAGACTCCGGTGGAATTCTCGGTGGCGCCGGGCGCGTTGCGGGTGTTGCTGCCACCCGGCCGCGTAGAGGCCCCGGAACTCAGGACCGCCTGACCCGCTCAGACCCTGGCCGCGTAGCGGTGACAGCCCACGTGATCTTCGGCGATGATCTGTTGGAATGCGCTCAGGGTGGCCTGAACCTTGGCGGTTTCGAAGAGGTTGCGCCGGCAGATCGCGTAAGCGTGGGATTCGCTGGTGGGAATACCCACGTCCACCACTTCAAGGCTCCCGGCACGCACGTCGTCGACCACAACCGGCCAGGGCAGCAGCCCGACACCGTGACCGTCGAGTACCAGCCGGCGCAGTGAATTGGTCTCGTTCACGCGAAGTCGTGCGTGCCGTTGTGAAAGGGTCCGCACGATCTTCTGGGTGCCGGGATCGACGGGGCCGCCCGAGCGGAAGTTCAGTACCACGAACTCGAAGGCGTCGGGGTCCCGCCGCAAAGGGCGCCGCAGCGACCGCAGATAGCCGGTCGATGCGGCAAATACCCAGGGAATGGGGCCCAGGTCGGTGAGCCGGGTGTCGGTGCGCCGGAACGGCATCAGACGCACCTGCAGATCCAGTTTGCCTTCGTACAGATCCAGGTAGCGGCCGGACAGGAAAACGTCGAACTCCAGGTTGCTGTGGCTCCTGGCCAGCGCGCTCAACGCCGGCAGCAGACGGTTGAGGCCGATGCCGGGGGGCAGCGAAATACGCAGCAGGCCGCTGGGATCGTCGCCGCTGGAGAGCACGTTCTGGTCAGCGTCGTGCAGCACGCACAGGGCGTGACGGATCCGTTCGATGTAGCGCTCTCCGATATCGGTGGGTTCCACCCGCCGGGTGGTGCGGGCGATCAGACGTACGTTGCCGAGCCGCGATTCGAGCGCGGCGATGCGCCGGCTTACGGACGACTGACTGACGCCGAGTTGGGTGGCGGCCGCGCTGAAACTCCCCGTGTCCACGACCGCGAGCAGCGTCAGCTCTTCGGCGATCGAGTCTCTCTCCATGCAGGCTGTTTACCGCGATATGATCGAGTGATCAAGTGTCACGAACCGGGTCCGCCGCTCGTCTACAGGTTACAGAGCCGGAAATCCCACTCACGTAACCCAAGGAGGCAGCCATGCTGCGAGCGTTTCTTCGCAATCAGGTGTCCCGGTTCGGGCATCGATACGGCTACGACACCGGATACCTGGCCGAGGCGGTCGAGGCCGACCCGCTGGCGGTGCTGAAACTGGCGCTGGCCCAGGCCGCAAGCCGTCACCGGCGCGGCATTCCGGCGGCGCCCTACCATGCGGCCAGGATCCGCACGGTGGCCAGCGAGGACTGTGGGCCGTGTACGCAACTTGCGGTGAACATGGCACTGGAAGCCGGGGTCGAAGCGGCGCACGTGCGGGCCATCGTCGGCGCTGACTATGCCCGCCTGCCGGACGGCACGGCGCTGGCCGCGCGTTTTGCCGATCGGCTAGCCGCCCGCTTGCCGGCGGACCAGGAACGGCAGGCGATCCGCCGGCAGTGGGGCGAGCCGGCGTTGATCAGTCTGTCGCTGGCCATTGCCACCTGCCGGCTTTACCCGACCTTGAAGGCGGTGCTGGGTCACGGTCTGGCCTGTGCCCGGGTGACCATCGGGAGTGAGTCGGTGACCGTGCACGGCGGCGCGGCCGTCGCTCCGGCGGCGGTGCAGGCATGAGCGGGCGGGTCACGCTGCTGGCTGCCGCGATACTGGGCGCCCTGGCGCTGGCCAACGGGTTGCTCATGGTGGTGAATCCGGAAGGCTGGTACTGGTTGGTTCCCGGCGTTCCTGATCGCGGTCCGTTCAATCAGCATTTCGTGCGGGACATCGGCATCTGCTACGGGCTGATCGGCGCCAGCTTCCTGGCCGGCATCATGCGCCCGGCGGCGCGCGTCACCCTGTGGCTGCTGCCGACCCTGTGGCTGGCCGGTCACGCCCTGTTCCATGTCTGGGAGGTCATGGTCGGGATCTGCGGGCCGGCCTCGCTGCTGGAGGATTTCCTGGGCGTGACCCTGCCGGCCCTGATCGGAGCGGGCCTGGTGCTGACCGCGCTGCGGGATCCGTTCCGCCCGGAGACCACAGCGGATGCGTGAAGCGGGACTCAGGGCGGTGGCGATGGTGGCGGCTGCTGCCGGCGTGCTGGCCGGCCTCGGTGCCGCGTGGCTGGCGGACCCCGGTGAAACCCCGGTGGTCGAGTGGCTGCAGCAACCCCGGCCGCTGTCCGAGTTCGCCTTGCAGACGGATGATGGGTCGTTCAGCCGGGCGGATCTGGCTGGACGCTGGACCGTGTTGCTGTTCGGCTACACCCGCTGCCCGGACGTCTGCCCCACGAGCCTCTCGCAACTGGGGGCGGCCCGGCGGGCGCTGAGCCCGGCGCCGGACGTGAACTGGGTGTTCGTCTCCGTCGACCCGGCCGCCGACGCGCCGGCGGCGGTCAGCGCCTACGCCCGCGCGTTTCATCCGGACTTCGTTGGCGCGACCGGCCCGAGTTTCGACCTTCGCGCCCTTGGTGAATCGTTAGGACTGGCATTTGCCGTTGCCGGCGGCGAGGTCGCGCATTCCGCTGCAATCTCGCTGATCGGGCCCGACGGGGCCTTGCGGGCGCGCATCCGGCCATACGCCCGCGGCGCCAGGCCATTTGCCGATGAACTTGCTGATGCACTCGCCGATGTGCTGGCCGCCGGGGTAGGTGACGGTGCTGACGCCGCGTCCGCCGGTCGGTACCGGTAGCCGTCCGGCTGGCTAATCCGGCCGGCATTCCGGACAATTGCGGCTCACCGCTTGTGTTCGTTGGCTGCCTTGGGGCGGTCCGGGAGGGTTTTGCGATGGCGTCGGAGTCCGAGAGTTTCTGGTCGGTGTTCGAGCGGCCTCGCCGACTGCGCTGGGCGCGTGGTATGGCGATGGCCGTAGTGCTGCCGTGGCTGGTGTTGCCAGGGGCGGCCGCAGCGTCGGCGTCGGACGACATGCCGCTGATTCTGCCGCTCGAGGATCAGGCCCGGGTGGTGGACGCGTGGCTGCAGGACCGGGTGCAATCGGTGCTGCCGGAACTCATGCGCCGCGCCGGCATCGATCTGTGGCTGGTCATCGGACGCGAGTACAACGAAGACCCGGTGCTCAGGACCATGCTGCCTTCCACCTGGCTGTCCGCGCGCCGGCGCACCATTCTGCTGATTCACGATCCGGGCGGGGATCAGCCGCTCGAGACCCTCGCCGTTGCCCGCTACGACGTCGGCACCGTGTTCCGTCAGGCCTGGGACCCGGAGGCGCAGCCGGATCAGTGGGCACGGCTGGCCGAACTGGTGGCGGAACGGGACCCGGCGCGTATCGGCATCAACGTCTCCGATGATTTCGCGCTGGCCGACGGCCTCAGTCACACCGAGCACAAGCTGTTGCGGCAGAGCCTGGGAGAGGGCCTGGCGGAGCGGCTGGTTTCCGCTCAGGCGCTGGCGATCGGCTGGCTGGAGACCCGGTCCGCGGCGGAAATGGTCGTCTACCCGCAGATCTGCCGCATTGCCCATCGCATCATCGCCGAAGGGTTCTCCGACGCCGCGATTCAGGTGGGCGTCACCACCACGGACGATCTGGAGTGGTGGTATCGGGAGCGCGTCCGGGAACTCGGATTGACCACCTGGTTCCACCCGTCGGTGTCGATTCAGCGCCCCGAGCCGGCCGCCCATGAACCATCACGGCGGGCCGGTGACCTGCGCGGCGCCGCAGCGGGCGGCGACCTCATGCTGCCCGGGGACCTGGTGCACGTGGATTTCGGGATCAGCTATCTGCGCCTCAACACGGACACGCAGCAGAATGCCTATCTGTTGCGGCCGGGTGAAACCGACGTGCCGGACGCCCTGCGCGATGCCCTCGCCACCGGCAACCGGCTGCAGGACATTCTGACCGATGCGTTCCGCACCGGCCGCACGGGCAACGAGATCCTGGCTGCCGCCCTCGAGCAGGCCGCGGCGGAGGGCATCGAGGCCTCGATCTACACCCATCCCATCGGTTACCACGGACATGCCGCCGGCCCCACCATCGGTATGTGGGATCAGCAGGGCGGCGTGCCGGGCAATGGCGACTATCCGCTGTATCCGGACACCGCGTATTCCATCGAGCTGGCGGCCACCGTGCACCTGGACGGCTGGGATCAGCCGGTGCACATACGGCTGGAGGAAGATGCCTACTTCGACGGCGAGGAAGTCACCTACATCGATGGTCGCCAGACCCGCTGGCATCTGATTCCGTCCAGCCTGTAACGCCCCGAACCGGGATACGGGCACGAACCTTGCTGAGTTGCCAGGGAACCCGTATCAGGAAGCTGGGAATGCCTCACAAAGCATGGAGCCGCAAAGACGAACGCCAGTACCGGCACGTGAAGAAAAGCGAGCAGGCGCGCGGGCGCAGCGAATCCAGGGCGGAGCGGATTGCGGCGGCCACCGTCAATCGGCAGCGCCAGCAGGAGGGTCGGTCGGCAAACCGGACCACCGGCGGAACCGGCAATCCGAATTCGCCGCTGGAATCCAGAACGGTCCGGCAGCTTTACAACCGGGCCAGGGAGCTGGATGTCCCCGGCCGCAGCAGCATGTCGAAGGCCGAGCTGATCCGCGCCATCCGGTCGCGCTGATCAGCCCGTATTCCGACGGGGTGACTCAGACCGCGGCGCTCACCACAGCCCGTACTTCTGCACCTCGGCGCGGCCGACCACCATGTGGTGAACCTCGTCCGGGCCGTCGGCGAAGCGCAGGTGGCGCATGTCGGTGTACAGACCCGCCAGCGGCGTCCACTGGGAGATGCCGGCGGCGCCATGGATCTGGATGGCGTCGTCGATGATCTGACAGACCTTTTCCGGAACCATGGCTTTGACCGCGCTGACGTAGACCCGTGCTTCCTTGTTGCCCAGCACGTCCATGGCCTTGGCCGCCTGCAGCACCGCCAGGCGCATGGCGTTGATCTCGATCCGGGCCCGGGATACGACTTCCAGGTTTTTGCCCAGCTTGATGATGGGTTTGCCGAACGCTTCCCGGGTGGCCCCGCGCTTGACCATCAGCTCCAGCGCCTTTTCGGCCTTGCCGATGGAGCGCATGCAGTGGTGAATGCGGCCCGGACCCAGACGTACCTGGGAGATTTCGAAGCCGCGGCCTTCGCCGAGCAGGATGTTTTCTTTCGGTACCCGCACGTTGTCGAAGACGATGTGCATGTGACCACGCGGCGCGTGATCGTGACCGAACACCTCCATGCCTTCGAGCACCTTCACCCCGGGGGTGTCCATGGGCACCAGGATCTGCGACTGCTGCTTACTGGGCGGCGCGTCCGGGCTGGTCTTGACCATGACGATCATGATCTTGCAGCGCGGGTCGCCGGCGCCGGAGATGTAGAACTTCTCGCCGTTGATGACCCATTCGTCCCCCTCCAGCACCGCGCTGGTGGAGATGTTCTTGGCATCGGAGGAGGGCAGGCCGGGTTCGGTCATGGCGTAGGCGGAACGGATTTCGCCGTCGAGCAGCGGCTTCAGCCAGCGCTCCTTCTGCTCCGCGGTGCCGACCCGTTCCAGCACCTCCATGTTGCCGGTATCGGGGGCGCTGCAGTTGAGCGACTCGGACGCCAGCGGCGAGCGGCCGAGTTCCACCGCGATGTACGCATAGTCCAGGTTGGTCAGGCCGTCACCGAACTCGGAGTCCGGCAGGAAAAAATTCCACAGGCCGGCGGCCTTGGCCTTGGCCTTGGCGCCGTCGAGCAGCTCGAGCTGGCGCGGATGCCAGGACCAGCGGTCGGTCTTCTCGCTGTCGAGTGCAAAAAACTCCTCGGTGATCGGATCGACGTTCTCGGCGATGTGTTTCTTGACCGCGTCCATGAGTGGCATGGCTTCTTCGGACATGGCCAGATTGAACAGGTCCTGGTCGAGATCGGACATGGTGACTCCCCGTCTGGTTCATACTTCGGAACGAATTCGGACCGGCCATTCTGCCGCATTACGCAGGGATTGCCACGCGGCCGTGGCGGGGCGCCCGGTCAGGTGGGGAACGGCGGGCCGTGGCCGAGGGGCAGGCGCCGTGGCCGCCACCAGAACAACCAGGCGGCGGCCAGCAGCGACGCCGCCGCGTAGCCCAGCAGCGCCGTGGTCAACGGGGCGCCGAGCGTTGGCGCCCAGTAGCCGGCCCAGAGTGCCACCAGAAGCACCCGCAGGAGTTCCACGGCCGCTCCGTAACGGCGGCCTTCGAGCAGTGTCCCCAGTCCGTACAGCGAAAACACCAGTATGGCCAGGGCGCTCAAGACCAGTGCCCGCGGCAGATCCGCGGCCAGCACCACCAGGCCCAGGCCGGCCACGGTGACCAGCCAGTACTGGACGAAGACGATGGCGGCGCTGCCTGGCACCGGCTCGGGCCGGTACTTCGGGCGGCGCCAGTCGTGCCGGGTGGGGGACAGGTCGTCCGGGTACCAGGCCGGACTCGAGAACCATAGCCGGACCTTGTCCCGCCAGCGCCGGGTGTGCAGCGAGTCGCGGGTGGTCTGCACCCACACGTGCAGGTTCGCCCACAACGGATTCCAGCTCGCCAGGGGTTCGGTGATGCCGTACACACAAGGGGACTCGGGCCGTTCGGCCTTGTAGGTGCCGAACAGCCGGTCCCAGACGATGAAGACGCCGCCGTAGTTGCGGTCGATGTATTCCGGATTGCGGGCGTGATGGACGCGGTGATTGGATGGGGTGACCAGCAGCCACTCGACCGGGCCGAGGGCGGCAACGTGTTCAGTGTGCACCCAGAACTGGTAGATCAGATTCAACGAACCGACGGTGATGACCACCTCGGTGGGCAGGCCGGCCAGGTACAGCGGCAGGTAGAACACGAACGTGGTGCCGGTACTGGTCTGCCGCAGCGCCGTGGACAGGTTGAACTCTTCGCTCTGATGGTGGGCGACGTGGGAGGCCCACAGCAGGCGCCACTGATGACCGAAGCGGTGTGACCAGTAGTAGCAGAAGTCGTAGCCGACGAACGCGGCGATCCACACCCAGGCCCGGTCTGCGGGCAGCGGGCTCAGGCCCAGCGGGTCCCGGACCGCGTCGAACACGGCCCCTGCCATACCGAGCTTGAGCAGCCCCTTAAGGCGCGACAGGGTGCCCAGGGACAGGCTGTTGACCGTGTCCGCCAGATGATAGGTGTTGCGTCCGCGCGCCAGGCCGTAGAGGAATTCGACCGCCATCAGCACGACGAAGCCGGGCACGGCGTAGAGCACCAGGTTCATGGCGGCAGAGCCTTCAGAACGTCGCGGAGTTCTTCCAGGCGGATCGGCTTGGCCAGCACGCGCACGATGTTGCGGGGCAGAATCCGGCCCCGGGTGATGGAGTCGCCCCAGCCGGTCAGGGCAATCACCGGCAACCGGGCAATGCCTGCTTCGGTGAAGATGCGCTCGGCCAGATCGAGCCCGTTCATGCCGGGCATGCCGATGTCCGTGATGACCACCGAGTACTGGTTGCGGCGCAGCAGTTCGAGGGCCTGCCGGCCGCCGTCGGCGACGTCTCCCCGGTGACCCATGGCGGTCAGATATTCGGCCGCCATGGCCCGTATCTGAGGATCGTCGTCGACCCACAACACCCGGCGCCGGGTGGGCGCGTCGGCGCCCGGGTCGGCGCCGTCTGCGGGTTCTGGGGCGCTGGCCGCGGGCAGTCGTACCTCGATGGTGGTGCCCAGGCCGGGCGCGCTGTGCTGGACCCGGATGGTGCCGCCATGGGTGCGTACGATGTTGTGGGAAGCGCTCAGGCCCAGGCCGCGGCCGGACTCGAGGCCCTTGGTGGAGAAGAACGGCTGAAATATCCGGGTGCTGGTGGCGCCGTCCATGCCCATGCCGGTATCAGTCACGGTGACGGTGGCGAACCCGTTCCGGCGGCAGGTCTGGAACGTGACGCTGCCGCTGCCGTTGATGGCTTCGATGGCATTCTTGACGATGTTGTACAGCACCGAACGCAACTCGCCGCGGTCTCCCACCACCGGCAGTTGCGATTCCTCGAACTGGCGCTCGATGACGATCTGGTGGCCCTCGCGCTCGGCCTCGTCCTTCCACAGCGGCCGGGTCTGGGCGACGACGTCTTCCACCAGATCGTGCAGATTCAGCGCTTCGCGTTCCCCGCTCGAATCGTGGGATCCAATGCCCCGCAGGACCCGCAGCCGGTGAGCGGCATCCTCGGCCAGTTTGCAGGCGGCGGCGAGGCGGCTCTGGATCGGCGTACCGTCCGCGCCGTCGTGGCCGTGCTCGAGTTCGGTCAGGGTCAGGGCAATCTCCAGATTGCCCAGAATGCCCTGCAGGGCATTGTTGAAGTCGTGAGCCACCGCGGACACCACCTCGTCGGCCGCCAGCACCCGTTGACTGGCGATCATCGCCTGCTCGGCACGGCGCCGGTCGGTGATGTCCTCGCCCGAGGACAACAGTCCTGCCGGCTGGCCATTGTCGTCATGGACCAGGGCGTTGGACCAGCTCACCAGGCGCCGCTCCCCGGCCTGGGTGAGCACGTAGTTGACGTTGCGCCGGATGGCGACACCCGTCTCCATCATGTGCCGCAGCCCCTGCTTGAAGGCTTCGACCCGGTCCGGCGGAATCATGGTGTCGATCCAGCTGCGTCCGATCAGCGTACCCTCGGGGTAACCGAGCAGGGTATGGCCCTTGCGGTTGAGCATGGTGATGTTGCCGTCGCGATCGAGCGCGACGATCAGGGCCTCGGCCACCTCCAGATAGTTCTCGGCGCGGCGTTTCTCCCGCCACAGGGCACGCTGTTCCAGGCGGTCGCGGGTGGTATCGCGGGAGACCCCGACCAGGTGGGTGCAGTTGCCGTCGGCATCGTAGGCGGGAACCAGGGTGGTGTTCAGGTAGACCACCTGGCCTGCGAAGTCATGGGTGCGGGTTTCGTAGTTCCAGGGTCCGCCGTGGGCTACCGCTTCGTCGTAGCGGGCCAGAACGTAAGCCAGATGCTGCCCCTGATACAGTTCGTCCACACTCAGGCCCACCACATCGGCGAGGTGTTTCCCGGTATGGGCCAGAAACGCCGGATTGACCGACGCGATCCGGTAGCGGCCGGCGCCCAGGACCTCCAGCAGGAACACCAGGTCACTGGTGTTGTTGTAGATCAGCTCGAGTTGAGCACGGGTCAGATCGTCGGGCGGTTCGGGCATGTTCGCCGGTGGCGAAGAGTGTCCCCGAAGCATAGCCGACCCCAGTGCCCGGGGGGAGCCGGAGTCCGGTTCCCGCCGGGTGCCGCGCCATGACCGCCCTCTCCCGGAAGTGCGCCCGGCGTGTACCATCGGGGCCCACCGGAGCGGGCGGGGAGCGCGGTTTCGTGACTATCGAGTTCGTTGTGGCCTTTGCGGTTCTGCTGTTCCTGCTGTCGGTGGTTACGGATCCGCTCGGGCGCTGGCTGCAGGTGCCCCACACCGTGCTGCTGGTGGCCATCGGAGCGGCCCTGAGCCTGGCGTTGCCGCTGGCGGGGTGGGACGCCGAACTGCGTGGCGGGAATTTTCACGATCTGGTGTTTTTCGTGTTTCTGCCAGTCCTCGTTTTCGAGTCGGCCTACCATCTGTCGGCCCGTGATCTGGCCGACAACCTGACCCCGATCCTGTTCCTGGCCGTGGCTGGCGTCCTGGTCACCGCATTCGTCAGCGCCGGACTCATTTCTCTCGGTTTCGGCCAGGTGCCCGGACTCGGCAGCGGCTTTCCGTGGATCGCCGCGCTGCTGACCGGCGCCATTCTGGCCGCCACCGACCCGGTCGCCGTGGTGGCCCAGTTGCAGCAGCTCGGCGCCCCGCGGCGACTCACCGTAGTGCTGGAAGGGGAGAGCCTGTTCAACGATGCCACGGCCATCGTGTTGTTCGGCATCGTCGTCGAACTGGCCCTGGCGCCGGGTGCACAGGCGGATGCCGGGGCGGCCCTGGGGAATTTCCTGCTGGTGTTTTTCGGCGGCATCGCCTTCGGCGCGGGTGTCGGCTACGCCGGGGCCCGGACACTGCCGGTGGTGGGCGACGGCATTCCCCAGACCATGCTGCTGCTGTCTCTGGCCTACGGCACCTATCTGGTGGCCGAGGCCGTGCTCGGCCTGTCGGGAATCATGGCCACCCTCGCTGCCGGTCTGGTGCTGGCCAGGGCGGTGCAGCACGAAGACAGCCGGGAGGTGGGCACCGAGATCAGTTTCACCCTGCGGGTCCTGGGCTATGCGGCCAATGGCAGTGTGTTCCTGCTGGTGGGCATGACCTTGTCGTTCGCCATGTTCAGGGAACTGTGGCTGGCCATGCTGATTGCCGTCGGCGCCGTGCTGGCGGCCCGCGCGCTGACCGTGTACGGCGGCCTGGCGCTGCTCAATCCGTTGCTGCGTCGGCCCCTGCAGGCCGATTACGGCTCGGTCATGGTCTGGGGCGGCCTGCGCGGCGCCGTGACTCTGGCACTGGCGCTGTCGCTGCCGCCGAGCCTCGACTACGGGTGGACCGTGCAGGCCATGGCCTACGGCGTGGTGCTGTTCACGCTGTTCGTTCAGGCACCGACCATGCCGGCATTGATCCGCCGCACGGTGCTGTCCAGATGACCCTTCAGGTGCTGGGCCAGGTCCCGGACATCGTCCGTTGATCCATGCATGAAGCTGGATTTGCGCCGTCGCAGGAACGGCAGCCCCAGTGCCACCAGGCCTGGAGAATCGGTTACGCCGCCGTCGTGCTGCAGCCGGCCTTTCCGGTCCAGGACCGGTACCTGCAGCCAGGACAGGTCCTGACGGTAGCCGGTCGCCCAGATGACCGTGCGGATCTCGCCGCTGGTGAGGTCGATCTCGAGTGGCGGCCGGTGGTCGACGATGGTCGGCAGAAACCGTTCGGGCGGCGCCAGCGCATCGTGAACGCCGCAGCGGCACGCCCACTGATCGAAGGAATCCAGCAGCCGGTTCATCTTCAGGTCCGCCAGCGCACACTGGTTACGCAGCGATCCCGAGAACAGTGCCCGGCCGCCCTGAATACTTGCCAGGCGGCCGATGCAGCCCACACCTTGCTGACGCAGGGCGTTGAGATCCAGGGTCCGGTGGTCGTCGGACCCGATCAGTTGCGGTGACGACACCCGGCGCGCGCGCACGACGTCGTCCACGTCGGTATGTCGTTTGTCGAGCACGCCGGTAGCGTCCATCCACCACTGCACGTCACGGCCGCGATAACGCCGCGGCATGCGCACATGCTCGCCTGCGGCCAGGGTGACAGGCCGGCCGCTGGCCTGAATCTCTTCCGCCAGTTGAACGCCGGTGGCAGACGCACCAACAACCAGTACGCCGCCTTCCGGCAATTGGGCCGGGCGCTTGTATTCGGCAGTGGTCAGCGAGCGCACGGTGGCGGGCAGGCCGGCGGCACACTCGGGTACGTTGGGAATGCCGAACGCACCGCTGGCGAGTACCACGATGGCCGATCGCCAGGTCCCCTGATCGGTGACCACGCGATAACCGTCGGCTTCGCCGTGAACCGCCGTGACCGTGGTCCCGGCCTGAACCGGCGCCGCGGTCAGCCGCGCGTACTCCTCGATGAAGCCGATGACCTCGGGCATGGTCATGAAACCGTCCGGGTCCCGGCCCGCGTAGGCGTGGCCGGGCAGCCGGGTCTGCCAGTTCGGGGTCAGGAGCCGCAGGGAATCCCAGCGCTCGCGGCGCCAGGCATTGGCTACTTCGCCGCGCTCGAGCACGACATGGTCGATGCCGAGCCCGGCGAGGCAATGGCTCATGGCCAGGCCATTGTGGCCGCCACCGATGATCACGGCGGAGATCCGCCGTGATCCCTGGTTCCGGCCGCGCCGGCTGCCGCTGCTGGGCCCGGATCGCGGCGTCATCGCAGCGTCACCGAGACGTTGGTCGGGTTGGTGATGATGTCGTACACGGCGGAACGCTTCTGCGACTGAGCGACCAGCGCTTCGATGTCCTCCCGGGACGCATCCGCGTCGATCTCGAACTCCACCGCGACGTCGTCGAAGCCGTTGCGGACGTCGCGGTCCATGCCCAGGATGCCCTGAATGTCCATGGATCCGGTAAGGGCCGCGCGCACGCTGCGCAGCTGGATGCCGCGGTTCTGCGCCACCGCGGCCACGCCGGCGGTCAGACAGCCGGCCAGGCCGACCAGGACGTATTCGACCGGGGTGGCGCCACGGTCTTCGGAGGCGAAGATCTCCGGATGGTCAGTGTCGAAAGCATACTCGCTGCGATGGCTCTGCTCGCCGCCGAGGCCATGGAAGCCGCGCACGCTGGACTTGGCATGGGTACCATTGACCCAGTTGCAGGAAGCGCGCCACTGGAACCGTGCTGCTTCCGGCGTCTGGCCGAGGGCTTCCCGGGCGCCGAGCAGGGCTGCAACGTTGACGCCGTTGTCCACGGTGGTGGTTGTCATGTTCATGGGGTCGTTCTCCTGGATGGATGGTGTTCTCGGTTCCGGCCGCAGACCGGACGAGGGTCACCTTGCGCGCCGGCCGTTGAACCCAGCGTGGAACTGCGCGTGGAAACTGCCGAATGGCCCCGGGCACCGGGTTCACGCTGCGAAACCACGCTGGTTCCAACGCTGGATACCTCGGTGGGGGCTCACGGTTGGCGCCGTGGACGGAAGAGCTGCCGACGGGAAAACGTTCGAGGAAGCAATCATGGCGCGATACGAGAACATTCTTGACACAATTGGTAACACCCCGCTGGTGCGGCTGGAGAAGCTGGCGCCCCCCGGGGTCAACGTCTGGGTCAAGGTGGAAGCCTTCAATCCCATGGGCTCCGTGAAGGATCGGATGGCGCGCGCCATCATCGAGCGGGCGGAGGAGACCGGCGCGCTCGAGCCCGGCCAGACGGTGGTGGAGGCCACCAGCGGCAACACCGGCATCGGCCTGGCGATGGTGTGTGCCCGGAAGGGTTATCCGCTGGTGGTGACCATGGCCGAGAATTTCAGCATCGAGCGCCGCAAACTGCTGCGCTATCTGGGCGCCCGCGTGGTGCTGACCCCGGCCTCGGAGAAGGGCTCGGGCATGCTGCGTAAAGCGGAGGAACTGGCGGCCGCACACGGCTGGTACCTGACCCGCCAGTTCGACAACGAGGCCAACGCCGATGTCCATACCGCCACCACGGCACGGGAAGTGCTGGACGATTTTGCCGGCGAACCGCTGTACGCGTTCGTTACCGGATTCGGAACCGGCGGCACCCTGAAGGGGGTCGGCCGGGGGCTCAAGGCCGAGCGGCCTGAAGTTCTGGTGGTGGCGGCAGAGCCGGACAATGCGCCGGTGCTTTCGAGCGGCGTCGAACAACCGCGCAACGCCGACGGATCGCCGGCCGGCAGCCATCCCAACTTCCGTCCGCACCTGATGCAGGGCTGGGCGCCGGATTTCATCTCCAGCCTCACTGCCGCTGCCACCGGATCCGGCTACGTCGACCGGATCCTGCCGGTTGCCGGTCAGCGGGCGCTGGAGTTGTCCCGGGATCTGGCCCGCCGGGAAGGCATTTTTGTCGGGATCTCCGCTGGTGCCACCCTGGCCGCGGCACTGGAGGTGGCCGCCGACGCCCCGCCCGGCAGCAACATCGTGTGTATGCTGCCGGACACCGGTGAACGCTACCTGTCGACGCCGCTGTTCGAGGGCATCGGCGAGGACATGTCCGAGGAGGAACTGGCGTTGTCCCGGTCCACACCGGGATTCCGGTTCGACGTCTCCGCGGCGGGCGCGCCACCGGCCCCGGTCCGCGTGCCCCCGCTCCTGGACCCGGAGGCGGTGGCCCATGTGGACGCGGTCATTGCCGGCGACAGCGTGGTCATGTTCGCCCTGGAGTGGTGTGAGTTCTGCTGGTCCGCACGCAAGCTGTTCGCCCAGGCGGGTATTCCTTACCGCAGTGTCGATCTGGATTCGGTGGCCTACCAGGACAACGATCTGGGCGGGCGCATCCGGCCGGTTCTGGCCGAGCGCACCGGGGCATCCACCATCCCGCAGATCTTCGTCAATGGCGAACTCGTCGGCGGCTGCACCGAACTGTTCGACGGCTGGCGCGATGGTAACGTGGCCGGGCTGCTGGCGCGGGCCGGGGTGGCGTTCGACGGATCGGCGGTGACGGATCCTTACGATCTGCTGCCCAAGTGGCTGCATCCGCGGCGCAGCGCCTGATCCGGAAGAGGAGTCGACGCCATGCTCACGAACACGGTACCGGTCATCGACATCGCCGATCTGGACCAGCCGCAGACGCTGGCTGCCCTGGATGCGGCGTGCCGCGACTGGGGCTTTTTCCAGGTGGTCAATCACGGCATCCGCCAGGGCGTGCTCGACGCCCTGGCAGACGCCATGCGGGCGTTCTTCGACCAGAGCCCCGAGACCAAACGCGCGATCGCCCGGAGCGCCGAGAACCCGTGGGGTTTTTATGACCAGGAACTCACCAAGAACACCCGGGACTGGAAAGAGATCTACGACTGCGGGCCGGAGGACGGTGCCGCCATCCGTCCGCAGTGGCCGGCGGCCCTGCCGCAATTCGAAGCTGCCGTGCGTGGCTACTACACCGCCTGCGAAACCCTGGCGTTCCGGCTGCTGGCCGCCATGTCGGTGAACCTCGGCATGCCGCCGCGGCACCTGGCGCAGTCCTTTCAACCGTCGCACTCGAGTTTCGTGCGGCTGAACTTTTACCCCGTGTGTCCGGAGCCGGAGAGGCCCGATGGTCTGGCCACGCCGGCCCGGGGCCACCTGGGTATCAATCATCACACCGACTCGGGCGCGCTTACGCTGTTACTGCAGGACGATCAGCCGGGACTCGAGGTCTACCGGCGGGGCGCCTGGCACCTGGTGGAGCCGCGTTCGAACGCACTGGTCATCAACATCGGCGACATCGTGCAGGTCTGGTCAAACGACCGTTACCCCGCCTCCCTGCACCGGGTCACCGCCAGCGCTGCGGCACGCCGCTACAGCGCCCCGTTCTTCTTCAATCCGAGTTACGCGGCCAGCTATGCACCGCTGCCGAGCGTGGTGGGGGCATCGGCGCCGCCTCGCTACCGCCCCATCAACTGGGGTGAATTCCGCGGCCACCGCGCCGCCGGAGACTACGCGGACCTGGGCGAGGAGGTGCAGATCGGCCACTACCGGATCACTGAGGAGGCGCGGTCATGAGTTTCATCGATACGGTCGAACCCGAGGCGGCGAACGACGAGGTGCTGGCCATGTACCGCCGGCAGCAGGGCAAGTTCGGTTATCTGCCGAACTACGCCCGGGTGTTCTGTCACCGGCCGGAGATCATGAGCCTGTGGGCCGATCTGCAGGCCGGGATACGCCGTCACATGACACCGCGCCGTTTCGAGCTGGTCACCCTGGCCGCGGCGCTGGCGCTGCGCAATTCCTACTGTGCGCTGGCCCATGCCACGGAACTCACCCGGCACTTCAGCGTCGAGCAGCTTCGTGACATCGTCAGCGCGCCCGCCGGGGCGCCGTCCGATCTTCCGGTGAGCGCGGCGGAGCTCGCCATGATGCGTTATGCCGCACGCCTGGCTGCCGACCCGCTGTCGGTGGCTGCCGAGGACGTGGCCGAGCTGGCCGACCACGGGTTGTCCGATGCCGAGATCTTCGACATCGCCGCCACGGTAGCCGGCCGCGCCTTCCTGACCCGGTTGATGGATGGTCTCGGCGTCGAGGCCGATGCCGGCTACGCCGCCATGGACCCGCAGCTGCGCGAGCTGCTCATGGTCGGCCGCAAGCTGTCGCCGGTACCCTCACGGCACTGCCCGGAGGCTTGAGGGCAGCGTTGCGGGCTGCTACGGCCGTGGTCTGACAAGTCGGCCGGACGGCTTCACCCCGGGGCGCCATGGCACTAAGCTGGCAGGATCAGCCGTGTACGCGAGTTGGGGGGCGAAACCGGCATGAACGAACTGGCAGTCGCGGCCGGAATCCGGATTCCGCCAGCAGCGCTGGCTCTGCTGCTGATATCCGGGTGCTCGTTGTTCGGGCGCCATGGGGTGGCGCCGCAAGACGTGGACGCCTTACTCGACGACGATCTGTTTCTGACCGAGACTCAGGATGCCGCCCCGCAGCCGGCCTTGCCAGGGATGGTGGATCTCTATCAGTTGCCGGCGTCAATGACCCGGGATCTGGACCGGTACATCGCCGATCTGCCGTCTCAGGAACAGCGTTACCGCGCCTTGCGGCGCTGGGCTTTCGACCAGGCGGACCGCTACGAATACGATCCGGGGACGACCGCGGCGCCGGCGGATCTGGCGGCGGTGGGCAGGATCAACTGTTTCTCGTTTTCGGTGCTGTTCGTCGCCGCTGCCCGCCGGGTCGGCCTGCCGGCCGAAGTGCAACTCGTCTATTCGCCACCCAACTGGGACATCGACGCGGACAACTGGATTCTCAATCAGCACATCAACGTTACCGGTACCTTCCGCAGCGCCCGGTCGCCTGCGGTCAGCGTGGGACCGGCAGCCACAGGATCCACGGGTTCCATGATCCGTAAAGGCCCGGGCAACAGCGCCGAGCAGTATGTGGTCGACCTCAACCCCGACATCGTGGTGAACGCGCACCGGACGGAACGTCTGGACGAGCACCAGGTGCTGGCGCGTTTCTACGGAAACAAGGCAGCGGAAGCGCTGGTGGCCGGCGATCACGAACTGGCTTACCGCTATTCGCGCACCGCGCTGGAGGTCGATCCGGCATCCGCGGTGGTTTGGACCAACCTGGGGGTGCTGTATGCCTGGTCCGAGCGTCCGGAACTGGCTCGCGGCGCCTACACCCTGGCGATCGACCTGGACGACGATGCCGACTCGGCGCGTAACAACCTGGCGCTGCTGTATCGCCGCCTCGGCGAGGACGAGCAGGCCGAAGCCCTGGAGCAGACCATCCGGGCGCGGCGGAACCGCAATCCTTACTACCACCATCTGCTGGGTCGCAAGAGCGTCCGGTCCGGCAACTATGCGGACGCCATCGGCCACTTTCAGGACGCCATTCGCCGCAAACGTAACGAACCGGTATTCTATCTGGCCCTGGCCGAAGCCCAGCTCGCGCTGGACGAGCAGGAGCAGGCCCGCGATTCTCTGGCGCGGGCGCGCCGCCACGTCAAGGCAGGGCGGGCCGATGCCGAACAGATCGACCGTCTGGCAATGCTGGAACAGTCGCTGCAGACACCCAGCGGATCCAGCGAGTAGCGCGCGCTCAATCCCCGTTCAGCGTTTCCAGAAATGCAGCCAGTGCCCGGCGCTCCGGAATCGTGAGCGGCACCGGCACGATTTCCTGATGCCCCAGCCGGTCCGCTGATGGCGCGGCCGCATAGTGATCGATCACAGCGGCCAGATCGGCGAACTGACCGTCGTGCATGTAAGGCGGTGTCGCCGCTACGTTGCGCAGGGTCGGCACCTTGAAGGCGCCGGGCAGATGCGCACCCCGGTCCTGGACGAAGCGCATGGCGCAGGATGGCCCGGGTGCATCGCTGTAGGAACCCAGACAGTTGAAGGGGTCGGCCGCGGCCTCGCGCAGCCCCTGCCAGCGGCCATTGTCGCGAGGCTCGGCGGCGGTCAGAACCGTCCCGATGTTGTGGAAGTCCCGGTTGGTGAACAACGGCCCGTTGTGGCAATTGACGCACTGGCCCTTGCCGATGAACAGGGCCAGGCCCTGCCGTTCCGTGGCGCTCAATAGTTCCTCCGGCTCTGTGCCGCTGCCGAGCGCCGCGGCGTACCGATCGAAGCGTCCCGGCGCCGGGCGGAGGCCGGCGACGAAGGCGGCCACGGCTTTGCCGGCGTTGGCGAAGGCGCGATCCGTACGTGAAGCGGCGTCGGGGTGGTCGGGATCCGTGGGCAGCGCTTCGCCGAACACTGCCTGGTAGGCCGCCCGGTAATGTGGGTCGCCGGCCAGCAGCGCAACCAGGTCCTGCCGGCGCAGACCGTGTTCGTCCGGGTGCTCGAGCGGGGTCAGAGCCTGAGCCCACAGACTGTCGCGCCGGCCGTCCCAGTAAAACCAGGTGCCCCAGGCGGCGCCGAGCAGGCTCGGCGCATGGCGGCGTGTTTCCCCCACTCCCCGGGAAAGGCGATTCGGATCGGCAAAGTGGTAGTCCGGCCGGTGGCAGGTGCTGCACGCCACCTGGCCGTTGGCGCTGAGGCGCTGGTCATGAAACAGGCGCTTGCCCAGTGCCGCGGCGCCAGCATCGGCGGCCACCCGATTGGACGGATCGGCCGGGGGCGCCCCGAGTGTGCCCAGCCACAGTGAAGCGATCAGCGCCCGCTGGCTGGCGGACCACTCCGGTTCCGGTGTGCAGGCGCCGATGGCCAGGGTCAGCATGGCCAGGAAGGCGTGCCGTAAGGCCAGGATCAACGGGCGGGTGCTCATCGCCGCTCGTACACCGGCTACGGTTCGACGAAGAAGTCGAAGGTCAGCAGTTCGGTGCGGCCACCCACCTCGACCCCGGCAACGAGCTGCCACCAGCCCGGCATGCCGAAGCGCACGCCGTCGATGACGTAAGCACCATCTGCATCGCGGCGCACCTGGGGTTGCGTGGGCAGCCCGTGACTGTGCAGCGGCATTCCGCCGGCAATGGCGATGGTGGCGCCGGCTCCGGCGCCGGTGGCCGGGTCCGGCTCGAGGCTCAGGCGGAACTGCTGCATTTCGTTCAGGCGCGCGGTTTCGGGCCCCGGGATCAGCGTGCCGCGCAGGCCCCCGCCCGAGGAGGTGACCCGCGCGGCCGGGCTGAGATCGGCAGGCCGTCCGCGGGCGTCGAGCGCCAGGCCGGCGGCCAGTTGCTGTTCGACCTGACGGGCCCACACGGCTTGCAGCCCGGACAGGCCTTCGGGCAACGGGTGGGCGCTCTCGTAGACCACCGTGCCGGGTTCCTCCGGCTCGCACCCGGCCAGTCCGGCGCCGGCCACCAGGATCAGGCACGCGGTGCGCTGGATCGAACGAAGTCGGGTCATGGGGAGGGATTCCGTGGTGAGGGATTCCGTGATGAGGGATTCCGTGACGAGGAATTCCGCTTGCCGAGGGCGCCGAAGTAGGGTGCTTCGTTGAGGGTCACCACGGCACCGTCTGCCGTCAGCATCCGCAATCCCAGGGACGAGGTATACATCAGCCGTCCCTCGATCCGCGACCCGTCGGAGATGATCTCCGGTTCCCGGGTGAGTGCTTCCGGCGCGCCGCCGTCCACGGCCACGCGCCACCACAGGCCAGGCTGGTTGCTGTGTGCATGGGCCACGAATCCCATCAGGTCCAGCAGTGAAGTGGTGGTTTCGCTGCTGGCGAAAAAGTAGACCCAGGCGCCGTCGGCGGAAAAGACCGGGGCGTCGATGTCGGGGAAACGACCGGGCGGAATGAGGGTGCGCGGCTCGCCGGACGGGAGTTCGAGCAGCGTCAGGCCGCGAATCAGGGTCGTTGGGTCGACGCTCACCGCGGCCAGCCGGCGGCCGTCGGGCGACGGGGTCGGCCAGATGGCGTTGGCGCCGAGGCGCTGGATGCTGCCGCTCTCGAGGTTCAGGGTTTCGAGCGCGATCTCGCGGTGCAGGTCGGGACCATCGACGCGCTGCGTGACCCGTACGAAGTAGATGCTGGTGCCGTCCGGCGCATAGACCGGGTCCAGCAGATTCTCGCCCTGGGCGGGCGCCAGCAATCGCTCGAGCGCCGCTTCGGGGTCGTCCACGGCGAGGGTGAACAGGCCCGCAGCGGGCACGCTGGTGGCGCTGGCCGGCGGGCCGACATAGGACACCACCACCTGGCCCGGGGCGCTGATTCCGGCCGCCGGCCGCACGTCGAACTGCATGATGTGGCCAAGCGGTTCGGCTTGAAACACCTGCCGTGGCACTCCGTCGTGAATGCTCAGCAGACCGTGACTGGGGTGCGGCCGGCGGTCCACGACCAGCAACTCTGCCACGTCGACCGGGGCGCTGCAGGCGGCCAGCAGCAGCCACGCGCAGGCCACGGCGGCACGGGTGCGGCCGCCCCGGCAGACCGTGCGTTCGGCAACGGGCACGCTCAAACCACGCCCGACTGCCGCAGCGTGGCCACCTCGGCCGCGGAGAATCCGAGTTCGGCGAGAACCTCATCAGTGTGGGCGCCTACCGCCGGCGGCGCGGTGTCGACCCGTGGCCCGTCGCGGTCGGTCAGATAGCCGGCGGTGACCACCCGCTGCGGCCGCCCGACCGGGCTGGCCGGCAGGTCTGCCAGTACCCCGCGGACCGCCAGGTGCGGGTCGGCGGCAACCTCGGGGACGGTGCGGACTTCCGCGACGGGGACACCGGCGCTCTCCAGCGCTGCGCGCCAGTGCCGGGTCGTTCCTTGCCTCAGCGCCTCGCGCACGCAGGCCTTCACGGGTTCGGGGTTGGCCAGCCTGGCATAGGAGTCCGCGAACCCGGGTTCGTCGAGGCGGGCGCTCAACCCCAGCACGGCGAACAGGGCCTCGACCTGGTTCTGGCGCAGGGCGGTGATCTGGATGTAACCGTCGGCGGTGGGAAACACGTCGGCGGTGGGTTGACCGGTGGGTGAGGCGTTGCCATTCAGGCCCACCAGTTTGCCGGCATTCAGGTAGCCGCTGAACTGGGCCGCCTGGGCGACGATGGCGGTGTCCAGCATGGCAACGTCGATGAACTGACCGTCTCCGGTGGCGCGCTTCCGGTACAGGGCGGCGGCAATGGCGAATGCGGTGTTGAGCGCGGTGCACATGTCCACCGGCATGTAGCCGGTACGGGTGGGGCCGGTCTCGACGTGACCGGTCTGCGACATCATGCCCGACGCGGCCTGAATGGCGCCGTCATAGGCGGCGACCCCGGCCATGGGTCCGCTCTGGCCGTAGCCGGAGACCGCGCAGTAGATCAGATCCGGCTTCAGGGCCTTCAGGGTGTCGTAGCCGAAGCCGAGCCGGTTCATGGTGCCGGCTTTGAAGTTCTCGACCACGACGTCGGCGCTTTGCACGAGCCGGGCGACGATGTCCCGGGCCTCCGGGGCCTTGAGATCCAGGGACAGGCTGCGTTTGTTGACGTTGCAGGTCATGAACGCCGGGGACATGCCATCACCTGCTCCGTCGTTTAGCAGACCCCGGGTCTGATCCCCGGCGCCTGGCTGCTCGATCTTGATCACGTCGGCGCCCAGCAGCGCCAGTTGCATGACCGCAAACGGGCCGGCCAGCACCTGGGTGAAGTCGGCGATACGGACACCGGAGAAGGCCTGGGTCACGGGGCACCTGCTGGGGTCAGTTGGTTGATGCGCGCTTCAGTCAGCACCTTGCCGTCGCGTACCAGCGCCAGGGCCTGCCATCCGCCGCCGCCGGTCAGTGCCGCCACCGAGAACGTATCGTCCCAGAAGATCGGGCGCCGGAAGTAGATGTCCAGGTCCAGGGTGTCGGGGGCAACGCGTGCCCACAGAGCCGCCAGCAGGTAGTGCACGCCCATTCCGCCGCCGATCAGTGGCGCGCGGAAGCCGGCCCGGTTGGCGGCTTCCATGTCGTAGTGAATGCTGTTGCCTTCGCTGCTGTAACCCTTGACGATTTCGGGGCTCAGGGTGTGCGTGGACAGGTGCTCCAGGGCGTTCACGTCGGCGATCACCGGCTGTGGCCGGGCGCCGGCGCCGCGGCTGCCGGCTCTGGCCGGATCCGGCTTCAGGGAGGTACGCGGCGCGGAGACCACACGGGCACCGCCGGCGTCTTCGAACCAGGCGTCGGTTTCCACGGTGCGGCCGCGCGGAACCGGGTTGATGGCAGCGATCCGGCCCCGTGCGGTCAGCGTCTCGCCGAGCCGGGCCGGCCGGTGCTGGACCAGCCGCTGCAGCATGTTGACGTTACCCTCGGCGGTGATGCCGCTGTAGATCCCGGCGCGGATGCCCAGCCCGATGAAAAACGAGGGATCGACACAGTCACCGAAAATTCCGGGGGATAGTCCGCACCCGGTCAGTTTGGCGTCCTGAAAGGCCTGCTCCACGGCGAGGGCGCGGGGCGTGAACTGGAACCCCTCGTGGGGATCCACCCACTCGGTCGGCAGGGTGCCGAAATCGGGCGCATGCTGTTCCACCTCGTCTCCTCCCGTCTGAGCCGCGGGTCATGATGGCCCAGCGGCCGGGCGGGTTAAAGCCGCGCGCGTCAGGGGCGCAGGCGTACCAGCACCTCGGCCAGCCGCTGCCGGCTGACCGGAATGCGCGCGCCGCCGTCGAGTTGCAGGAAAACCCGACGCGCCTGCCGTTCCACCCGGTTGACGGCGTCCACGTTGACGACATGGGAGCGGTGCACCTGCAGGAACGAGTCCGGCAGCGATCCCTGCAGGTCCTTGAGGGGCACCCCGACGGGAACCTTGCGGGGTGGTCCGCCGCCGATGCAGTGCAGGTAACAGTGGTGGTCGTCCACGGTCACGTGGGTGACTTCGGCCGCCGCCAGATCGATGTGCTGCCGGCCGTGGCGAAACACGATTCTGCTATCGGCGGGCGGCGGGTGGGGGGCCGACAGTCGCGCGTTGACTTCCGCCAGGCGCCCGGCCAACTGTTCGATGTCGGCCCGCCGGCGGCGGCTCACGAAGGCGTTGGTGAAAACCCAGGTGACCAGCACCCAGATCGGCACCAGCCGCAGGAAGTGACGGAACTGATTGCCCTCCTGCACGTCCTGATGCAGTTCGAAGGTCAGGGCGTCGTCGAAATCGGCAGCAAAGAAACCGAGCACATAACACGTCGCTGACAACAGCCAGACGTGCCAGACCCGCACCGGCATGTCCGGCCGGCGGGACAGCAGGGCGCCGAACCCCAACCCCAGAATGGCGAACCAGACCACGTAGACCAGAGCGATCTGCAGGGCGTGGACCAGAAGCTGCGGCCAGGGTTGATGCTCCGGCAGAAACAGGTGCAGCACCAGTACGCTGACGGCCACCAGCGCGAACACCCCCGCCAGCAGACGAATCTGCTCGGTGCGGTCGAGACGATCCGCCAGCGGCAGCGACCAGTAGTGTTGGGCTCGCTCCGGCATGGATCCGATTCTACTGTGTCGCTGCGGCGCCGGCCCGGTCCGCGATCGGCGCCGCCGGACCACTGGCGCGGATTTGCGACCCATTCACGAAGAATCCGCACCGCCGGCGAAACGCTGCTTGCCGCATGCATGGTAGCCGGCGAGGGCGGTTCGGTGATCCTTACGCAACGGAGGGCCGAACCATGACCCGGCATGCCGACATCCAACCGGACCAGCCGGCGCCTGTCCCGGGAACCGGCGGCCCCCCTCGAATTGCCGTTGGAGCGCCCGGTGCGGGACGCCGGGCCGGTGCCTGGGCCCTGTGGGGCGCTTATGTGCTGATCGTGCTGGAGATCCTGTTCATGGTGTCGCCGGTGGCCGCCTACTACTACGCGGCTTACGGATTACCCCTCAACGCTCTGCAGAACCGCCCTGGCACCGCCTGGCTGACCCAGCACATCCTGCCTCACTTCAGCGCCAGCGACAGCCCGCTGGTGAACGGTCTGATCGTGCTGGCCTGGCCGTTGATCGGGCTTGGGCTGGTGCTGTTCCTGGTGGGCTTCGTGCAGATCTACCGGGCCCGGTTCCGCGGTCGGGGCGCCGTGGCCACCGGCCTCTACCGGAGCATCCGGCATCCGCAATACGTGGCCCTGGCATTGATGGGGCTGGGCACCACCCTGGTCTGGCCGCGCTTCCTGGTGCTGGTGGCTTTCGTGGTCATGCTCTCGGCCTATGCCTGGCTGGCGCGGCTGGAAGAGCGCCGCTGCCTGGCCCGATTCGGCGGCGAGTACCAGCGCTACCTGCAGCGAACCGGCCGCTTTCTGCCGCGCCGGCTCGAGCAACGGCTGGCGCGGTGGCTGCCGTGGCCGCGATCACCCGCCAGGCAGCGGGCGCTGGCGGTGGCCCTGACGGTGCTGGCCGTGGCGGGATCCGTATGGCTGGGCGCCATGCTGCGCCAGCATGCCATCGACTCGCTCCAGGTTGCGGCCCATGGCAGTCACACGTTGCTGTTCCTGGCGCCGTTGGGTGACATGGAGCGGCAACAGGTGGCCGGCCTGCTGGACGACGTGCTGGGAACCGAAGCGCGGCTGGTCTACCTGGCGCCGGATACCTGGAGCATTCCGGAACTGGGGCTGCTGGCGGATAGCGGCTACCACCACGACGGGGCGCAGGAACTGAGCCGGCCGGCCACCCACGGCAATGCCGGCGGCTACCGGGATGGTCTGGTGCGAGCCCTGATTACCCGGCCCCGGCTGGTACGCCCGGTCAGCGCCGGGCGCCCGACGCTGGCTGCCGCGGTTGGCGTGGACGGCGAATGGCTGGTCGATCTGGACCTGACGGCGGGCGCCGCGATGCCGCCGCGGGCGGCCGGCCCGACTCTGTGGCCGGGCGTGCCGGTCCCGGTCTTCTGAGGAGACGACATGCTCAAGCCGCTGCCTCCGGTTCTGTTCCTGTGTTGCCTGCTGGCCGCGCTCGGCCTGCATCTTCTGGCCCCGGGACGCCATTGGGCGCCGTCCTTGCTGGCCTGGAGCGGTGTTTTGCCGATGCTGCTTGGGCTCGGGCTGCTGATCCATGCCAGTGGCCGGTTTGCCCGCATCGGCACCAACATCGACACCTTCCGGCCACCGGGCGTGCTGGTCACGGACGGGGTGTTCGCCGTCACCCGCAATCCCATGTATCTGGGATTCGTGCTGCTGCTCGGCGGCCTGTGCCTGCTGCTGGGCACGGCAACCCCGTGGCTGCCCTGGCTGGCGTTCCTGGCCGCCGCCAGGTTCTGGTACATTCCGTTCGAAGAACGCGCCTGCAGCGCCCGGTTCGGCCCCGCCTACGACGACTACCGGCGCCGCACCCGCCGCTGGCTCTAGGCTCGGCGTTCGGACTTCAGTCCGGAAGGCCTGAAGTTTCGCGCAGCGGAACTTCTTAGGTTGCCGGACTTCAGTCCGGAAGGCCAAGGACCCGCTTGGCAATGATGTTCCGCTGAATCTCGTTGGAGCCGCTGTAGATCGACGCCGCCCGGGTGGACAGGAACAGGCGCGTCCATTCGCGCTCGTCTTCGCTGAACGCGTCGCCTTCCCAGCCGTAGCCGCGAAAGCCGCGAAGCTGGCAGGTCAGGTCCGATTTGTCCTGCTGCAGCTCGGTGCCGTACATCTTGAAGATCGACGTGGCCGGCCCGGGCGTGCTGCCGTCCTGGGACTCCTCCACGGTCCGGCGCTGGGTCAGGCGGAAGGCGTGGCTGTTCATGTTGTGAACCAGCACGCGGGCGCGCAGCCCCGGGTCGTCGATGCGGCCGGCCGCATCGCGGCCCAGACAGGCGAGCGCCACTTCCTCGAGGGGCGCCCCGGTCTCCCGTGGCCGGCTGCCGACCAGCGACGCCATTCCCGAACGCTCGTGCTGCAGCAGCCGTTTGCCGACGGTCCAGCCTTTGCCGGCTTCGCCGACCAGGTCGTCCTTGTGCGCAATGGCGTTGTCGAAGAAGGTCTCGCAGAACGGCGAGTTGCCGCTGATCAGCCGGATCGGTTTCACCGTGACCCCGGGCTGGTCCATGGTCAGCAGAACAAAGCTGATGCCGTCGTGTTTGGGTGCCTCGGGATCGGTGCGGACCAGAGCAAACATCCAGTCCGCGAACTGCGCGCCGGAGGTCCAGATCTTCTGGCCGTTGATGACGAAGTGGTCGCCCCGGTCTTCGGCGCGGGTCCGCAGGCTCGCCAGGTCCGAGCCGGCACTTGGTTCCGAGTAGCCCTGACACCAGGCGACCTCGCCGCGGGCAATGGGCGGCAGGTGGCGGCGTTTCTGGTCGTCACTGCCGTGCTCCAGCAGGGTGGGGCCGATCAGTCCGGTACCCATGCCCATGAGCGGCGCCCGCGCGTCGAGACGGCGCATTTCCTCCACCAGCACGACAAACTGTGCCGTGGACAATCCGGCGCCGCCGTACTCGCGGGGCCAGGTGGGCACCGTCCAGCCCTTTTCGGCCATGCGCTCGAGCCACAGACGGACGTCGGGTTCGGTGATTTCGATCTTCGTGCTGCCGGTGGGAATCTGGCCCGGGCCGCGGGCGCCGGCGGGGCAGTTCTGCGCCAGCCAGTCCCGGGCCTCGGCGCGAAACTCCGCCAGGTCGGTTGCATCCGCCATGAGTGCTCTCCCCGTTGGTCTCCCTGTCGTCGCGCAGAGGATTGCCGAGCCGGCCGCCCGGTGCAACCGCCGTGCCCCAGGACTGCGGCCCCGCGGCCGCGTCAGCGCAGGTTGTCGAACAGCGCCTGGTTGTCAGCGAGGATCCGCTCGGTGACCTCGGGTTCGGCATGCCGGCTCCAATCGTTCTCCTGGAACGAACCGCCGAGCAGAATTTCGCCGGAGCGAGGGAACATGTAGGTGACCCCGCTGCCCCCACCCACGGTCAGGTAATCCACCGCCGGATCGGGTGGCAGCAGCACCAGCTGGCCTTTTACCGGGATCAGTCCGTCGTCGCCGAACAGCGCCCCGGCGCCGAGCCCGGTACAGTTGAATGCCACGCTTTCGGGCAGCGCCAGTATCTGATCGAGGCCGGTGAAATTGCGCACCACGAAACGGCCGCCGGCGCGCAGGAAGTCGTCCCGGACCCGGCGCAGAAAGGTCGCCGGTTCGATGATCATGGTGACGGTCCGGCGCACATAGGGCACCGGAAAGGGATGTTGCCGGGGGCTCAGATCGGCCACGGAGGTAAACAGTTCCGGCAGTTCCCGCAGATAGTAGGAGTCCTCGATGGGCGAATTGCCCAGGTAATAGTTCTCGATGAAGCGGACCCCGTAGCCGGCCCCCACCAGGTTCTGAAAGGCGTGATGGGAAATGCTGGCCGCCTGACGGAACTGCGCTTTGAAAAGCGCGCTGGCTGCGGCTTCCTCGAACACGCTGGTTGGCGCCCATTGCCCGCCGCCGACATTGGAGGTGGTGTGGCGCAGCACGTCGCGGCTGTAGATGGTCACCCGCCAGCCGGCGTCCTGCAGCAACCGGGCCGTAGTCAGTCCCATGATGCCGCTGCCCAGGACGGCGGCGTCGCCCACCGGCAAGCCGGCGGCCTCCCGTACCGCCAGGGCCGACGAACCCCAGGACAACGAGATGCCGCCACCACCGTGTCCGTAGTTGTGAACGATGGTGGTGGCGTCGAACTGCTCGCGCCGCACCACGAACCCGGCCGGGCGGTACGGACGCAGACCGACGATGACGCGAACCACCCGGTCCGGCGTGATGCGCGGCGCAACGAACGGCTGACGGGACAGGGGCCGCTGGTAACCGCTGCTGCCGCCGGTTCCGGCGCACCCGGCCGCGGCGCCGAGGCCGGCGGCGCCCAGTGCGCCGGCGCCGAGCCTGAGCAGGCGGCGCCGCGATGCCTTTCCGGGCGAGGGCTCAACCGGGTCCGGGGTCTGCATCGATCGGGGTCCCGTCATTCTGATTCCGAGGTCCGCAAGGCGTTCGAGGTTAGCCCAGTGCCAGGCCGGAGCACAGCGCCGCTGCCGCCGGCGGCGTGGCCGAAGTCACGCGAGCCGTTGTCTGGTCCTGGATAAACGAATAGCCTGTGGCGGGATTGATCATCGTTCGGGGATAGAGACATGCAGAGTCTGGTGGCACGCGCGCTCGTGACGGGCGCGCTATGGGGAATTTTCGGTCTGGCTCAACCGGCGGCGGCGGATGGTCTGCCGGCGGTGCGGCCGGATCGGGCCGGGATGTCTGGTGAGCGCCTGCAGCGTATCACCGAATACATGAATCAGGCCGTCGCCGACGGGGTCATGGTCGGCGGCCTGGGTCTCATCGCCCGCAACGGGCGGGTGGTCTACGACGAGACCTACGGCATGGCCGACCGGGAGGCCGGCAAGCCGATGACGGACGACGCCATCTTCCGCATCTATTCCATGTCCAAGCCCATCACCGGGGTGGCGGTGATGATGCTCTACGAGGAAGGCAAGTTCGCGCTCAACGATCCCGTGGCCATGTATCTGCCGGAACTCGCCGATCTGCAGGTGGCGGTGTCTACGGCCGATGGCGGCGACACCCGCATGACCTCGGACGGCACCCAGAGCCGGACCGAAGGCGAGGGCGATACCAGTGCCGCGGGTCAGTTCCGGGCCCCGGCCCGCCAGCCCACCATCCGTGACCTGCTGCGCCACACCGCGGGCTTCACCTACGGTGTGTTCGGCGATACCGAGGTCGACCGGATGTACCGGGACGCCGGCCTGATGGCCGACGACATGACCCTGACCGAGTTCACCGCCAAGCTGGGCCGCATTCCCCTGCAGTACGAACCCGGCACCCGCTGGCACTACAGCGTATCCGTGGACGTCCAGGGCCGGCTGGTGGAAGCGCTGTCGGGCATGTCGTTCGGCGAGTTTCTGCAGCAGCGGCTGTTCGAGCCGCTGGAGATGGTGGACACCAGCTTTGTGGTGCCCGAGGGCAAGTGGGACCGGGTGGCGCAGATCTACGCACCGAAGGGGACGCCCGAAGACATCAGTGCCGCCTTCCGGTCCGGCGCCACGTCCAGCGAACTGGTGGTGGCGCCGGACGCGGTCAACGACGGCTACCGCGATGGCGCGCGTTTCGAGAGTGGCGGCGGCGGTCTGATGTCCACGGCCGCCGACTATCTGCGTTTTTCCCAGATGCTGCTGAACGGCGGTACTCTGGACGGCGTGCGGATCCTGTCGCCGAAGTCGGTGGAACTGATGACGGTGAACCATCTGGGGGACATTCCCATGGGATTCGGCCGTGAGGGCATTGGATTCGGACTCGGTTTTGCGGTGGCGCTGGATCAGGGTGAAATCGGCGAGCTCGGTTCCCAGGGCGAATACAACTGGGGCGGCGCCGCCGGTACGCGGTTCTGGATCGATCCGGCGGAACAGCTCATCGGCGTGTTCATGGTGCAGAGCATTCCCCACCGGACCCGTCTGGCCAGCGATTTCAAGACCCTCACCTATCAGGCCATCGTCGAATAGACCCGGTCAGGCCGGGTAATCCCGGGCGAGGCGCCGCAGCGTGCGCTCGCCCAGGGCCGCGTTGCGCGGGTTGTCGGCCAGCCCGGTCTCCAGCAGCACCGAGCCGAAACTGATGGCCCAGCCCCGGGCACGACGCCAGGTGTCGGGGTCGGCGGGGTAGTGCTCCTGGACGGCGCGGCGAGCCGCCGCATCGTCGAACAGCATCCAGGCCGCGGCCAGGTCGGTGGCCGGGTCGCCGGCGCAGATGTCGCCCCAGTCGATGACAGCGCTGATGGCGCCGTCGGCCACCAGCACGTTGCGCGCGTGCAGGTCACCATGAATCCAGCCGCTGCTCCGGGCCGGCGTGGCATCCAGCGCCGCCTGCCACAGTTCCATGATCGTGTCGTCGACCGCGGGGTGACGTGCCTGTAGCCGCCTCAGGCGTTCGTCGACCACGGTCCTGCGCTGTGCCAGGGGAACCCCGCGGTACGGGTTGTGCGGCGCCTCCAGCGGCGCCGGCTGGTGCAGGTGCGCGAGGAAACCGGCCAGGGCGGCCGCCGCCGTGCGCGCCGGCGGCGTCAGGTCGGCGGCCTCGCCGGGCAGCCACCGCAGCACACTCCAGTTCCAGGGATAGCCCTGCCCAGGCGCACCGGTTCGCAGCGGCACGGAAACCGGCAGGGGCAGGCGCGGCGCCAGTTCCGGGAGCCAGCGCTGTTCGTGAACCGTCAGGCCCGCGGCCAGAGCCCGCCGCGGCAGGCGCATCAACCAACGCTCGCCAATCCGGAACATGGCGTTGTCCCAGCCGGCGGCCAGCGCTGTCAGCGGTTTTTCCGCCAGATCCGGGTGCTGGTCGCGCAGCAGGGCGCGGGCCAGACCGGTGTCGACCCGGACCTCGGCAGCCGGAGTCCGGGTCGGCGCCCGGCTCACGGCGCCGTCAGGTAAGCCTGGCTCTGGGTACGAACCAGTTCCACCAGATTGCCCATGGCCAGGTGGACGTCGACCAGGTGCAGGCCCCAGGCGGCGTTGACCTCACCGTTGACCACCACGTCGCCGGTTATGTCGTCGGTGCGGGGGTCGCCGGCATCACCGTGTACGGTCACCTCGAGGTAGGACTTGCCGCCCTGTTCGACGCACTCGGCGGTCAGCAGGCCCGGCAGGCTGACGAACGGCGTCCCGATGGTTTGCGGCGGGTCGGTCCACGGCGGCGCCTGAGGATCGTTGCGCAGGTACGCATGCAGCGTGCCGGACCCGCCGGCCAGGCTGGCCGGGTTGACGCACAGCGATCTTCCCGAGCCTTCCCGGGGTCGGCCGAACAGGCTGTCGGCGGGCGGCGGCATGGTGGCGCGGAAGGCCGCGTACTGCACCACGCAGCCGGTCTGGTCCGGTGCCCGGCAGGGTTCGATGCTGGCCAACGTGCCGGGTGCTTCCGGACCGTCGACGGTGATCCCGCTGGAGCCCAGGATGAGCGCCGAAACCAGCCGCTCCTGAACCGGTTGCCCGTCGATCACCTCGACCAGGAGCCGGGTCAGCATGCCGGCGCCCTGGGAGTGTCCAATGAGCACGACGCCGCGGCCCTGGTTGTCGTTGTCCAGATAGTGCTGCCAGGCCGCCTTGACGTCGCCGTAGGCCATGGCCCGGTCCGGCATGACCGGCTGCCCCGACATGCCGGCGCGCAGCGCGGTCAGGGTGATCTGCCGGTACAGCGGAGCGTAGGTGCGGCAGACCGCGCCGAAACGGGCGAACTGTCCGCCGATCACGCTCATTTCTTCCGGCCCGGCGCTCAGGTCCGCGTTGGGGGTCGGATCCAGAGACACCGTTGGATAGACGTAGAAGCAGTCGATGGGCGCGTCCGGGTCGGCGCTGAACGGCTCCCGGGTGATGGCGCCATCGGCGGCGACTACGGTGCTGTCCTGTTCGGCGCTGCAGGCATTGGGCCGCTCGGGCCGGCACAACCAGTTTTCGGGGTTGCCATAGTCGACTGCGTTGACGGCATTGTCAGCGAATGCCGATGGGGACAGGAAGGCCAGGGCAAATCCCAGCGCCAATCCGGCTGTTGGCAGGTTCACGTCTCTCTCCTCCGGCGTCGTCGGTCGGTGCGGGCGGCAGAATATACCGGGTGCTCCGGGATTACAGTAATCCGTGCCCGGCGGGGCCGCGGCGGCCGACAATGGCTGAACTGGCATGCTGGCCCCGGTAACATGCCGCCTCCTGGTGGAAATGGTTCGAACCTTGTCACCGACTCGACCCAAGACCGTGCCGAAGAAACGGGCCCGGCGCATGGCGCCGGAAGCCCGCCGTGAACAGATCATCGACGCTTCCGTCGAACTCATCCGTTCCACGGGCCACTCCAACTTCACCCTGGAGCAGGCGGCGGCTGCCGCTGGGATCAGCAAGCCGCTCATCTACAAGTATTTTCCGCGCCGTGAGGATCTGGTCACCGCGTTGCTCAAACGCGAACTGTCGGAACTCAACGGCCGCGGCCTGGGCAGTGTTCCCCGGGACGCTCCCCACGACCGGGTGGTGCGGGCGACGGTGGAGCGGTCCCTGCGTTATTACCACGATCGGGGCCCGATCCTGCGCCTGCTCGGCGCTGATCCCGCGGTGGCCAGCATGGCCCGCCGGGCCAATCGCACGTCGTGGACGGACACCTCCCGCTATTTCGTCGACAAGGCCATCGAGGAATTCGGCGTGCCCGAGGAGGTAGCGGTGATCGCCGTCACCATGGTGATCAACGCGCCCATCTATTCCATGGGGTATCTGCGCCGCCGCAAGGTGGACATCGACGAGACCATCGAAGTGTGGACCGAGTTCATTCTGGGCGGCTGGCGCGCCCTGGAGGCCCGCTACCGGCAGGAAGACGAGCGCTGACGAATCCGGTTGCCTCGGCGCCCGATCGTTATTAGAATTTCTTTATATTAAAGGATTCGAGGGGAGTGTCATGACCTATGCCGCCGGGCGCACCATATTCGACGCCGACAGCCACGTGATGGAAACCCGCGAGTGGCTCGATCCCTACCTCGACCAGGACCTCAAGCAGCGTCTCAAGCTGTACGGCAGCAAGCCGGGCCGGGTGGACGGCCTGCTGGACAAGGCCCGGGCCCGCAAGGGTGATGCCGAGGCCGAAGCAAAGGCGCTGGAGAACCCGATCGCGGGGCCCAAGGGCTGGCTGGCCGCCGGCGCTTTCGATAGCGCGGAGCGGGCCCGGGTCCTCGATCAGTTCGGCTTTTCCGGGCAACTCGTGTTCGGCACCGCGTCGCTGACGCCGGCTCTGGCGGCGCGCGACGAGGGGGTTCTGTATGCCGGAGCCCGCGCGCACAACGAGGCTATGGCCGCGTTCTGCGCCGGCGACCCGCGGCTCTACGGGGTGGGTTATGCCCCCCTGGACAATCCCCAGCGGGCGCTGGCCGAGGTCGATGCGGCGCTGGCTGCCGGCAACCGCGCCATCATGATCTCCGCCGGTCCGGCTGGCGAACGCTCGCCGGGACACCCGGACCTGGATCCGGTGTGGGCGCGGCTCTGCGAAACGCGCACCCCATTCATGCTGCACATCGGCCCGGGTACCCGTACCCAGCCCCGGGCCTTCCGCAACAACGGCCGGGAGCGGGCGCCGGACCTGCACGGCGGCGGCGAGAATCTGCGCTTCTGCGACTACGTGATGCTGTCGTTCGCGCCCCAGGTGTGGCTGACCGCCATGGTCTACGACGGTGTCTTCGAACGCTTCCCGGAACTGCGCGGTGGGGTCATCGAGTCCGGCGCCGGCTGGGCGCCCGAGTTTCTGCGCGAACTCGACCTCGGCCTCAAGAGCTTCAAACGCACCGACCCGTATCTGCAGGCATTGTCGTTGACCCCATCGGAGTATCTGCGGCGGGCGGTCAAATTCACCCCGTTCCCGGGCGAGGACGTAGGCCGGATGATTCGCGACGGCGGGGCGGATCTGTTCCTGTTCTCCAGCGATTACCCCCACCCGGAAGGCACCAACGATCCGCTCGGTCGTTTTGAGCGCACCCTGGAGGGCATTGGCGACGAGGCGCTGGATCGCTTCTACCGGCGCAATTTCCTGGAGATGATGCAGACCGCTGGCTGATGGGCCACGGTCCCGCCGGGTCGATCAATCTCGGGCCGGCGGGTCCACCATCCAGGCCGCATCGTCGAATTCGCCGATGGGACGGACATCCACGAATCGCGCCTGCTCGGCAATGATGGCAGCCACGGTGTCGCTGGGACTGGCTTCCATGGCGTCCCGGGCGGCTTTGGACTCCCAGGTGGCAATGGCCAGCAGCACGTTCGGCTCGCCGATCTTACGGTGCAGCCGGGTGCCCCGGGCCCCCGGGGCCTGCTGAATGATGCGGCTGGCGCGCACCCAGGCGTCGGCGTATTGCTCCGCCGTGTAACCGTCGTGTACGTGAACTTCGAAAATGAAGTGCATGGAGCCTGCCTCCGCGCTGTGGTTTGGCTCAGCTTCCGAACGCGTACTCGCCGCCGCGCTCCAGGGCCCGCCGGTAAGCGGGCCGGGCGTGGATCCGGTCCAGGAAGCCTGAGAGATTCGGAAACGGGTCCAGCGTGTACAGCAGGCGCGCCACCTGAGGCACAAACGACAGTTGCACGTCGGCGCCACTGAACGCATCGCCCACGAACCAGCTTGCGCCCTCCAGGCTCGCGTTCAGGTAGCCCAGATGATTGTCCAGTTCGCTGGTGATGCGCGGCTGCAGCGCGGCGCCGCCGTCGGGCAGGCGGCCGGTGTACATCTTCAGCATCACCGGCAGCATGGCGCTGCCTTCGGCGTAGTGCAGCCATTGCAGATACTGCTCGTGGAGGTCGGTGCCCGGGGCCGGCGCCAGCCGTCCGCCGCCGTGACGGCGCACCAGATAGTCGATGATCGCACCCGATTCGATGATGGTCAGGTTGTCGTCGGTGAGCACGGGCGACTTGCCGAGCGGATGCACCTGGCGCAGTTCCTCCGGCGCCAGATTGGTTTCGGCATCACGCTGGTAACTGCGGATCTCGTAGTCGAGCTCGAGTTCTTCGAGCAGCCACAGTATGCGCTGGGATCGGGAGTTGTTCAGATGATGCACCGTCAGCACGGTTGGTTCTCCTTCAGGGTGGGGCTGGCGGCAGCATACCTGTCCCGGCCGGGGCCTACACCAGATCGACCCCGACCGGGCAGTGATCGGAACCCGTGACCCGGGGCCAGATGAAGGCGCTCTCGACGCGCCGGTCGGCTGCCGCAGACGCCAGTACGTAGTCGATGCGCCAGCCGACGTTGCGCGCCCGGGCGCCGCCCCACTGGGCCCACCAGGTGTAGTGCCCGGGTTCGTCCGGATGGCGTTTGCGGAAGGTGTCGATCCAGCCGGCGTCCAGCCAGCGATCGAGTTCGGCACGCTCCTCCGGCAGGAAACCGCTGGTCCGCTCGTTGCCTTTGGGCCGGGCCAGATCGATGGCCGTGTGCGCGGTGTTGTAGTCGCCGAGAACGAGCACCGGGCCCGACCGTTTGAGACGCTGAACGCGGTCGAACACGGCGCCGTAGAAGTCGAGCTTGTAGGGAACGCGGCTGTTGTCCCGGGCCGTGCCGCTGCCTTTGGGAAAGTACACGCTGGCGATGCGCAGACGGCCGAAACGGGCCTCGATGTAGCGGCCCTCGGCGTCGAAGGCCGGTTCATCCAGGCCGATGATGACGTCGTCCGGTGCCTCCCGGGTGTAGATGGCAACGCCGCTGTAGCCGGCGCGCTCGGCCGGGGCGAAGGCGCTGTGCCAGCCCCTGGGCTCGCGCACCTTCGGTTCGAGCTGTTCCGGAAAAGCCCGCACTTCCTGGAGGCAGACCACGTCGGCAGCGGCGCTAGCCAGAAATCGGTCGAACCCTTTGCGTGCGCAGGCGCGCAGTCCATTCACGTTCCAGCTCACGATACGCATCGGGTCCTCGTCCGAATTCCAAGGGGGGCCGGTCCACAGGACCGGCTGCGGTCAGGTCGCGCAGTCTACCAGCAGCCTGGGGTAAGCTGGGCCGATCGAAGCGAGGGAAGAGGGTGAGCCATGGCGTTTCCCCAGAACGGCCGATCCGCGGACGACGTGGTCGCGGCATTGAAAGCCAAGCAGGCCGGCGACGTGAAATGGCGGGAGGGCAAGGCTTTCGGCATGGTTTTCGACGGCGGGCCGTCGGTACACGAGGTTGCCGAGCGGGCCGCGGCCCTGTATCTGCACGAGAACGCGCTCAACACCCAGGCCTTTCCGTCCCTGGGGGAAATCCAGTCGGAAGCGGTTCGCTGGACGGCTGATCTGCTGAACGGGCCCGAAAGCGCGGCGGGTTTTCTCACCAGCGGTGGCACCGAGTCGATACTGTGCGGCGTGCTCGCCGCCCGCGAGCGGGCCCGTGCCGAACGAGGCATCCACAACGGCGAGGTGGTGCTGGCGGAGAGCGCGCACGCGGCGTTTCACAAGGCGGCGCACCTGTTCGGGCTGACGGTGCGCAAGACGCCGGTAAAGGCGGACTGGACCGCCGACGTGGACGCCATGGCGGAACAGGTGACTGACCAGACGGTGCTGGTGGTCGGCTCCGCGCCGCAGTACCCCCAGGGTGTCGTGGACGACATCCCGGCCATTGCCGCCCTGGCCGCCCGGGTCGACGCCAACTGCCATGTCGATGCCTGCATGGGCGGGTTCGTGCTGCCGTTTGCGGAACGGCTGGGCCGGGCGGTTCCACCCTGGGACTTCCGGATCGAAGGCGTGCACTCCATCTCCGCGGACATCCACAAGCTCGGTTACGCCCCCAAGGGCGCATCCGTGATCCTGCATCGCAGCAAGGCGCTGCGCCGTTATCAGACCTTCGTCTTCGACGACTGGCTGGGCGGCTTCTACGGCTCGCCCAATCTGCAGGGGTCACGGCCCGGTCTGCCCATGGCGACCGCCTGGGCGGTGATGGCGCATCTGGGCATGGAGGGTTATCTGGAGCTGACCCGGAAAACCCTCGACAACGCCGACCGCATGCGCGCAGGCATTGCCGCCATCGGCGGGCTCGAGCTGCTCGGCGACGGGGCCTATCATCTGCTGGCCTTCCGCGCCGATCCGGATGCGCAGCCGGCGCTGGACATTTTTGCGGTGGGGGAGGCCCTGCACGCGCGCGGCTGGCATCACGACCGGCAGGGTCCGCCCGACTCCCTGCACGCCACCGTGAGCAACGGTAACGTCGGACACATCGACCGCTATCTGGCGGACCTGGCAGCCTGTGTGGCCGAGGTCAGGGGTCGGCGCGCCGGTGACCGTTCCACCAGCTACGCCACCGTCGACTGAGCGGCGCTCAGACGGCGGGCGTCACGACCCCGGCCAGGCGCTGCTGGTCTTCGCGCAGGGTGCGCCCCGCGGCAAAGTAGTGCCAGGCGCACCAGAGGTTGATGAAGCTCAGGATCAGCAGCGCCATGCGCAACGACTCCTGGCCGTAGTTCGGCGCCATCAGGTCCGACAGGAAGCCCACGAGTTGGGGCCCGAAACCGAGGCCGATGATGTTCAGAATGAACAGCACGATGCTGGATGCCAGGGCCCGCATACGCAGGCTCACCAGACCCTGAATCAGAGCGAAGGTGGGCGCCAGGTAGAAGCCGCCAAAGAACGCCGGAACGGTGTAGAGCACCAGCGCCAGCCACAACTCGTCCACCATGAACACGGCGGCCAGGAAAGGCACGTAGGCGCTCTTGCCGATGGCCACCACCCAGGCCCGCCAGCGCTCGTCCCGCCGGGCCAGGGTGTCCGCCAACCGTCCCGCGGTGAAGGTCCCCAACCCGCCGATGATGCCGGTGAACAGCGCCAGGACCAGGCCTACTTCCGTGGCGCTGAGTCCGTGGGACCGCACCAGAAAAGCCGGCATCCAGAGCACGAAGCCGTAGCCCACGAATCCGGCCACGGCGGCGCCGAGGGTCAGATGCCGGATGGAGCGGGTGTGCCACATGTGGCCCCAGACCGCGGTGAACTTCGGCAGGTCGGCGTTCGCCGGACTGCTGCCGGGAGCCGCCGGCGCATCGCTGCCGCCGCGCCTGGGCTCGATGGTGGTCAGAAACAGAATGGCGGCGATGACCAGGCCAGGCAGCCCGACCCAGACGAAGGTCAGCCGCCAGCCCACGTTGTCGATCAGCCAGCCGCCGGCGAGGTAGGCGATGAGCAACCCGCCGTTGACCCCCAATGCGTAAATCCCCATGGCAGTGCCGCGGGTTTCGACCGGAAACAGGTCGGAGATGATCGAGTGGGACGGCGGTGACGATCCGGCTTCGCCGATGCCGACCCCGATCCGGGCCAGCGCGAGCTGTACGAAGTTGGCGGCATAGCCGCACAGCACCGTCATCACGCTCCAGATGGTGATGGCCGCGGTGATGATGTTGCGGCGGTGGCTGCGGTCCGCGAGCATCGCGATGGGCATGCCGAGGGTGGCGTAGAAGATGGCGAAGGTGAGCCCCACCAGAAAGCCCATGGCCGTATCACTGACCATCAGCTCCTGTTTGATGGGCTCGAGCACCATGCCCATGATCTGCCGGTCGACGTGACTCGAGGCGTAGGCCAGGGTCAGCACCCCGAGCGCGTACCACCGGTACCAAGGCTTGCGCGCCAGCCCCTCGCTGATTTTTCCCGCCATGCGCTCCGCCCCTCCCCCGGGTGGCCTGTTTGCTACCGCCGGCCCCGGCGGGCGCCGTGCGCGGTCGTTGATGCAGGAACCGATCTTCCGGGTCTGGCGCCGGGGGTCAATGGTTTGACAGTCGATTTGCGTAACGTCGGCGCTCACCGCATTCTCCGCGTCATGGGTCCCGGGGACGATCTGTGACGAAACCGCTGCGACGATACGGAGCGATGACGCTGCTGGTGGCGGCCTTCGCGCAATGGGGATGTGATGCCTCGTTCGAGGCCACCGACGCCGCCGAGGCCAGGCCGCGGCAGACCAGCGCCTGGCCGGAGTACGGGGGTGGCGGCGGACGCCGATACGCCGACCTCAACGGTATCGATGCGGGCAACGTGGATGCGCTGGAGGTGGCCTGGGTGTTCCGCACCGGCGACCAGTCCGACGGCTCCGGGCCCGAGGTACCGTCCACGACGGCGTTCGAGGTGACCCCCATCGTGGCTGATGGCGCGCTGGTTTTCTGCACGCCGTTCAACCGGGTGGTGGCCCTCGACCCGCTCACCGGGGGCCAGATCTGGAGCAACGATCCGGGCGTGGATCTGAGCGGACGCTATGCCAACCAGCTGGTCTGCCGTGGCGTGGCACACTGGCGGGGCGACGGCGCCGGCGCCTGCACCAGCCGCATCTTCACCGCCACCAACGACGGCTACCTGGTGGCCATCGATGCCCGCACCGGTCGGTTCTGCGGCGACTTCGGCGATGCCGGATTCGTGAATCTGAATCGCGGGGTCGGTGACCAGCAGTGGCTCGGCGAATATCAGGTCACCTCGCCGCCGACGGTGATCGGCGATCTGGTGGTGGTCGGCGCGGCGGTATCGGACAACGAGCGCATCGACGCGCCCAGCGGTGTCGTGCGCGCCTTCCACGCCGTCACCGGGGTTCAGGTGTGGGCCTGGGACCTGGCGCCGCCGGATTTCGATTACGCCGATCCCCAGGCGCTGATCAGCGATGAGGGGTACGCCCTCGGCACACCCAATGTCTGGGGGGTGATGACCGCCGATCCGGAGCGGGACCTGCTGTACGTGCCGACCGGCAATCCGGCGCCGGATTATTACCGCAGCGGCGCGCCGGACATGGACTACTACGGCTCTTCGGTGGTGGCCCTGCGCGGCGGTACCGGCCAGGTGGTCTGGAAGTTCAACACGGTACTGAACGATTTCTGGGACTACGACGTGGGGGCCCAGCCGACCCTCACCGAGATCGACCTGAACGGCCGCCGGGTGCCGGCGCTGATTCAGGGCACCAAAATGGGATTCGTGTTCGTGCTGGACCCGTCCAGCGGGCGGCCGCTGATCGATCTGGACTGGCGTGAGGTGCCGCGCCATGGGCCGCTGTCGGACCAGCTTTCGCCGCGCCAGCCGTTTCCGCCGGAAGCGTTCCGGGTAGCGCCGGAGGTGGGTCCGGAGGACGCCTGGGGACTGACCTTCTGGGACCGCGGTCAGTGCCGGGAGGCCATGGATGCCATGCAGATGGGGCCGATTTATACCCCCATTACCGAACAATGGACGGTGGTGGCACCGAGTAACGCCGGCGGCATCAACTGGGGCGGCGTGGCCGTGGACCCGGTGCGCGGGCTGGTAGTCGCGCGCAGCACCAACCTGCCATTTCAGATCAGGTTGATTCCCCGGGACGCCTTCGACGGCGGGCGCACCGGCCGCGAATTCGATGTCGAGACAGCGCCCCAGCGCGGCATGCCGTACGCCATGGCCCGGGCTCCCCTCCTGTCACCGTTGGGCTTACCTTGCGTGCGTCCACCGTGGGGTCTGCTGAGCGCCATCGACCTGTCCGGCCGGCGCCTGGCCTGGCAGCGTCCCCATGGTTCGGTCACCGACCTGGCGCCGCTGCCGGTTCCCTGGGAACTGGGCGTGCCGGGGCTCGGCCAGGCGGTGCTCACGGCTACCGGTCTGGCCTTCATCGGCGGCTCCATGGAACACGCCATTCGAGCCTACGACGTCGAGAGCGGCGAACGGTTGTGGCACCACCGGCTGCCGGCCGCGGCCACCGCTACCCCCATGAGTTACACGGTGACTTTGGAGTCCGGCGCCCAGCGCCAGTTTGTGGTCATTGCCGCGGGCGGCTATCCCAGCATGGGCGTCGACGTAGGGGATTATCTGGTGGCGTTTGCGCTGCCGGAGCCGGGCCGGACGGGCAACTGACGAGCCGGCTCAGCCGCCGGCCCGCTTGACGGTATAACCGGCGTCGCTCAGCAGCGGCTCCAGTTTGTCCCGCTGGTCACCCTGCAGTTCGATGACGCCGTCCTTGACGCTGCCGCCCACGCCGCACCGGGCTTTCAGCCGTTTGGCCAGGGCGGTGAGGTCTTTGTCGGCCAGCGGTAACCCGGTGATCAACGTCACCCCGGCCCCTTTGCGGCCTTTGGTTTCCCGCGCCAGCCGCACGATGCCGTCGCCGCCATCGCGGGGCCGCGACCGGTCGCGGCAGACGCAGTCGGCCAGCGGACGCCGGCAGCCGGGGCAGTGACGGCCTGCGTCGGTGGAGTAGACCAGGCCGCCGGAACGTTTTGCCATGCGTGAGTCCTGTGTCGTCGCGGCGCTACTCTACGGTCGGTGCCGGGCTCCGCGCAAACCACTGGCGCTGGTCGCCGGCGGTGGATTCGGGCATGGTTCCAGCCCTCGTCATGTGCAACCCAGGAAGGAGCAACCCATGTTCGACAACCTGTTTTCGATTGCCGGCAAGGTGGCGGTGGTCACCGGCGGTTCCCGCGGCATCGGCGAGATGATTGCCGCCGGCTTTCTGGCGGGTGGCGCGCGGGTCTACATCAGCTCCCGTAAGGCCGAGGTTTGCGACGAGACGGCCCGCCGCCTGTCGGCGCAGTTCGGCGGCGAGTGCATCTCCATACCGGCCAATCTGGCCGATCTCGACGGCATTCAGGCCTTCGTGGAAGAACTGAGCCGGCGCGAGGAGCGGCTCGACATCCTGGTCAACAATGCCGGCGTTTCCTGGGGGGCGCCGCTCGACGAGTTTCCCGAGGTCGGCTGGGACAAGGTGATGGACACCAACGTCAAAGGGGTGTTCTTCCTGACTCAGAAACTGCTGCCGCTGCTGCGCCGCAGCGCCAGCGCCGACGACCCGGCCCGGGTGGTCAACATCGGCTCCATCGATGGCCTCAAGACGCCGGCGTTCGAGACCTTCTCGTACGGGCCGTCCAAAGCGGCGGTGCATCACCTGACCCGGGTCATGGCGGCGCATCTGGTCAAGGAGAACATCCTGGTCAATGCCATCGCGCCGGGACCGTTTCCCACCTACATGCTGAGTACCGGGGTCGGCGGCCGCGGTGACGTGGAACAGACCGATTGGGATGCTGTGGGACGCGCCAATCCCCGGGGCCGGGTCGGCACCGCGCAGGACATCGCCGGCATCGCCATCTTCCTGTGCTCGCGAGCGGGCGCCTACACGGTGGGCGACGTGATCGTCTGTGACGGCGGTTCGGTGACCTGCGCCTGACGGTCACGCCGGCCCATCAGCGCTCCGGTTGCCACAACCCCATGGCCCCGATTCGCAGGGCGCGGTTGAACTTGCTGGAGGCATTCTCCCAGGCGATGACCGCGGTCAGTTCCACCAGCGCCGCTTCGTCGAAGTGCTCGCGCACCTGTTCGAACAGGACGTCGTCGACGTCCTGGTCGGACCGCGTCATAGCGTCTGCGTAGGCCAGCGCGGCACGCTCCCGCTCGTTGAACAGCGGCGAGGTGGCGTACTGGTCCAGGGCCAGGATCTTCTCGTCCGCGACACTCAGTGCGCTGCACACGGCAGCGTTTATGTCCTGTCAGAAGGTGCAGCCATTGAGGCTGGCGACCCGCCGATTGAGCAGGCAGACCAGGGATTCGCCGAGCAGACCCTCCTTGTCCAGGGCGCTCCACATACCGCGCACGGCGCGAAACAGGTCCGGGCGGCGGGCGTAAACCAGATGGTTGGCCAGTGGCGCCCCCCAGGTTGTCCGCTGCGCCTCCAGGACCCGGGCGACGTAGCCACTGGCGTCCGCGGGATCGATACCGTCGATTCGGCTCACACTGGCCTCCTTAACCGTTCGTGGCCGGCATCGTACAATGGCCGGGCGTACCATTCCCCATCCGCCGCACGGCGTTCCGCCGCCGCGGCCCAGGACCCAACGGGAGGCAGCCATGGTCGATCAACCCAGCGCCCCGCGCGACACGGAGTCCTCGCGCCGGCGCTTTCTGCGTCAGGCCGCCCATGCCGCGGCGCTGGCCGGCGTCGCCGCTCAGACTCTGCTGCGTTCAGGCAGCGTGCGCGCCGCCGTGGACGGTGTGCGCGATGCCGATGCCATGGCCACACCGTGGCCGCAGATGACCTACCGGACCCTGGGGCGGACCGGATTTCGCGGCAGCCGTCTGGTGTTCGGGTGTGGCGCGGCGCTGTCCAGCCGGCGCCGAGACGAATTGCTGGATGCGGCCTTCGAAGCCGGCATCAACGTCTTCGACGTCGGCTACAAGCACTACTACGACGACGCGGAACGGAATCTGGCGCCGTTCCTGGCCCGCCTGACCCGGCGCGAGGACGTGTTTCTGATCTCCAAGGCCATCGTTCCCGGTGACTTCGGACCTTACGATGCGGTCAGCGTAAGCGACGCCAGGAAGGCGGCGGCAGGGTGGCTGCAACTGCTCGACGAGAGCCTGGGTGAACTGGGCGTGGACCATGTGGACGCCTATTACCTGATGGCGGCCAACAACCCCGGGCTGGTCGCCAGCGAAGAGATTCACCGCGCCTTCGAACAGGCCCGGGCGGCCGGTAAGGTGTCCCACCTGGGCTTGTCCAGCCATCAGAACACCCAGCAGGTGCTCGAGACCGCCGTGACCACCGGCCGGTTCGATCTGGCCATGGTCGCCGTCACGCCGGGCGGCTGGTACGACTGGGAGACCCGGGAGGTGCTGCCGGGTTCACCGCCCATGCGGGCACTGACACCGCTGCTGGAACGGGCCCGGGCTTCGGGTATGGGTTTGATCGGTATGAAAGCCGGACGTTTTCTGGCGGGCCGGCGGTTTCTTGGTTGGGGCAACCCCGACGCATTCGATCGCTACTACGACCCGGCGCTGCTGAATTCCGGGTTGTCACCGTTTCAGCGCAGCTACGCCTATGTGCTGGCCCACGGCCTCGATGCCGTGAACGCCGATATGCAGGCGCTGGCGCACCTGAAGGAGAACTTCGTCGCGGCGGCAACCTCGGAGCGCTATTTCGCCACGGCCTGAGCCCGGGCCCGCTACTGGGCGGTCGTCTGAACGCCTCCCACTCGCTGATCCATGATCCGCGCCATCTGCTGTTCGTAGTCCCGGGCTGCGCTGGCGACGCTGCCGCCCTGGCCGGTGGCCAGCCAGCGCCGGACCCGGCCAGCGTCCCCCAGAGGGCTGCGCGAGCCCTTGGAATTGAGCAGCACCAGCACCAGGTCCCGGTCGTCCACTTCCGCCACCATGACCAGGCAGCGCCCGGCCTCTTTGAGGTAACCGGTCTTGGTGAGTTCCACCCTCCAGCGGCTGCTGGCGACCAGCGGATTGGTGTTGCCGTAAGGCAGAGAGTAACGGGGTGAGCGGAACTGAGCCCGGTGCTGGTAGACGGTGCTGACTTCGCGGATCAGCGGGTAGTCGTAAGCGGCGCGCACCATTTTCGCCAGATCGCCGGCACTGGCCTGGTTGTCCGGCGACAGACCGGCGGGGTCGGCGAACGAGGTTGCGGTCATCCCCAGTTCCCGGGCCTTGCCGTTCATGGCCGCAACAAAGGCGCTGGAACCGCCGGGATAGTGGCTGGCCAGCACGTTGGTGGCCAGGTTCTCGGAGGACATCAGGGCAATCCGCAGCAACTCGTCGCGGCGTGCTTCGGAACCGATGCGCAGCCGCGAATAGGCGTTTTTCACCTGGGTGCTGTCCCAGTCGACGATGGTCAGCCACTCATCCAGTGGTTGACCGCCGTCGAGCACCACCATTGCGGTCATGATCTTGGTGACCGATGCGATGGGCACCGCCAGATCCGCGTACTTGCTGAAGAGCACCTGGCCGCTGTCCAGGTCGGCGACCACGGCATTCACCGATGCCAGCTGCAGACCGCTGGCCGGTGGAACATCGGCGGCGGCGTGGCGGGCGAACAGGCCGGGACTCGACACCAGCGCCGCGGCAAGGACCAGCGAGGACAATGTCTTCATAGGGCTCCGTTGGCTGAAAGGGTCGCGAATACAAAAGGTTAGACCATGTCACCGGCACCGGCCAGAGGCACCCGGTACCCACCGGCGGGCAGGCGTGCGACGATGCGGCGCCTCGGCAGTTTTCCAAACAGCGCAATCAGGAGGTTTCCATGGGATTCGCACTGTCCGACATGCAACTGACCAGTCCCGCTTTCGAAGACGGTGGCGCCATTCCCGCCCGATTCACCGGCGAGGCGGACGACGTCTCGCCGGCCCTGGCCTGGCAGGGAGCGCCGTCCGAAGCCAGGGCGTTCGCCGTGATCTGTCACGATCCGGATGCGCCGCTGCTCAAGGCCGGCCAGTACGGGTTCGTGCATTGGGTGCTTTACAACATCCCGGCTTCGGTGACGTCTCTCGACGAAGCCAGCAGCGGCCATACCCAGGGCCACAACGATTTCGGCAACGCCGGCTACGGCGGCCCGATGCCCCCGCCTGGTCACGGCGAGCACCGGTACTACTTCTGGGTGCTGGCGCTGGACTCGGATCAGAGCTTCGAGCCGGGCCTTGGGTTGTGGGACTTTCTGCGGCAGGCCGAACCGCATGTCATCGCCATGAACCGCCTGGTGGGCACCTACCGCCGCGACTGATGCCCCGTGCTGGTGCCCGCGGCGCCGCCCGGTGGTGCCGGGGCACCAGATCGAAGCGCGGACTCCGAAAGAATTCCCGCCGGCCACCCCGCAATGCCCCGTGGCGTGGCACCCCCGCTGTTCCGTCGGGCCTGGCATGGTCCTTGATACCCCGTAGTCCGAACACGCGAGTTGACTACTCAGGCTTCGGGGCACGGATCGGACACAGTGGGCGAATTCATCGGCATCGATCTGCAGGTGGTGTTGCTGGTGGCGGCCATGTGTCTGGCGGGCGCCGTGGCGGGACTGACAGCGGGCCTGTTCGGCAACGGCGGCGGGTTTGTGGTGGTGCCCGCGCTGCTGGCGGTGCTGCCCCTGTTCAGCGATGCTGGCGAGGAACTGATTTACGTGGCCATTGGTACCTCGCTGGCCTCCATCGTGGTCTCATCGGCGCGTTCGGTGCAGGCTCATCGAAGCCATGGTGCGGTCGATTTTCAGATATTGCGCGATTGGGCCATCTGGCTGGTCATCGGCGTTACCGTCGGGCTCTACATTGCATCCATCACCAATGGCCGAAGCCTGTTCATGGTGTTTGCGGCCGGGGTGCTGGTGTATTCGTTCTACTTCCTGTTTCCGGAACTGTTTGCGCGCATCAAGCACCCGTTCACGCTGCCGCGCGGCACTGCCCGGGCCGGTCTGGCATCGTTCCTGGGCGGTTTCTCGGCGCTGCTCGGAATCGGCGGCGGCACCATTACCGTGATCACCATGGTGCTCTGCCAGCGACCGGTGCACCAGGCGGTGGCCACCGCCGCCGGGGTCGGCTTCATCATCGGCCTGCCGGGCGCCATCGGCTTTCTGCTGCTCGGCCTGGGTCACGACAATCTGCCGATGGGTTCCCTGGGCTACATCAACCTGCCGGCGCTGGCTGCCATCTGCACGCTGTCGGTCTTTACCGCGCCCATTGGCGCGCGACTGGCCCACAATCTGAACGAAGTGCACCTCAAGCGCCTGTTCGGCGTTTATCTGGTGATCGTGTCCATCACCATGTTCTATAAAGCGACCCACGTAACCTGACTCTGGAAGGGAGAGCGCATCCATGACCAGTAATCTGAGCAGACGGTTCTTTCTGGGCGGTTCGGCGGCGCTGGCCGGGGTGGCCGCGGCTGGACCCGCGGCCGCCCAGGGTCCGGAGCTCAAGCTCCCGGCCTTCGGACCGCGTCCCGGGGTCGCCAAACTGAATGCCAACGAGAACCCGTACGGCCCCAGCGCGCCGGCCCTGGCCGCGATGCAGGAAGCCGGCGGCCAGGGCGCCTACTACGTCGGTGAATCGGTGGCCATGCTCAAGGACATGATCGCTGAACGTAACGGGGTCGACCCGGCGCAGGTCAGCTTGAGCTCCGGCTCCAGCGGCGTTCTGACCTATCTGGCGGTGGCCGCTTCCAAAAACGGCAGCATCCTCGGCCCGGACCTGTTCTGGGACACCACGGTGCAGAAAGCCGTGCAGCAGGGCGGGGAGATCGTGCGCACCCCGCGCACGGCGGATCTGTCCATCGACCTGGACGCCACGCTGGCGGCCATCGACGACTCGGTTGCCATGGTGCAGATCACCAACCCCAATAACCCTACCGGGCTGCTGCTCGATGGCGACGCGTTGCGGGAATTCTGCATCAAGGCATCGAAGAAATGTCTGGTGCTGGTAGACGAGGCTTACAACGAACTGACTGACGACCCGGAGTACAACTCCATGGTGCCGCTGGTGAAGGCCGGCCACAACGTGGTGGTCGCGCGCACGTTCTCCAAGATTTATGGTCTGGCCGGGATGCGCGTCGGATACATGATCGCGTCACCGGAGAATACCGAGCTGGTGAACCGCTTCGGCCTTGGCGACTACGCCATGAACCAGGCAGGGGTTGCCGCCGCCATTGCCAGCTACAACGACTTCGGATTCCTGGCCATCTCCAAGTCGCGCATCGTCGAAGCCCGCGACATGGTACTGCAGGCGACCCGCGAGGTCGGTCTGAAACCGCTGCCGTCCCAGACCAACTTCGTGTTCGTCGATCTCGGCAGCCTCGACGCCGAGATCTTCCGCCAGAAGATGGCGGCGCGGAACGTTCTGATCCGTGGCATCTACGGGGACTACACCAACTGGTCCCGGGTCAGCATGGGCCGGATCGAAGACGTTCAGCAGTACGTCGACGCGCTGCCCCGGGTGCTCGGCGAGATGAACGCCTAGGAAAACTCGATCGGGGGTCCCTGGGTTTCCCGACGCGTGGCGCTCAGACGCTGGGTGCGTCGAGTCCGGTGAGCCCGTCGATGCTGTGCATGTTGGCCGCCAGCTGTCCCTGGCGCAGGCCGTCGGTGCCCAGCCGGTCGGCGTAGTTCTGGTAGTAGTCGCGGCTGCCGGTGTGCTCGTAGAGCGGCACCGTCCAGCCGCACGAGTCGGCGATGCGCTGCACGTCCAGACGGATGATCGAACGCACCCCGGGCAGATCCGGGAACCGCTCCCGCAGCGGGGCGAATTGCGGGTGGCCGACCTCCAGCACTTCACCGCGGCCGTGCAGGCGGAGGATGTACGGGCTGCCGGTGAAGGCGCAGAACATGATCACCAGGCGGCCGTTTTCCTTCACGTGAGCGAGGGTTTCCACGCCGCTGCCGGTCAGGTCCAGATAGGCGACCTGGCGCGGGCCGAGAATGCGCAGGGAGTCCATACCCTTGGGTGATACGTTGACGTGCCCGTCGCCCGCCAGCGGCGCGGTGGCGACGAAGAACATCTGTTGACTCTCGATGAAGCGCATCAGCTTGTCGCTGAGCTGGTCGTGGATTTTGCCCATGATCGCACCTTCCTCCTTCTGCTGATCGGAGCGCTGATCGGAGACGGGAGCATAGCTGACGCCTCCTGACACCCTTCTGTCAGGAGGCGCGCCAGGGGCGGACGAGTCGCCGCCGGTCAGTCGCTGTGCCGCGCCAGGCGCAGTTCCAGATGCCGTTTCACGTCCGGCCACTCGGTGGCCAGCACGCTGTACATCACGGTGTCGCGCACGGTGCCGTCCGGACGGGTCGCGTTGTGGCGGATCACTCCGTCCTTTTTTGCCCCCAGCGCTTCGATGGCGCGCTGAGAACGGAAGTTGAAGTTGTCGGTGCGCAGCCCCACCACCTTGCAGTCGAGGACTTCGAAGGCATGGCCGAACAGCAGCAGCTTGCAGGTAGTGTTCACGTGGCTGCGCTGACAGCGCGCCGCATACCAGGTGTAACCGATCTCCACCCGGTCCGCGGCCGGGATGATGTCGTGGTAGCGGCTGGTGCCCACGATGTCCCCGCTGGCCTCGTCGCGTACCACCCAGGGCAGCATGTGGCCGGCGGCCTGTCCTTCCAGCGCCTGGTCGATGTAGCGGCCGACGCTCTCGGCGTCCGGGGTCGGCACGCTGGTGAACCAGAGTTTCCACAGATCGCCGTCGGCCGCGGCCCGGGCCAGCGCGTTGCCGTGATCCCGGCTCATGGGTTCCAGGGTGATGCCGCGCCCTCGCAGCGCGGTCGGGGACGGGGTCTTCATGGTCTGCTCCGGTGGAGGTTCCGGCGCCACGCCGGAACGGGAAGAGAAAGCCTAGCGGGACTGGTGGTTATCGAAAACGGCCAATTCCGGTAAATTCCAGCAGTCCACTTTCCCCGGTCACCTTCAATCGATTCGTTGGGGTGCCGCAGCGAGGGCCGGCTCCGTGATCAACATCGATGCCAGCGCGGCGGCGCCGTTGCACCGCCAGATTTACCAGGCGTGGCGGGACGGGATACTGGCCGGGCGTTTCCACCGCGGCCAGCGTCTGCCGTCCAGCCGGGAACTGGCGGTCACCCTCGGTGTTGCCCGGACCACCGTCAGTCAGGCCTACGAACAGCTCGCGGCCGAAGGTTATCTGCGGACCGCGCAGGGATCGGGGACGTTCGTGGCCGCCGACATTCCGGACGATCTGCCGGCTCTGGGCATGCCGGCGGCGCAGGCAGCCGCTTCGCCGGCGATCCGCTTGTCCCGCTTCGGTGTGCGGCTGCGCGAGGATTTCGTCTATGCGCCGGGGGCGCTGGATCAGAGCGCCGGGCAGATCAGCTTCGCGCAGCTCACGCCGGATCTGCAGGCCTTCCCGTTCCCCCTCTGGCAGCGCCTGCTCAACCGTCAGATGCGCGGCGCCGAACGCTCCCTGTTCGATTATGCGCGGGCCCCAAACGGTCACGAGCCGCTGCGTACCGAGATTGCCGCGTACCTGGCGCGGTCCCGGGCGGTGCGCTGCAGCCCGGATCAGGTGGTGGTGTTGAGCGGCTCACAGCAGGCCCTGGATTTTGCCGCCCGGTTGCTGCTCGAGCCCGGTGACCCGGTGGCGTTCGAAGAACCCGGTTACCTGGGAACGCGGCGCGTGTTCGAGGCCCATGGCGCCCGGCTGCTGCCCGTGCCCCTGGATCGCGAGGGATTGGACGTGCTGGCCCTGGAATCGGCCGTTGCGGCGACCGGGTCCCGCGGCCTGTCGCCGCGGTTGATCTATGTCACCCCGTCACACCAGTTTCCCAGCGGTATCTCCATGTCGCTGACCCGGCGCCTGGCCCTGCTGGAGTGGGCCGGGCGCCACGGTTCCGTGATACTGGAGGACGATTACGACAGCGAGTTCCGCTTTTCCGGGCCGCCGTTGCCGGCGCTCCAGGGCCTGGTGGCGGAGGCGCCGGTCATTTACTGCGGTTCGTTCTCGAAAGTCATGTTTCCCGGTCTGCGCATCGGCTACGCCGTGGTGCCGCCGTCGCTGGTGCCGGCGTTCCGGCGGCTCAAGTGGGTTTCGGACCGGCACAGCGCAGCGCTGGAACAGGCAGCCCTCACCGACTTCCTGGCCGAAGGCCACCTGGAGCGTCACATCCGCCGCATGCGGCGGATCTACGGTGAGCGCCGGCGGGTGCTGGTGGCCGCCCTCCAAGCGAATTTTGGCGACGCCGTGACGGTATCGGGTGATCCGGCCGGTCTGCACGTGATGGCGCGGTTCCAGGATGCCGGCGTCGGGCGGCGCGCTGCGCGCAATGGGGTGTATCTGGTGGACGCGGCTGCTTATCACCTTGGCGATGCGCCGCCGAACGCGTATCTGCTGGGCTTCTCCGCCCTGGACCAGGACACCATACGCGAAGGGGTGCGGCGCCTGGCGCCTTAGCTTTTCCGGCCGAGCATGGACTTCGGGAGCAGAATCGGTAGATTGGCAGGTCTTTCGCCGGCCGACCGGCCCGGCCCGCCCACCGGGACAGGAGAACCCCATGACCGCCATACCCGAACAGATGCGCCAGATCCGTACCCTCGTCAAAGCGGACGGGACCCTGGAACTCAGCCTGGCCACCGTGCCGGTTCCGCAGCCCGGCAAGGACGAGGTGCTGGTGCGCATCGAGGCCACCCCCATCAATCCGTCGGACCTGGGACTGCTGTTCGGCGGCGCCGACATGTCCACCGCCGAGGCGTCCGGCAGTGCCGATGCCCCGGTGGTGACCGCCCGTCTGCCGGAAGCGGCCATGCGGGCCATGGCGGGCCGCGTCGACCAGTCGTTGCCGGTCGGTAACGAAGGCGCCGGTGTGGTGGTCGCCACCGGTGACGGTGACGCCGCCAGAGCCCTGGCCGGCAGAACCGTGGCCGTACTCGGCGGCGCCATGTACGCCGAGTACCGGTGTCTGAAGGCCGCCCAGTGTCTGGTCCTGCCGGACGGCACCACGCCCCGCGACGGTGCCTCCTGCTTCGTCAATCCGCTCACCGCCCTGGGCATGGTGGAGACCATGCGTCTCGAGGGGCATACCGCGCTGGTGCACACTGCGGCGGCCTCGAACCTGGGCCAGATGCTGAACAAGATCTGTCAGGCCGACGGCATCGATCTGGTGAACATCGTGCGTCGTCCCGAGCAGGCCGAGTTGCTGCGCGGGTTGGGCGCGAAGTACGTGGTGGACTCGAGCTCGAGCAGCTTCATGAACGAACTCACGGATGCGCTGGCGGAAACCAGCGCAACGCTCGCCTTCGACGCCACGGGCGGCGGGAAGCTGGCCAGCCAGATCCTGACCTGCATGGAAGCGGCGGCCAATCGCAATGCCGGCGAGTACAGCCGCTACGGCTCCAACGTTCACAAACAGGTCTACATCTACGGCGGGCTGGACCGCAGCCCGACGGTGCTGAATCGCAGCTTCGGCATGGTCTGGGGTCTGGGCGGCTGGCTGCTGACCCCGTTCCTGGCGCGTATCGGCCCGGATGCCGCGCAGAAGCTGCGCGAGCGGGTGGCGGCGGAAGTGAAGACCACGTTCGCCAGTCACTACAGCCACGAAGTTTCCCTGACCGAGGCGCTGAGCCTGGAAGCCATCGCCGACTATGGCAAACAGGCCACCGGCAGCAAGTACCTGATCAACCCCAGCAAGTAGGACACGCAGCATGGCTTACTGGCTGGTGAAGTCCGAGCCGGATGAGTTCAGCATCGACGATCTGTACCGGCGGCCGAAGCGCACCGAGCATTGGGACGGCGTGCGCAACTACCAGGCGCGTAACTTCATGCGTGACGGCATGAAGAAGGGTGATGAAGTGTTCTTCTATCACTCCAACTGCGAAACACCGGGCATCGTCGGGATTGCCAAGGTGGCGCGCGAAGCCTATCCGGACCACACCGCGTTCGACCCGGACGATCCCCATTACGATCCAAAGAGCGATCCGGGCGACCCGCGCTGGCTGATGGTCGACGTGAAGTACGTGCGCAAGCTGAAACGCACCATCAGCCTGGCGGAGTTGAAGGACAACCCGCGCCTCGCGGACATGGCCCTGGTGCGCAAGGGCAACCGGCTTTCGGTGATGCCGGTGGCGGACGCCGAGTGGCGGGCCATTCTGGACATGGAGTAAGCGGCGCGGGGCTCGCTAACGCCAGGACTGGTCGGCGGGCGTTTGTGGATCGGAGCGCAGGAAACGGATCAGATCGGCGTGAAAGCGCTCCGGAATCTCGTACGCCGGGGCATGGCCGATGTCCGGATAAAGGATCAGTTCGGCGTTCTGAAGTTGTTCCGCCACGCGCCGCGCATCCGCCGGATAGTCGGCGGTCAGACGGTCTTCGGCGCCGCCGATGACCAGCGCCTTACTGGCGATATGCTGCCACTCGTAGACCACCGGATCCTCGTACAGGATCTGCATCTGGGCAGCCCGTACCCGGGCCATGCGCGGCCAGTCGCCGCCGAGGGTCAGGCCGTACTGAATCCGCACCCAGGTCAGGTAGTCATCGCGCCAGCCGGACGGGTAGTAACGCCGGTGGCCGGCCAGCACGTCCGCGTAGCTGGTTTCGAGAACCTGCCGGTAAACCGTTTCGGGGTCCTGCCACGGGCGCTGCTGGCGCAGGTCGTGAAGCCCGATCTGATTCACCATCACCACATGGCTGGTGGCGCTGGAATAGGTGGCTGCATAGCGGGTCGCCACCATGCCGCCCATGGAATGGCCGACGATGGCGGATTGCTCGATGCCCAGGTGGTCCAGGAGATCCCGGGTATTGCGAGCCGGCAGGTGCAGGTTGTAGTGCATGAGCGGTTTGGACGAGCGCCCGAAACCGAGCCGGTCGATGGCGATGACCCGGAACCCGGCCTCGCTCAGCGCCTCGATGGTGCCGCCGTAGGCGCCGGCAAAGAAGTTCATGCCGTGAAACAGCGCCACCGTGCGGCCGTTGGCAGCGCCCCGGGCCGGCACGTCCATGTACGCCATCCGCAGGTCCCGTCCGTCCAGACGGATCGGGTGATAGCGGGTGGGATAGGGGTAGGGTACGTTGCTGTAGTCGATGGCCGTGGGGCCCCAGTCGGCCGGCGCCTGGGCGGGCGGCTCCGCGGCCAGCGCCGTCAGTGCCAGAACCCACAACGAAACAGCGCCGGCGCGCTGGGCGAATCGCGACATGAGAACTCCCTGGACCCCTGGGTCGAGTTGTGCGGGTCGAGTTGTGCCGGTCAATATGCAACGTGACAATGCCGCCAGACAACCGTGGCCGTCACACCAGATCAGGAGATTATCCGTGACCCCAGCCCGATGGATGCCCCTCGTGCCTGCGCTGCTGCTGCTCGGCGCCTGTTCCGACCCGGCCCCGGCCGCGCTCAGTGCGGATGGCGCGTCGGCCGGCCCGGGCGCCCAGGCACCGTCGGGTGTGGCTTTCGACGCTGTCACCGTCATCGATGCGACGTCCGGGGCGCGGCCCGACCAACGCGTGATCGTGCGTGACGACCGCATCGTCGCCGTGCAGCCCATGAGCGAGGCGCTGGAGACCCCGGTCGCTCAGCACATCGACGGCGCCGGGCGGTTCCTGATTCCGGGGCTGTGGGACATGCACGTCCATTTCCTGTACGAGCCGGAGCTGACGGCCGGCATGGGCGAGTTGTTCCTCGAGTACGGGATCACCAGCGTTCGCGATACCGGCGGTGACATGGCCCAGCTCGTGGCACTGCGGGACGGCATGCGCAGCGCCGGCCGGCCCGCTCCGCGGGTGTTCGTTTCCGGGCCGTTGCTGGACGGGCCCCGGGTGATCTACGACGGTGCCAACTCCGATCAGCCGGCGCTGGGCGTGGCCGTGGACTCGCCGGAGGCGGCTCAGGAACGGGTACTGGAACTGGCCTCGGCAGGCGCCGATTTCATCAAGATCTACGAGCTGATCGAACCGCCGGTTTTCGCCGCCCTGGTGGAGGCCGCGCGGCGGCAGAACCTGCCGATTGCTGCCCACGTTCCGCTGACCATGAGTGCCGACGTGGCCGGCCCGGCGGTGGATTCCATGGAGCACATGCGCAATCTGGAGCTGGCCTGCGCCGGCGATTGGGAGGCGCTGCTGGCCGAGCGGCTGCAGACCATCGAGGATTACCACGGGGAACGCGGCCATGCACTGCGTTCCGACCTGCACGCGGCCCAGCGCCTGCCGGCCATTGCACACTACGACGAAGCCCGCTGCGCCGCCGTGCTGGCCACCCTGGGCCATACCATTCAGGTACCGACCCTGCGGCTCAACAGCCTGAGCATGACCCGGCCCTACGAGCGGGCGGACTGGGCCCTTGCGGTCGACGGCCTGCCGCCTTCGGTGGCGGATCGCTGGCGGCAGTCGGTGCGTGAGCGCCAGGCCGAGGAACTGGAAGACCCGGAGGACACCCGCTTCGATCAATGGAGTCTGTTCCTGGCCGGGCGCCTGCACGAGCGTGGGGTTCCCATCGGCGCCGGCACCGACACGCCCATCGGTCTGGCCATCCCGGGCTACAGCCTGCACACCGAACTGGAACTGCTGGTGCGTAGCGGCCTGCCGCCGCTGGAAGCGTTGCGCGCCGCCACCGAGACGCCGGCCCGGTTCTTCGGCCTGGAGGGCGAGATGGGTCAGATTGCGCCGGGCATGGCGGCGGACCTGGTGCTGCTCGGCGCCGATCCGCTGGCCGACATCGGCAACACGCGCCGTATCGAAGGGGTGATGGCCGCCGGGCGCTGGCTGCCGGCGCCGCCTCGCTAGCGGTCAGCCGAGGTCTGCGTAGACCGGGGCGTGGTCGGAGGCCGACAGCCCCTCCTGCTTCTTGCGGAAGTCCCGGTCGATGGCCACGTCCTGAACGCGGGCCCGGACCGCTTCGGTGGCCAGCAGAAAGTCGATGCGCAGGCCGTGACCGCGGTGAAACGCGCCACCGCGGTAGTCCCACCAGGAAAAAGCGTTGCCGTCGGGATGGCGGTCCCGGTACAGGTCCACCAGTCCGCGCTCGAACAGCCGGCTCATGCGCAGGCGCTCCGCGTCGGTGTGAAACAGACGGCCGTCACCGGCAGCGCCGTGCCAGCTATCCGCGGCGCCCGGTGCGATGTTGAAGTCGCCGCACAACACCACCTGGCGGCCGGGGTCGTGATGTGTCTGCCAGTGGTCGTGGAGCGCGTCGAACCATGCCAGTTTGCGTGGAAAGTCGTCGTGCTCCAGGGTCTTGCCATTGGGGCAGTAGACGGTTTCGAAATCCAGCTCGCCGAAGCGCGCGGCCAGCAGCCGGGAACCGAAGTCTTCCTGGCCGGCGAGCCCCCGATGCAGCACCTCGCCCGGCTCCCGGGACAGGATGGCGACCCCGTTCCAGGCTTTCTCGCCGTGCACCAGCGCGTGATAGCCGAGTGCTTCGAAAGCGTCGTAGGGAAACACCTCGTCGGCGGTCTTGAGCTCCTGCAGGCCCACGATGTCGGGCTGACGGCGCTCCAGCCAGAGGCACAGATAGTCCAGACGGGCGCGCAGCCCGTTGATGTTCCAGGTGGCGATACGCATGGGCGCATCCTACCCGATCTGCGCCATAGAAGGCTGCGGCCCGGCAAAGAAAAGGGGCGCCGCAGCGCCCCTCTGGATCAACCGGTCAAACGGCCGATCAGTAGTTACCCAGGGTGTAGCTGAGTTCCAGGCCGTAGTGGCGCGGCACCGTGGTGCCGGCAGCGTGCCGGAAGAACTCGTTCTCGCCTTCTCGCAGTACCTGAAGCTTGCCGATTTCGTCGAACACGTTGTTCACGAATCCGCTAACGGTGATGCGGTTGTTGGCGCTGGTCCAGGTGGCTCTCAGGTCGACCCGCTCATAAGACGGTGCGCTTTCTTCCTCTTTCTCGAATGGCGAGTAGTAGACCTTGTCGGTGTAGGCCCAGCTCGCCAGAACGTCCAGATTGGAGTCGCCGGGCATGGGGAACCGGTAACTGCCCCAGAGTGTGGTTTTGATCTCCGGCACCTGAATGAGCTGGTTACCCTTAATGTCTTCCTGCAGGTCGGCGGTATCAGGGAAGACCGACTCCGGCCGGTCGTAGGGTGCCAGGTCCGTAGCCAGCAGGGTCTCCGTGTACTCGCTCGGTGTGTAACTGAAGTTGCCACCCAGCGTCAGGCGATCGGTCACCAGCCACGTCGCTTCCGCTTCCGCTCCATACACTTCGCCGCCAGGGGCCGCCAGCACGGAGTTGGTGGTGCCGAAGAAATCCGATGCTTCAGCGACCACGGTGTGGATGGTCTCGTAGTCGTAGTAGTAGAACGAACCGTTCAGCTGCAACGTGCCATCCATCCAATCGGTCTTATAGCCGAGTTCGTAGGAGACCAGTTCTTCCGGTTCGTAAGTGGGAGTCAGACTGAAGAACACGAGATTGTAGCCGCCGCTGCGGTGGCCCTTGGTGGCGGAGTAGTAGAGCATGGCGTTCTCGGTGATGTGGTGATCCAGATTGAGACGCCAGTCCCACTCCTTGTCAGTACGTTGGAATGGTCGATAGATGCTGTAGGCAAAGGGAATGCCGCCGTTGACGTTGCGAGGCGTCGGGACCCAGTTTCCGTCGGTGTCCTGAACGATGCCGCCGTTTACGATGTTGTAGGTCGCCAGGCCGCCAGGACCGAGAATCGCTTCCAGAGCGGTATCGGATTCTTCTGCAGGGGGTAGACAGCCTGTCGCAGGGCAGGGCTCTCCGCCGACCTCGGAGTATCGGAACACGTTTTCCTCTGCCGTCACCTCGTCCTCGGCGTAGCGTATACCGAGAGTCAGGCTGAATGTCGGGTTGATGTCCCAGACGGCCTGGGTATAGGCAGCAAACGCTTCTCTTTTGGTTTCCGTTGTGTAGAGCAGGTCCGTGCCGATAGTGCGTGGTCCGTTCCGGACGTCGAGTGCTCGGTTCGTGCCGTCGTCCCCCAGCCAGCGCGATGTCTGAATGTTCAGGTCCGCATTGTCTTCACGCGCGTTGGGCGTATAGACCGCAAAGTTCCGGTCGCAGCTGGGAGCCGGATCGTCGACGTCGCAGGAACGTCTGGCGCTGAACAGGTCCACCGTTGGGCCGTCGCCGAAGAAGGCGGTCTCGATGCCTGTTGCGTCGTTGTAAGGATTGACGAAGCGGTCCTCGCCCACAGACGAATAGTAGTCGCCACGTTGGTCGATCTCGGCGTTGTAGAAGAATATCCCCGAGGTGAAGGTCCAACTCTCACCAATGTCGAAGAACGCCTGCAGTTCGTGAGAGCGATAGTCGGCTTCGTGGTTTACGTAGAACTGACGGTCACGTACCAGGCTCGCGGTGTTGTCGTCGTCGGTTATGCGCTCGTACGAAAGAGTGTTGAAGCCGAACAGGTACTTCAGTGTCAGCGTTTCGGAGACATCCCAGTTCAGACTGAACTGGGTGCCCATCTGCTCGAACTCTTCGTTGTTGAAGCCGTTGGTTGCTGCGCAGATATCAGATCCGTCGATGTCGCCATCGAATACGCACTCATTATAGCGCCGGGCAGTTTCTTCGGACGTCTCGTTGAATCCATCGAGGGAGGCGGCCGAGTTCTGAAAGCCGTTGAAGTCGCCGTAGTCGATGCCCGCCCGGTTGTGCTGTGTGAGAACGATGTCTCCCGTGCCCGGATCGGTGAACTCCACGATCGGAGCACTATCGTCGTAGAAGCTCTGCTGGAAGATGTTGGATGGATCCGTGTTGGACAGATCGATACGTCGGTAACCAGGCACCAGATTGGTGGTGTTGCGCTTGGGCATGCCTTCTTCGTTGAGGACCACCAGTCCAGCTCCATTGGCCCCACCGAATGGCCGGTCGATGTCCATCCAGTTCTGCCGGATGTTCATTTCCAGAGAGTCGGTGATGTTCCACTTGAGCTGCAGCGCCAGGCTGTCGGTGCCGAGGCCGTCCAGGTCTTCGCCCGGTCCGATCTCCTCGATCACGCCGTCGCGCTCGCGGTGAGCGTAGACGACACGGCCGGCAAGCTTGTCCTGAATAAGCGGGCCGGAGAACGCGGCGTAGTATTCCTCGGAACCGAAATTACCGACGATGGCCTTGACCATGCCTTCGTAGTCGTAGGTCGGCTCCTTGTACAGGATGTTGATGGCGCCGCCGACGGCGTTGCGGCCGTACAGGGTACCCTGGGGCCCGCGCAGTACCTCGATGCGCTCCACGTCGAAGAACGTCTGCCCGGTGGCGGTCAGCAGGTCTTCGGAGTAGATGCCGTTCATGTAGGTCGATACCCCGGGGTCACCACCGAGAGCGCGGAAGTTCCGGCCCACCCCGCGCACGGTGGCGTCGTAGGGCTGAATGGTGGTGGCGGGAACGTAGTTCTGCAGATCTTCCTGGTTGCGGATGCCGAAGTCGTCGAGAAACTCGGACGTGAACGCGGTGATCGAAATGGACGTATCCTGAATGCTCGCTTCGCGCCGTTCGGCGGTGACGATCACCTCTTCGATCCTTCTTCCGCCTTCGGCGGCGCTGGCGGGCACCGCGAGAGCCGGAAGCAGTAACAGAGCCGGAATCCATGTTGCGCAGTGGCGCGCGCTCGGCGCGCGATGGCGCACGTTCGCTGTGGTCATATACTCCCCCTCCAAATGCCGGAGCCCGACGACGCCATCCCGGGGACAATGGATGTCCGGGTACTCCCTGACGAATTGCAACAGGTTGAAACAATTGCCCCTTGGCCTCTTGTAGTGTCGAGCTTTGGCGATGTCAACATTTTGCCGCCGCAAGCCCGACAGGACGCGGTCTGAGCGTGGAGTGATCAGTTAAAATGGGTTCTAGAAATTTGTTACGTCTGGTAACAACCGGGCTGTTCTGGGCCTGTGCAGCCGGCGCCTCGACGATGGCGCTGGCCGGCGATGATCTGTACGTGCTGCTGAATCAGCGCCTGGGGTTGATGCAGCAGGTGGCAGCCTACAAGTGGCAGCAGGGGTTGCCGATCGAGCGCCCGGAGCGGGAGCAGCAGGTGCTGGCCGCCGCCGGCGAAGACGCGCTGCGTCATGGCGTGACGCCGGAGTCCGCACGCCGTCTGTTCGTCGCCCAGATGGAAGCCGCCAAGGCCGTACAGCGTTACTGGTTCGATCGCTGGGCCGCGGGCCCGGAACCGGGAGCGGCAGCGGATCTGCACCAGGTGCTGCGGCCGCGGCTGAGCGAACTGGGGGATCGCATCCTGGCTGCGGCAGCCGGCGCCGAGCCTGGCGGGCGCGAGGCCTTCGAATCGGCGCTCGAGGTCGAAGGGCTGGACGCGCCGCATCGTGACGCGCTGTTCGATGCGGTATCCACGCTGCAGCATTTCCCCAACCGGCTGGTTCAGGTCCTTGTCAGCGGCGTGTTGCGGGTGGGGACCACGGGCGACTATGCACCCTTCACTCTGCGGCGGGATGGTGATCCGGCGCCGGCCGGGATCGACGTGGATCTGGCCCGGAACCTGGCCAGCGCCCTGGGGGTGGAAGTACGGTTCGTGCCCACCACCTGGCCGACCCTGATGCAGGATCTGGCCGAGGGCCGTTTCGACGTCGCCATGGGTGGGGTGTCGAGGACCCTGGCGCGGCAGCGTGCCGGGCTGTTCACCGGCCCCTATTACGTGGGCGGTAAGACGCCCATCACCCGCTGTGCCGACGCGGCAGACTACCCGGACCTGGCGGCCATCGACCGTCCCGGCGTGCGGGTGGTGGTCAACCCCGGCGGCACCAACGAGCAGTACGTGGACGCCAACATTCACCGCGCCGACAAGATATCGCACCAGGACAACCGCACCATCTTTCAGGCGTTGGTGGACGGGCAGGCCGACGTCATGATCACCGACCGGGTCGAGGTGGAACTGCAGGCCAGCCGCAATCCCGGTCTCTGTCCGAGCATGCCGGATCAGACTCTGACCTATCAGGAGAAAGCCTATCTGCTGCCCCAGGACCCGGTGTGGCTGGCGTTCGTCGACACCTGGCTGGACCTGGCGCTGGCGGACGGGACTGTCGACGCGGTGTTCGACCGCCACGGCATCGCGCCGCGGCGCCCGGGCGGGTAGGGGCGAACGGCAGCCTGGGAGCGAGGTCCAACGGTTCATGACAACCTCGACCGCCAGTCCGCGCCAGCGCCGGGTTTCGCTGCTGATCGAATTGGAGGACCGGCCCGGTTCCCTGGAAGCCGTCCTGCACCAGTTCTCCCGTCAAGGGGTCAACCTCACCCACATCGAGTCCCGGCCGGCCCGGGACGGGCGTTTCGACTTCTACGTGGACTGCGAGGGCCGGCGCGGCGAACCGGCGGTGGAAGCCGTCATCGACGCGCTGGCTTCCATTACCCTGAAGCTGCTGGTGCTCGATGAACGGACCGTACCCTGGTTTCCCCGCCAGGTGGCGGAACTGGACCGGATCGCTGGCCGTACCCTGGATGCCGGCAGCGCGCTCGAATCCGATCATCCCGGGTTTCACGACGCCGGCTACCGGGCGAGACGCGCTCACATCGATGCCCTGGCGCGGCGCTACCGTCATGGGGATGCCATTCCGGAAGTGGTCTACAGCGCCGAAGAGACGGCGACCTGGGGTGAGGTGTTCCGGCGCCTGGAGGCGCTGCACGAACGCCATGCCTGCGCCGAGTACCGCCGTGCCTTTGCGACCATGGCGCGGGACTGCGGCTATGCGGAGAATCGCATTCCCCAGGCGCGCGAGGTCAGCGATTTTCTGCGTCAGCGCACCGGTTTCCGGCTGCGTCCGGTAGCAGGCCTGCTGGACGCGCGGGACTTTCTGAGTGGGCTGGCTTTCCGTGTGTTCTTCTCGACCCAGTACCTGCGCCATCAGTCGGTTCCGCTGTACACGCCCGAGCCGGACGTGGTGCACGAACTCATCGGCCACGCACCCATGTTTGCCGATCCGGCGTTTGCCGACCTGTCACAAGAGATCGGGCTCGCCAGCCTCGGCGCCAGTGACGAGGAGATCGAACGGCTGGCGCGCTGCTACTGGTTTTCGGTGGAGTTCGGCCTGGTCCGCGAGCAGGGCGCGTTGAAGGCCTACGGCGCCGGGCTGCTGTCCAGTTTCGGCGAACTGGAATACGCGTGTACGGCGGATCGTGCGGCGCCGGACGACGGTCCCGAGCTCAGGCCCTGGCAGCCGATCGAAGCGGCGCGCTGCACATTTCCCATTACCGAATACCAGGACACCTATTTTGTCGCCGACTCGCTGCAGCAGGCCAAGGCCCGCATGCAGGATTACTGCCGTACGCTGGCGCGCCCGTTTTATGCCCGCTACAACCCCACCACCGAGTCGATCTGGGTCGATCGGGCGGTGCGACGCCAGCGCTGAACGGCAGGAGCCGAGTTCAGGCAGCCAGGTGGCGCGCCACCAGATCCAGCAGTTCGTCCAGCTCGAACGGTTTGGCCAGGGTGGCGTCGGCATCAACGTTCGCACCGCGCCGCAGCGCCAGTTCCGAAGCCGTGACCACGATGATCGGTAACGACTGTCCGTAGCGCGCGCGCAGTTCGGCGGCGCAGCGCCAGCCGTCCATGACCGGCATCATCATGTCCAGTAACACCAGGGCTGGAAGTGCGTCGGCCGCCATGTCCAGCGCTTCCTGGCCGTTGCGGGCAACGCGGACCCGGTGCCCGGCGCTCTCCAGCGCCAGGCGCATGACGGTGGCCAGGTCGCGATCGTCCTCGACCACCAGCACGTCGGTGCTCATGCCGCGGGCTCCTGCGAAGCGTCGCCGGTGAGCCGTGGCAGGCGCAGGCGAATCATCAGTTGTTCCGGCGTTTCGTGGCGTTCCAGGGAGCCGCCGTGGGCTTCCACTACCCGCTGTGAAACCTCCTGTTCGACGCCCAGCACGTCGTGCTCGGGCAGTCCGTCGAGCAGCCGCTCCTCCGGCCGCAACGGCGCCACCCGCAAGGTCAACTCGGCCCACTCGTCATGGCTCTTCAGGTCGACTTCCAGCGGCGCCTCCGGGGCGCTGGCGTCCAGAGCTTCGGTCAGCAGGTTGTTCAGCACCATGGTCAGGCGCTCCTGATCGGCGAACAGCAGAGGCTCGTCGTGGTAGGTCACGTTCATGGGCCGCAGCGGCGCCAGGCGTCGGGCGACCCGCACGGCCCGCTCCAGCAGGCCGGCCAGCGCAACCTTCGCGGGTTCCAGCTCCAGGGTCCGGGACCGCAGCCTGGCCAGCACCAGCAGGTTCTGAACCAGCCGCTCCATGTGATCGCACTGCCGGCCGATGGCGGCGGTGGCCGGCGCCAGTTCCGGCAGGTCGCTGCGGGCCAGTAGCTGGGCATGGGTCTTGATGACGGTGAGGGGCGTCTTGAGGGCGTGGGCCGCGGCGCTCAGGAACCGGTCGCGCATCCGTTCGAAGCGGTCGGCTTCCGTGACGTCGTGGAGCACACCGACCACCAGTGCGCCATCCGGACGCTCGTCCGTGGCAACGGCGGCAGCGGTTACTGACAGGACCCGCGGCTCTGCACCGGGCGGATGCACAACCAGGGTTTCCTGCAGGGGTTCACGGCTGTCGAAGGCGCGTTGCAGCACCATGGCATCGGCGGGCACCCGGGACCCGTCGCCGTAGGAGACCCGATACCGCCTGGCGAACTCGGCGCTGCTCAAACCGTCGAGGGCCTGCCCGTCGCTGCAGCCGAGCAGGCGCAGGGCTGCGGGGTTGGCATTGACTATGGCACGGGCCGGGCTGATGACCAGCACGCCGTCGGCGGCGCCGTCGATGATGGTCTCGAGGGTTCCCAGGGCCGTCTGCAGGCGGCGTGCGCCGCGTTCCGCGACCAGGTAGATCAGAGCGGTGGCGAACCCGATGAACAGCCAGCCTTTGGCGGTCTCGATGCGGGCGATGAGGGCCGGGTCCAGGGTCAGTGAGTAGAGGAGGTGGTCGGTGAAGAATACCCACGCCAGCCCGGCGGCCGCGAAGGCGGCGGCAACCGTGAACGCAAGTCGGCGGTCCCGGGTGTGCTGGCGGCGAAGGAACGGGTAGCGCATGGGCCCCCCAGCCGATGCTTCGTCAGTGTATGCCGTTCCGGAGGCTGGTAACAGACGCGCGAGCGCGGTGGCTGTCAGGCCCCCGCGCCATCCGGCGCATCCGGGGTGTCGGGGCGGGATCCGTGGTACCAGATCGGCGATGTCCAGGCCCGTTCCTGAATGATGTGCTGCAGATCCTCGCGGGGCGTGACGCCGGCCCGTACGGCATCCCAGGTGGACCAGCGGCAGGTCGGGTTCTCCAGCGCCCGGGCGTAATAGAACGCTTCCTGAGCCGGATCGAACTGGGGATCCTGCCAGGTGACCGCCAGTTCGCTGGCGCCGACCCCGGCGCTGATCCGGCAGGTGTCGAGATCCACGCGGGCGCCGTTGTCCGGGCAGCGGTGGGACTCGGGGTCGACCGTCAGCCCGTCCGAACAGGCGACGTCGTAGACCTGCTCTCGCGGCGTGCCGTTTTCCACCCAGCCTTTGATAATCTGCAGCCTCTGCAACGGGGTACCCAACGGATCCTGCATGGCGACCACCACCAGCCGCAACGGCCCGTCCCCCGGCAGCAGGTCGCCACCCATGGGTACGCCGGCTGCGTAGCCGGCGGCCGCGGGATCTTCCGACTGGTGGGCGGCCGGATCGATGCCGAAGCCGGCGAACAGTCGCAGGACCATGCGTGGTCCGCTGGTGGCGAAAGTCTCCTTGCGCCGCAGCGCGGCGTACAGAGATTCCCGGGTGTTCTGCTCGGCCCAGACTCCGGTGACACCGGAGGCGCCCCAGTAGTGGTAGTAGCCGTCACGATAGGCGTTGCCGTCGGTGTCCGGCTCGTTCAGGGGTAACGAACCGCGTAGCTGCCCGGTGGCGTCCAGCAGGCCGACCTTGCTGAAGTAGTTGGATTCGTTCAGGGAGGCGGCGCCGGTGTGGGTGTCGCTGGCGCCGACGAAGCCGAACTGAAACGGGTTGAAGGCGTCGCTGGCCTCCATGGCAATGCCGTTCAGCAGCGCTTCCCGGGCGTAGCTCCCGGAGGGCTGGCTGGACAGGTCCGAGGCGATCCGCAACGGCATGATTTCGAAGCCGGCCCACTCATCGTTGGGTGACAGGGCGGGGTGGGTCTCCGAGGTGCCTTTGACCTGAGTGATTTCCACCAGTGGCTCGTTGCGCATACGCTGCTCGGCGTAAGCGGCATCGAGCGGCGCGCCGCCCCAGTCGGCGAGTGCAAACATCTGACCATTGGAACCATTGGAGTTGTGGGGAATGGCCAGCGACTCGATGCCCCGATCGCGCAGGCCGTCCATCCAGTCCCAGAGTGTTTCCGGGTTCATGGATTCGAGCCGGCTGTACGGCACCTCCGGTGCGTCAGCGCTCTGAAAGATCACGTTGCGGTGCAGATTCTGCGACTCCGGGCCGGACGTGTACTCGTAAGCGACGAAAGTCGTGAACGCCCCCGGATCGTTGTGCCGGTCCGCGGCATCACGAATTTCCTGCCAGGCGCTGCGCACCAGCGCTGGATCGAGCAGGCCATCGGCTTTGCCCGGGACCAGGTACTCACGCATGCCCTGGAACGCGGCCGTTCGTTCTTCCACGGTGCTGGCGGCCTGGAATGCCTTAACCACCGGATGATCACTGTGTTCCCCCAGGCCTTCCGCCCAGCCGGACAGATTGCCCAGGAACATGGCGTGATCGGTGACCGCGTAGAAGTCCAGAGGCCGATCGAGACGCACCTCGAATCCGCCCGGGTGCGCAATCGGTTCGCCCCGGGCGTAGCGGTAAGCATCGTCGGGACCGGCCCGGGTGCCGAACAGAAAGGCGTCGAAGGAATAGCGGGTGTGAACGTGCAGATCGCCGAAGAACGGCCGCCGGGCGGCCGGCTCGGCGGCGCCCGGATCGGGGGCGGAAGGTTCGTTCCGGCTGACCGCAGCGTCTGCCGGCGCGGTATGCGGGGCAGGATCGGCGGGTGTGAGGTCCGCCGGTTCAGCGCAGCCTGCCAGGCCGATCAGCATAACGCCCGCGTTCGTCAGCGCGATTCGACGCATCCTCGTTCTCCCGTCCGCCACGCCGGACAGGATAGTCGATATGGTCACGCAGATGCACAGCGTGGAACCGTCGTGATATGTTCTGATCAGCCGCAGATGGGTTCTCTGGCGGCGTCTCCATCGGCAGACGGACGATGCGCGTATGGTGGAAAAGCTGCTCGGCAGTACCCGGTATCTGGTGGTGATCACCGTGATCGTGAGCGTGGTGTCGGCGCTGTTGTTGTACGTCGTGAGCGTCACCCTGCTGACGGAAGTGATCTACGAGACGCTGGTGCGGCTGCCGGAGAAGGCGGACGTCGGCAAGGAGGTCGCAGTACAACTGCTGAAAGTACTCGACATCCTGCTTATCGCGGTGACCTTTCAGATCATAGCCAGCGGCCTCTATCGGCTTTTCATCAGTCACCGCGAGTTGACGCCGGCCGACGACGAGTTACGTATGGGGCGCCTGGAGATCACCAACTTTCACCAGCTCAAGGCCACGGTGATTCACCTGGCCGTGGTCATCCTGGTAATCCAGTTTCTCGAACACGCGGTGAACGTGGGAGCGGCTCTGGAGACCTTGTATTTCGGCGCCGCCTCGGCGCTGGTGATTGCGGCTGCGGTGTGGGCCGCCGACCGGATCGTGACTCATCACTGATTTCGACGACAACAAGGGACGACAACAAGGAAGGGGCGAAGCCATGCGTGACTTACTGAAGAGCCTGGGGCTGGCCGTTCTGCTGGCCGGCGCGGCGGGCGCCAGCGCCGCACAGACGTTCGACGCGGCCGCACAGGACGCGGAACGGCAACGCATAGCCGCCGCCTTCGGCTGGGATTTCGACGACGTCACGATCACCACCGAAACCATCAACGACCGGTTGCACGTGCTGTTTGGCGCCGGCGGCAACGTGCTGGTCAGCCACGGCGACAATGGCGTGCTGCTGGTGGACGATCAGTTCCCGGAACTGGCGCCCAGGCTCGAAGCCGCCATCGCCGACCTCGGCGGCGGCGCCATCGACTTCGTCATCAACACCCACTGGCACTTCGACCACGCCGACGGCAATCTGGCATTCGGGCCCGGTGGCGCGTGGCTGGTGTCACAGGCCAACTCACGGGACATGATGCTCGGCCGCCACACCATCGATCTGGTGGCCATTCAGTACGACCAGCAGGCTTATCCTCCGGAAGCGCTGCCGGTCATCAGTTACGACGACACCATGCAGTTCCACTTCAATGGCGAGCGCATCGATCTGCTGCACTTCGGCGCCGCCCATACCACCGGCGACACCGCCGTGATCTTCCGCGACAGCAACGTGCTGCACATGGGGGATGTGTTCAACAATTCAGGGTATCCGTTCATCGACACCGGCAACGGCGGCACCCTGGACGGGGTGATCGCGTTCTGCAAAGCGGCGCTCAACGAGATCGACAAGGACACCGTGGTGGTGCCCGGGCATGGCCCGGTGACCGACTACCCGCAGATGCAGGCCTACGTGGCCATGCTCGAGAAGGTGCGCGAGCGTATCGCGGCCCTGGTGGCCGATGGCGCTGACCTGGATGCGGTGATTGCCGCCCGTCCCACCGAAGGATTCGACGACACCTATGGTGACCCGGCGCTGTTCGTGAATCGGGCGTATCACAGTCTGGCGGCGGCGCCTTAGCCGTCGCCACCCGCACGCCCGGGCTCACACCGGCAGTCCCGGGCTGTGTTTGATCTCTTTCAGGCTGAAGCTCGACTCCACGTGCATGACGCCGGGGAATTTGAGGATGCGCTGCATGCACAACTCCGAGAAGTGGTCGATGCTGCGGGCCACCACCTTCATCAGGTAGTCGTGTGAGCCACTGGTGGCGTAACACTCGACGATGTGCGACTCCGCCTGAACGGCGGCGATGAAGGCTTCGGTAGCGGCGTCCGGCTGCTTCTCCATGGTGACCAGCACGAAGGCGGTGACTTCGAGGCCCAGCAGCCGCTGGTCGACGACCGCCGCATAACCTTTGATCAGCCCGGACCCCTCCAACTGCCTGACCCGCCGGAAGCAGGGCGACTCGGACAGCCCGATGCGTTCCGCCAGTTCGACGTTGGACATCCGTCCATGGCTCTGCAGCAGGCGCAGGATCTCGCGTTCCGCGGCGTCCAGTTCCATGTCTGTTTCTTCATGTCGCGCGATTTCAGAAAGATTACACCGATTTTTGATCCGAGAAAGGAGAAAGACACCCTGAAACGGCCGATTCTGGGCTGAAATAGGTGCGTTCCTGCGACACCTTCGGCCTAACATCTGCGTTTGAACCACCGCCTCACGGAGGGCTCCATGCGCCAATCCCACGACAACCCCATGGGTCTCGATGGCTTCGAATTCGTCGAGTTCTCGTCCCCCGAGCGCGGCGTGCTGGAGTCCGTGTTCGAGCCGCTGGGTTTCGAGAACGTGGCGCGCCACCGCTCCAAGGACGCGCACCTGTGGCGGCAGAACGACGTCAACTTCATCGTCAACTACGAACCGCGCAGCCTGGCCGCGTATTACGCCGAGGAGCATGGGGCCTCGGCCTGCGGTATGGCGTTCCGGGTCCGCGACGCCCACCATGCTTATGCGCGCGCGCTGGAACTCGGCGCCCAGCCACTGGATCTGCCCACCGGCCCCATGGAACTGCGGTTGCCGGCCATCCGCGGCATCGGCGGCGCGCCCCTGTACCTGATCGACCGCTATGCAGACGGCGTGGACAAGCCGGATGGCGGCACCATCTACGACATCGACTTCGAGTACCTGCCCGGCGTCGAGCGGCGTCCGCCGGGTACCGGGCTGCAGGTCATCGATCACCTGACCCACAACGTTTATCGCGGCCGGATGGATCACTGGGCACGTTTTTACGAGCGCCTGTTCAATTTCCGCGAGATCCGCCACTTCGACATTCGCGGCCGGCAGACCGGGTTGACCTCACGCGCCATGACCGCGCCGGATGACAAGATCCGCATTCCGCTCAACGAGGAAGCCGGCGGCAACGGACAGATCGAGGAGTTCCTGATGGCCTATAACGGCGAGGGCATTCAGCACATCGCATTCCATTGCAGCGATCTGCTGCGGACCTGGGACGCCCTCGAGGCGCGCGGCGTCGCTTTCATGACACCGCCGCCCGACACCTATTACGAGATGCTCGATGAGCGGCTGCCGGGCCACGGCCTGGCGCTCGATGAGCTGCGCAGCCGCGGCATCCTGGTGGACGGCAGTACGGAAGGCGGCGAGCCCAGGCTGCTGCTGCAGATTTTCTCCGAGACACTGGTAGGGCCGATCTTCTTCGAATTCATCGAGCGCCGCCGCGACGAAGGTTTCGGTGAAGGGAACTTCCAGGCCCTGTTCGAATCCATGGAGCGGGATCAGATGCGCCGCGGTGCGCTCTCGGCGAAGGAGGGTGCGGCATGAGTCTGAAACGCATTCACCACGTTGCCTATCGCTGCAAGGATGCGAAGGAGACGGTGGAGTTCTATCAGAAAGTGCTCGGCATGGATTTTGTGCTGGCCATCGCCGAGGACCAGGTGCCGTCCACCGGCGCGCCGGATCCTTACATGCACGTATTTCTGGATGCCGGTATGGGCAACGTGCTGGCATTCTTCGAGTTGCCCAACTCGCCGCCGATGGGCCGCGACGGCAACACGCCGGAGTGGGTTCAGCACATCGCGTTCGAGGTCGAGTCCATGGACGCGCTGCTGGGCGCCAAGGCCACGGTCGAGGCCGCCGGCCTGGACGTGGTGGGGCCGGTCAACCACGGCATCTTCAAGTCCATCTACTTTTTCGACCCCAATGGTCACCGACTGGAACTGGCCGCCAACACCGGCTCCCGGGAGGACCTGCGGCGGCTCCGTGAGGTGGCGCCCGCCATGCTCGAGGAGTGGAGCCGCACCCGGCGGGCCCCGAGGCACGCCGCCTGGCTGCATGAGCGCAGCGCCGATGTCCCGGAGACGATGACCGACGCGGACGACGCCGGTTCATGAAACTGGCCAGCCTGGCGGGTGGCCGCGACGGCCGTCTGGTCGTCGTCTCCCGCAACCTCGAGCGGGCGGTGCCGGTGGCACACATTGCGCCGACCCTGCAGCGCGCCCTCGATGACTGGGACGCGGTTGCGCCCCGGCTTCGGGAAACCGCCGAACAGCTCGAGTCCCAACGCCTCGACGGGATGGTGTTCGAGCAGACCGCCTGTGCGGCGCCGTTGCCGCGTGCCTGTCAGTGGCTGGACGGCAGCGCTTATCTGAATCACGTGGAGCTGGTACGTCGCGCCCGCGGGGCCGAGCTGCCGGCGCAGCTTCTGACCGATCCGCTCATGTATCAGGGTGGCTCGGACGATCTGCTCGGCGGTCAGGCGGATGTTGCGCTGGGCTGCGAGGACTGGGGCATCGATTTCGAAGGTGAAGTGGCGGTGATCACCGGCGATGTGCCCATGGGCACACCGGCAGCCGAGGCCCTCGATTTCGTGCGCCTGATCGTACTGGTCAACGACGTCTCGCTGCGCAACCTGATTCCCGGCGAGCTGGAAAAGGGCTTCGGTTTCGTCCAGTCGAAACCGGCCACCAGTTTTGCGCCGGTGGCGGTGACCCCCGACGAACTGGGTGAGGCGTGGCACGATGGCCGGGTGCACCTGCCGCTGCTGTCGTTCTACAACGGCGAGCCGTTCGGGCGTCCCGATGCCGGGCAGGACATGACATTTTCGTTCGCGGACCTGATTGCCCATGCGGCGCGGACGCGCAATCTGGGCGCCGGCACCCTGATCGGCTCGGGGACCGTGTCCAACCGCCAGCAGTCACCCTCAGGTTCCGTGCACGGCAGCGCCATTGCCGACGGGGGTGTGGGTTATTCCTGCATCGCCGAACTGCGGTGCATCGAGACCATCGAGTCCGGGGCGCCGCGCACGCCGTTCATGCGCTTCGGCGACCGGGTTCGGATGGAAATGTGCGATGGCGCCGGCCGCAGCGTGTTCGGCGCCATCGATCAACGGATGGTCAGATCCGCGATGCGCTGATCTCGGTGTCGGCGTGCTGCCAGGCCACGTCGAAGCGGCTGGCAACTTCGTCGGCTTCCGCGTCCTTGCCCTGAGCCCGCAGCGCCTGCTCCAGGCCGAGCAGAGCCCAGCCGTTTTCCGGCATGATCGCCAGGTCCTGAAGATAGGTCTGCTCGGCTGCGGACGCGTCGTCCGCAGCAAGTTGCACCACGCCCAGGGAGTGGCGGGCCGGATAGTACCAGTTGGGCGGCTCGTTATAGGGCAGGGCGTCTTCCAGTTCGACCGCGGTCTCGAGCGCCGCAATTGCCCCGTCGAGGTCACCCTGCGCGGCCAGCAGTTCGCCGGTCAACACGCTTTCCGCCACGGCCAGGATGTCGTTGCCTTTGTCGCGCTCGAAGAAGCGCAGCTCTTCCATGGCGGGCAGGTTACGCAGCTCCACCAGCCTGGCGGCCTCGGCGCTGGCCGCCTCGACATCGCCGTTGCCCAGGTACGCGCGGCCGCGGGCGTAGTGCCACACAGCGCGGGCGTAGAGCAGGTCGTCGTCGGGCGCCTGGCTGGCCAGGATGTCGTCCCAGGCGCCGAAGCGGACCTGGGCGAACGCCGGCTGCATGAGGAAATGCTGAGCAACGCCCATGCCCGGTGCGCGCAGCAGTTCCGGGGAGAGTTGCGCGGCGGTCCCTTCGGCCATGGCGAACGCCTGCTCGCTCCAGCCTTCGATGGCCGCGGTGACCCAGCCGAAATGCCAGTTGTGAGGAATGTAGCCGGCCAGGTAGATGGGGCTGTTGGATCGGCAGGCCTGGATGAACGCCGAGTCGGCGTCAGTCGCCTTCATGTTGTTCAGGGTCGAGTCGTGGTAGCGGCCGACTCGGATGTAGATATGCGCAGGCATGTGCACCAGATGTCCGGCGGACGGCGCCAGGTTGGCCAGCCGGTCGGCGTAGGGCTCCGCCCGGTGTGCATCACTCGACTGTTCCACGGCGTGGATGTACAGGTGGATGGCGCCGATGTGGTCCTCGTCCAGTGCCAGCGCGCCCTCGATGACCTCGATGATCTCCGCGGTCCATGGCCGCTCCTCGCCGTCGGCCAGCCAGAAGTCCCAGGGGTGCAGGTCCATCAGGGCTTCTGCCGTAAGGGCCTGAATGTCTTCGTCCTCGGGGAACTGCTCGGCCGCGGCCCGCATGGCATCGGCGTAGGCTTCGTCCAGCGGCGTGCGGTCCTCCGGCGCGGTGGCTGCGTAACGCTGCTGCAGCGCGGCGATCAGCACCTGTTCCTTGTCGGTGGCATCCACCGCCAGTTGCGCCGCCTTGCTGACCAGCAGATGGGCCCGTTCGTTGTTGGCCGGGTCCATGGCGGCATTGACGTTGGGGCCCAGCACCAGCGCGCTGCCCCAGTAGCACATGGCGCAGTCGGGATCGTGCATGGCCGCCTCGGTGAAGGCGAAATCGGCGGCGGCATGGTTGAATGCAAAGGCCAGGCCAAGGCCCTGATCGAAGTACCGTTGCGCCTCGGGAGACGCGGTGGTGATGGGCAGATGCAAGTCGCCCAGGCCTTCGAACAGCGGCTGCCGCCAGCCCTCCAGGGCCGCGGCCCGCGGCGCCGAAAGGTCGACCTCCGCGGTGGGCGGGGTTTCGGAACCGGCGGCGGCATCGTCGCTCCCGGGGGAGCAGGCGGCAAGGGACAGACTGAGCAGCGCAACGGCTGTTGCGATCAGGGATCGGGCAATCATGGCGGGGCACCCCTTCCAATGGGTCGGCGGCGATTATACCCATGCCGCCGGTGCCCCGATAGGCGCGGGCCCGGGGGGGCGACGTAGATCGCGCGGCGACCGTGACAGCGGCAGGTGCCATCCGCATAATGCGCCGCTCACTCGCCTGCCCCGACGCCGCTGCATGTTCAGAAACCTGCGCCTGTACCGCCTGCACAGCGGTTGGCCCGAATCCGAGTCCAGCTTGTCCGAACAGCTGGAAAGCGCCGCTTTCACCCCCTGCGGGTCGTACAGCGAACGCAGTTCCGGGTGGGAGGCGCCCACCGGCGACGAGGCGGACCCATTGTGCCGGCGGGTCGGCGGCGCCGACCTGTTGCGCCTGCGCAGCCAGGTTCGGCTACTGCCCGCGGCCGCGGTCAACGAGGCGCTCGAGGAGCGCGTTGCGGAGTTCAGCAAACGCACCGAACGGGAGCCGAGCCGGCGCGAGAAGCGGCAACTCAAGGACGAGGTACACGCCGAGCTGATGCCCCGGGCACTGCTCAAGTCCGAGCGGGTGCGTGGGTTCTGCCTGATTGCGGAAAAGGTGATCGGCATCGACACCGCATCGGAGGCCCAGGCGGAACGGTTCCTCGACAAGCTGCGCGATGCCCTGGGCAGCCTTCAGGTGACGCCGTTGCAGTTCAAGCAGCCGGTCACGACCCTCATCAATCGGGTCTTCCTGGGCGACGCGGCCGGCCCGTTCCGGCCGGGCCGCGAGTGCCGCATGCAGGATCCGGCCGCCGGCGCCGCGGTGGTGACCTGGCTCGACATGGAACTCACCGACGACGACGTGCGCCGTCACGTGCGTAACGGGCTCAAGCTGACCCGGCTCGGCATGGTGTTTCAGGAAGTCGTGAGTTTTGTGCTCGACCAGGACGCGGTAATCCGCAAACTGCGCCTGCAGGGCATGGACGCCGCCGAGGACCGGGAAGAAGACGACGACCCGCTGGCCCGTCTGGACGCTGAGTTCGTACTGCTGACCGGCACCATGCGGCGCGTCCTCGAGGGGCTCTCCAAGGCCCTGGGCGGCCCCGGCTGAACGGTGCGCCGTTGAGTCCTGCCCGCTGGGCCGGGCCGCCGGCGGCGCTGTTGCCCATGGCGTACCGCACCCGACGAGGTGGGCACCACCACGCTGCGCGGAATCTGGGTTAAGGTACGGGCCTGCCGCAGGCCATCAGTCCGGGAGAGTCCGCATGAGCCGTATCGACCAGCTTAGAGAGCTTCTGGGCGGCGCCCATCCTGCCGCCGCCACCAAGGTCAAGGACTTCATGGAGCCGCCCATCCAGGGCTTCATCCGCAACGCTCCGTTTGCGGTGATGGCTTCCAGCAATGCCGACGGGGATTGCGATGCGTCACCCAAAGGCGGCACGCCCGGATTCGTGAAGATCGTGGATGAGCGCACCCTGCTGCTGCCGGACCTCGGCGGCAACCGCCTGTTCCAGAGCTTCCAGAACTTCGAGTCGAATCCGAAAGCCGGATTCGTGTTCATGATTCCCGGCATCGAAGTCACGGCCCGGGTCAACGGCCGGGTGCGCGTGGTGGAAGGGGAAGAACTCGAAGCGCTGTCCATCGAGCCGGAAACGAACTTCGCCGACAGCAACACCGGCCTCATTCAGGCCCTGATGATGTCGGTGGACGAGGCCTATTTTCACTGCCCGCGCTCGTTCAAGTTTGCGGATCTGTGGAACACCGACGTCATCGGCGCCAACGCCAGCAAGTCGCTGAAGGACTTCGTCTCGGGCTGAACTTACGCCGTAGCGCACCTCTACCGCGTAGGGTCGACGCAGCAGCCAGGATACAACGGGCCGGCGCAGATAAAGCATGAGCCGGCGGGTGCCGGTTTCCTGGGCTTCGTTGCGCGCCACCGCAAAGCGCGTGTCGTGCCAGCCGCGGGCGATCACCTCGCCGGGCCGTGCACCGGTCGACCGGGGCAGGAACAGGAGAACTCGTGGTTCGACCAGGTACGTTGCGCAGAGCAGCACGGCACCGGAATGGGGCATGGCGGCGGGCCCTGGCGCCGGGTCTCGTGGCGGTGGCGCTCGCCGGCTGCCAGTCCCCGTTCCTGGTGTTCAGCGGGCACCGGCTGGAAGGGCCGGTGGCCGGCGCCGACTCCTTCGGTTTCGCTTGTGACGAATACCGGCTGATGAAGCTGGAAGTGCGGCCCGAGCAGCCGTATTCCGTTTTCGTGCGGGTAGCCTGCCGGGATGGCACGTTGTACCTGGACGCGGCCGAGCGGCGCCGCTGGCACACTTACCTCAAGGAGGATCGGCGCATCCGCATTCAGCTCGGCGACACGATCTACCCGGCCCTGGCGGTCCGGGTAGACGACCCGCAGATCACGGAGCGTTTTTTCGGCGGGCGGACCATCTATCGCGTTGAACCGCGTGCCGTGGACGCGGATTGATCGGGCCCTGCGCGCCGGATGGTGTCCGGCGCGCAGCCAGCGGGGGGTCAGCGCTTCGAGACCGAGCTCTGGCGCAGCGGTTTCAGGGCGATCTCCACCCGGCGGTTTTCGGCGCGTCCCACGGGCGTGCCGTTGTCCGCGATCGGGTAGTGGGGGCCGTAGCCTTCAGCCTGCAGCCTGGCGGCGTAGACGCCCTGGTTCTGCAGGTACTGTGACACGCTGAGGGCGCGCTGCTGCGAAAGCGACATGTTGTACGACACACTGCCGGTGCTGTCGGTATGGCCGGCAACGTCCACCAGGGTCTTGTCGAACTCGTTGACCACTTTCACCACGGAATTCAGTACCGGGTAGAAACCGGCATCGATGGCCGATTGATTCACCGGGAAGGTGACGTTGCCCGGCATGTTGAGCACGATGTCGTCGCCGATCCGGGTGACGCTGACGCCGGTGCCGGCCAGTTCGTCGCGCAACTTCGCTTCCTGACGGTCCATGTAGGCGCCAACCCCGGCACCGGCCAGAGCGCCGACTCCGGCGCCGATCAGTGCGCGTTTGCGCCGCTCGTCGGCGTCGTCGCCGGAAATCACGCCAGCCACGGCTCCAACGGCGGCGCCGATGGCGGCGCCTTTGCCGGTGTTGGACGCCTGGCGTTCGCCGGTGTACGGGTTGGTGGTACAGGCCGCCATCAGGCAGGCCAGAACGATGCAGGTGCTGAGGTTTCGCATGTCTCTACCCATCTGGAAGGAGGATTCTCCGGCTGCCGATGATGGCCGAGTCCCACCGGCCGGACCGTGCGCTGATTCGCATCCTGTAACGATCGGTGGGGGGCGGCACGGTTCAGATCGAGTGGAAGTCGTAGCGGACGCCCACCGAGTAACCGGTGACGTCGTCGCCCAGTTCGATTCCGGCGCCCACCGCAAACGCCTCGGTGAAGTTGTAGTGGGCATGGGCCGACAGGCCGGTATCGTCGCCGGAGTCGTCCAGATCCACGTAGTTCAACTTCGCGCCGAGTTCCAGTTGCGGCATGGCCATCCAGCGGAAACCGCCGGCCAGCGCGTAGCCGTCGTCGTCGGCATCAAAACCATTGGCTTCGACTTCGGCTGCCGCATAACCGATTTCGCCGATCAGATGGAACACGTCCGACATCGGTAGACTGGCTCCGATTCCGAGTTCGTATTCGGTAGCGTCGACCCCGAAATCGAGGTCATAGGTTCCGTACTCGGCCTTGAGGTAAACCCGGTCGGTCACGCCCAGCGATCCGCTCAACGCCAGACCATCACCGTCAACGTCGAGGTCGTCGAACTCGATGGCCTGGTAACCAGCCTGAATGTAGGTGTAACGGGGGCCTTCGTCGGCCACGGCCATGGCCGAGAGGCCGGCACCCGCGATAGCAGCGATGATTTTGTTCATGAACGCGCTCCAACTCGCATAGCTTTTGTCGTGCGCCCCAGGATGGGGCGCCGGCCATGTTAGAGCGGCTTGTGAAAGACGCCTGTGCGCTGTATCGCAACTCGAACCGGTGGCTTGAGTCCGCCAGGGGGCCGCGGCATAGTCCAGGGTTCGGGAGTTCGTAACCGCCAGGACGAGCAGGGGCGGCTCTACTGACGGTGCCGCTGGCCATGGAGACCTTTGCCTATTCATCGCGGATCGACGATTGGCCGATTCAGGCCTATCGCTGGCCGGCGCCGGCCGACTCGGGGGTGCTGGTCATCGCTCACGGCATGGCGGAGCATGCGCTGCGCTATCAGCGATTCGCCCGGGCTCTGAACGGCGCCGGTTTCGACGTCTGGGCCATGGACCATCGGGCCCACGGCGGAACGTCCGGACCCGAAGGGCTGGGTGACTTCGGCGAGGGCGGCTGGGACGCGCTGGTGGACGACATCGACAGCCTGGTGGATATCGCTGCCGCCGCCAACCCCGGCCGCCCGCTGAGCCTGTTCGGCCACAGTATGGGGGCGGCGGCGGCGCAGCAGTACGCGCCGCTGGGCTCCCACAAGCTCACCGCGCTGGTGTTGTCGGGCTCCACCCTGCGCCGGCCCGGCGCTGCGGTGCCCGACTACAACCAGGCCTTCGAGCCGGCCCGCACCGCTTACGACTGGCTGTCCCGTGATCCGGCCGAGGTGGATGCCTATGTCGATGACCCGCTGTGCGGATTCGAGGGGCAAACTGTTCGTAACGGCTTCGACCGCACCGATGGGCGGCGCATCGACCTTGCCATTCTGCGGCGCATCCGGCCCGACCTGCCGGTGCTGCTGGTGGCCGGCGACGCCGATCCGGTGAACGACGGGCTGCGCGGCATCGAGTTTCTGGCCGAACGGTGGGGCGAGGCCGGGGTGCGGCGGATCGAGCGCCACATCTACCGTGGTGGACGTCACGAAATGCTCAACGAGACCAACCGGGACCAGGTCACCGGCGATGTCATTCGCTGGCTGCAGGCGCGCCACCAGAGCGTTGTGCGGTGAACAAAAACCTTGACTTGAGGCGCCGGGCACGACATTGTGCGCGCCCAGCGCGGGGTTCCGCGTAACGACGCGTCGAACGCGCGGTTCTCCGAGTCGGCCTCCCGGCCCCGCAGATCCTTCCAGACGCCTATCCATCGACTTCGATCCGGCCCAAGCGCGTTGGCCTGAGACGGAGCGCGCGTGCCTGCGCGAAATCTGGTGCGGGCCGCGGTCCAAGGAATGACAAGTGCATCATGACTGTTTCCGCTCACTGGGTTTGAGCGATGCCCTGCTACGGGCTCTCGACGAGATCGGCTACCAGCAGCCCACGCCGATCCAGAGTCAATCCATTCCCCATCTGCTTTCCGGCAAGGATCTGCTGGGTCTGGCCCAGACCGGGACCGGCAAGACGGCGGCTTTCGGCCTGCCCCTGCTGCAGCGGCTGGCCGGGTCCGGGGACCGTCCCCGTCCGGGCCGCCCGCGGGCGCTGGTGCTGGCGCCGACCCGCGAACTCGCCCTGCAGATTCACGAAGAGATCGACCGCTTTGGCCGCCACCTCAATCTGACCCACGGGGTCATCTTCGGCGGCGTCGGTCAGCGTCCCCAGATCGACCGGCTGCGGCGCGGCCTGGATCTCCTGATCGCCACCCCGGGGCGGTTGCTGGATCTCATGGGCCAGCGTCACGTGGACCTGGGGGCGGTGGAGATTCTGGTACTGGACGAAGCGGATCGTCTGCTCGACATGGGATTCATCCGCGACGTCAAACGCATCGTCAAAGCCGTACCCGCTGCGCGCCAGTCGCTGCTGTTCTCGGCTACCATGCCGAAGGAAGTCACGGCGCTGGCCAATGACATGCTCAAGCAGCCGGTCAAGGTAGACGTGTCGCCGAAGGAGCGGGCGGTCAAACGCATCCGCCAGAGCCTGATCCGGGTGGACAATCCGGAGAAACGCTGGGTGCTCGAGCACCTGCTGCGGGAAGACGATGTGTCCCGCGCCATCGTGTTCACCCGTACCAAACACGGCGCTAACAAGGTGGCCAAACATCTGGTGGAAGCCGGCATCGGTGCCGAAGCGATTCACGGCAACAAGTCACAGAACGCCCGGCAGCGGGCTCTGGCCAACTTCAAGGACGGCACCATCTGGGTTCTGGTGGCCACCGACATCGCCGCTCGCGGCATCGACGTGCAGGGCATTTCTCACGTCATCAACTATGAACTGCCGAACGAGCCGGAAAGTTATGTGCACCGGATCGGCCGGACCGCACGCGCCGGCGCCGGGGGCGCCGCGTGGTCGCTGGTGGACCAGGCGGAGCTGAAACTGCTGAAGGGTATCGAGCGCCTGGTGGGACGGATCCCCGACGAAGCCGAAGTGGCGCTGGACCAGGTTCGCAAGCCCGAGCGGCCCCGTCCGGAGCAGAGCGCCGCGCCGCGGCAGGGGTCGTCGGCGGGACGGTCCGGAACGGCGGAACCCCGCAGCGCCGATTCCCGGCGTGGCGATTCCCGCAGCAGCAACGGGGCGGGCGGTGGCCGGTCCCGCAATCGCCGCCGGGTCCGCGCGGGCGGACAGCGTGGCAACGGCAGCGGTGGCGGCCAGTCCCGCGCCGGCGCCAATGCCGGTGGCGGCCGCGCGGGTGGACGTTCCAGCCGCCGCCAGGGCGGCTGATTGCCGTTCCAGTCCCCGCGGCAGGGTCCGCGGGCCTGGAGGTGAGCCTTGAACATCGTCGTCGACGATCTGTCGGGCCCAGAGATTCAAGTCCTGCTGGTGGAACATCTGCAGGCCATGAAGAACCAGTCACCGCCGGAAAGCGTTCATGCGTTGGATCTGGACGGCCTGCGTCGTCCGGACATTACCATGTGGACGCTGTGGGACGGCGGCGAACTGCTCGGCTGTGGCGCCTTGCGTGAGTTGGCGCCGGATCATGGCGAGATCAAGTCCATGCGCACGGCGGCGGCGCATCTGCGTCGTGGTGTGGCGCGCAGATTACTCGATCACATCCTGGTTCAGGCAGAACGGCGGGGCTACCGGCGGCTCAGTCTGGAGACCGGGTCCCAGGATTCGTTTGCAGCAGCAAGATGCCTGTACGCCGGCTTCGGGTTCGAGGCGTGTGGTCCATTCGGCAGTTATCGAGCGGATCCGAACAGCGTGTTCATGACCCGAACGATCCCCTGACGCAACGCCGGCGCCTTGCCAGCACTCACTGAAACGCGTTTCAATGAGTGCTGTCCAAGGTGGAGTTGAGCGTTGCAGTACGACGAGGTGGTTCTGGGGCGCCGCAGCATTCGCGGCTACAAATCCGATCCGGTACCCAAGGCATTGATCCGGCGGGTCATGGAGATGGCCATGCGCGCGCCGTCGTCGCTCAACACCCAGCCCTGGAACTTCTACGTGGTCACGGGTGAGCCGCTGGACCGCATCCGTGCCGGCAACACGGAACGCAACCTCGCCGGGGTGCCCGCCTCGCGGGAGTTCCGCGGCCACGGCGCCTATGAAGGCGTCCATCGGGAGCGCCAGAAAGCCATCGCCGGCCAGCTCTTCGAGGCCATGGGCATCGATTGGGGCGATAAGGCGGGGCGCGCCGACTGGGTACTGCGCGGCTTCCGCCAGTTCGACGCGCCGGTGTCCGTGGTGGTCACCTACGACCGTGCCATCCACGGCGGCGACATCGCGCCGTTCGACTGCGGCGCCGTTACCAATGCGCTGGTCAATGCCGCCTGGTCCGAAGGTCTTGGCTGTGTGGTGAACAGCCAGGGCATCATGCAGTCGCCGGTGGTCCGGGAGCACGCCGGGATTCCCGACGATCAGGTGATCATGATCTGCGTGGCCATGGGGTTCCCGGACGACAGTTTTCCGGCCAACGCGGTAGTTTCCACCCGCAAGGCGGTGGAAGAAGCCGTGGTATTCGTCGGTTTCGACGACTGACCAGTCCGGCGCCGCCCCAGGGCGTTTCCCGGCTAGGATGCCGACCAGTGATAAACCCGGGTCGGCTGTCCGTCGTCGTCGAGGATGTCGCGGGCGTAGATCATGCCGGCCTTTTCCAGCACCCGCTGGGAGGCAAGGTTCTCCGGGGCAACGGTGGCAATGACCCAGGACAGTCCATGGCGCTGGTGGCCGTGAGCCAGCAGCGCGGGCGCCATTTCGCTGGCCAGTCCCCGCCCCCAGTGGGAGCGCAGGAACGCGTATTTGATCTCGGCGTCCGCCTGGCCGCCCGGGTGGACCAGTCCGCAGAATCCGACCACCGCGCCGCTGCCGGGGTCTTCCAGCACAAACATGCCATAACCGCGCTCGCGATAGTTACGTGCGGTGACGTGGAGCCAGCGTTGGCATTCGTCCCAGGTGATCGGCGTGCCGTCGCCGACCCAGCGTGCCCCCTCCTCGTCGGCGTACACGGCGAACAGGGCCTCCAGGTCGGTGATCCGCCAGCGCCGGCAGCGCAGGCGGGGCGTCTCGAACAGGCGTGCGCCGGTCAGTTCTTCGCGCAGCTGTTCGGCCGTAAGGCTCGACGGGTCCGGCATGAGGCACCACCGGGGGTTTCGTTGAGACGACGCACTGCTCTACAGTCTGCGCCTTTTCGCGGGAGTGTCCCATGAACCCGAACCGGTCCGAAGCGGCCAAGCAGTCCTGCGCCGAGTTTCTCTCCCTGGCGCACCCGATCGACACCCAGCGCTGGCAACTGGCGCTCACCAGCCGCATGAGCGGCGGCCGCGGTTCGCTGTTCGGCGGAGCCGGTCTGGCGGCCGGCATCGTGGCCCTCGAGCATGCCACCAACAAGCCGGTGGTCTGGGCCACCGGCCAGTACCTGTCACTCACGCAACTGGACGAGCGGCTCGATCTGGAAGTGATTCTTCCCGCCATTGGCCGCAACGTGGTCCAGGGCCGGGTGGTGGGCCATGTAGGCGACCGGGAGGTCATCACCGTGGTCGGGGCCGCCGGCGCCCGCCCGTCCGCGGCCGAGGGCTGCTGGGAGACCTTCCCGGCGCCCCAGGCGCCGGACGACTGTCCGCTGGTGCCCCACGGCCACGAAGGGGAGAGCAGCCTGCACGAGCACATCGAGATCCGGCTGGCCCATGGTAGTTTCGGATTCTCGGGCTTCGGCACCCCCAGCGACGACGGCCGTTCCCTGCTCTGGGCGCGGATGCCGGAGGTGGCGCACGACGCTGGCGCTCTGGCGATCATCGCGGACTATATGCCGTCGGTGGTGGGCAGCGCCCTTGGCCGCATCATGCATTGCACCAGCCTCGACAACACCATCCGCCTGGGCCGCCTGGAACCGACCCGATGGGTGCTCTGCGACAACCGCATGGAATACGCGGGCAACGGTTTCGGCCGCGGCACCGTACACCTCTGGAGTGAGACCGGCACGCTGCTGGCTACCGCAAGCCAGTCGATGATCGTGCGCGACCCCGGGCTCGGCTGGCCGTCAGGCTGACCCACATCCCCTTCGACACCTGCCTGTCCGAGACGACTACGTACTTCCCGAAGGGTCGTCGTTTGCGGGTTGAAGGCTCTGTTTGCACGGGAATATATTCGGGTTCTTGACGGAACTGGGGGATGGATCATGGCGAATTCACGACCCTCTTTGATCGGTCCTCGTCATTTTGCCGCGGCACTGGTTCTGGTAGCCGCGCCCGCGGTTGCCGGCCTGACCTATGAGTGGGCGGGGTATTGCGACGTTTCCTACTGCACCACCGGCGGCGGCACAATCACGCTCGCCGACAGTTACGTGCCGGGTACGTTGACCGAGGACCCGGCGGACTTTGCCTCTGCGACCTACTGGTACAACGAAACCGACAGCCCGGATACCTACCTGGTCAGCGGGACCATCACGCCGGAAAGTGCCGGAGGCCTTCGTACCTGGATCTTTCACGATCACGATCCGGAGCCGAGCATCTATCTCGCGCTTTACACCCAGAGCTCCAGGATCATAGACGTGGGTTTCCCCGGTACGTGGTTCATCGCGGAGAAAGCCGGGGGGGTGGTGACCTCGTTCGAGCGGTCCCAATCCGTGCCGGAACCGGGAACGCTCGCGGTGCTCGGGTTGGCCCTGGCCGCGATTGCCGGCATCCGGTACCGGGGCCGGCGGCGCCAGCGGCCGGACGGGGCAGGAACCCCGCTGATGCGTCTGCGTCACGGCCTGGCCGCGCTGCTGGCAGTGTCTTCCGGCGCCGCATTCGCGGGCCCGATTTACGAGTGGACCGGCTACTGCGCGTACGAGAACTGCCTCGAAGGCAGCGCGGCGGGCGGAACGGTGACCCTGGCCGACAGTTACGTGCCGGGCACGGCGACCGAGGATCCGGCGGACTTCGTTGCGGCGGAGATCTGGAACTACCACCGGACCTACGCCGCGCCTCCGGAACCGGAAGCCATTCTGGTGCACCGCACGCTGCCGAGTCCGGTGCCGACTCCGCTCGGCGAGTGGACCCTGGGTAGCTTCTCCTTCGACCCGGCAGGGCGGGGATTCCAGGTCTACTTTCTGAGCGGCGATTACCCGGATGGCAGATACCTCGAAGACTTCGTTCGTGTGGATCTGGGACCCGATCCGGTCCTGGGCACCATCGGGGAGTGGGGCAGCAACGAACTCGACGGCGGTCGGGTGACTTCGTTCCGACAGCGTACCCAATCGGTAGCGGAGCCCGCTTCGCTGGCGATGCTGGGCGCCGGCCTGCTCGGTTTTTTTGCGGCCAGACGCCGGCGTGCGCCGGCTGCCGGCGGCTAGCGCGCGGGCGTCAGACCCAGCCCAGTTCCCGCATGGCCCACGGCGCGTTCCAGATTTTGGTCATGGCGGCCACCTTGTCATCGCCGTCCATGCGCAGCACGTAGACGTAGTGCGAGTCCGTGGACTTGCCGGTGGGCGGCACCGGACCGCCGTCGCCGCTGTGGGTGGCGTGGTAGGTGGCGAAGAACATGGCGGTGCGGTTCTCGTCATCGTATGAGGCGCTGTGCAGCTCGTAGCTGGCGCCCGGCGCGGTGACGGTGCCGAAGGCCTTCATCCACTCGCAGTAGGCCTTGACCGTGGTTACGTCCGCCAGCGGCTCGCTCTGGGCGCTGAAGGCGGCGCCGTCCGCCACGTACTCCTGACAACCCTGCCAGCCAAGGGGCGCCTCACAGGCGTCGAAGAATTTGCGGGCGTTGTCGAATGCGCTCATGGTCTGCTCCCCGGCCCATGGGGCCGATGTGGTCGCCGCATCAAACGGCCGATTCGCCGAAAGCCGGGCGCTGGTAACGCAGCATCTTGCCGCTGCCGGCGCCCGTGTGTTCGCCGCCGTCACACGCCACCTGACCGTTGACCACCACCAGACGGATGCCCACCGGCGGGGTCTTGGGATCGTCGTAGGTGGCGCCGTCCTTCACCGTGTCCGCATCGAACAGCACCAGGTCGGCCCAGAAACCAGGCTCGATGCGGCCGCGGTTGATCAGTCCGAAGGTGGCGGCGGACAGCGAGGTCATGCGGCGCACCGCTTCCTCGAGGCTGAGGATGCCGCGCTCGCGTACGTAGTGGCCGAGCACCCGCGGGAACGTGCCGAACAGGCGTGGGTGGGGCCGGCCGCGCAGGTCGGGAATGCCGTCGGAGCCCACCATCATGTCGCGGTGTGCCAGGTTCGTTTCCACATCCTGCTCGTCGATGATGAACTGAATGCAGATGGTGCGATCACCCTTGGGCGCGGTCAGCACGTGGCGCACGGCCTCGGTCACGTCGATGCCGAGTTCGGCGGCAATGTCGGTGAGCATGCGGCCTTCGTAGTCGCGGAACGCCGGACAGCTGGCAATGCGGATCACCTCGGCCAGTTCCCGGCTCGGGTTGTCCAGGTTGAAGTACTCGATCATGCGCCCGCTGCCGGCGGTGTAGGGGTACACGTCCAGGGTCACTTTCTGGCCCGCTGCCAGGGCAGCATCCACCTTGGCCAGGGAGTCGCGCACTTTGCCCCAGTTGCCGGGGCCGGCGGCCTTGTGATGGGAGATGTGGGCGTGCACGTCGGCTTCACGGCCGATGCGCAGGGTTTCGTCCACCGCCTCCAGGAGCTGATCGCCTTCGTTGCGCATATGGGTGGTATAGAGCGCGCCGAAAGGCCGGGCCATACGCGCCAGTTCGATCACCTCCTCGGTACCGCTCCAGCGCCCCGGGCGGTAGATCAGGCCCGTAGAGAACCCGCAGGCGCCCTGTTCCATGGCCCGTTCCACGTGGCTGCGCATGACTGCCAGTTCCGCGTCGGAAGGCCCCCGGTTCTCCATGCCCATGACCAGCGTGCGCACGGTGTTGTGACCCACCAGCATGACGTTGTTGATGGCGGGCCGGCGCTCCAGCGCCGCGGCGAAGTAACCGTCGAGGTCGGTGAACTCGCCCTCCAGGCCGGCCAGGATGCCGCCGCTGGCGGCCACCGAGTCACGCTCCGGGTCCGCCGGAATGGCGCTGAATCCGCAGTTGCCGCTGACCACCGTGGTCACGCCCTGGGCCAGCTTGAACTCCATGCCGGGATGGCGGAAGAAGGCGCCGTCGTCGTGGGCGTGGGTGTCGATGAAGCCCGGCGCCAGGTACAGGCCGGCGCCGTCGATCTCGCGCCCCGCGGCGCCGACGCTGCCGACCGCCGCGATACGGCCATCTTCGACGCCCACGTCACCTTCGAAGGCGGCGCCGCCATTGCCGTCGAGAATCCGTACGTTTCTGATTGCCAGGTCCATCGCGTTCGTCCTGTTGCCGGTTGCGGATCAGAGCCCGTAGCGGGCCGGGCGCGTGCGCAGCCACTCGCCGACCATCTCGCCGATCATGATACAGGTCAGGTTGGTGTTGGCCCGCGGTACGCCGGGCATGATGGAGGCGTCGGCGACCACCAGGCCGTCCAGGCTGTGACAGCAGCCGTGCTGGTTCACCACCGCCAGCGGATCCTCGGCCGGGCCCATCTTGACCGTGCCCGATGGGTGATAGCCGCTGCCGGAGTAACGCCGGCAGAGCCCAGCGAGCTGCTCGTCGCCCATGGGCCGGGCCGGGTCGGGAAATGACACGCGCTCGATCAGCTCCGCCAACGGCCCGACCCGGGTGAAGGCGAAGGCGTCACGGAAGCAGCCGACCAGGCGCCGGCTGTCGCGTTCGTCTTCGCAGAAGCGGTTGTCGATTAGCGGCGGCGTATGCGGATCGGCGGACTGGAGAGACAGCTCGCCGCGTCCGTACTGATACTCCAACACCGCGGCGATACCGATGCGCGGCGGATCCGTCGGCCGGCCGACGAAGCTGAGCTGTTCGATCTGCAGGTCGTTGCGCTTTTCCGAGTCGGCGGCGGTGTAGCGCAGGATGGTCTGAATGAGGGGCGCGTCGAAATCCACCAGCGACGGATCGCGCACCTCGCAGGAGATGGCCAGGGCCGGATGATCGGACAGGTTGGCGCCAACGCCGGGCACGTCGCGGATCACGTCGATGCCCAGTGCCTCCAGCTGGCGGCGCGGTCCGAGGCCGGAACGCATGAGAATGGCCGGACTCATGATGGCGCCCGCGCAGAGCACCACCAACGGCGCCAGCAGCCGTTCCGTGCTGCCGTCCGGATTCTCGATCTCCACACCGGTGCAGCGGGCGCCGCTGACCAGCAGTCGGGTCACCAGGGTGTCGGGCCGGATGGTCAGGTTGGGCCGGACCCGGGCCGGCGCCAGATAGCCGATCGCGGTGGAGACCCGGAGCCGGCCGAGCTTGTTCATGGGTTGCGGGCCGGCGCCCCAGCCGAGCGGATCGTTGCCGTCCGGGCAATCCGGGTAGCCCAGATCCCGGGCCGTCTCCAGAAAAGCCAGGTGCTGAGGCAGCAGTTCGTCCGGCGGGTAGCGGCGGATGGGAATGGGACCGGCATCGCCGTGGTAGTCGGCGGCGCCGTAGTCCAGATCCCGCTCCAGGCGGCGGAATGCCGGCAACACCTGCTGCCAGGCCCACTCCGGATTGCCGAGGTCGGCCCACTCGTCGTAGTCCTCGTGCATGCCGCGCAGCGCGATGGTGGTGTTGACCGCACTCGAACCGCCCACCACGCGTCCGCGCGGAAAGGCCATGTTGCGGCCCCGGGTGGGCTGGTAGGCGAGCCCCCAGTCATGGTCGCGATAGGAGTTGTTGTGGCTGTTGACCAGATCGTAGGGCGTCCCGGCGGGATCCGGATAGTCCGGCCCGGCCTCGACCAGCAGCACCCGGCGGTTCGGGTCTTCGCTGGCGCGGCTGGCAATGACCGATCCGCTGCTGCCGGCTCCCACGATGATGACGTCGTGCATTGCGCCTCTCACAACCTGGCCTGAACGCCAGAGTCTAACCGACGCCGGCCGGTGACGAGCAGGGGGCCTGAATCACGTGCGGGTAGGCATCCATCGCGCCCTGGGCTATCGTGCCCGATCGACCATTGGTTCTCACGCAGCCGAGTGATCCACAGACCCGCAGTCAACTCCATTGAATCCCGGTGGCATGATCTGATGGCCGATGCCAGCGAACTGGTCATGCTGCTGGACGCGGACCTGACGCTGCGCTACGTGAACCGGCTCGACCCCGAGCAGGACGATCCGATCGGCCACTCGCTCCTGGACTATACCCCCGAGGCCTACCATCAGACCTTGCGCGAAGCGGTCGCGGATGCGCTGGACAGCGGTCATCCGTGTTACTTCGAGCTCGAGGTGGATGCCCCGGACAACGAGACCTCTTGGTACATGGGCTGGGTGGTCGAGTTGCCGGAACGCAGCCGCGAACGTCTGGCCATCATTGCCGAGAACGTTACCGACCGTTATCGAACCCAGCGCGCGCTGGCGGCCGAGCAGGACCTGTTCCGGTCGCTGGTCGACAACGCCCCCGACCACGTGATGATCGTCGACCGCGAGCACCGGGTGCAGTTCGTGAACCGGGTGGTCTCGGGCTGGTCCCCGGATCAGGTCATGGGTGTGGCTGCCGGGGACCTGGTCCCGCCGCAGTTCCGGGACACCGTGCAGGACGCCCTGGAGCGGGTGTTCCAGACCGGAGAGAGTGTTTCCTACGAGACTCAGGCCGTGGTCGCGGATGACCTCCGCTGGTTCATGGTACGGGTAGGCCCGGTGCGTAGTGGCGACCGGATCGACCGGGTCAGCCTCATCTCCACCGATGTTACCGAGCAGAAGCAACGGGCGGATGCGCTGGAGCAGGAGCGGCGGCGTCTGGTCCAGAGCGAAGAGCGCTTCCGCACCCTGGTCGAACACGCACCGGAAGCCGTGGTAATTCTGGATGCGGACACCGGCAGATACGTGGAAGCCAACGAGAACGCCTGCCGGCTGTTCGGCATGACCCGGGCGACGGTTCTGGCCAGCGGCCCGTTGCCGCTCAGCCCGTCGCGGCAGCAGGACGGCGCGTTGTCGTCCGAGGTCGCCAGTGCGCGGGTCGCCGAGGCGATGGCCGGCGAACAGCCGGTGTTCGAGTGGCTGCATCACGACGCCGACGGCGGCGAGATCCTCTGCGAGGTGCGTCTGGTGCTGTTGCCTTACGCCGAGCGCCGGTTGCTGCGCGGCAGCATCATGGACATCGGCGAACGCAAGCGCCAGGAAGCGGAGCGTGAGCAACTCACCGCGGAGCTGGCCCAGGCGCAGAAACTGCAGGCCATCGGCCAGCTCACCGGCGGTATTGCCCACGACTTCAACAACCTGCTCACGGTGATCATGAGCAGCGTCGAGATGATCGGGCTGGCGCCGGATTGCACCCCGGGCATCCGCAATCACGCCAGCCAGGCCCTGGCCGCGGCGGAGCGGGCCGCGGCGTTGACCCAGCGGCTGCTGGCCTTTGCGCGCCGCCAGCCGCTGCGGCCCCGGGTGGTCGACGTCAACGAACTGATCCGGGGAACCGAGGCGCTGTTGCGCCGGACCCTGGACGAGAGCATCGAGATTTTCATCCGGCTGAGCGCCGGACTGTGGCCCTGCGAGATCGATCCGACCCAGCTCGAGAACGTGATCCTGAATCTGGCCATCAACGCTCGTGACGCCATGCCCGGTGGGGGGCGCCTGACCATCGCCACCAGCAACACCCATCTCGCGCAGCGCGCCACCGAGTACGAAGGCGACGCCGCCCCGGGAGACTACGTGACCCTGTCTGTCAGCGACGACGGAACCGGCATGAGCGAAGCGGTGCTGAGCAAGGTGTTCGAACCGTTCTTCACCACCAAACACACCGGCCAGGGCAGCGGACTGGGTCTGAGTATGGTTTATGGGTTCGTCAAACAGTCCCACGGCCACGTGCGCATCGACAGCACACCCGGACAGGGCACCAGAGTGCGCGTACTGCTGCCGCGCAGTGCCGCCAGGCCGGACCCGGACCCGGCGTCCGCCGCTGGAGAAGAGAGCGCAGCCGGTGACGGTCAGCGGATCCTCGTGGTCGAAGACGAGGACGCGGTACGCGCGCTGGTGGTGAAATCCCTGCAGAGCCTGGGCTACCGGACCCTGGAGGCCGCTGATGCCGCGGCGGCGGCGGACCTGCTGCAGGGTGGCGACCTGGTCGATCTGCTGCTCACCGACGTGGTTCTGCCCGGAGGTCAGAACGGACCCGACCTCGCCCGGTGGGTACGGGCCCGGAACCCGGCGCTGCCGGTACTGTTCATGTCCGGATACGCCGCCAACGCCATGAGTCCGGACGAGCGGGCGGACCTGGCGCTGCTGGAGAAACCGTTTACCCGTCAGGAGCTGGCGCGGGCGGTGGCTCAGGCGCTGCACCGGTCCGACACGCCGTTTTGAAGGCGAGCACGATCCTTCACAAGTGGTCGAACACGGTCGCCGCCGCGTTATGTGCTGCGGTGCCGGTGGCCGCGCTGGCGATGCTGGCCACCTGCGTTCAGGCTGCAGAGGAGGCGCCGCTGGGATCGCGCTTCGTCGATCCCGAAGACGGCTGGTTCGACGTCACCGCGTTTCTCGACACCGCCTACGGATTTCTGCCCGTGGTGGTACCCATCACCGATCCGGCGGTGGGTTACGGCGCTGTCGGCGCGCTGGCCTTCATCGACCGGGACCCCGAAGCCACGGCCCGGACCCGGCCCAACATCGGCGTCGCTGGGGGTCTGGCCACGGAGAACGGCTCCCGCGGATGGTTCGCCGGTCATCTGGGTACCTGGCGGGACGGTCGGCTGCGCACCATGGCCGCGTACGCGGACATGGACGTCAACCTCGAGTTCTTCGGATTCGGCGACGAGCCGAGGCTGGACGATCGCGCCCTGGACTACGGTATCTCTGCCCGTGGCGCGGTGGCTGGCGGCAACTACCGGATCGGCGACTCGGCGTTCTGGGCCGGTCTGCGTTATGCGCGGGCCGACAGTCAGGTGGAGTTCGACCCTTTCGACACCCCCCCGGCCGGCGTCGTTCCCGACGATCACGACCTGCGCCTGGCAGCGCTGACCCCGTCGCTGACCCTGGACCTGCGCAACAACTTCTTCACGCCGACCCGCGGCTGGTACGCGGACCTGTCGGTTCCGCTGTTCCGGGATCAGCTCGGCAGCGATCGCGACTTCGAGAAGGTCAACCTGACGTTGCTGCATTATCGGCCGCTCGGCGAGCGCTGGTTTCTGTCCGCCCGTGCCGGCGCCCGCGACAGTTCGGACGGCACGCCTTTCTATCTGCGGCCGTTCGTGACGTTGCGCGGCGTCCAGTCGCTGCGTTACCAGGGTGAGCGGGCGGCCGAGTTCGAAGCCGAGCTGCGCTGGCAGTTTCATCCCCGCTTCAGCCTGGTCGGATTCGGCGGCGCCGGGACCGCCCGCAGCGATTTCGAACGGCAGCAGCGTACCGAGTCGGTGACCGCGGGCGGCGCCGGATTCCGCTATCTGGTGGCGCGTGGACACGGGTTGCACATGGGCATAGACGTCGCATTCGGGCCCGACGAAGCGATCTTCTACGTGGTGGTCGGCAGTGCCTGGCTGCGGCCCTGACGACAGGCCAGAGGGCGCCCCGCGGCCGGCGCCGCGTGAGCCGCGGCCAGGCAACCCGGAACCCCGCGATCCGGAGCGGCGCCGCGACCGCTGTCTGAACTGCGGCGCGCTGCTGGCGGGGCCCTTCTGTCACGACTGCGGGCAGCCGGTCAAAGGCCTGATCCGCCAGTTCCGGTCGGTGTTCGGTGACTTTCTGGATACCGTATTCGAGTACGACTCGCGGATCTGGCGGACCCTGTTGCCGCTGTACTTCCGGCCCGGTTCGATCACCCTGAACTTCATCGCCGGCCGCCGGGTCCGTTACGTGACGCCGTTCCGGCTGACCTTCGTGGCCCTGGTGGCCGCTCTGCTGGTTCTGCAGGTGGGGGTCATCGAAGTCGACCCGGCCTCGATCCGAGGCGAACCAGGGTTCAGCCGCGCCACCACCGCCGAGGAAGTGGAGGCGGCCCGGCAGCGGGCGCTGGCGGAACTGGACGACGCCGATGCCCCTGGGAACCGGCAGGAAGGCGCCGCCGCGCAGGATCAACGGGTCGAGGCTGCGCGGCGCGCGGTGGAGAGCGCCGCCGAGCGCCGGCTGGAATGGATCCAGGCGGTGGACGCGGCACGCCGGGAAGGCCGGGAGCCGCCGCCGGATCCCGGCATACAGGTCTTCCTGAACGAGGATTACCAGGCCTGGGACCCGGACACCAATCCCGTCACCGTCTCGTGGCTGCCCGATTTCGCCAACACCGTGCTCAACCGCTGGATAGGACGCGCGCTGGTCAATGCCCGGGCGGCGCAGGAAGATCCGGCAGCCTTCGTCGACCGCTTCCTGGGCCTGGTGCCGGTGGCCCTGTTCGCGCTGCTACCGCTGTTTGCGGCGCTGCTCAAGCTCTTTTACCTGTTCACCGGCCGGCTCTACATGGAGCACATGCTGGTCGCGCTGCACAGCCATGCGTTCTTCGGGCTGGCGCTCATCGTCACGACGCTGCTGCAACTGGCGGCACAGGCGCTGCCGGCTGGTTCGCTGCTGCAGTCGGCCATGGACGGCCTGGCGACGCTGTCGGCGATCTGGATCCCCGTGTACCTGCTGATCATGCAGCGGCGAGTGTATGCCCAGGGCTGGTTGCTGACCGTGAGCAAGTTCCTGGTGCTGGGCGCCATTTACCTGGCGCTGCTGGTCGTGGTGGTCGGTTCCGCGGCGCTGGCGACGTTGATACTCGGCTGATCTGGTCTCAGCCCGGATCGCAGAGTGCGGCCGCGGCACGGGCCGGATCGTCGGTCAGGAGCACGTCGGCTCCGGCCTCGATCAGTCCCTGCAGCTCCCGCGGCGGCGCGCTCCGGGTAGTCACCCAGACCCGGGCGCCGGCAGCATGTACCCGCGGGATCAGCTGCGGATCGGCGCGCACCCAGCGCGGCCACACGCGGACCCCTTCCACACCAGCTTCCAGAAAGCCGGCGATGGCCGCTGGCCGTCGCACCAGTGCCACCATGCGCAGGTCCGGCGCGCCCGCTGCGGACAGCCGCCGGTGGCTGTCCAGGCTGCGCACGCCGAACAGCACGTCGTGAAGGCGCCGGTGGCGGCTGACCAAGGCCACCACGTTGCCGGGCTTCAGCCGGGGGGCACGTTTGAGATCGAGCAGCAACTCGACCTGTCCCGGCAGCGGCATTGTCAGGACATCTTCGAGCTTCGGGATCCGATGTCCGCCGCCGGCATCGAGCCGCTGAATTTCGGCCAGCGACATACGGTGGACCCGGCCGCGGCCGTTGGTGGTGCGGTTGACCCGGTAGTCGTGCACGACCACCAGACGCCCGTCGCGGGTGGTGCGCAGGTCCAGTTCGATGACTTGTGCGCCGGCCCGGGCGGCGTGCTCGAACGCGGCCAGGGTGTTCTCGGGGAATGCGGACTCCAGCCCACCGCGATGGGCGGCGATCAGCGCTGGTGGTTCGCCACCGCAGGACAGCAGCGCCGCCATGGCGAGCAGGTGAGTCAGCATGGCATTGTCCGTCTCGCTACGGGACGGAGCTCAGCTTACACCGTTCAGGCGTCCATCTCGTGAATGCCGCACTCGCGCTTGAGACCGAAGAACCGGGTGTCTTCGGCACTTTCCGCTTCGTGCAGCGGCACGGTGGTATGGGTATCGCCGATGGACACGTAACCCTGGTCCCACAACGGGTGGTAGGGCAGTCCGTTGGTCTTCAGGTAGCGGTAGATCTGCCGGTCCGACCAGTCGGCGATGGGGTTGACCTTGAAGCGACCGCCGGTGTGCTGCACGAAGGGTGTATCGGCGCGGCTGGACGACTGCGCGCGGCGCAGACCCGTGAACCAGGTTCCGGTCCCGAGTTCGGCCAGCGCCCGCTTGAGCGGCTCGACCTTGTTCTCCTGGTTGTAGGATTCGATGCCTTCGATGCCCTGTTCCCAGCGCCGGCCTTCCACGGCTTCCTGCCAGGCTGGTGAACGGCGGCTTGCGTAGACCTTCAGGTTCAGCCCCAGACGGTCGGTCAGCTCTTCCACGAACTGGTAGGTCTCCGGGAACAGATACCCGGTATCGAGCAGGATCACCGGCATGTCGGGTTGCTGCCGGGTCATCAGGTGCAGGCTCACGGCGGCCTGGGCGCCGAACGAGGAAGTCATGACATGCCGACCGGGCAGATGTTCCAGGGCGCAGCGCACCCGTCCCTCGGCGTCGAGCCCTGTCAGGCGCTCGTTCCAGATGGCCAGATGCTGGGGATCGGTGAAGGCGCCATTGCTGACGATGCGGTCGTCGGCCGCGCTTGCGGCAGGATTGACTGTGGCGTTTTCGGCCACGGTTGCCACCGAATCGTCGAGACCGTCGTCGGCCACTTTCGGGCAGGCCTTGTTGGTCATTGCACAGTTCCTTGAGTTTCTTGTTCTGATGCGGCGGCGCCGCGGCCGCTGGAGTCGCCAGCCAGGGTGGTTCGAACCAGGAAATCGCCGAACGATTCGCCCGGCTGGCGTGCGCCGGCGAAGCGTCCGAGCAGGTCGTCGAGAATTTCGAGGATCTGCGCTTCGCTCTGGTTATCCCGATAAAGGGTGTTCAGACGTTGACCGGTGCGGCTGCCGCCGAGCATCAGGTTGTAGCGTCCGGGCGCCTTGCCCACCAGCGCCACCTCGGCCACATAGGGCCGGGCGCAGCCGTTGGGGCAGCCGGTGATGCGGACGTTGAGCGGCTCGTCGTCGAGGCCGTGGCGGGTCAGCAGGTCGCCGAGGTGACCAAGGAAATCCGGCAGGTAACGCTCGGCTTCGGCCATGGCCAGGCCACAGGTCGGCAGCGCCACGCAGGCCATGGCGTCGCGCGCGAACGGCCGCAGATCCTCGCCGGCGGTCAGTCCGTGGCGCCGGGCCAGGGCATCGATCGCGGCTTTGTCGGATTCCGTCACCGCGGCCACGATCAGGTTCTGGTTCGGGGTGAAGCGGAACTCGCCGCGCTGCGATGCCTCGAGCATGCTGGCCAGCTCGCGCAGGCCGGTGAGCAGCGCGCGCTCGCCGTAATCGGCGATGCGGCCGCCGGGAATGAACAGGGTCAGGTGCCAGGCGCCTTGCGGGTCCTGCTGCCAGCCGAAACGGTCGCCGTTGTGCTCGAAGCGGAACGGTGCGGCGGGCGCCAGCGGGAAGCCCAGGCGCGATGCCAGCTCCGTTTTGAACCAGGCCACACCGCGGTCGTCGATGGTGTACTTCAGACGCGCGTGCTTGCGCTCGCGGCGATCGCCCTGGTCGCGCTGGATCAGCATGATCTGTTCCGCCACCTGCACCGCCTGATCGATGCTGCAGGCGCCGAGCACGGTGCCGAGGCGCGGGTAGGTGGCCGGGTCGCCGTGGGTCACGCCCATGCCGCCGCCGGCACAGACGTTGAAACCCACCAGCTCGCCGTCCTGTTCGATGGCGACAAAGCCGACGTCGTGAGCAAACACGTCTACGTCGTTCCACGGCGGAATGGCCACGGCGATCTTGAACTTGCGCGGCAGATAGGTGGGGCCGTACAGCGGTTCTTCGTCCCCGCTGCCCATGGCTCCGGCCACCGAGGCGCCCACCCGCTCACCGTTCAGCCACAGCTCATGGTAGGCGCGGGTGTTGGGGATCAGGTGCCGGGACAGTGCTTCGGCCACCCCGGCGGCCGCCCGGTGAACGGCGCTGGCCTCCGCCAGCGGCGTGCACATCACGTTGCGGTTCACGTCACCGCAGGCGGCGATGGTGGACAACATCATGTCATTGATGCGGCGGATGGTTGCTTTGAGGTTGCGCTTGAGCACCCCGTGGAGTTGAAAGGTCTGGCGGGTGGTGGCGCGGATGACACCGTTGCCGTAGTCCCGGGCCAGGGTGTCGAGGTCCAGCCACTGCCGCGGCGACACGATGCCGCCGGAGATGCGCGCCCGGACCATGAAGCTGTAGGCGGGTTCGAGTTTCTGCCGGACCCGTTCGCTGCGGATGTCGCGATCGTCCTGCAGGTAGGTCCCGTGGAACTTGGTGAGTACGGCATCGGCTTCGGAAATGGCACCGGACAGCGGATCCTCGAGGCTTTCCGCGATGGTGCCGCGCAGAAACCGGCTGGCGGCCTTGACCGCCTCGGTGGGCGACAGTCCGCTGGCGGCTTCGTGGCCTGTGGAACCGCTCGACATCAGTACACGTCCCGCTGGTAGCGTTCGGCGCGCTTCAGTGCGGACAGATAGTCTTCGGCCGCGGCCCGATCCCGCCCGCCGGCCCGCTCGATGACGTCCAGCAGCGCTTCGTGAACATCCGGAGCCATGTGCTCGGCGTCGCCGCAGACGTAGACGTGAGCGCCGCGCTCCAGCCAGGTGAACAGGTCCGCGGCGCGTTCGCGAATGCGGTCCTGGACGTAGATTTTTTCCGCCTGATCGCGGGAGAACGCCACATCGTGGCGGCTCAAGAGCCCGCTCTCGCGCCAGCGCGCCCATTCCACCTGATACAGGAAGTCGCTGCCGAAGTTGCGATCGCCGAAGAACAGCCAGTTGTCCCCCGCGGCGCCGCTTTGCTCGCGCTCCTGCAGGAACGCCCGGTACGGAGCGACACCGGTGCCGGCGCCGATCATGATCACCGGCGCGGCGGCATCCTCCGGCAGGCGGAAGCGCAGGTTGGGGGCGACATACACCGGTACCGTGTCGCCGGGCTCCAGCAGGTAGTTGGACGTGCTGCCGTAGTGGGCTTCGCCGAATGCCTCATATCGGACCACCGCCACCGTCAGGTGAACCTCGCCGGGGTTGGCGGCCTCACTGGAGGCAATGGAATAGAGCCTCGGGGTCAGGCGCTTGAGCACGTCCACCAGATCCTGAGCCGTCATGGCCTGGTGATGCTCGCGCAGCACGTCGATCACCTGGCGGCCGCTCAGGTAGTCGGCAAGTTCCGCACGCCGCTCGGCGGTCAGCAGATCCCGCAGGGGTCCGATGTCGAAACGCGCCGCGTAGCTGTCGACGAAGCCGCGGCCCAGCAGGGTCAGTTCCGAGCGGTGGGCCAGCGCTTCGCGAAGCGACAGGGTCTCGTCGTCGACGCGCACGGGGGTATCGCCGTCCAGGCCCTGGAGGTCGAGGAACTGCTGGACGAGTTGCGGTGGATTGGTGGGCCAGATGCCCAGCGCATCGCCGGGCGCGTAGTGAATGCCGCTGTCCTCGATGTCGAGCACGAGGTGCTGCACGGTCTTGCTGGAGCCGCGACCGGTGACCGCATGGTTCTCGACCACGCTGGCTGCGAACGGCTCGCGCCGGGACGGAGCGTGGGGCGTGACCGGCACCAGATGGGGCCCCGCGGCGCCGGCCGGGGTCCGGGCGGCCGGCTCGGCGGCGCGTTCGCGGCTCACCTCGGTAACGACCTGCTGTTGCCAGGCGTCACTGGGAGTCTCGAAATCGACGTCGCAGTCGACCCGGTCGAGGAGCCGCTGGGCGCCCAGCTCGGCAAGACGCTGGTCCAGGCGCTGGCCTACCAGGCAGAAATCCTCGTAGCTGCTGTCGCCCAGCGCCAGAACCGCGTAGCGCAGAGATTCCAGGCGTGGCGCGCGTTCGCCGGACAGCGCCTCGAAGAAACTCTCCGTGCCGTCCGGCGCCTCACCCAGCCCGTGGGTGGCCACCACGAACAGTGCGCGGGTCTCCTGCTTGAGGCGATTGACGCGAATGTCGGCCAGGTCCTGGACCCGGGCTTCGGCACCGCCGGCTCGGATGCGGGCTGCTACGTCGTCGGCGATGGACCGGCTGTTGCCGGTCTCGGTGGCGTAGAACACGGTCCAGGCCGGCGCCGCGTCCTGTTCGGCGGTCGGTTCCGCCATGGCAGCAGCGGCGCCAGCACCGCCGGCCGACGCCACTCCGGCCAGATAGCCGCTGGCCCACCAGAGCTGCTGGGTATCCAGTCGGCTGGCCAGTTCACCGAGGTCGCGCAGCAGGCGTTCGTTGCCGGCTGGCTGGACGGTCTTGAGAATCGATACGGACACGCGTCGTCCCGGGGCTTCGAAGGGTGGCCAAAGTAGCCAGCGCCCCGGTGCGATGGAAGGATTGATTGGCTACAAGCAAATAACCCCGGAGTATACGTCGCGCGGCAGCAGCGCACGGCTGTGCCCGGCAGACCCGGGCGGATGCCTGGGGCGACTAAATAGAATGTGTTTTAATCCGGCTCGGCGCCGTCAGCCGCTGCCGTTGCTGGCGCCGGCGGCTCGTGGCACGGGCTGGTGGCGTTGCCCGGCGCGGGCCCGGTACAGGGACTTGAGCTGGTCCTGGAGTTCGATGATCTGGCCCTGCAGGCGGTCCGCATAGGCGGGCATGGCCATGCCGCGCAGCGACAGGGCGAACCCGTACTGCACCCGGGCTTCGAGCTCTTCGAGGGCGATGAGCCCGTTGACCCACTCCATCAGGCAGGAGAAATAGATGTGCCCCAGGTTGACGGCAAACGAGTTGGGTTCCACCTCGTCCCGCAATACCCCGCCATGCACGGCGTTGTTGACCAGACGCCGCCACATGGCGTGACGGGGGCCGCTGAACATCACCCGGAAATCGGTGCCGCCGTCGTTGTATGCGGCATACAGCACCGCCCGATAAAAGCCCGGTTCGGCGGCGTACAAGGCGGTGCCCAGGGACACCGCTTCGAAGAACACGTCGAGTTCATCGGACTCGATGCGCTCGAGTTGCTCCTGATACTGCTCGAGGTCGGCATCGAGCACGGCGAACATGACCGATTGTTTGGAGCCGAAAAGGTTATACGGCGTGGCAATGCTGACACCGGCCTGGTCGGCCAGCGCCCGCATGGAAAACCCGGCCTGGCCGGTCTGCTGCATCAGGTTCCGCGCAGCGCGCACGATGGCGCGGCGCCGCAGGGCCTTGGATTCTTCTCTGGTCGGCATGAAGCTCTCGGGGCCTCCCTGGACGGTCATCCACCGGATGGTGGAACACTTGGTATGACCAAATCCCATTCTACGCCATTGTGCGCCTTCGCGGGCGCCACGACACGGAGCCGTTTCACATGACTGAACTGGAACACGACACCCATCGCTGCAACGGCATCCGCCTGCATACCGTGACCTGTGGGCAGGGACCGACCGTCATCCTGGTCCATGGCTTTCCGGAGTGCTGGTACTCCTGGCGCCATCAGTTGCCGGCACTGGCCGCGGCCGGCTACCGGGCAGTGGCGGTGGACGTGCGCGGTTACGGGCGTTCGTCCAAGCCGGCCGCAGTGGCCGATTACCGGATGGTAAAGCTGGTCGCCGACATGGTGGGCCTGGTGGATGCCCTGGGCTGCGGCAGTGCGGTGATCGTCGGTCACGACTGGGGCGCCCCCATCGCCTGGACCAGCGCCCTGCTGCGGCCGGACCGGTTCCGGGCGGTGGCGGGGCTGTCGGTGCCCTACAGCCCGCCCGCGGCGCCCACCGAGCCGGCGCCGCTGGCCCGCATGCGGGCGGCCGCCGGCGATGACGAGTTCTACGTCGAGTACTTCCAGGAGGTTGGCCGGGCCGAGGCGGAAATCGAGGCCGACGTCCGGCAATGGCTGCTCGGTTTCTACTGGTGCGCGTCCGGCGACGTGGTTAACGGGCCGAACATCTCGCGGGTCGAACGCGGCCGGCAACTTCGCGACAAATTCGTTTACCCGTCCGCCATGCCCGGTTGGCTGAGCGCCGCGGACCTGGACTACTACAGTGCGGAATTCGAACGCTCCGGATTCTTCGGACCGCTGTCGCGCTACCGCAACGTGAATCGCGATTTCGAGGATCTGGCGGCCTTGCATGGCAAGCCCATCGAACAGCCATCGTTGTTCATCGGCGGCTCGCGGGACGGACCCACGGTGTGGGGCGGTCCCGCCATCGAGCGGTTTCCTGAGACCCTGCCCGGGCTGGTCCGGGCGGAGATTCTCGACGGCGCCGGGCACTGGACCCAGCAGGAACGGCCGGAGGAGACCAACGCGCTGCTGATCGATTTTCTGCACGGGCTCGACTAGCGGATTCCCGCCCGCGGCTCGCCAGCTTCTGCCAGTTCGGCGGCAAGGGCCCGGACCAGGTCCGCGGCCGGCAGCGGTTCCGGGCGCCGGGGGCCGGAACCGGCCCACATGGCGCCGTAGCCATGATCGCCGGCCTGGGCAGCGGCAGCGGCCAGGCGCTTACCGGCGTCATAGGCCACCGGATAATCCGGAAGCGTGTCCGGCCCGGGGTCGAAGGTCCGGGTAAAGCTGTTGCTGAGCCCACGCGCCGGACGTCCGGAAAACACGGCGGTCATGACCGTGCGCCGCTCCGGGGCGCGCAGTGCCTGCCGGTAAGGGGCAGCGGCCGCGGATTCAGGGCATTCCACGAACACCGTGCCGAGTTGCACGCCAGCGGCGCCGGCCTCGAGCGCGCGCGCCGCATCGGCACCGGTGGTCAGTCCTCCGGCCGCCACCACCGGCACTGCCACCGCGGCGACGATGGCCGGGAGCAGGGTGGTGGAGGGCAGGCAGGCGTCCGGCTCCGGGCCGAAGTGACCCCGGTGTCCGCCGGCCTCGAAACCCTGCGCCACGATCACGTCGATACCCGCCGCTTCCAGAACCCGCGCCTGCGTGACGGAGGTGGCGGTGGCCAGCAGGCAGGCGCCGGTGTCCTTGAGGCGGGCCAGGGTTGCGGCCGCCGGCAGTCCGAAGTGCAGGCTGACGACCGGTGGACGGCGGTCAGAGATGACGTCCAGAAGGTCCGGGGCGTCGTCCAGGGTCGGGTAGATTTCTTCCAGCCGGGTTGGCGGGTCCATTCCGAAACGGGTGAAGTGCGGCGCCAACCGGCGCAGCCAGGCCGCCTCCCGCGCCGGGTCCCGCCGCGGCCGGGAATGCACGAACAGATTGACGTTGAGGCGGCCGCCGCTGGCGCGCATGGCCGCGCCGATGGCGGCATCCGCGGCCGGCGCGGACAGGGCGCCGACGGCGATTGCGCCCAGACCGCCGGCGTGGCTGACCGCGCCGGCCAGCTCGGCGGTGGAAACCCCGGCCATCGGGGCCTGGAGAATGGGGAACTGGAGTTCCAGGCGTTCGCTCAGCCGTTGGGCAGGGGTCGGCAGGCTGTGCACGGGTCAGGCTCCGGGAGGCCGCAATGGGCGCATTCTGCCAGGGTCAATTGATTCGAATCGGGAATATGTTGATTTTCAAACATTCCATTTTATTGTTTGGGCATCGCTGGTACCTTGCCGCGCACTTCGAAGAGCGGCGGGTCGCCGGCGCTGCCAGCCCGGCTCTTCGTGTTCGAACCGCCCCAGCAATCAGCGACAGGAATACACCCATGTCGGGAAAACAGTCGAGCTATCTAGAACAGATCGAGCAGGTCAAAGCCAACCTCCAGCAGCGTGAGGAATGGAAGGCCATCAACCCCGAGTATGTGGTGCGCATGCGCCTGCAGAACCGCTTCAGTACCGGTCTCGAGATCGCCCAGTACACCGCCGACATCATGCGCCGCGACATGGCCAATTACGACGCCGATACCTCCAAGTACACCCAGTCCCTGGGCGCCTGGCATGGCTTCATCGCCCAGCAGACCATGATGAGTGTGAAGAAGCATCACGGCACCACCGACCGCCGCTACATTTACCTGTCCGGCTGGATGGTCGCCGCGCTGCGTTCCAAGTTCGGCCCGCTGCCGGATCAGAGCATGCACGAGAAGACCTCGGTGTCCGGCCTCATCGAAGAGATCTACACGTTCCTCAAGCAGGCCGACGCCCGCGAGCTGCGCCATATCTTCGTGGCGCTGGACGAAGCCCGCGCCGCCGGTAAGAACGTCGACGACATCATTGCCCGCATCGACAACTACGAGACCCACGTGGTGCCGATCATCGCCGACATCGACGCCGGGTTCGGCAACGAGGAGGCCACCTACCTGCTGGCCAAACAGATGATCGAGGCGGGCGCCTGCGCCATTCAGATCGAGAACCAGGTGTCGGACGCCAAACAGTGCGGTCACCAGGCCGGCAAGGTGACGGTGCCTCACGAGGACTTCATTTCCAAGATCAACGCGGTGCGCTACGCGTTCCTGGAACTCGGTATCGACAACGGCATCATCGTCGCCCGCACCGACTCTCTGGGGGCGGGCCTGACCCAGAAGATTCCGGTGCCGCTGTCGCCCGGCGACCTGGGCCAGCAGTACCTGGACTTCCTGGATGCGGAGCCGGTCAACGACGTCAGCGAGCTCAAGGACGGCGACGTGACCATTCACCAGAAAGGTCAGCTCGCCAAGCCGAAGCGCCTGGACAACGGCCTGTACGCGTTCCGCGAGGACACTGGCTTCGATCGCGTGGTGCTCGACTGCGTGACCAGCCTGGAGCACGGCGCGGACCTCCTGTGGATCGAAACCGAGAAGCCCAACGTGGAGCAGATCGGCGCCATGGTGGACGCCATCCGGCAGAAACGCCCGGACGCCAAGCTGGTGTACAACAACTCGCCGTCCTTCAACTGGACCCTGAAGTTCCGCCAGCAGGTGTTCGAGGACTGGAAAGCGGCCGGTAAGGACGTGTCCAGTTACCCGGACCCGGCCAAGGACGAGAAGGGCCTGATGGACGTCGAGCTCGACGACTCCGAGCTGGCGGTGGAAGCGGACCGGCTGATCCAGTCGTTCCAGAAGGACGCCGCGGCCCGGGCCGGCATCTTCCATCACCTGATCACGCTGCCGACCTACCACACCGCGGCGCTGTCCACGGACCGGCTGAGTGAAGGCTACTTCGGCAGCGAGGGCATGCTGGCCTACGTGCTGGGCGTGCAGCGGCAGGAGATCCGCCGCGATCTGGCGGCGGTCAAGCACCAGGATCTGGCGGGCTCCAACGTGGGTGACGACCACAAGGAGTACTTCCTGGGCGAGAAGGCGCTGCTGGCCGGCGGTGCAGCCAATACCATGAACCAGTTCTGAGGTAACGAAGACTCGGAGCCATTGCCCTGCCAGGGCGGTGCGTCGTCCGGGCCTCCGGCCCGGCGACGCACGGCTGCTACCAGCCCAGATCCAGTCCGGCCTCCAGGCCGATCATTCGCGGCGTGCCGTAGAACGACATCACCCACAGGTTGGCGACCGGTAACTCGCCGATCCGGTACTCCTCGTCCGTCAGGTTCTTGCCGAAGGCACGTGCCCACCAGCGTCCTGAATCGGGTCGGAAGGTGACCGACGCGTTGACCAGCGTGCGGTCGTCGGTCACGCCGTCCGGCGTCGACGGCACCGAGGTGTAGGCGTACACCGCCTCGTCCACGTAGTTGATGTTGAGCGCCCAGTTCAGTGCCCCGCTCCCGAGCTTCTGGTCGTACAGGAAGTCGAGGTTCCAGGTCCACTCGGGGGCACGGGCCACGTCGTTGTTGCTCAGGTCGGTATCGATGGTGCCATCGAAGTTGGTATCGGCCCGGAACTCCTCGAACTCGGCATCGAGCCAGCCGACACTCCCCTGAATCATGAAGTCCTCGGCAAGCAGCCACGTGCCCTCGAGCTCGAGGCCATAGACGTTGATCTCGGCGGCGTTGAAGAAGCGGGTTTCCTGGAAGACGCTTTCATTGATGCCGTCACCGTCGCGGTCGGCTTCGATCTCCGCCAGCAGCTGCTGCTGAGAGTCGTCATAGATCACGTAGAAACCCGTGAGATTCGCGCGCAGGGTGTTGTCCAGCCACTCCGAGCGCAGGCCCGCCTCGAAGGAATCCGCGGTTTCCGGATCTACGGGCCGCGCCTGGATGGGCTCGATCGGGTTGCCCCCGGTACCGGTCTGGTCGTTGTAGCCGCCGCTCTTGAACCCTCTCGAGTACGTGGCGTAGGTATACAGGTCGTTGTTGAACGCATAGCTGGCGGTCAGACGCCAGGTCGGTTCGTTCCAGGTCTCGCTGTCGGCAACGACGCCGGTGGGATACCGATCGAAATCGGCCGCGGCGAGCGGTTCGCCGAGCTCGCGCCAGGTGAGGTTGGGATCGAAGCCGCCGGTCAGGGCCTGCACGAACACCTGATGGCGCCCGGTCCAGTCCTTCTTTTCCTCCGTGTAACGCACGCCGGCGCTGATCGACAGGCGATCCGTCAGGTCCAGGGTGGCATCGGCATAGACAGCCCAGGACTCCACGTCCTGAGCATTGGACAACACCTGGGGATTGTTGTTGAAGAACAGGGGGTCGCCGAACAGCGCGGCGCTGTCCAGGGTCATGTCCACGAAGCCGAGCAGTTGGGCCACGGTAAAGACCGTGTCATCCTCCTGGTAGAAGGCGCCGCCCACCCAGTTGAAAGGCCCGTCCAGGCTCGACGCCAGGCGCACCTCGAGCTGAGTGGTTTCCCGCTCGTCCTGGCGGTTGGCATCGAACAGGGACACGGGCCCCACCTCGCCGGTGTAGGTGCTGGGCAACCAGGAGTCGGTTTCCCGGTAGCCGGCGAAAGCGATGAGGTTGTAGTGGTCGGACAACGCCCAATCGACGTTGAGGTAGTAGCCGTCGATGTGAACCTCGTGGCCACGCTTGTCCATCTCCATCAGGGCATCGTCCCTGAGCGTAGTCGCGGCCACGTCGATCTGATCCCCCCGGTCACGGGTGAATCCCAGTGCATTGAACAGGTAATCCGGGGTCTGCGGTGTGCCGCTGACCGATGGGGGCGCATCGCCCTCGTCGCGGACGATTTCGTAGGCCAGGTTGATGTCGAAAGCGTCCGTGGGCTGCCAGCGCAGTTTGATGCGTCCTGAGAGCAGATCGTCGCCGCCCACGTTGTCCCCGTCTCCCTGCCCCGAGGTACCGACCAGTGGATAGTTGACGCCGAAGTCGGCGACCGGACCGTAGGCGGCACCGTTCTCGTAAAAACCGTCGGAGGTCCGGTACATGGCCGCGACGCGCACTGCGGCCTGGTCGCCGAGTGCGAAGTTGCCGACGCCCTTTACCTGGTAGGTGTCGTAATCGGCGCCCAGGCCCTCCAGGGACAGGCTGTTCACCTCCAGTTCGGGGCGATTGGTCTTGACGTTGATGACGCCGCCCGTCGTGTTCTTGCCGAACAGCGTGCCCTGGGGGCCGCGCAGAATTTCGACGTTGTCGATGTCCAGCATCTCGATGTTGGCGGTCTGGATATGGGGGATGACAAAATCGTCCACCGTCACGCCGACCTGGTTCTCGAAGTACAGAATGATGCCGTTCTGGCCGACTCCCCGGATGGCGAAGTTGCCGGCGTTGAAACCGGGCTGCTTGCCGTTGATCACGTTCGGTGCATAGATCAGGACGTCACCGAGATCACGGGGGACCACGCGGTCGATGTCTTCAGCGGTTACCGGCGTTACGGCGATCGGCGTTGTCTGGATGTCGGTCTCGGCACGCCGCGTCGCCGTTACCACGATTTCTTCGAGTTGCTCGGCTGCCGGGGCCGGGTTGGCCGACAGTGCCAGCATGATGGCGACGGCGGACACAGGTCCGGTGGTGGCTGCGCGCCCTGGTTCATTGCGAAAAGTCATGATCTGCTTGCTCCCAACTGGTCTCCGTGCGCAACTCGAAACACGGGCAACACCCAGTCGGCGCCCCAGGGTTCGAACTGCACTTCGACCCGCGCACCTACCTCGACCCGCGCGGGCTTCCACTCGTCGGTCGGGCCGGCCTGCATGCCGGCTACGGCACCGACGTCTGTATCAACGATGTTGCTCATCAGGCGTGGTCCTTCCTCGAGATCGATCAGGGCCACCACGTAAGGTGCTTCGTAGGCCGCCGACAATGCCCGGCGTACCACGGTGAAACTGGCGATCCGCCCGCGTCCGGATACCGCCTGCCAGGCCAGCGGGGTAGCGCCGCAGCCCGTGCACACGATCCGGGGATAAAACTGAAAACGGTCGCAGGCGGCGCAATGCTGCAGGCGCAGTTCGCCGGCACGGCAGCCTTGCCAGAACGGCGCGGCCAGTTCGGTCTGCGGAGGCAGGAGCCGGGCCACGGCAGGCTCGCTCATGAGGCGTTCTCCCGTGACAGGATCAGCGCGGTGTGAGAGGACATGATGCCGCCCTGGGCGTGAACCAACGCGTGCCGGGCCTGGGGCACCTGACGGTCGCCGGCCGCGTGGCGGAGCTGCCAGACGGACTCCGTCAACGCGAACATCGATCCGGGGTTGCCGGGATGACAGTGTGATAGCAGACCGCCGTGGGTGTTGACCGGAAGCGCCCCGCCGGGACCGATGGCGCCGCTTTCGACGAAGGCGCCGCCATCACCCTTGGCACAGAATCCGAGGTCTTCCAGCTCGACCAGCACCGTCGGCGTGAAACAGTCGTAGAGCTGGGCGAAGCTCATGTCGCCTGGTCCGAGGCCGGCGCTGGCGTACGCTCGCTCACCGGCCTCGCGAGCAGCCGATGTGGTCAGGCTGCGCGCAGCGCTGATGTGCTCGTGGCTGTGTCCTTCGCCGGCGCCCAGCAGGTAGATCGGGGGCTGGCGCAGGTCCGCGGCTCGTTCGGCGCTGGTCAGCACCACGGCGGCGCCGCCATCGGAGACCAGAGAACAATCCAGCAGGTGCAGCGGATCGGCGATGAGCCGCGAGGCCAGAACGTCGTCCACGGTGATGGGATCCCGCTTCTGCGCTGCAGGATTACGTGCCGCGTGGCCACGGCAGGCCACGGCGATACCGGCGAGCTGCTCTGGCGTGGTGCCGAACTCGGCCATGTGCGCCTGCGCGATCAGCGCGTAATAGGCCGGCACCGTGGGACCGTACGGCTGCTCGAATTCCGGGTGGCCGGTGGACGCCTGCATGACCATGGCCTGATCGCGGGTCAGGCCACTGCGCAGCGAATCAGCCATGGCGATTACCACGACGTCGGCCATCCCGGTGACGATCGCTGACGCCGCGTGGTGCACCACCGAGAAGGTGGTGCCGCCGCCAGCGCCGACCGCCAGGCAGTAGCGCGGAAAGATCTGCAGGTATTCGGCCATGGCTTCGGCGTGGTACATGAGGGGTTGCGCCATGGCGTTGCAGGTGAGCAGGCCGTCGACGTCGGCGGTGCCGAGACCGGCGTCTTCGAGCGCGGCGAGGGCGGCTTCCACGCAGAGCTCCATGGGGGTGCGGCCGGGCACCACGCCGACCGGCGTGTCGGCGGCGCCGACGATGGCCACGCGACCCCGAATCTGACTACCAGGATTCGCCAAAACGCACCACCACTTTGCCCGGAGCCACCACGGCCCCATCGCTGTTTCTGATGAAAACGTCGAGGTCTGCTTCCCCGGTCTCCAGCCGGATGCCGCTGACAGTCGCTCCGGAGGTGAGCACTTCGCCGACGTAGCTGGCGGCCCGGTTGGAGTACTCGATGGAGAGAATCCGGCCATCGTCGCCCAGCCACTCCTCGACACACTGGTGCAGCCAGTCGCCCAGCAACGGGCCGGCCAGGACCAGACCGGGGTAGCCCTCCACGTCGCGGGCGTACGCTTCGTCGTAGTGGATCCGGTGGCCGTTCCACAGCGCCGCGTTGTACAGCATGAGCTGTACGTTGCCGCACTCATACTCGCGCTCCGGCAGCGGATCACCCACCGCGAGCGCCTGCAGCCGCCGGTGCGCTGCGCCCGTCATCGCAGAATCCTCGTGGTCTTCTCGCGGATCACCAGTTCGCCGTCCTCGTTCACGATGTCCATGACCACCTCGTAGAAGATCAGGGGTCCGGAACGGCCTTCCTTTTCGTAGATGTCGGTCAGGGTACGCGTGGCCGTGAGCCAGTCGCCGGGGCGGACCGGCTGGTGGTATTCGATTTCGAGGCCGCCGGCCATGGCCTTCTCCAGCGGAAAGCGCGGCAGCAGCGGGTCGATGGACACGCCGTCCGGGGTGAGCTGGTCGAGTTCCACCACGTCCCAGAACAACGGCACGTGAAACATCGGCGGCGCCTGGTCGCCGTCCAGGTACTTGCGTTGGCGGCTGTCGGTGGCCACTGCGTATTTGCGGATGTCCCGCCGCGTGACCAGCTCGCGCCGCGGCGCGCTGGTTCGCCCGATACAGGCCAGCAGTTCAGGGCCCAGCAGAGTCATACGTTCTTCCCTGTGCCGCGCCAATAAGGATCGCGAAGCTGACGCTTGAGGATCTTGCCCGTGGGTGCTTTGGGCAGGCTGTCGACGAACTCGACCGAACGGGGTTTCTGGTAGGACGCCAGGTGCCGCGCCGCCGTGTCGATGATCTCCTGCGCGGTTGCCGACTGGCCGGGTTTCATCACCACCACGGCTTTGACCGACTCGCCCCACTCGTCATCGGGTACCCCGAACACGGCCGATTCCAGGACCCCGGGGTGTTGATGGATGGCCGCCTCGACCTGGGTGCTGAAGATGTTCTCACCGCCGGAGATGATCATGTCCTTGGCGCGATCGACGATGAAGAGGTAGCCGTCCTCGTCCCAGACCGCAATGTCGCCGGTCCACATCCAGCCATCGCGGAGGGTCTCCGCGGTCAGATCGGGACGCTGCCAGTAGCCGACCATGTTGGCCTCGGAGCGGACCAGGATCTCACCCGGGGTGCGGCCGTCGCGCGGCACGGTCTGCCCGTCCGGATCGGCGAGCCGGATCTCGGTGACGAAGCCTTCGCGCCCGCAGGAACCGAGTCGCTCCGGGTGATCTCCGGCCAGGGCCCGTAGGTGATCCTCCTGGGACAGGAAGCTCATGGTCATCCCCTCGGTCTGCCCGTAGCCCTGGATGATGGTGCACGGGAACGCTTCCAGCGCCGCCGCTACCACGCTGGCCGGCATGGGCCCGCCACCGTACTGGATGTTTCGCAGGCTGCTGAGGTCGAAGGTCCCGAACTCTTCGTCCGCCATCATCCAGTTCAGCATGGTGGTGATGCCGAGAAACGCCGAGACCCGTTCGCGCTCGATGGTTTGAAGGGCCAGCCGGGCCTCGAAGTTGATCAGCACCAACGGGCATCCGTGGGCCTGATAGTTCATGGCGAGTGCCACGGGAATGTGGAACATCTGCCCGGTCAGCATGTAGACGTCCGAGGGCACCACCCGCTCGGCGACGGTCTGGTTGATCATGCCCGTGAACAGCGACCGGTGGGTGTGCAGCGCGCCTTTGGACTGGCCCGTGGTGCCGCCCGTGTAGAGGATCAGGACCGGGTCGTCGCCGCCGATCTGCGACGAAACCGGCGGCTCGTGGTCCGGGGATGCGGCAATCAACCGGTGGTAGGAGTCGTCGCTTCCGGCACCGAAGCCGAGCCAGTGGGATGCGCCGATGTGGTTTCGCAGCACCGCGGCCTCTTTCGCGTACTCGCCGGAGAAAATCATGACCGACGGGTTGCCGTCTTCGAGGATGCGGGTCAGCTCGTCCACGCCCAGGCGCCAGTTGAGCGGTTGCGCGATCAGCCCGACCCGGGCACAGGCGTAGTAGACCTCCAGATACTCGATGGCGTTCCGCGACAGGATGGCAACCCGGTCGCCTTTGTTCAGGCCAAGTCCATCGAGCAGACCGTTGCCCAGTCGACGCACGCGCTCGTCGAGCGCGCCATAGGTCACCCGCCGTTCGCTGTGTACGTCGATGACGGCTTCACGCTCTGGCGCCAGCCGGGCCGTTTTGGCGGGTATGAATCCGAGGTTCACGTCTGCCTCTCTCCCTGGGGCGGGATCCTAGGCGTGTTTTGAATTTAGTTCAAGAATGGGCCGAGGCCGGGCGCCGGCGGATCGTGCTAAGTTGACGGGCCATGCCCAGGTCCAACGAATCGACAACGGAGCCCAGACGCCGCGACAGCCGTGGAATCCAGCGCCGGCGGCGGATCTTCAGGTCCCTGCACGACTGCATCCTCGCTCAGGGTTACGTCAGAACCACGCTGGCCGACATCGCCCGGGGCGCAAACATGTCGGCAAGCCATCTGCTCTACTACTTCAACGGCAAGGAGGCCATTCTCGAGGAGTATTTCGAGAGTGTGTCAGTGAGGTTTCTCGAAAGAATCGACGCGTTCAGCCATCAGGCCCCGCGCGACCAGATTCAATCTCTGGCGGACTTCTGGTTCCGCGGTGAGACCAGTACCGTGAAAGAGATCGGGTTCATGCTCGAGTGCTTCGGCGCGGCGGTGAACGACGAGGTGTTGCGGATCACCAAGGCCAGATTCGACGAGCGCTGCAAGGCCTATCTGGTCAGGATTTTCGACGCCTCGCCCACGGTCTTCATGAACAGCAGCAAGGACGCGGCGGAGATCGCCTACGGACTCATGATCGGCCTGCGGTCCGCGGTCTACTTCGACGACGACATCGACCTGGATGACGCCCACCGGCTGTTCGTGCGCAGCATGCTCACCATGGCCGGCCATCAATGACGATGGCGGTCCGCCTGGCGCCGTTCGGCCGCCAGAGGTATCGGTAAGAACGTGAGGTAGGGGCGCTGCCGGTCATGGCAACGCCCGTTCCCCTCACTTGCGGGCGTGGGACTTGCCTTCTTCCTCGGCCCGGCGGGCCTTCGCCTTGTCGTCGTCCTTCAGATTCCGCGCCTTGTCGGCCCGTTCCGCTTCACTGGTGTCTTCCACGGTCTGGCGCACCCCCTCGCGATAACGCTGGTCGGCCTGTGGATTGCCTTCGCCTTTGACCTGCGGGTCGGCCGGTCGATTCTTGCCTTTATCCGTCATTTTTACCTCCGGGCATACTCGAAATGTGTTGTCAGGGCGGCCGTAGCCGCCGGATTGCGAGCGCTCCCGGTAGAAGATGCAGAAATCAGGCCAGCGGGCCCGCGGTTCCGAAATGGCCGCGATCGAACCGGCCGGCCTGGCGCCGGCGGGCCGCGTTGGCCTGCTCCCAGGCGGCTCCAGACGCCGGGCCCGCTCGAACTGCCGCCGGCTGCGGCTCAGCGGCTGACGACCACCGGCAGGTCGGTGATGCCGTGGATGAAACTGGAGCGCAGATAGACCGGATCGCCCACCACCTCGACCTTCGAGAAACGCTTGAGGATCTCTTCCCAGATGACGGTGAGCTGCATCTCGCCGAGGCGGTTGCCCAGGCAGCGGTGAATCCCGTAGCCGAACGACAGGTGCTGGCGGACGTTGGGGCGGTCGATGAGAAACTCACTGGCGCGCGGGATGCCGTCTTCGTCGCGATTGCCGGAGATGTACCACATGGCGACTTTGTCACCCTTGCGGATGGTCTGGCCGCGCATGTCCACATCCTCCATGGCGGTGCGGCACATGTGCGCCACCGGCGACTGCCAGCGGATGATCTCGGGGACCATGTTGGTCACCAGCTCGCGATTGGCGAGCAGCTTCGCATACTCGTCCGGGAACTGGTTGAGCGCCAGCACGCCGCCGCTGATGGAGTTGCGGGTGGTGTCGTTGCCGCCGACGATCAGCAGCAGGATGTTGCCCAGATATTCGTTGGGCGGCATGTCACGCGTGGACTCGCCGTGCACCAGCATGCTGATCAGGTCGTCGCCGGGCTCCTTCTGGGCAGCCCGTTCCTTCCACACCGCATCGAAGTATTCCCAGCACTTCCACAGCTCGGCAAAACCTTCCGCCGGCGTTTCGAAGTAGTTCGGGTCGCCGATTCGCTCCACCGTGTCGGACCAGTGGATCAGCTTGTGACGGTCTTCCTGGGGCACCCCGAAGATGGTCGCCAGCATCTGCCCGGTGAGTTCCACGGAGACCTGGCGCACCCAGTTGAACTCTTCCCCCACCGGCAGCCCGTCGAGGATTGCGCCGGCCCGCTCGCGGATCAGGTCCTTCATGGTGGCAAGATGGCGCGGCCCGAATTTCGGCGCCACTACCTTGCGCTGGGCTTCGTGCCGGGGCGGGTCCTGCATGATGAACATGGGCAGGTGGAACATGGGGTCCGGGTTCGGGTCCGGCCGCTGGCCCAGGCGGATGCCGCCGTTGACGATGTCGGACGAGAACAGCTTCTCGTGGCCATCCACGTACTTGATGTCGTCGTACTTGGTGATGGACCAGTAGGGCCCGAACTGGCTGTCCTGGCAAAGATGCACCGGCGCTTCGGCGCGCAGGCGCTCGAAGTAGGCCCAGAAGCGGTCGGCCTGGAACAGCGCCGGGTGCGCCGGGTTGAGCTGCTCGAGGGGCAGGGCGTAGGGATCCTGGTCCACGTCGATGGGCCAGTCCGCCAGGATCTCGGCGTTGGTGCGGTTGTACTCCGGCCCCTGGGAGCCGGCTGTGGGGTTGTCCGGCTGCTGTGACTGCTGTTCCGACATGATGTTGCCCTCTCGCGAACAGGAAATTTCTGAAACTGATTATAGAGATTGGCCATCGCGCCTGATACCGGCCCGGGTCACACTGCGGCCAGCGCCTGCTCGAAGTCCGCCAGCAGGTCGTCCGGGTCCTCGATGCCGATGGAGATCCGCACCAGGTTGTCGCTGATGCCCAGCTCCTTGCGGCGCTCGTCGGACACGCTCAGGTGCGTCATGGCGGCCGGGTGCGACGCCAGGCTTTCGGTGCCGCCCAGGCTGACCGCCAGCTTCACCAGCTCCAGCGCGTCGAGGAAGCGGAAGCTCTCGGCCTCGCCACCTTTCAGCAGCAGCGAAAAGGTCGACCCGGCGCCGCTGCAATGGCGCGCATGGATTTGTCCCTGGGAACTCTCCGGGTCGAGGAACCCCAGATAGCCGACCCGCTCGACCTTGGGGTGATCGCGTAGAAACTCGCAGATCCGGCGCGCGTTGCGTTCGGCGCGCTCCATGCGCAGGGCCACGGTCTCCAGCGACCGTAGCAGCATCCACGAGGTGTGGGGATCGGTGATGGTACCGATGGTGTTGCGCAGGGTCATGATAGGCAACAACGCGGCTTTCGAGCCCACCACGCCGCCGGCCACCAGGTCGCTGTGCCCGCCGATGTACTTGGTCAGGGAATACACCGACAGGTCGGCGCCATGGCGGGTCGGCTGCTGGTAGACCGGGCCGAGGAAGGTGTTGTCCACCATGATCACCGGACGCGCCGCCGGGTCCGGCCACAGGCGGTCGCGGATGGCGGCGATGCCTTCGATGTCCACCAGTTCGTTGGTCGGGTTGGCCGGGCTCTCCAGGTAGATCGCGCCGATGCGGCGCTGGCTCCGGGTCGCCTCCAGTAGCGCCTCGATCTCGTCCAGGTGCGCGCTGGCGCGGAAGTTCTCGAAGCTCACGTCGTACTTGCCGAGCACCGCGTCGATGAGTTTCTCCGTGGCTGCGTACAGCGGGCCCGAGTGCACGATGGCGTCGCCGGCGCGAACGTGTGCCATGAGGGCGGTGGTGATGGCCGACATGCCGGTGGAGAACACGGCCGCTTCCTCGGCGCTTTCCCACAACGCCAGGCGGTCTTCCAGGATTTCCTGGTCGGGTCCGTTGAAGCGCCCGTATACCAGACCCTCCGACCCCCCGGGGCGCATGCCGGTAATGCCCTCGAAGAAGCGTTTGCCTTCGGCGGCGCTGTCGAAGACGAAAGTCGAGGTCAGAAAGATGGGGGGCTTGAGCGATCCCTCCGAGAGCCGGGGATCGTAGCCGTAACCCATCATGAGCGACTCCGGCGACAACTCCCGGTTGCCGATACGGGTGGTGCGCTGTTTGGCCTTCACGGGCATTCTCCTGGCGCATCTGAGGTAGACTGATTATGGTCTTTCGGGGATGGGGTAGCCACGATGAGCGATCGCGACGGATTTGATCTGGGGGCCACGCAGCGGTGGGTGACGGGGGCTCTCGTCGATCCGAACGCCACGGCCGTGTCTTACGAAGCGGAGAAGCCGGGCTGGCAGCGCACCTTTCTGCAGATCGTGCTGCCGCTGCATGTGGCGGCGCTGCTGGCCAGCCTGGTGCTCGCCTGGATCTTCGGCAGCGCCAACATGTACGCGGCCGGCGGCGCCGGCATGATCCTCATGTCGCTGATCTGGGCCCTGGCGGGTTCGTTTGTGGTGGCCTTCGTGTTCGACTTCTGCGCCGGGCTGTTCAAGGGCCAGCGCCGCTTCGATGCCGCTTACGCCGCACTGGCGCTGGCCTTCGTGCCGGCGGCCGTGGGCGGGGTTCTGGGCACCTTGCCGTGGATCGGCTGGCTCATTTCGCTGGCGGCGGTGATCTACGCGCTGGTGCTGGCCTACCGCTTCGTCGGGGTGTTCATGACCGTGCCCGAAGACAAGCGGGTGGTGCACTTCGTGGTCTCGCTGGTGGCGATGTTCGTGATCTCGATCGTGGTGTCGACGGTCATGGTGGGGCTGTTCGGCCCGGATCTGGACGATTACTCGGCGGAGTACGAATCGACGACCAGCGGCGCCGGCGCCGGTGGTCTGTGGGGCGGGTTCGAGCGGCAGGCCGACTTTGCCGAGCAGGCGGCCCAGGACGTCTACGACCCGCCGCGCAACGGCGAAATCAGCGAGTCACAGATGACCAACTACGTGCGCGTCCTGGAGCGCACCGCGCAGTTGCGCGCCCGGCTGGGTAAACAGTTCGAGGACATGGGTGAACACGCCGAAGACGAGTCCCCGGCGCTCGGCGACATCTTTGGTGCGGTCAGTGATGCGGCCCGTATCGGCACCGCGGAGATGGAAGTGGTGAAAACCGGCGGCGGCAACTGGGCTGAACACCAGTGGGTGAGGAACCAGCTCGAGACCGCGCGCGTGCAGCAGGACGGCACGCCGGCCATCGAACACAACTACGCACTGTTCCTGGAACATCAGGCGCTCATCGAACAGTTCGAGTGACGCAATCAGCCGTCGTAGAAGAAGTTGCCGTGCAGTCCGAGCAGCGTCCGCTCCCGGTCGGAGCGGATGCGCGCCTCGGCCGCTGGCGAGACGTGGTTGACTTCCCGGGTCGTTAGAATCCGTTGCGCGATGTCCCGCCGGCCGTAGTGTGCCTGCAGAAAGAACCGGCCCCGGTCGCCGGGCCGGGTCGGCAGCCGGCGATGCCAGACGTCGGATACGAACAGGCACACGTCGCCTGCCCGTGCCGTCAATGCCACCAAGCCCTGACCCTCGTAGTCCAGGTCCACGTCCTGCAGGCGCTCGGCGGGCGGCGGCCGGCCGGAGCGATGGCTGCCGGGTATGACGCCGGTGGGGCCGCATTCCAGGGGACAGTCCTGCAGGTAGATGTGCGCGCCGATGGCAAAAACCGGGTAAGGGATCCGGTCGTCCCAGGGCACGTCGGCGGGCCTGGGGACGTGGGGTCCGGCGTCGATGTGCCAGACGCCGCCGCCATGGCTGCTGTGATCCCTGGGCGGGTTGCGCCAGCAGGTATTGGCGATGACGTGGCAGTCTTCGCCGAGCAGGGGTTCGATCACTGCCAGAATGCCGGGGCTGGCAATGGCCTGCTGGGCCAGGGCGCTGCGATTGAACATCTGGTAGCGGAAGTCCTCGTCCTCGAGGGGGTCGCGGACGGCGGCCGCGCGTCCGTCGGCCGGGCAGGCGGCATAGACCTGCTCGATCTGATCGCGGAGCGCATCCACCTCGGCCGCATTGAAAAGCCGTTCCAGGCGAGCGAACCCGCGGGACTCCAGTTCCGCGGATGCCGCCGGCGCCGGCTGTTGGCGCAGCCGCAGGTAACCTCGGGTACGTGTCAGCATGGTCGAGTCATCGCGGATGCCGGACTCGATTGTATCCCGGGATGACTGCAAACGCCGACCGCTTGACGCACAATGGCGTCAGTCCAAGGCTGGAGGCGCCGATGAGTCGCAAACCCACCCTGCACGTGCCGATCACACCGGCCCGGCCCGGGGAGGAACCTGACTTCAGCTACGTGCACATCTCGCCCGCCGGAGAAGTGGAGCGCCCCGAGATCAACACCCGCGTGCGCGACATGGTGCACCTGTCAGAAGACATGGTGCGGGTGCTTGACGAGCAGCACAAAGGGGTCGGCCCGTGGAACCCGCATCTGGAAGAGCACGACCTGCAGATCGGCCTGCGCCACATGCTGCTCACGCGTCTGTTCGACGAGCGCATGCTGCGCATGCAGCGCCAGGGCCGCATCTCGTTCTACATTCAATCCCTCGGTGAGGAAGCGGTGGCGGTGGCAGCCGCGGAAGCGCTGGCGCCGTCGGACATGCTGTTTCCGCATTATCGTACTCAGGGGCTGCAGATCGCCCGGGGCCGCAACCCGGTGGACCTGATGTGTCAGTGCCTGTCCAACTCCCGGGACATGTGCAAGGGCCGGCAGATGCCCATCATGTACCACTGGGCGCGCGGCAATATCTTCTCGGTGTCCGGCAACCTGACCGTTCAGTACCCTCATGCCGTGGGCTGGGCCATGGCGGCGGCCATCAAGGGGGAGGACGACGTGGCGGCCGCGTGGATCGGCGAGGGATCCACCGCGGAGGCGGACTTTCACCATGCCATGACCTTTGCCGCCGTCTACCAGGCGCCGGTAATCCTCAACGTGGTCAACAACCAGTGGGCGATCTCCACGTTCCAGGGTTTCGCCGGCGGCGAGCGGCGGACCTTTGCGGCGCGCGGGCCGGGCTACGGTATTGCTTCCATCCGGGTCGACGGCAACGACTTCCTGGCGGTCTACGCGGTAACCCGCTGGGCGGCCGAGCGGGCTCGGCGCGGGCACGGGCCGACCCTCATCGAGCACGTGACCTACCGTGCCGGCGCCCATTCCACCAGTGACGATCCGTCGCGGTACCGGCCTCGTGACGAGGCCCGGGCCTGGCCGCTGGGCGATCCCATCGAGCGCCTGAAGCAGCATATGATTACCGAAGGCATGTGGTCCGAGGAACGCCACGACAAGCTGGTGGACGAGCTCCGTGAGACCATCACGCAATGCTGGAACGAGGCCTGCAGCTACGGAACCATGACCGAAGGGCCGTTCCTGGACAAGAACGAACTGTTCGAGGACGTGTTCAAAGACATGCCGCCGCATCTGATCGAACAGCGCGAGCGTCTGCGCGCGCTCGATGCCCACGAGGATCAGCAGGACGGGGAGTGAGCCGATGCCGCAGATGAACATGATCCAGGCGTTGAATTCCGCTCAGGACATCATGCTCGGCCGCGATCCCGACGTGGTCATCATCGGTGAGGACGTGGGTTATTTCGGCGGCGTGTTCCGGACCACCGACGGGCTGCAGCGCAAGTATGGCGAACACCGGGTGATCGACGCGCCCATCGCCGAGGGCGGCATCATCGGCGCGGTGATCGGTATGGCCGTGAACGGCTTGCGGCCGGTGGCTGAGATTCAGTTCGCCGACTACATCTATCCGGGCTTCGACCAGATTGCCAGTCAGCTCGCGCGTATCCGTTATCGCACCGCGGGCGACTTCTTCGTGCCGGTGACCATCCGCACGCCCTGTGGTGGCGGCATCCGCGGCGGGCAGACCCACTCCCAGAGTCCGGAAGGTCTGTTCACCCATGTCAGCGGCCTGAAGGTGGTCATGCCTTCGAATCCCTACGATGCCAAGGGTCTTCTGATCAGCGCCATCGAAGACGATGACCCGGTTATCTTCTTCGAGCCGAAACGCATCTACAACGGACCCTTCGACGGCGATCCTGACAAGCCGGCGGTACCCTGGAACACCCACCAGAAAGGCGAAGTGCCGGAGGGCTACTACACGGTGCCCATGGGCCGCTGCGAAGTGGTCACGGAAGGCGAGGACCTGACCATTCTGTGTTACGGGACCATGGTGCACGTGGCCCGGGCCGCCGCCGAGCGGGTGGATGCCGAAGCCGAAATCATCGACATCCGCACCCTGGCGCCATTGGACGTGGACACCATCCGCAAATCGGTGCAGAAGACCGGCCGCTGCGTGGTGGTGCACGAAGCCACCCGCTTCTCCGGTTACGGCGCGGAACTCACGGCCACCGTGCAGGAGGAGTGCTTCTATCATCTCGAGGCGCCCATCGAGCGCGTCTGCGGATGGGACACGCCTTATCCCCATGCTTTCGAGTGGGACTACTTCCCCGGCCAGAAGCGGCTGGCGGCGGCCATCGAACGGGTGCTGGAGGCGGAATGAGCGAATACGTGTTCAAGCTGCCGGACCTGGGTGAAGGCACCGTCGAGGCGGAGATCGTCGAGTGGCATGTGAAGCCTGGCGATACGGTGAGCGAAGGTGATGTCCTGGTCGATGTCATGACCGACAAAGCCAACATCGAGGTGCCGGCTCCGGTAGACGGCGAGGTGTTGCGCACCAGTGGCGAGCCCGGAGACGTGCTGGCCGTGGGCAGCGAACTGGCAGCGTTTGCGACCAGTGCTGCCGCCACCGGTCGAGGCAGACCGTCACGGGATTCCGAAGACCCGCCGGCTGCGGCGTCCGCCACGGCGCCGCCGCGGGAAGCGGAAGCGGCGGAGACGCCGCTAGAACCGGCGCCTGATCCTGCGCCAGCAGCCGCCAGGCCCGCCGCGGACGAACCGGCCGAGCAGACCCGGCCCGAGCCCCGCGAAGCCGGGCCTGCGACACCGTCACAGGGTACGGCAGCGGACGGCGGCGCCGTGCGTCATGCGCGGGTCATCACCTCGCCGGCCATTCGCCGGCGGGCCAAGGAAGCTGGAGTCGATCTGCACGCGGTGCCCGGATCGGGTCCGCGCGGTCGCATTCTGCGGCGTGACCTGGATGCGCATCTGGAAGCGGGCGGGCCGGGTACCGATGCGCCGCCGCGGGGCGGCGCCGGTGCCCGGGCGGGCGGCGGTGCCGACGAAGTGGAATCGGTCAAGGTCATAGGCGTGCGCCGGGTCATCGCCGAGCGCATGTCCCAGAGCAAGCGGGAAATTCCCCACTTCGCCTATGTCGAAGAGGTGGACGTCACCGAGCTCGAGCGGCTGCGGCTGCACCTGAACGAGACGCATCAGCGGCGCCTGACGGTGTTGCCGCTGATTGCCGTCGGCTTGATCCGGGTGCTGGCGCAGTTCCCCCAGTGTAATGCGCGCTTCGACGCCGAGCAGGGCATCCTGGAACGCTACCGGCCGGTTCATCTGGGAATTGCCACCCAGACGCCCGACGGCCTCAAAGTGCCCGTGGTCCGCTACGCGGAGCGATCGAGCCTGTGGCAGCTTGCCGAGGACATCACTCGGGTCACGGCGGCAGCCCGGGACGGCAAGGCGGGGCGCGCGGAACTGTCCGGGTCGACCATCACCATCACCAGCCTCGGGCGTATGGGCGGTGTGGTGACGACGCCGGTCATCAACTATCCCGAGGTCGGCATCATCGGCGTCAACAAGGTCATCGAGCGGCCGGTGGTGGAGAGCGGTCAGGTGGTGGTGCGAACCATGATGAACCTGTCCAGTTCTTTCGATCACCGCTTCGTTGACGGCTTCGACGCCGCTTCCATGATCCAGGCCCTGAAAACGTTGCTGGAACATCCCGCCACGCTGTTCCTGGACGGCCCCTAGCAGCCGTGACGGCGCCGGCATAAGAAGGGCTGCCAGCACGCCCGGACGCCGCCCTGGTGCGGCGCCACCGGGTCAATCGATGGCGTCGTTGCGATTGGGCAGGCGGATCAGGGCCGTGACCAACCCGGCCAGCAGAAAGGCGACAGCCCAGACCTTGAACGCGGTCACGTAGCTGCCGGTCGTGTCCGCCACCCAGCCGGTGACGAACACCCAGAACGTGGCCGGCGCCAGAAAGAACGACAGCAATCCGTTGACCCGGGAGAATTTGCGCACACCGAACAGGCGCGACAGCAGCACCGAGCGCACCGGTACCATACCGCCGAAACCGAGGCCGAACAGGACTGCGGCCACGGTCATGGGCGCCGGGCCGTCGGCATTCATGAACACCAGGGTCGAGACGAAATAGGAGGTCACCGCAAACAGTACCGTGCCCTTGGCGTTCATGTGATCCATGAGGTAGCCGAACAGCAGTTTGCCGGCGATGGCGGCGCCGCCGGCGGCACTGAGCACCCAGGAGGCATCCAGCAGTGAGAAACCCCGTTCGATGCTCAGGAAGGTAGGCAGATGCGTGATCATGGCGCTGTATACGCCGTTCATGAGGCCGAACGTCAGCACGATGCTCCAGAATGCCTTGGAGGTCAGGAACTCGCGATACGTCGCCGCCAGCGACATCGGCAGCGGCGCTCCGGGGGCGGGCGCGGACGGGACCGCGGTGGTGGTGGCCGGCTCGGCGGACGGTGGATCGCCGTCGGGGCGCTGGCCGATGTCGGCTGGTTCCTGCTTCACCAGCAGCAACGTGGCCGGGACCGCCAGGATCAGCAGCACCAGCGCGTACAGGGTGTAGGTGTCCCGCCACCCGAGCTGCTCGGCCAGCACCGTGGCCAGCGGCGGCACCACAATACCCGCCACCGAGATGCCCATGATGGCGATGCCGAGGGCCATACCGCGGTTGCGGCTGAACCAGTTGACCATCAGCTTGGTCTGGGCCAGCGGCCCGACACAGGTCCATCCCGGGCTCTGGAACACCAGCAGCACCAGAAGGAACGCCGGAAATCCGTTGACCAGGCGCAGGCACAGATAACCGGCCGCCAGCCACAGGCAGCCGGTGGCCACGACTGAGCGCACGGAAAAGCGATCCAGCAGGTAGCCAGTCAGCGGGGCGATGCAGGCGCCGGTGAACAGGGTCAGAGTGACGGCCAGGGACATCTCGGTCTTGGCGGCGGAAAACTCGTCCATCCAGTAGGGAAAGAAGATTCCCCGGGAGTGCAGGAAGAACGCCGAGGCCAGAAATCCCATGGCGAACGCATAGCCCGCCAGCACCCGGCCGTAGAAGAACGCGGAACCCGCCGCCGCGACGCCGTCGTCAGGAGCAGGGCGGCTCGACGCCATCAACGGTCTCTACCTGATCACGGGCGTTCTGCCCGGCGATCAGCAGTACGCTTCCGAGCACCACGTGACGGTGGCGCATGTGGTCTCTCTCCTCGTTGGTTCAGATCGGTCAGAGTCCCGCAGGATACCACGCTGCCGGGGCCGCCCCGGCGGCCGCGGCCTCACGGCCGGGCCCTCACGGCCGGGCCCGGATGGTTGGCGCTCGAGACCGATCCGTCGGATGATGGTCGGCCGCAGCTCACAGTCACGGAGAGTCCTGAATGAGTGAACACATCGAATACCGCGTCGATGACGGCATCGCCACCCTCACCATCAACCGGCCCGAAAAGAAGAACGCGATGACCTACGCGATGCTCGGCGAGTTCATCGAGACCGTCGCCCGGGCCAGCGCCGACGACAGTGCCCGGGTGCTGATCGTGACCGGCGTTCCGGGTGCCTTCTGCGCCGGTACGGATCTGGCCGATCTGGCGACCATTCCCGGCGAGACCCGCGGGTTGCGCGGCGACGCGGAAGCGCGGCAACGCTGGTGGCCGCTGGTGGAGTGCCCCAAGCCGGTGATTGCAGCCGTGGACGGCCCGGCGGTTGGCATGGGCGCCGAGTTCACGTCTCAATGCGACATCCGTATCGCCACACCCAACGCGCGCTTCGCCTGGAACTTCGCGCACCGCGGCCTGGTGCCGGACACCGGTGCCGGAAGCTGGCTGTTGCCGCGGCTGATCGGGCCGGCCCGGGCCCTGCGGTTGTTGTACACCGGTGAATTCGTCAGCGCCGACCAGGCGCTGGAAATGGGTTATGTGTCGGCGCTGGTCGAGCCGGACCAGCTGCAGGACCAGGCCCAGGTGCTGGCTCAGGCCATCACCCAGGGATCGCCATTCTCCCACGCCCGGATCAAGGCGCTGGTGTACGAAGGCCTGGGTGATGCCGTGGCCGGGCACATGCAGCGGCACACCCAGGCGCTCGCCGAGTGCTTCCGCAGCGACGACCACCGCGAGGGGGTGGCGGCCTTTCTGGAGCGTCGCCCAGCGCGTTTCACCGGGTCCTGATCATTGCCTGGCGGCCGGTGATCCCGCTCAGGGCTGGTAGGGAATCACATGCTCCTGCTCGTCGGGATCGTTGCGGGCGACGATGGCCCGGGCCGCCTGGGTATCACTCAGGTTCACGGGTTGATGGGGTACGTTGGGCGGAATGAACAGAAAGTCGCCGGCTTCGGTGATCACGCTTCGGGCCAGCCCGGGCCCGTAGCGGGTCTCCACCCGGCCTTCGAGCACGTAGATGGCGCTCTCGAAGTCCGCGTGGGTGTGCGGCTCGGCCGAGGCGCCCGGCGGGATCACCACCAGATTCATGGACAAGGCCTCGGCGCCGACGGTGTTGCCGGAAATGCCCACGAAGTTGGGCAGGCCCTGACGGGAGAGAATCTCCGGTGGGGTCTGGATGAGGGCGACATCGGCGCCGGAGGTTGCGGGGTCGGGGCTGGCCGCGCTGGCGGGCGCGGCAGCAAGCAGCATCAACACTGCGGCACAGGCTGGTAACGAATCGGACATGAGAAGCTCCTGGTCCTGATCGCGGCGACCCATGCTGGTGCCAGGCGGGCGGCGGATCAAGCCGCCGCCCGTCGATCCCGGTTCAGAAGTCCACGTTCAGGCGCAGGTAATAATACCCACCCTGCCACGGCACCACGGAACTGGAGGCGTACTCCCGGCCGCAGCAGTAGTCACCGATGCTGCGGTCGACCTTGTCCGGGTACTCGTCGAAGATGTTGCGGCCGCCGACGGCGGCGCTGATGGATTCGGTGAACTGGTAACTGGCCTCCAGATCGACGAAAAAGGTCGGGTCGAACTTCTGCTCTACGGTGCCGTTCTGAGAGTCCTCGAACTCACCGTAGTAACTCACCCGGCCCATGGCGCTGAAGGCCCCGATGCTGTGACTCGCGCTGACGACCGCGCGGACGTTCGGGTCCTGGTTCTCGAAGTCGAACTGATCTTCGGCATTCAGGAACTCGTCGGCATTGGAGGTCAACTCGATCTTGTTGTAGTTGATGGACGCGGTCAGGTTGGTGGCCTGGCCGTTGGACCATTCGATGGGGTAGGTGGCGACCACGTCCACGCCCTGCACCTTGCTGTTGAAGGCGTTGGTGAAGTACAGCACCCCGCCGATGGATTCGGCGCCCACCACGCCGGCATCCACCAGCGCCAGATAGTTGTCGTAGGCGCCCCCCGAGGTCGGGTCGGTGGACACGTCCAGGGTCGAGATGGCGTAGAGCTGATCGTCGATGTCGATCCGGTAGAAGTCCACGGTCAGAGCCAGGTTGCCGATGTCGGCGGTTGCGCCGAAGGTGTAGTTGGTCGATGTTTCCGCCTGCAGGTCCTCGGCGCCGAGGGCCTGGGCCACGGGTCCGCTGGCCGGAAACAGGCCGGTTGCCACCGGGAAGCCGTTGGGCAGCCGGGTGGAAACGTTGGTGGTGCCCTGCTGGCCCGGCGTCGGCGCGCGGAAGCCGGTGCCCACCGACGCCCGCAGTGCAAAGTTGTCGGTGATCCGGAAGATGCCCGCCAGTTTGCCCACCAGTTCGTCGCCGAAGTCGGAGTAGTCCTCGTAGCGCACGGCGCCCTGCAGGAACAGCTTGTCGGTCACGTCGGTGCTGACGTCGACATAGGCGGCGTAGGAATCCCGCGAGTACTTGTCGGAAAACTCCGGCGAGTAGCCCGGAAAACCATTGGAGCCGACACCGACCACGGTGTAGACCGGATCGTCGGGATTGGCGCAGTCGAGGTCGGAGCCGTTGGCGATGACGTCGGCGCCGGCGGCCGTGGGCGCATTGCCGTCACAGAAGTCGAACGGGTCGGACAGTGAAAACGGTCCGGGTTCGTAGGACAGGGGTTCGCCTTCCTTGATGTCGTAGCTCTCGTCCAGATAACTGAGTCCGAAGGCCACCACCAGCGGGCTGGCGAATCCGGCATCGAATTCCTGGCTCAGGTCCATCTGCACCTGCAGTTCCTCGTTGGCCAGGTCGCCCGGCTTGAACGAGGTGGGTGTGTCCGGACCGAGTGACGGGTTGACGGTGTTCCAGAGTGTGTAGGAAATCTCGTCGTAGCCGTAGCGGACGCTGAAGTCGTAGCCGAAGCCGTTGTCGAGGGTGCCGCGCAGGCCGCCCACCGCCGAGTAGTCGGTGATGTCACCCAGGAAGCGGGGCGTGAAGCCGCCGGGGAAGATGTCCAGGAAATTGTAGGTGGAACCATCCTCCAGCCGCAGATCCTCGATGGTGCCGTTGCCGGGGTAGCGGTAGAAGAAGCCGCCGTCGCCTTCGTAGGTGGAGTAGTTGCCGAACGAATACAGTTCCACGTTGTCGCTGAGGGGCAGGCCGGCATTGTAGAAGAAGCGCGCGGTTTCGGTGTTGGGGGCGCCCCAGGGCTGCACCACGTCACCTTCCACCGAGGCGTTCGGCACACCGGCCTGGAAAGCGGGGTCGAGCGCGGCCGCGGCGTAGCCGGCGTTGGGATCGAAGTCCGGATCATCGGGGTCCACGCAGAACCAGGATTCGCAGTACTGCTCGGCACGTTCGGTGAAGTCGGACTTGCTGTACTCGCCGGACAGGCTAAGAAATCCCTGCTCGCCGAGCGGCAGGCCGATGTTGCCCTGTACCGTGGTCTGAAAGCCGTCGCCTTCGAAGTACTCGCCGGTGTCCACGCTGATCGTGCCGCCTTCGCGGTTGTCCTTGAGGATGAAGTTGATGACGCCGGCAATGGCATCGGACCCGTACTGCGCGGCCGCTCCGTCACGCAGCACTTCGATGTTGGCCAGAGCCGCTGCCGGAATGGTGGCCACGTCCGGTCCCTGGGTGCCGGAGCCGCCGATGGTCACCAGGGCTGCCCGGTGCCGGCGCTTGGAGTTCACCAGAACCAGCGTTTTGTCGGATGACAGGCCGCGCAACGTGGCCGGACGGATGAACGTGGAGCCGTCGCTTATGGGTTCGCGGGCCACGTTGTAGGACGGCACCAGGGTCTGCAGGATGTCGTTGGTGTCGCTCTGCGCCGTAGCCTGGATGGCGTCGCTGGAAAACACGTCCACCGGTACCGCCGAGTCCATGGCGGAGCGGGGCTGCCCGCGGGAACCAGTCACCACCACCTCTTCGATGGGCTCGGCACCTCGAGCCGTGGCGGGCACGCTCACCGACAGGACGGCCAGCACGACGAACGCGGCGAGCCACAGGGCTCCGAGTCGTCGTGTCCTGGAATGGGTATCGATCATGTCTGACTCCTCTCCGGCGTCCGCACGGAGCGGGCGCCTGACTATGGCTATCCCGGATGACCGGCGCGGATTCGGTGCGGCTTCTGGCGGCCGCTGTCGCCGGGTCGGACGGGTCCTGGTCTTCGACGCGGGCGGGCTGACCCCGCTGCGTCTGTTGTCCAGGGGAGCAAATTCCATGCCTGACCCGGTTCCGGCGGCGCGCAACAGGCCGTTGCACGCCCGGTTGCGGGCAATTCAGGCAGGGTAGAGTGGGTTCAGCGGGCGGGGCGGGTGTCCGCGGCGGGGCGCGGGATCAGGGCCGGCATCAATGCTTGCAGGCGGCTTGCGGGGGCGACTGCACGAGGGCGTGCACCAGGGATGCCCGCGGCCGCGCCCGATTCGGGTCACCCGGCCGTGCAGGCACCACTATGGAACACGGGAGGTGCAGGCTTCAGAACACGTCGGTCAGGCCGTAGGCCTCCATCTGAGCGTGGAACCTGGCGACGTCGTGGGACAGCACCACGATGTCGTGGTAGGTGCCGTCCGCGTCACGCACGTGTTCCTTGAGCAGGGCTTCGGCGGTGAATCCCATCTCTTCGAATACGGCGATGGCGCCTTTCTGATCGACGGTCATCTGCGCTGTGAGCTTCTGCAGCTTGAGGCCGAGCGCGATCAGAAAACACTCCTGGATGAGAATGCGGCCGAGGCCCCGGTCCCGGCCCTTCGGCGACACCAGCACGCGCAGTTCGCCGACATGGGGCGAGAACGACAACTCGTCGCGCACCACGGCGCTGCAACCGATGATGTCGCCGCCTTCGCGTGCGATCAGGCTGACGATGGAACCGTTTTCGATCTCGTCACTCCAGGCCGACAGGACCTTGGGGTGGGTGATGTTGCGGCGCAGGAACAGCAGATCGTGCACCGGCAGTGATTCGGCAAACGCCAGCATCGCATCACTGTCCTCGCGCTTCATGGGTGACAGTTCCGCTTCGCCGTCGGCGATCTGCACGCTACGCGGATACCGGTTCTGCTGCGCGTTCATGTAGAGCGCTCCGCCAGCCAGCGTGACAAGGCCGGCCACATGCGGCGTACCGCATTGGGTCCGGCGATCAGACTGACGTGTCCACCTTTGAGCACGAGTTCCTCCTTGTCTTCGGATCCCACCAGTTCGAGCAGCGGCTTGCTGGCTTTGTAGTTCACGATGTGGTCGTGCTCGGCGAGGATGCTCATCACCGGGACCTTGATGTTCTGCAGGTGAGCGCGCTTCCCGGCCACCAGCAATTCGCCGCGGTACAGGCTGTTGGCCCACATCAGCGACTTGGTGGTTTCGCGGAAGTATTCACCGGCCAGCGGCAGGGTCTCGTTACCCCAGCGTTCGAAGGCCCGGTAGGATTTCACGAACTCATCGTTCCAGATCTGCTCCCAGACCCGCAGCCGGCCGGCGGTCTTCTGCGCCGGACGCAGCATCTCGAAGCTGGCCTGGATCACGTCCTTGGGCACGATGCCCAGGGTGTCCACCAGCCGGTCGACGTCGAAGTGGCGTTCGTCGGACCAGATCCGGGTCAGACCCATTTCATCCCAGTTGACCGGTGTGGTCAGGCAGGCGAGGTTTTTCAGCGGGCCGTCGGCATGGGTCGCGGCGTAGATCAGTGACAGTACGCCGCCCATGCAGTAGCCGACGATGGACACGTCCTCCTCGCCGCTGTCGCGCTGCACCTCGCGCACGCAGGTGGGAATGAAGTCCTGGGTGTAGTCGGCCAGGTCGAGGCGCTTCTCTTCCGGCAGGGGTGGCTCCCAGTCGATGACGTAGACATCGAAACCCTGCTTGACCAGGTACTCGACCATGCTCTGGCCCGGCGCCAGATCGAACACGTAGGCCTTGTTGGTGGTGGCCATGACCAGCAGCAGCGGAACCCGGTAGATCTCGTCGGTCTGGGGCAGGTAGTGGTACAGCCGCAGCGTGCCGCGTTCGTACAGGACCTCCTTGGGGGTGAGGCCTACCGGTGGGGCCGACGAGGTGATGAACTCGATACCTTTGACGCTTCGCAGGATCGCCTGGTCCACGACCTGCCGGACCCGGTCGGGCATGGCGTCCAGGGCGCCGGCGCCCGGATTGGCCGATTCGTCGCGGGGCTTCTGATCGGAATCCACGGGGGAACTCATGGCTGCTCCTTCGAATCCCTGGTCTTCTTCGTTCCCTTGCCGGAGGCCGACTCGCTGGCGGCGCCGCGGCTGCTGGGCGGTTGTTTGGTACGGGGCGGCCCCTTGCGGGCACGGGGGCTGTTGACCCCGACGGTCGAGGCGATCTCTTCCAGCCGCTGTTCCATTCGGGCCAGACGCTTTTCGAGTTCGTGGACCGACTCGCCCAGGCGCAGGACATCGTCGCGGCTGGGGAAATTCACAGCCGCCAGGTTGCGTCCCATGGTTTCGCCGAAGGCCTTCTGCATGGCCAGTTGCAGGTTCTGGAACTGATTCATGGCGCGGCTGAATTCGTCCGTGCCCATGAACCGGTTGGCCAGGGTGTCGAAGCCCCGTTCCCACTCGGTCACCAGTTCACGAAAGCGCTCCATGGGATCGGCGTCGCCCGATCGGTCGGTCATAGCGTTCCCCTCGCCTGAACAACTGGCACATTACTCCGCCTGGGAAGCGGTTCAAAGCCTTCAATCAGTCTGCTTTTGGTCAGACCGATTCGATCAGACCAATTCCGCGGGCGCCCCGGCTCAGGCACTGGTCGAGGTCTCGGATGCCCGTTCGATAGCGGCACCGAGGCCTTGCAGGCGCTCGGCCCAGGCCGCTTCCGTGGCGTCGTCCCAGCGCGCCCCGAGGCGTTCCCGGGCCAGGTCCCGGACCACGGCCAGCAGTGGCGGAAACATGTCCGGCGTGACGCCGTAGGCGCGGTGGGAAGAGACCTCGAAATTGAGGTAGTTCCAGTCGATCCCGGCCGGGTCCGTCATCACCAGAGTCAGCACGTCGCCCATCATCCGGCCCAGCATGTAGTCGTCCATGTGACTCATGAGCGCGGCCTGTTCCGGATGGCTGGCGGCGAACCGCTGGAAGAGCAGTCCGGTGACGTCGCCGCTCTCGGCGAGCTGTTCGAGCGCCACCGTAATTCGATCGTTTGCACCCATGAATGACTCCATTCGCCTCGCGGGTCGAGACTATCACAGCCGGCTGGCGCCGGCGGCGGACGCTGCGGGCGCGGTTTCCGGTCCGCTTGCGGCGGCATAGAATGCCGGCTCACCGCTCAGGGACCCGTCACCGCGGACATGGCCAATCGAGGCAAGCTCGGCTATCGGATCGTCACCACGGCGTCTCTCACCGCGGCGGCGGTCGGGGTGGCCTTGCCGCTGGTGCCGACGGTACCGTTTCTGCTGCTGGCCGCCTGGTCGGCATCCCATCATTCGCCCCATCTGGAGACCCGCCTGCTGCAGCATCCGGTGGCGGGTCCGCACATCCGGGCCTGGCGTCACGAGCGTGCGCTCAGCCGCCGCGGCAAACGCGGTGCCCTGATTGCACTGGCCGTCAGCTACGGCATTGTGCTGTTCACCGTGCCGCTGACTTCGGTCAAGGTGGTGTTGGGGCTGTTCCTGGCGGCGGGGGCAACGTTCATCGTCACCCGGCCGGTGCCCCGCGGGCCTGAATATCCAGACGCGGACTCATGAGGATGGGCGCGTAGCGTACGGCGAACGCGCCGAACGCCGCGGTCCACAGCAGCGCGGAAACCCCGAGCCAGAGCGCGTGGCCGGCAGGGTCCCAGAGCGGTCCTGCCACCCGGACCAGCGCGGCGCCGTGAATGGCGGCGAAGATGAATTTCTCCGCCGCTCCCGCCGCCAGCGGCCGGCCGGTGTGTCCCAGGGCGCTGCGCGTCATCATGGCCAGCATCAATCCGGCCATGGCGCCGACGCTGAGGGCGTGAACCGCCAGCGGCGCCATGGACCCGGGCTGCGGGTCCAGCCAGGCGCGCAACCCGAAATGTACCGGCAGCCACAGATAGGCCAGAGGCAGCGCCAGCAGCAGCGCGTTGCCGCGGGTGGCCCAGGGCTGCCAGCCGGCGGCTCGAATCAGATGCAGAAAACCGGTGCCGGCCAGCAGGAGTGGCGTGGCGTACGGCGGCAGGGGAGCAATGCCGGCGGTCAGGTCGGCCACCACCACGGCGACGGTCAGACCGATACATAGACGCTCCACGGTCGGCCAGACCCGCGGGTGCAAGCCCGGCAGCGCATTGCCGGAGAACGCGGGAATGACGCGGCCGCCGATGACCGTCATCAGCACCGCAACCAGATCCAGCGCCACGGTCGGGCTGAGCCGGGCCCAACCCGGCGTCCTGCCCATGCCGGCGCCGATATGGGCGGCCGACAGCGCGCCGAGAAACAGCAGCAGAGGCACCACGAAGGCGTTGCGGCGGTTGCGCGCCCGCCACAGCGGCCACCCCAGCGCCACCGCCGCGCCCGCCAGGAATGCCAGGTCCAGACTCGCCGCCAGCGGCAGCGGCCCGGTAATCATGGTGAGCCGCGCCATCACCCACAGGGTGAACAGCGCCGCCAGTCCGGCCCCGGCCAGAGTAGGCAGGCCGGTCCAGTTGCGTACGGCGGTGAGCAGAAAACCGACGATCACGGCGGGCGCAAATCCGAACACCATCTCGTGGATATGCCAGAGGTAACCGGGCAGCGCCGTCGTGTCCGGGGTCAGGAAACCGGTAACCGTCAGCGCCCAGACCGGCACCGCCAGCGCGGCGTACACGGCCGCACCCAGGTAGAACGGCCGGAAACCGATGGACAGGAAGGGCATCATTGGGTGTCCATGGGAACAGCCCGGCAGCCCATCGCCAACCCCGTAGAAACCACTAGCTCCGGTTAGACGCGAAACCGCCTTGACCGTATGCTCCGCCGGCGCGGGTGGAGGAGATGGTGTTGACGGATCTGGGACCCTGGTCGCTGGCGCCGCTGGCCGTGACCCTGTTGCTCGCGTTCACCACCCGGTCGGCGTTTTTTGCAATGCTGGCCGGCTGCGTCACCGGTGCGCTGATGCTGCACGGCAGCCCGAGCGGGCTCGACCCGCTGTTCCAGAGCGCGCTCGGCCGCGCTGAGTTCATCTGGATCTGCGAAGTGGTGATCCTCATCGGCGTGCTGTTCGAACTGTTTCGCCGCGCCGGCGTGCTGACCGCGCTGGCCGAGCGCCTGGCCCGCCGTGGCTCGGCCCGGGACCCGCGCCACCCGGGCAACCGGTGCCGGGTTCTGGTCACCGCCTGGGGACTGGGGATTGCCATCGTCGATGACTATTTCAGTCCGCTGATGAGCGGCGCGGTGTTGCGTCCGCTGTCGGACCGGGCCGCCATTCCCCGGGAGAAACTGGCGTTTATGCTGGACGCCACCACGGCGTCGGTGTGCATCCTGGTGCCGTTCACTGCCTGGGGTGCCTACCTGGCGAGTCTGATTGCGGCCCAGGCCGGCCCGGCGCTGTCCACCGACCAGGCGCTGGCGGTATTCATTGCCGCCATTCCCTACAACTTCTACCCGTGGATCATGGTGCTGCTGGCCTTGCTGCTGGCGCTGGGTTGGGTGCCGGACTTCGGTCCCATGCGCCGCGCCGAGCGCCGGGCGCGCGAAACCGGCGCCGTGCTGCGCCCCGGGGCGGTGCCCCTGGCGGGTGCGCGGGACCTCGAGACCGTGTCTGGTCCGGATGGCGCCCAACCGGCCGGGGACGCCGCCGCTCCCTCGCTGCTACTGGAGCTGGCGCTGCCCGTGACGCTGGTGATCGGCGTCGCGGCCGTCAGCCTGATCCGATCGGGGTCGGTGATGATCGTCGAGGCCTTTCTGGCCGGCGTCACCACCCTGGCCCTGGTGCTGCTGGCCCGTGGCCGGCTCGACGGCCTGGCCGGTCTGGTGGACGTGATCATGGACGGGGCGCGGATGGTGCTGCCAGCCCTGCTCATCGTCGCCCTGGCCTACACCCTCAACGCGGCCGCGGATCAACTCGGCGTGGGCAATTACGTGGTTGCCGCGTTCGGATCCGATCTCGACGATCGCAGCCTGGTCACCCTGACGTTCCTGCTGACCTCGGCCATCGCCTTCGCCACCGGTACCTCCTGGGGCGCGTTCGCCATGATGATGCCGGTGGCGCTGCCGGTGGCGCTGGCGGCGTCGGACGGGGCGCTGACGGCGGTGGTATACCAGACCGTCGCGGCCGTGGCCGGAGGCGGCATCTTCGGGGATCATGCATCGCCGGTATCCGATACCACGGTGCTGGCGTCGGTGGGCGCCGGCAGCGATCACATGGATCATGTCATCACCCAGTTACCGTACGCGCTGGCGGGCGCCGCGCTCACCGCGTTGCTGTATCTCCTGATCTGATTACACTCCCAGCTCTGCTGAATCGACCCTCGAGGGAACCATGGACGATCTTGCCCGCCTCACCGAGGCCTACCGCGCGATCATCGACGAGATCGACGACGTCAGCCGCCCCGGTGTGATCGACACGCCGACCCGGGCCGCCAAGGCCATGCAGTTCCTCACCCGGGGCTACCGGCAGACCCTCGACGAGGTAGTCAACGGGGCGCTGTTCCCCGCTTCCAACCGCGAGATGATCGTGGTCCAGGACGTGGAGTTGTACTCGCTGTGCGAGCATCACCTGCTGCCGTTCATCGGCAAGTGCCATGTGGGTTACATCCCCAACGGCAAGGTGCTGGGATTGTCCAAGGTCGCCCGGGTGGTGGATATGTTCGCGCGGCGACTGCAGATTCAGGAAGAACTCACCTTCCAGATCGCCGATGCGCTGCAGGAGGTCACCGGCGCCGAGGACGTCGGCGTCATCATCGAGGCGCGCCATCTGTGCATGATGATGCGTGGGGTCGAAAAGCAGAACTCGTGTATGACCACGTCTGCAATGCTGGGGGCGTTCCGTGAGAATCCCTCGACCCGCGCGGAGTTTCTGACCCTGGTGAAGTAGCCGCTGCGGCTGCCGCCGATATTGGTTACCCTGCCCGTGACTGGAAGGGGTGAGGCGGCATGTTCAGACGGTACGCGGCGCTGACGGGCGTTCTGCTCGCGGCCGGTTGTGGCGACCAGCCGGCCCCGCCGGTGGCGCCGTTCGAACTGGTTCTGGACGATCACCAGCTCATGAACTGGGTCCTCGATCCGGCCACCGATGTGATCTGGGGCGCCGCCGGGGAAGTGATCACCGAGGCCGGGGTCCAGGACCTGGCGCCCGTCGATCAGCAAGGCTGGGACACGGTGCGTAATGCCGCCGCCACGGTGACCGAGGCCGGCAACCTGCTCATGCTGCCGGGGCGCAGCCGCGGCGCCGACTGGGACGAGTTCGCCCGCGGTATCGTACTGATCGGCCAGCGCGCCATCGCCGCCGCCGAGGCCAGGGACGATCAGGCCTTGTTCGATGCCGGTGGCCAGCTCTACAACGTCTGCGTGGCCTGCCATCAGTTGTACATGGTGGACCAGGAGTCCGGCGACCCTTGAGGGGGCGTTGCGGCACCGTACCGGTCCTGGCCCTGCTGGCTGTGGGCGCCTGTGCCGGGGCCGGCATGGCGGCGGCCCACACCCTGTCGGCCAGCGACGCCACGTTCGTGCAGGGGATTTCCGGCCCGGCCGCCGGGCCGTTCGCCTACCTCGGCGCCAAACACATGGTGACCGGCTACGACCATGTGCTGTATCTGACCGGTGTGGTGTTCTTCCTGTACCGGCTGCGCGACGTAGCCCTTTACGTCTCTCTGTTCACGCTCGGGCACAGTCTCACGCTGATCGGCGGAGTCTGGTTCTCCGTGCGACTCGACGCCCATCTCATCGATGCCGTCATCGGCCTGTCGGTGGTCTACAAAGCGTTCGAGAACATCGGCGGGTTCCGGGCCTTCGGCTGGCGCCCGGACCCGCGTATCGCCGTTCTCGTGTTCGGGCTGTTCCACGGCTTCGGACTGGCCACCCGCCTGCAGGCAATGACTCTGTCGGCCGACGGGCTGCTGACCAACCTGCTCAGTTTCAGTCTCGGCGTGGAGCTGGGTCAGGCGCTGGCCCTGCTGGCGGTGTTCGCCCTGCTGTTGAACGGGCGCCGCTCGCCGTCCTTTCGGACACGGGCATTTCACGTCAATGCCCTGCTCATGTTCGGCGGCTTTCTGCTGGCCGGCAACCAGATCGCCGGTTACCTGCTGCAGGGGCCGGCATGACCGAATCGGCGGAAGGCGCGGACGGGTTGGTGGTGTCGCGGCGGCAGGCGCTGCGAACGGCGCTACTGGCGCTGGGTGGCGCGCTGCTGGCCCTGTTGGCATTCGTGCTGCCGGCCGAATACGGCGTGGATCCGCTGGGCACCGGCCGTGTCACCGGCCTGCTGGCTCTGGCTGAACCGGAGCAGAGCGCCTTTGTTGCGGCGCAAGCTGCGCTGCAGCGCGAGCAGGTGGCATTCCGGCTGGAGCCCTTCGAGTCCGTAGAGTACAAGTACCGGCTGGAAGGGGGGCAGGCCATGATCTTCGACTGGCGGGCCACGGCGCCGGTGCTGGCGGAACTGCATGCCGAGCCCGACCAGGCGCCCGCGGGTTCTGCCGAGCGTTACCAGCGCCGGCGGAGTGATCGCGGCGCCGGCAGCTATCGCGCCGATTTCCCGGGCTGGCATGGCTGGTTCTGGGAAAACCGCGAAGTCGAGCCGGTGACGGTCACGCTCAACGCCGCCGGGTTCTTCAGTGCCGCCCGCACTTACGGCGGCGGGCGGATGCAGGAGCAGAGCAAGGGATTGGCCGATGCTCAATGACTGGCTGCTGGCGCTGGCCCGTTTTCTCGATGGCCAGGCCTGGAGCACCAGCCTGCACGAGTCCCTGTATCTCTATGCCTGGATCGAGACCACACACGTACTCACGCTCATGGTGTTCCTGGGCATGCTGTTCACCATCGACCTGCGGATGCTCGGTCTGGCCTTCCGCGAGGTGCCCGCGTCCCGCCTGGCAGCAAGCCTGGACCGGCCGATGCTGTTCGGCTTCGTGGTCATGGTGATCACCGGATTGCTGCTGTATTACGCCATACCGGTGCGCACTACGCAGAGCATCTGGTTCCGTATCAAGGTGGTGCTGATGGTCGCCGCCGGAATCAATGCCTGGCTGTTCCGGTCCCGCCTGCGCGGCGCCGGACCGGATTGGGATACGGCGCCGCGGGCGCCCCGGCCATTGCGTGTGGGCGCTGGTCTGTCACTGGCGCTGTGGGCCGGAGTGGTGGTATCCGGCCGGGCCATCGCCTATGACTGGTTCGACTGTCACAAGCCCTTGCCGGGTTTTCTGGTGTGGGCGGCGGGCTGCGTGGACGAACTGGCGGCGCTGGAGTAGTCGTGGACGTCTATCCGTTTTTCGAGTGGCTCGACGGTTCCCTGCTGGCGCAGATGTCCAAGGCCTACGGCGGCGTGTTCGTGCTGGTGCAGATGTTCCATCTGCTGGGCCTGGCGACCCTGGGCGGGATGGTGCTGCTGGCCGACCTGCGGCTGCTGGGGGTGCTGCTGCGCGGGCAGCCGTCAGCGGTCGTGACCCGGGGCAGTGATCTGTGGTTCGACCGGGCTCTGGTGGTCATCGTGTTGAGCGGTGTATTCATGAGTTCCGCGGTGGCATTGAAGCTCTACTACAACGAGATGTGGTGGGCCAAGATGACGGCGTTTGCGGCCGGGCTGGTATTCGTTTACGGCATCCGCCGGCCGCTGCTGCGCTTCGATCATGCCGAACTGCCGGCCTGGGTGACTCACCTGATCGCGGTCACCTCCCTGGTCATCTGGTTCACCGTCGCGGCCTCCGGCCGCTGGATCGGTTTCTCGTGACGCCTGGGCAACCCATGAAATCCCCCCGGGCCCGGCGCCGGCTGCAGCGTCTGCTGGTAATCTACGCCGGGGCCGTGCTGCTGGCTGCGGGCTGGTTCTGGATCCGTCAGATCGAGAGCGTGGTGGAACTGCTGCGGCTGGCCTACGGCTGACCGGGCGGTGGCCGCCGCGGCCCGCGCCCGGGGTTGTCGAACCGTTGCCGCAGCCGGCCCGGCGCTGGATGCATCCACCCGATCCCTGTGTCATCCTTGGCAGTCCACCGGAGCTGCCAGTCGGCTTTTTCTGGTCCGACGGTGGGCTTCGACAGATTTCCCGCCGGCGGGCCGGAATGCGGCGCGCCGGCGCCGGTAACGACGACAGCTTGAGGAACGACAGGAGGACAGCGAGCGTCATGAGCAATCATCAGAAGTTCTACATCGACGGGCAGTGGGTGGATCCCATCGGCAAAGGCACGCTGGAGGTCATCAACCCCTCCACCGAGGAAGCCATTGCCACCATTGCGCTCGGCAACGAGGAAGACGTGAACAAGGCGGTGGCCGCGGCCAAGCGGGCCTTCGAGACCTTCTCGAAGACCACCCTCGAAGAACGCGCGGCACTGCTCGAAAAGATCATCGAGTGCTACAAGGCCCGCATGGGCGATATCGCCGCTACCGTGTCCCAGGAAATGGGCGCGCCCATGAGCCTGGCCAACGCGGCCCAGGCGCCGGCCGGCCTCGGGCACCTGATGTACTCCCTGAACGCGCTCAAGGAGTTTCCGTTCGAGAAACAGGTCGGCAAGAACCTGATCGTGCGTGAGCCGATCGGCGTGTGTGGGCTGATCACCCCGTGGAACTGGCCGCTCAACCAGATTGCCGCCAAGGTCGGCCCGGCCATCGCCGCCGGCTGCACCATGGTGCTCAAGCCTTCGGAAATCGCGCCGTTGAATGCGCTGATCTTCGCCGAGGTGATGCACGAGGCTGGCGTACCCAAAGGCGTGTTCAACCTGGTGAACGGTGACGGACCGACGGTGGGGGTCGCCATGTCCTCGCACCCGGATATCGACATGATGTCCTTCACCGGTTCCACCCGCGCCGGCATTTCGGTGGCCCAGGAAGCGGCCAAGACTGTCAAGCGGGTCGCGCAGGAACTCGGCGGCAAGTCGCCCAACGTGATTCTGGACGACGCCAGTTTCCCCGAAGTCATTGCCCGCGATACCTTCGGCGTGTGCATGAACACCGGCCAGTCCTGTAACGCGCCCACCCGGATGCTGGTGCCGATGTCGCGTATGGCGGAAGCCGCTGCCATTGCCAAGGCCACGGCCGAGCAGATCAAGGTGGGTGACGCCAGCAGCCAGGAGACCCAGATCGGGCCGCTGGTCTCGGCCACCCAGTTCGAGAAGGTGCAGAACCTGATCCAGAAAGGCATCGACGAAGGCGCCACTCTGGAAACCGGCGGTGTCGGCCGCCCCGACGGGCTGAACCGCGGCTACTTCGTGAAGCCGACCATCTTCTCCAACGTCACCAACGACATGTCCATCGCCCAGGAGGAGATCTTCGGGCCGGTACTGTCGCTGATCGGATACCAGGACGAAGAAGAAGCGGTGCGCATCGCCAACGACACGGTCTACGGTCTGTCGGCCTACGTCAGCTCCGGCGATCTGGAGCACGCCGCGAAAATCGGCCGTCAGATCCGCGCCGGCAACGTGCATCTGAACGGTGCCGGGGTCGATCCGGGCGCGCCGTTCGGCGGCTATAAGCAGTCGGGCAACGGTCGGGAGTTCAGCTCCTGGGGCCTCGAGGAGTTCCTGGAAACCAAAGCCATGATCGGCTACGACGCGGCGTAACCCGCCCATTCGACGGGGCAGTCCGCGTCCGCGGCTGCCCCGGTCCTTCCACACCCGCTACCGGTCGGGTTGCTGCCCGCTTGCTCTCAGTCCGGCACGGCCAGGCCGGCACTGCGGCGATACCGTTCGGCGCGCGCCGGATCCGTTTCTTGAAACACCCGGTAGAGCTGGGTGGCAGCCATACGTTTTGCAGAATCGCCGCTCAGCCGCTGGTACAGCGACTCAGCGAATTCGGGGTCGTCGAACGATGCCATGATCATGCCGGCGTAGGCCGCATCGCGCTCGGCGGCGCCCGGCAGGTTCTGTGCATAACGCAGGGCCGCGTCACGGTCCACCGCTACCCAGTTGCTGGCCAGGCTGGTGACCAGCCGGCCGCGAGCGGCGGCGGGCTCTGAGTCCACCCAGCGTGCGGCGGCGGCGGGATCGATGTGGGCCCAGCTACCCACCAGGTTGTCGGCGGCGCTGGCTCGGGCCGCGGAATCCGGCATTCGGGCAATCCACTCCAGAGCCTGATCCGGATCCTGGTGGATCAGGGTCGAGACCACGAAGGAACTGGCCACCTGCGCGTCCTGCTCGTTCAGGGACTCCACCCAGTTTGCCGCGCCATGGGGATCCTGCCGGACGTATTCGGTCACCAGGGCGCTGATCGCTCGCATGCGCGAGCGGGGGCTGTCGAGGTACTCGATGGATGCGGACGCCGCGGCCGGATCGCTCTGAGCCCATTGTCCGAGGATGCCACTGAGCGCGGCATCCCGCGTGGGCCCATCCTGCGTTACGGCCAGGTCGAACGCTTCCGCTGGCCGGGTCCGGGCCAGCGACTGCAGCGCCACGGCAACGTTCTGTGCGCGGCGGCCCGACGGCGGCTGGGCAAGGGCCCATTCGGCCGCGCGCCGTGGTTCACGCTCGCTCCACACCGCAACGATCATCTGTTGCAAACCCTGCGAGAACTGGGACGCCTCCAGCGCCATGATGGCGTTGAGCGCGGCTTGCGGGTCGCGCTGAGCCCAGCTCCGGGCGATCTGCTGCAACCGATTACTGCGTTGTTGACCGGGCTCCATGCTCAGGGTGCCGTGCCAGGCGCCGACCGGATCGCGCCAGGCCTCTGCCGCAACCTGACGGGCGTCGATGCGCAGCAGCGCGTTCTCGATCCCGAGTTCCGCGGCGATGGTCTGCTGGCGGGCGGTCGACAGGTCCTGGCGCGCCAGCAACAGGGTGGCACCGGCGACCGCCCGCTGGGCCGGTTCCAGGGCCCGGGCGCGCACCATTGCGGCTTCCAGATCCCGCCGCGCCCAGCTATGGAACACCGCGCCCAGTTCCGCCTCCCAGTGGGCGGAATGGCGCTCGAGCAGATGATCTATCGCCGCTGCCGGGTCGATGTCGGCGTAGCGCGAGTAAAGGATGGACAGCGCCGCGCGCCGGTCCGACTCGTAGGGGATGGTGTCGGTTTCCTCTATCAGTTCCTCGAGCCTTGCCAGGCCGGCATTTCTCGCCAGCTCGTAAAGCCGGGCGGTCTGCTCGAACTCACTGTCGATGGTGAGCAGTTCGATCAGGGTCCAGCGGTCAGCGGGCGCCGACGTCACGGTCCGGGGTGCGGTGGTCGCCGGCGGGGCGGACGGCGCAGGCTGCAGCGCCGCCGCGGGCGGGTGTCCGGTCAGGTGTCCGGGCGGGGGCTCGGCTTGCCGGTGCTTGCCGTCCAGGCCAAGGTGCACCGCGATGCCGAGTCCGGCACCCGCGGCCAACGTCAGCACAACCACCAGGGCGATACGCATCAGGACCGCTCTCAGCTCCCCACTGTCGCTGATTGTATCGATCCGGCACGGCGACCTCTTTGCCCCGAATGGGGGGGGGCTTGATTATTTGGTAAGTTATAGCTTACGGTAAGTCATGACTAACCAAACGCAAACCGCGCTTTCGGCGCTGGCCGACCCCACCCGCCGGGCGGTGTTCGAACACCTGCGCCAGGGCCCCAGTTCGGTGGCGGGCATCGCCCGCCACATGCCGGTCAGCCGGCCGGCGGTGTCCCAGCATCTGAAGGTGTTGAAAGCGGCGGGGCTGGTGCGGGACCAGGCCCGGGGCACCGCCCGGATCTATCGGATTCATGCCCCGGCCCTGCTGGAACTGCGCCACTGGCTCGACAGCTTCTGGGACGTGGCACTGGATCGGTTCAAGGACTACGTGGACGAAAACCACGGGGAGGACACGTGATGAATGCCGTTGAACTGGCACCGATCGTCAAGTCGCTGGAAGTCCGGCAGCCGCCGGAGCGCGCGTTTCGCGCGTTCGCCCTGGAGATATCCGCCTGGTGGCCGTTGACCACCCACAGCCTGGCGCGGCCGTCCGAGGGGGAACGGGCGGTCCGGGTCACCATCGAGCCGCGCGCCGGCGGCCGTGTCTTCGAGACGCTGGAGGACGGCCGTGAACTGGACTGGGGTCACGTCATGAGCTGGGAGCCGGGCGTCCGTCTGGAACTGTGCTGGCGCCTCAACGAGCCGCCGGAGCGCGCCACCCGGGTCGCCGTGGACTTCGAGGCGCTGGGCGCCGGCGGTTGCCGGGTGACATTGACCCACAGCGACTGGCACAAGCTCGGCACCGAGGCGCCGGCGCGGCGCGGTTCCTACGACAGCGGCTGGGTGACCGTGCTCGGGGACTGCTTCGGCGGCTATCTGGGCAGGCCTTGACGCGCGCTGCGGGCCGCAGGTTCAGCCCCGTACGGCGCTCGCCAGCGCGGCCGGGATCACGTCCACGGACACGCTGACCTCGTGTTCGCCGCCGCCGAAGATGAAGCCGCTGACCGGACTGACGTCGCCGTAGTCACGGCCCCAGCCCACGGTAATGTGTTCCAGATTGGGAATCAGGTTGTTGGTGGGATCGAAGTCCACCCAGCCCAGTTCCGGACACCACACCGACAGCCAGGCGTGGGATTCGTCGGCGCCGGTCAGTTTCGGCTTGCCTTCCGGCGGATGGGTCATCAGGTAACCGGACACGTAGCGGGCCGGCAGACCGATGGCGCGCAGGCAGGCGATTTCGAAGTGGGCGAAGTCCTGGCACACCCCTTTTTTCAGTTCCAGCACCCGTTTCACCGGGGTGGAGACATCGGTCACCCCGCCTTCGTAGGTGAACTCCTCGAAGATCCGCGAGGTGAGCGCCATGGTGGCGTCGAGCAGCGGCCGGCCGGGCTCGAAGCTGGCGCGGGCGAAGTCGCGCAGCTCGGCGTGCAGGTTCACGTAGGGGGAGGCAAAACAATACTGCGATGCCTGCAGGGCCTCCGCCGTGGTCGGCCGGCGCATGCTCTGGGCCACCACCTCCCAGGCCGGCGAGAAGTCCAGCATGATGTTCATACCGGGCAGCACTTCCACCTGCGAGGTGCTGGTGACGACAAGTTCCCGGTGGGATTCCTGCATGGTCAGGAAGTCCACGCGATTACCGAAGTAATCGGTCCAGCCGCGCTGCAGGTGGGGCCGCGGATCGATTTCCAGGGCAGCGCCGGATACCGACTGGCGGCTCGACCGGCGCGGCCGCAGCTTCAGGAGCTGGTGCGAGATCGAGACCGGACTGGCGTAGCTGAAGCGGGTTTCGTGGCGCACGTCATACAGCATCGTCGGGGGCCTCGCGCAGCACGTTGCCGGTGATCCGGTGTCCCACCGAATGGCTGAAGTAGGTCTGGCCGATCAGGCCGGTCAGATCCTCGATGTTCTCTTCACAGCGATTCAGCAGCCGGTTCAGATGGGTCCGGTTACCCCGCTTCGACGTGGTGTTGGCGAGCTTGTCGACGTCGGCGAGGATGACCTCGGCGTGGCTGCTGATCAGGATCTTCTGGGCCCGGGACAGATGCCCCTGGTGATCCTCGAGCGGCATCACCTCCATGTGGGCGCGCATGATCGAAAGCTGGAACGCCAGCGATCGCGGATTGCTTTCGTCCGCCAGCACCAGGTCCAGCACCGCCGGTACCTGAGGCTCGGCGCGGTACCGTGAGCGGTAGGTGATCAGGCTGTCCGCCAGTTCGAGCTGCAGGCCCAGCACCCCGCTGTAGTCCCGGTCGGCACGCACCATCAGTTCGCGCAGGACCCGGATGGTGAAGCGGGCTCGTTCGATGCGCCGGCCCATGTCCAGCAGGCGCCAGCCGTATCCCCGGGTCATGTTCTCGTGAATCAGGCCGTTGACCGCTGACTGCGCCTCGACCAGATCGTTCAGTACGCTCACGGCGTCACTGACCGTGTGCACCCGCCAGCGCAGGTTGGGCACGCTGGTCAGGCGCTCGATGACCCGCCAGGCGTCCGGCGACAGCCGCTCGCGCACATGGTCGGCGGTGCGCGCCACGTTGCGCAGCACCTGGGCAAGACTGTCCTGGCTGTCGGGATCGAACAGTATGTTCCAGATTTCGTGCTCCACCGCGCGGCTGCCGGCGGCCAGCGCCCGCCGGGCCCGGGAGGCCGACAAGCGGCCCTGGGACACCAGCAGCGCCGTCAGCACCCCGAGCGCCACCGGCACGTTGCCCAGGGCCGCCTCGCCGGCCAGGCGCAGGAACAGATTGCGGTACAGGCGCACCCCGCCGTCGGCCCGCTCCAGGTACCGGCCCAGCCAGAACAGGTCGTCGGCGGTTTTGCTCGGCAGATCGCGATCACTGCGTTTCAGGGTTGCGGCGCGCAGCGGTTTGATCAGCGTGTCGCGTTCGATTTCCTCGTCGGAAAGCACCCAGATGTCTTTGGTCACCGGACCGGGGCCGCCCAGGTCCCGGCCGGAAATCTTGGCCAGACCGCCCGGCAGCAGGTGATAGCCGTCCTCGGTGGCGGCCAGGAACAGGCGCATCACCATGGGTACCGGACGCAGCGTGCCGTCTTCGGTCAGGCACGGCGCCGTTGACGGCTGGATGTGCTCCATGCCGACGTAGTCGTAGGGCCGCAGGGCCAGGCGTTCGGCGGCCACCGCGGGATCACGGAGTTCCGGGTCCGACTCGCCGAATTCGTGGGAACCGGCAGTGAGCAGCGTACGGCTGGTGAAGGCGTGGCGCAGCGACAGTTCGCCGGCGCGGCCGAGCACGTAGTCCATCTCACTGTTCTGGCCGCACCACCAGCAGGCGATGCTCGGCAGCAGCAGGTCTTCCTTGAACAGGGCTTCGGCCAGGGCGGGCATGAACGGCAGCAGGGCCTCGCTGGAGGTGATGCCGGCGCCGATGGCGTTGGCCATCAGCACGTTGCCGTTACGTGCGGCCTGCAGCAGTCCGGCGATGCCGGTGCCGGGCAGGGAGCGCAGTTCCAGCGGGTCGCTGGTGTCCGAAGCGATGCGCCGCAGCACCACGTCCACCCGTTCCAGGCCCTCCAGGGTTTTCAGGAACACCCGGTTGTCGCGCACCGTCAGGTCGGCGCTCTCCACCACCGGGTAGCCCAGGTAGCGCCCGATCAGGGCATGTTCGAAGTAGTCCTGATCGTCGGGGCCGCCGGTCAGCACCACCGACAGGTGCTGATCGCCCAGCCGCGCGAAGTAATCCGAAAAGCCGCGGAAGAACCCCGCCAGGCGGTGCAGGTTGTTGGCGTTGAATTGATCCGGAATGGCCCGGGAGGTGACGATCCGGTTCTCCAGCGTATAGCCGATGCCGGCCGGCGACTCGGTACGCTGAGACAGAACCCACCAGGTGCCGTCGGCGGCCCGGGCCACGTCGAAAGCCAGTACCTGCAGAAACACGTCCTCGGGTGCCTGGTAGCCATGGCAGTGCGGGATGAAGTGCGGATTGGCGAACACGGTCGGTGCCGGCAGGACCCCGCTCTTGAGCAGGCTCTGCTCGCCGTACACATCCTTCACGACGGCGTTCAGCACCCGCGCCCGCTGAACCAGCCCCGCTTCCAGCTTCTGCCAGTCGGCGGGCGCAATCAGGAGTGGAAACACGTCCAGATGCCAGGGCCGGCGGTTGCCGCTGTCCGCCGCCACGTAGGCCACGTCGTGCTCGCGCAGCAGACCTTCGGCGGCGCGCCCGGCATTCTGCCGCTGCTGGGCGCCCATGGCGGCAAAATCCCGCAGCAGGGTCTGCCAGTGCCGGCGCGGCAGTCCGTCCGGGCCCAGCAGTTCGTCGTAGCCGGACGCCGGCGGCCGGTAGCCGGCCAGCAGCGTCTGCAGTTCGTCCGCTACCTGCTGTGGTTCGCTCATGACCAGCGCAGGTCGAGGTTCGTGGGCAGTTCCCGGGACGTCTGCAGCCGGGGTTCTGGGTAATGGCCGTCGCTATGGCCGAACGGCTGGAAGCGGGACAGGCGCCGGCTCTCGGCTTCGTTGGCGTTGACCGGGAAGTGCTCGAAATTGCGCCCGCCCGGGTGCGCCACGTGATAGGTGCAGCCGGCCACGGCCCGGCCGTTCCAGCGGTCGTAAAGATCGAACGTCAGGGGCGCGTCCACCGGTATGGTGGGATGCAGGCTGGATGCCGGCTGCCAGGCCCGGAAGCGCACGCCGCCCACGTACTCACCGGTGCGCTCGGTGGCGGCCACGGGCACGGCTTCGCGGTTGCAGGTCACCAGGTAACGGGCCGGGTCGAAACCGCTGACCCGCACCTGCAGGCGCTCCAACGACGAGTCCACGTAGCGCACGGTGCCGCCGACTGCGCCTTCCTCGCCCATCACGTGCCACGGCTCAAGCGCCTGGCGCAGTTCCAGGGAGACCCCGTGGTAGTCGATGCTGCCGTAGCGGGGAAAGCGGAATTCGAAGTGGGGCGCGAACCATTCCGGTTCGAACGGGTAGCCGTCGCTGGACAACTCGCCGAGTACTTCCTGAAAGTCCTGCCAGACGAAGTGGGGCAGCATGAATCGGTCGTTGAGCGCCGTCCCCCATCGCCGCAGAGAACTATTGTTGGGGCGGCGCCAGAAGCGGGCCACCAGCGCCATCAGCAGTAGCTGCTGGGTAAGGCTCATGCGGGCATGTGGCGGCATCTCGAAAGCGCGGAATTCCACCAGCCCGAGCCGGCCGGTGGCGCTGTCCGGCGAGTACAGCTTGTCGATGCAGATCTCGGCCCGGTGGGTATTGCCGGTCACGTCGATGAGCAGATTGCGGAAGATCCGATCCACCAGCCACGGCTGCAGGGTTTCCCCGGCGGCCGGGTCCGGCACCTGCCGGAACGCCAGTTCCAGTTCGTAGAGGCTGTCCATGCGTGCTTCATCCACCCGTGGCGCCTGGCTGGTGGGGCCGATGAACAGACCCGAGAACAGATAGGACAGGGACGGATGCTGCTGCCAGTAGCTGACCAGGCTGCGCAGCAGGTCCGGCCGGCGCAGGAACGGGCTGTCCGCCGCGGTGGGCCCGCCCAGCACCACGTGGTTGCCGCCGCCGGTTCCGGTGTGACGGCCATCGAGCATGAACTTCTGGGTGTCGAGCCGGGTGGCGCGGGCCTCCTCGTACAGCACCGTGGTGATCTCGCTCATCTGGTCCCAGCCGGCCGCCGGGTGCACGTTGACCTCGATGACGCCGGGATCCGGCGTCACCTTGATGACGTTGATGCGGGGGTCCGATGGCGGCAGATAACCCTCGAGCACTACGCGCTGCTGCTGGTCCCGGGCGGTGTCCTCGATCGCCGCCAGCAGTTCCAGATAATCCTCGGCGGTCTCCACCGGCGGCATGAACACGTGCAGAACGCCGTCGCGGGCTTCGAACGCCATAGCGGTTCGGACCTCCCGGTTGCCCGGCAACGGTTGCGCCACCTGCTGGCGCTCCGCCGGCGCCGGATCCGCGGTGGAGCCGTCGCCCTGCCGGTAACGCTGGCCGTCGGGCCGGGTCGGCGGCAATTCGCGCAGCGGCTCGAACGGGTCGCGGGGCACCACGTGTGGGTACCTGGTGGGGCCCAGATGCGGCAGCGCGCCGAGGCGCAGCCGATAACCCACCGGCGAATCGCCGGGGATCAGGAACAGCTTGCCGCTGCGGGTGCTCCAGCGTTCGGTCGCCCAGCGGCTCGGCGGACCCTGAGTCGGGCGCCGTCCGCGGGCGTTCCAGCGCTGCACCGGCAGGGCATAGCCGGTGGGCTCACCGAGACCACGTTCGAACACCCGGGCCAGGCGCTCGCGCGCCAGCGGGTCTTCCAGTTCGTTGGCCTCGGGCGTGACGTTCTCCGGCAGGCGGCGTTCTTCGGCCAGGAAATGCCAGGGGTCTTCGTAGGCCGGGAGCACGGCATCTTCGGGCAGCGCCAGGGCCCGGGCCACCCCGCGCCCAAGCGCTTCGGCATCGGCCCGGGTTGCGCCGTCCGGCTGATCCGGCCGGCCGACGAAATCCAGGTTGTGGCTGATTGGCTGGCCGTCCTGACGCCACAGCAGCGTCAGTGCCCAGCGCGGCAGCTGTTCCCCGGGTACCACTTACCCTGGCCGAAATGCAGCACCCCGCCCGGGGCGAAGCGGTCGGCCAGGCGCAGGATCAACTCCGTAGCCAGGCGCCGCTTGTTGGGGCCGATGGCATCGGTGTTCCACTCCGCGCCGTCGGGGTAGTCGATGGCCACGAAGGTGGGTTCGCCGCCCACGGTCAGGCGCACGTCGTTGGCCTTCAATTCGGCATCGACCCGGTGGCCGAGGGCCTGAATCCGTTCCCAGGCCGGTTCCTCGTAGGGTTTGGTGACCCGCGGCGTCTCACGGATACGGGTGACCGACATGTCGAATCCGAACTCGACCTCGCTGGGCCCGACCCGGCCGGCGATGGGCGCCGCGGTGGACGGGTGCGGGGTGGCGGCCAGTGGAATGTGGCCTTCGCCCGCCAGCAGCCCCGAGGTCGGGTCCATGCCGACCCAGCCGGCCCCGGGCAGATAGGCCTCGGTCCAGGCATGGAGGTCGGTGAAGTCCACGTCTGTCCCGGACGGACCGTCCAGGGACTTCTGATCGGCCTTGAGCTGAATCAGGTAGCCGGACACGAAGCGCGCGGCAATGCCCAGGTGACGCAGGATCTGCACCAGCAACCAGGCACTGTCGCGGCACGAGCCGAGGGCTTTCTCCAGGGTTTCGTCCGGGGTCTGCACGCCGGGTTCCATGCGGATCACGTAGCGGATCTCGTTGGACAGGCGCTGATTCAGGTTGACCAGGAAATCCACCAGCCGTTCGCCTTCGGGGCGGCCGAAGTCGGCCAGCCAGGCGGCCAGGCGTGGCCCCGGCGGTTCCGGCTCCAGGTAGGGGTCGAGATCCTTGCGGGCCAGGGCTTCGTATTCGAACGGGAAATGTTCGGCGCTCTCTTCGAGAAAAAAGTCGAAGGGATTGAACACGGCCATGTCGGCTACCAGGTCCACCCGCACGTTGAATTCGGTGACCTTTTCCGGAAACACCGCCCGGGCCTGGAAGTTGCCGAACGGATCCTGCTGCCAGTTCAGGAAATGGCCCTGAGGCTCCACGTGCAGCGCGTAGCTGGCAATGGCCGTACGGCTGTGGGGCGCCGGTCGCAGCCGGATGATCTGGGGCCCCAGCACGACGCGCCGGTCATACCGATAGCGGGTCTCGTGATGCAGAGCGACGCGGATGGTCATGAGCTTTCCGGCTGGGGTGTTAAGGGCAATGGGCGGAATCAATTTAGGGGGCGGCACAAACCAATGCAATACGAGGTCACTGCCATGACGCCATTGTCTCGCCGCCGCGGCGGGCGGAAGATGGCCACGTTGCCGGCGGGAGCGAACCGATGGCGCAGACGGTCTGTGTTGGCTTCAAAGCTCACATGGGGTGGCTCAACGCCGTTGCCGTGGCGGTGCGCGCGACGCCGGACACCGCGCCGAAGAACCTTCCCGTGGCCGTGGACGCGCGCCGCATCGACTTTGCCGGCGGTCAGCCCCGGGAGGTCGGGGAACCCTATCACGCGGCCGGTGGCTGGCGCGGCGCAAGACGGGTAACGGCTCCGGCCGACCCGGCGGCGGTGGTGGCCCGGGGGCGGGCCGCCCAGGCCCGGGCCCTCGATCGGCAGCTACGGGCCTATCAGCAGGCGCTGGCCGGACTCGGTTTCCAGTGGCGCCGCGCCGTGGTACTGACCGGCCGCGGCCGCCTCGGCGGCGACCTGTCGCGCCTCCTGGCATCCCACGCACAGATCCACGTGGCGGAGGGCGAGGCGGTCCGGGAAGGGCTGCGCGCGGCTCTGGACGCCCTGTCCGTGAGGGCGACGGATCAGGACGAAAAGGACGTCCTCGGCCTGGCAGTCACGGCACTTCAGGTCGCCGATCCCCTGCGAATGCTTGCGGCCGGGCCCCGGGGTGCCGGCGTCTGGCGCAAGGAAGAGCGTCTCATCGCCCTGGCAGCCTGGCTTCACCGCGGCCGAGAGCCAGACCCGCAGAGCCCGGCGTAAACGACAGTGACACATGGCGCGACCTCCCCCGCGGGAAGCTGGACGATGGCGCCATTGTGTTCGGCAGAGATCCTGGCCGAAATGACCAGGATCCCACGTTTTCGGTCAGATCACCCGGTGCCGGTGCGCCGGGCGCCCTGGCGAGGATCCACGAACTCGTAGTCGTCCGGGTCCGGCGTGCGGGTCTGTTTCCAGAACTCCACCAGCGAGAACGGCCAGTTCTGGGTGACCCGGCCCTTGTCGTTCTTGTACCAGGTGGGAACGTCGGCGGCGCCCCAGGCCATGTTCAGGTTGCCCTCGTCGATGCGGCGGTTGTAGTCGTCGTGAACGTCGCGCCGGCAGTCCAGGGCGGCGTGGCCGCTGTTCAGCAGTACCCCGATGCAGCCCAGAATGTAGCGCACCTCGCATTCCGAGAAGAACACGATGCTGCCGTTCACCACGATGTTGGTGTTGGGCCCGTAACAACAGAACAGGTTGGGGAAGCCGGGCACGGTGATGCCGAGGTAAGCGCGCGGGTCGCCGTCCCAATGCTCGTGCAGATCGATGCCGCCTCGGCCGTAGATCTTCATCGGCCACAGGAATCGGCTGGCCTGGAATCCGGTGCCGTAGATCAGTACGTCGGCGTCGTAGCGCTTGCCGCTTTCCGTCACCACGCCGGTCTCGGTGATCTCGGCGATGGGGTCGGTGATCAGGTGTACGTTGTCGCGCTTGAGCGCCCGGATCCAGTTGCCGTTGTCGAACAGAATCCGTTTGCCGCCCGGCGGGTAGGTTGGTATCGACTTGTCGATCAGGTCCTGGTCGCCGTCGCAGGCTTCCACGATCCAGTCCGTGAGCACCTGACGCAGTTCGTCGTTGTCGGCGCTGATGGCGTTGTTCTGGTTGCCCCACGCCGGGTCTTTCTTGACCGCGAACAGAATGCCCTCGGCGGCGTTCCAGAACATGGCGAAGCGATACCACTTCAGGTAGTAGGGCACGTGGTTGAGCAGCCAGTGTTTACCGGCCGGCACGTCGTCGTGATAGGTCGGCACCGGCGCCATCCACGGCGGAGTGCGCTGGAAAATGGTGACGTCGGCCGCTTCCTTGGCCACTTCCGGCGCAAACTGGAACGCGCTGGCGCCGGTGCCGATGACCAGCACCTTCCTGCCGCGTAGGTCGTGTTCGTGCTCCCATTCGGTGGAGTGGAAGGAGATACCCCGGAACCGGTCCATGCCCGGCAGGTCCGGCCACTTGGGCCGGTTCAGCTGGCCGACCGCGCTGATGATCGCGTTGGCGCTGATCAGCTCCCGGTTGCCGTTGGCATCCTTGACTGTCACCTGCCAGCGGGCGCTGTCGTCGTCGAAGCGCGCCTCCTCGACCTCGGTGCCGAAGCGGGTCTGGCGTTTCAGGTCGTAGTCGTCGGCCACCTGATCGAAGTACTCGCGCAGCACCTTCTGCGGCGAATAGAACTGCGGCCAGTCGGTGGGCCGGAAGCTGTAGGAGTAGATGTGATTGGGGCTGTCGACCCGGCAGCCGGGGTAAGTGTTCTGAAACCAGGTGCCGGCCACTTCCGGGTGGCGTTCGACGATTTCGAAGTCGATTCCAGCTTCCTTCAGGCGGATGGCGGCCAGCAGCCCGGACATGCCGGCGCCGATCACCAGCACCTTGAAGCCGGCCCGGTCCGCCGCCGGAATGGCGTCCAGACCCTGGGGCTTGTAGGGGTCCTCGCCGTCCATCATCAACTCGGCGTGCAGGAATTCGGAATAATCGCCGGGCAGCGACTTGCCGACGATGAAGTCGACCATCTCGGAAATGGTTTCGGGGGTCGGCGACGGCGGCAATGGCGCGCCGTCGCGCAGCTTCTTCAACGCTTCAAGGGCCAGAGCCCGGATGCGGGCCTGATCGTCCTCGCCGATGTTGCCCTGTTCGTCGCCGAAGAAGCTGATCTCCGGCCGGATGTCGCCGCGGATCAGGGAGGCGTCGCCGGTCAGGTGCACCAGGGCGCACATGAGCGACGGAATGTGGGCGTGCTGCAGGGCATCGGCGATGAAGGCATCGTCCTCGGTGATGGGACGGGCGCCGTGAAAGGTGTGGATCGACTCGTTCAGAACGCTGGTTTCGGTCATGAATGCTCCCCTCCTGTTGCCGCCGGCTGCGACCGTTGACTGCCGGGAATCTCGCGGAAATTAAAACATGGTATAACACAACTCGGCGGGCAAATTCTGCCGCCGCCGCATCCGCACAGCAGTCTTCGAGGGAGAACAATGCAGGATTTTTCGAACCGTATCGCCGTGGTCACCGGGGGAGGCAGTGGTATGGGCCGCGAGTTGGCGGTGCAACTCGCCGGGGCGGGCGCACATCTGGCGCTGTGCGACGTATCCATGGAGAACCTGGAAGAAACCCGGCGCCAATGCGACGCCACCGGGACCGGCGTGCGGGTCAGCCTGCACCATTGCAACGTTGCTGACGAAGCCCAGGTGGTGGCGTTCCGGGATGCAGCCCTGGCCAGCCACGATACCGACCATGTCCATCTGCTGTTCAACAACGCCGGTATCGGCGGTGGCGGCAGCTTCCTCGAGGATCCCCGGGAACAGTGGGACCTGACCTTCGGCGTCTGCTGGTTCGGGGTCTACTACTGCTCCCGCGCCTTCGTGCCTCTGCTGGTCAAGGCCGACGCCGGTCACCTCGTCAACACCTCCAGTGTCAACGGCTTCTGGGCCAGCATCGGTCCAGGTATTCCGCACACCGCCTACAGCGCCGCCAAATTTGCCGTAAAGGGCTTCTCCGAGGCCCTCATCACCGATCTGGCCGTCAACGCGCCCCATGTCGCGGTTTCGGTGGTGATGCCGGGTCACATCGGCACCTCCATCGTCACCAACAGCCAGAAGCTGCTGCGCGGCGGCAGCGACGAAATGAGCGCCGAGGAAGTGGCGGTAATGCGGGCGCGCATGAAGGCCCGGGGTATGCCCGTGGACAACGTGCCGGATGATCACATCCGGGCCGCGCTGGCCCAGCAGGCGGCCCAGTTCCGCGACAACGCACCGATGACGGCGGCGGCCGCCGCTACCGTGATCCTGGACGGGGTTCGGGACGGACGCTGGCGGATTCTGGTGGGACACGATGCACAGCAGCTCGACGCAGCGGTGCGGGCCGCGCCGGAAGAGGCGTATTCGGCGGGCTTCATTCAGCGCATCAGTGATCCGGGTTTTCTGGGCGGTGAGCTGGGTGCTGCCAGGTCGGAATAGCCGCCTCGGCCCGGCGCCGGGTCAGGCCAGAATGGTCTTGCCGGCCGCCCCGGGTTGTTCCCTCGCCAGCCGGGGCACCAGGTAGCCGGGGAGTCGAGCCGCCAGGGCCCGGTGCAGGGCCCGCGCCTGATCCTCGGCAACGTCGAAGTGGGCGGCGCCGAGAACCGGATCCAGCAGGTGCAGGTAGTAGGGCAGCACGCCGATCTCGAACAGCCGCTCACTCAACTCGGCCAGGGTCTCCACCTGGTCATTGACCCCCCGCAACAGCACGCTCTGATTGAGCATCGTGATCCCGGCGCCGCGCAGGCTTGCCGCCGCGGTGGCGACGTCGCCGTCCAGTTCCCGGGGGTGATTGGCGTGAATGACCATGACCGTCTGCAGCCGGGTGCTGCCGAGCCAGTCGAGCAGGCCGGCGTCGACGCGGGCCGGCAGCACCACCGGCAGCCGGCTGTGGAGGCGTAGCCGGCGCAGGCGTGGCAGGGCATCGAGTTGCCGGGTCAGGGCCGTCAGGCGCCGGTCACTCAGGGTCAGTGGATCGCCCCCGGACAGAATGACCTCGTCGACGTCGTCCTGCCCGGCCAGATGCGCCACCGCCTGCCGCCACGCCTGCCGGGAGGCATTGTCCTGGTCGTAAGGATAGTGGCGGCGGAAGCAGTACCGGCAGTGTACGGCGCAGGCCCCGGTGGTGATGAGCAGCGCCCGGCCGTGGTACTTCTGCAACACTCCGGGACCGCTGCGGGCCCGGTGGTCGGCCACCGGGTCGGTGGCGAACCCCGCTGGCGCGGCGTGTTCCAGGTCCAGGGGCAGCACCTGCCGCAGCAGCGGATCGTCGGGGTCGCCCGGGGTCATGCGGGCGACGAATTCGCGCGGCACCCGCAGCGGGAACAGCTCGGCCGCACGCCGCGCCGCCGGCAGCAGGGCCGGATCCAGGTGCAGCCGCTGGAGCAGTTCCGCCGGGTCACGGATCACTTCCGCCAGGGCGCGCTGCCAGGGCGCCGGCCCGGCGATGGGCGAGGCGGGAAGGACCATCAGCGGATCAAGCAGTCTCGCCCTGCAACCCAGGGGCCGGAAACGGCGCCAGGTTGTTCAGGAACTCCTGGACCGATTGGTCCCAGGAGTGTTCCAGGGCCCGCGCCCGGCAGCGCTCCGGATCGATGCCGATGGCCCGCTCGACGGCCCGCGCCAGGTTCTCGTCGAGCACCCCGGCGCCACTGTCGGCCACCACGTCCAACGGTCCCTGGACCGGGTAGGCGGCCACCGGGATACCGCAGGCCATGGCTTCCAGCATCACCAGCCCCAGGGTGTCGGTGCGTGACGGGAACACGAACACGTCGGCGGCCCGGTAGTGGCGCACCAGGGCCTCGCCGCGCTGGGTGCCGAGGAAACGCACCTGGGGATATCGCTCCGCCAGTTCGGCACGCTGCGGCCCGTCGCCCACCACCACTTTGGTGCCCGGGGTGTCCAGGCGCAGAAAGTCCTCGACGCTCTTTTCCACGGCGACCCGTCCGACGTAGAGCTGGATGGGACGTGGAAACGGCAACGGTTCCGGTTCGCCGGGGCAGAACACTTCGGTGTCGACGCCGCGTACCCAGCGAGCCAGGTTTTCGAAACCGTGGGACTCGAGGGTGGTGCGCAGGGTGGCCGTGGAATACATGGTCGCCGCCGCCCCGCCATGAAAGCGGCGGATACCGTTGAAGCTGACGCGCTCCGGCAGCCCGAACCGCATCTTCAGGTACTGAGGAAACATGGTGTGGAACGAGCTGGTGAAAGGCAGCCCGCGCCGCCGCAGCCAGCTTCTCCCTGCCCAGCCCAGGGGCCCTTCGGTGGCGATGTGCACCGCTTCCGGGGCAAAGTCCTGGATCAGCCGCCCGACCCGGTTCGGCGTGCACAAGGCCAGCCGGATCTCCGGATAGGTGGGGCAGGGGACGTTCTTGAACCGGTCCGGCGCGATCACGCCAACCTCGTGGCCGAGCTCGATGAGCTTGTCACGGGTGGTGGAAAGGGTCCGCACGACTCCGTTGATCTGCGGGAACCAGGCGTCTGTAACGATAAGGAGCCGCACTCTCGCTCTCTGTAGTCCGCGGTCGGTAATCTGCGCGCCGCGAAGCGGGCGGTTCGAGGGCAGGACACCGCGGTGCGGACGCGTGCGGATGGTAACGTCTGGCCCTCATGGGCCTCAAGGAGAGAACGACGATGATGGAAGAGATCGGCTGGGACGACTTCGCCCGGGTGGAGTTGCGGGTGGGCCGGGTGCTGAGCGCCGAGGTGTTCGCCGAGGCACGCAAGCCGGCCTACGTGCTGCACGTGGACTTCGGCGCGGAGATCGGGGTACGCAAGTCCAGTGCACAGATCACCGAGCTCTATCAGCCCGAGGCGCTGGTCGGCCGGCTGGTCGTGGGGGTGGTCAACTTCCCGCCCAAGCAGATCGGCCCGCTACGCTCCCAGTGTCTGATCACCGGATTTCACGATGCCGAGGGCCGGGTCGCCCTGTGTGTGCCCGACGCCGAGGTGCCGCTGGGCGCCAGACTGGCCTGACGGGCCGGTGACGGACGGCTGCGGCGTCCGGGACCGGCGGCCGAGTCCGGCGCGCGCCGCCGGGGCCGCGGGTGGTAAGATGCGGGGATCCAAGCTATCCGGACCCTCACCCATGAGCAGACTCGGCTTTGGCGCTTTTCTCGCCCCCCATCATCCCATCGGCGAGAGTCCCACCCTGCAGTTGCGGCGCGACCTGGACCTGGCCGAGCATCTGGATCGTCTGGGGCTCGACGAGTTCTGGTGTGGCGAGCACCACTCCACCGGCTGGGAAGTGATCGCCTCGCCCGAACTGTTCCTGGCTGCCGCCGGGGAGCGGACCCACAACATCCGCCTCGGCACCGGGGTGGTTTCCCTGCCGTACCATCACCCGTTCAACGTTGCGCAGCGCATCGTGCAACTCGACCACATGACCCGCGGCCGGGTGATCTTCGGTAGCGGCCCGGGGGCGCTGCCGTCCGATGCCTTTACCCTGGGGATCGATCCCATGGTCCAGCGTGACCGCCAGGACGAGGCCATCGGCGTGATCAGCCGCCTGCTCCGCGGCGAGCCGCGTTTCTCACACGAATCCGAGTGGTTCACCTTGAAGGACGCGGCCCTGCAACTGTTGCCGCTGCAGGAAGAGATTCCCATGGCCGTCGCCTCCATGGTCAGCCCCTCGGGCATGACCCTGGCCGGCAAGTACGGTTGCGGCGTGCTGTCCATCGGCTCCATGTCCACCGCCGGGCTGCAGGCGCTGCCCACCCAGTGGAGCTTCGCCGAAGAATCCGCCGCCAGGAACGGCCAGACGGTGGACCGGCGCAACTGGCGGGTGGTGATGAGCTGGCACATCGCCGAGACCCGGGAGAAAGCCCGGGCCGAAGCCAAACACGGGCTGTACCGCTGGCACAACGAGTACACCGTCGGCACCCTGATGCGTCCTGGCGCCGAGGCCTTCGCCAGTCCGGACGACGCGGTGGAGCAGATGAGCGAAGCCGGCGGCGCCGCCGTCATCGGCACTCCGGACGATCTGGTGGCGGCCATTCGCGACATGGTCGAGCTCACCGGCGGCTTCGGCACCGTCATCGGCTTCGTGCACGACTGGGCCAATCGGGAAGACACCTTCCGGAGCTGGGAACTGGTGGCCCGCTACGTCATGCCGGAAGTGAACGGCATGCTGCGTGCCTACCGCGAGTCCCAGCGCCACGTGATCGAGAACCGCGAGGTGTTCGAGCGCGCCGGTCAGGCGGTGCTGTCGAAAATCATGGAAAACGAACGCGCGGCCGAAGCCATGCGGGAAGGGGTGGCCGGGAACGCGGCGATTCATTCTCACAACGCGCCGGATCTGCGCGGCCGGGGCTGAATCTCTCAACAACTCAGGAGTATGACCACAACGTGACCAGCATCAACGCCACCATCGAGACCAACCGCGGCAGCATCCACCTGGAGCTGTTTCCCGACCAGGCACCGGTCACGGTGGCCAACTTCGTGAATCTGGCCCGCCGCGGCTACTACGACGGACTGAAGTTTCACCGGGTGATCGCCGATTTCATGATTCAGGGCGGCTGTCCGCTCGGCATCGGCAGCGGCGGCCCGGGTTACACGTTCGAAGACGAGTTCGATTCGTCGCTGCGTCACGACCAGCCGGGACGCCTGTCCATGGCCAATGCCGGACCCGGAACCAACGGTTCGCAGTTCTTCGTTACCCACGTGCCGACACCCTGGCTCGACGATGCCCACAGCATTTTCGGCCAGGTTCAGGGCGGCGACGACCAGGCCGTGGTCGACAGCATCAAACAGGGCGACACCATCACCTCGGTACAGGTGACCGGTGACGTCGACGATCTGCTGCAGGCGCAGGCCGCACGGATCGACGAGTGGAACGCGGCACTGGATCGGTAACCGCTGCCCGCCGCCGGGCGGCACCCAGGCAACGGGGGCGTGTGAATGAACGAGGAGCGGATTCGCGAGCTGGCCAGCCAGTACAGCGAGTTGAAGGCGCGGCAGGAAACCCTGCTGGAAGAACTCAAGGAACTGCAGCAGCACATGGCCGAAGTCATGCTGCGGATCATCGACGAGACCCGGGCATGAGCCCCGCGCCATCACCGGGGACCGGTTCTTGAGCGAATCAGGCAGCAGCCCGGCATCGCGGGCCGACGTCATCGTGGTCGGCAATTCTTCCGACGACCCGTTCGCCATCGACGTGGCGTTCACCGTAGGGCAGATCGAGGACATCGCTGATCTGATCAGCATGAAGGCCTTCGCCAACTCCGAGTTCTGCCCCCGCTTCATCTCCGACGAACTGGATTTCTCCCGCATCGGTCATCACCTGGACGGCAAGACAGTTGTGGTGGTCAGCACCTCGAGCCACCTGGTGAGCCGCCAGGAGCTGGCCATGCGCACCATGCTCATCGCGCGGTCGGCCAAGGAGAACGGCGCCGCCGAAGTGGTGCTGGTGGAACCGGACCTGTATTACAGCGCCCAGGACCGTGGCGCCCGGCCGGAACTGGGCGACGCGAGCGCGACGCGCGATCTGAACGATCTCAAGAAGTTCGACGGGCAGCCTTTTACGGCCAGGTTGTACGCCCAGATGCTGCGCCTGGCCGGTGTGGACCGGGTGCTGACCGTGCACAACCATTCCGCCGCGGTGCAGTCCATGTTCCGCGAGGTGTTCGAGGGCCGCTTCTACAACCTGGTGCCCTACGACATCTACGTCGATTATCTGCGCCATTCCGATCTGGTGCATTTCGGCGCCGACGGCGAAGGCCTGGCGCTGTGTGCGCCGGATCAGGGCGCACGGGATTTCGTGAAACAGATGTTCGAACGCCTCGGGCTGCCGCGGGCGCGCTGCATCCTGCTGGACAAGGAGCGTAGTGGCGAACGCGATGTCACCATCACCGCCCATGTCGACAGCGAAACGGCTCTGGAGGAAATCCGCGGCCATGACGTGGTGCTGTTCGACGACATGGTGCGCACCGGCTCGACGGTCGTGAAGACCTGCCAGTTCCTGAAGGAATTCGAGCCTGGCCGGCTGGTGTTCGCGGTCACGCACTTCTACGCCAGCGAGGAAGGCCGGCAGAAGATGGCCAATGCCGCGCTGGACGAGATTCTGACCCTCAATACCCTGCCGACGGTGCTGAATCGGGACGAGCAGGGTCGGCTGCGGCGCAAGATGGTGGTGCTCAAGATCGAGCGCTGGCTGGCCCGGCAGCTCTGCGAGATCCTCGGCATCCCGGCTCGCGAGAGCCCTAGCGCCTATCAGATCGACATGTCGTCCAAGAACCCGCGGTTCATCCGCAAGATCTGGTCCAGCGAGCAGCTCCGGGAGCTGCACGGCCGCTGATCGTCCGTCCGCTACGGGGTCAGCATGAAAGCCAGCAGCGTGGCCGTTCCCAGGAACGAGAAGAATCCGGACACGTCGGTGACCGTGGTCAGAATGATCGACGAGGCGGTAGCCGGATCCTGGCCCACGCGGGTGAGCAGAATGGGAACCAGTGCGCCGGAGATGCCCGCGGCCACCATGGACAGCACCATGGCCACCCCGATGACCAGCGACAGACCGGGAATGCCGCTCCACAGGTAGACGCCCAGGCCACAGGTCAGCGCCAGCGCGCAGCCGTTGGTGGCGCCCACCAGCAGTTCCTTGTTCAGCACTTTGCGCCATTCGCGCAACCCGATCTCCTTCAGCGCCAGACCGCGGATGGTCACTGCCAGGGCCTGGGAGCCGGCGTTGCCGGACTGGCCAGCCACCACCGGTAGCAGTACCGCCAGGGCCGTGAACTGGGCGATCAGGTTTTCGAACAAACCCACCACGGCCGCGGCTAGAAAAGCCGTGAGCAGATTCACGTGCAGCCACGGCAAGCGCCGCCGCACCGCAAACCGGGCGCTGGACAGGGCGCGTTCATCGGCGCTGGCGCCAACCATCTTCTGCAGGTCGGCGGTGGCCACGTCCTCGATGGCCTGGAACAGGGTGCGGTAGCGCACCACGCCGACCAGCCGCCCGTCGCCGTCCACCACCGGTACGGAGTCGAGCCGGGTCCGGTCCAGCAGGTCGACCACTTCCTGGCGCGGCGCCAGGGCAGTGACCACACCTTCCACCGGCTGCATGTAATCGGCCAGCGGTTCGCCGTGACCGGCCAGGGCCAGGTCCTGCAGGTCGACCCGGCCGGCCAGCGTCCGCTGCGGGGTCAGCACGAACATCGAGCGGGCTCGGCGTACCGGGGAGGCCTGCAGCCGGGTCAGGGCCTCGCCCACCGTCATGTCGGCGCTGGTGCCGACGTAGGTCCGGTCCATGATCCGGCCGGCCGTGTTTTCCGGAAACGCCAGCAGCCGCACCAGGTCGTCGCGAACCCCCGCCGGCAGCGCGTCGAGCAGTTCGTCGCGGTCCGCTTCCGGCAGTTCGGCCAATAGCGTGGTGGCCAGTTGCGCCGGCGCCCGGGCCACGATATCCAGGCGCTGATCCGGTGCCAGCACGTCGAACAGCGCCAGCGCCTTGGGCGGGCTCAGAAACTCGAGCAGCGCCGTCAATCCGTCGGCGTCCAGTCCGTCCACGGCAGCCGCCAGCGAGCGCTGTGGCAGGTCCTCGAGCAACGCCGCGGCTTCGGCGGGGTGGGCCCGGGCGTAAGCGTTCTCGATGTCCCGGTTGGCGATCATGGCGACGGGCGGGACCCGAACAGGGCGCCCAGGCAAGCGCCGAGGAAGCGGAAGTAGGACTCGGTGACGGTTGCGATGCCGTCGATCAGGCCATGATGCTCCGGCATTTCGGCCCCAAGTGCGGCCATCAGGCGATGCCGGGACAGCGCGCCGAGCAGATGATCCTGATGATCCACCACGGGCAGTTCCGGATGTTTCAGCCAGCCGTCCAGGTCCCGCGCGGCGGCCAGCGCCGTCTCGGCCCGCAGCGCCTCCACCCGCACCGCCAGTTCCCCCACCGGCTGCCGGTTGGATCGCGACAGCAGAGCGCGCCCCACATCCAGGAGCCCCAGGTAGCGGCCGTCGCGATCCACCACCCAGATGGTTTCCACGTCGCCGCGGTCGTCGGCGCGCAACAGATCGATGGCCTGGGCCAGATCGAGGCTGGCCGCTACCCGCGCCACACCCGGGTCCACCAGGGCGCCGGCGGTCCGTTTCGGGTACACCACCAGGGTTTCCAGGGTGCGGCGCATGTGCCGCAGCGGCAGGCGTCCGAGGACCCGCGGACGGCGCCCGGCTTCCAGTTGCAGCACCAGGGTCAGCGCGTCGTCCAGGGCCGCGCGGCCAACCCAGGAAGCCACCGCGTCGTCACTTTCGGCAGCAAGCAGTTCAGCCATGACCGTGCGCGGCAGCCGCGCGATGACGCCGGCGCCGACGTCGGCGGGCAGATCGCCGAGGGTCTCGAGCAGCGTTTCCCGGGATTGACCGGCCAGCAGTGCAGCCAGTTCCTCCGGATGGTTGCGGGCGAAGCCCGTTTTCAGCGGGTTCGGGTCGGTCATCTTCAGCCTTCCACCGGAGCGCTGGTAATGCGGATCACCCGGCCCGCTGCCAGCCGTGCCGCTGGAATCGCCACCAGTCCTTCGTCGGTGGCCAGCACCAGGCCGGTCCGGTGGATCTCCACCACCACGCCGTCGTCTTCGTCGATGCGCAGCCGTTCGCCCGTGTGGTAACGGGCCAGGTCCGGCTGAGCCAGCAGGTTGGCCACGAGCTGGCGGGCGCCCAGCGCAAACGCCAGGGACAGACCGCCCAGCAGGGATGCCAGCAGCACCAGCGAGATCTGGGTGACGAACGAAATGTCGATGCCGAGCTGCTGCAGCCCGGTGATCACCGCAATGACCACGACTCCGGCGTGCACCAGGCGCGGCGCCAGCGCATTGGGATCGCCGCCGGCCACCAGGCCGGCCGAGAGGTTGCGCAGCAGCGCGCCGAGCACGTTGCCGATGCCGATGATGAACAGCCCGATGACGAAGCGGGGGGCGTAGGCCAGCGCGGAGTCCAGCCAGCTCGAGATCTGCTCGATGTCGAGCAGCCGCACCGCCAGCACCACCGAGATCACCAGTACCGTGCCGTAGGTGAACAAGCCGAAGACGCGCCGGAACAGGGGCGAGAACAGGGCCTGCTGGCGGGTGCCGTAGCGGGCGACCAGCCGGTCCGCCAGGGCCAGACCCTGGCCGGCGGCGGCCTGGGCCAGCCGGCCGAGGACGAAGCCCAGCGCCAGCACCAGCACCGCGGTGACTTCGGGATAGGCGTCGATCAGTTCGTTGACCATGCGCTCACCGGCTGGACTTCCGGGCCGATGCTACACGATTCCCGAGGCCGGTTTCCGCCAGGGCCAGCAGCGCGGCGGCGGCCAGACTCTTGACCACGGCGCCGATGACAAACGGCGCCACGCCGGCTTGCCAGGCCGGGACGGCGCCGATCAGCAGGCTCAAGCGGGCCCAGCCGCACACCAGGATCAGCCCGTGGCAGCCAATCAGGCCGAGCACGCGCCAGATCCAGCGCCGGGGATCGGCCGCGGTACGTTGCCACAGCCAGGCGGCGGCCACCGCCGCGGGCAGAAAACCCATCAGGAAGCCGCCGGTGGTGCCGGCCAGGGACTCGAATCCGGCCGCGCCGTCCGCGAACACCGGCGCGCCCAGGGCGCCGATGCCCAGGTACACGGCCACCGTGGCGGCGGCACCGGCCAGCGCGGCGCGCGCGCCGGCGCTCAGCGCGGCCAGTCCGCCCACCATCAGCACGGCCAGGGTCTGGGCCGATTGGGGTACATCGGTGGCCGGCAGCGCGAACGTCCAGCGCGCGCTGACAGCCAGCAGCGCGACCCCGGAGACGATCATGACCACACCTCGCATGGAGCCATGTTAGCAGTCCCGGCGGCCGGGTCGGCAGCGCCGCGGCGTCGACCCGGGCGCTTCGCTTTGGCAGAATCGCGCTTCGTTTTCTTCGAACACGGTCCCCACTGGTGAACAAGGTGAATATCACACTCCCGGACGGCTCGGTGCGCGCCTTCGATGGCCCCGTCAGCGGCGAAGCGCTGGCGGCCTCCATCAGCAAGTCGCTGGCCAAGGCCGCCGTCGCCGTCCGCGTCGACGGCAAGCTCAAGGACATCTACCTGCCCATCGGGCAGGACGCCACCGTGGAGATCATCACCCGGGACAGTGAGACCGGCGTGGAACTGCTGCGGCACGACTGTGCCCACGTCATGGCCGAGGCAGTCAAGGAGCTGTATCCGGAGACTCAGGTAACCATCGGTCCGACCATCGACAACGGCTTCTATTACGATTTCTCGCGCGAGGAACGCTTCACCCCCGAGGACCTCGAGAAAATCGAGGCGCGCATGCGCGACATCGTCAAGCGCGACGAAGCGATCCGCCGGGAGGTGTGGGACCGGGACGAAGCCGTGGCCTTTTTCAAGGAGATGGGCGAGGCCTACAAGGCCGAGATCATCGCCAGTATTCCGGCGGACGAGGAGGTCGGCCTGTACCGCCAGGGCGACTTCATCGACCTGTGCCGGGGACCGCACCTGCCGTCCACCGGCAAGCTCGGCACCTCGTTCAAACTGATGAGCGTGGCCGGTGCTTACTGGCGCGGGGACTCCAACAACGAGATGCTGCAGCGCATCTACGGCACCGCCTGGGCCAACGACAAGGACCTGAAGGCCTACCTGACCCGGCTCGAGGAAGCGGAGAAACGCGACCATCGCCGTCTCGGCCGGGAGATGGACCTGTTTCACATCCAGGAGGAAGGGCCGGGCGCCATCTTCTGGCACCCCAAAGGCTGGACCATGTTTCAGGCCATGGTCGGCTACATGCGCGAAAAGCAGCGGCGCTGTGGTTATCAGGAGGTGAATACCCCCGAGGTGCTGGACAAGTCGCTGTGGGAGAAGTCCGGACACCTGGAGAAGTTCGGCGAGAACATGTATCTGACCCAGACGCCGGACGAGCGCACCTTCGCCCTCAAACCCATGAACTGTCCGGGGCACGTGCAGATCTTCCGCCAGGGCATCAAGAGTTACCGTGACCTGCCGTATTACCTGGCCGAGTTCGGCAAGGTACATCGGTACGAACCTTCGGGTGCGCTGCACGGCCTGTTGCGGGTGCGGGCCTTCGTTCAGGACGACGCTCACATCTTCTGCACGGAAGCGCAGATCGCTGACGAGTGTGTGAAGGCGTCGCGGCTGATCTACGAGATCTACCGGGACTTCGGTTTCGACGAAGTCCGCATCAAATTCTCGGACCGGCCGGAACGGCGGGTCGGCTCCGACGCGGTCTGGGACAACGCGGAGGCGGCGCTCAAACGGGCCCTCGACCTGCTGCAGGTGGACTGGTCCCTGAACCCCGGGGAAGGCGCATTCTACGGGCCCAAGCTCGAGTTCGTGCTGCGCGATGCCATCGGTCGTGACTGGCAGTGCGGCACCGTGCAGGTGGACTTGAACCTGCCGGAGCGCCTGGGCGCGACCTACGTGGACGCCGATGGTGAACGCAAGTACCCGGTGATGATCCATCGCGCCCTGTTCGGCTCGCTCGAACGGTTCTTCGGCATTCTGGTGGAGCACTACGCCGGTCACCTGCCGCTGTGGCTGTCACCCCAGCAGATTGTGGTGGCCACCATCACCGACGATGCCGACGACTATGCCGTCAAGGTTCAGGCCGCCGCCGATGCGCGCGGCCTGCGGGCGGAGCTGGACCTGCGCAACGAGAAGATCTCCTACAAGGTGCGCGAACACAGCGTCACCAAGATCCCGGTGATTCTGGTGGTAGGTAAGCGTGAGGCCGAGGAAGGTACCGTCGCCATCCGTCGCCTGGGCGGCAAAGCGCAGGAAGTCATGACTCTGAACGAGGCGCTCGACGCCCTGGCGGACGAGGCCCGCTCACCCCTCGACCGGTAGCCGACCCGGCACCGGCCAGATCGCCCTGCCTGCGGCCCGGGACGGCGCACGTGTGACCGGTATCGATCTGTCCCCGCCGTGGATCGAACAGGCCCGGCAGCGCGCCGCCCGGGAAGGGCTGGTGGCGCAGTTCGAAGTAGGTGACGCCGAGGATCTCCCCTTTCCCGACAGCAGCTTCGATCTGACGGTCAGTCTCATCGGCGCCATGTTCGCGCCGCGTCCTGAGCGGGTGGTGCGCGAACTGACCCGGGTAACCCGCCCCGGCGGGCGGATCGTCATGGGGAACTGGACGCCCGAATCCTTCGTCGGTGAATTCTTCCGTACCGTGGGCGGTTACGCGCCGGCACCGGATATGCCGTCGCCGTTATTGTGGGGTGACGAGGATACCGTGCGGTCCCGATTTACCGGCCCCGGTGTGGCGGACGTCGCGCTGTCCCGCCACCCCTACGAAATCCACTACGACGCCGATCCGGATCTGGTGGTGGACTTTTACGCCGATCACTTCGGCCCCGTCAGGCTGGCCATGGCCGGGCTGGCGGATGCCCAGCGGCGGGAACTGCACGGGGCCTCGAGTGCGCTGTTCCGCGGCTGGAATCAAGCCACCGACGGCGGCACCACGGTCCAGGCAGAAATCCTCGACGTTGTCGTGCAGCGCAGCGGCGGCGCTTGACCCGCCGTCCCGCGGAAACCCCTCAGACGTTCCGCAGGATCTGCCCCAGCAGAAATCGGCGCTTCAGGACACGGCGCATCAGGAGATGGCGCATCAGGACATGGCGCATCAGGAGATGCGGTAGTCGTCACCCATACGCGTCTGCAGGGTCGCCTTGTCGAGTTGTTCGCCGGGTGTCGAGATCATCCAGCGGTGCCCGAACGGATCGCGCAGCGTCGCCGCGCGATCGCCATATGCCTGGTCTTGCGCATCGCGCAGCACGGTTGCGCCGAGGTCGCGGGCGCGCGCCACTGTGGCATCCACGTCGTCGACGTACAGATGCAGCAGCAGCGGAGAGCCGCCCAACGTCTCCGGGCTGACGGCGTCGTAGTCCGGATACTCGTCAGAGAGCATCAGGGCCCAGCCGTCGAAGGCGATTTCGGCGTGGCCGATGCGGCCCTCCGGGTCGGTGAAACGGGCGCCGCTCTCCACGGCGCCGAAGGCGTCCCGGTAGAACTCGATGGCGCGCGCGGCGTTGCGCAAGGCGATGTAGGGCGTGAGCTTCATGAGATGTCTTCCGTGGTTGTCGGGCGGGGCTCAGTGTCCGGTGGCCTGTGACGGTGAAGGCACGTCGAGGCGGGCCGTGGCCCGCAGGAACAGCGCCAGGCACAGGACGGTCAGCAGCGCCGAGGCAATGAACGGCGCACCGGGCAGGTAGGGCAGCCCGTTGCCCTGGGTGAAGAGGGCGAAGATCTGAGTCATGAACGGCGGACTGACGATGGCGGTCAGGCTCATGATGGAAGCGAGGCCGCCCTGCAGTTCCCCCTGCTGGTCCGCGGCAACGTTGTTGGACATGATCCCCTGCATGGAGGGCGTGGTGAATCCCTGCAGGGCGCCGACGGCCAGAAAGGCGTACAGCACCCACACCTCTGACGCGAAGGCGTAGCCCAGGAACGACAGGATCGTGAAACTGAGGCCGACCACGCCGGCGCGCCGGGGTCCGAGTTTCGGCAGTACCAGGCGCAGCAGCACGGCCTGGACCAGCACCATCAGTACCCCGACGAAAGCCAGCGAGTAGCCGACCTCGCGGGGTGACCAGTCGAACTTCTCCATGGTGAAGAAACTCCAGGTGGCCGGCAGCACGTGGTGGCCCAGCAGGAACAGCGCGTAGGCGCCGATCATCCCGAACACCAGGGGATAGCGGCGCAGGGCCGCCAGCGTGCCGGCGGGGTTGGCGCGACGCAGATCGAAACGCCGGCGCTTGTCCCGGCCCAGGCTCTCCGGCAGCACCAGGGCGCCATAGATGAGGTTGGTGAAGCACAGGGCGGCCGCTGCCAGGAACGGTACCCGGGGACCGTACTCACCGAGGAACCCGCCGATCACCGGGCCGACGATGAAGCCGACCCCGAAGGCGGCGCCCATCAGACCGAAGTTCTGAGCGCGCACCTCCGGTGGGCTCACGTCGGCGATGAACGCGTTGCAGGTGCTGTAGGTGGAGGCGGCGGCGCCCGCCACCAGGCGCCCCAGCAACAACCAGGCGAAGCTCGGGGCCCACCACATGATCAGGTAGTCGATGCCCAGCACCAGCAGCGATGTCAGCAGAATGGGCCGCCGGCCGAACCGGTCCGACAGATTGCCCACCACCGGCGCCAGACAGAACTGCATGGCGGCGTAGGCAAACATCAGCCAGCCGCCGTAGCGGGCGGCCGTCGACATGCCTTCGCCGGTGACTTCCATGAGCAGCATGGGCATCACGGGCATGATGATGCCGAAGCCGACGGAGTCGATGAGTGCGGTGACGAAAACGACGATGATGGCCTGACGCCATTGCACGGTGGTGTCACTCCCTCGCGGATGCCGGCGTGAGCCGGCCTTGTGCCGAAGGCCGTATCATGGTCCAGACATAAAGTTAACGCAATCGTTAATTAAATGCGGCTGGTCGGTTCGCGGTTGAGTCGAACTCATACGAATCCGTACGGCCCTGGTTCACCGGTGCGCCTTGCCATCGGCCGGGTCGGCGGGCTTTACTGGGCCCGGACGGCCCCGAAACGTGTGAGGATGAGGAGAGAAAAAATGATCGGCTACGCAACCATCGGCACCAAGGACATGGACAAGGCCTGCGCGTTCTACGATGCGCTGTTGGGTGAGCTGGGCGCCAAACAGTTGTTCGGCATGGACCGGATCAAGTTCTACGGGACCGCACCGGACCAGCCCATGCTGGCCATCTGCATCCCCTACGACGAGAAAGAGCAGGTCCCCGGCAACGGCAATATGGTGGCCATTCCCGGCGGCTCCCGCGACGGTGTGGACAAGCTGTACGCCAAGGCCCGTGAGCTGGGCGCGACCGACGAGGGCGAGCCCGGCGAGCGGATGCCCGTGTTCTACGGCGCCTACGTGCGCGACCTGGACGGCAACAAACTGTGTTTCTACGAAATGAAGATGTAACGGGTACGGCCCTCATGGCCGGCCATGCGGCCGGCCAAAGGGCCGGCCGCTGACAGGAATCCGATGACCGAATCGCTGCAAGCGCTGAACTTCGACAACCGGTTCACCCGCGAGCTGCCCGCCGACCCGGTTGGCGGCGCCGCTCGCCGGCAGATCCGGCATGCCCTGTATTCCCGGATCACGCCGACTCCGGTCGCAGCGCCACGGCTGGTGGCGTTCTGGCCGGAAGTGGCGGAGCTGGTCGGGCTGGATCCCGATGCCGCGTCGACCCGGGAGTTTCTCGAGGTCTTCGCCGGTAACCGCCAGTTGCCGGGTATGGATCCCCATGCCACCTGTTATGGCGGTCACCAGTTCGGCAACTGGGCTGGCCAGCTCGGCGATGGGCGCGCCATCAACCTGGGCGAGGTCATCGGCCGTGACGGCGGGCACTGGATGCTGCAGCTCAAGGGCGCCGGGGAAACACCGTACTCGCGCAGCGCCGACGGGTTGGCCGTGCTGCGATCGTCGCTGCGGGAGTTTCTGTGCAGCGAGGCCATGCATCACCTGGGTGTTCCCACCACCCGGGCGCTGTCACTGGCGTTGACCGGCGAAAGCGTGGTGCGTGACATCCTGTACGACGGCCATCCGGCACCTGAGCCCGGGGCGGTAGTGTGCCGGGTTGCACCGTCGTTCACCCGCTTCGGACACTTCGAGATGCTCGCCGCGCGTGGCGAAACCGAATTGCTGCGGCGGTTCGTGGATTTCACCATTGGCGCCGACTTCCCGGACCTGCTGGAAACGGCCGATCCCAGGACGCGGTACGCGGCCTGGTTCAGCGAGATCTGCGAACGCACCGCCCGCATGATCGTGGAATGGATGCGGGTCGGGTTCGTCCACGGGGTCATGAATACCGACAACATGTCGGTACTGGGCTTGACCATCGACTACGGTCCCTATGGCTGGCTCGACGTCTACGATCCGGACTGGACCCCGAACACCACCGATGCGGCGGGCCGCCGCTACCGATTCGGCTTTCAGCCGCGCATCGGCCAGTGGAACCTGATTCAACTCGCCAACGCCATTTATCCGTTGCTCGATGCCGCCGAGCCGCTGGAGGCGGGTCTCAAGCAGTACGAGGCCGCCTACCTGGACGGGTCCCGGCGCATCATGTTCGCCAAGCTCGGCCTCGAACCAGGCGCTGCCGGGTCTGACGATGATTTTCTGCGGCGCCTGAACGAGGCGCTGCTGGTCACCGAGACCGATATGACCCTGTTCTACCGCCACCTGGCCGACGTCGGGCCCGATGACGACGATGCGCTGGGGCGGCTGCGTGAGGCGTACTACGATCCCGCGGCTCTGGCGAACGATACGGTGGCCGGGCCGATTCGTGCCTGGCTCGCGGATTTTCAGCAGCGGGTTCGAGTCCAGGGTGCTGACCCGCAGCGGCGTCGCAGCGCCATGCACGCGGTCAATCCCAAGTTCGTGCTCCGCAACTATCTGGCGCAGCTTGCCATCGACGCGGCGGAGCAGGGCGACTTCACCCGGGTCCATGAGCTCCAGGCGGTGCTGCGGCGCCCCTACGACGAGCATCCGGCCCACGCTGACTGGGCAGGACGGCGGCCCGACTGGGCCCGCAATCGGGCCGGCTGCTCGATGCTCTCCTGCAGTTCCTGAATGGCCGCTCGCGGCCGGTGGGCCCGGTCAGGCGATGTTGTCGCCGGCGGCCCTGCCGCTGCGCACCCGGGCGGATTCCACCACTTCGGCGAGGCGTCGTAGCAGGTCGGACTTGCGAAAGGGTTTTGAAATCAGCTCCACGCCCGGGTCCAGGCGTCCGTGGTGAACGATGGCGTTCTCCGTGTAGCCGGACATGAACAGGATGGGCGCGTCGGGATGCCGGGCCAGGATCGAGCGGGCCGTGTCGCGGCCACTCAGGTCCCCAGCCAGCACCACGTCGATCAGGTAGACGTCCGCCGCCCGGGCGGCGTCCAGTTCCAGCGCGTCCTGGCCATTGGCGGCGGTAATCGCAACAAGTCCCGCCGTCTGCAGCGCCTCGCGCAGGAAATTGCGAACGGCTTCATCGTCTTCCACGATCAGCACGTGGGTGCCTGGCGGCAGCGTGGGATCGACACCGTGCTGGGATCGGGTGTTGCCGGTCACGCCCTGGCGCAGCAACGGAAGGTAGAGCCGCACCGTGGTGCCCATGCCGGGCTCGGAATAGATCTTGACGTGGCCCCGGGATTGTTTGAGGAAGCCGAACACCATGCTGAGGCCGAGTCCGCTGCCTTTGCCTGGGGGTTTGGTCGTGAAGAACGGCTCGAAGGCCCGCTGCCGGGTGAGTGCGTCCATGCCGGCGCCGGTGTCGGACACGCTGATGGTGGCGTAGCTACCGGGGCGCACGTCGACGTGGCGTGCCGCATAGTCGCGGTCGAGCTCGGCCTCGCCGGTTTCGATAGTGAGCCGGCCCCCATGGGGCATGGCGTCGCGAGCGTTGATGCACAGGTTGATCAACGAATTGCTGAGCTGGTTGGGATCGATGTTGGCCGCCGGCGCTGGATCCTGCCCGATCACTCGGATGTCCACGTCCTCGCCGATGATGCGACGGATCATCGATTCGGTGTCGGTGACCACCGTGTTCAGGTCGGTGATCTCGGGGCGCAGAGGCTGCCGGCGGGCGAATGCCAGAAGTTGCGCCACCAGGTTGGCGCCACGATCCACGGCGGAGCGGATGTCCTCCACCAGGCGGCGGTTGTGTTCCGGTACGGAGTCGAGCAGCAGCTCGGCGTTGCCCAGCACCACGGCCAGAAGGTTGTTGAAGTCGTGGGCGATGCCCCCGGTGAGCTGGCCCACCGCTTCCATCTTCTGGGCCTGGCGCAGACGCAGTTGCACCCGGGAGTGCGCAACCATGGCGCTCAGCACCTCACGGTAGATCTGCAGGGTAGCCGTGAACGGCTGCGGGTCGGTATCGGTCGATGGCTGGGCCAGCATCCTGAGGGCCGCGCCTTCGCCCTCGACGACCACGACATGGACTTCGTCCGGCACCGAGCTTTCCGTCAACCGCGCGCCTGCCAGCGGTTCCAGCGTGCCGCTGGCGGCGCGGACCCGCCAGCCATCGCTGTCGTCGCCTTCCGCGAACGCGAGGCCGAGAAAGCTGCCGCTGGAGGTTATCGCGTCCAGCGCGCTGGCCAGAAACCCTTCGGCGCTGCTGTCGATCTCCGCCAGGCGGCTGAGGGCGGCAACCGTCGACTCGAGCTGACCCGCATGGCGCCGCAGGTCGCGCTCCGCGCGCTGGCGCCGTGTGACCTCCTGTTGCAGCGCCTGCATCTGCTCGGTGAGCAGGGCGAATCGCTGACGTATTGGACTGTCCTGCGTGAGCTCCAGGAACACCAGTTCGCGGTCACCGGCATCGGTCAGCCGATGGCCCCGAAGGGTGTGAACCTGCGCAGCCGGGGAAAATCGGAGCGACCAGGGCAGTGGGTCGACGGCAACGGCGCAGGAGGCCAGGTAGCCGCGCAGGCGTTCGCGCTGAAGGTCGGTTTCGAGCAGTTCGGGCAGCAGATTGCCCGGGCGCAGGCGCTCGCCGTCCAGCGCCAGGGCGGCGCGATTGGCATGGCGGATCATCCCGCTCCCGGGGTCTACCAGCAGCACCGCGTTGTGCAACTGATCGGCAAGTCTGCCGAATTGATCCAGAACGTCGTTCATTCGGCGCTGACCGTTCGAGGACCGAGGTACTCCCTGCCGACCCGTGGCTCATGGTCGTTCGCCGGCCGCAGGTGTACGACGACCCGGCAGCCGCCATCGCCGCGGGCAATGGCCCGGTCGATGTCGACCCGAGCGTAACCCAGGTTGTTGGCGGTGATATGGCCGAACACATTGGAGGTCATCATGCACAGCGACGGCCGCCCGATCACCATGTCGCCGAACGGGCAGTGGGTGTTCACCAGTACGATCCGGTCTTCTTCGACGCTGTCGATGGAGAATCCGCCGCCGATGCGGCGTTTCAGGTCGACGAGGACCTGCTCCACCGTGTTCCGGTCCAGGGTCTCGACACCGCCGGCATCCCGGTAATGGGCCTCGATCTGACGCCCGAGGGCGGCGCCCACCAGGCTGACGTAGCCGGCTGCTTCCTCGGTTCCTACGGTCTCTTCCAGAACGCTGGCGAGTTCCCCGAGCAGTGAACGCAGAAAACGGTCGCGGTCGAGTGGGATTGCAAGCTGATTGACATGGGACATGAGAACCTCCGCGCTGCAGACGGTACCAAAAGCCGCATGAAGTGGCATCTCAGTCCCGGGCCGATGGCTCGGCCGCGGCGTCGCCGGCAAACAGTTCCTTGAGTTCCTCTGACGCACTGATGGTGGTCCGGCGATATGCTTCCTCGTCCTGGAACACGGCCGCCTGGCGCTCCAGCGTACGGGCATCGTGCGCCTCGAACCGGCTCACCGCGTCCTGGGCTTCCGCGGCCGGCAGGCCCAGTTTCTCGAGTACCTCCCGGGCCAGCCGCAGGCTGGAGTGCAAGGTGTCGCGCAGCACGTAGTCGACACCGATGGCACGTAGTTCCATTTCGTGCCGGCGGGTGGTGGCGCGGGCCAGGATCAGTACTCCCGGACAGGTGGCGCGAACCCGCTCGACGATCTTGAGCGATGCGTCGTGGCTGCCCACGGCCAGCACCAGAGCCCGGGCCCGTGGCACGCCGGCGGCGCGCAGCACGTCGAGGCGGGTCGCGTCACCGTAGTAGACGTTGTTGCCGAAGCCGCGCACGAAGTCCACGTGATGGGGATTGATTTCCAGCGCCGTGAAGGGAATCTGCCGCATGGTCAGGACCCGGGCGACGATCTGTCCGACCCGGCCGAAACCGGCCACCACCACCCGCGTCGACTCCGGCTCGATGTCGTCGTAGGGCCGTTCGTTCGCCGCTTCCCGGTTCAGAAGCCGGTCCCCCAGCGCCACCAGCAACGGCGTGGCCGCCATGGACAGGGTGACCACCAGGACCGCCATGGCGGCGATCTCCGCAGCCACCAGACCCGCGGCAGCGGCGGCCGCCAGCAGCACGAAGGCGAACTCGCCGCCCTGGGACAGCACGATCCCACTGCGTGCGGCATCCTTGATGCCGAGCCCGTAGGCCCGGGCCAGGCCGGTCAATGTCACGCCTTTCACCAGCATCAGCAGCGCGGTCAGACCCAGGACCGTGGCAGGCTCCCGCGCCAGCAGGGACAGGTCCACGGTCATGCCTACGGCCATGAAGAACAGCCCCAGCAGCAGTCCTTTGAAAGGGTCCACGTCGGCTTCGAGCTGGTGCCGGTACTCCGAGTCCGCCACCATCATGCCGGCGATGAAAGCGCCCAGTCCCATGGACAGGCCGGCGGCTTCCATGGCCAGCGCACTGCCGGCGACCAGGGCCAGGGCTGCCGCCGTAAACAGTTCGCGGGAGCCCGACAAGGCGACCCAGCGCAACACCGGGCGCAGCAGGTAGCGCAAAGCCACCGCACCCGCGACCACGCTGCCGATCAGCCAGGGATCCAGGGTCTCCTCGGTGGCGCCCGCGGCCAGCAGGTTGATGGTGGCCAGGGCCGGAATCACCGCCACGTCCTGTAACAACAGGATGCCGAACGCCGCGCGCCCGTGGACGTGGCTCAGCTTGTTCTGCTCGCCGAGCAGTTGCAGCACGAACGCGGTGCTGGACAGGGCCAGAGCGAAACCGAGGATGGCGGCGCTGACCGTGGTCGCGCCGAGGGCCAGCAGCAGAGCGCCGATGACGGCGGCGGTGACCAGGACCTGCAGGGTGCCAAGCCCGAATACCAGCTTGCGCATGACCCACAGGCGCCGCGGCTGCAGTTCCAGACCGATGACGAACAGCAGCAGCACCACGCCGATCTCGGCGAAGTGGAGCACCTCTTCGGCATCATCCACCAGGCCGAGACCGGGGCGCCCGATGAGGACACCGGCGCCCAGGTAACCCAGCACCGAACTCAGACCCAGGCGCTTGAGCAGCGGTACGACCAGCACCGCCGCCACGAAGAACAGCAGGGCTTCGGCCAGAAAGGTCACGTCTTCAAACGCCTCCCGATCCTGCGTCGTCGGTGGTGACCCTTCATCCGGGGCGCATCAGGCGGCGTCCGAGGCGCTCAACCGTTCCTTCAGCTCGCGCTTGAGGAACTTGCCACTGGCGTTGCGCGGCAGCGGCTCCTGAAGGAACCACACGAAGCGCGGAACCTTGTGCGCCGAGATGCGTTGGCGGCAGGCGGCGCGAATGTCGTCGGCGCTCACCGTGGTGCCTTCCTTGAGGAACACGGCCGCGCCGACCTCCTCGCCGAGCCGGTCGTCGGGCACTCCGAAAACCGTGGCCTCGGCCACGGCCGGGTGCTCGTAGATGGCGCTTTCCACTTCAGCGCAATAGACGTTCTCGCCGCCTCGCAGCACCATGTCCTTGGCCCGGTCGACGATGAAGATGAAGCCGTGCTCGTCGATGCGGGCGATGTCGCCGGTGTGCAGCCAGCCGTCGGTGATGCTCTCGGCGGTGGCTTCCGGGCGGTTCAGATAGCCGCGGATGACCGGCGCGCCTTTGACCCACAGCTCACCGACCTCGCCCTGGGGCAGGGTATTGCCCTCGGCATCCACCACCCTGGCCTCGAACGACGGCATGGCGCGGCCGCAGCTGGCTGGTTTGTCGATGAAGAAGTCACCGGAGATGGACGTAATGATGCCGCAGGTCTCGGTCATGCCGTAGCCGGTCTGGGGCCGTGCGGTCTGCACGTGCTGGTCGATCTTGCCTACCAGGTCCGGCTGCAGTTGCGCGCCGCCACCGCCAACGGACAGCAGCGACGAGGTGTCGTACTTGTCGTAGTCGGGGTGGGTAATCAGTTCCCGGGCCATTACCGGAACGCCGGTGAGGCCGGTGACCCGCTCGCGTTCGATCAGCCTGAGGGCTTCGGTGGCGTCCCACTTGTACATGCAGATCAGCCGGCCGCCGTTGATGGTGGCGCCGTGGGCCACGCAGTTGTTGGCGGTCACGTGGAACAGCGGGGTGGTCATGAGCGACACCGACACCGGCGGTTCCGCGCCTTCTTCGGGCATTGGAATGGTTCCCATTCTCTGCCCCACGCCCACGTTCATGGCCGCGGCGAACGCCATGTTCATGATGTTGGCCACGCAGCCCCGATGGGTGAGCTGGGCTCCCTTGGGGTGGCCCGTGGTGCCGGAGGTGTAGAAGATGCAGGCATCGCTGTCCGGGTCCACGTCGACCTCCGGCAGGTCGCCGCCGTGACGGGTCAGCGCATCCCACGGCGTGACGTCGGCCGGCAGCCCCGACGGAAGGCGCACGCCAACCAGTTGCATGGGCGGCAGTTCGTCCTTGTGCTCGAGGATACGCTCCAGCCGTTCCTGGTCGACCACGGTGACCTTGGGCTTGGAGTCGTTCAGACCGTAGACCAGCTCCGGCCCCACCCACCAGGCATTGACCCCGACCACGGCGGCGCCGATGGAAACCGCTGCCCAGTACGCCAGCAGCCATTCGGGGTAATTACGCATGGCGATGGCCACCCGGTCGCCGGGCTCCACCCCGTTGGCGGTGAGCCAGTTGGCGATGGAGGCCACCTGACGGTGCGCCTCGGCATAGGTCAGGCGTTCGTCGTGATAGACCAGGTAGTCGCGATCGGCAAAGGCGGCCGAGGCCAGCCACACGGTTCGCAGGCTGCGCGGCGCGTTGGCGTAAGTGCGGATGGTGCGGCCGTCGAGCACGGAGGTCTCGACGATCTCGAACTGGGCGCCCGGGGCGGTCAGTTCGTTCCAGACGATGTCGAGCTGATCGTACATGTTGGTCATCGAAAAACTTCTCCTCTCCTCCGTGTAAAATTCCACTTCCCGAACCGGCCTCTGTCCGGTTGCGCGTATGCCGGGCGCCTCCCCGGGATCTGCCCCGGGGCGAGGGGAAGGCGCCGATACTAATACAGCGGCCGCGCCGATGGCAGGCGAGCGCCGGACGGGCCGCCGGACGCTGGAGCGTTCGGGCTGGATGGTGTTACATTGCCCGTAGTTAAAACGCGTTACAAGCTGGATCCCGCGGGTCGCGGATCCGCCAGTTCTATCCGTCACACACTCGATTCGACAGACCATTCGACAGACAAAGAGGGGACACCATGGATTTCGAAATACCGGACGACATCCAGCAATTGCTCGGCAAGCTGGACAACTTCATCGAGGAGGTGATCAAGCCCCTGGAGCAGCAGGACGACAACATCCGCTTCTTCGACCACCGCCGTGAGGACGCGCGCACCGATTGGGAACGCGGCGGTCTGCCCAACGAGGAGTGGGAGCAGCTCCTGCATAAGGTCAAGCGTCTGGCCGACGAGGCCGGCTTCTACCGCTACCCCATGCCCAAGGAGTACGGCGGCATGGAAGGCTCCAACCTGGGTATGGCCATCATCCGTGAACATCTGGCGGTCAAGGGTCTGGGCCTGCACAACGACCTGCAGAACGAGCACTCCATCGTCGGCAACAACGTCGGTCTGCTGCTCATGCTCAACTACGGCACCGAGGAGCAGAAGGCCGAGTGGATCGACGACCTGGCCGAGGGCCGGCGTGGCTTTGCTTTCGGTATCACCGAGCCGGCCCACGGCTCCGACGCCACCCACATGGAAACCAACGCCGTGCGCGAAGGGGACGAGTGGGTGATCAACGGCGCCAAAACCTGGAACACGGGCATCCACAAGGCGCAGTACGACATGGTCATGGCCCGCACCAGCGGCAAGCCGGGGGATGCCGAAGGCATTACGGCGTTCCTGACCCCCATGAACTCCGAGGGACTGAAAATCGAGGAGTTTCTGTGGACGTTCAACATGCCCACGGACCACGGCACGGTGTCGTTCAAGAACGTCCGGGTGCCGCACGCCAATATCTTCGGCGGCGAAGGCCGCGGCCTGCAGATCGTGCAGCATTTCTTCAACGAGAACCGCATCCGCCAGGCGGCTTCGAGCCTGGGGGCAGCGCAGTTCTGTATCAACGAAGCGGTCAAATACGCCATGGAGCGCAAGCCCTTCGGTAAGCCGCTTTCCACCAACCAGGGCATCCAGTTCCCGCTGGTGGAACTGCAGACCCAGTGCGAGATGCTGCGGGCGCTGATCCACAAGACCGCCTGGCTGATGGACAAGGACGGCCCGTTCTCCGTGTCCGACAAGGTGTCCATGTGCAACTACTGGTCGAACCGTCTGTGCTGCGAGGCCGCGGACCGGGCCATGCAGGTGCACGGTGGCCTCGGCTACTCGCGCCACAAGCCCTTCGAGCACATCTACCGTCACCACCGCCGCTACCGGATCACCGAAGGCGCGGAGGAAATTCAGATGCGCCGGGTGGCCGGATACATGTTCGGCTACATGAAGCAGCGGGCACCGAAGGGGGTCAAGGAAGGCTGATGGCGGCGCGTCAGGAGGAGATCGAACCCCGCCTGGCCGAGGTGGTGCGCCGGGTATTGCCCGGCTGCACCGGTCTGGTATCGGCGGAGCGGCTGTCCGGCGGCGCCAGTCAGGAGACCTATCGCATCACCGTGGCCACCGCCGATGGCGAGCGCATCGTGTGCATGCGGCGCGCGCCGGGCGGAGGGCTGGACATTCCCGACGAGGAGCGCATCAACCCGGGTCTCGCGGTCGAGGCGCGGCTCATGCAGGCGGCTCGTGCGGTGGGCGTGCCGGAGCCCGAGGTCTACCATGTACTGGAGGAATCCGACGGCCTGGGCGAAGGTTTCCTAATGGAGTGGCTCGACGGCGAGGCATTGGGCGCGCGCATTGCCCGCTCGCCGGACCTGGCCGAGGTGCGCACCAACCTGGCCTATGAGTGCGGTCAGGTGCTGGCGCGGATTCACGCCATTGACCTGAAAGCCACCGGACTGGCCGACCACCTCAAGGTGCAGACGCCGGAACAGTTCGTGCGTCAGATGCTCGAACGCTACGAGTTCCTGGCCACTCCTGCGCCGATGATCGATTACGCCGGTCGCTGGTTGCTCGACCATCTGCCGGCCGACCCGCGTCAGACCCTGGTTCACAACGACTTCCGCAACGGCAATTTTATGGTCGACGGTTCCGGCATCAACGCGGTGCTGGACTGGGAGGTGGCCCACATCGGCGATCCCATGCGCGATCTCGGCTGGATCTGCACCAATTCCTGGCGCTTCGGCGTGACCGAAAAGCCGGTGGGCGGGTTCGGTGAATATGCCGACCTGTTTGCCGGTTACGAAGCCGAGAGCGGCATTGCGGTGAACCCGGATCACGTCAAATTCTGGGAGGTGTTCGGTTCCTTCTGGTGGGCCATCGGCTGCCTGGGCATGGCCGAACACTACCGCACCGGACCGGATCAGACCGTGGAACGGCCGGCCATCGGCCGCCGCAGTTCCGAGTGCCAGGTGGATTGCGTGAACCTGCTGATTCCGGGGCCGGTGAAACTGGTCGAAGCGGTGGACGTGACCGCCGACGACGACATGCCGCGCATCGACGAACTGGTGACCTCGGTGCGCGACTTCCTGCGCGACGACGTCATGGCCGCGACCTCGGGGCGGACCAACTTCCTGGCCCGGGTGGCCGGTAACAGCCTCGATATCGTGTTGCGTCAGGTGGCTCTCGGCGAACCCGCCCGGGCCGCGGAGCACGCCCGGCTGCGGGAACTGCTCGGCGCCGACGGCACCCTGTCGGACCTGCGCTGGCAGCTTACCCGGGACCTGCGGGAAGGCCGTCTGGCCCTCGACACCCCCGGGCTGGCCGAACACCTGCGGGCCACCGTGGTCAATCAGATCGCCATCGATCAACCCAAGTACACGGGTTTCCAGACGGCGCTGCGAAACGCCGGCTGAGCCGCGGTTCCGGAACGCGGCAGTCGTGGGATCTGCGGATTCTCGCGGCTGCCGGCTTTGCCCACAATGCCGCTCATGTCCAGCGCCGCGCCGTCACTGCTCGATACCGTGCGATCCATGCCCCGGGTATCCGCCGACGCCTGGCAACGCCTGGGTTGGGCTTCCCGCTATCTGATCACGGTCCGGGCGGCGGTGTTGCCGCTGACCCTGCATGCGTGTCTGCTCGGCGGCTTGCTGGCGCTGCCCTGGACCCTGGAAGAGGCCGGGCGACTGCTGCTGGTCACGGCCGGTCTGACACTGGCGCATGCCACCAGCAATCTGCTCAACGACGCCGTCGACTGGTGGACCGGGCTCGACGCCGACGGCTACTTCCGGGTGCGGTATGGGGCGCATCCCCTGGCTCAGGGGCTTATGAGGCCGCTGACTCACACGGTTCTGCTCATCCTCACCGGCAGCGCCGCTGTAGCGCTCGGTATCGTGGTATGCAGGATAGCCGGGGCCCCCGCCTGGTGGCTGGCCGCCAGCGGCGCCCTGGTGCTGCTTTTTTACACCTGGCCGCTCAAGCGCGTCGGGCTCGGCGAGCCGGCGGTGCTGCTGGTGTGGGGTCCGCTGATGGTCGGCGGCACCTGTTGGGTGGTGAACGGCACCTGGAACGGGAACATCGCCGTGTTGTCGCTGCTCGCCGGACTGGGGCCGACGGTGGTGGTGTTCGCCAAACACGCCGACAAGCGCCATGATGACGCCGCCCGCGGGGTGCGCACGTTGCCAGTGATGCTCGGTCCGCTGTGGGGGCCGCGGGCGATCGCTCTGCTGGCGCTGATGCAGTTAGCTGGAGTGCTGGCGTGGGCTCTGATCGAAGCCCGCTGGTTCTACCTGATCATCCTGGCCGCGCTGCCCGCCGCCGTATTGCTGGTCCGGGTCTGCCTGAGCCCGCGACCGGTCAGCCGGCCGCCGGGGTTTCCCGCTGAGGTATGGCCGCTGTGGTACGCGGCGGCCGGCTTCCGGTTTGCCCGCCTGAGTGGCGGCGCGTTGATGCTGGGGGCGCTGCTGCAGGGTCTGTGGTCGGGGTGAGGACCGCTTCGTGGCGCCGGTCAAGCCGGAAGTGCCAAAGCGTTAACGATTCCGCGTATTCAGGCCTGATCGGCGCAAGGCATTTGCCTCACACTGGTGCTCATGAACCGGTGCCGCCCGCTGAAACTGCTTTTCATGACGCTGTGTCTGGTCACGGGGTCGTTGTCGTCTGCCCATTCGGAGCCCCCGGGCCACGGCTGTACCGCGCCGGGCCGGCCGGTCGACGATCAGGACGATGTCGCCTGGCAACGCTATCTGGACGACGTCGACGGCTACCGGGCCTGCATCAGTGACTTTGCCGATGCCAATCGGCAGGCCGCGCGTGTTCACAATCAGGCGGCCAACGCGGCGACTCAGGACTGGAATGGTTTCGTCAAGCGGAAGCTGAACGTCCCCGAAGACTACCCCTGGCCACCGCCTGATCCAGGGCGGGTGAACGGGCCCTGAAAGCGCGATTCCTGGGGTCCGCCCGTCGCGCGTGCCGGGAACCGGAAGTCCAGGGTCGGCAGCAGGCGTTTCTGCAGCCGTGGCAGCAGCCCCGGGGTCACCCGCTCCGTGAAGTCGGGAAGCGCGAAGGTGAGCCGCAACAGCTCCGGTTCATGACGTATGGATTCGAGCCGGGTATCCCCGGCCAGCGGCGGAATGGGCAGGTAGGTTCGAAACAGCGAAGCCACGTAGTTGGGGACACCCAGGATGCTGGCGCGCCGGGGCTGTAACACGAACCAGCCGCCGATGACTTCCAGCTGGGCTTCCAGTTCCGCCACTGGAAACCCTGCCAGTTCCGTGTGGACCACGATGGCTTCGTCGGTCAACTCCACCCGATAGGGCAGTTCGAAACGCTTCAGCCAGCGCGTCAGATCGCCTTTGTCCACGGCAATCTCGACCCGCGGCTGCGTGACTTCGACGGTGGCGGGCATGCCTGGAATGAACCGCACCTCCCGGGCCCGCCAGACCACCCGGCGCAGGTCCAGCCACACCGTAGCCAGGCCCGAGAACTCGAGCTCCGCGTCGATGAACCGGTCGGGGAACGGCATGCCGCTGGCCTTGGCCCAGTCAATGCGGACCGGCAGCTCGAAATAAGAGCTGACGATCTGATCGATGAGATTCGAGGTGGATGGGCGTGCCATGCCACGGAGTCTACCTCTTGTCGGCTCAGAACCGGTATCCGAGGTTCAGCCCCCAGGCCAGCGGATCGATTTCCACGGTTTCCAGATCGGCGCCGTTCAGTTCGGCGTCGGTGTCGATATCCAGGTAGCGCAGGTCGGCGTTCAGGAACCAGTGCTCACCCAGATCGATGTCGACCCCGATGACGGCGGCGGCGCCGAAGGAATCGTCCAGGGACAGATCGGCGCCGTCCAGCGGCCCTGTGGTGGTCTCGTCGAAGAACAGGGTCCAGTTGAGTCCCGCGCCGACGTAGGGATGTACCCTGCCGCCGGGAAGGAACCGGTAGACCACGCTCAGGGTCGGCGGCAGATGCTTGACCGAGGCCACCGTGGGACCGTCTACCAGGTTGATGTCGTGTTCGAATGGCGCCGCCGCGAGCAGTTCGATGCCCCAATGATCGGTGAGCAGGTAGGTCACGTCGAAGGTGAACATGGTCGCCGAGTCGACCTCGACGACGTCGCCGTTGTCCGACTTCGGGTCCACCGCGTGGAATCCGCCGCGCACCAGCCAGTCACCGGCGTCCGCGGCCGCCGGGGGCGTGGTCAGGGCAGTGGCCGCGCAGCAGGTCGCCAGGGCAGCGGCCGCCAGCCTGGATAGATGGGTATGGGTCATGATGCTCCTCGTCGATCGGGTTGTTCGGGGAGCGTTATAAGAGCGTGCCGGCGTGCGGGTAATACGGGTAACCCGCAGCCCCGGCGCCGCCACGGCGCAACGTTGATTTCGGTCAAATGGAGCGTCTGGGACTGCCCTATCGCGTTTTCCCGGACGGCCCTCTATGCTTGGCCGATGGCCGGTGCACGTTATACACCCCGGGGAATGCTCGAGGCCCTGGTGGGGATTCCCACGGTCTCCTGCGACTCCAATCTGCGGCTCATCGAGTTCGTCGCCGAGTATCTGCGTGGGCACGGCGTGGAACCCAACCTGGTGGTGAGCGATTGTCGGCAGAAGGCCAACCTCTACGCCACCATCGGTCCCGACGTGGCCGGCGGTGTGGTGCTGTCGGGTCACACCGACGTGGTGCCGGTGGCGGGTCAGGACTGGTCGTCGGATCCGTTCCGGCTCTGCGAGCGAAGCGGGCGGCTGTACGGCCGCGGCACCTGCGACATGAAGGGTTTCATCGCCATTGCCCTGGCGCTGGTGCCGGAAATGCAGAACCTGCGCCAGCCGATTCACCTGGCCTTGTCCTACGACGAGGAAGTGGGCTGCCTCGGCGCGCCGCGGCTGATCGACGCCATGACCGCCGGCCTGCCGGAGCCGCGCGCGGTCATCGTTGGCGAACCCACCAGCATGCAGGTGGTCACCGCCCACAAGAGCATGTTCGTCTTCGAAACCCGGGTGACCGGGTTCGAAGCGCACTCCAGCAAACAGAACCTCGGGGTGCCTGCGGTGATGGTGGCGGGACGGCTGGTCAACTGGCTGGCGGAGCGGCAGGACAGCAACCGCCGCCGGGCGCACCCGGACTGCCCGTTCGAGCCGGCCTACTCGACCCTGCATTGCGGGGTCATCCAGGGCGGCACGGCGCAGAACATCACGGCCCGCCGGTGCCGGTTCATGACTGACATCCGCACGCTGCCCGACGAGGACCCGCTGACGTTCTTTGCCGAACTGGAACGTTACGCCAGGGAGGAACTGGAACCCGGTATGCGCGAGGTGCACCCGGCCACGGGCATCGAGTTCGACATCCACGCCAACGTCCCCGGCTTCCACGCCACGGACGACGAGCCGGCGGTGACGCTGGCCAAACAACTCACCGGACAGAACCGGACGGAAAGCGTTTCCTACGGTGCCGAAGCCGGTCAGTTTCAGCAGGCCGGGCTGTCAGTGGCGATCTGCGGGCCAGGCAGCATCGACCAGGCTCATCAGCCGGACGAGTTCATCAGTATCGACCAGTTCGATCAGGGCGTCGCGTTTCAGCGGCGCCTGATCAGCCATCTGTCGTCCTGAGTAAAGCCGGCGCGCTACAGCGCGCACTCGGTACCGTAACCGGCCTCCGCGGCATAGGACTCGGCCGCCCGCCACACCCGCATCACGTTGCCGCCCAGGATCTTCTCGATGTCGGCTTCCTGATAACCGCGCCCCAGCAGGCCGGCTACCAGGTTGGGGTAGGTGCTGACGTCCTTCAGGCCGGCTGGCAGGCTGTCGCCCACTCCATCGTAGTCGGAGCCGAGTCCGACGTGATCGATGCCGGCCAGCTCCACCGCCCGGTCGATGTGATCGAGCACGTCGTCCACGGTGGCATAGGGGTAGGGATGCTCGGCCCGGTAGTTGCCGGCGAAGTCCACCAGCCGCGGGTCGTCCTCGGCAATGCCCGGGGTCGACGCCAGTTCCTGGTAGGCGGCCTCGATGTCGGCGGCGTACTGACGCGCTGCCCGGGTCAGGAAACCGGAGCCGAAGTTGATCTGAATGACTCCACCGTTGTCGCCGAGGGCACGCACCATGTCGTCGCTCATGTTGCGGTGGAAATCTGGCGTGAAATGGCGCAGGGACGAGTGGCTGGCGATGACCGGCACTTCGGTCAGTTCCATGACCTGCCAGAACGCGTCGTCGGTGATGTGGGAGACATCGACCAGAATGCCGCGCCGGTTCATGGCGGGCACCAGCAGTTTGCCGAACTCCGACAGCCCGCCCCAGCGCTCGTTGTCGTCGTAGGACGAATCGGAGATATGGTTGGAGCGCGAGTGCGCCAGGGTGATGTAACGGATCCCGCGTTCACGGAAGTGATCCAGGTTGTCGAAGCTGCCCTGCAGCGGACCGCCGTTTTCCATTCCCAGGGCCATGGCGACCCGGTCTTCGGCTTTGGCCCGGTCGACGTCGTCGGCGCAGGTGGCGAGCTGGAACTTGTCCGGCTGCGACGTCGTGAGGTGGACCACGCCGTCGATCAGATCGTCGGCGAAAGGGCGGGCGTCGCCGGCGTCATCCACGTCCGCCGGAATGTAGATGGACATGAACAGCGCATCCAGCCCGCCAGTCCGGGCCCGCGGGAAGTCGAACTCGCCGTCCCGGGTACGCCCGCCAATGTCCTGGTCGGGATTCCGGTGCAGCCGGTAGGGCACATCGATGTGGGTGTCGACGATCAGGAACCGCTGGCTCAGCAGCTCGGCACGGGCTGCGAGTGCGGCGGGATCGGGTGCCGGCTCTCCGGGCGGCGCCACCGGGGCCTGGCTGCAGCCGGCCAGCGGCAGTGTTGCGAACAGGGCGGTAAGGACGGCGGCGGGCAGGGTGGTGCCGGGGCGGAGCGCGTTCAGGCTCCGCGAACGGGTCGTTTTCACTATGTGGGGCTCCTGGCTCCGGGGCAGTTTCACATGCACCCCGTATTCAGACAACCGGAGGCGATTCCCTCGGCCAGGGGCTAGAATGGCCATTCGTTGAATGCCGATGCAGCCGTACCCCATGAGCAATACGAGCAAACCCATTCGCCAGCAGGACGTCATCGACAGCGTTGCGGACGCTCTGCAGTTCATTTCCTACTACCACCCGGTGGATTTCATCCGGGCCATGCGCCAGGCCTGGGAGAAGGAAGAATCTCCGGCGGCCAAGGCGGCACTCACCCAGGTGCTGGTCAACTCCCGCATGTGCGCGGTGGGCAAGCGGCCCATCTGTCAGGACACCGGCATCGTCATCGCCTTCGTCGAGGTCGGCATGGACGTGCGCTGGGACGCCGACATGAGCCTCGACGACATGATCAACGAAGGGGTGCGGCGGGCCTATGGCCATCCCGAGAACGTGCTGCGGGCCTCGGTCCTGAACGATCCGGACGGCAGCCGCGCCAATACCAGAGACAACACACCCGCCGTCATTCACTACAAGGTCGTGCCGGGCGACAAGGTCAACGTCGAGATTGCGGCCAAGGGTGGCGGCAGCGAGGCCAAAGCCAAATTCGCCATGCTCAACCCGTCGGACTCGGTGGTGGACTGGGTGCTGTCGGTGGTGCCGCAGATGGGCGCCGGCTGGTGTCCGCCGGGCCTGCTCGGCGTCGGCATCGGCGGCACTCCGGAGAAGGCCATGATGCTGGCCAAAGAATCCATGATGGAGCCCATCGACATTCACGAACTCAAGGCGCGGGGCGCCCGGAGTCACGCGGACGAGCTGCGCCTGGAGCTGTTCGAGAAGGTCAACGCCCTCGGCATCGGCGCCCAGGGCCTCGGCGGGCTGACCACGGTGATGGACGTCAAGGTCAAGGAATACCCGACCCATGCGGCCAACAAGCCGGTTGCCGTGATTCCCAACTGTTCGGCCACGCGTCACGTGCACTTCACCCTGGACGGGTCCGGCCCGGCCCGGTTCGAGGCGCCGGATCTGTCGGAATGGCCGGACATCGCCTTCGAACTGGGCGACGACGTGCGCCGGGTCGATCTCGACACGTTGACTGCCGAGGAGGTGGCGGGCTGGCAGGCGGGTGAAACGCTGCTGCTGTCGGGCAGACTCCTGACCGGCCGCGATGCCGCCCACAAGAAGCTCACCGACCTGCTGGCGAAAGGCGAGCCGCTGCCCGTGGACCTGACCAACCGGGTGATCTACTACGTGGGCCCGGTGGATCCGGTGGGAGACGAAGTGGTCGGGCCGGCGGGTCCCACCACGGCCACCCGGATGGACAAGTTCACCCGCACCATGCTGGAGCAGACCGGGCTCATCGGCATGGTCGGCAAGGCGGAGCGGGGATCGGCCGCCATCGACGCCATCCGCGACAACAATGCGGTGTACATGATCGCGGTGGGCGGTGCCGCTTACCTGGTGGCCAAGGCCATCACGAAGTCGACCCTGCTGGCCTTTCCAGAGCTCGGCATGGAAGCCATTTATGAGTTCGAGGTGAAGGACATGCCGGTCACCCTGGCGGTGGATTCCGGTGGCAACTCGGTGCATCGGGAGGGGCCGAAGATCTGGTCCGCGAAGATCGCGGAACGCATCGCCAGCACCGAGGTCTGATTCTCACACTTCGTGCGATCCGGCACCCACGGGGAGGTGACGATGGCGGATGGGACGACACGCGGCTGGCGCCGGCGGGAGTTGCTGCGCTTCGGGGCTACCGGTGCGGCGCTGTTGCTCGGCGGCGGGCTGCTACCGCGGCTGGCTCAGGCGGCGGGCGCAGCGGCGGGCGGTTTCGACAACGCCATGCGGCAGGCACTGGCCGATACCGAGGTCTTCTATCTCACTCCGCTCAGGTCCGATGGATCCGAGAGCCGTTGCCAGGCCGAGATCTGGTTCGTGGCCGACGACAGCGCCGCCTACGTGGTCACCGATGCTGACGCCTGGCGCGCCCGGGCGGTGCGCCAGGGGCTGACCGGAGCGCGCATCTGGGTGGGTGATGTCGGCGTGTGGACCCGGTCGGATGGCGCCTACCGCGAACTGCCGATGCTGGAAGCCAGCGCCAGTCTGGTGGAGGACGGCGCCGAGCACAGCAGAATTCTCGACCTCATGGGCGACAAATTTTCGCTGGAATGGTTGATCTGGGGTCCGCGATTCCGCAACGGCCTGGCCGACGGCTCCCGGGTCATGCTGCGTTATCAACCGGTCTGATTGCGGTCAGCGCAGCCAGCCTTCCGCCAGTTCCAGCACCAGGGCCCGGGTCTCTTCGAAACCCAGACAGGCGTCGGTTACGCTCTGCCCGTAGCGCAGCGACGGGCCGATGTCCTGACGGCCGCCGTGCAGGTGGCTTTCCACCATCAGCGCCTTCAGCCCCCGGTTTCCGTCAGCGCGCTGGCGCATGACGGCCCTGGCCACCTCCGGCTGCCGTTCCGGCTGTTTACCGCTGTTGGCGTGACTGCAGTCCACCATGACGCTATCGTCCAGGCCGGCGTCGCGCAGCCGTGCCTGGGCCGCGCCCACCGATTGCGGATCATAGTTGGGCGCGGCGCCGCCGCGCAGCACCAGATGGCAGTCCGGGTTTCCGCTGGTCTCGAAGATGGCGGGCGCGCCTTCCTTGGTGAGCGACGGAAACAGATGCCGGTTGGCGGCGGCGCGGATGGCGTCGATTGCCACCTGCACCTCGCCGTCGGTCCGGTTCTTGATGCCGACCGGCATGGACAGGCCGGAGGCCAGTTCCCGATGGATCTGACTCTCCACGGTACGGGCGCCGATGGCGCCCCAACTCACCAGGTCGGTGTAGTACTGGCCGAACGTGGTGTCGAGAAACTCGGTGCCGGCAGGCAGGCCTCGCTCCGCCACCTGCCGCAGCAGCCCGCGCGCCAGGCGCAGTCCGCGATTGATCTGGAACGTCTCGTCCAGCCCGGGGTCGTTGATCAGTCCTTTCCAGCCCATCACCGTGCGCGGCTTTTCGAAGTACACGCGCATGACGCAGAAGACCCGTTCGGACACCTCGCCGGCAAGTGCGGCCAGGCGGTCCGCGTACTCCAGCGCGGCCTCCGGATCGTGAACGGAACAGGGCCCCACGATCAGCAGGGCGCGGGGGTCGCTGCCGGCCAGGATGGCCTTGATGGTGCGGCGCCAGCCGTCCACCCGGTCCGCGTCGCCGTCGGCCAGAGGCAGTTCCTCCTCCAGAACCGCCGGAGAGATCAACGGATGGGTCCGGGTGATGCGCAGGTTGTCGGTGAACATGCCTGTCTCCCTTGCGGTGATGCGGTTCAGCCAGGGACCGGTAGACTAACTCAGCTTGATGAGCGTGGGGGAACGGCATGACGGTGAGATTCCGAACGGTCGCGGCGACATGGATCTGGATGGGTCTTGCCGCCACCACGGCTTCAGCCAGTCTGGCGCCCGAGCCGGAGTCCGACGCCGCGGCCGACCGGGATGCACCGTCGTCCCTGGAACTGCCGGCCGAACGGCGGGTGCAGTTCGACACCGACCGGGTTTCCTGGCTGTCCCTGGATCTGTCGCCTGACGGCAGCACGCTGGTGCTCGAGGTGCTGGGCGATCTTTATCTGCTGGATGCCGCGGGCGGCAAAGCGCGGCCCCTCACCCGGGGCATGGCTTTCGACAGTCAGCCACGGTACTCGCCGGACGGAGAACGGATCGCCTTCGTCAGCGACCGGAGCGGCGCCGAGAACATCTGGGTGATGCCCGCCGCCGGCGGCGAGCCGAAGCGCCTCAGTGACAACAAGGGTATGGCCGAGTTCGCCTCCCCGGCCTGGGCGCCGGACGGCAGCCATGTGATCGCCGGACGCAGCACCTGGGGCCTGCGCACCTTCGAAACCTGGGCCTTTCACCAGGACGGCGGCAAAGGCGTGCGGCTGACGGAAGCGAAACGGGGCGCCAGCACGCCGCGGGATCAGCGTGACAACGCGCTCGGCGCCGTTTACGGGCCGCAAGGCCGGTACCTGTACTACGCGCACAAACGCGGCGGCTTTGCCTACAACATGCGCCTGCCGGCGTGGCAGATCGTACGCCATGACCTGCAGACCGGCGCCAGGGACCGGCTCACTCAGGCCGACGGCAGCGCCTTCCGGCCGCTGCTGTCACCGGATGGCTCGAAGCTCGTCTACGGGTCCCGCCACCAGCAGCAAACGGGCCTGCGCATTCGAGACCTCGCTACTGGCGAGGACCGGTGGCTGACCTACCCGGTGGAGCACGACGAACAGGAGTCCCGCTTCACCCGGGACCTGCTTCCCGGCTATGCCTTCAGCCCTGATGGCGCGAGCCTCTATTTTGCCCGCGACGGCGGCATCACGCGTCTGGACATGGCCAGCGGCGATACCACGGAGATCCCGTTCTCGGTGGCCGTGGATCAGGGCCTCGGGCCGCGCCTGTACTTTCCCTATCGGCTCGGTATGGGACCGGTCAAGGCGCGGCTGATTCGTGATCCGGCGCCGGCGCCGGAGGGCGAGCGGGTGGCGTTCACGGCCTTTGCCCGTGTCTACGTCCAGGACCAGGCGCGCGATGCCGAGCCGCGCCCGCTCACCCCGGAGTCGCAGCAGGCCTTTCACCCGGCCTGGTCACCGGACGGCCGCTGGCTGGCTTACGTGACCTGGAGCAGCGAAGGCGGTCACATCTGGCGTCAGCGCGCCAACGGCCGCGGGGCGCCGCAGCAACTCACCCAGGTGCCGGGCTATTACGCCGACCCGGTCTTCACCCCGGACGGATCGCGCCTGGTGGCGCTGCGTGCGGCCAGTTATGACCGCCTGTACCGCGAGTGGGACTGGGGTTCGCCGGTGGGCTCGGACCTGATTGCGCTACCGGCGGACGGCGGTGCGGCACAATTGATCATGCCGAGCCGGGGCCACGGCCGCCCGCATTTCGGTCCTGAACCGGACCGGGTTTACCTGTACCAGGAGTCGAATGGCGGCGGCTTGATCTCGGTCCGACTCGACGGTACCGACCGGCGCCGTGAACTCAGCGTCACCGGGCCGGGTACCTCGCTGGAGGAAGACGACCAGCCGGCCAGTGACATCCGCTTGACCCCGGACGGACGCCACGCGCTCATTGCCCACGCGCATCAGCTCTACGTGGCGGCGCTGCTGAACCCATACCTGGAAGGGCTGAAAGTCAGCCTGGACGATGCGTCGATCCCGCTGGCGCGCCTGACTGACGTGGGCGCCGACTTTTTCGCCTGGGGCCCCGATGGCGAGATGGTCTGGACCACCGGCAATCGGCTGTACCGGCGGCCGCTGGACAGCGTCACCTTCGTCGAGGACGAAGACGACAACGACGACAGGAACGACGACAGTAAGGGCAAGAGCAAAGACGACGGCGAAGGAAACGGCGAGGGCGGCGAGGACGCGCAGGAAACGCTGCGCGAGGCGCACCCTTCGGTGCTGGTCCGGGAAATCCCCATCTATCTGCCGCGGCACGCGCCCCGGGGCACCATCGCGCTGGAAGGCGCCACGGTGCTGCCGATGACGGACCAGCAGACCATCATCGAGGACGGGGTGCTGCTCATTCAGGACGACCGTATCGTTGCCGTCGGCGCGCGCGGTGACGTGACCATCCCGGCGGATGCTGTGCGCCGGGATGTCAGCGGTCAGTTCGTCCTGCCGGGATTCGTCGATACCCACGCACATTTCCGACCCCTGCGCCGGGTGCTCGATACCGACAACTGGGCCTTCCTGGCCAATCTGGCCTACGGCGTGACCACGGGTCTGGACGTACAGCCGAGCACCACCGACATTCTGTCGTATCAGGATCTGATCGACGCCGGCCTGATGCTGGGGCCGCGTGCACTGTCCACCGGCCCGGGTATCTTCAGCAACAACGAGTTCAGATCACAGGCTCATGCCCGGGCGGTGCTGCGGCGCTACCGCGACAGTTATCGAGTGCACAACCTGAAGGCCTACCTGGCCGGTAACCGGGAACAGCGGCAGTGGATCGCCGGCGCGGCCCGCGAACTGTCGCTGATGCCCACCACGGAAGGCGCGCTGGACATGAAGCTCGACCTCACTCACATGATCGACGGCTTCAGCGGCAACGAACACAACTTTCCCCTGCTCTCGCTGCAGAGCGACATCGTTGAACTTGCGGCCCGCTCGCAGATCGCCTACACGCCGACGCTGCTGGTGAGTTATGGCGGGCCATTCGCGGAGAACTACTTCTACACCCACGAGAGCCCCCACCATGATGCCAAGTTGCGGCGGTTCATACCGGGCAACATGATCGACACGCGCACCCTGCGGGGCGGGTGGTTTCATCAGGACGAGTACGTCTTTCCGCAACTGGCGGCCCAGGCGGCCAGGATCGTACGGGCAGGCGGTCGGGTGGGCGTCGGCGCCCACGGCCAGCTTCAGGGGCTCGGTTATCACTGGGAGATGTGGGCTCTGGCCAGTGGCATGAGCAACTGGGAGGTGCTGACCGCGGCAACGCGCCAGGGCGCCGGGATGGTTGGCATCGGCGCCGATATCGGTACCCTGGAGCCGGGCAAGCTGGCCGACCTGGTCATCCTGGCGGCCAATCCGCTGGATGACATCCGCAACACCAACACCGTGCGCTACGTGATGAAGAACGGCGAGTTGTTCGATGGCGACACGCTCGATCAGGTTTATCCGGAGCGCAAGCCGCTGCCGCCCCAGTGGTGGTGGGACGATGGCCCGGAGCAACCCGGTCGGTGAATGGTCCGGCGGATCCCGGTGCGCGCCGGCCTAAACCGCTGGCGGCCAGCGGAATCGACTCACTTCGGGGCGTACAGCACCTGAACCTCGGCAGGGATCAGCTCCGGACGGATGGCGATGCCGTGCTCGGCGGCAATGGCGCCGATGCGGGCGTTGGCCTGGTCCGGGGACTCGGGCATTTCCTCGCGCAGCATCACCGCCACCTCGTCGAAGAACTGCTCGAATCCACCCTCGGACACGAAGAACAGCGCACGCACCGGTTGATCCGATGCATTCCAGAATGCATGAACGGTTCCACGGGTGAGGGCGGCGAGCGTACCCGGTCCGGCTTGTGCAACCCGGTCCCCGAGCATCAGTGTCAGGATGCCGTCCAGCACATAGGCGAACTCGTCCTCGTTACCGTGCTCGTGGGGCGGCGCGCCGCCGGTTCGTGGTGGCACGACGAACTCGTACACGGAGATTCCGGCGGCGCTGGCGTCCTCGGAGAGCAGTAACTTACTCTCGTGAAAGGGCACCGGCACCATACGCCCTTCGCCAGGGGCCACGATAACCGGTTCGTGAGCGGTGGCGCCGAGGGCAGCAAAGACCAGGAAGGCGGAACAGACAGGCGAACGCATGGAAGACTCTCGCTCTCGATGGCTGAACGGTCGGAAGCCGGGGTGGACAGAGCCTATCGGCAGGTGGCGCGCCGTGTCCACCCGGTATCACATTCCACCCGGTTCGCATTGAATCATGCAGACCATCGTCAGCCTGAACCCGCCCGCGCACCTGCTCGAGCAGTTGCAGAACTGGTTCGAGCAGGAATGGGGCAACGTGGATCCGATACGCATCGAAGGCGCGCCGGCACCGCTTCTCGTTACGGATGATCAGGGTTCGCTCCTGGGCGGGCTCGCATTTACGATTGCGGCAAAGCCGGTGCAGGCGGAGCAGGGTATCTGGATCAACGCCCTGGTGGTTTCCCCGGCGGCCCGCCGTCGTGGTATCGCCTCCCGGCTCCTGCGAGCAGCAGAGGACGAGGCCTGGCGCCAGGGGATTGCTGAGCTGTATGTCTACACCGATATGCCGGCCCTGTATGTCAGGAACGGTTGGGCCGAACTACGCAGGGACGGTGATCATTTCGTGCTGAGGAAGTTCCGGGCAGGTTGAGGCCTGCCATCGATGGTTGCCCGAAGGACGGGTTCGGACCCTATGGCCGACCCGGCCCGCGTGATAGTGTCGGGCCATGAGCGAACTCATCATCTGGACCTATGATTGGGTGCCGGAAGGTCCCCGCGGATTGGTACGGGACATCCGCCTTCGCTGGGCCTGCGAGGAGGCGGGTCTCGATTATTCGGTACGGACCGTACCGTTCCACGACCGTTCGCCGGAGCACCTGGGCCGTCAACCCTTCGGCCAGGTGCCGTTCCTGAGCGATGGCGAACTGGAACTATTCGAAAGCGGTGCCGGTCTGCTGCATCTGGCGTGGAAGAGCGAGTACCTGATGCCGCGCGACGCCGCCGGGGCGGGGCAGACGCTGCAGTGGCTCATCGCCGCCTTGAACTCCGTCGAGATGGTTAGTGTGCCGTGGTGGTTCCTGGAAGTCACCGGAGCCGAAGACAACCCGCTCAGTGGCTGGTTTCAGAGCCGTCTCGATCACCTGGAAGGTGTTCTGGCAACGCGGGAATGGCTGGCTGCGGATCGGTTCACGGTGGCAGACCTGCTGATGGCCGATGCGCTCAGGGTGGCCAGGGTCCGCGCGTTCGGAGATCGGCCGGCTACCGAATCCTATGTGTCGAGAGTCACGGAGCGGCAGGCGTTCAGGCAGGCGCACGCCGACCAGATGGCGCATTTTGCGGCTGCCGACGCAGTACGTTCGTAGTCTGTAAGCAGAGGAAATCACCTTATGAAGATCGGCGTCTTCGCAACGTTCATGTCTCCGCACAGCACACCTGACTTCGTCGCGGACCTGGCGGTGCGGCTCGAGCAGGCCGGGGTCGAGTCGCTGTGGATGGGTGAGCACGTGGTGCTGTTCGACGACATGGAGTTTCCCTATCCGGGCTCTCGCGATGGGCGCATTCCGGTACCGGAAGGCGGCGGGCTGCTGGATACGGTTGCCACCTTCGGCTATCTGGCCAGCGCCACCGAGCGGTTGCGCCTTGGCACCGGCATTGCCCTGGTATCGCAGCGTAATCCCATCTACACCGCCAAGGAGTTCGCCACGCTCGATTGGCTCTCCGGCGGGCGGATCGATTTTGGCGTCGGTATTGGCTGGTGCAAGGAGGAGGTGATTGCCTGCGGCTACCGCTGGGAGGACCGCGGCGCCCGCTCCGATGAGTTTCTCGACCTGGTGACCCGGCTGTGGACCGAGCCGGAGGCGGAGTTTCACGGCGAGCACTTTCAGGTGGCCCGTTGCCGCATGGATCCGAAGCCACTGCAGAAGCCCCACGTGCCCATTATCGTCGGCGGACACAGCCGCGCCGCCTTTCAGCGCGCGGCCCGTTTCGGCGCCGGTTGGTATGGTTTTGGGCTCAACCCGGAGACCACGGCGCCATTGCTTACGGAACTGGACCACGCCCTCGTCGCCCGGGGCGGCAGCCGCGACGGCTTCGAGGTCATCGTGACCCCCAACACCATCGATGCCGACGGCATCCGCGCGTTCGCGGAGCTGGGCGTGGACCGGCTGGTGCTGCACCTGGGCTCGCAACGCCCGGACAAGGTGGCGCGCCGATTGGACGAGCTGGCGGAGTTCGCCCGGATCGCCGGCTGAGGCGTCTGCCGGACCGGGTCAGGGTCGGTCGTGCAGGCCCTTGCCGGCCATGATCCGTTCGCGGTGTTTGTCGATCCGGCCGGAACGGGTGGCCGACCGTTTGGCGCTGGAAAAGTGCAGAACGTAGCCGCGCTGGCGGCCCGGGGTCAGACCCTCGAAGGCGTCCTTGAATGCCGGGTCGTCGTCCAGCCGGTCAATCAGTTCTTCCGGATACATCGGGGCCTCCGGCTTCGCGGCCTTGCGCCCGGAATTCTCGACGGCGATGGCGTCACGGATGCACGCCGCGAGGCTCCGGGCCTGGCGGGAAACGTCTTCCACACTGGTGAAACGCGCCCGATAACCGGAGCGGGAATTGGGACCCTGAACTTCCAGGATGCCGTCCGGGTCCTTCAGCAGGCCGCCCTTGAAGAACAGCAGCGCAAGGAAATCGTTCATCCGCTGAACGATGCAGATGTTGGCGCCGTGGTGGGTGTAGCACGGTTTGCCCCATTTGAACGCTTCCGTCAGGCCACTTTTCAGGAGCAGCTTTCTGAGCTCGTCGGCTTCCTGCCGCCAGCGGGTTGCGTCACGGTACGATCTGTCCGCTTCGGGATGTGTGTCCATACCGCTGACATCTCGACTCTGCTCCTCGGAAGCGCACAGCTTGCTGCCGGGGCGGCCGGGGATCAACCCGGCCGGCGGCGGCTCAGGTCGGACAATTCCGGCTTACCAGAAACCGAACACCAGGAAGTTCACGCAGTTGGTGTACTCGGTGTTCCACAGGCCCGACGTCTCCAGCCAGCGGAAGTGGAGTTCGTCGCAGCTGCTGGTTTCCGGGAACGGCGGTTCGTTCTTGCCGGCGGCGGATTTTCCCGTGGAAACCAGCCGGGAGAGGTAGCTGGTACAGGCCTCCTCCGCGTGTGGCCGCGGCGTGCGCGCGCCGCTGGTTTCGAACAGGGCTACCCGGCTGTCGGTGCCGCCGTCGTAGGTGGGTCCCTGCAGGCACATGAAGGAGGCCGTGGCGATGTACGGCTTCACGTCGGCGGCGGAGGCCCCGTGGCTCGCCAACAGGCTGGCGGCCGCCAGCGTCGCCACGAGCCGGGCCAGTCGAATCGTTCTCATGATGGACACCTCGCTGTGAGTGGTATCGGGAAGAACGTCTGGCGGGACGCCATTCCCTCACCCCCGCAGCGGGATCATTCCAGCCGGTAGATCCGGGTTGCGGTGCCGCGGAACATGGCGTCCTGCTCGGCCGCGCTGAATCGCGCCGCAATCTTCTTCAGGCCGTTATAGAGCACCGCGTAGGACAGCGAACGCTTGTCCACCGGGAAGTTGCTTTCGAACATGCAGCGCTCCGGTCCGAAGGCGTCGATGGCGTGCAGGTAGTAGCGCGACTGGGCCGCCACGAATTCGTCCGACGTCGGGGCCCCGGTCTGGTCCCAGCCGAACCCGTTGTCCGGCATGGCCAGGCCGCCGAGTTTGGCAACCACGTTGGGGCATTCGGCGATGCGGGTCAGGTCGCGCCGCCACTGCTCGAAGATCTCTTCGCGCCGGCCGGCGTACGGACCGACCCCCAGGGGAGTACCGAAGTGATCGAGGATCATGGTGGTGCCGGGAACGGCGGCGGCCAGCTCGGCGAAGGCGCCGTTCTGGTGATGGTAGTGCCAGGTGTCGTAGGTGAACCCCAGTTCGCCCAGGCGCTTCAGGCCGGTCCGGAAGTCCTCGCGGCTGTACAGGTTCTCCGGCGCGCGGCCGGCAATGGTCAGCGCTTCCGGATGCGGGTCGCGGGCGCCCGCGTGGCGGATGCCGCGGAACAGGCCGCCGCCGGCCTCGACGTGGGCGGCCAGCACGTCCTCCACGGCGTCACCCCGGGTCAGATCCGCATGGCCGACAATGGCGGCGATGGTGGCCTGCTCCGGGTTGGCGGCGCTGGCCTCGGCGATCTTGCGCACGAACTCGGTTTCCCCCACCGGCCGCAGATGTTCCGGGCCGCTGTCCCGGTATTCGGCGCGGCACTCGACGAACACCGTGCGCTCGATGTGATGACCGCTGCCGGTGTCGGCCCACAGATCCTCCAGCAGGTAGTCGCCGCCAGGGCGACGCCACAGGTGGTGGTGCGGATCAACGATGGGCCGGTCAGGATCGACGATGGGTTCGAGCGTGGACATGCTGGGACTCCGGGATGGATTACCTCGATGGTAATCCGAGGCGTCAGCGGATCGGAATCCAGATCTCGATTCTGCCGGCGCCCGTTTCGGGGTCGAAGTGCTGGGCGGCGTAGTACTCGAAGTCCGGTGCGCTGATTGGCGTGTGGCCGCTGGCCGGCAGCGCGTCGTTCCAGATGGCATGGACCGTGTCACGGATGCCGGAGACGTGCCCGTTGTGCTCGAATACGGCGTAGCGGCTGGCCGGAATGTGAACGTGATCGAACTCCTCGGGCAGTTGATCGACGCTCGAGACCGCTACCCCCGCCAGATAGTCGAACTCGCCGTCGCCGCCGGCGTTGCAGCAGACGCCGTAGGTATCGGGCCCGACGATATCGGGGATCCGTGCAATACGCGGCACGAAGCGCTGCCACAGGGCTGGAATGCCGTGGTTGGTGTCGAACGTGTAGCGCTGTTTGAGTCCCGCCACCAGGCGTGCCGGCCCCGGGACCACCCGGGGCGGGGCAACGGCGACGAAGTTCTGCTCGGACATGGTCAGGGCCTCCATGAGATCGAGTCCATCGGTGTGGGCGCGGGCCCGCACCGATTCCGGGGTGACGTGAAAACGGTTGTTGAAGGCGCGGGTGAAGGCTTCGTGGGAGCCATACCCGCAGTCCAGAGCCAGGGCCAGGATGTCCGGTGCGCCGGCGGCCAGGGCGCGGGCCGCCTCCGTCAGCCGGCGGGCGCGCAGGTAGTACATGACCGGTACCCCGGTGACCGCAACAAAAGCCCGGGATAGCTGGTAGCGGGAGAGGCCGGTGGCTTTGGCGACGTCGTCCAGACAGACGGCGTCCGTGAGCGAGTCTTCGATGAACGCCAGGGCTACCCGCACCGGTGAGCCGGGGGCATGGTCACACAGACGGATAGCATCAGGGTGCGGCATGAACCACTCGTCCATGGCGGATGGTGTAGGCGATCGCGGCAAAAGCCGTGGGGCTGCGCGATGGATCCTGCCGGAACAATACCACGTCCCCCTCGGCACCTGCTTCCAGCCGGCCGCTGCCGGTGCTGAAACGCTGCGCCGGGGCGGTGGTGAGCGACGCCAGAATCGACGCGAAATCCATGCCGGCGGCCTGCATCATCGCGAATTCCTCGCTGGGATCGTAGTCGCGCATGTAGCCTGCGTCGGTGCCGAACAACACCTCGCCGCCGGCGGCGGCAAACTCCGCCAGTTGTGCGACCCCGGCCTGCTGGAACTCGGCAACGGCCGCGACCGGGGCGCCGTGACGGCGCAGTTCCCAGGACCACAACTGCAGGGTCGGCACCAGGGCCAGCTCCGCGTCGCGCATTTCCGCTACCAGCGCGGCGCCCAGTGGGCCTGCATCCGGCGCCGTGTGCGCCAGCACGTCGACCCCGCCGCGCAGGGCGTTGACCAGCCCGTTGCGGCTGGTGGGATGCGCGACCACGAAACGGTCGCGGGCGTGGGCCGCTGCGCTGACCGCGGCGATGACGTCCGGCGGCAGCAGTACCGTCTGAGTCGGCGACTTGAACGATCCCGAGAAAATCTTGATGCCATCCAGGCCCATGTCCAGGACGGTGTTGACCGCCGGCGCAGCCTGCGCTGGCGTTTCCAGTTCCGGCAGATGGATACCGGGCAGGTAGGACGGCGTACCGTCCCGATAGACGAAACTGCCGCCGGCCATGACGATGCGCGGGCCATCGAGAGTGCCCGCGTCTATGGCGGCGCGGATGGCCAGGGTGGTGGCAGGCAGGGAGCCTGTGTCCACCACGCTGGTGAACCCGCGGGAGAGCAGCATGTCTTGCAGGATGGCCTGGGTCCCGGGGGTCAGGGCCGTGCCGTCGCCGAGTGCCGGGTCGGTGAGGTGCACGTGACTGTTCCACAGTCCCGCCGTGGCGGTTCGGCCGCCGCCGTCGAGAACGGGCATTCCGTCCGGTGCGGGGCCGGGCCCAATGGACTCGATCCGGCCCGCGCGGATCCGTTCGCGATCAGCGTGATCATGGCAAAAAGGGCCAGGCTGGCGAGTTGGCGCAGAGGCATGACGGCAATCTAGCAGCCGCTGGAGCGCCGCGTTTGATCGCGCTTGCCGCCCGGCAGCCATTCACAGGGATTCACATCTCGATGCAATCCCCGGGTTTATCCCGGCACCGGAAGCGGCCAACATCGATGGTGGGGGTGCACAATGATGCAGAAACCGAACAAAAACCGATGGGAGTCGGTACACGGGAGCCACTGGCGGCGCCGGTTGAGTCTCTGGGGATGGGCCGGGCTGTTCGGTCTGCTGTCGGCGGGTGCGCTGGCGCTGCCGCGCTCGGCAGAGCAACCGGGCAGTGGCTGGTCGCCGGCCCGCAGCGCGGTGGAGATCCTGCGTGGTCATCTGGAGGCCGGCCGCATCGATGCGGCGCTGAATGTCGCCAGCGGATTGAGCCTGGAAGGTGAGTCACCGCAATTGCGCGCCGAGGCACACCGGATGCTCGGCTATGCCTACGCCAGAAGCGGTGACTACGATCAGGCGCGCCGCCATTACCGGAGCGTGCTCGCCGAATCCGACGTGCTGGACCCGGCCATGGTGCCGCGGGTGCACTACACCATTGCCCAGCTCGACTTCGCGCTGAGTGACTTTCCGGCGGCGCGCCGCCACCTGGAAGCCTGGCGGACGCTGGCCGGAGCCGCCGCCGCGGACCCGGCGCCGCACATCCTGCTCGGCCAGACCTGCTTTCAGACCGGGGACCACCCGGGCGCCATCGAGTCGCTGGAGGCGGGTATCCGCCGTGCCGAGGCCCGCGGCGAAGAAGTGCCCGAGCACTGGCTGCGCCTGCTGCACGCGTCCTATGTGGAAACCGATGCCTGGCCCCGGGTCATTGCCGTGCTGGAACGGCTCAATGCGCGTTTCCCCAGCCCCGAATACGAGGCCCTGCTGGCCGCCGCCCGGGACCGCGGCTGAGCACCGCGCCAGGTCCAGTCAGAGTTCGTTGATCAGGGTGTTGAGCGTCTCCCAGACCGGACCGATATGCGCGCTGTCGGTGCGTCCCAGACGCACCGCCACGGCATCCTTGTCCGGCGCGACCAGTATTCGCTGACCGTCGTAGCCGCTGGCGCAGAAGCGCCGGTGGTCATCCGGCTGCAGCCACCAGTGGGCGCCGTAGGCCTGCTCCGCGTCGCTGTAGGAGCAACCCCTGGCATGGTCCACCCAGCCTTGCGGCAGGATGCGCCGTCCGTCCCACACGCCGTCGCGCAGGTACAGGTAGCCGAAGCGGGCAAAATCCTGGGGGGTTGCCAGCAGAAACGACGAGCCGATGAAGGTGCCGGCGCTGTCGAAGCGCGGGGTCGGGGTGCGCATACCGATGGGTTCGAACAACTCCTGGTTCATGAAGCGCAGCATTTCGGTGGGGCCGCCAACGATGTCGCGCAGCACCCGGGCCACGATGTTGGTGGTGCCGCTGGAGTAGGAGAACACGCTGCCGGGCGGGTGCAGCAGCGGTTTGCCCGCGGCAAACGCGCCGGTGTCGTGGCGGCCCTCGAACGACAGCATGGGGATGACGTCCGACTGCTCGCCGTCCACGTAGTCTTCGTTGAACGCCAGGCCGCTGCGCATGTGCAGAAGTTGATCCAGGGTGATGTGGCGGCGCGGATCGTCCACCGCCTGCCATTCCGGGACCGCAGCCGGTGCGTCGATGTCCAGCCGGCCCTGGCCCACCAGGATGCCGGCCAGGGCATGGGTGACGCTTTTGGCCATGGACCAGGAATATTGCAGATAGAAGGCGTTGGCCCCGCCGGCGTAACGTTCGTAGACCAGCTTGCCGTGGTGCACCAGCAGCACGGCGTAGGTCACCCCTGCACCGCTTGGTAGCTCGAACAGACTGTCGCAGCGCGCAGCGATGCGCGCCGCATGCCGGCCCTGCAGCGGACCGCGCGGCCAGCTGCTGGTGGGCCAGGGTGTGCCCGCTGGCTGGGGCGGTAACGGGATCAGGGTAGATTCGCGGGTCATGGCCGGATCATACCGCGGCGCTCATCGGGTTGCCCCGTCAGCCGTTCCAGCGCCGGATAGCGCACCGCCAGCAGCACCGTGCGCGCTACCATGAATACCGTCATCGCCAGCCACAGGCCGTGATTACCCAGAGGATCGAGCGCCAGCCACAGGGTCACGAGATAGGCCAGGAATGCCAGGAACATGCTGTTACGCAGCTCCACCGTGCGGGTGGTACCAATGAAAACGCCGTCCAGGTGAAAAGCGCCCACTGCCGCCAGCGGCGCCAGGGCCACCCAGGGCAGGAACTCGCCGGCGCTGGCGCGCACCCCCGGGTCCGTGGTCAGCAGATCGACGAAACTCTGGCCGGCGCCCAGGTAGAGAACGCTGATCCCGGCGGCGATGGCCACCGACCAGAGCAGCGTATACCCCGTTGCGCTGCGCAATGCGGCCCGGTCGCGGGCACCGAACGCCTGTCCGGTCAGACTCTCGGCCGCATGGGCCAGGGCATCGAGCCCGTAGGACATGAAAAAGAAAAGCTGAATGAGCACGGCGTTGGCGGCCAGGATCCGGTCGCCGAAGCCGGCGCCGATCACGGTGTAGGCAAAAAACGGTAGTTGCACGAAGAACGAGCGGACGATGAGATTGGCGCTGACCCCGAACAGCGCAATCAGTTTGTCACGGCGCAGCAGCTCGGCCCGGGCCGGCGGCTGCGCCCCGCGCTTCTGCAGCTGACGGAACAGCAGCATGCCGCCGAAGCCGGCGGCCAGCCACTCGCTGATGGCGGTTCCGGTGGCGACCCCGTCGACCCCCCAGCCGAACACCATGACGAAGGTCACGTCCAGTACGACGTTGGAAACGTTCAGCACCACCGCCACCAGCAGCGCGGTGCCCATCCGCTGCAGACCGAACAGGGTGCCCATGATCACGAAGTTGGCCAGCAGCGCCGGGGCGCCGAGCACGCGCAGGGACATGTAGGTGCCTGCCAGGGATTCGACCGTGGGACTGGCCGGAAACAGAGCCAGGGCCAGGGCCGTCAGCGGGGCGCCGAGCAGCGCCAGCACCAGTCCCAGCGTCACGGCGATGCCCAGCGCGCGGATTACCACCGCGGCCAGTTCCTGGTCGTCCTGCGCGCCGAACGCCTGGGCCGCCAGGCCGGTGGTGCCCATGCGTAGAAACCCCAGCATCCAGTACACGGCGTTGAATACCGTGGCGCCCACCGCTACCGCGCCGATATAGGCCGGGTCGGGCAGACGACCCATGACGGCGGTATCAACGGCGCCGACCAGCGGCGTCGTCAGATTGGCCAGCACCACCGGCCAGGTCAGACCCCAGACCCGTCGATGCCAGTCAGCAGGGGTGGCGGGACGGTTCAGCGCCGGGACGCCAGGGCCAGGGTGTTGCCGCCGGGGTCGCGAAAGAACACCATCCACTCTTCGCTGCCGGCGTTGTCGAAGACGCCGTCTTCGTCACGATGAATCAGGTGCGGCTCGTCCTCGAACTCGACCCCGCGTTCGCGCAGCGTGCGGTAGGCGCTGTCGATGTCGTCGACCCGGAAGTACAGCGTTGCCGGTCCCGCGTTGGCTTCCAGCAACAGGCGCACGCCGCTGAACTCGAAGAACAGCAATCCCGGCGGATCGTATTGGGCCAGGAAGCGGGCCCCGAGCCGATTCAGGTAGAAATCGCGGGATGCGGCCAGATCCCCGGCATGGGCGGCGATCTGGTGGATCTGGCGCAGGCGCATGAGGCATTCCGGTGGCGACGGAGCCATCAGTATGCCAGCAGTGTTGGGGTCCCGTGGGGCGGTGGGCGGCGCTACGGCCGCCGGATGCGCTGGATCGACGCGCTCGGGCGGCCTCCGGCCGCGTTGTCGGCGCCGGTGGGGTCCGGGCACTCCGCCGCACAGACCCGATTGCGGCCGGCGCCTTTGGCCCGGTACAGGGCCATGTCGGCCCGGCGCAGCAGTTCCGCGGCGTCGGGATCGCCGAGCAGTGCGTTGGCGCCCGGTCCAGCCACGCCGATGCTGGCGGTCACCTGGAACGGTTGCTGCTGCGGGCATTCCACCCGGTGTTCGTCGAGCACCTGGCGCAGCCGCTCGGCCAGGCGGCGCGCGCCTTCCAGAAAACTGCCCGGCAGCAGCACGGCAAACTCCTCGCCGCCGATGCGTCCCGCCACGTCGCCGGTGCGGCAGGATTCCCGGATCAGCCGTGCAACGCTGCACAGCGCCTGGTCGCCGGCCTCGTGGCCGCGGCTGTCGTTGACCGCCTTGAACTCGTCCAGGTCCAGCAGGATCACCGACAGCGGTTGCTGCTGGCGTCTGCTGCGTTCGCATTCCTCGTCCAGGCGCTGCATGAACGAGCGGCGGTTGTGCAGGCCGGTCAGCGGGTCGCTGAACGCCAGCCGCTCCATCTCCAACTGGGCCGCCCGCAGTTCCGCTTCGGCCCGCAGCCGCTCGGTGATGTCGTGAAACAGCAGGGCCCGGGCGGCGGAAGCCGGGTCGCCGCCGAGTCGGCTCACCCGGACGTGATAGGCGCGCTCACCGAGTACGACCTCCTGGCGCTCCGGGTGGTCGGCCGCCACGGTGCGGAACGGGTGGCCGGGCCAGAGGTCGTCGAGTTCTGCGCCGACGATGGCCGTACCGCGCAACGGCAGTTGCCTGGTCGCCGCAGGATTCAGGTCCAGCACCCGGCCGAGTGCATCGAGCACCAGCACCGGGTCCGCCAGGTGCGCGATGATCTGCCGGTGCAGTCCGGGCGACAGGTCCAGCAGGCCCCGTTGCAGCACGCCGTGGGCGATGATCAGAATGCCGAGGGCAAATCCCAGTGGAGTCAGGTCGATGAATCGCACACTGAAGCCGGTCAGATAGGCGATGTTGAGAGCCGCCACCACCGTGGGCGCCATCAGCACCGCGGCCAGGGCGCGGCGATGACCGCGCGACGTCGACAGCTCGTAGACGATGATGAAGGTGCCGATGGCAATGGCGCCGTAACTGTAGGCGACCTGTACGCCGAACCACGGTCCGTAGGTCAGTCCGAGGCCGACGAAAGACGGCGTGTGCACCAGTTCCGACGACGCCCACAGCAGCTTCTGCCAGGGATGAGTCCAGGCCAGCACGGTGCTGACCGCAACCGGCGCGCAGAGTACGGCGAGGGTCGTACGCCCCAGCCTCGGGACGCGCCGGGTGTAGGTCAGGGCAAACGCCAGCCAGGCGATGGGGAGCAGGGGAATGGCCGGATACTGGAGCGCCGAGGCCAGGAGTTTCAGGTCCAGGTCGGTGACCAGCGATGCCACCAGTTGGCCCAGCGACCACAGCGCCACGCACAGGCACAGCGCCAGCAGAGCAGGCGCGCCGGCCGCATGGCGGCGGTCACGGACCATCCGCAGACTGACTGCTGCAATGCACAGGGCCGCCAGCGAAGGTAGCGACCAGATCGAAGCCTGAAACACGCCGGACCCGCTAATATGTTCCTGCTGAAGCCTAGCCGAATCTGCCGCGCCTGCCGGGAACGCGGTCAGGAAACAGCGTGTTCTCCGGGCTCGGCGACACCCTGCGCCACCGGGTCCCAGCCGAACACGTCTTCGGCAATGGCGTAAAGGGCCGGCACCAGGAACAGTGTGATGAAGGTCGCAAAAAGTACCCCGAAGGCCAGCGACACCGCCATGGGAATCACGAACGCGGTGGCCGGGGTGGCGTTGGCCATCAGCGGAACCAGACCGACGAAGGTGGTGACGGACGTCAGCAGGATCGGGCGGAAGCGGACCACGCCGGATTCCAGCAGGGCGTCGTTGATGTCCGCGCCTTCCCGGCGCCGTCGGTTGACGTAGTCCACCAGAACCAGGGACGAATTCACCACCACCCCGGAGAGGGCCACGATGCCCAGCGCCGAAAAGAACACCAGCAGCTCACCCATCACCCAGTGACCGACGATGGCGCCCACCGCACCGAAGGGGATCACGCTCATGATCACCAGCGGTTGCACATAGGAGCGCAGCGGAATGGCAAGCAGGGCGTAGATGATGACCAGGGCCAGAATGGCGCCCATGGCGAGCCCGGTCATGGCCTCGGAGCGTTCCTCCTGTTCGCCGGACAGAGAGATCTCGATCCCGCGGTATCGGTCCATGAGGGCCGGCAGCACCTCGCGCTGAATGCTGGCGTTGATTTCCTCGGGGCTCACCTGGCTGCGGTCCACGTCCGCTGTGATGTTCACCACCCGATGTCCGTCGACCCGTTTGATGCTGGAGAAGCCGCGGCCGATCTCGAAGCGGGCGACGCTGTAGAAGGGCACCTCGGAGCCATCCGGGGTGCGGATGTACATGTCTTCCAGGTTGCCGATCGAGGTGCGTTCGGACTCCGGGAAGCGGACCATCACCCGGACCTCGTCCTGGCCGCGCTGAATGCGCTGCGCTTCGACGCCGTAGAAGGCGTTGCGCACCTGGCGGGCCAGGTCGTTCAGGCGCAGGCCCAGGTTGCGGGCCTCGGGCAGCAGCACCAGTTTGATCTCCTGCTTGCCGGCCCGGAACGAGTCCGAAATGTCGAACACGCCGTCGTACCGGGTCAGCTCGGCGCGCAGCGCAGCCGCCGCTTCGCGCATACGGTCCACGTCCTTGCCGGAAAGCTGATAGTTGATGGGTTCGCCGGCGGAGAAGGCGTCGGCGTTGAAGGTCAGCTTCACCGCGTCGGGAATGTCGCCGGTCAGTTCGCGCCAGCGGCTGGCCACGGTCTTGGCGGACAGGTTGCCGCGCTTCTTCAGCGGCACCAGTTCGATCACGACCTCGGCGTAGTGGCTGCGCCCGGGACTGTTGTCGCGGCCCGGACCGTCCCGTTCCACCAGGGTGCCGATGCTCGACAACATGTTGGTGATTACCGAGTCTTCCGGCGAGCGGCCGAGTTGCTCGTCCAGTTCGTCGTGCAACCGGTCGGCCGCCGCCTCGATACGCTCCGCGGCGCGGGCGGTCACGTCCACCGAGGTCCCTTCCGGCATCTCGAGCTGCGCGTAGATGCGGTCGCCTTCCACCGCGGGGAAGAAGCCGAAAACCACGCGGCCGCTGGCAATCAGGGCGATAGCCAGGATCAGTACCCCCAGACCGGTAGCGGCGGTGGCGTAGCGCCAGTCCACGGCGCGCTGCAGCAGCGGCCGGTAACGCTCGCGGGCTACCCGCTCGAGCCAGTTGGACAGATGACCCTGCATGCGATTCCAGCGCCGGGACAGGCCGCGGCTGGCTTCGGCATGATTCCGGTGCGCCAGATGCGCGGGCAGAATGAGCTGGGATTCGATGATGCTGAACACCAGGGCGATGATCACCACGTGCCCGATCACGCCGAAAAACTGGGCCATACGGCCAGGCACGATGATCAGGGGCAGAAACGCGGCCATGGTGGTCAGCACCCCGAAGATCACCGGAATGGACACTTCCCGGGTGCCGTCGATGGCGGCCTGCACCGGGTCCTTGCCCATCTGTTCGTGACCGTAGACCCGCTCGCCGACCACAATGGCGTCGTCCACCAGAATACCCAGCACCAGAATGAACGCCATGACGGTGACGGTGCTGATGGAAATGTCCGCGTACGGGAATATCGCCAGGGTGCCGAACAGCGCGATGGGAATCCCGGCCGCCACCCACATGGCGAGTCGGAAGCGCAGGAACAGGGCCAGAATGATCACCACCAGCAGCAGGCCCGAGAGGGCCGTGTTGGTCAGGGTGTCGAGCCGCTCTTCGAGCTGTTTGGATTCGTCCGTCCAGACCGTCAGGCGGATGCCCTCCGGCAGCAGGCGCTGGTACTCGGCAACGTAATGGCGCACGTCCTCGGCCATTCTGATGGTGTTTTCCTTGCCCACCTGGAACACCTTGACCACCACCGCCGGCTTGCCGTTGAAGCGGGCGCGCAGGTCGCCTTCCTCGAAGCCGTCGCGGATGGTGGCGATTTCGCTGAGCACAACCTTGGTGCCGTCGGACCGGGTCAGGACCACGATGTCCTCGAACTCCTGACCCCAGTAGGCCTGGCCCTTGGTGCGGATCAGAATCTCGCCCCCTTCGGTGCGCAGACTGCCGCCGGGCATGTCCAGTGAGGCGTTGCGTACCGCCTGGGCCACGGTTTCCAGGTTCAGGCCGTAGCGGCGCAGATCCTGCTCCGAGACCTCGATGGAGATTTCGTAAGGCCGAACGTAGGTCAGGGTGACCTGGGAAATGCCGTCCAGCGCGGCGATGTCGTCGCGGACTTCCTTGCCCACCTCTTTCAGGGTGCGTTCGTCGGTGTCGCCGGAGATGGCGATCTGAGCGACCCCGCGGGTCATCACCATCTTCGAGACGATGGGCTTCTCGGTCTCCGCGGGAAAGCTGTTGATGCCGTCGACGCGGCTCTTGATTTCGTTCAGGGCCTCGCTGGCGTCGGCTTCCAGATCCAGTTCGGCGAGCACGTTGCAGGCGCCTTCAGAGGCGGTGGCGTGAATCTTGTCGATGCCCTCGACACCTTCGATGGCTTCCTCGATCCGCAGGCACACGCCCTGCTCGGATTCCTCCGGTGCGGCGCCCAGATAGGGCACGGTGATGCTCACCACCTGGGTGTTGATGTTGGGGAACTCTTCCTGGTGAACGGTGACCATGGCCAGCAGGCCGCCGATCATCAGCACCGCCATCAACAGGTTGGCGGCAACCGGATTCCTGGTGAACCAGGCGATTGCAGTGTGCATGAAATTCAGCCCGCGCTGGTGCCGGCGGCGGCGCCGGCGCGGTTGCTGCCATCCAGGATCGGTTTCACCGGCATACCTTCCACAGCGGTCTGCAGCGGCGACACGCAGACCCGCTCGCCGGCGGCCAGTCCCTGGTTTACCAGCACCTCGTCGTGATAGAGGCGCAGCGGTTCGATGGTCCGGAACCGCAGCCGGTCCTCGGCGTCCACCACCAGCACCTGGTTACCCTCGCGCAGCGCGCTGCGCGGCAACACCACCACGTCCTCGGCGGTGAGTCCCTGGATTTCCGCGGTGACAAACAGCCCCACGGCCAGCGGCGCGCTCTGCTGGTCGTTGTCGACCCGGGCCACCACGTGAACCATGCGGCTGGCGGTGTCGATCTGGGCTTCGGTGCGGACGATGTGTCCGGTCCAGGTCAAGCGTTGCCCGGCGAACTCGGCCGACAGGGTCACCTCGGGTTGCAGGTCGGGGGGCAACTCGCCGCGAATTCCGACGGGCAGATTCAGGAAGGCGAGCTGACGGTCGGCGATGGGCAACCGCACTTCGGCGTCGGCGCTGGCGTAGAGGGTGGCGATGGCGTTACCGCGGGCCACGAACTGGCCGATGTCCACGGATTCCCGCCGCACCAGGCCGGTGAACGGAGCCCGGATTTCGGTGCGCTCCAGATCCAGGCGCGCCTGGCCCAGGCCGGCCTGGGCTTCGCTCCGGGCCGCCTCGGCGATGCGGAAGGTGCGCAGGGCGGTCTCCAGCGCCGAACGACTCGCCAGTTGCCGGGCTTCCAGGCTCTCCAGGCGCTGATGTTCGAACTGGGCATGTTCGTATTCGGCGTCGGCCCGGTTCATGGCCGCTTCGGCCCGTTGCAGGGCCGTCTGATAGTCCCGCTGTTCGAGCCGCAACAGAGGCTCGCCGGCGACGAAGGTACCGCCGTTGACCAGCGACGGGGAGATCCAGCTCACCCGGCCGGAAACCTCGGGGATCAGCTCGGACTCGGTGTTGGGCGTAACCGTACCCTGGGACTGGACCGTGAGCTGTACCTGGCGGGGCGCCACTTCCAGGACCCGCACCGTAGTGGCGATGGGCTCCGGAATGCTGGGGGTCAGGGTCGGGCTGGTGGCCATCAGGGTGACGGCGCCGAAGATGCAGGCCAGCACGATGGCAGTGGGTATGACGAATTTGCGCAGCATGCGGGGAACTACCTCGTCGGGACGCCGCCGGCGCCGGTGGGATCATTGGAGCGGGTGCCGTTGCCGCGGCTCGGCGAGCCGTTGGCTGCCACCGCGGCAAAGCCGCGGCGGACGGATTCGCGATTGAGCGCGCCCATGGCCTGGAACGTGGCGCGCACGGCAGCCGCGTCGCGATTGCGTAACGCTTCGTCCAGATCCACCGCCAGGGCACGATGAGGCGCGTGGTCGGGCATGACTTCGTCCTCCAGCGGCGCCAGCCGCGGCGCCAGTTGTACGATCAATGCCCGGGTAATCATGCGGCACACCAGGTTGCCGCTGGCCTCCATGATGGTGCGCATCAACTCGTAGCGGGCCTCCGCGTACTCGCGGCGGGACAGGCTGCCCTGGATCATCGGTTGCAGCCGGGCGCGGATGGCGGCGATCTGATCGTCGCTGGCCTGGGCCACGGTCAACTCGGCGGACAGGGTGATCAGGCTGCCGACAACCTGGAAGATCTGGTCCACCAGGTCCGGGTCCGGCAGGTCGCCGAGGGACAGCAGGGGCCCCACCACGTCGAGGCTCGCTTCCTGTAGCGGCATCACCCGGGCGCCTCCCGGCTGAATGCTGGCCAGGCCCAGTTGCTCGAGCTTTTTCATGGCCTCCCGCACGGCGCCCCGATTGGCGTCGAAGCGCGCGGCCAGGTCCCGTTCCGAGGGCAACCGTTCACCGTGCCGGTACTGGCCCGACAGAATGTCGTGAATGAGGCTGTCGGCGATCTCTTCGTGTCTGCTGGACATGCTGGTGGTGGTACTGCCTGATTGCTGGCTAGACCAGATTGGTCTGACCATGATGGTCTGCGCATTGTAGTTGACGCCGGGGGAATGTCCAGCGTTTCGTTACCGCAGGTAACACGCCGATCCCGGATCTGTGATGAAATAGCCCATTCGCGCGGATCTGCTCAGAGGCAAGCCATGGAACACGTCGACGTCCTCATCGTCGGTGCGGGACTCTCAGGTATCGGTGCCGGCGTCCATCTCAAGCGGGACTGCCCCCGCCGGTCCTTCACCATCCTGGAGGGACGCGACGCCATCGGTGGTACCTGGGACCTGTTCCGTTACCCGGGAATCCGTTCCGACAGCGACATGCATACCCTCGGCTACGACTTCAAGCCGTGGCGCGAGGCCAAGGCCATCGCCGACGGGCCGGCCATCCGCCGCTACGTGAACGACACCGCCGACGAGCACGACGTGCGCCGGCACATCCGCTTCGGGCACCGGGTGGAGCGGGCGAGCTGGTCGACTGACGACGCCCGCTGGGTGGTGGAAGCAAGCCGTGCGGACGGCGCCGAGCCGGTCGCCCTGAGCTGTGACTTTCTGTTTCTGTGTGGCGGCTACTACCGCTACGACCGGGGGCATCTGCCAGAATTTGCCGGTCTGGAGGAATTCGGCGGCACCCTGGTGCAGCCCCAGTTCTGGCCGGAGAACCTGGATTACGCCGGTAAGCGCGTGATCGTGATCGGCAGCGGCGCCACCGCCATGACCCTGGTGCCGGCCATGGCCGAGGCCGGCGCCCAGGTGACCATGGTGCAGCGCTCGCCGACCTACGTGGTGTCGCGGCCCGCCGAGGACGCCATCGCCAATTTTCTGCGCCGGATTCTTCCGGAGCGCTGGGCCTATGCGTTGACCCGCCGGAAGAACGTGACGCTGCAGGGCTACATGTACCGGCGCACCCGGACGGCCCCGGAGAAGGTCAAGAAGCTGTTGCTGGATCGGGTGCGCAAGCACCTGGGTCCGGACTACGACGTGGCCACCCACTTCACGCCCCGATACAACCCGTGGGATCAGCGCCTGTGCCTGGTCCCGGACGCGGACCTGTTCAAAGCCATCAACTCCGGCCGCGCCGAGGTGGTGACGGACGGCATCGAACGCTTTACCGCGAACGGCATCCGCCTCGCCTCCGGGCAGGAACTGGAAGCCGATATCGTAGTGGCGGCTACCGGGCTCGAACTGTCGGTGCTGTCGGGTATCGAACTGCAGGTGGATGGCCGCCAGGTGAACCTGCCGGATACCGTCTCGTACAAGGGCATGATGTTCTCGGACGTGCCCAACCTGGTGCAGACTTTCGGCTACATCAATGCGTCCTGGACGCTGCGCGCCGACCTGACCGCGCGCTACGTGTGCCGGCTGCTCAATCATCTCGAGGCCACCGGTACCAGCCAGGTTACGCCGCGGCTGCGCGACGAAGACCGCGGCATGACCCTGCGGCCCTGGATCGACGATTTCTCGGCGGGCTACATGCAACGCGCCATGCACCTTTTCCCCAAGCAGGGTGACCGCGGCCCGTGGCGCAATACCCAGAACTATGCCCAGGACAGGAAACTGGTGCGCGAGGCGCCGCTGGAAGATGGCGCGCTGGTCTTCAGCCGGCCCGGTGCACGGCCCTCGGCCATGCCGGAGCTCACAGCCGAAGACGCGGTGAGTGCCGGCTGAGCGCCGCCCGTGCGGGATAAGCTGACACTGGCATACGCGTTCGAACTCCTGTTCGCGGTCGGGGCGGCCGCCGCCCTGCTGGGGGTGCTGCAGACGTTCGTGATCGGCCGCCACTTCATCATACCCACCGTGATCCTCACGGTTGCGGTACTGCTCGGCAACATCGCCTGGTGGGGCTTCCAGGACCGGCGTTGGGCCAAACATCTGCTGTTCTGGAGCGGCGCTGTGGCCACCGCTCACTTTTTCTTCGCGTTGTTCTGGGCAAAGAAGTACCGGGAACTGCTGGGGAGCGCGTTCGAGCCGGTGTGTGTGGTGGTGGTGCTGGCGCTGGGTTTCGTCACCTGGCAGTACGCGCGGCGCAACCGGCTGTTCTGATCAGCCGAATCATCAGGGGGGAAGCATGAGTACGATCGAACGCGACGGGGTAAGCCTGTACTACGAGCACCATCCGGCGCCCCGCCGGGATGCGCCCACCATCCTGCTCAGTCACGGCTACAGCGCCACCAGCGCCATGTGGCAGGGACAGGTCGGCGCCCTGACCGGAACCCACCATCTGATCATCTGGGACATGCGCGGTCACGGCCGGTCCGATTCGCCCGACGAGCCGGCCCGGTACTCGGAGGCCCATACCGTGGCCGACATGGCGGCCATTCTCGACGCCTGCGGCGTCGAGCGTGCCGTCATCGGCGGATTGTCGCTGGGCGGTTACATGACCCTGGCGTTCCACGCCAGCCATCCGCAGCGCTGTACTGCCCTGATGCTGTTCGACACCGGGCCTGGCTACAAGAGCGACAGCGGCCGCGACGGCTGGAACCGCACCGCGGCCGCGCGCGCGAAAGCGCTGGAAGCGGATGGGCTGGCGGCGCTCGGTGATGGCCAGGAAGTGCGCATCAGCCAGCACCGATCGGCCCAGGGCCTGGCGCATGCCGCCCGCGGCATGCTGGCCCAGCAGAACGACCGGGTGATCCGGTCGCTGCCGGACATCGCGGTGCCGACTCTGGTGCTGGTGGGGGAGAACGACGAACCGTTCCGGGTGCCCACGGACTACATGGCCGGCAAAATTCCGGGCGCGCGCAAAGTGGTGCTGGCGGGCGCCGGGCATGCCGCCAACATCGACCAGCCTGCTGCGTTCAACGCAGCCGTACTCGAGTTTCTGGGTCAACCTGACGGAGATGCGGGCGCCGGCCCATAGGGCCGGGAGCGGCGGGTATGCGGGTGCAGGTCGGCATCATCGGCGCGGGCCCGTCCGGGTTGCTGCTCTCCCAACTGCTCGATCAGGCCGGCATTTCCAACTGCGTGCTCGAAGCCAGAAGCCGGGAGCACGTCGAGAGCCGCATCCGGGCCGGAGTCCTGGAACCGGGCACGGTCGAACTGCTGCAGCAGGCCGGGGCCGGGTCGCGCCTCGACCGCGAAGGGTTGCGGCACGAAGGCTTCGAAATTGCTGCGGCCGGGGAGCGGGTGCGGGTCGATCTGCGCGCCTTGACCCACGGCCGCTGCGTTACCGTGTACGGCCAGACCGAGTTGACCCGGGATCTCATTGCCGCACGGGTGGCGGCCGGCGCGGCCCTGGTGTTCGAAGCCGAGGCCGTTACGCCCGAGGACGTAGCCGGGCCGCGGCCACGCATCCGGTTCCGCGCCGCGGGCCGCAGTCGGGTGGTGAACTGCGACTACGTTGCCGGTTGCGACGGCTTTCATGGGATATCCCGGCAGGTGATTCCCCGGGACCGTATCCAGGCTTTCGAACGGGTCTATCCCTTCGGCTGGCTCGGTATGCTGGCTGACACGCCGCCGGTGGCCGAGGAACTCATCTACGCCTCTCACGCCAGGGGCTTTGCCTTGTGCAGCATGCGTTCCGTAACCCGCAGCCGCTACTACCTGCAGTGTCCGCTGGACGAATCCCTGGACGACTGGCCGGATCAGCGTTTCTGGGACGAGCTGCGGCGGCGCCTGCCGGACGCGGTGGCCGCTGATCTGGTGACCGGTCCCGCCCTCGAGAAGAGTATTGCGCCGCTGCGCAGCTTCGTAGTCGAGCCGATGCAGTACGGCCGGTTGTTTCTGGTTGGAGACGCCGCACACATCGTGCCGCCTACCGGGGCCAAGGGACTGAATCTGGCAGCCAGCGACGTGAGGGTCCTGTTCGAACTGCTACGGCGCGCCTGTCAGGAGGGCGACTCCGCGGCTCTGGAGCGCTACTCGTCTCTGGCACTGCGGCGGGTCTGGAAAGCGGAGCGGTTTTCCTGGTGGCTGACGACACTGCTCCACCGCCTGGACGACGAGGCATTCGAGCGCCGCATCCGCGATGCGGAGCGTGACTACTTCCTGCATTCCCAGGCGGGCCTCGCGACCATCGCCGAGAACTACGTGGGGCTGCCGTTCGAACCGATCAGCTGAACGACGTGACCGGAACCGGCGTCATCAGGTAACACAGGCAGTCCTGTCTGACGACCACCGGGTCGGTGGTGTACATGGCCGGCGTTACCGGCCGGGTCAGAACTAACTGGCTGCCGCGGACGGCAAAATACTGTTCGGTCACGTCGCGATGGCGATTGTCGAGAACCCGGAGCGCACGCGACAGCGGTAACTGCGTGCTGCCGAACACCATGCCGGGCGGAAGTTCGTGGAAGTTGACCGCCTCGACGCCGCCGGTCAGCAGCAGCGGCAGGTCCGGCGAGGGCTGCTCCAGGGCATCCCGTTCCGCGGGCGCCGCCGCGGTTGCAAAGGCGAAGGCGATGTCCGGCGCCACATGGACCCGGGCCTGGGTTCTGAACAGGGTCAGCGCTGCCGGATCGGCGCCGGGAACCGCTTCCAGTTCCAGCAGCCGGGCCAGGTAGTCGTCGGCCCGGTCGGCGCAGCGCGCATCGCCGATGGGGCCGAGTTCCAGCGCCACGGCAGGTCCGTAGCGGGCAAGACTGCGGGTCAGTACCGTGTCCGGTTCCTCGACGTGTACGGATTTGTCACCGAAAAGGCAGGCCAGGCCCAGGCTCGCTGGTCCGGGGTCGGTTACCACGGCGTAGTGTGGATTGTGTCCGGTGTTGTTGTGCAGATCCACGGCGGCAAACAACCCACCGGGGGCCAATTCGTCGATGGCGGCCAGCACCTGTTGCGCCAGCGCCCCCTCGGCGCCGCCGGCGCCGCGCCAGATCCGGTTGTAGTCCTGCTGGCCCGGCAGGCTGCGCACCCCGGCAGCGGCCGCCTCGACATTGCCGATGAAAACGAGCAGGGATCGGGGCAGGGTCCCGGTGCGTGCCAGGTACCGGCACAGCCCCGTCCAGCCACTGGTCTCGTTGCCGTGCAGAAGCACCGATATGAACAGGGGCGGCTGGCGCCGCCCCGGCAGGTGCAGGAGCGTGGGCCCGCCGAGGCGCCGGGCCAGGTCCGTGGGCGGACAGGCCAGCAGTCCGTCCGGAACCCGGTTCAGGGTGGTCAGGCGGATCGTCACAGGCTCCAGGTGTGCACCGGCTGGCCGCTGTACTGGTGTTCCCGGTAGGCCTGGACCAGGGCGTTCAGTTCCTGACGCCGGGGCCGGGTGCCGGAACCATTGCGGGTAACCCAGCGGCGCTGCCAGGCTGCCCCGTTCTGAGAGCTGTCGACCCGGGCGCCGATCACGTTCAGATACTCGTCGATCTCCGTCCGGGGCACGTTACGGGTCTCCAGGCCGTGGCGCGCCAGCGGCAGCAGGCGATCCAGGATCAGCCGGCGCGCGTTCAGTTCCACCTCGCCTTCGTCGTCGGTCCACAACAGTCGGGCGCCGAGGCCGAAGCGCGCGGCGGCATAGAAGTTGTCGCGGGCCTTGTCGAAGGGCAGACGGGCCTCGATGGGTGTGGTCCAGGTGCCGAGGCCGTAGACCAGTCCGTAATAGAAGGCTGCGTTGGCGATGCAGTCGCGGATGGTCGGTCCGGCAGGGACCACCCGGTGCTCGATACGCAGGTGCGGTTGTCCGTCGAAGTCGAATCCGATCAGGGGCCGGTTCCAGCGCCACAGCGTGCCGTTGTGAAAGCGCACGTGGCCGAACCTCGAAGGCGGCGTGTCCTGCACGGCGGGCAGCAGAATCTGATGATCGCGATGGTTTTCGGTGAAGATCTCCAGCAGCGAATCGCGCACGTAGCCGGTGCCGAAGCTGACCCGCGGCGGGTCACGGTGGCCCACGTCTACGGCCTGCTCGAACAGCGGGATGCGGGTTTCGTCCCACAGTGCGTGGCCGAACAGAAACGGCGAGTTGGCGCTGCAGGCCACCATTGGCGCCGAGGCCGCCAGGCTGGCATTGAAATGGCGGGTGGCGTGCTCGGGCCGGCACTGCAGGTGGATCTGGAACGAGGTGGTGGCGGCTTCCAGCATCACGTCCGGGTGGGTGGTGGAAAGCGGCGTATCGCCATCGATCTCCACCGCCAGCGGCCGGCCGTCGCGCAGCGCCATGACCCGGTCGTTCAGCGAGTGGTAGCGCATCATGCCGGACATGTAGTCCGAGTTGAGCATGGACTCCCGGACCGTGGGCAGAATGCCGATGGTGATCAGGTCACAGCGCATCTGCCGGGCGGCTTCGAGGCAGTTGTCCCAGGTAGCCTGCAGTTCGTCTTCCAGGCGCGAGAACACCCGTCCGGTGATGGCCGATGGGCTGCCGTTCAGTTCCACGTTGTAGGCGGCCAGCTCCGGCACCACGAGCGGGTTGTTGAGCACCCGCAGAAACTCGTCGTTGCAGGGCAGCGGGTCACCGGCCGGGTCCACCAGCCAGGCCTCCAGTTCGAAGCCGGCGACGTTGCCGCGGGGGCTGAACCCGGCCTGCTCGAAGTGGCCGCGGAGCAGTTCCTGCTCCTCGTCGAGGCGCGTGCGGAAGGTGCTGAAGTGTTCCGCGTCGAAGTAGCGGCGTTCGATTTCGTCACCCATTGCCGGCCTCCTGCTGCCAGCCGGTCCAGCCCGGCCCGCGGACCACCTGGCCCGGCGTGGCGCCCGTGTGATCACCGTGGCGCAACACCGGAACGCCGTTGACCAGCACGTGGCGCACGCCGGTGGCGTAACGGTGGGGGTCATCGTAGGTGGCGTGATCCTGGATGGTCGCCGGGTCGAACACCACCACATCGGCGAAGTAGCCGTCGCGCAACGCGCCCCGGTCCCGCAACGACAGATGAGTGGCCGGCAGTTGCGTGAGCTGATGCACGGCCTGCGCCAGCGGCAGCGCCTGCCGCTCCCGGACGTAGCGGCCGAGCAGGCGGGCAAAGTTGCCGTAGGCGCGCGGATGGGTGCTGCGCTCCAGAAACACACCCTCCGGGGCCATGGCGGCGGCGTCGGAGCCGAAGCTCATCCACGGCAGCGCCACCTGGCGCGTGACGTTGTCCTCCGACATCAGGAAGTACACCACCTGAACCCGGCTGCCGTCCTCCACCACCAGATCCATGGCGGCCTGTTCCGGGGTCACGTCGCGCTCCGCCGCCACCTCCGCCAGGGTGCGGCCCTGATACTTGCGCAACGCCGGATTGCGGAAGCCCACCAGCAGGGTGCCGTCGGCGCCGGCGGCGAGCATGAGGTTTTCCCAGTCGTCGGTGGGCGTGCGCATCTCCCGGGCGACCCGCGCGCGCACCTCCGGCTCCTGAAGCCGGGCGGCCCAGGCCTCGTAACCGCCTTCCTGGACGTCCGGCGGCATTGCGGCGTCCAGGCCGGTGGAGCCGGCGGTGTAGGTGTACATGTTGGCGCTGATGCGTAGCCCCCGGGCCCGGGCCGCTTCGATGCGCGCCACCGCTTGATCGAACTTGTCCCAGTTGTCCGACCCGCTCATCTTCAGGTGATAGATCTCGGCCGGCAGCCCGGCGCGCTCGGCGATCTGGATCAACTCGTCGATGGACTCCAGCAACCGGTTGCCTTCGCTGCGCAGGTGGGAGATGTACATGCCGCCGTACTCGGCGGCTGCGCTGGCGAGCGCCACCAGCTCCCCGGTGTCGGCATAAAACGCCGGTGCGTAGATCAGCGAAGAACCGAGGCCGAGCGCCCCTTCGCGCATGGCGCTGCGCACCAGCTCCTGCATGGCGGCGAGCTCGTCCGTGTCCGGCGCACGATCCTCGTAGCCGAGCTCGTGGACCCGCACCGTGGTGGCGCCCACGAACGAGGCGACGTTGCAGGATACGCCGCGGTGCTGCAGGGATTCGAGGTATTCGCCCAGGGTGGTCCAGTCGATGTCGTAGCGCAGGTTGCTCTGCCGGCTCTTCTGCTGCGCCTTCATGGTTTCGTTCAGGGGCCCGTAGGACACCCCTTCACCGAACACTTCCAGGGTCACCCCCTGGCGGATGTCGCTCTGGCAACGGCCGTCGGCGAGCAGGGCCTCCGTGGCCCAGCTCAGCATGTTGATGAAACCGGGCGCTACGGCCAACCCGGCGGCATCGATCTCGACGGCAGCGCGGGCGTCGCGGAAATCGCCGATCCCGGCGATCCGGTCGCCGCGAACGGCCACGTCGGCGATGTACGGATCACCGCCACCCCCGTCGTAAAGGGTGCCGCCGCGAACCAGAACGTCGTAGTAAGCGGCCGCGACGGTGGCGCCGGGCAGGCTCGCGGCAGCGGCCAGGACAATGCCGGCCAGCAGGTTTCGATTGGCTGATACCCGTCTCACGTGCAGGCCCCGGCCGATTCCTCCTGTGGAGTAACCAGCGTGACTCAGAGCGCCCGCGGCGGCAAGTAGAGCGCCCGCGGCGGCAAGTAGAGCGCCCGCGGCGGCACGTAAAGCGCCCGCGGCGGCAAGTCAGCCCGCGGCGGCTCCCTCAGCGCCGGTCGAGTACGTTGCCGCGGTGCAGGAGCTGCTTGACCCGGACCCGGCGGTCGCGGGGTTTGCTGGCGCTGAAGGCGGCATCGAAAGCCGGCGTCTGGCGCCGGTGAATGACCCCCATGGCGGTGGGCAGCGGCGCGCCGAGGGACAGCAGCATCTGGGCCAGCACCGGGTTGGTCTCGTCGTGCACCACCAGGTCCGCCGCGCTGACCCCGTCCTCGCCGATGGTCACCGGCTCCAGGGCCAGGGTCGACGGGTTCAGGCGCAGCCCGCGATGGCGTTCCTTGCCGTACACCAGCGGCTGGCCGTGCTCGACATGGATCTGGGTGTCGGCCGCCGTCTTCTTGTTGACCACGTCGTCGAACACGTCCTTGTTGTAGACGATGCAGTTCTGCAGGATCTCGACGAAGGCGGCGCCGCGGTGATTGCGTGCGGCGGTCAGGATGTCCGGCAGCCCTTTCTGGTCGATGTCCACCGCCCGGGCGATGAAGGTGGCGCCGGCGCCCACGGCGAAACGCCCCGGACAGACTGGCGCGTCGATGGAACCGTGGGGGCTGGAGGGGCTGGCGGTGCCCAGGCGCGAGGTGGGCGAGTACTGGCCCTTGGTCAGGCCGTAGATCTCGTTGTTCAGCAGCAGGATGTTCAGGTCGACGTTGCGGCGCAGGGCGTGCAGCAGGTGGTTGCCGCCGATGGACAGGCCGTCGCCGTCGCCGGTGACCACCCACACATCCAGTTCCGGGTTGGCCAGCTTGACCCCGGTGGCGATGGCCGGGGCGCGGCCGTGAATGGTGTGAAAGCCGAAGGTCTCCACGTAATACGGCAGCCGCGACGAGCAGCCGATGCCGGACACGAACACGGTTTTTGCCGGATCGGCCTGAACCGCGGCCAGCGTCCGCTGCACCGCCTTGAGGATCGAGTAGTCCCCGCAGCCCGGGCACCAGCGCACTTCCTGATCGGTGGCGTAGTCCTTGAAGTCGCGCTGAATTGTGACGGCGTTGTCGTTCACGTTACCTGACTTCCTGCACGAGCGGCCGCGCGTGCTCGGTAATGGCGCCGGCGATTTCGGCCACGGTGAAAGGCTGGCCGGTCACCTTGTTGAGCTGATGGACATGCACCAGCAGCTTGTCACGCAGCAGGGTGGCGAGCTGTCCGGTATTGAGTTCCGGAACCAGAATGTCGTCGAACCGGGCCAGCAGCGCGGCCAGGTTCTTCGGCAACGGGTTGAGGTGGCGCAGGTGAATCTGGGCAACCGGCAGACCGCTGCGCAGGGTCCGCCGCACTGCCTGATAAACGCTGCCATAGGTGGAACCCCAGGCCACCACCACCAGGCCGCCTTCCGAACCCTGCTCCAGGGTCTGGTCGGGAATGAAGTCCGCCACCCGCGCCACCTTGTTGGCGCGCATGTGGGTCATGGCCTGGTGATTGGCCGGGTCGTAGGAGATGTTGCCGGACTCGATGTCCTTTTCGATGCCACCAACCCGATAGACGAAACGGGCGTCGCCGGGTGCGGCCCACAGCCGCGCTTCGGTGGCTGGATCGCGGCGGAACACACCGCCAGCGGTGTTGACGTCGGGCCGATGCGTATCGATGGGCGCGTAGGCGTCGATATCGGGGATGGCCCACAGTTCCGAGGCATTGGCGATGTAGCCGTCGGTCAGCAGCATCACCGGGGTCATGTGACGCAGGGCAATCCGTGCCGCCTCGATGGCGGTGTCGAAGCAGTCGCCGGGCGAGCGGGCGGCCAGTACCGGAATCGGGGTGTCCGCGTTGCGGCCGTAGACCGCCTGATAAAGGTCCGACTGCTCGGTTTTGGTCGGCATGCCGGTGGACGGGCCGGCGCGCTGAGAATTGACTACCAGCAGCGGCAGCTCGGCGGCTACCGCCAGGCCGATCGCTTCGGTCTTTAGCGCCACCCCGGGGCCGGAGCTGGACGTCACCCCCAGCTTACCGGCATAGGAGGCGCCGATGGCGGCGCAGACCGCGGCAATTTCGTCCTCCGCCTGAAAGGTCGAGACCCCGGCATCTTCCAGGTTGGCCAGGTGATGGAGTACCGACGACGCCGGCGTGATGGGGTAGGAACAGAACATCAGCCCGGTGTCGGCCAGTTCGCCGGCCGCTACCAGGCCCAGCGCCATGGCCTCGGCGCCGGTCAGGGTGCGGTATTCGGCGGCTGCCAGCGGCGCCGCCGGGGTCGGGTGCTGGACCAGCACGTGACCCAGCTCGGCGGTCTCGCCATAAGCGTGGCCGGCATTCAGGGCTGCCAGGTTGGCGCCCATGAGGTCCGCGCTGCCCCCGAACTTCTGTTCGATCCAGCGCACCGACGGGTCGCGGGGCTGATTGAACATCCACAACATCAGGCCCAGGCCCCAGAAGTTCTTGCAGCGCAGGGAGTCCTTGGTTCCCAGTCCGAACGGTTTCACCGCTTCCTGGGTGAGGTGCGAGATGTCGACCCGGACCACTTCGTAGTCGTCTACGGTGCCGTCGTCCAGCGGGTTGCCCGGCAGGTCGGCGCGCTTCAGCCGTTGTTCGGTGAAAGCCGCCTCGTCCACCACGATCAGCGCGCCGGGAGTCAGGTGCGGCAGGTTGACCACCAGCGCCGCGGGATTGAAGGCAATGAGCACGTCCGGCGCGTCACCAGGGGTGGTGATGCGCTCGCCCCCGAACTGAATCTGAAAGGCCGAAACGCCGTAGCGGGTGCCGGTCGGGGCGCGGATCTCGGCCGGGAAATCGGGCAGGGTGGCCAGATCGTTGCCGCCCAGCGCCGAGGCCACCGTGAACTGCTGCCCCTGGAGCTGGATACCGTCGCCGGAGTCGCCGGCGAAGCGCACCACATAGCTGATTTTGTCGGGGTTCAAAAGGCTCGATTGGATTGATGTAGCCATGGCGATGAAGCGCGTGCTGCGTTGCCGTACCGGTTGAAGAGCGCCGCATTGTACTGAATCGCCTGGATTTTGGGTGAGTCGTTTCGGTATATGCTTAGGTGCGCCGGAACGCCCGCGGCCGGGCCCCGGTCCGCTTCAGGACTGGCCCAGCGGGGATCAATCTATCCGGCGATTTCCTTCACTATCTTGACAAACATTGTATCCTTGGCGCCCCGCGGCGTTTGCGACGTGCTGCCCGCTGCGGCGGTGCGTCATTCGAGCGCACCTGAATCAACCATCCAACTGGAGAAAGTCATGCAGGTTGTTCTACGTACTGACGAGTACACCATCTATAAACGCCGCGACGGCCGTCACGCGGTCAAAGGCAGCTCCGGCGCCTGGATCAACGGCGATGAGAAAGTGGCCGCACTGCGGGCTCACGATCTGATCAAAGCGCCGGCGCCCAAAGCACCGGAGCCGGAGGAGGCCGCCGCCGAGGAACCCGCCGCTGAAGCGGCCGAGGCAGGCGGCGACGACGCCGGCAACGACTCCGGCCAGGATGAGGCCAGCGACGAAGCCAGGAGCTGATCACGTTCGCCCACTCGAACGGGCGGCGGCAGGGATCCGGTTGACTGGATGCCGGCCGGCCGCCCGCCTGCCGCTGGGCTGCCCGGTCCGGTAGACTCTTCGTCATGAAATCTCCTGCCCAGTTCCAGGTCGTAGCCGGCTACCAGCCGGCGGGCGACCAGCCGGGGGCCATTGCCGCACTGGTGGACGGGCTCGAATCCGGGCTCGCCCATCAGACCCTGCTGGGGGTCACCGGATCGGGCAAAACCTTCTCCATTGCCAACGTCATCGAGCACATGCAGCGCCCGACCATCGTGCTGGCGCCCAACAAGACCCTGGCTGCCCAGCTTTACGGTGAGTTCCGCGAGTTCTTTCCGCACAATGCGGTGGAGTACTTCGTTTCCTACTACGACTATTACCAGCCCGAGGCCTACGTGCCGTCTTCGGACACGTACATCGAGAAGGACGCCTCGGTAAACGCCCACATCGAGCAGATGCGTCTGTCGGCCACCAAGGCCCTGATCGAACGCCGGGATGCGGTGATCGTGGCTTCGGTCTCGGCCATTTACGGCCTCGGCGATCCGCAGTCCTATCTGCGTATGGTGCTGCACCTGGATCGTGGCGACAAAGTCGATCAGCGTTACATCCTCGCCCGCCTGGCGGAGCTCCAGTACACGCGTAACGATATGGTCTTCCAGCGCGGCACCTACCGGGTACGCGGCGACGTCGTGGACATCTTTCCGGCCGAATCGGAAAAGGAAGCGGTGCGGGTGGAGTTGTTCGACGACGAGATCGAGAACCTTTCGGTATTCGATCCGCTCACCGGCGAGGTCATCAACCGGGTGCCGCGTTTCACGGTGTTTCCCAAGACCCACTACGTGACCCCGCGGGAGCGCATCCTGTCGGTTCTCGACGACATCAAGGACGAACTCAAGGAGCGGCTCGAGTATCTGCGCACGCACAACAAGCTGGTGGAAGCACAGCGCCTGGAGCAGCGCACCCGGTTCGACCTGGAGATGATCCAGGAGCTGGGCTACTGCAACGGCATCGAGAACTACTCGCGCTACCTGTCCGGCCGGCAGCCGGGTGAGCCGCCGCCGACCCTGTTCGATTACCTGCCGAAGGACGCGCTGCTGGTAATCGACGAAAGTCACGTCACCGTTCCCCAGATCGGCGCCATGTACAAGGGCGACCGGTCGCGCAAGGAAACCCTGGTGGAGTTCGGCTTCCGCCTGCCGTCGGCGCTGGACAACCGGCCGCTGCGTTTCGACGAGTGGGAGGCGCTGGCGCCGCAGATGATCTTCGTGTCAGCCACCCCGGCGGACTACGAGTCGCGCATGTCGGGCCAGGTGGTGGAACAGGTGGTGCGCCCCACCGGCCTGGTGGACCCCCAGGTGACCGTCCGGCCCGCCTCCACCCAGGTGGACGATCTGTTCGGCGAGATCCGCGAGACCATTGCCAGAAACGAACGCGTACTGGTTACCACCCTGACCAAACGCATGGCCGAGGATCTCACCGACTATCTGGATGATCACGGCATCCGGGTCCGTTACCTGCATTCGGACATCGAGACCGTGGAACGCATGGAGATCATCCGCGATCTGCGCCTGGGCGAGTTCGACGTGCTGGTGGGCATCAACCTGCTGCGTGAAGGACTGGACATGCCGGAGGTGTCGCTGGTGGCAATCCTCGACGCCGACAAGGAAGGCTTCCTGCGCGCCGAACGGTCGCTGATTCAGACCATCGGCCGGGCCGCCCGCAACGTGGCCGGCCGCGCGATTCTGTATGCCGACGTAGTTACCGGGTCCATGCGCCGCGCCATGGACGAAACCGAGCGGCGCCGGCTCAGACAGATCGAGTTCAACGAGACCCACGGCATCACTCCCCAGACCATCCGCAAGCAGGTGGCGGACGTCATGGAGGGGGCCCGCGCCGCGGCGCCGGGCATGGGGCGCCGCAGCGCCGCGGCGTCCGGGCGCAAGGCGCGCACCGAGGATCTGGAGATTCCGGACGATCCCAAGGCCCTGGGCCGGATGCTGGAAAAACTCGAGAACCAGATGCTCGAGCACGCCCGCAACCTGGAGTTCGAGGAAGCGGCCGCGCTGCGTGACCGGATTCAGTCGATCCGGGCCGAACGACTCATGGCCTGAGCGGGCCGCAACGCGGTTGTAGTGCGGGCGGTGTACCGTCAACGGCGCCAGATTCCGCTCGATCAATCAACGATCCTGTTATAGGAGATTGCGCATGCCCCAGTCTCGAGGGTCAGCTATCGCTTTGACGCTGGCGGGAGCCATGACCGCCGCGTTGTCGGCGGGCTGGACCGCAGCGGCGGCGGCCCACGAAGCCCAGGCCCCGGTGGTGGAGGAGATCGTGGTTTACGGCCGCTCGCAGCAGTTCATCGGCAGCGCCGGGTCGGCCTCGGAAGGGCTGGTGGGGTATGCCGACATCCGTCTGCCGCCGCTCCTGCGCACCGGCGAACTGGTGGAGTCGGTGCCGGGCATGGTGGCCACCCAGCATTCCGGCTCCGGCAAGGCCAACCAGTATTTCCTGCGCGGCTTCAATCTCGACCACGGGACTGACTTCTCCGCCCGGGTCGAGGGTGTCCCGGTCAACATGCGCTCCCACGGGCACGGACAAGGCTATCTGGATCTGAACTTTCTGATTCCGGAACTCGTCGCCACCACCCGTTACTGGAAAGGCCCGTACCACGCTAGCACCGGCGACTTTTCGTCCGCGGGTTCGGTCGACTTCGGCTACTACGAGCGCCTGCCGGAGACCCTGCTGGGGTTCACCGTGGGCGGGAACGACTACCGGCGCGGGCTGGCGGCCGGCAGCGTCGACGTGGGTCAGGGGGTGTTCACCGGCGCGCTCGACGTGACCCGTTACGACGGCCCGTGGGACCTCGACGAGAACCTCGAACAGAACAAGTTCCACGGCAGTTACGCCTTTCAACTGGGTGATGCCCAGGTGCGGCTGGCGGCCCAGGGTTACGACAGTGAATGGGATTCCACCGATCAGGTTCCCCGGCGCGCGGTGGACTCGGGCCTCATCGACGAACTGGGCTACATCGACCCGGATCTCGGCGGCAGCACGGAGCGTTATGCCTTCACCGCCGCCGTGGATTTTGCCGCCTGGAGCGTTACCGCTTACGTCATCGACTACCAGCTCAGTCTCTACTCGGACTTCACCTACTTCCTGGAGGATCCTCTGGCGGGTGACGAATTCGAACAACGCGACGACCGGACCATCTACGGTTTTCTGGTGCAGGGCAGCCAGGCGGCGGAACTGGTGTCCCGGCCGCTGAACGTGCGCTGGGGACTGGAAGGGCGCATCGACGACATCGACGAGGTGGGGCTGTATCACAGCGCCGCGCGCCAGCCGCTGGGCACGGTGCGCAGCGACCGGGTGGAAGAACGCTCCCTTGGCGCCTGGGTCGAAGCCGAAGTCGAACTCACCGACCGGCTGCGCGGCATCGCCGGCCTGCGCGGCGACTACTACGATTACGACCATCTGGCCGAACGGTTGGAGCGCCAGCGCGCGGGTGCGTTATCTGGGTGAGGCGCCGCTGGTGGAAGACGACTCGGTGCGCGCGCCGGATTCCCCCCCCCCCTCCCACGCTTCGCCCCACTTTCCTTCTCGATGCTGGTCAAGAGAGCCCCTACACGTCCCTGACCTGGCACATCTGAGGCGCGGCGCATCCCGGGGCGGGGCGACGACGTTTGCCCTGGGCTGAACGCCATCTGGTTGGGCCCGGCGGGGTTATCCTGGAGTTCCTCCGGATTCGATCTGTCCACGCCGGCGTCGGCGGGCACTGTGCCTCCCCTGTCGCTCGGATGACTACGACATCACTATTTCTATGCATCGCGGCTGCCTCCCCCCTCTCCCGGCCGCGCCCGGCGTCCCTGCTGGCACTCTGAGCGCGGCAGCGATTCGGGATCGGCGTCGAACGGATCGGGCTGTCTGGGCAGAAACCAGGGCCGCCAGTGGGTGACGGGTACGTCCAGATCGCGCGGCCGCACCAGGCGTAGAAACTCACCGTCGTCGGTGAGCACTGCATATTCGGCTACGGAGTCACCGGGATTGTCCCTGGACACCACGTAGTCGCCGTCGTCATTGACGTAGGCGTAAACGTCGGCGCCGGCAGCGGCTGGCAGCAGCAGAGCCGCGGTGCAGAACAGGATTACTCTGAATATGCCAACCACGCTCAATCCTGGCCCACGGCCTGGTGCAGGGCACGATTCAGGTCCTCGCGGCAGAACGGCTTCTTCAGAAACTGCGCGCGCCGCTCCCGTGCCAGTTCGCTGGCCGAGGTCTGATTGGTGAATCCGCTCATCATGACGACCGGCAGCTCCGGGTCGATCTCGCGCAGGCCGGCAAGTGTGGTCCAGCCATCCAGACCGGGCATGGAAATGTCGATGAACGCGGCCGCGTAACTCCTCCCCGCCAGGCAGCTTGCCACGGCGCTTTCGCCGTTCTCGCAGGCCTGAACCTGATAATCCAGACTGCCGAGCAGTTCGGCGGTGACCGAACGTACGCCGTCGTCATCGTCCACGATCAGAATGGGCCGGTCGACCTCCAGCCGGCCGTGTGGCACCTGCACGAGGGACGGCGAATCACGCTGGGCTTCCTGCCGGGGCGGCAGATACAGACACATGCGGGTGCCGGCCCCGGGGGTGGAACTGACGCCGATGCCGGCATGGTGATTGCGCGCGAATCCCTGCAGGGCCGACAGGCCCAGACCCCGCCCCGTGGGCTTGCTGGTGAAGAACGGGTCGAAGATACGTTTCATGGTCGCCGCGTCCATCCCGCTGCCGGTATCGGTCACCTCGAGCTCCAGATACGTGCCTTCGGCGAGATCGCGGCCGAAACTCAACGCGCGGATGTCATGCCGTTCCAGTTCGGCCAGGCGGGTACAGACGGTGATGTTGCCGGGTTGACCCTCCAGGGCATCGGAGGCATTCAGAACCAGGTTCATGATCACCTGTTGAAGCTGAGCCGGGTCGGCGTGGGTCAGAGGCAGCCCATCTTCCAGATCGTAGCGGATTCTGGCGTTACGGCCGGTAGACAGCGTCAGCAGTTCGGAAGCGGCCTTGACCGCGTCGGTCAGGTTCAATGCCTCGGGTTCGCCGAAGCCCTTGCCGGCGTACTCCAGCAATTGCCGCAGGATGTCGCCGGCGCGCAGGGCAGCGGTTTCCACCCGGGACAGATAACCTTCACCGTCCTGCGAGGTGTGGGCCATGGCCAGATTGACGTTACCGATGATGCCGACCAGCAGGTTGTTGAAATCGTGGGCGATGCCGCCGGCCATGAGGCCCAGACTCTCCAGTTTCTGTTTGGACATCAGCGAGTCGGCGATCTGCTTGCGCTCGCGGTCGAGCTGGATGCGCTGCATTTCGGCTGCGGCCCGGGCCCGCATCAGGGCCAGAGCGGGTTCCACGGCGGCGCGCGCCGGCATCTGGCCGATGTGAGACAGCATCAGATGACCCAGGGTTTCGCCCGAGCGGCCGCGCAGTGTGACCGCATAACAGGAGTCCGTGCCACACATTGTCACCAGTGGTGAACGGGGCCAGCGCTGAGCCAGGCCGTCGGTGACCATCAACGCATCCTGCCCATCTCGCAGTTCGGCGCACGGGGAATCGTCGAAGTTCCACAGACTGCCGATCAACGTTTCCGACTGGCCGCCGGCGTGATAACACGACACGATCCGGTAGTGATCCGGGTCGTCTTCCGGCCACTCGGTGACGATGCAGGTGGAGATCTGCATGATCGAGGCCAGGGACTGGGTGAGGTTGCCGAACACTTCGTCGGCGCCGGACTGTCCGATCCAGCGCACCGTCGACAGGGTGTAGTCGTGGTGGCGAAGCTGAAACAGCTCCTGGCCGATACGGGGGGCCAGCCAGCCCAGTGCCGCCACCGTCTCTTCGACATTCAAGGGACAGGTATCGAATGCGCAGACCAGACCGATGGCGCGTCCGGCGGGATTGCGCAGCGGCACGCCGACATAACTGTCGATGCCGAGGTCGCGGAACATGACGTCATCGGGATAGCGGACGAGGGCATCGCTCACCACCGTGACCTGCTCATCGCCGCTGAGCACTTCCTGGCAGGGTGAGCCGGACAGATCGTAACGTTCGGGGCTCAACTCCGGGTCGCTGGAATGGAAGGCCCGGACGTTGATCTGATCGCCGAGCGCGCCAGCCTTGTCACCGATGGACACCGCAAAGCAGCCGAGGGACTGCTGTAACCAGGCGCTCGCCGCATCGAGGAACGCCGACCCGGTCAGGGTCGACAGTTCCGCGAGACCGGGGTCACCATGACGCGATTGTCTCTCGACGATCGCGGGTAGCATCGGCATGGGCTTACCTTGTGAGTTGCCTTGCAGGAGCCGCCAGGGTCCCGCGGAGTCTATACCGTGCTTCCTTCGGCTCTCAACCGTCAGCGACCTTTCCAGTAAGGCTCCCGTACCACGCGGCGTTGTATTTTGCCGGCGGCGGAGCGCGGCAGTTGGTCCACGTAGTCGATGCGCCGTGGGCACTTGAAAGCGGCCAGGCGTTCCCGGGTCCAGCGGATCAGCTCCTCCGACAATCCGTCTGACGCCTCGTATCCGGGTGCGAGCTGCACGACGGCGCGCACTTCCTCACCCCACTCCTCGTTGGGAACGCCGACGGTGCACACATCCTGTACGGCGGCGTGTTTGAGCAATTCGCTGTCCACTTCCTGGGGGTAGATGTTGACCCCGCCGGCGATGATCAGCTCGGCGGAACGCCCGGTCAGAAACAGATAACCGTCCTGGTCGAAATAGCCCATATCACCCAGGGTAAAGTAATCGCCGCGATAGGAGCGGGCGGTCTTGTCGTCGTCCTTGTAGTACTCGAAGCGACCGGTGTCCGGCGCCCGCATGTAGATGGTGCCGACTTCGCCCGGCGCCAGTTCGTTACCGTCGTCATCGAGAATCCGGTTGTCGAACTCCGGCCCGGGTCTGCCCACGGTACCGGGACGGGTAAGCCATTCATGGGAGTCGACGATGAATCCGCCGCCCCCCTCGGTGGCGGCGTAGTACTCCCAGACGATGGGCCCCAGCCAGTCGATCATGGCCTGTTTGACGTGCACCGGGCAGGGTGCGGCGCCGTGTATCAGGTAACGCAGCGAGGACAGGTCGTAGCCGCGGCGCACCGCCTCCGGCAACTGCAGCAGGCGGTGGAACATGGTGGCAACCATGTGGCTGTGACTGATGCGGTGTCGTTCGATCAGCCGCAGGGTTTCTTCGGCGTCCCACTTGTCCATCATCACCACACCCACCCCGGATGCCAGCGCGGCGATGACGTCGATGGCCAGAGGCGCCGCGTGATAGGCGGGGCCGGTGCACAGTTGCATGTCCTGGCCCGGGCGATAGCAGACCCGGGTACCTTCATGTTGCGGCCGTACCGGCAGGCGGGTTCGGCGATGGACCCCTTTGGGCCGGCCTGTGGTGCCAGAGGTGTAGAGCATGCGGTGGCCGAGCACCGGGTCCGGAATGTCGTCGGGCGATTCGCCGGCAATGGCGGACGCATAATCGTCGAAGCCGTCCAGGGCGCCGCCGCAGGCCAGTTTGAGGGTGAGGCCCGGGGCGTAGCCCAGGGCTTCCACCGGCGGCTGGCCCAGAGTCGCGTCGGCGATCAGAGCCCGGGCCTCGCAGTTGTCGGCGACGTAGCCGATCTCTTCGCCCTTCAGATGAAAGTTGATGGGGGTAAAGCGGATGCCGCAGCGGGTAGTGGCTTCCAGCACCTCGACGAATTCTGGGCGGTTGCGGCTGACTACGGCCACACTGTCGCCGTCACCGATTCCGTGGCGGCGCAGCAGGCGCGCCAGCCGGTTGGCGTTACCGTTGAGTTCGCTGAAGGTGCGGTCGCCGAAACGGCTGATCAGAGCCGGGTTGGCGCCATGCCGGGCGGCTTGATAGGCAAGCAACATGCCGGTATCCACGGCCTGTTCCAGCGCCTCGTCGGTGGCCTCTAGCACCGAATCCAACTGGGACTCCAATCGGGTCATCGGTTCCTCCCCTCCCTCCGGATTGTGACGGCGGTCCTGGTCCGACTGCCCAGGGGCACTCACATTTGCCTCACCAAATTGTGCAGCAAGCGGACGCCGATGCCGAGACAATGCCCTGCATGCGCAAGACAGACAAGACCCGATTCCGCTTCCGCCGGGCCAACGACCGGATCGAACAACAGGGCGAACGCTGGTTCGTCCGCACCCGCGAGGGTCTGCGCGGTCCGTTCCGCTCACGGCGTGAAGCCCATGCCGAAGCCCGGCTCTACATCGATACCATGATCTACCTGAGTGACGACCTGCCGCCCGCCGCCGGTCACCTGGATCTGAGAGACGTCACGGTGGTCAACATGGACCATATTCCGTTCGCCTGATCGGTCGGCCGCACGAGGTATGATGGGCCAAACCGCCGACGGAGCCCGCTTTTGGCCGAACAGTTCGACTGCCTTCAACCCGAGCACGTTGCCTTCATCGAGGCGCAGCAGATGTTTTTCGTCGCCACTGCGGCGGCGGACGGACGGGTCAACCTGTCACCCAAGGGTCAGGACAGTCTGCGGGTGCTCGGGCCCAACGAGATGCTCTGGCTCAACCTGACCGGCAGCGGCAACGAGACGGCCGCGCACCTCAGGGCGGTAAACCGTATGACGCTGATGTGGTGTGCGTTCACCGGAGCGCCGCGTATTCTGCGCGTCTACGGGTCTGCCCGCTGCATTCATCCGCGCGATGACGACTGGGCTGGTTGCACGGCGTTGCTGCCGGCCGCCAGCGGTGCCCGGCAGTATTTCCGCCTGCAGATCGATCTGGCTCAGACGTCCTGCGGTTATGCCGTGCCCCGGTTCGACTTCGTCGAGCAGCGGCAGGCGTTGACGCTGTGGTCCGAGAAGCGTGGCCCGGATGGTATTGCCGCCTACTGGGCCGAGCGCAATCAGCGGTCGCTGGATGGCCTGCCGAGCGGGGTGCTGGAAGACCTCTGAGGCTGGCGCCGGAACCTGCGTCCGGACGCTTGTTGCGGGCGCTGTCTAGGGGCGCCCCTGAATGTAGTGTTCGAGCTTATCGATGGTGTCGGCTTGCGCTTCGATGATGTTGCTGAACAGATCACGCAGCGACAGCATGCCGGTCACCCGGCCCTCGTCGACCACCACCAGGTGGCGGATGTGGTGCGAGCGCATCAGATCGATACACTCCTCCACCCGGGCTTCAGAGGTGACGGTCACGACATCCCGGGTCATGATCTCGGACACCCGGGTGGATTTGGACGACTTGTCCTTGAGGATCACTTTACGGGCGTAATCCCGTTCCGAAATGATGCCGACCAGCGACTCGTCCTGCAGCACGGGCAGGGCGCCCACGTGCCGGTCCGACATCAGTGCGATGGCGTCGTACACCGTGGCGATGGGTGGGACCCACCAGACATCACCGGCCTCGTTGCGGGTGAGTACGTCGCGCACGATTTTCATTGGCAAGGCCCCGAGTGTCGCCCCGGCGGGAGGCGCTAACGGCATTCTGAGTGGCACCGCCAGCGCCGCCAAATAACCGTCCGGTATGAAAACGCCGGTTTAAATTCCTTGAATAGGGGGTTCCGGCGGATGGCGGCGGCTTGCGGCCGCCGACACCGGTCAGAAAGCCTCAGAAGGTCCAGGCCAGGCCGGCCGACAGCAGATAGGTGTCGTCCAGTTCGTCGACGTCGAAGTACTCGAACTCGCCGCGAATTTCCAGGGAGCCTACGGAGAAGCGGGCACCCACGCCGTACGCGGGATCGGTGCCGTCCTCATCGATGTCGAAGTCGAACGACGATACCTCGGTGTCCCAGTTGATGACCCCGGCCTTGGCGAACAGGCCCAGCGGCCCCAGGTCGAATCCCACCAGGCCGAATACGTTCAGGCCGGTGACGTCCACCTCCAGGTTGTTGCCCGACATATTGCCGAAGTCGACGTAGCCGGCTTCCACCGCCAGGTCGATGAACAGCAGATCGAAGTTGTAACCACCGAAGGCTTTCCAGGCGAAATCGCTTTCGTCGAAATCGAAGTCGTCGTCGCCCAGGTCGTCGAAGTCGCCTTCTACGGTGGCTGAGCCGACGCTGCCGCCGAGATATAGCCCGGAGTCCGCATGAGCCGGCAGGCTGGCCAGGCCCAGGAGCGTGCTCAGGACCAGAACAGCGGCCCCCCGGGGGTAGACAAACCGTCCCCGGTCTTCGCCGCCGGGCTGTTCGGAATATGCAACTGAATTATTCACGACGCGCTCTCCACACGTGTTTGAAGGAACCCGCGCGCCGGAGCTGCGCGGGCGGAGCAGAATCTACTCCAGATCGTGCCACCGATTTGTCGCCCGGGCGACAAGTCGTGAGTTTGTGCGTCGTTACGGCGGCAGACACAGGCACCTTAATTGCCTGGGTGTGACGCGCTTGTGGGTTTGCGAGGTCGCTCCCCGCGACTCACCCCAGACGCGATGCCAGTTCCTGCACCACCGCGGCGGCCGGCAAGCAGGCTCGAATCCTGCCGACCCCGTTACCGGCGTAAAGTACTGCGGCAAGAATGTCGCCGCTCATGCCGTGCTGGGGCGGCATCACCGAGTAGCGCGGGAACGTTTCCTCGCCGAGGTGCAGCACCACGTCGCCCTCGCCGGGGCGGTCGCCAGGACCGGGTCTGCCGGCCTCGTCCCAGGCGCGGAAGGTGGCATTCCTCAGGTGGCGGTGGGGGGCCTCCGGCCAGCCGATCTCGAAGCATTCCGAGCGCGCGGTGGCATCGTCGTCGGCGTCGATCAAGGCCTGCTTGTAGTCCGGGTGAGCCAGCGATTCCCTGGTGACCACGAAGCGGCTTCCGAGCAGGGCGCCGGCGGCGCCGAGGCGGACCATCTGCGCCACGTCTTCGGCGTCCACCAGGCCCCCGGCGGCGATGACCGGGACCTGACCGGCGACGGCCAGCACCTGTTCCAGCAGACTGCGCAAGGGAATCTCGCTCAGCACATGGCCACCCGCTTCCACCCCCTGAGCGATCAGCGCAGCGGCGCCGGCGTCGAGAGCCTGACGAGCCGCTTCTGCGTCGCCAACGGTGGCGACCAGTCTGGCGCCGCCTTGGTGGATCCGCGGGGCACAGGGGGTGGGGTCGCCCCAGAACAGGTGAATGACTGAGGCCCCGGCATCGAGGGCTGCCTGGAGGTGGTCGAACTGCAGCAGATCGGCGCGCAGGTTCACGCCGAACGGCAGCGCGGTAAGGGATCGGGTACGGGCGAGTTCCGCGGCCACCGCCCCGGCGGGAGACGTCCACACCGGCAGCATGCCCAGGCCGCCGGCATTGGACACCGCCGCCACCAGTTCCGGTCCGGCCACGCCACCCATGGGGCCCTGCACGATCGGCAGGGATATGCCGAAGTCACGGGTGAATGAATTGCCCTGGAAACGGTTCATGGTCGGGTCCGTCCGCCGCTTCGCCTGGATCTCACTATACGCTCTCCCTGCGGCCGTCGCCGGCTGACGTGGCGCCGGCAATGGTGGCAGACTCCGGTGCAGAAAAATGAAGCTCGGAAGGAGGGGAGTCATGGGGCGATTGGATGGAAAGGTCTGCCTGATCACCGGCGCCGCCCGCGGTCAGGGAGCGGCCGAGGCGCGGCTGTTCGCCGCCGAAGGCGGCAAAGTGTGGCTGGCGGACGTGCTGGACGGGGAAGGCGCGGCGCTGGCTGAAGAGATCGGTGCGGACTATCGACACCTGGACGTGCGCGACGAATCTGCCTGGGCGGGGCTCGTTCAGGAGATGGTGCAGACCTCGGGGCGGGTGGACGTGCTGATCAACAACGCCGGCATCTTTGCCACCGGGCGCCACTTCGAAATCGATGCGGCGGAGTTTCAGCGCATCATGGACGTCAACTGTCTGGGCGTGTTTCTCGGCATGCGGGCAGTCTCTCCGGTCATGCGGGATCAGGGCAGCGGCTCCATTGTCAACATCTCATCGCTGGCCGGCATGTCCGGCGCGGCCGGCGCCTTCGCCTACGGCACGTCGAAATGGGCGGTGCGCGGTATGACCAAAGCCGCGGCGGTGGAGAATGGGCGCCGCAACGTGCGGGTCAACTCGATCCATCCCGGACTCATCGACACCGACATGCTGCAGCAGCTCCCGGGCGCCGAGGACGAATCCCGTCTCACCCGGCGGGTTCCATTGGGCCGCGCCGCCCAGGCCGACGAGGTGGCGCGGCTGGCCCTGTATCTCGCCAGCGACGAGAGCTCCTACTCCACCGGCTCCGAGTTCATCGTGGACGGCGGACTCAACGCGTTGTGAGGCAGGCGGTGGACCGGAGCAGGTCCGCCGCAGCGGCCGTCAGAACACCGCCAGGGGGTACGGCGGAGAACCATGCGACCGCGGACGCCGCCGGGGCATCTCCGCTGCCGGCTACTCGATCTTCTCAAAGTCGCCGGGGATCCAGGACTTGTCGAAAAATGGCTCTTCCGGCCCGTAGAGGCGGAGAATCGAGAACCATCCTTTTCCCGGAACTGTGGCTACCCAGTTGCCCGACTTACCTTCCGGCGCCTGCGGCCCGAAGTAGAGGGTCACGGATCCATCATCGTTCAAGGCGATGTCGTCCCTGGAGTTGATGGACGGGAATGGTTGCCCATTGTCCAGACCGGCCGCCGTGATTGCGTCATAGGCAGTCACAGACCAGAACAGTTTTGCCGGCGCGTCAGCAGGCAGAGTCAGCTCGTACGTTTGCCCGCCGTCGAAGAATCGACCGTCGGCATCTTTCGCGGTGACGAGGTACTTTGCCCCTACGCCGGGGATCGAAGTCCCCATGCCAGGGCTCATCGAATAGTAGTTGGTGTACATATGGATCTGTGCATCCACGTCGATGTAGTGACCACCTTTACGCTCGAAGTTGAAGTCGTCCAGTGCGGCAAAGAAATCATCGCCGCCATCGCGGATATGCCCCCACCACTGGCGATCGTCGTACCATTTTACCTTCTCGCCCTGGGGAAACTGGTCGAAGGACACCGCCTTCGACATCTTGAAGGCCGTTCTGGCGGCGTAGTCGAGTAACTGAGTCTGACGCGGGGTAGGCTCGAAGTCCTGTCCTTTGGCGATACCAATCGCTGCCATCAGTCCACGTGCGTAGTTCGTGCCGGGGTAGTCGCTGACTTCGCTCTGGACGAACCGATTGAGCATGGCGAAGTATTCGCCATCCATGGGCGCGCCCATGTTGGCTTTGACCCCCGAAGCATTCGGAAACTGCATTGGTTCCGCCTGGTCTTCGCGCCCCAATGGATGAACCCGGATTCCCATCATGTTCTCGACGGCCGGCTGCAGATTGTCGGGGCTGTCGAAAAAGCCCCTTAGAAACACGAACACACCGTTGGTCCTGCTGCGATAGACGTAGTAGTCGTCCTCGGGAATCTGGCCGTCGTAGTCTGCAGGCACCACGAGATACTTGCCGCCCTTCCCCTTGTCCGGTCCCGGCAGGCCAATGTCGGCATAGTAGGTCCGGCCATCGATCGTGGGGCCCTCGATCGGGCGATGCCAGAAGTCATCGATGAGCGCCTGGAGTCGCGGTGGCACATCCAGAACCATCGGCCCGTCCTTGGCGAGATCCAGGAAGCCCATGCCGTAGATGACGTCCGAGTTCGGTGTCGTGATGATCGCGTTGGAATCGATCCGCTGCTTCCAGATGGCCATCACCTGGTAGCCTTCCCCGAAATGCCGGGCAGCCCCCTCCTTCATTGCGTACATGTTCATCGCGGGCAGAGCCCACAGATAAACCTGGACCGCGCGCTGGAAGTAGAGTTCGTCTTCCAGAGCTTTCAGAGTCTGATCCGTCGGAAAGTCATGTTGGAAGGGCAGGTCAGCGAGAGCCTGGTAGCGATCGAGCCCTGGCGCCTCGCTGGCGGCAATTGCCGCCTGCATGTGGACAGCGAGAAACACCGAGGCGAATCCGGCAGCACATCGAACCAGCTTGTGCGTCATGACGTCCTCCAATGAGAGATGAATGGCTTTCTACCGGGTCAACTGGATACGCGGTTTCCGACGCCCGGATCAGTTCAGAAACTGCATGTTGAAGCCGACGAACACCTGCCAGTCCGGCTGGCCGGCGCCTTTATCAGCGACCGAGAACTGGGGCTCGACGAACAGGTTGAACACCGTGCTCCCACGCTTCGTCACCTGGCCGACGCCCAGGCCGAGCGGCACGCTGTAATCGTCGTCCTCCAGGTCATACACCCAGATCGGCGCGCTGCGCAGGTAGGTTCCACCACCAAGTTGATAGAACGCAAATGGCTGGAAGGCGCCGACGTTGACGTCTTGTCGGTCGTCCTTACCAGCGAAACTCTTCTGCCAGGTGAGCAGATAGCCGTACTGAAATTTCGGAGAACTGGCGTTGAACAGCACATTGGCGAACCCGGCGGACCACTTCTCGCTGCCAAGCTCGTCTTTCCCCGCAGTGGGTGTGGTGAGTTGTGGTCCGATGCCAAAGCTGACCGCCGGATTGCCGGTGTCAATCAGGTACGCGGCGAACACGTTGAAATCACCAACACCGGTCTCAGTATCGCCGTCGGGCGGTGTCGGGAAACTGTTGATCGGCAGGGAAGCCCTGAGAATCCAATCGGTTTCGCCGAGTGACACCGGCGTCGCGTACCTCAGCCAGGCCTGGTTCGCCGAGTCTTCGGAGTCGGTCAGCTCACCGATGTAGTAGTCCTGCACGTTAAAGGCGGTCATGTTGGCCAGAGGGTTATTGGCCTGGGCAGCTGCCGGTGCATCCTGAGCCATCGCTTTCAACCCCAGAGCGTCCAACAGCAACGCGGCCGAAAGGGCCAGAGTACGGGTCACGAGATGCCTCCGAGGTTGACGCCAGGTTCTGCTGACGGAAGCTAGGTGCGATAGGTGGCGAGTGTCTATGCAGATCCTGCCAATCGGCTTCAGGCAGGGAAGCTCCGTCGAGCATCCCGCAGTGTCTGCGACGGGCTCTCTGCGAACAGGTCGCGATACCACCCCGCCATTCGACCGAGTTCCGGGATTCCCCACCGTGTAGCGATCGGGCCAATGGCCTCCACGCCGCCCCGACGCAGGTCAGAGCGGATCCTGTGCAATCGACGGCGTCTGACGTAGAGGGTCGGTGACTCACCGAGGATCGTCAGAAACGCCCGGTACAGTGTCCGCTGAGAGGTTCCGGCGGCGCGCGCAACCTCGGCAATGGCCACGGGTCGAGACAGGTCCGACTCGATGTAGCTGCGCGCGCGCTCCACCACCCGGGCATGGCCGCGCGTCGCTGACCGACCCGGTGGAACCCGCGGTGTTCGGGCCAGGTGCTGAATCAAAACGCCAATCAGCAGGTCATCTGCCGCCACCTTCCCGCTATCGCGGCCAGACGGCCGGTGTACCCGGAGCACGGCCTCCAGAAGCATCCTCTGGTGGCCCGAGGACAGCGGCATGGGGTGGACACCAGTCCCCGCGAGTTGCTCGCGGTCGAGCACCAGATCCAGCTCGGAGGCCAATTGCTCGAGGAGGGAGAAATCGAGGGTCACCGCTGCGTAGAGTGAACCGTGCGTGTACAGCGCGTCATGCTCGTCGTTCGGCAGAAACACCCCGACGCTTCCGGACGGGTACTCGGACATCCAGTGCCGTGAGCCGGCCGCCATGCGGATACCGACGCCGAGTGTGGGCCGGTCCCGCGACAGGGGGCCGTACAACGCGACACGCCCCCGCAGCAGCCCGCTGCTGGTCAGAATGCCCTCGCGCTCGCGGAATGCCAGGCTGCCTCCCAGCGCGTTTCCGGATAGCTGAGTCGCCGACAATCCGGCGCCTTGAACCGCCTCTGAAAGATCTTCGGGCCGATTGATTCCGAGCACGCGCCAATCTGCGCTGGAGGTCGGCTCTTGCCGCTGCATGCCGGCCATGGCAGTCGTGTTCGCCGCGCGAGGAAGGCTGATCTCACGCACCTGGACAATCCCTTCTGTGATCGACTCCTGCCCGAGTCTACCGGCACGGATCAGCGCAAGTTGTCGTCGCGAAGACAGGAGGCGGGTAGGGATGGGACACTTTCGGGCTGTTCGCGCCGCGGCCAGCGGCGTGGTAGGCGCGCCCGGATTCGAACCGGGGACCTCTACCATGTCAAGGTAGCGCTCTAACCAACTGAGCTACGCGCCTGAAGACGGATTCCGGCCAGGGCGTGCCCCGGCGCGGGACGCGTATGATACAGCAACTGTTGCGCCAGCCAACCAGGCGCGAGGCATTGGAGTGGCCGCGGCGCCGCCGATTCCGGCGAGTTGCCGGGTCTTGTGCAGAACGCCGCGAGAGCAGTAGAATTCGCGGTCCTTTTCGGGCGAGCCGGCCCTACCGGCGCCGGGAAGGACCAAACCACGGTCGACGGATCCCTGGAGAAGGAGGGTTCTGCTCGGCTATTTATCGTTACCTGGAACGCCCGCAGGAGGGCAAGGGGTGACAGAAAGTATGGAGAACACCTATTAAGAAAGGTGGCAGTAAGCGCGTCGAGCGGTCCCTGCTGAATGAGGAGATTCGCGCATCGAATGTGCGCTTGATCGGTGCCGACGGGGAACAGGTCGGCGTCGTGACCCGCGACGAAGCCTTGGACAATGCCCGCCGGGCCGCTCTGGATCTGGTGCTGATTGCACCGGAAGCGGAGCCGCCGGTGGTCAAGGTCATGGATTATGGCAAGCATCTTTTCGAGCTGAAGAAAACCAAAGCGGCTCAGCGGAAGAAGCAGAAGCAGATCCAGATCAAGGAGATGAAATTTCGTCCGGGAACGGAAGAGGGCGACTATCAGGTCAAACTACGCAACCTGAGGCGCTTCCTCGAAGACGGAGACAAAGCCAAGGTGTCGCTGCGCTTTCGCGGCCGCGAGGTGGTCCACCCCGAGATCGGGCTGAACCTCATGTCGCGCATCGCGGAAGACCTGACGGAAATCGGCCAGGTGGAATCCGAGCCGAAGTTCGAAGGGCGGCAGATGATCATGGTGCTGGCTCCGAGTAAAAAAGCAAAGAAGGCTCAGAAGGCCCCGGAAGAAGCTCAGTAACCGCTGAGTACGCGCCCCCCAACGGGGCGGAAGCGCCCCGCCGACGACGGGGAACACGGGCCCCGCAAGGTGCGGGGCCGTATGCAATGCGTGGAGCAGAACATGCCGAAGATGAAGTCGAACTCCGGCGCGGCGAAACGTTTTCGCCGCACCGCCTCGGGCTATAAGCACCGTCAGGCGAACCGGAACCACATCCTGACCAAGAAAGCATCCAAGCGGAAGCGTCAGCTGCGTGGCCTGGAAGCGGTATCCGCTTCCGACGTGGCGCGCATCGACCGGATGCTGCCGACCAAAGCGCGCTGAGGGGGTCCCATGCCTAGAGTAAAACGAGGCGTGGCGTCCCGAGCCCGCCGCAAGAAGGTTCTGAAGCAGGCGCGGGGCTATTACGGCGCCCGCAGCCGCCAGTTCAAGGTCGCCAAGCAGGCGGTCATCAAGGCTGGCCAGTACGCCTATCGCGACCGCCGCCAGCGCAAGCGCCAGTTCCGCAATCTGTGGATCATCCGCATCAATGCGGGGGCGCGCGAGCACGGCCTGTCCTACAGCCGATTTATCGCCGGCCTCAAGAAGGCGGCGATCGACGTGGACCGCAAAGTGCTGGCAGACCTGGCCATGCACGAGCCCGCGGCATTCGCGGCGCTGGCCGAGAAGGCCCGGGCTGCGCTGGAGACAGAAACCGCGCAGGCGGCCTGAGTCCGGCCGGGCGCCCGGTCTGCCGCAACCCGGCCCGGGCGCACCACGACAATCTACCGTCTTCTGGGGGCCACCACGGCGGCCTTTCCACGGGACGTTGGCGTTCGGCGCCAGGAAAAGGGAAGGGCGAAAGTTCTTCCCTTTTTTTATGACAGCGGGAGCGGACATGAGCGATCTGGATTCGACACTGGAACGGCTGACCCGGGAGGCGCAGCAGGCGGTGGCGGAGGCCGCCGACGAGCGCGGCCTGGACGAAGTCCGGGTGCGTTACCTCGGCAAGAAAGGTGAAATCACGGCGCTGCTCAAGACGCTGGGTGGGCTGTCGGCGGAAGCGCGGCCGGCGGCGGGCGCCCGGATCAATACCGCCAAGGAGGCGGTGCAGGGCGCCATCGGCGAGCGCAAAGGCGCGCTGGCGTCGGAGCAGATGGCGGCGCGCCTGGCCGAGGAACGCCTAGACGTGACCCTGCCCGGACGCCGCCAGGGCAGCGGCGGTCTGCACCCGGTCACCCAGGTGCTGTTGCGCATGGAGGAGATTTTCACCGGCGCCGGCTACACCGTGGTCACCGGCCCCGAGGTGGAAAACGACTATTACAACTTCGAGGCGTTGAACATCCCGGCCCATCATCCGGCCCGCGGCATGCACGACACCTTCTACTTCCCCGACGGCAGCCTGCTGCGCACCCACACCTCGCCGTCGCAGATTCACACCATGGAATCGCAGCAGCCGCCGATCCGGGTCGTCTGCCCCGGTCGTGTGTACCGGCGCGACGACATCGACCCCACCCACAGCCCCATGTTCCAGCAACTCGAAGGGCTGGTGGTGGACCGCGGCATCAGTTTCGCCGACCTGAAGGGTACGGTGATCGAGTTTCTGCAGCGTTTCTTCGAAAAGGAACTGGCGGTGCGTTTCCGGCCATCCTACTTCCCGTTCACCGAACCGTCGGCGGAAGTGGACGTGCAGTGCGTGCACTGCCTGGGTGAGGGCTGCCGGGTCTGCGGCCACACCGGCTGGATCGAGATCATGGGCTGCGGGGTGGTGCATCCCAACGTACTGGAGATGTCCGGCATCGACAGCGAGGTCTACTCCGGGTTCGCGTTCGGCATGGGCGTGGACCGGCTGGCGACGCTGCTCTACCAGGTGGACGACCTGCGCCTGTTCTATGACAACGATCTGCGTTTTCTGCGCCAGTTCAACTGATCTGGCCCGGCGCACACCTGTTCAACTCTGCCCATTCAACTCTGATAGGGAGCCGACATGAAATTCAGTGAGGCGTGGCTGCGCGAGTGGGTCGATCCGCCGGTGGACGCCGAATCGTTGTACGAGCAGCTCACCATGGCCGGGCTCGAGATCGAGGGCTTCGAACCGGTGGCCGGTGCGTTCGCCGGGGTTGTGGTGGGCGAGGTCATCGCGGCCGGCAAACACCCGGACGCGGACAAGCTGTCGCTGTGCCGGGTGAACGATGGTCAGGACACCCATCAGGTGGTGTGCGGCGCGCCCAATGTCCGGGTGGGCCTGAAGACCGCGTTTGCCCGGGTCGGCGCGGTGCTGCCGGGCGATTTCAGGATCAAGCGCGCCAAGCTGCGCGGCGTGGAATCGGCGGGCATGCTCTGCAGCGCGGCCGAACTCGGCCTCGGCGACGAACACGACGGTATCCTGGAGCTCGACTCCGGCCTGGCGGCAGGGTCCGATCTGCGCGCCGCTCTCGGCCTGGACGACGCCTGCGTGGAGGTGAATCTGACCCCCAACCGCGGCGACTGCCTGTCGATCCGCGGGCTGGCCCGGGAAGTGGGGGTCCTCAACAACCTGCCGGTGCAGGGACCCGAGCCGGCGCCATCTCCGCCGCGCATCGACGATACCTTCCCGGTCGCACTGGAGGCGCCGGACGCCTGTCCACGCTATCTCGGCCGGGTGATCCGCGGCATCGACGTGACCGCGCCCACCCCACGCTGGATGGTCGAAAAGCTGCGCCGATCGGGCCTGCGCAGTATCGACGCGGTGGTGGACGTCACCAACTACGTCATGCTCGAACTGGGTCAGCCCATGCACGCCTTCGACCTGGGCAGGCTGGCCGGCGGTATCGTGGTGCGCATGGCGCGCCCGGGCGAAACCCTGGAGATGCTGGACGGTAAGGCCGTGACCCTCGACAGCGAGACCCTGGTCATCGCGGACCAGGACGGCCCGGTGGCCATGGGCGGGGTCATGGGCGGCGAGCGCAGCGGGGTGGCCGCCGGTACCACGGACGTATTTCTGGAGTGTGCGTTCTTCACGCCGCTGGCGGTGGCGGGTACGGCGCGCCGCTACGGTATGCACACCGATGCCGCCCACCGCTACGAGCGCGGGGTCGACTACGAACTGCAGCAACGAGCCGTGGCCCGCGCCACCGAGCTGCTGCTCGAGATCGTCGGCGGCGACGCCGGGCCGGTCACCGAAGCGGTGGCGCCCGAGCACCTGCCGACCCCCAACCGGGTCTGTCTGCGCGAGCGCCGGCTGCACGAACTCATGGGCCTGATCATCGATGCCGCCGAGGTGGACGCGGCGCTTGGCCGCCTCGACTTTGCGCTGATCGAGCGCACCGAGTCGGCGGCCGATGGGGTCTGCTGGACCATCGAGTCGCCCAGTCACCGCTTCGACATCGAGCGGGAAGCGGATCTGGTGGAAGAGGTCTGCCGCATCTACGGCTACAACCGGATTCCGGCCCGGCTGCCGCGCACCGCGCTGGACCTGCCGCCGGTGGCCATGGACCGGTCCAGCGAATCGGCGCTGAAGGTTCAGCTTGCCGCCCTCGGCTTCCAGGAAACCATCACCTACAGCTTTGTCGACCCGCGCCTGCAGGACCTGTTGGACCCAGGTGCAGACCCCCTGGCCCTGGCCAATCCCATGTCCTCGGAGCAGTCGGTGATGCGGACCAATCTGCTCCCCGGGCTCATGGACGCGCTGCGTCTGAATCTGTCCCGGCAGCAGGAGCGGGTCTGGCTGTTCGAGTCGGGCCTGTGCTTTCAGCCTGGCGACACGCTGGTGCAGTCGTTGCGGGTAGGCGCCGTCTGCTGCGGTCCGCGCAGCCCGGTGAGCTGGTCCCAGGCTACCGAGCCGGTGGACTTCTTCGATCTCAAGGGGGTGGTGGAGCGGCTGCTCGACTGGGCGGGCCTGGCGGGCGTCGAATACCGGCCGGCGGAAGACCCCGTGCTGCATCCGGGGCAGGCGGCGGCGGTACACGTTGACGGCCGGCCGGTTGGCCGGATCGGCCGGCTGCACCCGGAAATAGAGTTGGCATTGGACATTACAAAAGCCGTGTATCTTTTTGAACTGGAAGGTGAAACGCTTCTCGAAAGAGCACGCAGAGTGAATCGGGGCATCTCCCGGTTCCCCAGCGTGCGGCGGGATCTGGCGCTGGTGGTGGATGATGCCGTGCCCGCGGCCCGGGTCGAGCGCGAAGTTCGCGACACCCTGGGCGAAGTACTGATCGACTTCACCCTTTTTGACCTGTATCGGGGCAAGGGTATTGATTCTAATGAGAAAAGTCTGGCAGTGGGCTTGACCTTACAGGACACCTCGGCCACTCTTACCGAAGATCGGATCGCGCGCTATATCGATGATGTGCTGGTGGCGCTCGAACGTGCGGTGGGGGCTCGATTGCGCTCTGGGGGCGCTTGATCGGGGACCCGCAACCGGCCGCAAAACAACGTCGACAACAAGACGAGAACGAACAAGAAAGGGAGGCGCCACGTTGGGTGCTCTGACCAAAGCGCAGATGGCCGATCGATTGTTCGACGAGCTCGGCCTGAACAAGCGTGAGGCCAAAGAAATCGTGGAAATGTTCTTCAACGAGATACGTAACTCGTTGGAACGCAACGAGCAGGTGAAGTTGTCCGGCTTCGGCAACTTCGACCTGCGTGAAAAGGGGGAGCGGCCCGGCCGCAATCCTAAAACTGGAGAGGAAATCCCCATTTCGGCACGTCGGGTCGTGACGTTCCGGCCGGGGCAGAAGCTCAAGGCGCGGGTAGAGGCCTATGCTGGACGCGAGTCAGAATGACGAATTACCGCCGATTCCCGGCAAGCGTTACTTCACCATCGGGGAAGTAAGCCAGCTCTGCGACGTCAAGCCTCACGTGCTGCGCTACTGGGAGCAGGAGTTCCCGCAGCTCAAACCGGTCAAACGACGCGGTAACCGTCGCTATTACCAGCGCCAGGACGTGATCGTGATCCGTCAGATCCGGGGCCTGCTCTACGAGCAGGGCTTCACCATCGGCGGTGCCCGGCAGCGCCTCGAGGGCGAGGAGGCCAAGCAGGACCAGACCCAGTTCAAGCTGCTGGTGAAGCAGATGATCGTGGAACTGGAAGACGTGCTGCGGGTGCTCAAGGCCTGACCCAGGGCGCCAGGCCTCGGGCGCCCAGTGTTACTCCGGCAGGGTGTCTCCCGAGCCGCCCAACTCCGCCGGAAAGTCCTTCATTTTCGGCAGCCCGTCCTTCATGGGCAGTACCGTGTCTTCGTAGTTGACGTGCAGCGCCGGCTCGAACTTCAGGGTCGGCAGGGTCGCCGCGTAAACGTCGATCAGGCCGAAGGGCGGGTGGTTGGTCATCAGGTGGCCGCCGCACAGATCGCAGTACTGGCGCTCACTCTGAGGATTCTTGACGAAGGTCTTGACGTGCTCCGCGCCGCCGGTGACCCGGACCGCGTCCGGCTTCCAGAGCGAAAAAGCGTTCACCGGGCCCGCGGACCAGGACCGGCAGGAGCGGCAATGGCAGTAGCCCATTGCCTCGGGCGCGCCGCTGACTTCCACGGTAACGGCACCGCAGAAACATTGACCTTGATGGGTGTCGGACATTTTCGATCTCGCTGGTCAGAATTGACGGATCGATTGTAGGACCAGGCTGGGAATCGACGCCAGCGTTCAGAAACCCCCGGCACCGGCGCCCGGTGCGGGCGCCACGGCCCGGCGGACGGCGTTCAGCGCTTCGCTGTCCAGGTGGCCGTCTGCAACCATGTCGTGCTGGCGCTGGAACTGGCTCAGTGCCCGCCGGCTGGCCGGCCCGAAAATGCCATCCGCGGCGCCGGCGTCGAAGCCGAGGGCGGCGAGGTCGCGCTGCAGTTCGCGCACTTCGTCGCGGGTGATGCGCTGGGCGTCGGCGCGCGGCGGCCGGGTCAGCGGTCCGCCACCGGCAATCTGGTCGGCCAGGCGGCCCACTGACAGCGCGTAGAACTCCGAGCGGTTCCAGCGCATGATGACCTCGAAGTTGTCGTAGACCAGGAACGCCGGGCCATCGTGTCCGGCGGGCACCAGCACCGCCGAGTCCAGGTCCAGCCGTGGCAGGGTGTTGCCGGCGGCGCCGGTAATGCCCAGGTCCACCCACTCGGACAGCGCCCGGGATTCGTCGCGCCCGGCCAGGGCGTAGTCGAAATCCGCCGGCAGGCGGATCTCCCGGCCCCAGCGCAACCCTTTCTCCCAGCCGATGCCCTTGAGGAAATACCCGGCCGAGGTCATGGCGTCGGGGATACTGCCCCACAGGTCCCGGCGCCCGTCCCCATCGGCATCCACCGCGTACTGCAGGAACACCGACGGCATGAACTGCACGTGGCCCATGGCGCCGGCCCAGGATCCGACCATGGCGTCGGCGCTGATGTCACCGGCATCGATGATGCGCAGCGCATCCATGAGCTGGGTGCTGAAAAACGCGCTGCGCCGGCGGTCACAGGCCAGGGTCGCCAGCGAGCTGGGCACGGGGATGTTGCCGAAGTAGGCGCCGAAGTTGGTTTCCAGGCCCCAGAACGACACCAGGTAGGGGGCCGGGACGCCGGTCTGGCGCTGAACCTCGGCCAGCAGGGTCTGGTGCTCGCGCAGCAGGGCGCGGCCCTTGCTGACCCGTTCCGGGGTCACCCGCCGGCCATAGTAGTCGGCAAAGCTCTGGGTGAATTCCGGCTGCTGGCGATCCAGTTCGATGACCCGCTCGAGCTGCTCCGCACCGTCCAGCACCTGATCCGCCACCGTGGGCGAGATGCCTTCAGAGACCGCCCGGGTCTTCAGGTCGGCAATGCAGGTATCGAACTCCGACGCCGCCAGCGGCGGTGCGGCCAGTACCGCGCTGGCCAGGACCGCGCTGGCCAGGAACGGGAACTCGGCGCCGCGCCAGCGGGCCGTACGGCGGGCGGTGGGTGCGGGGTTGTGCATCAGGCTACTTTGCCATGATGGCACCAGGCCGGGGAAGCGGTGATGGGCACGTTCCCGGTCCTTGGCTTAAACTTCGTGAATGAACTCCGAACCATCCGAAGAATGCGATACCGGCTGCCCGTACTGGAGCCACTGACGACCTATCGTCTGATCTGCGCGCTCGGCGCCGTTGCCTTGCTCGGCGCCGGATTCGCCGACCCCAGTACCGAGATCGCAGTGGTCATAACCCGCTACGCGGCCATCACCGCCATGCTGACGCTGATCGGACTCAGCTACGCGTTCGAGGCGGTTCGGCTGCGCATCGGCTGGGTGGCCCTGGTGGCCAACATCATTCTGGTGATCTACCTGTGCACCATGCTCTACACGTCGCATCTGTCGGCGGACAGCCTGGTGGCCAGCTTCGTTGGCCTGCTGATCTGCGGCATGGTGCTGCATCGGGTGCTGCTGGTGCTGGTCTTCTCGGTGGTGGCGTCGGCGCTGCACATCTATACCGCCTACTCGGTGGTGGACCCGATCATCGAGCCGCTGTCGGTCACCATCAACATCGTGCTGTACTGCCTGTTCGTGGGCGTGCTGTTGAGCATGCAGATTTCCGCCCGGGAGCAGCGCCGCACCACCGAGTCGGTGATGTCGGCCATCTTCGATCAGTCTTCCGACGCGCTGATTCACGGTTATCCCCGCAGCGGCCGCATCCTGCGTGCCAACCGGCGCGCCGAGCAGCTTTTCGGCACGGACGATCTGAGCTACATCGGTGAGCAGTTCCGGGCTGCCTACCTGGCTGACCACCAGGCGAGCGAACCGGCCGAATTCATGGACCGGTCGCGTCAGGACCCGGGTTGGGGCGAAGTATTCGAGTTCCGCACCGCGTCCGGAAACACCTTCTGGGGCAACATGGCGGTGCGTCAGCTTGCCAAGCCGTATCAGGAAACCGTGCTGGCACGCATCTCCGACGTGACCCAGCACATGGCCCGGGAATCGGCGCTGGAAGCGGCCAAGGAAGCGGCGGAAGCGGCAGTGCAGGCGCGCAGTCAGTTCCTGGCCAACATGAGTCACGAGATCCGCACGCCCATGAATGGCGTCATCGGCATGACCTCGCTGCTGCTCAAGACCCGGCTCGACGAGGAGCAGCAGCGATACGTGGACATCGTGCGCACCAGTGGCGAGTCGCTGCTGACCATCATCAACGAGATTCTCGACTTCTCGAAGATCGAAGCCCAGCAGGTGCGCCTGGAGCGGCAGCGCTTCGACGTCGAGGAAGTCGCCCTGGAGGCGTTGCAGCTGGTCAGCGCCCAGGCATTCGCCAAAGGCATCGAACTGCTGCTGCACATGACCCCGGGCCAGCGGCGCTTTTTCATGGGCGACGCCCAGCGGCTGCGCCAGGTGCTGATGAATCTGCTGTCGAATGCAGTGAAGTTCACGCCGGAGGGTTACGTGTCGGTGGGCATCGAGGTCATCGCCCGCAGCGAGACGGAGTCGGAAGTGCGGGTGAAGGTCACCGACTCCGGCATCGGCATCGAAGCGGACGCGGTGGATCAGCTCTTCGAACCGTTCATGCAGGCCGACGCCTCCACCACCCGCCGTTTCGGCGGCACCGGCCTGGGCCTGTCCATCTCAAAGAGCCTGGTTCAACTCATGGGTGGCGACATCTCGGTGACCAGTGAGCCGGGGGTGGGCTCAACCTTCTCGTTCCATATCGTGGTGGACACCGCGCCGTCGCGGCCGGCGGTGGAAGGCCGCAGTCTGGAAGGGCGCCGGGTGGCGGTGATTCAGACCCAGCCGGTGTCGGGCACGGTCATAGGCGACATGCTCACTGCCGTGGGTATGCATGTCAGCCTTCATCAGTCTCCGGAACAGTTTCTGGCCGAATACACGGACGGCGTCTGGGACATCGTACTGGCGGACCTGCACAGCGACGCCCTGGACGGCGAAGACCTGGTGGCTGCGATGCAGGCGCGCGACGCCACCCGGCCGCCGGTGGTGCTGCTGGCGCCGCTGGAATCCCGCGAGACCTGTGATGAGTCCATCGCCGCCATCGTGCGCAAGCCGGTCCGCCCCAGCGAACTGCTGCGCAGCATGGACCATCAGCTCGGCGTCGACCTGGAACGGAACCCCGGCCGCTCGCGCTCTCCGGAACGGCGCCCCGACTACCAGGGCCTGCGGGTGCTGGTGGCGGAAGACAACCTGGTCAATCAGCAGGTCGTGCGGCAGATGCTGGAGAACCTGCACATCAGCGTGGACATCGTCGAGGACGGTCAGCAGGCGGTGGACGCCATCGCCCGAAGCGCCTACGACCTGGTGCTGATGGACATGCAGATGCCGGTCAAGGACGGGGTGGAAGCGACCCGCGAGATTCGCGCCGGCTGCGCCCCGCAGCCATTCATCGCGGCCATGACCGCCAGCGCCATGGCCTCGGACCGGGCGGCCTGCCTGGACGCCGGCATGGACGATTTCATCGCCAAGCCGGTGCGGGTCGACGACCTGGAGAGCCGCCTGCGAACGGTGGCTGCACGCCGTCAGGAGAACGGCGCCAGCCACTGAGGTTCTTCCGCCCGGGCGCCGGGTCCGCGCCGGCTACCTCAGGGCGCGTACCAGATGGGTGAGCTGAAGGCGCGTTCCTGGTGAACCAGCGGCACCTCGCCGTCGGGTTCGGCGCCGAGCCGGACCTTGTCGTAAAGCGTCCAGCGCGGCGTGGGAATCTCCAGTACCCGCAGGTAATAAGCCGCCTTCTGACTCGGATCGAATGCCTCATCGGTGAACACGGCGGCCAGCTCCGGGGCGCCGATGTCATTGCTGTAGGTGGCATCCTCCTGGTTGACGCTGTTGCCTACGGCGGGCAGCTTGCCGTCGGGGCCGGGTTCCCGATCGCCGGACCAGGCCACGTCGAAAATCTGTTCGTGGCTTTCGCCCTCGGCATCCACCCAGCCTTTGACGATCTGCACCCGATCCAGGTTGGCGCCCTCCGGATCTTTCAGGGCCCAGACCAGAAACGACGGCCTGGCATCGGCAGGGGCCGCCGGCAGATCGGCGCCCATGGGCACGCCCTGATCGTAGCCCCGGGCTACCAGATCGTCGGCGCCGTCGGCGGGGTCGAAGGCGAACCCGCCAAAAAACCGCACCTGCATGCGCGGCCCGGTAGTGGAGAAGGTCTCGCGCCGGTACATGGCGTCCCAGATGGCTTCCCGGGTGTTTTCGGTAGCCCAGACCCCGGTCACGCCCGACGCCGCCATCTCCCAACCCATATAAGAGCCGGTGGGGCCGGTCAGGAGCGGAAAGTCCCAGCGCCCGGGCCGCGGCTCGAGGGTTTTGAACTTGCCGAAGAAGTTGTCCTCTTCGGTGGTGGAGAGGCCGGTGTGGGTATCGGTGCCGCCGTTGGCCCCGTACTTGAACGGGTTGGTGCCGAGGCTGTCCTCGAGGCGCAGGCCGGATTTCAGCGCCTCGCGCCAGTACTCGAACTGAAGGGCCCCCTCGGGTTTCGGGTTCATGATCAGGTTGCCCCGGTCCCACAGGTCCCAGCTCGCGAACTCGTCCTCCGGCGACAGACTCGGGTGGGATTCGCTCTGGCCCTTGATCTGGGTGAGTTCGTAGAGGCGTTCGTACTTCTGGCGCTGCTCGGCCCATTCGGCGGTCATGGGGGAGCCGTCGAAACGCTGCTCCTCGAACATGCGCCCGTTGGACATGTTGCCGTTGTGGGGGATGGCCAGCAGCCGCCCGCCGGTCTCTTCCTCGTACTTCGCCATCCACGCCCACAGATCCTCCGGGTCCTGGGTCTGGAACGTGGTCAGCGGCAGACGCGTGCTCGCCCGCTCGGCGCCGTCGCGGTAGATGACGTTGCGGTGCAGGTTGTCGCCGCCGCCGGCGTTGACGGTCCATTCGTAGGCAATGAAGGTAGTGAACGTGCCCGGCTGGTTGTACTTTTCCGCGGCCGCGATGGTCTTCTCCCAGGCGGAGTTCATCCACTTGGGATCCATGACCTCTGCCGGCAGTCGCCCCTCGGATTGCATGACCACCAGTTCGCTCTTGGCGGCCGCGGCCCGTTCCTCGTCGCCGGAGGTGAGCGCGTCTCGCCAGCCGGCCAGGGTTTCGGACTGCATCATCTCCGGGTTGCCGGCGACGATCTCGTTGATGGTGCCCATGCCGTCGGAGTGATCCGACACCAGGAACCAGTCGAAAGGACGCTCCAGCTTCGCTGGCTGGCCGGTGTTGGAGGTGACGGTTTCCCCCAGTGCCAGCCGGTAGGCATCCTCGGGTCCGGTGACGGCGCCATCCATGCCGGCATCCGCGGACCAGCCGGTGTGCACGTGGGTGTCACCGAACCAGGCGGTGGTGGGGTAGGCGGGCGTCACGGCCGGCTCCGCGCTGGCTGCCGCCGTGGGCGGTGGTTCCGGCGGGGGCGGCTCGGCCGGCGCGGGGTTGCCCGAGTCGCACGCCGCCATCGTCAGACCCAGGCCGACGATGAGCCCGTGCAGCCGCAATCCTGGTCTGGTTCCGGTCATGGTTCCCCCCAATCCCTGTGTAGCGGAAGCCGTTACTCTATCAACCGCCGGCATGCACAGATGTCGGCGGCGCGACACCCGGGCGCGATTTGACGCTGCGGGTCCTTCGGGTATGATTGCGCGCCTCTCGGGGCGTAGCGCAGTCTGGTAGCGCACTTGACTGGGGGTCAAGTGGTCGCAGGTTCAAATCCTGCCGTCCCGACCAGAATGCTTGGAAGAATCAAGGGGTTGCGAGGCAACCCCTTTTGTGTCGGCACGGTGTCGGCACGAGTCCTTTCGAGCCTCCACCTGCCGTCCCTTCACGCTTCACGTGACCGCTTCAAGGTGCCCCTTGCCGGTCGCTTGAATTGGTCCACATCGTCCTGTCACGCCACCGGTTCTTACAGTGACCCTGGTAGTAGTCGCGCAGGGATCGAACTGACCGGGGGCGCCAAGTTCTGGCTGCGAATCACAAATGAGCTCGAGCAGCGCGGCACGAACGACGTCCTGGTCGCGGTAGTAGACGGCCTCAAAGGCTTTCCCGAAGCGATCGAAGCCGTGTTTCCGCAGGCGCTGGAGGGCTCACCGGCGGTCGGCTCTTACGCCGCGCTGCGCGCGCGTTGCGCCTTGTCCAGATCGTAGGCTGCCTGAAGGTTCATCCACAGTTTCGGAGAAGTCCCCAACACGTCGGCCAGGTCCAATGCCGGCTCCGCGGTAACGCCTGTACGTCCATAGCCTGTCCGCCTTGCCAACGAAACACGACACGCCATTGATCGTTGATCCGGATGGAATGAAGTCCCTTTCTGTTACCTCTGAGAGCTTCAAGTCGGTTGCCTGGAGGGATTCGAAGGTCCTTCAGCTTGGCAGCGTCATGCAGGTACAGAAGCTTCCTTCGGGCAACGCGCCGCAGCTCTTGCGGTGAAAGCCGGGGAATGGGATCGGTGGCTGTGAACGCTGCGCGTTCACCACATCCGCAGCGGCATCCAGATGCCCATGAAGATCATCATCAGATTTTCTGTCAACGAGACGAAGCCGAGGGGCACATTGCTGTTGCCGCCCACACAGGCGCACTTCAACTTCCGGCGATCGATGTAGACGGCCTTGAACACGGAGACCGCGCCAACCGTGCCGATGAACAGCGCGATCGGCGCGGCAATCCAGATCAAGGCGCCGGCGATCATCAGGATGCCTGCCAGCGCCTCGCCATAAGGGTAGAGATAGCCATATCGCACCCAGCGTCTGGCCAGCAGGTCGTAGTTGAGGAACATGGTAGAGAAGCTCTCCACGTCCTGAAGCTTCTGCAAAGCCAGCAGCGTCATCGAGATCGCCACAAACCACTCGAACGTCTGAGCCCTGATCAGTCCGCCCGGGCTGGCGAAGCTGAGCGCGAGCGCCATAAGCAGGCCGACCGTAAACAGCACAAGTACGGGGCGATAGGCTGTGTCGGTCTCATCCGCGCCCTGATCACCGAAGTGGCGGCGCAGCGCCTCGTATCCCCCGACGTGCTGGCCGTTGAGCCAGGTCTGCGGGGTGGTGTCCACCTGATGTCGTTGTTTGAAACGCTCGGTCTCGTCGCGCGTAGTCAGGTGATGGTCCTCTACCTGAAACCCCTTGCGTTGCAGCAGCCATCTGCTCTTCAAGCCGTACGGGCACAGGTGATCGGGCATGACCATACGGTACAAGTGCGCGGTGCGACGCGGATCGGGCGCCGGGTTTCCCATGATGAACCTCCGAGCAAGCGACACGTGTGCGCTCAATCTGAATTCACGATGTCTGAATTCAAGATGTCTGAATTCAAGCTGTCTGAATTCAAGCTGTCTGAATTCAAGCTGATTGCAGCATTTCTCGTGCCAGCAGCATTTGGTGTGCAGAGCGATGCGCCAGCGAGTGTCCGTGGCGTGAGGCGAGTCGTAGTTGCGCGGGCGCGGCAAATCTTACCGGCGAGCGGCGCGGCAACCTGGCAACGGCCGAGGTGGCAGCCGCCGTGCGGGGCCTCATCTCGTGACAGCCGGGCTGATGAGACCTGGTGCGGCCCTTGCATGATTGAGGCCGTTACGTGATTGAACAGCATCGGAGGGTTCCAGCTTGGCTGTGCAGAAAGGGCTTTCTCCCGGTGACTACCTTGCCACGCCAGCCGAGCGGCACGTGAGTGACGGACCCGCTGAGGTGAACCGGGCGCCCAAGCGGGCGGCGCACTGGCTGGACGATGCGTTTCGGATTCCAGGCACCTCGTTTCGGATCGGTTGGGATGGGCTGCTTGGGCTCATACCGGGAATCGGTAGCCTGGTGACCCTCGTTCCTGCGCTGTGGATCGTGCTGCGCGGCATCCGCATGGGTGTCCCCGCAGCCGTGGCGGCGCGGATGGTGGGGAACGTGGGTATCGACAGCATCGGCAGTTCCGTGCCGGTGCTCGGCAACGTGTTCGACTTCTTCTGGAAGGCCAATCGGCGCAATATCCGGCTCCTCGAAGCCTATGAACGGCGCCCGGACCTTACGCGCCGACGCTCCAAGGCGGCATTGCTGGTGGCTGCGGCGGGATTGATCATGGTGGGTCTCGGCTTGCTCGTCGGATCGTTCCTCCTGCTTGTCTGGCTCATCGAGCAGTTCGGAATCGGCTCGGTCTGACTGCCGGGCATGCGTACGCAAAAGTCTTCATCGAAGTTCGGAGGCTCCCTGAGTAAACTCGCCCTCACTGCCAGTGTGGCAGGCTAAGTAGCGTTGCGCTTACCGGGGAGTTCTACATGGCAGTGACTGCGGAGCAGGGGCCGCCGCGCCTGGGCACGGGCCTCAAGGTTGCCTACGGCTTCGGATCGGTCGCGTACGGCGTCAAAAACGGGGGTTTCGACTACTTTCTGTTGCTGTTCTACAGCCAGGTTGCAGGACTCGACGCCCGTCTGGTCGGGATCGCCATTACCGCGGCCCTGATCGTCGACGCGGTGAGTGACCCCATCGTCGGCTATTGGTCGGACAACGCCCGTTCGCGTTGGGGGCGGCGCCATCCCTTCATGTATGCGTCGGCCCTGCCCATCGCATTCAGTTACTTCCTGGTCTGGAACCCGCCGGCGGACGCGTCGCAGACCACGCTGTTCCTGTACCTGCTGGCGTTTGCGGTGATCATTCGAACCTTCATCACGGCCTACGAAACCCCATGCTCGGCGCTGGCGCCCGAACTCACCTTCGACTACGACGAACGCAGCAGCCTGCTCAGCTACCGGGCCTATTTCGGCTGGACCGGCGGCAACACGATGACGGTCCTGATGTTCTTTTTCCTGTTCCCGGCCATGGCCACCGAGGCGATCCCGGACGGCCGTTTCAACCGTGACAGTTATGCCCTCATGGGCGTCATCGGCTCGGTACTGATCCTGGCATCCATTCTGGTCTGTGCCATCGGCACCCATCGACGGATTCCCCATCTCATGGCGCCGCCGCCGCAGCGGCGCATGACGCTTGCTACGGTTTTCCGGGAGATTTTCGAGACGCTGTCGAACCGCTCGTTCATCAGCCTGTTCGTCGCCTCGATATTCAGCGCCGTGGCGTCGGGCCTGGCGGCTGGCCTGGCGTTCTATTTCCAGACCTATTTCTGGGGGTTCACCTCGGTTGAACAGGGCGTCATCAACATGTCGACGTTCATCGCCGCGGCCATCGGATTCGTGCTCGCCCCGCTCGTTACCCGGCGCCTGGGCAAGAAGCGCGGCGCCATCGTGGTCGGGCTTGCTGCGTTCCTGGGCGCGCCGCTGCCGGTGGTGCTGCGTCTGATCGGGGTGTTACCCGAGAACGGCACGGACTTCGTTTTCTGGTTCATTTTCATCACTCAGACCATCGATGTGGGCCTGATCGTCTGCTACGGCATCCTCTTCGCGTCCATGATGTCCGACCTGGTAGAACAGAGTGAGCTGCACACCGGGCGCCGCTCGGAAGGGCTGTTCTTCTCGGCGGTGACCTTCATTCGAAAATGTACTCAGGGTCTGGGGCTGATGGCGGCCTCGCTGGTGCTGTGGCTGGCCCAGTTTCCCACCGGCGCCACGGCGGCGGAGATCGGCGACGATGCGCTCTGGCGCCTCGGCGCCTGGTACGTTCCCGTGATCCTGTGTCTGTGGCTGACGATGATGCTGGTCATCTCCACCTACAAACTGGACCGGGCCGAGCACGAAGAGAACCTGCGCCGGCTGTCGGGGGCAAGAAACTGATCCGGGGGCGCTGGCTCACGAACCGGGCGCCAAGGCCACCTGCTCGGCCTGTGCCTGCAGCCGGTCCAGAAAGCGCGGCACACTGCCCACCCGCACCTGCATCGAAGATCCGTCGATCAATGCAGTAATGAGCCGCACCCGGATCCTCGCCTCGTCGTCGGACAACGCCGGGTTCATCGTTCGCACCGACGACTCGAGCGCCGAGTAGAACACCGTGTAGATCGATCGATAGAGCTTTCGGAACGCTTCGTTGTGCAGTGACAGTGTCCCCAGGGTCGAGAACAGGATGCCGCTGTCACCGCGCCAGCGGACCACCAGATCGCGCACGATGGCGCGGAAGGCCGCCTCGGGCGTGTCCGAGTTCTGCTGGTGCTTCTGTATGACCCGGATGTCGGCGTCCGCCTCCTGCTGCAGCACATGAAACAGCAGGGCCTCCCGGGTCTTGAAGTAGTACTGCACATTGCTGAGTTTCAGATCCAGGGAAGCCGCCAGGTCGCGCAATCCGAATCCATCCACCCCGTGCTCGATCAGTTTGGTCCTGGCCGCCGCCACGATGCGATCGCGGGTCGAGGCGCCTTTGGCGGTAGCGGCGGGTTGTGCGTTCTGCGGCTTCTGCATAATTGGTCGTTGACAAATATAGGTCGATGACCAATAGTACGCCAGTTCGAGGCAAGCTGGAATAACGACCCATGGATATTGTCGCCGCGACGGACAGTCTTTCGGAGACGCATGCGCAGGATATTCCCGAGTTCGTCTGGGCCACGGGTCCCGTTTCTTACGAGTATCAGTTCGGGGACCGGGCGCTGTTCGATGCCGTGGTGCTCGAGTCGTGGCGCCGGCAGGGCACCTTGTTTGCTGCCGATGCAACGTCTCTGGCCGTTGAAGACGGCGCGCTGCTGGGTATCGAGATAGGCATGCGCGGCTCGGAGTTCAGACCCCGCCAGCATGCGCTTGCGCCGGTGTGGCGCGAGCTGATGGAGGAGCGCCGGATCGATCGTGCTGACTTACATGGGGTGCTCGAGCGGGCGGGTCACGCAAGCTGGTTGAATCCGGTGATCGATGCGGACACCTACTATATTCACGCCATCTCGGTGAGACCGGAGCATCGAGGCAAGCGCGTTGGCTACCACCTGATGGAGAATGCGATCACCAGCGCAAGGGCGCAGGGTTTTGCCCGGTTTCAACTGGATGTGCTTTCGGACAATCCGGCCGTCGAGTTCTATCGTTCGGTGGGGCTCGAGGTGCTGGCGGAAACCCGCGCGCCCGAACCGTCGGCATTCGGTATTCCGCCGGAGTATCGGATGGGGATGGCCCTGGCGTGAGTCGGGTCCCGCGTCAGGCCTCCGCTTGCGCGAAATGATAGGTAGGCAGCATTTCGAGCCACCCGCGCTCAGCTCGGGTTGCAGGCAGGGGCCAACAACGCTATAAAGCGCGGCCCTGGAGCAACGTGCACCGTCGACCCCGCAGAAAAGTCGCGTGCGCCGGGCAGGCTGCCCCTCGGCGTGCCGGCAACCCGCTAAAGTTACTTGTCAGACTGGCCCGCCAGGTCACGATCAGGTCAGGCTCGGAGTTAATGGATGCCCATACGCACGCGCTTGCTGGATGCGCGCAAGATCGTCGTTTCCGTGGTGAAGGGAAGCCTCGCCAAGGAGGATCTGCTGTGCTTCCGATCGGCGGTGGCCAGAGATCTGGGCGACGACGCCTCGCATCGGCTGCTGTTCGACGCGCGCCGGGTTGCCGGGTTTCCGATCTCCAGTGAGCAGTTGCGCAGTTTTGCCGGATTCGGGGTCGGCAGGCTGCGGCGCTTCACCCACATCGCCATCCTGGTGCCGGACGACCTGGCCTATGGCATGGCCAGAATCTACCAGGCTTATGCGCGCCGCTATGAAGCCGGGACGTTGCGGATTTTCCGTGACGCCCGCGACGCGTGGACCTGGATCCAGGCGCCGTCCGGCGACTGAGCGCGCCGCCGCGGGTCAGGCCCCGTCCAGGGCGCCTGTGCAGGGTCTATAGTTCGAGCATGGATGCGCAACGGTACAGCCTGCCGGTGAGCCCGGCCGACGCGGTGCCGCCGGCCACGGAGATGCAGCGGAACCTGACCCTGGCGGCCCTGGTGGCGAGCAATCTGCTGCCCCTGGTCGGCGTTTTCTACTGGGGCTGGGACGTGGGCGCGCTGGTGGTGCTGTACTGGAGCGAGAACCTGATTCTCGGCTTCTACACCCTGGTCAGGATGCTGAGGGTGTCGCCCGTTGGCGGGCTGTTTTCCGGGGCATTTTTCCTGGTTCACTACGGCGGTTTCTGTGCCGTGCACGGCATGTTCGTGTTGAGTCTGGCCGTCGGCGAAGATGCCTTCGTTCATCCGCAGGGCGACGCCTGGCCGTTGTTCCTGGTCTTTGTTCAACTCCTGGTGGCGGTCGTGGAGCAGGTGCTGGCCATGGCGCCGCCGGAGTGGCTGCTGGCGTTCGCTGCTTTGTTCGTGAGCCACGGCATCTCGCTGCTGGTCAACTTCTTCGTCAGGGGAGAGCGCCAGGGTCTGACCGTGGGCGCGCTGATGACGGCGCCGTACAAGCGCATCGTGATTCTGCACGTGGCCATTCTGTTCGGGGGATTTGCGGTGATGGCCATGGGTTCGCCGCTGGCGCTGCTGCTGTTGCTGGTGGTTCTCAAGCTCGGCCTGGACATCTGGTTGCACCGGCGCGAGCACGGTGAAGGCGCGGACCGGGACCCTGCCGGCGCCAGCGAAGCCGCGGATCAGCCGCGGTAGCGCGACGGGGTTACGCCGAAGGTGCGTTTGAAGGCGCCGGTGAAGGCGCTGGCGCTGCTGTAGCCGGCCGCCAGGGCGGCCTGGGTCACCGGCGCCCCGGCAGCCAGGGCCACCACCGCGTGCTGCATGCGGACCCGCAGGCGCCACGATTCCAAGGACAATCCGGTCTGGGCGGTAAACAGCCGCTGCAGGGTGCGGACGCTGGCCCCGACGTCGCGGGCCAGTTCGCTGAGGGTGGCGTCCACCGGACCAGCCAGGATCCGCTCTGCCAGTTCAAGGGCACGGGGGTCCCGGGGCAGGGTGAGTGTCAGCGGTACGGTGTCGCTGGCGGCAAGGAGGTCGGACAACAGACCGACCAGCCGGTCGTGTGCCGGGTTGTCGGCCGCCACCCGGTCGACGCGCACCAGGTGCAGAATCAATTCGCGCAGCAGCGGGCTGACTTCCAGGGACCGGCATTCAGCGGGCCAGGGCGCCGATTCGGGCTGCGGCGCCTCGATCTGCACGTACAGCGTGCGCATCTGCACCGCGCCGCGCATGCGGATGCTGTGGGCCATGCCGGCCGGCATCCAGATGGCGCGCGTGGTCGGCACCAGCCAGGCCGCGCCCCGGGTTCGTACCTGCATGACCCCCGCGCCGGCATAAATCACCTGGGCCCACGGATGGCGGTGGAACGGCAGCACTTCGCCGTCGGGATAGTCCAGCGCCAGGCTGCGGACCCGATAGCCGGGGTCGAACAGGAGGTGGGTGTCGGTAGTCTGTCGCGTTTGAGCCATGGTCTGTCGCGGTCGCGCAAGCGCTCCTGGCCGGGCCGGCGTTAGTGTTGCCGGACCGGGAACGAATGGAAACAGCCCCATGAGCATACTCAGCAACCCTGCGTTGCAGGCCCAGGTCGATCGCCTGCAGGCTCAGAGCGCCGGACAGGCGTCCGGCATCATGGCGTACTTTCACAAGCGGGCCGAAGCCGGTGACCTGTCCTGGGACGGTCTGGACGCTGACGCGCATGCGTTTTTTGCCGACAAACTGGTGGCCCTGGATCCCATCAAGGCCGAATTCTGCCATCTGCTGTGCCGCGCCATGGGCGCGCGCCGGGTGGTGGAGGTGGGCACCTCCTACGGGGTTTCGACCCTGTATCTGGCCGACGCGGTGCGTGCCAACGGCGGCGGGTTGGTGATTGCCACCGAGCATGAAGCGGCCAAGGCGGCCGCGGCTCGGGCCAACTTCGCGGAAGCCGGACTGGATGGGCTCATCGACCTGCGCGAAGGGGATCTCACCCGGACCCTCGAACATCTCGAGGGCCCGGTGGACTTCGTGCTGATGGACATCTGGACCGAAATGGCCGCACCCGCCATGCGCCTGATCAGCCCGCACCTGCGCGCCGGCGGTGCCGTCGTGTGTGACAACACCGCCCAGTTCGCCGACGCTTACCGGCCGTACTTCGAGGCCGTCGCCGACGGCTACGACACCCGCACCCTGCCGTTCGATGGCGGGCTGGAGCTCACCATCAAACGCTGAGGGGCAGGGTGTACGGCGCTCAGCCTTCCGGCGCCGTGCCGGACACCACCACGGAGACCCGCCGGTTCTGGGCCCGTCCCGCTTCGGTGTCGTTGTCGGCGATGGGCTGGCTCTCGCCGTAACCCCGGGCCGTCAGCCGCGAGCGGTCGATGCCCGAGTTGACCAGGGCCGTTACCACCGCCTGGGCGCGCCGCTCGGACAGGGACTGGTTGTAGCCGGCATCACCCAGGTTGTCGGTATGACCTTCGATCTGAGCCGTGGTCGACGGGTACTCGCGCAGGAATCGCAGCAGATCCAGCATTTCCTGGAACGCCACCCCGGTAATCTCCTCCGAGTCCAGGGCGAACTGGACCGTCAGATCGAACGACACCGGCTGTGCGATCTGGCGCTCGCAGCCGCGCTCGTCCACCTGGGCGCCGGACGGTGTGTCGGGACACTCGTCACGGTCGTCGGTCACCCCGTCGCCGTCACTGTCGCGGGCGCAGCCGCGATCGTCCACGGCAACGCCCTGAGGGGTTCCCGGGCAGGCGTCGGCGCCGTCGGCGACCCCGTCGCCATCGCTGTCGCGTTCGCAGCCGGTGCTGTCGACCGGGGTGCCCGGCGCCGTGCCCGGGCAGGCGTCGACATCGTCGTTCACGCCATCGCCGTCGGCGTCTCCGATGGCCGCGGCGGCCGACCCGGCGCCGAAGGCATAGGTCAGGCCCGCGGTGGCCATGGGCGCAAGGCTGCCGGCCCCGCTGTGATAGGCGCCGCGGATATCGGCGCGGAACGACAGGCGGCTGGTGAAGTCGACGAACAGTCCCAGTCCGGCGGTAAAGATCTGCTCGCCGTCCTTGTCCTTCAGACCGTCGTAGTCGAACTTGCCGTAGCCGCCGCCGCCAACCAGGTACGGCGCCCAGTTGCGATCCAGGTCGCCGAACTTGCGCAGCAGGTTCAGGGAGCCGTATTTCAGTTCGCCGTCGCCGGAAACTCCGTTGACCTCGACGTCCGGCTCGAACTCCAGAAACATGGCTTCCACCAGCCAGCGGTCGGTGGCGCCGAAGCCCACCGTGCCGCCGAAGCCGCCGGAACTACCACTCAGATTCAGATCCTCCGGATCTTCGTAGTAGCCGCCCAGCAGCGAACCGTAGAACTGGCCCTGGTCCGGACCGGCGGCGCCGTTGGCGCCGGCGCAGGCGATGAGACTCCATGCCGCCACTGCGGCCACGATCAGACTTCGCATCACTCACTCCTTGTGACTTTTATTGATCGCGTATCGATCGCGCTGATAGGTCGCGTTCGGCTTCGCGAAACGGTTTGTAACCGGCGCCTATCGGCCTTTGAACTCGGCTTTGCGCTTCTCCATGAACGACGCCATACCCTCGCGGAAATCCTCGGATTGAAACAGCGGCAGGAGCTGCAGGAACACATGGTGCACGTGATCGTCGAAGGTCTCGTTCATGCCCATGCGCATCATGCGCTTGGAAGCCTGCACCGCCAGCGGCGCATTGCCGGCAATTTCGGCCGCCAGGGCCTGGGCGGTGGCCACGGTCTGATCCGCTGGCACGACATGGGATACCAGACCCAGGCGTTCACATTCGTCCGCCGGCAGGGTCCGGCCGGTGAAGATCAACTCGGCGGCTTTCGACCAGCCGAGCAGCCGCGGCAGGATCCAGGTGCCGCCGGATTCCGGGACCACCCCGCGGGCGGTGAACGCGGCGGCGAGTTTGGCGCTGTCGGCCATGACCCGGATGTCGCAGCCCAACGCCAGGTCCATGCCATAGCCGGCCGCGGAGCCGTTCAAGGCGCAGATGGTGGGGGTATCCAGGCTGTGCAGGACCGTGGGCGGCGTATTGCGCAGGTCCAGGCTGGCCGGGCTCGAGCGTTGATTCGACAGGCCCGAGGCAATGCCGCCGCCGCGCAGGTCCAGGCCGGCGCAGAAGAACCGGCCGCTGCCGGCGATGACGATGGCGCGAACTTCCGGGTCTTCGTTGGCCTTCAGCAGATACCCGGACAGGGCGTTGAGCATCGGCCCGGAGATGGTGTTCTGCTGATCCGGACGGTTCAGGGTAATGGTTGCGACGTGGTCGGCACTGGCGTAGAGCACCTCGTCGCTGTTGTTCGGATCATTGGCAGTGGTTGCGGCATCGGCGGCCATGATTTGCTCCCCTGGGTTGGTAGACGGATTTGCGCGTCGGGTCGTTGAGTGATGGACGAAGCTACGGGTTTGAGAATTGTTCCGCAAGCTCGCCGGGTGCGTTGGCGAACCCGGCCGAGGCTAACTAGATTTAGATGAAACCAGTATGTCGTCCCAATCAGGAACCCCGGATGCCGCACCACGATCCCCGTCACGAACAGGGTCTCGTCGACCTGCTCGAGATCTACCACGCACGCCAGGTGCGTGACCAGATCCTGGGTCAGTTGCGGCGCCTGCGGGTGCGGGATCCGCTCAACCCGTTCCAGGACGACTCCCGGCGGCGCGAGCTGTCCAGCTACTACGAAGCGATGCTGCTGACGGTGGCCGAGCTGCTCGGCGGATTAGGCGACGAGGCGCCCCTGGGCTGACCGGTTCCGGTAACGGCCGGCCCGGTTGCGGCCGTTGCCTCAGCCGGCGCGTTCCGGCATCCGCTCCTCACAGACCTTGTAGCCCGCTTCCGTCGGTATGCACAGATAGTTGCCGTCGTCCCGGCGCTCGGTCCAGGGTTCCACCCGCACCACCGTGCCGGTCCGTGCGGCGTTCAGGGCCGCCTCGACGCTGTTGAACTCGGCCAGTTTTTCCACGTTGCGCAAGGTCGGAAAGATCACCGTACGTTCGCCCCGCGCGGCCTGTTCGAGCACCTCGGCGGGACGGATCCACACCGAGTCCACGGACTCGTGGCCATCGTGTACCGCCAGGTGGTTGGGCGGCGCGGCCGCCAGGAAAAAGTGGGTGTCGAAACGTTTCGGCAGCATCGCCGGGGTCACCCAGTGGGCGAAGTGGACCAGGTCGCCGCAGGCCAGACAGAGGTCCTCGCGTTCCAGGAAATCCCGCATCGTGACCGAGCCGTTGTGCAGCGTGGTGCGGTAGTCCTCCAGGCGCTGCAGGCGCTCGCCGTCCACCAGGGTGGCGGCGCCCGTTTCCCGGGCCAGCAGAATGCCGCACTCCTCGAACGCCTCGCGGATGGCCGAGACCTGGGTGCCGCGCATGGCGTCGTCGTCGGCGGCTCCCTCGAGGCGCGGCGTCAGGCCCGGATCGAAGTCGTTGTCGTCGGCCTTGCCGCCGGGAAACACCAGAGCCCCGGATGCGAAGTCGATCTGGTGGTGGCGCACCACCATGAACACCTCCAGACCGTCGGCGCCATCGCGCAGCATGAGAATGGTGGCGGATGGCACGGGCTTGGACGGTTGTTCGGTCATGGCGGCGATTCTCGTGAGGTGATGCGCGATGTTCGGGTGGCGGCGAGCGCCGGGTTCAGCGCCCGGCCACGTCGCGGATGAAACGATCCAGGGTAGCGAGTTTGCGGCTGGTTTCCCCCAGGGTGAAATCCGGGACGATGAACTCGTCGACTCCGATTTCCTGATAGCGCTGGATTTCGGCGCGGATCTCCGCCGGGCTGCCTGCCAGGTGGGGGCGTTCGATGTTGGCGGCGCGGATCCGCGCCACTTCCGCGGCGTCGTCGCTCATGAACAGGAGCGCCACGGCGCTGCGCTGGATGGCGCCCGGGTCGCGGCCGGCGTCCCGGCAGTGACCATCCAGAATCGACATCTTGTGGGCCAGCACGTCGGGATTGCCCCAGACGTTCCACTCGTCCGCATACCTGGCGGTGATCTTCAGCGTCACCTGCTCACCGCCGCCGCCGATCAGGAGCGGCAGCGGGGACTGGACCGGCTTGGGTTCCAGGCAGGCGCCGTCGAGCTGATAGTAGCGGCCGTCGAAGTGGGTTTCGGCCTGGCTGAAAAGCGACTTGATGACCTGGCAGGCTTCGTCCAGCCGGCGCAGGCGCTCGGCCACGGTATAGAAGGGGATGCCGTACTGGCGATGCTCGTTTTCCTGCCAGCCGCTGCCCAGGCCCAGCACCACGCGCCCGCCGGTAATGTGATCCAGGGTGGCCGCCATTTTCGCCAGCACCGCCGGATGCCGGTAGGTGTTGCCGGTAACCAGGGTGCCGATGCGCAGGCGCGGCACCTGGGCGCCAAGCGCCGACAGGGTGGTCCAGGCTTCCGGGAACGGCGCGCTGGTGTCCTCGGCATTGGGCATGAAGTGGTCGGCGTACCAGATGCCGTCCCAGCCGGTCTGCTCCACGTGGCGTGCCAGCTTCAGGACGTCCTGATAGCTCTGGGTTGGCGCCGGCCAGAAACTGAATCGCATGGTTCCCCCTCGTCATGCAGCCTGAAAGCGGCCGGTTGGCCAGCCGGCGGGGATGTTCGCTTATGTGAACGGCTGTGGCAAACTCGGCCGTGGCTAGGGGAAGAGCCATGTCGACCATCCGCACAGAAAGGCTGTTGCTGCGGCCCATCGCATCCGCCGATGTCGAGGCCCTGCATCGCTTCTGGACCGATCCATCCGTCCGCAGGTACCTGTGGGACAACGAAGTCATATCCAGAGCCACCGTGGAGCAGATCGTCTCCGACAGCGAACGCTGCTTCTGCGAACTGGGCTCGGGCCTGTTTGCCATTGAACTGCTGGAAGTGCCGGCGGAACTGGTCGGGTTCTGCGGTCTGCGCCGTATGCCGGACCCGGAACAGGTGGAGTTGCTGTACGGCATCCTGCCCCGTTACTGGGGCGAAGGCATGGTGTCCGAGGCCGCCCGCGCGGTGCTGCGCCACGGATTCGAACAATGTGGCCTGACCCGCATCATGGGCGCCACCGACACCCCCAACCAGCGTTCAGTGCGCGTCATGCAGCGCCTCGGCATGGTGTTTCAGGAGCGCCGGCAGCACAAAGGCCTGGACACCGTGTTCTACAGCATTTCCCCCGAGGAACTGGTCGACGCGGGGTGAGCATCGCGGTGTTGACCATCGATTTTTATGTAGCCGGCTGCCGTTCCCTGAAGGAAAAGCGACAGCGGCTCAACGGCATCCGGGAACGGTTCGGCCGCGCCACCAACGTCGCCGTATGCGAGAGCGATCACCAGGATCTGCTGCAGCGCGCCCAGTGGACGTTTGTGGCCGCCGCGGCCAGCCGCGACGTGGTGGATCGCGCCCTGACCGACATCGAGCGCAACCTTCAGGGCAGCGTGGATGCCGAGTTGATCGAGGTGCGGCGTGACTGGCTCGACTGAATTGCGCAAACTGTTGGCATGAACTCTCTGATTGTCGTCATTGTGGTCGCCGTCATCTGCGCTCTGTGGGTGCGGGCCAACCGTCAGCAGCGGCAGCGCTGGCTGATCCGCCTGGACCTGCCGGGCACCTGGCGCTGGCAGGACCACGACGGCGCGCTGGAGCTCGAAGGCGCGCTGGATGGCGGTAGCTACCGGCGCAGCGAAGGTGGCCGGGTGGAGCAGGGGAGCTGGCGCCTGGACGGGCACGAGCTGATTCTGGAACCGCGCGACGGCGGCTCGGCGTCCCTGGATCTGCGGCTGTTCGACACCGGCAAGATCGGCGTGGACGGTCCGGGGCTGGAACGCCGGATCTACGTAAAGGAACGGGGCAACGTGGTCCCACTGCGCCGCCCGGCGTGATGTTCTGAGCCCGGAGTGACCGGCCGCACCATTAATGGGATTCGCGGATCAGCGGCGGCGTCGATCGGGCGCGTCCGGGTTACGCCGCGGCGCCAGTTCTTCGCCGACCCGCTCCGGGTTGCGGCGGTCCTGGGATTGCCGTCGGCGGTCGGCAGGGCCCTGGCGTCGTTCCTCTCCGCCGGGTCCGGATTGATCTGCCGATGGGTCCATCTGTTCCGAAGGTCCGAGCACTCACGGGTCAGCGCAGAAATTCTAGCACCGGCCCGGGCGCCGCTCATCTGAAACACAAGCGAATGACACACCCATGAAGGACCGTAAGGAACGACTCGATGCCCTGGCCGGCGACACCCGGGAACTGGTCCGGCGGGCGCTGACCTGGCTACCGGCGCCGGCCACCGTGGACTGGTCGGTCTGTCCGGCCGCGGTCTGGCAGGGTGGGCCGCTGGGCGCGGGATTTACCGGCCATGCCGGCGTCGATGACATCCAACTCGCCGATCTGCTGGAAATCGACGATCAGAAGGCGCGCATCGAGACCAACACCCGCCAGTTCCTGGCCGGCCTGCCGGCCAACAACGTGCTGCTCTGGGGCGCCCGCGGCACCGGTAAGTCTTCGCTGGTTCACGCGTTGCTCAATGGTTACCGCAGCAAAGGCCTGCGGCTGGTGGAGGTCGGCCGCCATCGGCTGGCGTCGCTGCCGGACATCGTGCACCGCTTGCGCGATGAGCCCTATCGCTTCGTGCTGTTCTGTGACGACCTGTCGTTCGAGGCCGAGGATGCGTCCTACAAGGAACTCAAGAGCGCCCTGGACGGCTCGGTGTTCAAAGCGTCGGGCAATGTACTCATTTACGCCACGTCGAACCGCCGCCACCTGCTGCCGGAATATGCCAGCGACAACGAGCAGGCGCGGGTTTCCCAGGGCGAACTGCACGAGTCCGAGGCGGTGGAAGAGAAAATTTCCCTATCGGACCGGTTCGGTCTGTGGCTGTCTTTCTACCCGTTCCGGCAGGACGCCTATCTGACCGTGGCCGAGCACTGGGTCACGCGCCTGGCGGCGCAGCATGGTCGGGACGGGGCCTGGAACGAGGACACGCGTGGGGCCGCTCTGCGCTGGGCCCTGGCGCGCGGGGTGCGCAGCGGCCGTACGGCGCAGCACTTCGCCCGTCACTGGGTCGGCAGCGCGCTCCTGGAACCTGAGAACTGACGGTCCCAGAGGCCGCCGCCCACGTCCAGCGCCCGGGTGACGCGGCGCAGGTAATCGGCCTGCATCACTTCGTGCTGATCGCTCAGGAACTCGAGTTCCGTGAGCCGGCGCGCCAGTGCCGCCCGGCAAACGCGGATCTGATCCCGGGACAGATCGCCGTCGGGCCGGGTCTCGGCGACCAGATTCTCGAGCCGGTCCAGGGCTTCGATGGCGCGGCCGCGGGTTGCGACCCCGGGCCGGCCGCCGCGCGGCTGCGGCTCCGTTCTGACGAAGCTGTCGATGCGTGCCTGCTGATCCATGAGATAGGGATGATGCGGGCGGATACGGTGGGCCCGTGCCAGACATCGACTCATGATGGCCCCGAGTACCTGGCGGATCGGCGCGGACAATGCCTCGACTGGCAGGTCCTCGATGATGCCCCAACAATCACTCAGTCCGGCGGTCTCCCGGTTCAGCCGCCGCAGTTGATCCCGATCCCAGACATAGAGGGCATAACGCCCCGTCAGCGCCGCTGCGCCGACCGCGATGCACACGGCCACCACCGTGTGCCAGAGTTCCAGACCCATCCCCGTGCCCCTTGCAGCATTCCCGTGCTTTACGGTTTATCCACAGTTTTTCATCTGCGCACTGAGCTAATCGACGCAGTGCATTGTTTTGTGAGGCAAGTCTAGCTGAGAAATGTGACGATGGCGCGACATCCAAGGTGAGAGTTCTTCACTTTTCGTCTTGACGGCCTTTGGGGCCGTCCATAGAATGCGCGCCTTCTCTGCGTCCCCTTCGTCTAGAGGCCTAGGACTCCAGGTTTTCATCCTGGCAACAGGGGTTCGACTCCCCTAGGGGACGCCACTCACAAAACCCGCCCAAATCAATGGCTTAGGTCGAATTTCAAGGCCCGGGTGGTACGCTACGACTGCGGCGTTGTGTCGGGTCGGAGCAGGATTCCCCGGATTCGATATGGCCGGTGTCTTCACGGAGTCTCGACGCAGACCTTGAGATTCTTCCCCCCGGTAAATCACCGAGGGATTGTCTTGCTGAAGAACACCACCTCCTATGCACTGCTGGTTGTCCTGGTGGTCCTGAGCGGCGCCGCGATGGCCTATGAGGAACCCGACTTTGCCGTAGTCGCCACGGTTGACGGTGTCGAATACCGGCAGTATCGGCCGTATCTCGTTGCGCAGACGGTGGTTGCCGGCGAAGCCGACCGGGACAGAGCTGCCAACATCGGATTCCGTCGGCTGTTCGACTACATCAGCGGTGAGAATGCAACGCAGACCGAGGTGTCGATGACCGTGCCGGTTCAGCAGCGGCCGGTCAGCACGAGGATTGCCATGACAACGCCGGTCAGGCAGTTCGCCGGCTCTCGGGGATGGACCCTGGCCTTCATCGTGCCCGGCGAGTTCGATGAATCCACAGTTCCGCGCCCCACCAATCCCGAGGTTCACATCCGTGCGGTGCCTGAAGCGCTGATGGCCGTGCTGCGGTTTTCCGGCCGCTGGACCGACAGCAACATCGACGCGCACAAATCCGAGCTCGTCAGCCGGCTCTCAGCGGCAGGCGTAACGCCGGCAGGCGAGATGGTCACGGCTTTCTACAACGCGCCGTTCTCGCTGCCCTTCATGCGACGCAACGAGGTGATGACGCGCATAGACCAGCTGCCGGCCGCTGAGGTCCCCGACTGATCGCACGGCGGCCCGCCGGGCCCATCGAGCGCGACGGGAAACCCTACTTCTGGTTGTCGTCCACCTGCATCACGATGTTGCCGAAGGTGGATTCCACCAGTCGGAGGAACACGAACGCCGCTTGAGCGATGGTTCCGATGAGCGCAGACACGTAGAGCCCGAAGTGACGCTCTACCACCAGATTCAGGATCACGGCGATCAACCCTGCCAGAATGAACAACTCGAGAACGAATGCCACCGACACGGCGAGCCGGTCGGCGGCAAAAGTCCCGCGGACGCTCCGGTAGGAGGTGAGGAACGAGCCGATGACGAAGAACCTCAGCACCAGGAACACTGCCGCCACCCCGCGCCAGACGATGTCCGCGCTCAGGCCGTAGCCCGCCACGGCGACCGGAATCAGAGCCGCAACGACGGTAATCACGCTGGCGCCGATCACCAGACGCAGACGCAGCAGATCGTGCAAAGCCGACGCTGCGACCCGGCGTCTGCCGAACAGGGTGACCAATGCGGCGAATCCGGCGAAGGTGGCGGCAACCTCCGCAATGGTCAGCAGTGCATCAGACTCGTCCAGCATCTTTTTTTGGCCACTCTCCACAGGTACCTGAACGATACGGGAAAACCCTTGGCGAATGCCCGGGCGGTTATAGTACGTGGATCAGAAACGAGAGCCGGGAGCAGCGTGTCAATGGAAAGGGTAGGCGAGTTGGACAAAGCGGAGTTCTTCGCAGCCGTTGACGCGGCATGCAAGAAGGCGATCTGGTGTGCGATAGCCACCGTCGACGGAAACGAGCCCAGAGTCAGAATTGTTCATCCCACCTGGGATGGTGACACGCTCTGGTTCGCCACCGGTCCCGAGTCGCCAAAAGCACAACAGATCAGGCGCAACGCCAGGGTCGACATTCAGTATCAGGTTGCGCCGCCGGATTTTGTCCACGTGATGGTGCGCGGCACCGCGGAGCTGGTTACGGATCAGGCAGCCAGAAAGCATGCCTGGGAAACGATCGACTATGATCTCACTCAGTTCGGCTCGACCGGACCGGACGACCCGAATTTTCTGCCCGTCCGTATCACGCCCACGCGAGTCGAGCTGTCGGAGATGTTCGGCTCCGCAAACAAGCGGGTCTGGCGGGCGGAAGCCGTCTGAGCGCGGAAATCGCAATGGAAGAGCAGGCGATCAGCTGGCGTGTTGTAAAGCACTAGCACCTGGAGCCGGAGAGATGTCGGTTCCGGTCGACGGCGTCAGAGGCCCGCCTTCGACTTTTTGTGCGGCAGATTGGAGGCCAGGTTCTTGAGGCGTTCCTGCCGAGTGTGCCTGCCGTCGGTGACCGCCACCACAAGGTCCGGCCCGCCCAGCTCCATCGCCACCTGCAGGCAGGCGCCGCAGGGCCAGGTGAGCTCACCGTCCGTGGGTCGGGAAGCGAGTGCCAGGACTTCGGGTCGGCCGGCGTTGCTCGCGACGGTTGCGAACAGGGCAACCCGCTCAGCGCACATGGCGAGCCCGAGCGATACGTTCTCGACCAGCACACCGGGCACCACCGCGTTGCTATCGGTGACCACCGCCGCACCCATCCTGAATCCCGAGTAGGGGGCATAGGCGCGTTTCTGCGCCTCGGACGCGTCGTGCAGCGCGTCCCTCACGCGCGGATCCAGATCACCCATGCTGGCGGCTCCTGACTGATTGGCGCAGCATACCTCAACCGCGCTCGCCTGGAGCGCCGGAGCGGGGTAACCAGGCGTGCGCGCGCTACGGAACCACCGGCCGTGTTTGCCCGCGAAGTGGCGAACAACGGTCGCAAGCATCTTCAGGCCCGGAGTTCATCACGCTCGAGGAAGCGGCCGCGATGACCAGCGGAACCCGCGTGACCTTCATTCCCGGAATCCCGGCGATGTACAAAGAGGAAGAAGTTCGCCCCGTCCGAGTTCGACTTCGATGCCGGCACCCGGATTTCCTCGCCGGCGCCGCGCGGCGCGGCCGCGCTGTCCAGGTCCTCGGTGACCATGATGGCCGGGCTCTGCCGCTGGCCAGCACCGGGCTCGCCGGTGGTGGCCGGAACCGGCAGGGCCGCGAACGCGCAAGACAGAAACAAAGTGACGGCAGAAAACCGACGAACGTGCATGAGATTTCACGCCGCTGCCCGGCGGCGGACAAGCGCCCCAATGGACCACACGCCTCAGGCATTTTCACGCGGCTTTGCGGTGGTTGCGGGCAGGCTCAACCGGTAGTGGCGCGCCCGAAAACTGGTGGGCAATCGGACCGGACATGACAAGGAGCAGGCCGTGGCGCCCATGGGCGGTGCCTTGCGTTGTCATGCCATGCGCTACCCAGAATGAACTGGACCAGGACGACGCCCGGCGGCAGGTGGACAACGGCCTGCAGGCGGTCTGCGAAGGCGCCAACATCATGAAGGAGATTCATGACAAGTGCGTCGAGCACGGCGGTGACGGCAACACGGTCAACTATGCTGACGGCGCCAACATCGCCGGCTTGCGCAACGTCGATGACGCCATGCTGTCGTACGGCGTGTTGGTAGTGTCCTATAGGACACTACTGGCGTGTTCTAACGCTGGAGCGCTCGCGGGCTTTTGCAGTATGCTGGCCGGTTTGCAGATTGTCATATCAACGGAGGCTGACCGCGATGCGCATCTTCGACGAGGGACCCGTGCTGGACAGCGAAATCGATTCGCTGGGCCACATGAACGTCCGCTATTACGTCGATCGGGTAGCCCGTGCCAACCGCGCGCTGCTGGGTGAAGTCGGGGTCGCTAAGCCGGTGTTCCGGGGCGCCATCGTGCGCCGCTACGACACCTACTGCCGGTTCCGGCGTGAGCAGTTTGCCGGCGCCGAACTGCAGGTGGCCGGCGGCGTGCTCGACGCCGGGCCGGAGCAGGTGCGTTGCTATTTCGAGATCCGCAACCCGGCGAAAGACGAGATCGCGGCCAGCTTCGTCACCGGCACCCGGCTGATCGACCCGGAGGATCAGCAGACAGTGGCCCTGCCGGAGGCCGTGGTAGCGGCCTGTGACGCGTTTGTGGTGGCGCTGCCGGAGCACGGGCAGCCGCGTTCGCTGACCCTGGCGGCGCCGCGCACCGACGTGTCCCTGGCGGAGCTGATCGAACGGGTTCCCGCCAATCCCAGCGCCGGCATGATGAGCGGGCGCCGGGACGTGGAGGTGCCGGCCGAAGACTGCGACGAGCAGGGCTGGCTGCGCGACGATGTGGACGTCATGTTCCTCATGCACCGGGTGCAGGCGCAGCAGAATGCCGGCGCGTTCGGCCCGCCGGTGCTGCGCACCGACGAAGGGCACCGCTTCAGCTGGGCCATGATCGAAACCCGCAACGTGGTGCTGGGCCGGCCCCGGGCTGGCGACAACGTGGTCTCGGTGGGCGCCGACGTGGCGTTCGGCGAGCGCTGGCGGCAGTCCCGGCGCTGGGCCTTCGTGGAATCGAGCGGGGAACTGGTGAGCCTGCACGACACCGTCGGCATTGCCCTGGACCTGGACGCCCGCCGTTCCATTCCCATCCCGAACAGCATCCGCGCTGACCTGGAGCGCTCGGTGCTGCCGGACCTGCTCTAGCCGCGCTATCCGCCCGAGGGCCGCCAAGACAGTTGTCCCGCCGCGGCGGCAATCGTAGCATCGGTGTTTTGCACCATCCCGGGACACAGCCATGGCAGATTTCGACCTGATCATCCGCAACGGTCTCGTTCACGACGGCAGCGGCGCGCCGCCGCGACATGCCGACGTAGCGGTCAAGGACGGCATCGTGGTCGCCGTGGAACCGGATCTCGGCGGCCGCGCCGAGCGGGAATTCGACGCCGCCGGCAAGGTGGTCACCCCCGGTTTCATCGACGTCCACACTCACTACGATGGGCAGGCCACCTGGGACACCCAGATGCGGCCGTCCTCCAACCTGGGCACCACCACCGTGGTCATGGGCAACTGCGGGGTCGGTTTTGCGCCGTGCCGGCAGGACGACCACGACGTGCTGATCCAACTCATGGAAGGTGTGGAAGAGATTCCCGGCACCGCCATGAACGAGGGTCTGCCGTGGACCTGGGAATCGTTTCCGGAGTTCCTCGACACCCTGGAATCGCGCCCCCGTGACATCGACGTGGCGGCGCTCTTTCCTCATGGTCCGCTGCGGGTGTACGTCATGGGCGAGCGCGCGGTGAACCGGGAGCCGGCCAGCGCCGAGGATATTGCCGAGATGAAAACGCTGCTGGCGGAAGGCATGCGCGCCGGCGCGGTCGGTTTCTCTACCTCGCGGACTCTGGTTCACCGGAGCAGCACGGGGGATCTGATTCCCACCTACAAAGCCGCCACCTCGGAGCTCAAAGCGCTCGGCGAGGTGCTGTCCGGTGACGGCGGCCACGTGTTCCAGTTGATTTCCGACTGGGACGACGTAGACGACGAGTTCAGCATCCTGCGCGAGACCAGCGAGAAAACCGGCGCCAAAGGCACGTTTACCCTGGTCTACATCGACAACCAGCCGGATCTGTGGCGCCAGCAGCTCGACCACATCGACCGCGCCCAGCAGTCGGGCCTGGACATCCGCGGTCAGGTCCTGTCGCGGCCAATCGGCATGATGATGGGACACCGGTCGTCCATGAACCCGTTCTACCGGCGGCCCACCTTCCTGGCGATGGAGGGCCTGAGCCTGGAAGAGAAACTGGAACGGCTGAAGGATCCGGAGATCAAGGCGCAGCTCCTCACCGAACAGAACGTCGACCCGCACATCTTCGTGCGCATCTTCAACGACCGCTTCGACCGGATGTACGTGATGGAGGATCCCATCGAGTACATGCCGCGGCCGGAGAACAGCGTCGCGGCCCGTGCCGCGGCGGCCGGCGACGACCCGGCCTCGTGGCTCTACGACTATCTGCTGGAGAACGACGGCCGCAACCTGATCTACATTGCCGCGGCCAATCTGTCGGAGCACATTCCGGAGTTGCTGGGCCATCCCCATACCGTTGCCGCCCTGGGCGACGGCGGCGCGCACGTCGGCTCGATCTGCGACTCCAGCGCCAATCTGTATGTGCTCACCAAGTGGGTCAAGGAGCAGAACACCTTCGACCTGGCACAGGGTATTCACATGCTGACCCGCCAGCCGGCGGAGCTGTATTCACTGCTCGATCGCGGACTGCTGGCCCCGGGCATGAAGGCCGACATCAACGTGATCGACGTCGAGGCGCTGGCGCTGAAGTCGCCGCACATCGTTCACGACCTGCCCGCCGGGGGTAAACGGTTTCTGCAGGATGCCGAGGGTATCGTTGCGACCTTCGTGTCGGGGCAGCCCATCTGCGAGAACGGCGAGCCCACGGGGTCGCTGCCGGGTAAGCTGATCCGCGGTCGCCGCGCCGATCCGAGAACCGCCGCCGCGGCCTGAATGGCGCTGGGGGGCGAACCTGAGACGGCCGCTGGGGCGTCTCAGGCGTCGAATCGACCCCGGGTGTTGATGCCGTCCAGCGGAAAGATGGGGCGGCGCACGTGTTCGAAACGGATCTGCGAGTAGTCGGACGTGCACACCCCCAGGCCCGCGCACTCCACCACTGCCCGCGCCATGTCCCGGAATCCCACCCGGTAGTGCACGCGACTCTTGAGCATCAGGTACCGGCGCGTGGCCGGTTCGATGCCGACGGCGCGGAAGCAGCCCGGATCGAAGGGCTCGATGTGGCGTGACACCACCACGATGTCCACCTTGCCGGTGCTGAGCACGGCCGTGGGTCCCATCTGCAGAGTCAGACCGCGGGACATGGCGACGCTGGCGGGAAACTCCCCATCGCAGATCAGTTTGACCCGGCCGGTCACCGGCAGCGGGGTGCTGGAGTGCTCGAGGGCCGGCATGGGCAGCTTTCCGCCGAGTTCGACCGTCACCTCGTTGCCGACTCCGGCCCCGATCATGGCCTGCACCGCGGCCGGATCGTAGAACCCGAATACCGCCACGTCCTCGAGGCCCTGGCGCAGAATTTCCGCCAGGACTTCGGTGGTATCCATGGTGCCGCCAGAGGCGGTGTTGTCGTAGTGATCGAGCAGCACCACCGGGCCATCGCCGGGTTCCAGGCCGAGCGCTTTGCCGCGGGCGACAGAATCTTCCAGCGGTTCGAGCTGATACACGAACTCGGCCCGGTCCGCCCAGGCCTGGTCGAGCAGTTCGTCGCGCAGCGCTTCGGCGCGGCCTCGGTCGCCGTCGGTGACCACGCACACGGACAGACCCGCCTGGGCCACGTCGGCATGCGGAAAGCCGGTGAACAGACTGACCGCCAGCACCCCCTCGGCTTCGAGTTGCCGGGCGCGCGCCTGCAGCGCCTTGTTGGGTTCGTCGTCGGTGCCCTGGCGCATCACGTGGGGCAGCATGGGCGCGTTGCCCCAGGCCATGGCGGGCGCGGTAGCGCCTCGCAGGACGTCCACCAGCATGTGGCCGGCGCGCAGCGCGGTTTCGTCCATGTCGATGTGCGGATAGGTGTGGTAGCCGGCCAGCACCGTACTCAGGCGCACCATGTCGTCGAAGAGGTTGGCGTGCATGTCCAGGGCCACGGCGATGGGCACGTTGGGATCCGCCGCGCGGATGCGCCGCAGCAGTTCACCTTCACCGTCGTCGAAGGTGCGGGTGACCATGGCGCCGTGCAGGTCCAGCATGACCCCGTCGCAGCCCTCGGCAACGGCAGCCACGATGCGCCCGGCAATGAACTCGAAAGCGTCGTCTTCCACCGGTCCGCTCGGCGCCGCACCGGCGGCGATGGGCAGCACCACCTCGAAACCGTTCTGTTCGCAGACGGCCAGGTATCCGCCCAGGCAGGTGGCGGTACCCCGGAACGTGCGGATCGCCGCCTCGCCGCCAGGGGGTTCCGCCGCGCCGCGGGAGAAGCGCGCCAGATCCGTGACCACGGGGGAGAAGGTGTTGGTCTCGTGGCTCATCTGGGCGACGACGATTCGGGTCATCGGTAACCTCCTGCTTGTTCTTCGGCGAGCGGCTCAGGCCGCCAGGGCATCTTTCACGGCCGCGCACAGCCCGTCCACATGATCCCGGGTGGTGGCCGTGGACAGGCAACCCATCAGCCCGGTGCCGAGGAAATAGCCGCGCTCGATCAGCGCCAGGCGCAGCGCCGCGGTTCGTGCCTCTTCGTCGGCGCTGACGGCGCCGTCACGAAGGGTCACGATGGGCCGGTCGTGCAGGTACAGGCGCAGCAGCGAGCCGGCGCCGGTTACCTGACCCGTCACGCCGGCGGCGGCCAGGGTTTCGCCGAGCGCGTAGCGGGCATAGTCGCCGAGTTCGTTCAGGCGGGTGAAAGCCTCCGGGGTCATGTCGGCCATGGCGGCGTGACCGGCCACCATGGTGACCGGGTTGGCGTTGAAGGTCCCGCCGTGATGCAGGCGCACGCCGCCGTCGACGTTCTCGAACACGGACATGGGTCCGCGCTGACCGGCTACCGCACCGACCGGGAAGCCGCCGCCGATGATTTTGCCGAGGGCGGTCAGATGCGGCTCGACCCCGAGCAGGCTCTGGCTGCCGGAATAACCCAGCCGGAAACTGACCACCTCGTCGAACACCAGCAGCATGCCGTGGCGCTCGGCACTCTCGGTGACCGCGGCCAGAAAGTCCTGCCGGGCGCCGGCGCAGCCGAGGCGTAACGGCGCGGTGTCCAGCAGCACGCAGGCGGTTTCCCCGGCATGCCGCTCGAGGATGCGCTGGGCGTGCTGCGGTTCGTTGTAGGGAATGACCACCACGTCGTCCAGCACCGACTGGGGGGTCCCGGCGCAGTATGCGGTGGCCGGCGGGTCCTCCGCCTGCCATTCGGCGGGGCCGTTACCGAGGCTGACCTCGGCGAAGTCGTAGGAGCCGTGGTAGAAGCCCTCGCATTTGGCAATCTTCGGCCGTCCGGTGAAAGCGCGGGCCGCTTTCAGGGCGTTCATCACCGCTTCGGTGCCGGAGTTCATGAAGCGGATGCGCTCGAATCCCGGCACCCGGGCGCACAGCAGTTCCCCCAGTTCCAGTTCCGAGGCGTTGGCGAACGCGTAGGCGCTGCCGCGCCGGATCTGTCCGGCAACGGCGTCGCAGATCGACGCATAGGCGTGGCCGTGAATCAGCGACGTGTAGTTGTTGTTGAAATCGATCAGCCGATTGCCATCCACATCGATCACTTCGGCGCCGGCGGCCCGGTCGACGAACAGGGTGTAGGGCTGCATTCGGATGGTGCTGCGGCTGCCGCCTTCGGGGAGCACCTGGCTGGCGCGCTGGAACAACGCGGCGGATCGGGAATCTGGATCAGGATACATAGGCAGCCCCCGGGTGGTTCCTGCCGAGCCTATACCGAGGCGCTGCGGCGGCGCCAGCATGAGGGCGCTGAGGCCAGCGTACCGCTCAGAAGCAGCGCTCCGAGGCGATGCGGGCGCCGTCGGACAGGGCCTTCAGTTTCGCCCAGACCACGTCTTCGGCCACGTCGCGGAACCCGGCCGCGGTATCGAATCCACAGTCCGTGCCGGCGATGATGCGGCCCGGATCGCCGATGGCTTCCGCCGCCCGGACCAGCCGGTCGGCGACCACCTGCGGATGTTCCACGTAGTTGCTGGTGGTGTCGATCACGCCGGCGACGACGATCAGCCCGTCCGGCAGATGATCCGGCGTCAGCAGGCGGTACTCGTGGGCGTGACGCGGGTTGGCCAGGGACAACATGAGGGCGCCTACCCGGGCCTGTACCAGGCTCGGTAGGATCGTCGCCAGTGGCACGTCGACATCGTGTGGACCGTCGTAGTTACCCCAGCAGACATGCATACGCACGCGTTCCCGGGGCACATCGGCCAGGGCCCGGCCGATCACCTCGATCACCCGGTCGGCGAAGGCCAGGAACTCGGCGTCGCTGGCATCGGCGAAATAGGTATGCCGTTCCATGGCCAGATCCGGGCAGTCGAGCTGCAGTACGTGGCCGGCGCGGTGAATGGCGTCGTATTCGGTCTTCAGGGCGCTGCCGAGATCGTCCAGATAGGCGTCCAGGTCGCCGTAGTGGGTGTCCTGCATGGCGGCGGCGATGATGCCCGGCGACGGTGCGGTGACGAAGGTCTCCAGGAACGGTTGGCCGCCGTCGGCAAGCAGTCGGGCGAACTCGTCCAGCTCCGATTCCAGGGGGCCCCGGTCCACGTAGCGGACAGGCCCCTGGGCTCGAGGTGCGGTGGCCAGGCTCACGCCCTGCTGGTAGCCCGGGATCTTCAGCCGCAGCCAGCCCGGGTAGCGCACCATATCGGCGAAGGCGGGGCGCTGGCTGGCGCCGCCGAATCCGGACATGCGGTGCTGCACGTAGGTGAAGAAGCTCTCCCGCGCCTGCTCGCCGTTGTTGCCCACGTCGATGCCGGCCTCGGCCTGCCGGGCAATCACCGTCCGGGTGGATTCGGTCACCGCCCGGGCCAGGGCCTCGCCGTCCACTGCCTGGCCGCGGCTGCCCGCCACCTGCAGCGCCACCAGTGCCTCGGAGCGGGGCAGGCTGCCGGCGTGAGTAGTCAGGAAGCGATCGACGCTGGTCTGCATGAGTGACAAGTTAGCGGCCGGAGTGCGGTGCGTCCAGAGCGTTGCGCACCGCCAGCGCCAGATCACGTTGCCGGAACGGCTTCTCCAGGCGGCCGGTGGCGACCGGGTCGTTGCCGTCCGGGTCGTGGGCGCCGCTCATCAGAATCACCGGCAGGTCGCCGAACCGGTCGCGCATCTCGCGCGCCAGCATTCGGCCGGACATACCCGGCATGTTGTGATCGGTCAGCAGCAGGTCGATGCGGTCCGCCTGCGCGGCGGCGCGCAGCGCTTCGGCCCCGTCGGCGGCGGTGATGACCCGGTAGCCGAGCGGTTCCAGCATGGCGGCGCCCAGATTGATCAGCATCGGCTCGTCGTCCACCAGCAGCAGGGTCTCGGTGCCGCCGGGCAGGCCTGGCTGCTCCGGGGGCAGCAGCGCCGGTTCGGCGGTGGCAGGTTCGCAGGCCGGGAGCAGCACCAGAATCCGCGTGCCCCGGCCGGGGGCGCTGTCGACACTGATGTCGCCGCCGATGCGTTTGACAAGACCGTGAACAACCGCCAGCCCCAGGCCGGTGCCCCGGCCGGGTTCCTTGGTGGTGAAGAACGGCTCGAACATGCGCGCCTGGGTGGACTCGTCCATACCGGGTCCGGTGTCGGATACGGTCAGCGCGACGTAGTGGCCCGGCTCGAGTCCCGAGCGCGCCCGGGCCGCGGTCATGGAGACGGTCCTGGCCGCCAGGTTCAGAGTCAGAACACCGCCTCGCGATCCCATGGCCTGCACGGCGTTGGTCGCCAGGTTCATGATGAGCTGGTGCAGTTCGTTGGGGTCCGCCAGCACCGGTGGCGCGGCGTCGTCGCAATGGGCTTGCACCGTCACGTTGGCGGGAACCGTTGGCGCCAGAAGCTGCTGCGCTTCGGAGACCAGGTTCTGCACCAGGGTCGGTACCGGGTCGGCGCGGCTCTGACGGCCGAACACCAGAATCGACTTGATCAGGCCCCGGGCCCGTTCCACGGACAGGTCCAGATCGTCCAGGTAACGCTGGGCCTGACCGTCCGGGGCGACCCGGCCGCGGACCAGTTCGGCGAATCCCAGGATCGCCGCCAGGATGTTGTTGAAGTCGTGGGCGATGCCCCGTGCCAGGGTCCCCAGCGCCTCCAGCCGCTGGGACTCGTGGATCTGCCGCTCCAGGCTGCGTTCCAGTGTCTGGTCGATTCCGGACACCAGGAGCCCGGCGGCGTCGTCCTGGCCGCCGGGCAGGGCCACCACGTGCCAGGCGATCAGCCGCTGTTCGCCGGCGCGGGTGAGGACCGGCGATTCGGTATAGGCATGATCGGTGACCCGGGCGAATTCGGTGCGCACCCCCTGCCGCTGTTCCGCCGGCACCAGGGTGTCATAGAAGTCCTGGCCCAGCAGGTCCGCCTCCTCGTAGTCCAGGACCCGCAGCCCCTTGGGGTTGATCAACCGGATACGGCCTTCCGCGTCCAGGGAAATGATCATCACCTCAACCACGTCCAGGTAAAGCTGCGCCTGGGCGCGGGCACTGACGAGTGCTTTCTGCTGCTGCTCGCGGCGTTCCATCTCGGCGCGCAGGGCCTGATTGGTCTGGTGAATCTGGGCCGCAATGGCGACCCGACGGTTGTAGGCGCGGTATACGAATCCCAGCGCCAGCAGCGCCAGCAGCAGGTATCCGGCCAGCGCCCAGGTGGATGCCCAGGGTGCGGGGTTGACGACGAACGGAAGCCGCAGCGGCTCGGTAGCCCATACGCCGTCGCTGTTGGCGGCAGTGACTTCCAGCACGTAGTCGCCGGCCGCCAGATTGGTGTAGGTGGCCCGGCGCAGATCGCCGTCGTCGATCCACTCGGAGTCGAAGCCGACCAGCCGGTGCCGGAAGCGGTTGCGTTCGGGCGCGGTGAACTCCAGGGCCGCGAATTCGAAGGAGACCAGCACGTCGCGGTGGGAAAACGCCAGACCGTCTTCCGCCCAGGCCCGGTAGGGCAGGGGATTGTTGAGCCGGACCACCTCGGTGAGCGCAATCTGCGGCGGGTGATGGTTGAGCTGAATCGTGGACGGTTGAAAGATGTTGAATCCGGCGATGCCGCCGAACATCAGCTCGCCGCTGGCGGTCCGGCCATGGGCGCCGTGATTGAACTCGTTGCTCTGCAACCCCCGGGTGACGTCGTAGCGCCGGAGGTCGCCGCTCACCGCGTCGATGCGGGCCAGACCGCGATTGGTGCTGAACCAGACGTTACCGTCGGCGGCGCTCTCGGCGGCGTACACGGCAATGCCGCCCAGGCCGTGTTCGGCGCCGTAGTGCTCGAAGGCGATGCGGCCGGTCTGCCGTGACAGCGCCCGCCACACGTTGAGTCCGGCATCCTGGGTCCCGACCCACAAGTTGCCGGCGTCGTCCTCATGAACCGACCAGGCCCGGTCACTCGACAGACTGGCCGGGTCGGCCGGGTCGTGGCGATAGCGGGTGAAACCGCCGCTGAGCGGATCCAGGTGGCACAGTCCGCCGCCATAGGTGCCGATCCAGATGCCGCCGTCGGCGCCTTCGGCCAGGGCCAGAATGCGGTCCGAGCACAGGCTCTCGGCATCGCCGGGATCATGGCGGTAACGGGTGAACCGCCCGGTCGCGGGATCGTCGAGCCGGTTCAGACCGCCGACGAAGGTGCCGACCCAGAGCGAGCCGGCGCGGTCCTTCAGCAGCGACGTGATGCCATCGGCGCTCAGACTGTCGGGACGATCCGCATCGTGACTGAAGCGGCGTACCGCACCGCTGTCCAGGTCCATGTGATTGAGCGCGCCGCCCCTGGTGCCGATCCACAGACCATTGCCATCCGGTTCCAGAGCGAACACCCGGTCGTCTGACAGCGAATCCGGGTCGTCGGGATCATGGCTGAAATGATCGAATCGTGTGCGCTCCGGGTTCCAGCGGTTCAGACCGCCGCCGTAGGTGCCCACCCAGATGGCGCCGTCGCCGGTCTCGGCGAGGCTGGTGACGTAGTTGTCGCTGAGCTGGCCCGGCGCGTCACCGTGGCGGGCAACGGTGTGGAAGTGTCCGATGCGGGGATTCCAGCGGCTGGTGCCACGATAGGTGCCGATCCAGATCACGCCGCTGCGATCCTGGCTGATCTCCACCACCACGTCGTCTGCCAGGCTGTTGGCGTCGGTGGGATCGTGCTGGTAACGGATGAAGGAACCGCTCTCGGCAACGAATCGGTTGAGGCCCTGACCATCGGTTCCGATCCACAGCGTCTGATCGGCGTCCACGAACAGGGAGCGCACACTGTTGCCGGACAGGGATGCCGGATCCGACTCGTCGTGAACGAAGCGGCGCACGCTGCCGTCCTCGGTGTTCAGTTGGAGCAGGCCCCGTTCGTAGGTGCCGATCCAGACCGTGGAGCCGGCACTGGTAATGGCCCGGACCCGGGTCACCTGAATACCGTCCGCCAGATGAAGCTGCTCGATGCTGCCGGACGCCGGGTCGAGGCGGAAGATGCCGGCGCCGTCGGTGGCGATCCAGATCGATCCGTCGCGGTTGACGTGCATGACTCGAACTCGACGGTTCGGCAGGCTGTGGCCGGCCGCCAGATCCGGCAGTCGCTCGACGCTGTCGCTGCGCGGGTCGATACGGCTGATGCCGCCCCCGTCGCTGCCGACCCATATGAAGCCCTCGCGATCCGCCACCAGGGTCCGCACCACGTTGCCGGCGATGGTGGCGCGATCGTCCTGTGCATGCATGAAGTGAACGAAGTCGCCGGTGGCAGGATCGAATCGATTCAGCCCGCCGCCGTCGGTGCCGATCCAGATGCGTCCCTGCCGGTCCTCGTGCAGGGCCCAGACCCAGTTGTGCGTCAGCGACGCGTCGGGGCTGTCGTCACTGAAGAAGTGCAGGAATTCCCTGCCATCGAAGCGGTTCAACCCTTCCTGGGTGCCCAGCCACATGAACCCGCGCCGATCCTGCATGATCGCCTGCACCGATGTCTGCGAGAGTCCCTGTTCGACAGACAGGTTGGCGAACTGGATGCCGTCGGCGGCTCGGGCTGCGTCCAGGCCGAACAGCGTCAGGACACAAACAGCAAACCAGCGTCCCACGTCGGTTCCAATCCTGTACATCTGAACTACTTTTCTAGTGACCGGGCCTGCGCTCCGCAGGGTCCGCCCGGGACACGGAGAGTCCGGTCTTCCCGGCATCCTACGATGCCGAACCCGAAAGCACTAGGAGTCTCACATGCTGCGGATCACCGTCCTCTCGACCCTGTTTTTTGCTGTGTTTCTGGCTTTTTCTCCTTCCGATGCGGCGAGCCGGGACGGCGCGCCAACGAACTACATCGTCCGCGGCGACAATTTCACCTTGGTGGAAAAGTCGTTGCGAGAGGTGGGCGCCGAGCCCACTCACCGGCTGCCATTGGTCCGGGGCGTGGCGGCAGCACTGACCGCCACACAGGCGCAGCGCCTGCAGGAGCAGGGTCTGCTGCTGCATCCCGACAGCCCGGTTCAGTCGTCCGCCGTGGTGCGCGAGGCCCGGACCTGGCGGGGACCCGTTGCGCCCGAGTCGCACTTTCCGGCGATGGTGGGCGCCGCCGATCTGCATGAGCAGGGGGTGACCGGCGCTGGGGTCGCCATTGCCGTGCTGGATACCGGAATCTGGCGCACCGAGCGCGGGCTGGCCGAAGACCTGGAGGGTGCGGCCCGGATCGTCGCCCAGTACGACGCCACTCGGGACGTGCTCGGCGCGGCGGAGGACGAAAGCGGCCATGGCAGCCACGTGAGCAGCGTGATCGCGTCCAGCCAGCGTGCCGACGGCGGCGCCGCACTCGGCGTCGCTCCAATGGCCGAACTGGTTGCGGTCAAGGCCTTCGATGCCAACGGCATGGGTACCTACGCGGACGTGATCCGTGGCATCGACTGGATCGTGCGTAACAAAGACGTCTACGGAATCCGGGTCATCAACATGTCCTTCAGCAGCACGCCGCGCTCCCACTACTGGGACGATCCGCTCAATCAGGCGGTGATGGCAGCCTGGGAAGCCGGACTGGTGGTGGTGGCATCGGCCGGCAACGATGGCCCCGACGCCATGTCCATCGGGGTGCCGGGCAACGTGCCTTACGTCATTACTGTCGGCGCAATCACCGACAGCTATACCCCGGCCGACCCCGGCGATGACCGGGTGACCTCGTTCTCCGCCGCCGGTCCCACCGTGGAAGGATTCGTCAAGCCGGAGATGGTTGCGCCCGGCGGGCACATGCTGGGTGTCATGCATCGCAACCGCCATGCCATTGCCCGGTCCCATCCGCAGTACGCCGAAGGCCACCGGCTCTACACCATGTCCGGCACCTCCCAGTCGGCGGCCGTCGTAAGCGGCGTTGCCGCGCTCCTGCTCGACGCCGAGCCCGGATTGACGCCGGATGAGGTGAAGTGCCGGCTGGTGGCCGGGGCGCGGGCGGCCACGGATGGCGACGGGCAGTTGCTCTACAGCGTCTTTCAGCAGGGCGCCGGCCTGGTGGACGCGCGCCGCTCGCTGACCAGCGCGGCAACCGGTTGCGCCAACCGGGGCCTGGACGTGAACAGTGACCTGCTGGGAATCGAACACTACCGCGGCCCGGCCAACCGGGATGCCGAAGGCCGCTACGGGATCATGAACAGCAACGGCATCGGGTTCGTGAAAGACCCGGCGGCGACCTGGGACGGCGTGCCCTACAGTCAGGGTTTCTCCTGGAGCAACGGCTTCTCGTGGAGCACCGGCTTCTCCTGGAGCAACGGCTTTTCCTGGAGCACCGGGTTCGACGAGGACGGCTTTGCCTGGAGCGATGGTTTCTCCTGGAGCACCGGCGCCGTGGCCATGGGAGACACCGATGGTTATTCCCACAGCAATGGCTTCTCCTGGAGTAACGGCTTTTCGTGGAGCAACGGGTTCTCCTGGAACACCGGATTCTCCTGGAGCAACGGACGCAGCGACGACGATCCGCTGTGGAGCGGCGCCGGGGTCGAGCCGGCGGCCATCAATCAGTGGGTGGATCAGGAGTAAACGGGCCCGGCGGGAGGCCGTATTGCGGCCTGCTGGCACCCATGGCAGCATCCGGGTCATGGCATTTGCGTTACACCGTGACAGCTCCATCGAAGCTTCGCTGATTCGCATTGCCCGTGAGCAGATTGCCAGCGCCATTGCCGAGGCCGGCGATGGCCAGGTCGACCGCCACCAGACCGTTCACCAGTTGCGCAAACGCTGCAAGAAGCTGCGGGCGCTGATCCGGCTGGTGGGCCCGGCGCTGGGGGATGTCTACCGGCGCGAGAACGCCTGTTTCCGGGATGCGGCGCGGATGCTGGCCGGGGCCCGGGACGCCCAGGCACAGGTGGAGTGCCTCGACAGACTCACAGCCAGCGTTGATCAGGGCGAGAGCGGGGCGCTCGCCGGCGGCATCCGCAGCCGCCTGCTGGAGCGCCGCGATCAGATTGCCGGCGCCGATGCCGGCCTCGACGCCACCCTGGAAGGGTTTGTCACCGTCATGCGCGACGCCCATGACCGCACCGGCAACTGGCGCCTGAGCGGCGATCAGGCCGGGTCCTTTGCCCCGGTGGAGGCCGGCTTGCGCCGCAACTACCGGCGCGGACGCCGGGCCATGGCCGCCGCCTACGACGGCACCGACGGCGAACGCTTTCACGAGTGGCGTAAAGCCACCAAGTATCACGCCCATCATCTGCAGATTCTGCGGCCGCTGTGGCGGCCGGTGCTGCAGGCGGAGCAGGCTGAAGCCGATGCCCTGGCCAGCCTGCTGGGTGACGAACACGATCTGGCCGTGCTGTCGGGCACCCTGCAGGCAGCGCCGGCCGGGTACGCCGATGCCGGCGACGTTGCGGCCGCGTTGAAGCTGATGAGCCGCCGGCGCCGGACTCTGCAACGCCGGGCCCGGCTCCTGGGCGCGCGGCTCTATGCCGAACCGCCCCGCGCCCTGGGCGAACGCCTCACCGCCTACTGGAACGCCTGGCACCGCGCCCCGCGCGCCAGCGGCCGCCGCCGCGGCAAGGCCCGGGCGGCCTGAGTGTCTGTCCCGGCGCCGGAGCTGTGTTAGAGTCCCCAACTCTTCTGGCCCGGAGAATACCCATGTCCGCCAATGCCGAGTCGATCCGTTCCGTGCGCGATCAGGTGTCGGATGCCGAGTGGCAACAGCGGGTCGACCTCGCGGCCCTGTACCGGCTGGTCGCCAGCCACGGCTGGGACGACATGCTGTTCACCCACCTGTCGGCCCGGGTGCCGGGTACCGATCATTTTCTCCTCAATCCGCTGGGCCTGATGTTCGACGAGGTGACGGCATCGAGCCTGGTGAAAGTGGATGCCGATGGCAACAAGGTGCTGGCCACCGAGTACGACATCAATCCGGCCGGCTTCACCATTCATTCGGCCGTCCACATGGCGCGCGAGGACGCCCACTGCGTGATGCACCTGCATACCGATGACGGGGTGGCGGTATCGGCCCAGGAGGCCGGCCTGCTGCCGATTACCCAGCATGCCATGCAGCTCGGTGAAATCGCCTACCACGACTACGAAGGCGTTGCCCTCGATCTGGACGAGCGGGAACGCATCGTGCGCGATCTGGGTGACCGGCAGGCCATGATCCTGCGCAATCACGGCACCCTGGCGGTGGGTGGCACCTGTGCCGACGCCTACCTGGTGATGTATTACCTGGAGCGTGCCTGCACCATGCAGATCCGTGCCCTGACTGGCGGCGCTGCCATCTGCGAACCGCCCCAGGGTTCGGCGGCCAAAGCCGCCGAGCAGAGCAAGGTGCTGTTCGACGGCACCGTGGGTCCGTTGGCCTGGTCGGCGCTGCTGCGCAAGATGGATCGGCTCGACCCCGGATTCCGCGAGTAGCCGGCGCTGGCGGCACGCAGCCGGGTCAGAACGCGCCGATGATGGCGCCCATGAGGACCGCGTAGGTCACCCGATAACCGCTCTGGATCAGGAACAGCGGCATGCCCCAGCCGCAGAAGGCGGTGTCCGAGGCCATGGCGGTGGCGATGAAGCCGAGCCCCGTGAGCAGTCCGAACAGCGCGCCGCCGCCTACCGATTCGATGCCGAGCGCGTCCATCAGGCCGGCCACCACCAGACAGGTCAGGAGCGCGGCGAAGAAGCTGACCACGAACGGCATGGGGGTGGGCTCGATGTCGTCTTCGGTTTTGCCGACGGCAGCCATCCAGCGCTTGCCGAACAGCGGGCCGTACCACAGCCCGCCGAGCACGAACGCGGCCACGGTGGCAATCAGAATGGCCAGCCAGTCGTCGGCGAGAAATCCGAGCATGGCGTGTTCCTTCCGTGTGGCCGCGGCGGCGGCCGGCCCCTGGATGTGAACCTACACCGCGTCGTCGGCGATCAGCACCAGCGTTCCCGTGGTCGACAGCATGCCGCCGGTGCCGTTCACCACGCAGGTGCGGGCGCTGGTCTGCTTGCCGCTGTCGCCATTGATGCCGTCCTCGGCGGTGCGGGAAAGCTGGCGGTAGGCTTCGATCAGGAGCGGCATACCGTACATGCCGCTGTGGGTGAACGAGAGTCCGCCGCCATTGGTGTTGATGGGTAACCGCCCGCCGGGGGCAGCGTGACCGTCCTTCCACAGGGTATGACCTTGGCCGGGGGCGGCCAGCCCGAGCATTTCCACGGTGATGGCGGCGGTGATGGTGAAGGAATCGTAGACCTGGGCCATTTCCATGTCCGCCGGCCCCAGTCCGGCCATGGTGTACGCGGTTTCGGCCGAGCGCGCCGCGGAGGTGGCAGTGAAGTCCTCCATCTCCAGCATGTTGAAATGGCCCATGCTCTCGCCTGCGCCGGCGATCCACACCGGCGGCGTGCGCAGACCGGCGGCAACCCGCGGGCTCACCACCAGAACCGCCCCGCCGTGGTCCGTGACCATGCAGCAGTGCAGGATCGTCAGTGGCCAGGTGATCAGCCGCGATTCCTCGACCTGTTGCACGGTAATGGGTCCGCCGAACGGGTGCTTGTCCTTGGAATACATGGCGGCGCGGGGATTGAGGGTGGCCCAGTCACGGGTGACCTTGGCGATGTGGGCGTAGTCTTCGCGGCTGGTGCCGTAGCGGTGCATGTGGCGCACCATCGCGTGGGCATAACTCGACGGTGCGCCGGCGATGCCGTACGCCATGGACATTTCCGTGGCCGGCGACATCACCCCGGCGCCGCGGGCATAGTTGCCGGCGCCGGCGCCGCCGATTTTGCGCGACGAGTGACCGTTTTCGCCATGGCTGATCAGGGCCACCTCGATGATGCCGGCGTGGATGGCAGCCAGGGCGTGGTGCACGTGCATCTCGAACGAGCAGCCGCCCACCGCGGTGGTATCGATGTACTTGGGCTTGATGCCCAGGTGCTCGCAGAGTTCCGTGGACCAGCCGGCGGAGAACACCCCGTCGATGCGTGAAATGGGCACGCCGGTCTGGTCGGAGAGGTTCCTGATGGCCTCGATGTGAAGCTGCAGGGCGGTGACCGGTTCTTCCAGAAAACCGATCTCGTTGGCTTCCGCGGCGCCGACGATGGCGGCGGCTTTGTACAGGGGTCCAGGCATGGGCTCAGGCCTCCGTCACACGCCAGAAGGGAATACAGGTGTCATCGTCGGCCTGCTCGAATTCGACCTTGACCGGCGCGCCGATGCGGATGTCCTCGGGTTTGTTCGGGTCGACCCCGCGCAGCACGGTGAGCATGCGGTCACCCTCCTTCAGATCGATGTAGGCGGTGACGTAAGGCGCGTCCTTGGCCCACGGGCCGAACACCAGATGCTGAACCGCAAAGGTATGCACGGTGCCTTCGCCGCTGGCTTCTATCCACTCCAGGTTGGCCGAATGGCAGAACGGGCACAGGTGCCGCGGGTACCAGTGCACCCGGTTGCAGTCCTGACAGCGCGGTAGCATGAGCTGGCCGCGCGCGGCGCCTTCCCAGAAGGGCGCGGTGTGAGTTCCCTTTTTCGGGATCGGCTTGTCGTAGGCCAACGGTCTCTCCCCCGGCGAAACCGTTACTCTAGCGGAACGCGGGGGTCGATATCACCCTGCGGGCAGCGGTGGTGTGCCGCGCCGCCGGGCAGGAGTTCAGTGGCGGCGCCGGCTGTCGGCGTTCTGGCGGACCGTCCAGTAGTGGCCGCGCCAGCCGATGGTCTGGCGGTTGGCTTTCTTTTCCAGAACCACCACGGCCGGGCCGCGGCTGCCGCTGCTGGCGGCCGGTACCGCGGCGGGCACGGCCATGCCGTTGGCCGGTTCCACCGCCACCGGCTCGGCATCGTGTGGCGCAAACTGCGGATTGCCGAAGTGGGTCACCCCATCGGCGTCCACCCAGCGGGCGATGGCGCCGCCCGTTCCGCCCCCGGTTTCCCCGGAGTGGGCCGTCGCGCCCCCCAGCGCGATGGCGGCGGCGGCAATCAGGGTGACTGGTCTGATCATGATGCGGTTCATATCCCGTGTGTGATGCAGTTCACATTACGTCACCGCGGAACCCCGAGCTGCAGGAGTTTGTATCCGGGTGTTCAAGGAAATTTGTCCCGGGCCACGGGGCGACAGCCGCGGCCCGTGCGTTAAGATGGCCGGTCTTCGGTTCCGGTCACCGATTCCGGTCTCCGGTTCCTGTCAGGGCAGACACCCAGGGGGGAGGCATCTTACTGAAACTGCATCACGCACCGAACAGCCGCCCCGGCTGCGTGGGCGACGACATGCCGGATCTGCGCCGCTACATCGAGCGGATCGAATCGCGGCCGGCTTTGCAGACGGGCATCAGTACCCGAATTCTCCAGTTTCGAGACGACCTGAACAGACCATCAACCATTGGGAGATCGCCATGATCGACTTCGAGATTCCAGACGAAACCAAGGCCATACGGGCCAAGGTCCGCAAGTTCGTGCAGGAGGAGTGCGTTCCCGCCGAACAGCAGCTCGAGACCCGCGAGTACGAAGAGGTGCTGGCCGAGCTGCGCGAGAAGGCCCGGTCCCAGGGGCTGTGGTGTCCGTTCGTGCCGAAGGAGCACGGCGGCATGGGGCTGCGGCCGCTGGCCAACGCCCTGGTGCAGATGGAGCTCGGCGAGAGCTACCTCGGCGCCCTGGCGCTGAACACCCAGGGGCCGGATGACGCCACCATGCTGACCCTGCTCGAGCATGGCACCGACGATCAGAAAGAACGCTTCCTCAAGCCGCTGCTGGAGGGCAAGAAGCGCATCTGTTATTCCATGACCGAAAAGGCCGCTGGCGCCGATGCCACCGGCATGCGCACCCGGGCCGAACTGGACGGTGACAACTGGGTGTTGAACGGCGAGAAGTGGTTCAGCTCCTCTGCCAGCGCCGCCGACATCGCTCTGGTGATGGCCCGCACCGATCCCGATGCACCCCGCCATCAGCAGTTCAGCACGTTTCTGGTGGAACTGCCCAACCCCGGTTATCAGATCGTCCGGGACATTCCCACCATGAACCCCCACACAGAGCTGGGCCTGAAGCTCGGCGCCGGTCATGCCGAGGTGAAGATCGAAAACCTGGTGGTGCCGCGCGAGAACCTGCTGGGCGGCCGTGGCAAGGGCTTCGAGATGGGCCAGCACCGGCTCGCCTACGGACGTTTGCGGCACGGGATGCACAACGTGGCCATGGCCCAGCGCGCGCTGGACCTGGCCGCCGCGCACGTGACCCAGCGCTCCACCTTCGGCACCCGCCTGGCGGACCGGCAGGGCGTGCAATGGATGATGGCGGACTGCGCGGCAGAGCTGTACAAGGCCCGTCTGATGCTGCTGCACATCGCCTACAAGGCCGAGAAAGGTATGGACCTGCGCCAGGAGAATTCCATTGCCAAGGTGTTCCTGGCCCACATGGTGCACCAGGTGGTGGATACGGCCCTGCAGCTCCACGGCGCGCTGGGTTACAGCCACGATACGCCGCTGGCGCGGTGGTACACGTCGGTCCGCTCCCAACGGCTGGTGGACGGCCCCGACGAGGTGCATAAGTGGCGCGTGGGGCGCAACGTGATCAAGGCGTTCGAAGAGCACGGCACCACCGCATCGGCCGCTGGCGGCGACCTGCTGTAACGGCCATGGCGCAGCGTCCGGCCGGCAGCCCGACAGGTTCGCGTACGCTGCGCATCGCCATCGGTCTGGCCTTCCTGCTGGCGGTCAATCTGCTGGCAGGCTGGCTGGCGGTGGAACTGCGCTATCCCTCGCTGTGGGGTAACCAGGAGGTATTCGCCGAATATGCCTGGCCGCTACCCTACGGCTGGGCCATGGTGCACTGGGTCAGCATGCTGCCGCTGGCGTTTCTGGTGGCGGCGTTACCGGGCTGGCCACAGCAGCGGCTGGTGCGCGCCCGCTGGATTCTGCTGGGGCTGCTGGCCGCGGTGCTGTTCGTCGAGGTGGACTGGCAGTACGGCAGGCTGAACCGCATTCCGTTCCTGCTGTTCTTCGCCGTGGATTTCGGCCTGGCGCTGCTGATCAGCCTGGCGATCCGGCCGCCGTGGCGCACCCTGGCCGGAGTCACCGTGGTGGCCGCGTTGGGCATCGCGGTCATCCGCTACCTGGCCGCGCCGGAACCGCGCTCAGACGCGTCTGATGAACCGCCCGCCGAACAGCCGGCGCCCTTCGAGCCGGCACCCCGGGATGCCGGCGGCTTCTTCACCGACAGCGAAGTGTCGGTGCTGCGGGCCGAGCGGGAGTTGCGCATTACCCTGTTTCTGGCCGATACGGTGGAACCCGGCCGGCCGCCGTTGCCGGAGGACATCTGCCGGGCCGCCGAATCCCGTTATGCCGAACTGGCGGCGGTGCGGGTCCGGCCCGAGGGCTACCGGGAGCGGGTCTATTTCATGGCCCACCCCTGGTTCGAGCCGCAGCGCAAGTACGTGTATCCGGCAGGCGAGGCCGGCCGGGATTCCGCCGGCCGCTGGACCTGCGCCTTCGAGTATCCCCGGCCGGCCGCCGGCCCCTGAGCCCCGGCTGCCGAGCCCTTCGGGTACGCGGCCGGCTTGCCAGCCGGCGCCTTCGGTGTAGTAGACTATAGCGAACTCCGAGGGGACCCCCATGAGCGAATCCGCCCGCGAACTCGACTTCGACCCGGAAGCCCTGCGTGAACGTTACCGGCAGGAACGGCAGAAGCGCCTGCGCACCGACGGCAACGAACAGTACGTGGAGATGGCGGGCGACTATGCCGGCTTCCTGGAAGATCCCTACCTCGAGCAGGTCATCGAGCGCGAGCCAATCAGCGGCCCGGTGGAGGTGGTGGTCATCGGCGGCGGCTTCGGCGGCCTGCTGGCAGCGGCCCGGCTGCGCGATCAGGGAATCGAAGACATCCGGGTCATCGAGAAGGGCGGCGACTTCGGCGGCACCTGGTACTGGAACCGCTATCCGGGCGCCCAGTGCGACATCGAGAGCTACTGTTACCTGCCGCTGCTGGAGGAACTCGGCTACGTGCCGAAGGAGAAGTACTCCTTCGCGCCGGAGATCCTCGAACACAGCGCCGCCATCGGCCGCCACTTCGATCTGTACCGGGACGCCCTGTTCCAGACCGAGGTCAAGGCGCTGGACTGGGACGAGGATGTCTCGCGCTGGATCGTTTCCACCAGCCGGGGCGATGCGCTGCGCGCGCAGTTCGTGGTCATGGCCAATGGACCGCTGCACCGGCCCAAGCTGCCGGGCATTCCCGGCATCCAGGACTTCAAGGGCCATACCTTCCACACCAGCCGCTGGGACTACGACTACACCGGCGGCAGCCCCGCAGGTAATCTGGACCGGCTCGGCGACAAGCGGGTGGCCATCATCGGCACCGGCGCCACCGCCATCCAGTGTGTGCCGCACCTGGGCGCTGCGGCGGGGCATCTGTTCGTGTTCCAGCGCACCCCGTCGCCGGTGGACGTGCGCGGCAACGCGCCCACCGATCCCGATTGGGCGGGCAGCCTGGAGGCTGGCTGGCAGAAGGCGCGCATGGAGAACTTCAACGCGCTGGTGTCCGGCGTGCCCCAGGAAAAGGATCTGGTGGACGATGGCTGGACCGACCTCATCGGTAAGATCGTGCACAAGTTCACCCACGCGAAGCCGGAAGACAATCTGTCCGTGCCGCAGATGATGGAACTGGCCAACTTCGAGAAGATGGAAGAAATCCGCGCCCGGGTGGATGAGTTCGTTGCAGATCCTGAAGTGGCCGAGAAACTCAAGCCCTACTACCAGATGTTCTGCAAGCGGCCCACGTTCAACGACGACTACCTGCCGACGTTCAACCGGGCCAACGTGACCCTGGTGGATACCGACGGCAAAGGCGTGGACCGTATCACCGGGAAGGGCCTGGTAGTGGCCGGCGTCGAATACGAGGTGGACTGCATCATCTACAGCACCGGCTTCGAGGTGGGCACCAGTTACACCCGGCGTTCCGGGTACGACGCCGTGGGCCGCGACGGCCGGGCCCTCAGCGAGCACTGGAAAGAAGGTACCCGGACCCTGCACGGCATGGGCAGTTGCGGCTTTCCCAACCTGTTCATCATGAACACGTCCCAGGGCGCCTTCACCGCCAATTTTCCCCACCTGCTGGACGAATCCGCCACCCATCAGGCCCACATCATCCGCCACACGCTGGACGGCGGCTTTCGCACCGTGGAGGTCACCGGGGAGGCGGAAGAGAACTGGGTGGAGACGATCCGCGGCTTCGGCGGGTCCGGTCCGCTGGGTGGACTCGGTGGCCCCGAGTGCACGCCGGGTTATTACAACAACGAAGGTCAGCCCAACCCCAACGCGGCCCAGTCTGCCCCGTTCATGGGCGGCTCCATCAAATTTTTCCGGATGATGGCGGACTGGCGCACCAGCGGTGAATTCGAGGGCCTGGAATTCACCCTGTGATCTGCTGACCGGTAACCGCCGCCTGGGGGCGGGCGCTCAGGTCTGCTGCGGGCCGGCCTTCACGTAGTGGCCGAACTCGGCGATCACCGAGTCCACCACGCCGACGCACTGACGCTCGAGATCGATCTGGCCGTCGGCGAACGCCCATTCGTAGATCACCCGCCGGTAGCCGGCCCAGAGCATACACGCCACCAGCATGGGCAGCCGTTGGCCGTGGGCGGAGCGGGTCGCGCCGAAATCCGCGGCCAGACCTTCGGCCAGAGCCGCTTCGTACTCGGCCCAGGTGTTCAGAAAGGTCGTGGACAGGGACGGCAGGGTATAGAAGTTGTAGACGCCGCGGCGGTAGCGCTCTCCGCCGTCGTGAAGAATGAGCCGGGCCGACTGGCGCACCCACTCGCGCCAGAACGTCAGGGTGTCGGTGTCACGCTCGGCGAACGCTTCGAGAAAGCGGTCGAGATGCTCACGGTCCACGGCCGCCGCCAGTTCCGCCTTGTTGGGAAAGTGCCGGTACAGCGTCTGTACGTGCAGACCGGCCGCGGCGGCGATGTCCTCCAGGGTGGTGGCTTCGAAACCCCGGCAGGCGAACAGCCGGCCGGCGGCGTCGATGAGCGCCTGGCGGCTGCGCTGCTTGCGCTGTTCGCGAATCGGGAATTGCGTCGTCATGAATCGAATCTTGCTGCGGCGGCGCTGACGGTGTGGCGGGGACAGTGTAACAGGCGCCGCGATGGCGATGGCGATGTCGGCGGCCGGCTGCTGCGTATCCCCAGATCTCGGGATGCCGCTCGGGGCGGACAGACACTACGGTGCTCCGGGAGTTGGCAAGGGAGCGACCGGGATGCTGCGCGCACGATACGGACTGTGCCTGGGACTGCTGCTGCTGGGCCCGGGTACGGCCCAGGCCTTCAAGATCGACACGCATCTGTGGCTCGCGGATCATCTGCTCGATGAGATCTGCAGTGGCCGGGTAGTCATCGACGGCCGCCAGCTTGCCCTGGACCCGCTGGTTCAGCAGTCGATTGCCCGGTTTCCCGATGCGTACCGCATCGGGGTGCTCGGACCGGACCTGTACCCGGACCTGATCGCGGGGCAGATGACGACTCATCCCGGGCTGCCCCCGCTGCTGAAGGTGGAACCCGGGCGGGTAGCGCCGGACGTGGCGTCCATGGCGGCCAACTTCGACCGGCCGATCACCGGTTCGGTACGTGGCTGGCAGACCGACGACTGGCTGCAACTCGTGCGTGATCGCGCCGTTGACGCAAGCCGCGGCAAGCCGTCGGCGGAGATCGCCTTTGCGTTCGGCTACCTGTTGCACGCGGCCATGGACACCTGGGCCCATTCCTACGTCAACGTGTATACCGGCGATCTGTTCTCCATCGTCGACAATCAGGAGATTGCCGCCCGCCACACGGCCATCGAAACGTTCATCAAGCAGGCCCACGCAACCTATGTGCAGCCGGCCTCCGCCAGCCGGGCCGGCTGCGAGAAGCCGGGCGAGCGCGGCAAGGTGCGAGGCGGCGGAGACAACCTCAGCTACCATGCTGCGCCGGTCCGGTTCGTGCGCCAGACGCTGATACTCAATCCGGCGGCGGCCAATCAATACGCACGTACCCCGGGCGCTCAGCACGTGTTCGCCATGTGGCTGATCTGGGATCTCGCGCGGCGCTCGCGGGATGAATGGCAGCCGGTCCGCGGTCAACTCGACGGTCTGGTGGCGCAGGCCAGCAGCGCGCTGCTCGAGGCCGATCAGGCCTGGCAACTGGCGGATCAGGCCAAAGGTCTGGCGGAGGAGGCAGCGGCGCTGGCGCTGACGGCGCAGCAGGAGGCCAACACCTTTGCGGTCCAGCAGGGGCAGTCGCTGGCCGGCGTCATCGGCGACGTACTTGCGGCGCTGTCCAGCAACGCCGGTGTGCAGGCGACCCGGGAAACCCTGGAACAGTACCTGAATCTGTTGCCTCAGCCGCTCCGGGCCGCCTACGTCCAGGCCCGCAACGCCGCGCTGAACGCCGACAAGGCGCTGTCTGAAGCCATCGAAGCCTACGATCAGGCCGCCCGGCGGAGCGGTGCCGCGGCGGCAGATGCCCTGGCGAAGCTCGAGCAACTGGAACTCCGCCAGGCGGCGCGGCAGGCTTCCGGGCAGGCGCGTCAGGTGCTGTGGGCAAGCGTCGATACCGGGCTCGACGGCTGGCGGCGCAACATCGAAGCCGGGGTCGACGCCTACATCCGGGCCTTCGAAGAGACCGGCCGCGAGATCATGCGCGGCTCCGGCAACCGCTTCCGCAGAGGCGCCGATGTGACGGCGCCGCTCAAACAGTGGGCGGCCTGTTGGGGCCCGCTGTTCGGCATGCCGGCGGCGCCGCTGCCGCCCGATCTGGCCGCCGAGGCCTGCGCTACGGGTCTGGGCGCCTACAACGAGGCCCGCGAAAACCTGACCCTGCTCAAGAACAACGCAGCCTTCGACCTGCTGGGCCTCGGGCACCTCAAGCAGCCGCTGGTGGCGTTCGAAGAGCACCTGCACGAACGGGTCCGCGATGGCATGCCGGCGGCCGGGCAACTGCTCAACCGGACCCTGGGCGGTGGCGCGGCGGAGATCCCGGGCACCGCCAGTTTCCTGGCCGTCCTGTGGGACAAACACATCGAGCCGGACGATCTGAACGCCCAGTTCGCCAACGACAGTTCCGGGCAGAACCTGCCCGTCTACCCCAACCAGGGGCCCGGAGCCGTAACCGGGCTGCTGGCGCGGGATGGCCTGCCCGCGGGCACCGGCCACGGCCTGCCCGCCATGCTGGCGTTCGTGCCGGTCGCCAACGCCCTGGACATGTCGCGCCTGGCACTGCTGGACGGCAAGGGACTGAACGCCCTGGCGGCCGGTCATGGCGTAACCCGGTCCGGCTATCCCGACGGCGCGCCGGCTTACCCCGCCAATGCCGCTCCGGGTGCGGCCCTGATCGGGGCAATCCGCAGTATCGACGGCAACCATCAGTGGCAGCCGGTGGCGCCCCCCCTGCCGCGGGCCGTGTGGGGCGGTGGCGGGGTCAATCTGGCGGACCAGGAGTGCCGCCGGTTCGGCTACCCCAGTGGCGGCAGTTACGGACCCGGACCCTGTGCCAAGGATCAGGCCATGGCCGCGAGCGGCGGCGGCGACTGGTTGAAAGCCAAACACGGCTTCCGCTTCTGGCTCGATCCGGTGCTGCGGCAGCAGGTCTTCTACCGGGTATTCGACGGCCCGTTGTCGATGGCCGTCTGTGAGCGCCTGGGCGCCGGACCCATGGCCCTGGCGGTGGGCTGTGGGGGCGGCGAGGCATACCCGCCGAGCAGCGAATCCCAGGATGTGGTCGAGGAGTTCGTGACCGCCGACAACACCCGGCTGGCCGGGGCGTCCGGCCGGGCGGCCCGGCCCGACACGAAGACCGACAACAAGACCAGCACACCATCGCCGGCCCAGTCCTCGCGGACTGCGACTCCGGCGGACGTCAGGCGGGATTCCAGGAATCCGGATCGGCGTTAGTGTTTCCAGGTGAGGAGACGACCATGACCATGCACGGAAGAATCGGGATCGTGCTGTTGTCGACGGTTCTGTCACTGGGCGCCGGTGGCGTGCAGGCAGCCGGCGCCACTCCGCCGAAGGTGCTCGGCTGCGACATCGGCCCCGACGTTCAGGCGCTGATCCAGTGCGTCAGCCAGGCCTCCAGTAGCGCTGTCGCCCGGGCCACCGCGGCGCTGGATTCCACCATCGACGACCTCGAGCAGCAGATCGAAACGTTACAGTCGTCGCCGCTGCTGGCGCTGCCGGCGGAGCAGATTCAGTCCCTGACTCAATGTCTGGCCCAGGCCGGCCTGAACATGAGCCAGGTGGCCGGCAGTGCGGCCGCCGATCCGGTGCAGTTCGCCCGCGCCCGCCTGGACGAACTGATGGCGGCGTCGGTGGCCCAGGCCGGCGCCGTCCTTGGTCCGGCTCTGGCGCCGCTGGCGGCGGGAACGCCGCCGTCCGATGACCCGCAGACCATGGCGGCCTACGCCGACAAGGCGTACGCCGCCATGGTGCAGATGGCGGAGCAGGACCCGGTGGCCCGCTGCGCGCTGCCGATGATGACGGCGCTGCAGCCGCAGATCCGGCAGGCCGCCATCGGTACCTACCAGCAGGCCATGAGCACCGCCCAGACTCTGGTCGAGCAGACGGTTGCGCCGGTGTTGGATCAGGCCCTGGCGGCGGCGCTCGGCGGTATGTTCCAGAGCATGCGCACAGGGCCGATGCCGGCCCGGGTCGAAGCGCCACCGGGGCGCCGGACGGCTCCGCGTCAGCAGCCGACCGGGCCAATGCCGCGGGAGGATTCCGGGCGGTCGGCGGCATCCGCCGACAAGGGTCCGGATCGGAGTCAGATGCGCCAGCAGGACCCGGGCAAGGCTGGCGCGAAACCGGCGCCGCGAACCCGTTCGATCGCTGCCGGCGCCCGCTCCGCAGTGGCCAGCGCCGTGCCGGACGACGTCCAGCGGATTGCGCTGGCGGTATTCACCGAACGGATGCTCGATCCCGGACGCATCAAAGCCCTCACCCAGGAGGTCAACGGGCTGTCCGCGGCGCTGGCCAACGGCAGCGGGGGCAGCGTCGATCTCACCAATCTGGACAAGCTGATCAACGAACTGTCCGCGCCGCCGGCGCAGCTCGCCGTGGAACTGGGCATCGAGACTGCCCGTTACTACGGACACTGGGTGCTGGACACACTCGGCGGACCGATCGTGGATGCGGGGCTCGGTACCGTTTCGGCCGCGGATGCCGTCGCCAAGGAAATCAGCGCCGTGATCTGCGCCATCGGTCACATCCCCGCGGAAGGCGGCTGCGCCATGGTGCGGGGCGTGGCCTCGATGCTGTACCTGCAGATCGGCGTGCCGCTGATCAAGCAGGGTCTTATGGCAGGTGGCCACGTTCAGTACGAGGCGGCCGTTGCATGTGCGGCGCAGGCCATCCGGGCCGGCCAGAACCCGGCTCAGATCCCGGCTGCCAACTGCAGCGCCCTGGGCGGTGTCGCGCGACTGTTCCCCACGGGCGAGGAACTGGCCGCATTTGCGCTGCCCCAGGTGGAAGCGCCGCGGATGGCGTTGCTGAGTTATCAGCAGGCCGTCCGCAACCTGGCCACGGTGTCGCGTAACACGGCGACCGGGCGTTGATACCGGACCGGCTCAGCCGGCCGGGCCGGTAGCCGCCGCGCAGGGAATCTCCAGGCACACGGTGGTGCCGGTCTGGTCGGAAGCAATGGAGAGCTCGCTGCCCAGGCGCCGGGCCCGGCTTTCCATGTTGGCCAGACCGCGGCCGCGGGTGTGCCCGTGCATGCCGCGCCCATCGTCACTGACGCAGATGCGCGACACCCCGGCGCTGGCGTCGTAGCATGCCGACACCTCGACCTGGCTGGCCTCGGCATGACGGATGACGTTGGTCAGCGCCTCCTGCAGCACCCGCAGAATCTGCAGCACGTGTTCCGGCCGCAGTTCGTCGAACGGCGGCAGCGGCTCGATACGCCAGATGGTTTTCAGGCCACTGGCCTGGAGCGGCGCCTGCATGCGGTCGCGCAACATGCCGAGCACGGCGTTCAGGTCGTCGTCCACTGGATCGAGGGAGTCGATCATCAGGCGCAGATCGGTCAGCGCACCACTGAGTGCCGAATTGATTTCCGGGTCGTCCACGCCTTTGGCCTTGAGCAGCGCGAGCGACGACACCAGGTGGCCGCCGGCGCCGTCGTGCATGTCGCGCATGAGGCGTTCCCGTTCTTCGGCCAGGGTCCGTTCCCGCTCGAGCGTGCGGATCTGGGCGTGGCGCCGTTCCAGCTCCCGGGTCTTGGCTGCGACGGTAGCCTCCAGTTCGTCGGTGAAACGTTCCTCTGCACGCAGCGCCTGCACGAAACGGTTCACCAGCACGAAGCCGAGCACCGCCAGCAGCAATGGGATGGCGTACTGGGTGTACTGGCCGCGGGACCGTTCCATGTAGCCCAGGATCAGCACCCAGTCGCGGACGCCGACCACCAGCAGAATGAGCACCGCGGCGCCAACCAGGTAATGATCCAGGTCGCTGAGATTGCGGATGCGCAGGGCCATGCGCAGGAAGTTGTAGCCGGAGAACAGGATCGCCACGGTCACGAACAACCGGGCCGCCTGGTACAGGGCGTCGGTACCGGCGGCGGTGAGGGCGCTCAGGCACAGGATGGCGAGGGCCGCAAACACCAGCAGCACGCGCTCCATGACGGGGCGGCGGACTTCGGTGAAGCGGATCATGAACATACTGATGGCGGTGGAAAATCCGATCACGGTAAGAAACAGAAACCCGGCCCACTGAAAGCTCGACACGGGAATCGACGACACGTGGTACTTCAGCGAATGGGCGCTCCACATCAGGGTGCTGAGGGACAGCCAGCCGTAGATGGATTCCGAGCGCCGCAGCCACCAGATCAGCCCCAGAAACAGGCTCATGAACGCCGTGCCGATGGTGATCAGCCGGGACAGGTCGATCTGGACCAGGGATCGGTTCTGGTAGCTTGGCAGCAGCAGTTCGTTGGGTCCGATGAACAACGGGGACATGAAACCGTGTCCGGACGGGTAGCTGATCACGCGGACGTGCAGGTCGTTGCCGCCCGGGCGCAGGTGGCCGTTCGGGATGGTGAACATGAGTGGCCGGTTCCAGTCCTGGGACAGCGGCTCCTGCAGGCTCTTGCTGGCGCCGATCAGCTCGCCGTTGAAAAACACGGCCGTGGCCAGGTTGACCCCGGGCAGCAGGGTGGCCCACAGACGGTTCGGAGGCACGTCCAGATTGATCCGCGCCCGGTACCAGACCTCAGTGCCGGCGACGCCGTCGTGCAGCCAGTCCTCCGGCAGCGTGACCGCCTGCCAGCCGTCCGCCGGCAGTCCGGCCGGCGTGTCGGCGGCGGCGACCAGACGTTCCATGGCCGTGATCTCCAGGGCGTCGCCGCTGGGGGGCAGACGGTAAAACGCCTCCAGCGCGTACCAGAATACCAGGGCGAGTCCCAGGGTGGCGGCCCAGAAAAGCGGCGGAAACCAGGCTCGCTGCACGCGCCCCCTCCCAGGTTCGTGTGGAATCCGTGATCAGGTTCTGTCGATGTGTATGAGCCCCTGCTGCACGGCCTCGTACACGGCCTCGTTGCGGGAACGAACCGCCAGCTTACGATAGATGCTCTTGATGTGAGAATTCACGGTGTGCAGTGATAGCTGCAACAGTTCGCCGATTTCCGGGCTGGTGTACCCTTTGGAGATCACTTCCAGCACCTCGATTTCGCGGGGCGTGAGATGCACCGTGGGTTCGCTGGCTGGCGGTGGCGGGCGGCGGAAGCGCTTGAGCAGGTGGCGGGCAATGGAGGTGCTGATGGGAGAACCCCCGCCCAGCAGGTCGTGCACAGCCCGCGCTACCGAGGCGGCGTCGGCGTCCTTCAGCAGGTATCCCGTGGCGCCGGCTTCGATGGCCCGGATGACGTGGCGCTCGTCACCGAACACGGTGATGACCATGACTTCCAGCGGCGGGTCGTGTTCGACCGCCTGGCGGATGAGATCGGTGCCGTCGCCGTCCGGCAGTCCCAGGTCGATGAGTGCCACCGATGCTGCACTGGATTCGAGCAGGGCGCGCCCATCCGCCACGCTGCCGGCGGCGCCGCACACCCGCAGGCCAGGGTCGTGGGCCACCTTGTCTATGAGGGTCTGCCGGGTGATCGGATCGTCTTCGATCACGATGACCGGAACGGGGGTGTCCGGCTTGCTCATGACCCCAGTATACCGGGACCGGCTGCGAGGCTCACGGCGTGCTCCGCGGCCGTAGTATGAAGTCACCGGACTCGTGGCCGGCGCCGGCGATGGGAGCGTACTGGGGAATCTGTTCGAAATCGTAGTCGGCGGCCGCCAGGGCGACTCGCGCGGCCACGGCCTGGTAGAGGCCGCGGCCGAGCAGTACCTCGCCGTTTGCGGTCAGGGCGTCGATGAACCCGGCCGCGAACACCGAATGGTTGCCGCCGCCGAAGTCCAGCACCGGCGCCAGCCCGCCGGAGGTCAGCACCACCCGGGCCCGCTTGCCCGCCATCAGTTCCAGCCACTGGCGCTGTTCGTCTGCGGTCAATCCCACCTCGAGCCGGGTCAGGCTGGAGCGCGTCAGCGTGCCGGAGTAACAGGAGTCCGCCACCAGCAGCACCTGGCGGGCCCGGATGACGTTCAGGATGTCGGTGACGTCAACGTTCGAGAGCCAGTTGGCCGTATTGTCGGGCTCGGCGTCGACGGGCAGCCAGTGGCCGCGCATGTTGGTGTCGTCGAGTTCGCCGTGGCCGGCGTAATAGATCAGCAGCCGGTCATCGGAGGTGGCCCGCTCGCGCAGATCGTTCAACGCCGACAGGGTCTGATAGCGGGTTGCGTTGCGCAGCGTCCGGACCTGGAATCCGTAGCGATCCTGCAGCACCGCGCCGATGCGTTCCACGTCGGCAATGGGCGTGTGCAGCGCCGGCAGATACTGGTAGGCATCGTTGCCGATCAGCAGCGCATAGTCCTGGCCGGGCAGTTGCAGTGGCGCCGGTCCCGCCTGCTGCGGCGGCGCCGGGGCCGCGGCCGGCGGCGCGGGCGCGACGGTGAAGCTCAGGTCGGCCCGCTGACCGGCCCGGTCGATGGCGCTGACCCGCACCTCGGTCTCCCGCGCGGGCAGCGTGAGGTCGGTCATGAAGACGCCGGCTTCGTTCACGGTCACGGGCTCGGCGTTGATGGTCGCCGACAGGATGCCGGCCGGCGCGCTGATGCGGCCCACCACGCGCTGGACCGGGCCGGGGGCGGCTACCCGGACTTTGACCAGGCCGCGGCTCTGGCCGACCTGGGGTTCGATGAGCACGATGTCCGGGCCCGCCAGTTCAACCGCCGGGCCGGAATCCTCCGGACGCGGCTCGGCCACGGTATCGGCTGGCGCCGGCGGCGCCGCGGCGGGTTGCCGGTGCGCCACGTCTGGCACAGGCTCCAGTTCGATGGCCTCGGGTAATCCGGCGGCCCGGCGATACCAGCCGAGCGCGGTCCGGGGATCCGCGGCCACCCCCAGGCCGCGTTCGTACAGGTTGCCGAGATTGACCATGGCGCGAGGGTTGCCGGCGGCGGCGGCGCGCTGGTACCACTGGGCGGCCGCCTGGTAGTCCGGCGGGTTGCCGGCGCCCCGCTCGAACAGTTCTCCGACCACGGTCTGGGCCTCCGGGTCACCGTCCCGGGCCGGTTGCAGCCACACCGCCAGGGCGCTGGCCAGGGTGGCGCGGTCGCTGACCACGTACTCGCCGCCGCGGATCCGGCAATCCCGGGCGGTGGTACGTACCGGCCGGCGCGGCGCGACGTAGGTGGTGTGACGTCCGAGCTGACGGATCTGGCCGGGCAGGGCGCAATCCACCACCAGCAGGTCGCTGGCGTCCGCTGCCGGGCTGCTGGCCCGGGCCGGCGCCACGGCGCCGGCCGCCAGCAGCGCCATCAGGATCCCGATTGCCGGGGCCGGCCTCATGGCAGCCGGTTCATTCGTGCCGGAACCAGCGGGTTATCACGACGTCGGTCGCGGCATCCTCGTTGGTGAAGATTGCCGGCGTGGTGGTTACCGGTGCCCCCGGCCCTACCGGAATCGCCACCGGCGCCGGCGCCTGGACCCGCACCAGGCCGCGGGTGCTCGGCACTTCTACCGGCTCCGCAACCGGGCGGTACCCGTCGGCGCTGGCGAGCTGCCGGGGCTGTGCTGCCAGCGCCGCCACGGCGTTTTCGATGTCGGGCCGCGGACCGCGCGCGGCGACGAAGAACACCTGCTCGATGCCCCGTTGTTCGTCCAGCCCCCACCAGCCGTCACCGCCGGGCAACAGGTAGTTGGTCGCGGGCCGGACCGGGTTGCCGAGTTCCGACTCCGGATCCGGGAAGATCTGAGCCAGGTAGCCGGTTGCGTCGATCCCGACCACGTACACCCAGCAGGCGCAGTTGGCTTGGAAGTGAACGCGCAGCAGGTCGCCGCGGCTGGGATCACCACGGCCGTCCCGCAGCACATCGCCGTTCTCCACCGCCTCGAGGCTGGCCGAACCGGCTCGCCGCGCCAGCAGCGCGACCCCGAGGGAAACCGGCGCCGCGTCGACACTGCGGGTTCGCTGGCCCGCGGGACGCATGGCATAGGGATCCTGGTAGGCGCCGCCCGAGGCCGGTTGATAACCCGGGGTGTAGGTGGCCTGGCCGTAGCCATATCCGTAGCCGGACTGTCCGTATTCGGAGCTCTGCCCGTATCCGGAGGTTCCAGGGTCGGTGTTCTGCCCGTAGCCGGTGGATTGATCGTATCCCGTGGACTGCTCATACCCGGTGGACTGGTCATACCCGGCGGACTGGTCATACCCGGCGGACTGGTCATACCCGGTGGATTGGTCATACCCGGTGGATTGGCCATACCCGGTGGATTGGCCATAGCCCGCGGTTTGGCCATAGCCCGCGGACTGGCTGTAGCCGACAGGCGCCGGCTCCGTGTAGGCGGGCGGCGGCGGCTGGTACCCGGAGGCCGCGAGTTGTCCCTGAAACTCGAGGCCGGTGGCGTGATGGGCCAGGATCGCCAGCAGATTCTCCATCTCGACGGCGTAGCGCGGGGTGTAGTTGACGGCCGTGGTCGCCAGCAGATCCTGGCCGAAGGCCATGAGCAGGGCCGACACTGCCGGGGCCACGCTCTGGCAGGCCACCAGCGCCGGCACCAGGAGTGCTACCCCGATCCGCCGCCAGGGGCGCGCCCGGCCGTTCACAGCTCCACCCTCAACCCGAGTGATACGCGCTGCGCATCCAGGTCCTCGGCGCCGAGCAGCACCTGGTACTCCAGGAACGGCATCCAGCCGTTGGGCAGCAGCAGTACCACGCCGACCCCGGCTTCGAAGTAGTCCCGATCCCGGCGGTCGCCCTCGAGGGCCAGCACGTTGCCGTTCTGATCCAGGCGGTAGGACGCGCGGGTCTCGACGCCGTCGCGCTCGAAGGCGCGCAGGTATTCCACGCTGGCCTGGGGCAGCAGCACGTAACCGGGTCGCGATAGCGGCCGGGTGACCCGGACGCCGGCCTGGCCGAGCAGGGTGCGCGACGTGGCCGCGCCGATCGACATGGCGAGCCCCGAGTCGGACCGGTCGGTCTCCTGATACCCATCGACCTCGGCTCGGCTGTAGACCGCGCCCAGGTACGGGTCGACGGTCCAGGCGCCCGCGGCGGCGGCGTAGCCCAGAGCGAACGCGGCCCAGGTCTCGTCGCCGTCCGGGCTGGCGCTGGTCAGCACGTTGGTCTGAGGCACGGAGCGGCCGCTTTCCTGAAACACCGAACGGCGCTGGACGGTGTAGTCGCTGGCGACGTAGCCGGCGCTCAAGTCCAGGTAGCCGCGCTCGCCCAGCAGCACGTTGGCAAACACGGTGAGACCCAGGCTGTCCTGGTTCACGTCGCCGGCGTCCGCGAGCGGGGTGAACGCAACCCCCGGCTGCTCGCGATCGAATTCCAGATCGGAGCTTTCCCAGGTCACCAGGGCGCCGGCAACCAGGGTGGGCGAGAACCGGTAGTCGAAGCCGAGCTGGGCCGCCCAGGCGTCGAGCTGGTAGCCGCGCTCGGCGTCGACGTCGACGCTGCGCGACTGTTCCTCGTCCTGGTAGCTGCCGTTCACAAGCAGGCTGAAAGGCCCCAGCGCCAGGGTTTCGGCGCCGGTATCGGCTGCGCCCTGCCGGTAGCGCTCACCCCGTTCCCGGGCCTCTTCGTTGCGCGAGCGGGCCGATGCCTGGGCGGCACTGGTACTGCTCAGGGACTGGCTGGGGTTCAGTGAGGATTCGCTGTCGCTGGAGAGGTCGCCAAGACCGCCAGGGGTCTCCGCGCAGCGGCTGGCCAGGCCGCCGCTGGGGTTGTCACAGGCGGCGAAGAACAACGCCTGTAGTTCCGCGTTGTCGGCCCGGGCGCCGGCCGTAGCCGCCAGAACGGCAGCTCCCGCCAGCAATTGCCGCGTCAGCGGCGGTCCGCTTCGAGCGCTTCGTCGAGACATGGTACGACCTCCCAGCGTCGGTAGACGTTGACATGGAATGACAGGTACCCGGTGGGTTCGTGGAACCAGCGCAGCGTCACCGGTGCGCAGCGCGCGCAACCGGGTTGCGGCAGGCCGACGAACTGCACGTCGCCGAACCGGTTGCGCTGAACCACCAGTTCGGCGTGGTCGAACAGCAGCGCCGGCTGGCCACATGCGGCGTCGACGCTGACGTCGAGGCGCTCTTCGCCTTGGTTGCCCACGGACCGGGTCGACTCCACCGTAAAATAGGGGGTGCGGGGATCCGGCACGCTGCCGGCAGTCCCGGAAGCCTGGGCTGGCAACGCCCCTGCCGGCACCAGCATGGCGGCCGCTACGACCACGAGACTCGTTACTGCGTGTGTCATGGGAACCCTGCCGAATTGCGGTCAGTATCGGCGGCGGGTGAGAGGCTCCGGTATCACGCGATCTGGGGATGGCGCGGCCCGGTGTCAGCCGGGATGCCGGCTGTCGAAACCGCGCCGCGCCGAGCGACTACTCAGGAGCTCGCCAGTGCCGCCGGCGCTGGCGTCAACCGTAACCAAGCGAGGAAGTGACCATGGGTCGATATGTGGACGGGTTTCTGGTGCCGGTACCCAAAGCCAACGTGGACGCGTATCGCGAGATGTCCACCCGGGCCGGCGAAGTCTGGCGCGAGCACGGCGCGCTGGAGTACATCGAATGTGTCGCCGACGACGTGCCGCCCGGAGAGGTCACGTCCTTTCCCCAGGCAGTGGCGCTGCAGGAGGACGAGACCGTGGTTTTTGCCTGGATCGTCTACGAGTCCCGGGAGGCCCGCGATCGCATCAATGCCGCGGTGATGGCCGATCCGCGCATGAACGACTTCGATCCGGCCACCATGCCGTTCGACGGCAAGCACATGATGTGGGGCGGTTTTCAGACCCTGGTCGAGGTCTGATTCCGGTCCGCCGGCGCCGCTGCCGGACTCACCGGGCGTCGTGAAAGATCAGGCCCAGCGTGGTTCGCAGGCCACGGCGCACCTGGCTCACTCCATGGCGCATCTGTACTCGACGATAGCCTCGCGCCCCGGGCTCGGGGCGCTCGCGCACCGGAATGATCGCGGCCGCGCCCTGCGGCACAGGCACGACCATCGGCCGTGACTGCTGGCGCGGCCGCTGTTCCACCAGAACCAGTTCACCGCCCTCGAACTCGCGGCCCGGGGCGCTGAGTTGGATCACCACCTGCAGCGGAAAGTGAATCTCGCCGTACAGGTCCTGGTGCAGGCGATTGTAGTCGCCGGTACCGTAACGCAGCAGCAGGGGCGTGGGACGCGCCTGTCCGGCACCCTGGCAACGGGCCAGCAGGATATCGAGATGCGCTGGCCAGTCCGGCGGGCGCCCCAGGCGCTCGGCCCACTGGTTGGCAATGGCGGCAAGGCCGGGATAGAGCGCCTCGCGCAGCCGGCCGACGGGCTCCGGCAGCGGATAGTCGAAGTACCGGTAACGGCCGCGGCCGTAGTTGTGGCGCGCCATGTTCACGGTCTTACGGAACGGCTCGTCCCGGTCGAACAGATCCCGAACCGTATGGCACTCGGCCGGGTCGAGCAGCGCCGGGATGACGGCAAAACCTTCCTGATCCAGGCCCGCCGTGAGCGCGGTCCAGTCGAGCTCCGCCACCCGGGCCATGGCCGGCGCCGATTCCACCGTGGTGTTCATCGGCTTCGCCCTGGTGCTGCAGGCGGCACACGCCGCCGCTCCAGATCCAGCAGCGCGCGTTTGCGTTCCACGCCCCAACGGTATCCGCCGAGGTCGCCGTTACCGCGCAGTACCCGGTGACAGGGAACCAGAACGGCAATCCGGTTGGCCGCGCAGGCAGCCGCCGCCGCGCGTACTGCCGTCGGACGCTCGATACCGGCAGCAACCTCGCCGTAGCTGACCACATTGCCCTCCGGCACGCTCAGCAGAAACCGCCACACCGCCATCTGAAAAGCGGTACCACGCAGGTCCAGCGGCAGTTCCGGACACGGTGCCACACCGCGCAGGTGAATCGTCAGCGCGTCCAGCCAGGCATCCAGCGCCGGCGATTCCGTGGCCGCCGACAGGCGCAGCTCGGCATGGGGGAACTCCCCGGCCAGCCGCGACCGCAGTTCCGCCTCGTCGGCGCCGAACTGAGCAAAGCACACGCCGCGGTCGGTAGCCGCCATCAGCAGGGCGCCGAGTTCGGTCTGACGGACCGCGAAGTCGATGGTTTCGCCGGCGCCGCCGGACCGGTAGGCGCTGGGGTTCATGCCGATGTTCCGGGCCGGGTTGCCGTAGAGGCGGCTGGGCGAGGAAAACCCGGCGCCGTGCAGCGCCTCGGTCACCGTGTCGCCGTCCCGCAGCGCGGACTTGAATCGGCCCAGCCGCAGGTCGTTCTGATAGGCATGGGGCGACAGGCCGAACACCGCCTTGAAGCAGCGCTGCAGCCGGCTGCGGGACATGCCCGAGCGGGCGGCCAGGGCCTCCAGGGTCAGACGCTGGTCGCTGTGAGCTTCGATGTAGCGGGCCAGGTCCGCCATGGCCGCCAGTTCCGGTGCGGCCTGGTCCGGGCGGCAACGTCGGCACGGTCGATAGCCGGCCGCCGCGGCCGCCGCCGTGCTGGGATAGAAACGCAGATTTTCCGGTCGCGCCGGCCGCGCCGCACAAGACGGCCGGCAGTAGACCCCGGTGGTGACCACGGCATAGTAGAAGCGGCCGTCCGCAGCGGTGTCGCGCTCCCGCACGGCGCGGCGCATGGCAGCTTCGTCGAGTCCGGTCCCGGGCTCGCACCCGGTCTGTGTCTGGTGACGATTCACGTTGTTTCCCTCGTCGCTGGTTCGAGGGGCATCCTGCGCGCCCCCGCTGCCGGGCGCGCTCCGCTTCGGGTCGGGTAATTCGACAGCGTTCAGCGCGCCTCGATCTGGCGCACTTCACCCAGGTCCAGGGCCTGGACGCTGTCACCGATCTTCTGCCAGTCGCCGACCACGACCCAGGTCAGCCGGTCGGGAAACAGATGCGCCTCGGCGGCGGCGACGAGGGCGGCGGCATCCAGATCGGCGACGGCGCCCGGGTACTCGTCCCAGTAGTCGTCGGGAAGCTGATACCGGACCAGTTCGGCCAGGCTTGCGAGCACCGCGCCCCGGGTTTCCCAGCGCCCCGGCAGGGTCAGGGTGCGCCGGTCCTTGACCTTGGTGGTCTCGTCCGCCGACGGCGGTTCGTCACCCACCAGCGCCGACAGTTCCCGCTGCATCTCCGCCATGGATTCGGCAGTACGGTCGGTCTGCACCGGAGCGTACATGAAAAACGGCTGGGGACCGCGAGCGCCGGCGATGAAGGTCCGGGCGCCGTAGGACCAGTGTTTGTCCTCCCGCAGGTTCATGTTCAGGCGATCGGTGAAGCTGCCACCGAGGACATCGCTGGCCGCCTCCAGAGCGAGCTGGTCCGGGGCACCGTGGGCCGGAACCACGTGGCCGGCGATGATCAGCGACTGCTCCGAACCGGGCCGGTCCACCACGTAGATGGTGCCGTCGCCACTCGGTGCGACCGCCGGCAGCGGCTTCTCCGGCACCGGACCAGGCTGCCAGTTGCCGAACAGCCGCTCGATGAGTGGCCGGGCGGTGTCCATGGTGACGTCGCCGGTCAGGATCAGGGTGGCATTACCGGGCCGGAACCAGTCCTGGTGGTAGCGGACCAGGTCGTCCCGGCCGAGTGAACGCACCGAGTCCGCGGTGCCGGACCCGGTGAAGGGCATGGCGTAGGCGTGCCCCTCCCGGTAGATCAGCTCGGGAAACAGACGCAACGCCATGGTCACCGGTTCGCTCAGTTCCTGCTGAATGCCGGCCAGTACCTGACGGCGCAGGCGCTCCAGATCGTCGGCGGGAAACTCCGGTTCCAGAACCACGTCGGCGAACAGCGCCAGCGACTCCTCGAGGTTGGCTTCCAGGGCCGACAGGCTGGCCACGGCGGAATCCAGGTCGGCATCCAGCGACAACGTGGCGCCGAGACGGTCGAGTTCGGCATCGATCTCCAGTGCCGTTCGGCCGCCGGCGCCTTCGTCCAGCATGTTCATGGTCAGGTTGGCCGTGCCGAGTTTGCGTGTGCCCCCAACCGAAGCATCCGCCGAGTACCCGGCGTCCACCACCAGGGACACGTCCACGGCGGGCACCGCCGGCCAGTTGGCCACCACCAGTTGCAGGCCGTTGTCCAGGGTGGCGCGCTGGAACGCCGGAAAATCCACGGCCGGCTGCTGGTCGGGGAACGGAATTGCGCTTCGGTCGACCACTTCGTCGTTGGCCGCCAGTGCCGGGTAGGGGTGTACTTCCAGGGTGTAGCTGCCGGCCTGCAGCCAGCGCCGGGCGGTGTCCCGGACGCTGCGCGGCGTGGCCTCGCGGATGGTCGCCAGGCTGGCGCGATATGCATCCGGGGTGCCGCCGTAGACTTCGCTCTGGGCCAGTACGTCCGACTTGCCGCCGAAGCCGCCGACCTGTTCCACACCGCGGATGAAGGCGGCGAGCTGACGGGTGCGCACCCGGTCCAGGTCGTCGCCGGACAGCCCGTCTTTCAGCAGCCGGGTGAGTTCAGCGTCCAGCGTCGCCTCCACTTCGGCCAGGGACTCACCCGGCTGCGCGGTGGCATACACGATCAGCAGGCTGCCGAGTTCCCGGGCCAGTACCGTGGCGCCGACGTCGGTGGCGATCTGCTGCTGGTAGACCAGGGCTTCGTATAGGCGCGAGTTCTTGCCGTTGGCCAGCACGTCGGTGAAGAGCTGCAGCCGGTCCAGGTCGGGATCGCCGATTCCGGCGACGTTGTAGGCGCGGTAGACGCGCGCCTGGGGGACCCGGTCCTGAACCACCTGCCGCTGCTGGTCCTGGCGCGGCGCCACCCACTGCTCCTGTCGTTCCAGAGGCGGTCCCGGCGGAATCGGTCCGAAGTAGTGCTCGACCCGGGCCCGGACGTGGTCCGTATCGACGTCCCCCGCGACCACCAGAACCGCGTTGTTGGGGCCGTAGTAGGTGTCGAACCAGTGATGCACGTCGTCCAGCGACGCCGCGTTCAGATCCTCCATGGAACCGATCACCGTTCCGTCGTACGGGTGGCCGGCCGGATAGGTGTTCTCCATCATCAGGTTGAAGACCTGTCCGTACGGCTGATTCTCGCGCTGACGTTTTTCGTTCTGCACCACGCCGCGTTGCTCGTCGAGCCGGTCCTGGGTGACCGCGGCGTTCATACAGCACATGCGGTCCGACTCCATCCACAGCGCCATGTCCAGGGCCGTGACGGGCACGTTCTGGAAGTAGTTGGTGCGGTCGAAGTTGGTGGTGCCGTTCAGGTCCGTGGCGCCAATCTGCTCCATGGGCGATGTGGACGTCATCCGTTGACGTGCTTGGAGCCGTTGAACATCAGGTGCTCGAACAGGTGCGCGAAGCCGGTCTTGCCCGGCTTCTCGTTCTTCGAGCCGACGTGGTACCAGACGTTGACGGCGACGATCGGCGCCTTGTGGTCCTCGTGCACGATCAGGGTCAGCCCGTTGTCGAGCACGAACTTCCGGTAGTCGATCTCCGGAACCGGAAGCTCGGCGGCCGCGGCGGACCCGGTAACGATTGCCAGGGCGGCGATGGCGGCGGCGCGCCAGCGGCGCGCGAGCGGCTGTGCCGGCAGCGGGCGCGATGGGTCGGCGGAGGCGGCAGAGGGTGACGTCATGAGCAGGTCCCCGGCAGCAATGGGTGAATGCGGTGCATGAATTGTCCGACCAGCGCCGGACCGGTCCGGCGCTGGCTGCGGGAGGATAGCCAGAGCCTGCGTACCGGGGCAAATCGCCAGGGCCGTGTGCGACAATGGCGCCTTCGAATGGGCGGCATACGAGGAACCATGGTTAACCTGCGTTTCATCCCGGCTCGGCGGGCGATGCTGGTCGTGCTGCTGGGGCCGCTGCTGGCCAGCGCCTGCGGTCAGCGTGCCGACGAGGGCGCTGAGGGGCCGGCGCCAGCGCCGGCAGCGTCCGAGAGCGCGCGTCTGAATGCCTGGCTGGACCAGAAGTTCGAAGAGCGTCTGCAGATGAGCCCGGCCTGGATGACCCGGATGGGCCGCAAGGACCGCTACGACGAGTACGACGATCTCAGCGAGGCGGCGCTGGCTGAGCGCCTGGCCTGGGCCGAGGACAGCGTCGATGAAATGACCGCGGCCTTCGACTACGAAGCCCTGGACCCGGAAGCCAGGACCTCGTACGACCTGTGGCGTTATCAGGCCGAGCAGGCCCGGCAGGCGTTCGTTTACCTGCGCAGCCAGTACGTGTTCACCCAGATGCACGGTCCCCAGGCCAACGTCGCTCAGTTTCTGATCCGTTTCCACGAGGTGGACGACGAGGCGGACATGGAGGCGTATATCGCGCGAATCGGCGCCATCTCGGATGCCATGGACGATGTGCTCGAACGGGCCAGGGCCGGCGCCGAGGCCGGCGTGCGGGCGCCGTACTTCTCCTACGACGGCGCCGCCGCGCAGGCCGAGAACCTGATCAGCGGCGCGCCGTTTTCCGAAGTCGGCGGCGACGCGCCGCTGTGGGCGGACGCCAAGCGCAAGATCGAGGCCCTGGAAAGCGCCGGCGAGATCGATGCCGGGAGCGCACGGCGGCTTCGCGACGGCGCCCGGGAAGCTTTGCTGACCCGTTTCCTGCCGGCCTATCAGGCGGCCATCGGCTGGCTCAATGCCGATGCCGATCACGTGGACAGCGAGGCCCGTGGCGTGCTCGATCTGCCCAACGGTGATGCCTATTACCGCTATCAACTCTGGAACAACACCACGACGGACCTCGGCGCGCAGGAGATTCACGAACTGGGCCTGGCCGAGGTGGCGCGGCTGCGCGGCGAGATGCAGACCGTCATGGAACAGGTCGGGTTCGACGGCGATCTGCAGGCGTTCTTCGATTTTCTGCGCAGCGACGACCGCTTCTTCTATCCCCAGACCGACGCCGGCGCCGAGGCCTATCTGGCCGACTCGCGCGCCTACCTGGCGTTCATTCAGGAGCGGCTGCCCGAGTACTTCGGCATCCTGCCGCGGGCCGGGCTCGAGGTGCGCCGGGTGGAGCCGTTCCGCGAGCAGCCGGGGGCGGCCCAGCACTACTCGAGCAGTTCGCCGGACGGCGCCCGCCCCGGGGTGTATTACGCACACCTGTCGGACATGCGGGCGATGCCGAAGTATCTGATGGAGGCGGTGGCCTACCACGAAGGCAACCCCGGTCATCACATGCAGATTGCCATTGCCCAGGAGTCGGACCGGGTGCCCCAGTTCCGGCGCCAGGCTCGGTTCACGGCCTACAGCGAAGGCTGGGGTCTTTACGCGGAACTACTGGCGCGGGAGATGGGCGCCTATCAGGATCCGTACTCCAACTTCGGCCGGCTCTCCACCGAGATGTGGCGCGCCATCCGGCTGGTGGTCGATACCGGCATTCACGCCAAGGGCTGGTCGGAGGAAGCCGCGGTGAGTTACTTCAAGGCCAACTCCGGCATCGCCGAGGGAGCCATTCGCGCCGAGGTGCAGCGTTATTTCGAGCGTCCGGGGCAGGCCACGGCCTACAAAATCGGCATGCTGAAGATCCTGGAACTGCGCGCCGCGGCGGAAGCCGCACTGGGCGAAGATTTCGACATCCGTGGCTTTCACGACACGGTGCTGAGCGGCGGCCCGCTGCCGCTCAGCCTGCTGGAGCGCCGGGTGCAGAACTGGGTAGCCGCCGGCGGCTGAATTGAAACCGGCGCACTCCGTCTCAGCGGGTCCGGCGCCGGATGGCTCGATCAGGTTCTGGGTAACTCGCGGGAGCAGTGGGTGAACGGATTGCGACGGAACGACGGGCTGGCGCGGCGGCGGCTGGTGGCGGCGGTCTTCGCGGCGGTGGCGCTGCCGGCCGCAGCCGAGACGGCGCTGATTGCCGTGGCCGCCAACTTTGCGGAAGTCATGGAGCGGATCGAAGCGGACTTCGAAGCGCAGAGCCCCCATGCCATCACCGTCGCCACCGGTTCCACCGGCAAGCTGTACGCCCAGATCGAAGCCGGCGCGCCGTTCGACGTTCTGTTGTCGGCCGACCAGGAGCGGCCGACGCGACTCGAGCAATCCGGACTGGCCATTCGCGGCACCCGATTCACCTATGCCATGGGCCGGCTCACCCTGTGGAGTGCCGACCCGGCGCGCATCGGCGCCGATGGCGCCGCCGTACTCGAGGCCGGTCAGTTCCGGCGCCTGGCCATGGCCAACCCGGATCTGGCACCCTACGGGTTGGCCGCGCGGCAGACCCTGGAAGCCCTGGGCGTCGCCGCCAAACTGGCGGGGCGTATCGTGCTCGGCGAAAACGCCGGCCAGGCCCACGCCCTGGTGGCCACCGGCAACGCCGAACTGGGACTGGTGGCCCTGGCGCAGGTACGAAGCCCGCGGAACCCGGTGGCTGGCAGCCGCTGGGACGTACCGGAGAATCTGCATGCGCCGATTCGTCAGGACGTGATTCTGCTCACTCGCGCCGAAGACAACTCCGCGGCCCGTGACCTGCTGGCCTACCTGCGCCGTCCGGCCGTACGCGAGGTGATCCGCGGCTACGGCTACACCGTGGAGTGACCGCCGGCATGTTGTCTCCGGTGTGGCTGACCCTGTATCTGGCGGCCCTGACCACGGTGATCCTGCTGTTGCTGGGGACCCCGCTGGCGTGGTGGCTGGCGCGCACGCGTTCCCGCTGGAAACCGGTACTGGAGGCCCTGACGGCCCTGCCGCTGGTGCTGCCGCCGACGGTGCTGGGTTTCTATCTGTTGATCCTGCTCAGTCCCAACTCGGCCCTGGGTGGATTCTGGGTCGAGATGACCGGAAGCACGCTGACCTTTTCGTTCACCGGACTGGTGATTGCCTCGGTCCTGTATTCCCTGCCGTTTACCGTGCAGCCGCTGGAAGGGTCCTTCAGCAGCCTGGGACCCGGCCCGCTGGAAGCAGCCCAGAGCCTGGGCGCCGGCCGGCTGGATGCGTTCCTGTCGGTTGTTGCGCCGTTGTCGGGACGCGGATTCCTGACCGCGGCGGTGCTGACGTTTGCCCATACCCTGGGAGAGTTCGGCGTGGTGCTCATGGTTGGCGGCAACATCCCCGGCGAAACCCGGGTGGTATCCATCGCCATCTACGAGCACGTCGAAACCCTGCGCTACGGCCAGGCGCACCTGCTGTCGGCGGGACTGCTGCTGTTCTCGTTCCTGGTGCTGCTGGTGGTGTACTCGGTGAACCGGCGGTATCCACTCCATGCTTACTGAGACGCCTGCTGAGCTGCCTGTTGACGAAGGCGCCGGCCGCCTGGTGCTGGACCTGCGGGTGGTGCGGGACGACTTCGTGCTGAGCATTTCGGAGGCGATTCCGCTGGCCGGGGTCACTGCGGTTTTCGGCCCGAGCGGCAGCGGCAAGAGCACGCTGCTGCGCGCCATAGCCGGGTTTGACAAGGTGGTCAACGGGGTGATCCGCTGCGGTGACGCCCTGTGGCTGGACTCGGCAGCCGGGATCGACGTGCCCGCCCACCGGCGGCCGGCGGGAATGATGTTCCAGGACGCCCGCCTGTTCCCGCATCTCGACGTCGCCGGCAACCTGGACTATGCCCTGCGCCGGGCCCAGCGCCGCGCCCGGACGACGGGTGTCACGGGCGTCGAACGGACGGCGGTGGTGGCGGCCCTGGACCTGCAGCCGCTGCTGTCGCGCCGGGTGCAGGGCCTGTCCGGCGGAGAGCGCAAGCGGGTGGCGCTGGCCCGGACGCTGCTGGCTGCACCCCGGCTGCTGCTGCTCGACGAACCGCTGGCGGGTCTGGATCAGGCGCGCAAAGCGGACGTTCTGCACTACCTCGACACATTGCAGCGGCGCTTCCGCATTCCGACTCTGTTCGTTTCTCACGACGTCGACGAGGTGGTTGGTCTGTCCGGCCGTATGCTGGTGCTGGCCGAAGGCCGGGTGCAGCTCCACGGCGATACCGCGTCCGTGGTGGAACGGCTCGACCTGCGGCCAGCCGGAGAACGGCTGCACGCCAGTGTGGTACTGGAAGGGCGGGTAAACAGTCACGACGAGCGGCTGCATCTGACCCGGGTCGACGTCGCCGGCGCGGTGCTGACCCTGCCGCGGGTGGACCGTCTGGCGCCTGGCGACACCGTGCGCGTGCGGGTCCGGGCCCGCGACGTGGCCCTGGCGGTAACCCGGCCCGAGGGCCTCAGCATCCGCAACGTGCTGCCCGGCACCATCGGGGAACTGCGGGAAGACGGGCCGGGGTTCGCCGATGTGCGGATCGACCTGGCCGGTTGCCACGTACGGGCCCGGCTGACTCGTGCCGCGGTGGAAGAGCTGGACCTGGCGCCGGGCATGGCGGTTCATGCGCTGATCAAGAGCGTGAGTTTCGAGCACCGCCGCTGAGCCCCGGCGGCTGGATCCGGGACTGGGGCCGCGTTGCCCGCCGGGTAGCAGTGTTATAACATTACGCTCCCTGCGGTCATGCGACCCCGTACCGTCATGCGAACGGACATCTTCGGTTTGATTCTCTCCGGCGTATGCCTGGTTCACTGCCTGATGCTGCCGGTGGCGCTGGTGGCGGCGCCGGCATTGGCGGCGTGGCTGGGAGAGACCGAAACCACGCTGCACTGGGGGCTGTTCGCCATTGCACTCGGCGTCTCCGGCTGGGCGCTGCTGGTGGGTTACCGCCGCCACGGGGTGCGGCTGGTGGTGACCGCCGGCGGGGCGGGACTCACCGTCATGGCGGTGGCCGCCGCGCACCTGTTCGGCGCCTCCATGGAGGCGGTGCTGACCCTGGTGGGGGCGGCCATCCTGGCCTACGCCCACGTGGTCAATCTGCGCCTGTGTACCGCGGAAGCGCGGTCCTGCCGGCAGCACGGCTGAGCGCGCCGCCTCAGAAGCGGGCGCGGATTCCGGCTTCCACGGTACGTCCCGGCAGCGGCGCCGTGTCCTTGATGAACGACGCGTGCTGGCGCTGCTCCTGGTCGGTCAGGTTGCGGCCCTGCAGAAACAGGGTCAGCGTCTGCCCGCCGATGGGCAGGTCCGCGCCCACAAATGCCCGCAGATCCCGGTAGCCGTCGGTCGGCAGCTCGAAGTCCGCTACGTCCGTCTGGTCTTCGACCCAGGTGTGATCCAGTGAGGCCCGCACCACACCCCAGGTCAGGTTGGCGCCGATGCCGTAGCGGGTCGGCGGGATGCGCGGCAGATCGTCGTTGCCGGAAACGTCCACCTGTCCCTGCACGGTATCGAAGGTGGCGCGCACGGCCACCGAGCCCGTTTCCCAGGTGGCGGCGGTAACCCGGGCCTCGGCGTCGAAGCCGATGAAGTCGGCGTCGTTCTGGGTGTAGACGAACACCGGCAGCTCGTCTTCCTCTTCGCCGGTGGCGGCTTCGTAGATGAAGTCGTCGAACGCGGTGTAATACACGCTGCCGTTGAGATACAGCACATCGCCGCTGTAACGCAGATTGGCCGACAGGCTGGTGGCTTTCTCCAGATCGAGATCCGGGTTGCCGATTTCGAACGTTCCGGTGGCCAGGTGCGGTCCGTTGGAAAAGAGCTCCTCGGCAATGGGCGCCCGGGCGCTGCGGTCGGCCAGCAGACCCAGTGACCAGGCGTCGCCCAATGGCACCACCAGTCCAAGGGACAGGGCATAGGGGGTGAAGGACTCGGAGGCGCCGGTACTGGAATCCACCTCGACGTCGCCGACTCTGACACCGGCTTCCAGGTCGAAGCGGTCGAAGCCGCGCTCGCCGACCCAGAATATGCCCCCGGTGCGGGTTTCCACCGGCGCGATGAAGGCCTCTTCGCCCTCCGCCTCGAAGTCACGATCGCTGAGCTGGACCCCCAGCGCCCCGCGCCAGCCGGCAACGGCCTGATGGGTCAGTTCGACCCGCGCCTCCCAGGCCTGGTTGTCGAAAGTCGTGGCAACGGCGCCATCCGGCTCGATCTCCTTGTGCTCGTAGTCGTTGATACCGACCCGCACGTTGAGGCTTTCGAAACCGGGTAGCGGATCACTCAGTCCCGCCTCCAGATCGATGCGCGTCTGTTCCAGGTCGACGCTCGGCGTGCCGTCCGCGTGGCCATGTTCGTCCTCGTGGTCGCCGTCGTGATCTTCGTCCTCGTCCTCTTCTTCGTGGGCATGTTCGTGTCCGCCGGGCAGACCGTATTCCGCCGCCAGGGTGCTTACCGCCACACCGGCGAAGCCCCGGTCACCGACCCAGGACAGGCCCGCGGCCAGGTTCTGGTTCTCGAGGTGGCTGCCGGGCAGGGTTCCGCGAACCGCTTCCTCGTCCTGTTCGTCGTGGTCCTCGTCGTCGTGATCCTCGTCTTCGTGTTCCTGCGCTTCCAGGGCACGTAGTTCGTCGGATTCCGCGTAGCCGGGAATGTCGTAGTCATCGGCATCGCGATAGCTGCCGTCCAGGTGCCAGGCAAACGGTCCGGCGCCGCCGTTCAGGCGGCCGGCCGCCGTGACCCGGTCGGCGTTGTCCGCGCCGCGGGCTTCCAGGCGGCCGGTGATCGGCGCCTCGGGCGCCTCGTGGGGGATGCGTCCGGTGTGCACGTCGACGATGCCGCCGATGGCGCCGGTGCCGTAGATCAGCGAACTCGGCCCTTTGAGAATCTCGATGCGGTCGGCAATGAACGGTTCGATGGTGACGGCGTGGTCGGCACTGGTCACCGAGGCGTCCATCGAGTCGATGCGATCTTCCAGCACCCGCACCCGGGGTCCCGACAGGCCGTGAATCACCGGCCGGCTTGCGGCCTGACCGAAGTCGGCCGCATGTACGCCGGGCAGGCGGCCTACCGTCTCGCCGATGGTGCTCTGCAGGCGGCGCTCCAGTTCCTCACCTTCCAGTATCTCGCTGGACAGGGCCAGGCCTTCGGCGGACAGCGGATGGGAAACGACCCGGATCTCTTCGATGGGCCCGGCCGAACGCCGGTCTACTGAACTGGAGGGCGCATGGGCGCCGGTTTCGGTGGCCGCGTCGCGGGCATGGACGGCGGGGGCCGCAATTCCGAGAGCGAGACCGAGAGCGAGATGAAGGGCGACGGGGGCCGGCGCCGGAAACGATCGAACGTACATTGAGAGTGCTCCACATCCTGAAACCTTCCGCACTGCGAAGCGGCGCTCAGCGCCGAACCGGTGCGGTCCCTGGCAAGATCGGCTCAGGCGGCGGGTGGGGCTCGGGCGTGGAAACGGGCCGGCTGCAGCAGGTTGGGCGCCGGCTGCCGCGGTTGCGGGTCCGGGCGGCCGGTCGCCGTCGGCGCGGTCATTGCCACTGCCGGGTCGGCGGCGGCGATCTGGTGCTCGGCCAGGGTGCAAGCGGCGCAATCGGGTTCGGCGTAGCCGTCCGCATCGAGATGCGAGAGCGTGTGTGCCAGCGCCAGGGTCTGGGCGCAGAACAGCACCATGGCGCAGAGCAGCGCGGTCACTCGTGGTTGGCGGAGGATTGGCGGCAAGAATCGGCGCCGGTTCCAAGGACAAGGTAACGATATAACGAAACATACCTTGCGGCAACGCCGGGCCGGGCGTCGCCGCAGATCGGCCGCGGCTGATCGGTTGCGGATCAGAGCAGGCTGGAGCGCTCCGGCAGCTCGCCGTAGGGCAGGTAGCCGTCCCGCTCCAGACGGTCGACTTCTTCCGGCGCCAGCGGCACGGTCTGGACGAAGGGCACCAGTTCGTCCGGGCTGATGCCGTTGCTGCGCATCCAGGTCTCGCACATGCGCATCTCGATGCGGCCGAACGCCAGCAGTTTTGCAGCGCGGTCCACCAGCATCTGATTGGCCAGGTAGTTGCGGCTCAGGAACGGGAAGGCTTCCTGTCCATGCAGCACGATTACCACCGGCTGCTCCTGGGTCTCACCGGCGGCTACCGAGGCTTCGAGGGTGTCGAACAGTTCCATCAGCTCCTGCCGGCCGCTGGGCGATACCTGCAGGTAGACCCGGGATTCGAGCAGCGGATTGGCGTTTGGACCCTCGTCGGCGCGCAGGTCCGGGGCGGCAAGCGCCGCCAGGCTCAGGATGAGGAGGTGCACGATGCGCATGGCCGCTCCGGGTGGGCTTGGGCTGGATCGAGCGGATTGTAGGTCAGTGGGCGGGGTTCGACCATAACAGGTCAACGGGCGGGGCGGCCGGGCCAGCCACGGCGGCTGGCCCGGGCGGAGACCTGGGGTCAGAAGTCGATGCGGACCCCGGCCCGCACTTCCCACAGCGACGCGTCCGTGGCACGGCCTTCGACGGTGGCGTCGAGGAACCGGTTGAACGTGTACTGCCCGGCGTCGTTGTCGTAGGAGGCGTCGACGATGGGGATGGCCCGGGGGAAGCTGCCTTCCCGCAGCACGCCCCACTCGTCGTTGAGCAGGTTGCCGATGTTCTCCACCAGCAGAAAGGCCTTGGCCTTGCCGTTCAGCGGCAGCGGGAACTCCTGTTCCACCTTCAGATCGAACTTGGCCCACCACGAGCTGTGGTTGTCGTTGCGGTTGGCGATTTCGCCACCATCGAGATTGTAGTCGTCGACGAAGGCGAAGAACGCGGCCTGATCGAAGCCGTCGGCGAAGCTGACCAGCGGATCGTCAGGACCGGTGGGGACGTACAGCAGGTGCCGGTCGATGAAACCTACCGAGTCGCCGAAGTCGAAGCCGACGTTGTCGAACACGAAACTGTAAGGGCGCCCTTCGTTGACGCTGCCGTACAGCGTGACCCGGGTCATGTTGTCGCCCCAGAAGGCCCGCTCGAAATCCAGCTTCATGGTGAACCGGTGCGGAATCTCGTAGTTCGAGGTGGCCCCCTTGGGGTTGTTGGGGTCCGATACCGCGATGTTCGAATAATTCGAGAACGCCACCGAGCTGGTCATCGGGTTCACGTCTTCGGAATCCGTGTAGGCATAGGCCAACGACCAGGACAGGCCGAACCCGTAACTCTTGCTCAGGCTCAGGGACAGCACCGTCTGTTCGGTGTCGTCGTCGCCTTTCACGTTGGTGAGCTGGAAGTCCTCGGTGCGGCTCGAGCAGTCCGGCGAGGTGGGGGTGCTGCAGTCCGGGTCGCTGCGGTCGATGCCGCGATAGATGGTGCGGCCGTCGGCGGCGGTGTCCACGGTGGCCAGGGTCAGGTCCTGAATGATGGCCGAGTCGTAGAACTGCGAGTAGATCACGTCGGCGCTGAACAGATATTCGTTGCCAAGCCCTGCCGGGGCGTCGAACAGGTACGACATGCCCAGGTTGTACTTGACGCTGTAGGGAATGTCGAAACCGGCGGCCAGGGAATTGGTGCCGCTGTCGGCGCTGCCGGAGGCGACCGCGTCGAACAGTTCCTGGGGAATGTCGTAGATAGCGCGGCCGCCGCCGTTGGTGGGAATGGTGAACAGCGTTTCTCCGTCCGGCAGGCCGAACAGGTTGGCTTCGACCTGAGTGACGCCGTCGTTGGAGTAGTTGTTGGAAATCCACACGTTGGGGTTGCCGCCGGAGAAGGCGCCGATCCCGCCGCGCACGGTCAGGTTCGGGGTCAGGCCCCAGTCGAATGCCACCCGCGGCTGGATCAGGTCTTTGCCGTCCAGGTTCTCCGCGTTGGAGAAGCCGTAACGGGCCAGGTAGTTGGCGTTCTGCCGGGGTTTGTCGCTGGACTCGTACCAGTCGTAACGCAGGCCGCCGATGATGGTCAGTTCCAGCTCGTCGAAGTAGATCTCGTCCTGGAAGTAGATGCTGTTGATGGAGTACTCGAAAGACGCGGCGGCGTCGTCCGGATTGTTGCTCGGGGCCGCGTTTTCGTAGATCACGCGGCTCGGCGTGCCGGCGGCGAAGTCCTCGATGCTGTCGAACCGGAACTCGCCCTGGGATTCCTGGATGAACAGGTTGAACACTTCCAGGTCGTCCCGTTCGTAGCCCACGGTGAACAGATGGCGGCCGGCGCTGTAGCTGGCCTTGAGCTTGTACGACCAGTTCTCGTAGCTGAGCTGGTTGGAGTGGCGCGAGTCGTCGGCGCCCAGGTACACGGTGGCGATGGACGGGTTGCCGTCCAGGTCCGGATCGTTTTCGGTGGTGATCTGCACCTCGCCGAACTCCGTGCCGCCGAGCGAAATCTGCCGGTTCTCCAGGTCCAGGTAACTGATGCGGATTTCGGTGGACAGGTTCGCCGTCCAGTCGGAGAAGAGCTGGCCGACGTAGGAATTCAACTCGGCGCCGCGCTCGTAGTAATGGTTCGAGAACTCCAGTTCGTTGTCGTCGTCGTCGGACTCGGCGATGGTGTAGCCGTCGTTGTAGGTATAGGTGAGGGCCGCCCGGTGCTGGTCGGTGATCTCCGCCGACAGCTTGAGCAGGATCTTTTCGTCCTCTACCGGCAGGCTGGCCGGCAGGCCGCCCGGGTCGTAGCCGTACAGGTCCCGGGAGATGCGCAGAATTTCGTCGTACTGATCCTGAGACACGCCCTGAATCTCCCGGCCGGCGCCGGAACCCACGGGGCCCCGGTCGAACACCTCGGCGCCTTCCAGCTCCTCGTAGGCGGCAAAGAAGAACAGCCGGTCGCGCAGGATCGGGCCGCCCACCGAGACACCCCAGCGCTTCTCGTCGAAGTCGCCGAGGTCGACGTCGTCACCTTCCAGGGAGTCGCCGGTCCAGCCGTCGTCGGTGTAGTCGAAGAAGGCCGATCCGTAGAATTCGTTGCTGCCCGATTTGGTGACTGCGTTGATGTTGCAGGCCGAGAAGCCGCCGTACTGCACGTCGAACGGCGCAATCTCCACGGCCACTTGCTGAATAGCGTCGTAGGAGAACGGCATACGCTCCGTGGGGTAGCCGTTGGAATTGAGGCCGAACAGGTCGTTGAGGCGGACGCCGTCCACGGTCAGGCTGTTGAAGCGCGGGTTCGCGCCCCCGCATTGAATGGCGTTGTCGAAGGCCTCGTCGACGTAGATCCGCGAATCCAGCCGCACCACGTCCTTGATGTCGCGGTTGATGGCGGGCGCGGTCTCCAGGTCGTGTTGGCTGAAGTTGCTGGACGGGCCGACGGCCACGGCGGCCGATTGCAGCGCCTGGGCCGTAACCACCAGCTCTTCGATGACGTCGGTGTCCATGAGCACCGTAACGGTCTGGGTCTGACCCAGGGTCACGTAAACGTCATTGACCGTACGGGTGGGGTAGTTATTGGCTTCCACCGTCACCGAATAGGGGCCGCCGACCTCGAGTGCCTTGACCAGGAAGCTGCCGCCAGCGGCGGTGGTGGCCTTGGTGCGCCCGGTACGGGTGTCGACCACGCGCACGCTGGCGGTCTCGACCGGCGCTCCGGAACCGCTCAGGACCTCGCCGCGGATGGCGCCCACGGTCTCGATGGCATGAGCCGGCATCCCGGTGGTCAGCATCAGCATCAGCCCGAGCAGCGCGGCAAGCGCGCGGCCCGGGCCGCGTTGGATAAGGGTGTGGTCCATGGCGGGCGTCCTCGTTGCCGATGATTGGAATCCAGAGAGCGCGTACAGTAGTGTCGATGTGTTACTGGTACGTTACGGTTCTGTTGCGTACCGATCCAGTCCATCTGTCGGTAACATCCCGTTGATGCGTCCCTTGCACTACTACCTGCTCGGCACCGGGAGCTGGTTTCTGGCCTTCGGCGTGCAGAGTGTCATGTTCGCCTGGCTGGTCACCATGGTGCTGCACGAGTCCCCGGAGAAGGTGGGGCTCGCGCAGATGTCATTGTTGTTGCCGGGAATGGTACTCATTCTGATTGGCGGCAGCTACGCGGACCGCTTCGGCGCCCGCCGGGTGGCCACCCTGGCTCAGTCGGTGGCGGTCACCGGGCCGCTGCTGCTGCTGGCCGTGGTCGTGTCCGGCCGGCTCACCTTCACCATCATGATTGCGTATGCGGTACTCATGGGCTGTGCCCAGGCATTCGTCACCCCGGCCCGGGACGGGCTGTTGAACCAGGTGGCGGAGGGGCGGGTGCAGCGCGCCGTGATGCTCACCAGCGTGTGTCAGTTCGGCCTGCAGATGGTCGGCTTCGTGGTGGCTTCGATGGCCGATTTTGCCGGTCCGGAGCCGATCCTGCTGTTTCAGGCGCTGGTGCTGTCGCTGGGCGTCGTGAGCCTGGCGCGGATCGCCAATCAGCGCCACAGTGGCCCGTCGGCGCCGCCGCGGCTGCTGACGTCACTGCTCGAGGGCGGCCGGACCGTGTTCGCCTCTCCCGCCATGCGCACGATTCTGGTGCAGAACATGAGCATGGGCTTCTTCTTCATGGGCTCGTATATGGTGACCATGCCGCTGATGGTGCGCGAGGTGTACGCCGGCGGCGCCACCGAGCTCGGTCTCATGAATGCCTGCAACAGCCTGGGCCTGGTCAGCACCGTACTGCTGTTGTTGCGCCTGGGTGACGTTGCGCGCCAGGGGCGGGCGCTGGTGCTGTCCCAGTTTGCCGGCTCCGTGATGCTCTGCGTGGCGGCGTTGGCGTCGCAGTTCGGCGTTTATCTGCTGGCGCTGTTCCTGTGGGGCGTCTGCGGCGGGGTGGCCATGACCATGTCCCGTACCATCATGCAGGAGCAGGCGCCCCCGGCCCAGCGGGGGCGGGTAATGAGCTTCTACTCCTTCTCGTTCTTCGGCGCCGGGCCGGTGGGCGCCCTGCTCAACGGTTTCCTGGTGACCGAGGTCGGGCCGCAGACTGCGCTCATGATCTGCGCCGCCGCCATGTTCGTGGTGGTGACCGCGGTAGCCGCTACCTCCAGTCTGTGGGCGCTGCGCACCGAGTCCGCCGCCCCCGCGGCCGGCACCGGCGTGGGAGCGTGACCACGTGAGCGCGGCGACCCTGCGCATTGCGGTGGATATCGGCGGTACCTTTACCGACGTGGTGCTGGACGGTGCCGGCGCGGCGGTGACCGCGAAAGTGCTGACCACCTACGATGACCCGGCCAACGGCGTGCTGGCGGGGATCCGTCAGGCACTGGCGGAGGCGGGCGCGGCGCCCGGCGACGTGCGCCTGTTGCTGCACGGCACCACCCTGGCCACCAACGCCCTGATCGAGCGCCGCGGGGCGCTGACAGCGCTGCTCACCACCGCCGGCCACCGGGATGCGGTGGAGATGGCGTTCGAGAACCGCTTCGAACAGTACGATGTGAACATCGATCGTCCGGCGCCGCTGGTGCCGCGGCCGCTGCGCTTCGGTGTGCCCGAGCGGCTGGCGGCCGATGGCACCGTGCTGCGCCCCCTCGACGAGTCCGCCCTGAACGGCCTGGCCCGGCGCTTGCGCGAGGCCGGGGTGGAAAGCGTCGCCGTTGGTCTGCTGCATGCCTACGCCAATCCGGACCACGAACAGCGGATTGGCGCGTTTCTGGCCGAGACACTGCCTCGGGTGGCGGTCACCCTGTCGTCGGACGTGTGTCCGGAGATCCGTGAATACGAACGGTTGTCCACGGCCTGCGCCAATGCCTACGTGAAACCGCTCATGGGCCGCTACCTGGCCAGTCTGGAGCGGCAACTGCGGGATCTGGGGATTGCCGCGCCAGTGCTGCTGATGACCTCGGGCGGCGGCCTCACGACCCTGGAGACGGCGGCCCGCTACCCCATCCGGCTGGTGGAGAGCGGTCCGGCAGGGGGCGCCATCCTGGCGGCCCGGGTCGCGGCCCAGAGCGGCTTGTCCCGGGTGGTGTCTTTCGACATGGGCGGCACCACGGCCAAACTCTGCCTGATCGACGCGGCCCAGCCGCAGCTTTCCCGCGCCTTCGAAGTGGATCGGGTGTACCGCTTCAAGAAAGGCAGCGGCCTGCCAGTACGCATTCCGGTCATCGAAATGGTGGAGATCGGCGCCGGCGGCGGCTCCCTGGCCAGCGTCGATAAACTCGGCCGTATCAACGTCGGCCCGGCCAGTGCCGGTTCGGAACCAGGCCCGGCCTGTTACGGCCGCGGCGGCCGGCATCCGGCGGTCACCGACGCCGATGTAGTGCTGGGCCACGTGCAGGCCGAGTATTTTGCCGGCGGCGGCCTGGCGCTGGACCTGGAAGCGGCGCGCGCGGCGCTGGCGTCGGACGTGGGCGCGGCGCTGAATCTGTCGGCGGAGATGGCCGCCTTCGGCGTGGCCCAGGTGGTGGACGAGAACATGGCCGCGGCGGCCCGTGCCCACGCCGTGGAGTGGGGCACGGAAACCGCCGGGCGCACGCTGGTGGCCTACGGCGGTGCGGCGCCGCTGCATGCCGCGGCCCTGGCCGACAAGCTCAAGATCGACCGGATCGTCATCCCCGACAATGCCGGGGTCGGCTCCGCCGTCGGCTTCCTGCTGGCGCCGGTCAGCTACGAAGTGGTGCGCAGCCGTTATCTGCGCCTCTCGAACTTCGATCCGGCGCTGGTGAACACCGTGATGGCCGAGATGCGCGCGGAGGCTGATGCGGTGATCCGGGCGGCGGCGCCGGAAGGCGGCGACCGGGAGGTGCGGCGGGCGTTCATGCGTTATGCCGGGCAGGGCTACGAGATTGCCGTGCCCCTGCCGTCCCGCGATCTGCAGGCCGGGGACCAGGCCGCGCTGCAGGCGGCGTTCGACGCCGAGTATCAGCGCCTGTACGGGCGGCTGATACCGGATCTCGAGGTGGAAGTGTTGAGCTGGACGTTGAGCCTGGCGGCGCGTGAAGCGTCGGCCCCCGAGCCCCGGCCCCGTCCGGCGCCCAGCGCGGCGATCCCGGAGCGGGCGTGCCGGCTGTTCGATGCCGGCGCCGGATCGACCCGGCCGGCAGCGGTGTTCCGCCGCTCGGCGCTGACCCCCGGCCAGCACGGCGCCGGTCCGGCGCTCATTGTCGAGGATCAGACTACGACCGTGGTCAGCGCCGGTTTCGACTTCCGGCTCGATGCCTGGGGCAGTCTGGTGCTGGAGCGCCGCGCGCAGGCGGCCGCGGCGTCGTCATCGGCTGCTGACGCGGCGCTGGCCGGCGGGTCCGACCCGTTGACCACCCAACTGGTCTGGAACCGGTTGCTGGCCATCGTCGAGGAACAGGCGCAGACCCTGATGCGCACGGCCTTCTCAACGGTGGTGCGCGAAGCCGGAGACCTGTCCGCTGGCGTCTTCGACACCTCTGGCGCCATGCTCGCGCAAGCGGTTACCGGCACTCCGGGTCACGTCAACGCCATGGCCGCCGCGGTGGGCAAGTTCCTGGCTGTCCATCCGCTGGATTCACTGAAGCCCGGCGACGTGCTGTTGACCAACGATCCCTGGGACGGCACCGGGCACCTGAACGACTTCACCGTGGTGACCCCGGTGTACCATCAGCAGCGGTGCGTTGCCTTGTTTGCATCGACCAGCCATATCGCCGACGTCGGCGGCCGTGGCTTCGGCCCCGATGCCAACGACCTGTTCGAGGAAGGCCTGCAGATCCCCATCATGCACCTGTTCCGGGAGGGACGGCGCGACGAAACGCTGATGGCGCTGATCCGGCGCAACGTGCGTGATCCGGTGGTCGCGGAAGGCGACCTGTATTCGCTGGCGGCCTGCAACGACACCGGCGCCGCCCAGCTCCGGGAAATGCTCGAAGACTTCGGCCTGGCGGATCTCGAAGCGCCGGGGCGCGAGATTCTGGCGTTGTCGCGGCAGGCCATGAGCGAGGAGATCCGCCGCCTGCCGGACGGTGACTACCACCACCGGATGACCGTCGACGGCTACGATGAGCCGCTGGAGCTGGTGTGCCGCCTGTCGGTCCGGGGTGATGTCATCGACGTGGATTTTGCCGGCTCGGCCGCCGAATCGGCGGCGGGCATCAATGTCCCGCTCCCGTACACGGAGGCCTACGCATCGTTCGGCGTACGCTGTGTGGTCGGCCACGACATCCCCAACAATGCCGGCTCGCTGGGCGCGGTCCGCGTCGCGGCGCCGCCCGGTTGTATTCTCAATGCACGGCGGCCGCGGGCGGTGTCGGCCCGGCATGCCGTTGGCCAGATGCTGCCGGACGTGATACTCGGCTGCCTGGATCAGGTGCTGCCGGGTCAGGTACCGGCGGAAGGTGCGTCGTGCATCTGGAACCCGGTGTTCCGCAGCGGCCACCGCGAGGCCGATGCGGTGAGTGGCCCTGGCGCGGCCGGCGAGCCGGACGAGTTCGTCATCAATCCCATCTACAACGGGGGCACCGGGGCGCGCCCGGGCAAAGACGGATTGTCCACGACGGCCTTCCCGTCCGGCGTCAGAACGACGCCCACGGAAGTCAACGAGGTCACCTCGCCGCTGGTGATCTGGCGCCGCGAGTACCGCACCGATTCCGCTGGCGCCGGCGAACATCGGGGCGGCCTCGGTCAGATCATCGAGGTGGCCCATCGTCACGGCGCGGCGTTTGTGGTGTCGAAAATGTTCGATCGCATCGGTCATCCGGCCCGTGGCCGCCAGGGCGGAGCGGCCGGCGCGCCGGGCCGGGTCTATCTGCGGGCGGCTGATGGCTCCGAGACCGACCTGCGCGGCAAGGGCCGCGACGTGGTGCCGGCGGGCGACACCCTGATCATGGAAACCCCGGGCGGCGGCGGCATGGGGGATCCGTCCCACCGTGACCCGGAGCGGGTCCAGGCCGACCGGGCCGCCGGCCTGGTGTCCGCGACCACGATGCCGGATACGGGCGCCTGACGGCTCTGGCGTTGGCCCCGTCGGTAGTCGCGCCAGCGCAGAGACAGCGCTTCCATCAGCCGGTACTCCTGGGCCTGAGTTCCTGATCGCACGGTTGTTTCCCCAGTGGCTTCTGCGGTCATGGCGCTGTCTCCCGAAGCTGGCCGGATGGCGGCCGATGTTCGAAGTAACGCCGCAGCCGGCCCGTTTCCCTCACTCGCCCGCGGACTGAGGGAAATGGCTGCCCGCGTGCGTTACAGGGAATGGGAGCGCTGGCTGAAGCGGCTCGGCCCCGCGGTGGCCGTGCCGGAAGGTCCGGGTCATAATCGCCGTACGGGCTGCCGGTCGGCCCGCGGTATGCGCCGGTTGTTCCCTGCGGACTCGAAAATTCTCAGGTCGGTCGAACGGAGGTGGCGACATGCTGCGGTTATTGTGTCTCTCAGCTTTCCCCCGGCGTCTGGTGGCAGCCGCGGCATCCATCCTGCTGTTCGCGGCCGGCACCACGTCGGCAGCCAACGACTACGCCGGTGGTCCGGTCTACGAGGTGACGTCCACGGGCCTGTTGACCCTGGGCAAGGCCGACCGCTCGATGCGCGTTGCCGTGACTTATGCCGAGCCGGACGAAGCGCCGGTTCGAGTGCTGGTGCGCTTTCTGAACGGCCGGGGCCAGGTGCTGCACCGGCAGCGGGCCACCCTGCGCGACGGACAGCCGGTGGTGGCGGAGCTGAACCGGCGCCGGCTCGGGATCAACAGCGAAATCCTGGTTCGGGTCGAGGTTGCGTTGGAGCTTCCGGGCCTGCGGAACGTTGCCTACCCCATCGTGGTGACGGCACAGCCCATTGCCATGGGCGGGTTCGGCCGCCTGGCGCTGAACTGGCCAGGTGGCGTGTGTGGCTGTTCGCCCCTCCCGGGGACTTCCTGCGGACCGCTGTTCGGTCCCGGCCAGCACGCCAACTGCGCGCCGCCGGATTCGATTGTTTCGGAGTTCTGAACGGTTCCGGGCCCGGGCGCTCGCCCTGGCCCTGCTGGGGCCGGGCGCCATGGCGGTGGACGCTGCCGAAGCGCCTCCCGGGTTCGACGCTTGTGCGCGTCGGGTGGCGGCCGCGCCGGGCGCTTACGAGTCGTACCGCTGTTACTTCGAGGTGGCCAGTGCCCAGGCCGCCTGGGAAGACGCCGAGCGGCAGCTCGCGGCGCTTGCCGGGCAGGACCCCGGCAACGACTGGATCGTGTTCGTACGCGCCCTGGTAACCCTGCCGTTCGACCGGACCCGGGCCGAGCAGCTCTACCTGGAGTCGGCGGAACGCTTTCAGCGAGCCGGCAATCGCCGCGGTGAGCTGCTGGCACGGTCCAACCTGCAGGCGATTCTGTATCGCTCCGGCCGCATTGCCAGTGCCGGCCGGCAGGTAGACCGGGTGAGCGAACTGGGCGCGGACGCACCGGACCTGGAGCAGCGCACCCGCGCGCGTATCGTCGAAGCGCAGTTTCTGATTCAGACCGGCGCCGACCTCGGCCGGGCCGAGCGCGCGCTGCTCGAGGCGCACGCCGATCTGGCCGAGGCGCCCAACTGGTGGTTGAGCCAGCACGTGGTGCACGGCCTCGGCAGTGTCATGGCGCTGATGGGGCGCTACGACGAGGCGTTGGCATGGTTCGACCGGTTGCTGGCGCAAGCCGATGCCCAGGGCGATCTGGCCATGATGGCGCTGGCCCACGCCGAGTCGACCAACGTTCTGACGGAGAAACGCGGCGAGCTTCCGGGTGAGGTGAGCGCCGCGGACCTCGGCGCCGCGGCCGAGGCAACGCTGACAGCGGCGCGCCGGGCCCAGGACCTGGAACTGGAACTGGTGGCGCTGCGGCTGCTCGGCGAAGTTCTGCTCACTTCGGACCCGGATCGGGCCGTCGCCTACATCGATACCTGCGTGCAGCAGGCCGGGCAACAGGAACGCGCACGGGCCCTCGGCGAGTGCCTGTGGATTCGCGCCCGGCTGCTGGCGCCCGAGGACCCGGACGCCGCCCGTCGCGCCATCGACGAAGCCATCGCGCTGCTGAGTTACGACGAAGGCGCCGACCATGGCTCCCTGGCCTATGCCTGGCGCCATGCCATGCGGGTGGCGTGGCAGACGCAGCCGGCGGAGGAGGCCATCGCCACGTCCCGACTGGCCCTGGCAGCTATCGAGCGCCTGCGCAACCTGCAGCCGGCGCTGCAGAGCCGTAGCGCGGCTTTCTCGGCGTGGACCCGCGACTACACCTGGTTGTCCGGACGCCTGCTGCATCGTGCCCGGCAGATTGCTGCCCAGGACGGCTGGCAGGCGCCGGCGGCCCGGGCCCTGCTGGCCACTGCCTTCGAGACCAGTGAGCGGATGCGGGCGCGCTCGCTGCTGGACCGCCTGAGCGTCGCCTCAGGTCTCGAGGATGCCGATCCGGACGCGGTCGCGCGCCAGGCACGGGCCCGGCGCGCCATCGTCGACGTCAATCGGCGGCTGCTCGAAGGGGGCGCCGGCACCGACTCGCCACTGTGGCAGGAGCTTGCCGCACTGGAACGGGAGGAAGCGGCGGCGCGGGAGGCGCGCGGCGCGGCGGCGATCGCCCAGCAGGTGGTCACGCTGGCGGCTGCTCAGCAAGCCCTGGCGCCGGACGAAGCGCTGCTCCTGTATCAGTTCGGTGAGCGCGACGGCGCCGCCGGCGGCTCGTGGGTCGTTACGGTCACCCGCGGCCAGGTGCGGGCTGCCGAGTTGCCGGAACGATCTGCCATCGAAGAGTCGCTGGCCATGTTTCGTGGCGTGGTCGCGGCTTCCTCGGCGCTGCTGGGTCGTGCCAGCAGCGGACTCTTCGAGCGGCTGCTGCGGCCGGCAATCGACGGATTGCCCGACTCCGTGACCCGGCTGGTGGTGGTGCCCGACGCCTCGCTGGCCATTACGCCGGTGGCGGCCCTGGGTCCGGCATCGCCGGCCTCGGTGATCATCGATCAGTTCCAGGTCGAGCTGGCGCCGTCGGCTTCCATCTGGCGGCACTGGCGCGAGCGCTTGGCGGGCGGCGCGGACGCCGGGGTTCTGGTGCTGGCGGACCCGGCACTCGAGGCGTTTGCCGGCGGCATTGCCGAACCGTTGGGGCCGCTGCCGTATGCACGCGCGGAGGGTGCCGACATTGCCCGCCGTCTGCCCGACCGCACCACGGTCTGGTCGGGGCCGGAGGCTTCCGAAGCGCGCCTGAAGGAACTCGATCTGAACCGCTACCGGGTTCTGCACTTTGCCAGCCATGCGCTCATCGACTCTACTCATCCTGAGCGTTCCGCGATTCTGCTGGCCAGCGGCGCCGGATCCCAGGATGGATTGCTGCAGAGTCGGGAGATCGCCGACCTGGCTTTGAACGGCCAGCTCGTGGTTCTGTCATCGTGCCAGAGCGCCGCTGGCACGGTACTGCGGGGGGAAGGGGTTCTGGGTCTGGCCCGGGCCTTTTTTGCCGGCGGAGCCCGGGTCGTGATCGGCAGTCTGTGGCCGGTTCGAGACGATCACGGGCGGGCGTTTTTCGAACCGTTTTATCGCGCCCTGGCCCAGGGGCTGACGGTGGGCGCGGCGTTTCGTGCGGCTCAGCAGGTGGTGCGGGCCGAGGGCCTGCCGGTTCAGGTCTGGGCTGGCTTCGTGCTCATGGGCGATCCGGAGACTATGATCATCGCACCGGCCCCGGCCCGCAGCCGCCCGTCCCCGGCCGCAGCGGCCGGGTTGCTGATCCTCGCTGCGGTATTGCTGCTCGCCGCGTTTGGCTGGCGGCGATTCAGGACTACTCGATTCTGACCAGACGGACTTCCGATGCCTGGCTGCGGCCGCCGCTGCTGGTTTCCACCTGCCACAGCAGCGGGGTGCCCGACGCCATCCCGGCCAGCGCCGCTTCCGGCACCTGGTATTCGGTTGCCTCGATACCCGCGCGGGTCAGCACCGGTTCCAGATCCGCGGTGGTGATGCGCAGGGTATAGGTCGACCCCTGGGTTGCGCCCGTCCAGCGCAGCAGGAACTGCGCCCGGGGCAGCACCTCCGGGGAGCGGGCTTCCAGAGAAAGCGGGCCGGCGGCATCGCGGTAGCCGGGCTCGCTGCCCGGCAGCGGGTCCGTTTGTGGCATTGTCAGGAGCACCAGCACACCCAGGGTACCGATGCCGGCGGCGATGGCGAATCGGGTCAGTGTGGGGCTGCGGCGGCTGCCACCCGGTGGCTGGCGGTGAGCATCGATGGACGTGACGGCCGCCGGCTGCTGATCGTCGGCCGGCCCGGCACCCATGGCCATGGCCAGGCGCCAGGCTTCCCCGCAACTGCGGCAGGCCGCCACGTGATCGATGACCCGTTGCCGTTGCGCAAGTGCCAATTCGCCCGCGGCGGCGTCGAAGATAACCTCGGGGTCCGGGCATTGGTCGTCACTGGCCGGTTCCGGCCGGTGATTGCGGAAGGCATCGGTCAGGGCGGCCAGGGTGGGGTCGTCGTCGCCGGATTGGTTCATGGTGCTAACCCCAGATCGTTGAGGTACTGGCGGATCTGCCCCAGGCCCCGGTAGGTCAGGTTCTCCGCCCGTTTGGGTGTGCAGTCCAGCAGGCGCGCGGCCTCCGGTCCGCTGTAACCCAGCAGGTACAGGGTCACGGCGCGCTTGCGGTCCGGCACCAGGCGCTCCAGGGACGCCTCGATAGCGCGGCCCAGGGCTTCCCGGGCCGGGCCCGACGGCGCCTGGTCGGGCACCGCTTCCACATCATCGTCGTTGTGATCGGCGGGGGTGTCCATGCGCCGGCGGCGGCGGCGGATCTCGTCGATGACGGCGCTGTAGGCAACCTTCTTCAGGTAGGCGGGCGACAGGTCGGCATCGTCGAGCCGGCCCGATTTCATGAGCCGGATGAATGCGTCCTGCACCAGGTCCTCGGCCTCGTCGGCCAGCCACCGCGGACAGGTGGTGCGCACGGCGCGTTCGAGTTGCCGACGCAGCAGGGCGTGGTCGGGGACCCGCGCCGCGGCGGACGATCTGGCAGGTGGATCGTCCAGCGCACATTCCTCCTGGAGTCGAGTCATCAACACGCTAGCGCATCCCGGTGGCTAATGGAATGGACCGCCGGCCCAGCCGGGCCGGCGGCAGTCTGCGACACGCGGGCTCACGGCAGGGCATTGAGCCCGGAGCAGATCACGTTGACCTTGCCCTCGAAGCGAAAGTCCGAGACCCCGCCGTCGCCGTCCGTGGCGCGCACGGTGTAGGCCGCGTTGTAGTAGCCGGTGGAACCGATGGTGCTGGAGTCGGTGCCCGAGAACGCGCCCAGTTCGGTGCCGCCTTCGTCGATGGTTGCGTCGTGCTCCATGTCGAAGGAGGTCAGGTTGTCACAGGCGTTGTAAACCAGCGCATCGTACACGCGCAGTCCCAGCGGTCCGGCGTGGGCGCCGCCGGCGGTTTCGAAGGTTTCGCCGGGGGCCGGCAGTGACCAGGCATAAGGCCCGCCTTTCTGGACATCCGACTCCGGACCGTCGGTCTCCCAGGTGACCAGTTGCAGCGCATCGGCCATGTGGCCTTTGACGCCGCCGTTGTCGATGGCCTGGTTGCTGATGGACTGGATGTACATGGTCACCCGCACGTTGGGCAGGTGCGAGGTCAATGGCAGATCGTCGTGGATGACCCCACCGCCCACCACGCCGCCGGGGGTCGTGATGACCGGGCAGCGGCGCTTGCCGGGAAGCTGGGCGCACAGATTCGGGTACAGGGGGTGGGCCTTGGACAGTACGAATCGCGGCTGCAGCGGGCTCAGAAAATCCGAATGCCGCTCGGTGGCCTTCAGTCCCAGGGCGGCGCTGCTCTGGTCATGGCTGGAAGCCGCCATGGCGGGTGAGGCCGCGATTACCGCGGCGGTCAGTATCGGCAGGGTCAGTGCGGTCTTCATGGTGGATGTCTCCGGTCTTCGGGGTTGCAGCCAGCGGACCGGTCCATCGATCCGGCGCCCGTGGCCAGGGTTTCGCGTTTACTGTCAGTAACAACGCTGCCGGCGGCCAATTCCCTCACCTCGGGTTGGAACCGGTTTTGTTACGATGTCGCTCGACTCAAACCCCAACTCACACCCAGGAAGGAGAGACCTGATGCAGGAGATCGCCAGTGGACTGCGGTTCCCCGAAGGACCCATTGCCCTCGACGACGGCAGCGTCGTGCTGGTCGAGATTGCGCGCGGAACGCTGAGCCGGGTCACGCCGGACGGGAAAGTGGCGGTGGTGGCCGAACTCGGCGGCGGGCCGAATGGCGCCGCCATGGGGCCGGACGGCGCGATCTACGTGTGTAACAACGGCGGCTTCGTGTGGCACGAGCGCAACGGCCGCCTGTACCCGGGTAACGCTCCGGACGACTACGCCGGAGGACGCATCGAGCGGGTCGAACTCGACACCGGTAAGGTCGACGTTCTCTACCGGGAGTGTGGCGGCCGCCGCCTGAACGGGCCCAACGACATGGTCTTCGATGCCCAGGGCGGCATGTGGTTCACCGATCTCGGCAAAACCTACGGCGATCACAAGGATCTGGGTTTTGTCTACTACGCCAGGCCCGATGGCTCACACATCTCGTGCCAGATCGAACACCGCGAGACCCCCAACGGCATCGGTCTGTCGCCGGACGAAAAGACCCTGTACTTCGCCGAAACCATCACGGGCCGGGTCTGGGCCTACGACATCGAAACGCCGGGGCAGGTGGCGGCGGGCAATGGGCGCCTGCTGGCCGGGGTGCCCGGTTATCAGCTCTTCGATTCGCTGGCGGTGGATTCCGCCGGTAACGTCTGTGTCGCCACGATCGTGAACGGCGGCATCACGGTGATCTCGCCGGACGGCGCCAGCGTCGACCACGTCCCTGCGGACGATGCGCTGACGACCAACATCTGCTTCGGGGGCGCGGATCTGAAGACGGCTTACATCACCCTGTCCAGCACCGGCCGCCTGGTCAGCACCGAGTGGCCGCGCCCGGGTCTGGCTCTGAACTTCCTGAACAAGCCGGGCGCCTGATCCCGGCCCCCGGAGTCAGCCGGCCGGCGCGCTGCGCTGTCCGGCGCCCCGGCCGGCCAGCCGCTGATAAAATCCGTCAGCCAGGGCATCTTCCTGCGGCCGGGTGAAGGCCGACACCAGCGGAATGACCACCAGCGGCACCAGGGTGGTGAAGTAAGCGGGTACGTCCGCCTCGGTGTGGATCCAGAGCTTGTTGACGATCCACGACAGGAGCCCCAGCCCGTAGCCGCTGGCGATACCCCAGAACACGCCCTGTTCCGTGGTGGAGCGGACATAGAAGATGAAGGCGATGGCGATGGCCGGCGGCACCACCATGGCAAATCCCAGCAGCAGCCATTCCAGCACCGACGCGGTGCCGATGAAGTAGCCGAATATGCAGGCGATGGCGGCGGCCACCAGGCCGTAGATGATCGCGGTCAGCCGATAGGCGCGCAGCTTGGCCGTGGGTGACAGGTCGCTCGAGTGCGGAATCCAGTCGTTGACGAACATGGTGGAGCTGGCCAGTAGAATCGGCCCGCCGGAGGAGATCAGCGCTGCCAGCACCGCGGCCAGGGCGACCCCGCCGATGACCGGTCCGGCATCCAGGGCAATCCGGGTGATGCTGTTGTAGCCGGCGATGCCGGCGTCGGCGCCGTACTTCGCCAGCGCTTCGATACCGATCCAGGCGGCCAGGAACGGCATGCTGGCGGCGATCACGCCGGCCAGCAGAAAGGCCGGCACCAGGATGCTTTCGCGCTTTGCGGAACTCGCGTAGTTCACGTACACGGATGCTGCCGGGGTGTGAATGGTCGCCGAGAAGAACATGGCGATGATGGGAAACCAGCCGAGGCCGGCGAAGCTCCACCAGCGCGCCGGGTCGATGTCGGCGGCGGCGAGAGCCGCATCGGCCTTTGCCGTCACCGAGTCCCAGCCGCCGAGCTGGTTCATGCCCACCCAGCCCACCAGGCCCAGACCGCCGACGATCACGGTGCAATGAATGATGTTGGTCAGCGCCGTGCCTTTGAGGCCGGACGAGGCGGTGGCGGTGATGATGACGAAGGCGCCGAGCAGAATCCCCAGCCACAGCGGAATGCCGGTCACGTTGCTGACGATCACGCCGATCAGCAGCGGCTCGATGACGTTGACCACCAGGTATTCGGTCTGTACGCACAGGCTGGTCAGTACCGCGGAGCGGGCGCGCCCGTAACGGCGGATGAACAGCTCACCGATGGTGGTGAGGCCGAGGCGCCGGTACGGCACGGCAAAGAACAGCCCCACCAGCGCCAGGGCGAGAAAGGTGTTGATGCCGTACCAGACGTTCCACAGGCCGGTGTTCATCACGTCGCCAGCGACCCCGTAGGAGCCGGCGCCGCCGATCCGGGTGCCGGCAATGCCGGCGGCAATCATCCAGATACCCATGCCGCCGCTGCCGGTGGCCCAGTCGGCGGAGCTGCGGTTGCAGCGCGACAGATAGGCGCCGAGCAGGGTCACCACACCCAGGTATCCGATGATGGTCCAGGCAGCCGTACTCACATCCATCCCCCGCAGCGAGTGCGCGATGGTACCGGCGCAGGCATCACCGCGTCGATGCACGCATTGCGGCTGGTCCGCGACACTGCAATGATGTGGACATCGGACCGCGGGAGGGGGTCGGATGCCGTTATTTGCCACGGTTCTGGGTGCGGGTTCCTGGGGCACCACCGTCGCGTCGCTGCTGTCGCGCAATACCCCGACGCTGTTGTGGGCGCGGGATCCCGACACGGTGGCCGAGATCAATCGCGACCGGACCAATCGGCGCTATCTGCCGGACGCGCGCCTGTCGCCGCGCCTGGAGGCCACCGGTGGTTTTCAGGAAGCGGTGGAATCCGCCGACGTGCTGGTGGTGGGGGTGCCGGCACAGAGTTTCCGGCAGACCCTGGAGCAGGTGCGCGAGCACATCCGGCCGTGGATTCCCGTGATCAGCCTGTCCAAGGGGCTGGAACTCGGCACCCGCCGGCGCATGACCGAAATCATCGAGGACGTGCTGCCCGGGCATCCGGCCGGGGTGCTGTCCGGGCCCAATCTGGCCAAGGAGATCATGGCCGGTCAGGCCGCTGCCAGCGTGCTGGCGATGGAAGACGACACCATCGTGCGCACCTTGAAGGACGTATTCTCGTCCGGCCTGTTCCGGGTCTACACCAACAACGACGTGATCGGCTGCGAGCTGGGCGGTGCACTGAAGAACGTCATCGCCATCGCCGCCGGCATGGGCGACGGCCTCGGCGCCGGGGAAAACACCCGGGCCGCGGTGATCAACCGGGGCCTGGCGGAGATCTCCCGGCTGGGCACGGCCCTTGGCGGCCAGCCGGCCACCTTTGCCGGCCTGGCCGGCATGGGCGATCTGATCGCAACCTGCACCAGCCCCCAGAGCCGCAACCGGCATGTCGGCGAACAGCTCGGCAAGGGCCGCCGTCTGGAGCAGATCATCGAAGAAATGCACATGGTGGCCGAAGGGGTGAAGAGTACGCCGGCGATCATCGAACTGGCCCAGGAACACCAGGTGGAACTGCCGATCGTGCGCGAAGTGCACCAGGTGCTGCTCGGCCAGAGCACACCCCAGCAGGCTTTCCGGGGGTTGTTGCGGCGTAAATCCGGCGCCGAGTGGGAGCCGGGCTGATGCGGGCTTGTATTCCTGATCCGTTAATGCAAAATACGCAGCCCACGCGGGAATAGCTCAGTTGGTAGAGCACGACCTTGCCAAGGTCGGGGTCGCGAGTTCGAGTCTCGTTTCCCGCTCCAGAATCCGTCCTTTCAGATCAGCGGCTTAGCGCTCAACTGCACAGCGGGCAGGCGCGGAGTCCGCGGGCGATCGCCCGCGAAGTCATCGGCCAGCACGTCGTCCCGGTACCACATGGGAGGCGCTTCGGCGGAGCCGGCAATTCGAAGCAGACCCTCGATGTATCGCCCCCACCGTTCGGCAGCGCCCACGGCCGTGGACGGTGGTCCAGTAGACCACCCGGCCACGGTGGTCGAGGCCGGCGTCGAGGTGGCCGCGGGCAAACTTGAAGATGGCGAATCCGTGTCCGAGGGTGAGGCCAAGGGCGAGCCCCATCGCCAGTCCGGCGAGGGTGCCGGCGATAATCCATGTCATCGGTGCGAGGTACATACCTGGTAGGGTGGAAGGAGGGTTTGCCGCAGCGGCGCCGTACAGGGCGTAGTATTGCCAGCCGCAATGGCGCCTGCAATCACCCATCTGGGGTACGCCGTCAACGCCGGCGCGATGGCTGCATCAGGACGGCACCGGCTTCCGCGATGCTGGCCAGCGCCTCCCGGCGCATGTGGGCTTCCCGCTCGGGCGCCAGGCCCCACCGACCCATGTACTTGTGGGCCGCGGCGGCCACGTAGACCTGCCACAATGCCAGGCGCTGGCCGTCCACCGGCCGGTGCGCGGCGTAGGCGTCGGTGAACAGCGCCATGCTGTCGCGGCCAAAGCGGTAGCGCAGTTCCACCCGGGTACAGGCGACGTCCGACAGGGGGTCGCCGAAGGCCGCGTCTTCCCAGTCCAGCACGGCCATTACGGCGCCGTTGCGCCACAGCAGGTTCTCCGGCCAGTAGTCGCCGTGCAGGAGCCGCGGCGCCTGGGTCGAGGCGGTGTCCGTGCAGCCGCGCAGATGGTCGCGCAAGCTGGCCCACTCGGCGCCTTGCGGGAGGAAATCGAACACCTCGGGCAACGGATCGTTGCGCACCGGCAATGCCGGTAGCGGCGCCAGCGGCACTTCGTGAATGCGGGCGAGCACTGCGGCCATCCGCTCGATGTGCGCGGTTGTCTGCGCCGCCGGCACCTCGCTGCTGCCGTCGACGAACGACATGACCAGGAAGGGATCCGGCAGAACCTCGCCGCTGACGTCCACCAGCAACGGTTCCGGCACCGGAACGCCGCCCTGGTGCAGTGCCTGCAACAGCTGAAACTCCAGCGCCGCGCCGTGTCCGGCGTGGGAGCGGCCATGGGCGCGCAACACCAGCCTGACGGCGGTGCCATCGTCGCGGATCGCGTCCAGCCGGTACACGTCCGCGGACACGCCGCCGGTGAGGCGGGTTGTCGCGGTCAGGCGCGCACCGGGCAGCACTCTGTCGACGATGGCGGCGTACGGATCGTCATTCATGGGGACAGGCCGGCCAGGGATGGCGGTTATCAAACGAAGGATTCACCACGTTCGTCAACCGTCCGCGCACGGCATGCTCTGGCCGGCAGGTGGACTTCCTCAGGGCCTCTGGCCACACTCGGGTCACGGCAGCAGCGGAGGTTCTTGATGAACGAGAGCAGCCCGCCCACGGATGTCATCGAGCCGGCGGCCAGCGGCCGTTCGCAATGCCGCGGTTGCGGCCACCGGATCGCGCGTGGAGAACTGCGGTTCGGCGAGTGCCTGCCCAATCCTTATGGCGACGGCGTGATGACCTTGTGGCTGCACCTGCGCTGCGCCGCTTACCGGCGCCCGCAGCCGTTCCTGGAGACCCTGGACCGGCATGCTGCCGGGATCGCCGATGCCCCGGCACTGGCTGCAGCCGCCCGTTTTGCCCTGGCCCATCGCCGGATACCCCGCCTCGGCGCGCTGCAGCGTGCCAGCAGCGGCCGGGCCCGATGCCGGTGCTGCCGCACCCTGATCGACAAGGACACCCTGCGCCTGCCGCTGGTGTTTTATCAGGAAGGGGTATTCGACAGCGGCGGGTTCATTCATCTGGCTTGCGCGCCCGACTACTTCGAGACCGCCGATCTGCTCGACGTCATCCGTCACTTCGCCCCGGCGGCCGAGGCCGCGGAACTGGCCGAGGCGGCGCGCATGCTGGGCGCCGGCGCCCGCGGCCCGGCCCGCGCCGGGCGTTACCAGAGCAGCGCCACCAGAACCGTGTAGAGCAGGGCGCCGAGGAAGGCGGCGCTGAAGGCCAGCGGTATCTGGGTGTACACGTGGTCCATCAGGTCGCAGCCGGTGGCCAGGGACGAAAGAATGGTGGTGTCGGAGATGGGCGAGCACTGATCACCGAACACGCTGCCCCCGATCACGGCGGCGAAGCACAGGGTCACGAAAAACGGGTCCGGCAGGACCGCCCAGGCCAGCGGCATGGCCACCGGAAACACCACCGCGTAGGTGCCCCACGAGGTGCCGGTGGAGAACGCCACCAGCATGCACAACGCCATCAGCAGGGCGGGCAGCATCACCGGACTGAGCAAGCCGCTGGTCAGGTCGACGATGTAGGGCGCCGTGCCCACCGCGTCGGCCACCTCCTTGAGCGACACCGCCAACGCCAGAATGATGGCGCCGATGGTCACCCCCTTGCAGCCGTCCACGAAGCCGCCGATGACCGTGCCGAGCGACATGCCCTTGGCCAGCGCCACGGCCATGCTGGCCAGCACCGCCAGCACGAACGCTTCGGCGATCATCAGCAGCGGGTCGTCGTAGCCGAGCACGAAGTAGGTGACGAAATAGGGCACGATGGCCACCGCCAGCAGGGTGCCGATGGGCAGAAAAAAGTCCACCAGGCCGGTGCGGTAGTCCTCCGGCACCCGCGCTTCCGAAAGCTCCCGTGCGGCCATGGGCCGGGCAGCGTGATGATTGACCTCACCGCTGGTTCTGGCGCGGTGAATGGCCGCGCGCATGCGGCGGCCCGGCACCCAGGGCAGGAGTTCCAGGGCGAACAGCAGGGTGATCAGCAGCGCAAACAGAGCATAAAAGTTGAACGGCAGGGCCGTGAAGAAGAAGGCGATGGCGTCCTGGGTGGTGGGCCACAGGGGTATGGTGCCGGCCACCAGACCGCCCACGTAGATGGGCCAGACGTTAAAGGGAATCACCGTGGCGGCGGGGGAGGCCGTGGAGTCGACCAGATACGCCAGTTCTTCGTGGGCGACGTGATGCTTGTCCGCCACCGGCCGCACCGTGGCGCCGGTCAGCACCGTGGAGATGGTGCCGCCCTGGTGAAACACCAGGCCCATCAGCCAGGCGAAGAACTTGGCGCTCTTCGGGCCCCGGACGACCCGGCGGCTGGCCCATTCGGCGAAGTATTCGGCACCCCCGGTGCGGGTCCAGATGCCGATCATGCCGCCCAGGGACCACAGGTACACCAGCAGGATCAGGGCGAAGCCCTGGGTTCCGATGGCGGGGATCATGAAGGCTTCGACCACGTTGAGCTGACCGGCGATGACCCCGCCGACCACGATGCCCAGGAACAGCGCCACGATGACTTCGCGGGTCCAGAACGCCAGCGCGATGGCCAGCAGGGGCGGCACCACCGACCAGAAGCCGTAGTGGCCGTCCCGTTCCGGGAAGGTTCCGGCGAAAACGGCCGCCAGCGCCATGACGGCGGCGGTGCCGGCCAGTGCAAACCAGGCTCGCGCGGTCATCGCGCTGGCTCAGTCATGTCGGACCCCTGTGAACGGCGATGCAGGCAGGTCGGGCCCATCATGCCAGATGGCGGCCCGTGGCCAAACGGCTCCGAAACTGGCGGTTCATCTGGTATAAAGGCCCAAAAGACGAATAATCCGGGTGAGGTGGTATGTCTGTTCGTCCGTTGGTTGCGGCTCTTTGTCTGCCGCTGGTCCTTTTCTGCGCTCAGAGCCACGCGGACCTGTGGCGTTTTTCCGCTGTGGGCACTGCCGGAATCGGCTCGGATGTGTCGGCGGGAGAGGCGCTGACCCTGTCGTTCGAATACGACGACGGCTTGTTCGGGCCGGGCCAGTTGATGGCGCTGGAACGGCGCGCTACCGGGGGCACCAGCTACTGGCGCTATCAGTACGCCAGCGCCATTCCGGTATCGCTGCAGGGCAGCGTGTCCGGCGCCCTGTCGCTGGATCCCATCTCCGCGTTCACGCTGTCGCGCTCCGGCTCCGGTGACGTGATCGGGCTGGGCCCGGTCAGCCTGACTTCCAACGGCTACGGCTACTTCTACTGCCCGGTGGGCGACTGCGACGATTACCGTGAGATCGATTCGCCGTCGGCTGACAATTTCGTCGACGTGCACGCGCTGCTGGCTGGCCAGTTCAGTGGCGAACTGGAGTCGGCGGATATCTGGGGGTTCTTCTCCCGGTCGTTCGATTACGCTCAGAGTGTCGACATCAACTGGACCCGCGTCGGTGGCGGCGGCTCCACCTCGGTCCCCGAGCCGCCCGTGGTGTTGCTGCTGGCGGGTGCGTTGCTTGCCTGGCGCTACCGCCGGCACGGTCTATCGAACCGGGGCGCCCAGCCTTTTTAGCCGGGTTTTTCCGGGGAATCGAAGCGCCCTTCGATTCTTCCCCTATATCCTTGATTGCCCGCGCTATTCGCGGGCACTCACGGCCTCCCCATACAAACCCTTACACCGATTCCGGTGATCTCTGTGGCAGCCGTCGCGAAGCGGGGTCTACCATGCCGCTCGTAGCGAAAGACAGCGGAGCGATGTATGGAACTGCGCGGTCACGTAAGTCGTTACGCCGCGAATGGTCGTCCCGACCTGGTCACCACCCCGATTACGCACGGTGCGGTAGCGCCTAGGAACGGCACGGTAACGCCGATGCGTTGCGCGGTGGCGCAAAGTTTCCCCGGGGGTGGCATTGTCGATTATTTCGAGCGCTACGCTCGAGGTTCGGCCGAGCCCGCCGCTCGGCCGTCGTGCGCATCGGGCCGGCCGGCCACCGGCACCGGCGGCCGCGGCAACTCGGCCGCAACGGACCTGCACGAGCTGGTGCGGGCGCTGCTGGATCCGGCCCGGGGTTTCGCCGAACCCCTGGCGCGACTCTACGGGATCGACGTGGCCGGCGGCTTCCGGCAGATTGCCGCCCTGCGCTCGCTCGGGGCGCGGGCGGCTGCCAGTGAAGCCGGCGCGCCGTTCCGTCAGAATGTGGTGGGGCTGCTGGCCGCCACCGGACTTCAGGGTGAAGTGTTCCTGGCCTTACGGCCCGGCGGCTGCGATGCCGGCCGCGCCGGCATGGCGCCGGACGACGACGAGATGGCCCTGTGCCATCTGCTCGGCAGTTCGGGATTTGCACAGCTCTGCGATCCTTTGCTGGAGCGGCCCATTCCGCTGTTCCTGCAGCCATGGATCGGCGGCGAGGGCCTGCTCCGCCCGCAGCGCCGGTTCACCGAGCCGTTCTCCCGTTCGCTGGCCGTGGTGCGGGTCGGCCCGGAACAGATGATCCTGCTGGACAAACGCTTCTGCACGTCCATGTAGCGCCTTCCAGGTCCGGAGTCGGCCCGGACCCGGGTTGCTGCGGGAAGTTGGCTGCCAGGCTGTAATTTCGTACAGTACCGGCAACTCTCCGGTGACCGGACCGCCGGCCCATGTTGCCCCGCACCTGGCCCGCCATCATCGCCCACGCCGACATGGACGCGTTCTATGCCGCCGTGGAGCAGCTCGACGACCCGAGCCTGTGTGGGCGTCCGGTGCTGGTGGGCCCCAGGAGTGGGCGCGGCGTGGTGCTCACCGCCAGTTACGAGGCGCGGCCGTTCGGGGTCGGCAGCGCCATGCCCATGGCCCGCGCGCTCCAGCGCTGCCCGCAGGCGGTTGTGGTACCACCGCGGTTCGAACGTTACGAGGCCGTCTCGCGCCAGCTCATGGCCGTTCTGGAGGATTTTTCGCCGCACGTCGAGGCGCTGAGCCTGGACGAAGCCTTCGTCGACATGAGCGGCGCCGAGCACCTGTTCGGGCCGCCGCCGGAAATGGCCCGGCGCATCCGCGCGGCCATTCACGAGGCGACGGGCTTGTGGGCCTCGGTGGGTATTTCCGGCACCAAGTACGTGGCCAAGGTGGCGAGCGCCCAGGCCAAGCCGGCGGGCGCCCTGGCGGTGGCGCCGGACCAGGCGGCCGAGTGGCTGGCGCCGCTGCCGGTGCGGGCCATCTGGGGCGCCGGGCCGGTCACCTGTGCCCGCCTGGAGGCCGCCGGCATCGTCCGCATCGCCGACCTCGCCGCCGCCAGCCGGCCGCAGCTCACCGACTGTCTGGGCAGCGCGGCGGATCACTTTCTGGCCCTGGCCCGCGGCGAGGATCCACGTCCGGTAGCACGCCGGCGCACCGCCCGCAGCATGGGTTCGGACCGCACGCTGGGCCGCGACGTCGGCGACCGGGAGGAACTCGCCCGCCATCTGCAGCGGGCGGCAGATCGGATCGCGCGCCGGCTGCGGCGCAAACACATGCTGGCCCACGGGGTAAGGCTGCGGCTCAAGACCACCGACTTCCGTCTGCTGACCCGTCAACGCCACGTGCTGGCAACGGCCCTGGGGGGCGACCTGCTGGCCGCCGCGCTGGAACTGCTGCGGGACTTTCCCCACCCGGGACCGTTCCGGCTGGTGGGTCTGGCGGCCTTCGACCTGGAGTACGACGCCACCGCCGCGCAGCTCGATCTGTTCCAGGACGGCGCCCGCCAGCGCCGCCTGGAAGGCATGCTCGACGCGGTGGCGGACCGCTTCGGCGACGGCGCGGTACGGCGGGCCCGGGACATGTCCCGGGAACTGGTCAACGACACCAGCCCCACGCTCGATTTCATCGATCAGGACGACGCCTGAGCGGTGCAGCTCCGCCTACGAAACGCTCACAAAGGCATCGGGCACTGACGACAGCCGTATCCCCGGGCCCCTGTCACAATGCTTTCGAGAACTGCGTCACACCGCGACGCCACCGAAACCAAGGAGCGACGACCATGGATCTGTTGCGTGCCGCCTTTCTGCTCGAATCCGAAATGGCGGATCTGAGTGGCTTTCCGGCCTGGAAACGCCGGGAACTGGAGAACATCACCGCCGGGTCGGTGCGCGCCATGCGTGCTGCCGCCGAGCGCCTGGCGGTCCTGGAAGCCACCGCCGAGTCGCCCAACGTGGCTAGACTGCCGCGGCGCTGATCCTCCGGGCGATTCGGAGCGCGGTGGGTCTCAGCGCGTAGTCGGCCCAGCCGAGTTGCCCGACAATCCACGGTAGTCATCCCCGTTCAGGGGGAGTAGATTCCGGCGCGCAACCGAGCGTAATACGTTGCTGCCCTGGCAACGGAGTTCGCGCGCTGCACAGAACAAACCAGTAGAACAACGTTGCGCAATGCAGCGAGGAGGCCGATCGTGAGGATACGAGTGGCGTCTGTGTTTGTGGGATGGGGAGTGGTTGCATCAGGATTTTCGGCTGCTCCCTGGGCGCTGGCGGAACAGGCCGTTCCGCTCGAGGAAATCGTGGTTACCGGCTCGCGGATCCGCCAGGATCCACTGGAGGAGCGATTGCCGGTACTGAATCTGGGAACCGACGACTATCGCGCCAGCGGCGCTACCTCGCTGGCCGAGTTCGTGCAGAAGCTGCCCATCGCGGGTTCTGCCATCAACCGGACCAACAACTCTTCGGGCAACCTCGGCTATCCGCCGGACGGCGGCGGGATCGGCGCCGGCGCGGCCGAAATCGACCTGCGTTATCTGTCGTCCAAGCGGGTGCTGGTGCTGGTGGACGGGCGGCGCTGGATCAAGGGTTCCTCCGGCTCCGGGGTGTCCGGCGCCGTGGATCTGAACTCCATACCGGTGAACGCCATCCAGTCCATCGAGATCCTGCAGGACGGCGCGTCCGCCGTGTACGGGTCGGATGCCATCGGCGGGGTGCTCAACGTCATTACCCAGACCGACTACGACGGGCTCAAGGTGTCTGGTTCGGCCGGCGCCTACGACGAAGGAGACGGCGAGACCTATGACGTGGACGTCCGCTTCGGCGGCGAAGGCGACCGCAGCCGGGCGTTGATCGACATCAGCTGGGCACAGGAAAAGTCGGTGAACACGGCCGACCGGAGTACCTCGGCGTATCCGCTGCCCGGGTTCCCGTTCGGGGTCAGTTCAGGCACACCGGAAGGCCGCTTCATCTTCTGCGACCCGGCCATCGGTTGCGGCCCCGACGACTTCTTCAGCGTCACCCCGGAGGTCCTGAATCCGGACTGGGATCCCAACGACCCGGACGGCGGCGGCTTCCACGGCTTCGGTCTGGACGACCGCTTCAACTATCAGCCGTTCAACCATCTGGTGACCCCCAACGAACGGGTCAGCGTGTTCGGCAAGGCCGAGTACGACCTGTCTGACAACGTCACTCTGCGGCTTCTGGCCAGCTTCAACAATCGTGAGTCCCAGGGCCGGGCGGCGCCGGTTCCGTTGTTCTTCGGGCCGGACGGCGGATCGACCCCGTACATGGTGAACGTGGCCTGGCCGGCGGACCATCCGCACAACCCGTTCGGCATCGACCTGGACAGCAGCAACATCTCGTTTTTCGGCCGCCGGCCCATCGAGGCCGGACCGCGGATCTTCAACCAGGACGTGGACACCTGGTACGTGTCAGCCGGACTGGACGGCTCCTTCGCCTTCGGCGAGCGGCAGTATTTCTGGGACGTGACCGCCATCTGGTCGGAAAACAACGCCACCCAGACCAAGCTCAACCAGTTCAATGCCCGCAGCCTGAACGTTGCCATGGGCGATCCGGACGTCTGCGCGCTGACCCCGGGTTGTATCCCCATCAACATCGTCGGTGCCGGGTCCATGACGCCGGAGATGCTCGACTTCGTGACCTATACCGGCACTGATACCAGTCAACAGGAACTGACCGACTTCAGCGCCAACTTTACCGGCGATCTGTTCGATCTGCCGGCCGGCGCCGTAGGCTTCGCCGTTGGTGTCGAGCACCGCGAGGAGGAGGGGTCCTTTACTCCGGACCCGGTGGTGGCCGCCGGTGAAACCGCCGATGTGCCGACCAGCCCCACCTCCGGCGGCTACGACGTGGACGAGGTTTACGCCGAGGTCGTGGTGCCGGTGCTCAGTGACCTGCCCGGTTTCCAGTCCCTGGATATCGGCGGCGCACTGCGCTATTCGGACTCCGATCTGTTCGACAGTGAAACCGTGGGCAAGCTGTCGGTGAACTGGGCGCCGTTCGAAACGCTGGTGGTGCGGGCCAGCTACTCCGAAGGTTTCCGCGCCCCCAACATCGGCGAGTTGTTCAACCTCGGCTCCCGCTTCGATGCGTCCATCACCGACCCCTGTTCCAACGTGGGGCCGGCGGACGCCGCCAATTGTGCCGCGCTCGGCGTGCCGTCCGGCTACTCCCAGATCAATCCGCAGATTTCAGTGGATACCGGCGGCAACAACGAACTGGTGCCCGAGACCTCCGACACGTACACCATCGGCTTCACCTGGGCGCCGGTGATGGACAATGTCGGCGGCATCGACCGTCTCCTGGTGGAGGTCAACTACTACGACATCGAGGTGGACGGCGCCATCCAGGCGCCGGATGCTCAGGACCTGCTGGACGGGTGCATCGATACCCTGGAAGCGCGCTTCTGCGACGCGGTGAACCGTACCCCCAGCGGCACCATCACCAGCATCCAGGGGGTCCTGCAGAACATCGGCGGGATCGAGACCAGCGGCTTCGACGTCAACTTCGATCTGTACACCGCCGAAACCGGTTTCGGCAGCTTCCGCTTCCAGTGGATGACCTCGGTGCTGCTGGACTACGACGAACTGTTCGTCAATTCCTCCGGCGGGACCGACCGGGTGGCCCGCGAGGGATTCGAACTCGGCTCGCCGACCCGGGGCTTCGTCGAGACCAAGTCGACCCTGAACACCGACTGGTACCTGGGTGATTGGTCGGCGCGGGTGTCTCTGCGTTATCTCAGTTCGCTGACCGAGCAGTGTGTGGGTCTGGTGGCGGATTTCGAACTCCAGGAGTTCTGTTCCGACGGCCCCGACGAGAACGAACTGGACGACGTGATCTACACCGATCTGCAGGCGAGCTGGGCGCCTCAGGCGTTCATGGACGGCGACTGGATATTCACCGTCGGCGTGAACAACGTCTTCGACGAGGAACCGCCGGTGTGTTTCTCCTGCGACCTGAACAGCCTGGACGGCACCATCTACCCCATTGCCGGGGCGTTCTGGTACGGCCGGATCATCTTCGAACGCTGAGCGCGGCGTTCGGCCCGGCGTGCGTTCAGATGTCGCGCACGTCGGGCGGTTCCCCGGTACTGCCCCGGGTGATGCCGCTCTTGCGCGAGTGGCGTGCCGAGCTGTGGGGGAACTTCTTCGACAGTTCCGGTCCGGCGGCACTGAGCCCGCCGTCTACCACCAGCGCCTCGCCGGTGACGAACTCGGAGTCATCGCTGGCCAGAAACAGGGCCGCCCCGGCGATGTGTTCGCCGCGGCCGTAGTCGGGCCAAGGCTGGGCCTTGGCGAAACGCTCCCGGGTCTGGTCCGGCCGGCCCGCCTCGGCCAGCGGGGTGGCAATGAACCCCGGACAGATGGCGTTGACCCGGATGCGGTCGGCGGCCAGTTCCACCGCCGCCGAGCGGGTCATGTTCACCACTGCCGCCTTGGCCGCGGAATAGACCAGCGGGCCGCCGTCGCCGCTCAGGGCGGCGATGGAGGCGGTGTTGATGATGGTTCCGCCCCGGCCCTGGCGGCGCAGAATACGGGCGCCATGTTTGATGCCGAGGAACACCCCCTTGGCCAGCACGTCCATGGTGTAGTCCCAGTCCTCGACCCGGGTTTCCGTCAGCGGACCGATGGCGCCGCCAACCCCGGCGTTGTTGAAGACGATGTCGAGCCGCCCGAAGCGGCTGACCGCGTGCTGCAGCATGGCTTCGATGTCGCCTTCCCGGGCGACGTCGGTGCGCACGAAGTCCACGGTGTCGCCGAAACCGGCTGCGGCGGCCTCGGCCAGGGTGTCCGCGCCGGTCTCGGCGTTGTAGTCCGCCACCACTACCCGTGCGCCCTCGTCGAGGAAGCGCAGGACGGTGGCTTTGCCCATGCCGCTCGCGCCGCCGGTGATGACGGCTACCCGATCTGCCAGACGTCCGCTCATTCGAGTTCGCTCCACTCCCTTGGTCCGGCCATTGTGCCAGAAGCGAGGACCCGTCAGACCGCAGCGGCCGTCTCATCCGTGAACTGCGGGTCATTGCGGAAAGGGCTTCGGGCCCCGTTACCCGTTGACCGAACGGCGAGCCGGTGATTCGACAGTTCAGGTCGTCCAGAAGTCACGCAGCGCGCGGGCCAGCGATTCGGGGCGCTCTTCCGGAAAGAACAGTCGGGCCCCGGGCAACTCGATGACCGGTCGGCAGCCGGGAATTGTCGCCTTCAACCAGTGCGCCCACTGCACGGGAAAGAACACGTCGCCGGTACCCCAGACCACCAGGGTCGGCACCGTCAGGTCACGCAGCATGGGCTCTATCTCGACGGTCTGACGGTTGTCGTGGGCGGTGCCGAACCAGCGTTCGATGCCGGACACGGCTTCCGGCGAGCGCAGCAGCGGTTCCAGGTAGACGTCTCGCGCCTCGGCGCTGAGCGTTTCGCGGTTCTCGTAGCCGACGCTGAACGCATCCCTGGCCAGGTCGAGATCGTCGAGCAGTTGCCGGCCGAAGTCAGCGAAGCCGCCCTGGTCGATGAGCGACCGGGTCGGCGCCAGGGCTTCCGGGGGCCAGTTGTCGTGCACGTCACAGTTGGTCAGGGTCAGACTGCGCAGACGGCCGGGATGACGCACGGCATAAATCTGCGCGATGCCGCCGCCGCTGTCGTTGCCCACCAGATCGAAGGTCTCGAGGTCGAGGGCGGCCCGTAAGGCCTCCAGCATCCCGGCCTGGGCGCGGAACGACACGTCCTGATCCGGCGCGACCCGCGTTTCGCCGTGGGCCATGAGGTCCACGGCGATGCAGCGCCGCTGGTCCCGGACCCGTTCGATCACGTGTCGCCACAGATGGCCGTTGAGAAACACGCCGTGGACGAACAGGGCCGTGGCCCGGTCCCGGGCGCCGGGGTCGCTGTCCTCGAAGGCAATGGTGCCGAAGTCGGTGCTGACGGTGTGCAGATGGCGGGTCATTTCGGGTTTCCGGTGGTCGTGGAACCCGACCATGCCGTGCCGGCGAGGTCTGATCGATTACGTTCCGGGTAATGCCGCTTACGCCGCCCGGGTGCTGCGCTACACTGGCGCCGGGCCGGCGCAAGGGCCGGCGCGCAAGCAAGGAGTGCAACGGATTGGCTGCAGGGGCGGACTACGACGTCGTCATCATTGGCGGTGGCCACAATGGTCTGGTGTGCGCCTGTTATCTGGCGAAGGCCGGCCGCAAGGTGCTGGTCCTCGAGCGCCGGCACGTGGTGGGCGGCGCCGCCGTGACCGAAGAGTTTCACCCCGGCTTCCGCAACTCGGTGGCGAGTTATACCGTCAGTCTGCTCAACCGCAGGATCGTCGATGATCTGCACCTGGCCGACCACGGGCTCCAGGTGGTGCTGCGGCCCCAGAGCAACTTCTTTCCGCTCTCCGACACCGCGTCGCTGTCGTTCCACCGTGACCGGGCGGCCACCCAGGAAGAGTTCGCCCGTGTCTCGGCGCGCGATGCCGAAGCGCTGCCCGGCTACCTGGACATGCTCGATGGCGTGGTCGGGTTTCTGCGCGGCGAATTGCTGAAAACCCCGCCCAACGTGGGCGGCGGGTTGCGTGATCTGTGGCGGGCCGGGGCGGTGGCGCTGCGTGCCGGCCGCCTGCCGGCCAACGTGCGGCGCGACGTCATGGCGCTGTTTACCCGTTCCGCGTCCGAGGTGCTCGGCGCCTGGTTCGAGAACGATCACGTCAGGGCCGCGTTCGCCTTCGATTCCGTGGTCGGCAACTTCGCTTCGCCATCGACGCCGGGATCGGCCTACGTGCTGCTGCACCACGTGTTCGGCGAAGCCAACGGCGTGGACGGCGCCTGGGGTCATGCCATCGGCGGTATGGGCGCCATTACCGCGGCCATGCGCGAGGAGGCGGAAGCGCTCGGGGCCGAAGTCCGCACCGAAGCCGAGGTGGCGCGGGTGCTGGTGGAAGGCGGCGTGGCGTGTGGGGTACGGCTCGCCGACGGCGCCGTGGTGCGGGCCCGTCAGGTCGCCGCCAACGTGGGCCCCAAGCTGCTGTTTCTGGGCCTGGTGGACGAGAGTGACCTGGACGCGGAGTTCCTTCGCCGCATCCGCGCCTACCGCACCGGCTCGGCCTCGTTCCGTATGAACGTGGCGCTCAGTGAACTGCCGGACTTCACCTGCCGCCCGGGCACCCGGGTGGCGACCCATCAGCAGTCGGGGGTGGTAATCGGCCCGACCATGGACTATCTGGAACAGGCCTATCTGGATGCCCGCGCCCATGGCTGGTCGCGCCGTCCGGTGGTGGAGATGCTCATCCCGTCGACTCTGGATGATTCCCTGGCGCCGCCGGGGCGGCACGTGGCGAGTCTGTTCTGCCAGCACTTTGCGCCCCAGTTACCGGACGGCGCGAGTTGGGACGATCACCGCGAGGCCGCGGCGGACAGCGTCATCGACGCGGTGACCGCGTTTGCGCCGAACTTCGGTGCGGCGGTCATGGCGCGGCAGATTCACTCGCCGCTGGATCTGGAGCGCAAGTTCGGCCTTACCGACGGCGACATCTTTCATGGCGCGCTGAGCCTGGATCAGCTCTGGATCAACCGGCCGGTCATGGGTTACGCCGACTACCGTACCCCGATCCGCCATCTGTATCTGTGTGGCTCCGGCGCCCATCCCGGCGGCGGGGTTACCGGTATTCCCGGTCACAATGCGGCGCGGGAGATACTCCGCGACCGCTGACCGCAACTTTCGCCGGCGGCGCGACGTGGAGTACGCTGTCTGCTGGTCAATCCCGGGAGCCCTGCCGTTGAATCCGATCCGTAGTCCACGCCCCACATTCCAGTACGCCGCCGCCGCGATGCTGATCGTCGCGTTCGGTGTCAGCGCCGCCGCCTCGGCCCGTACCCTGACCGATCACGAAGCGCTGGCCCGGGAGATATTTGCCGAGCTGGTGGAGATCAATACCACTCAGTCGGTAGGTGACAATACCGCGGCGGCACAGGCGGTCGCCGACCGGTTGCTGGCCGCCGGGTTTGCGCGTGAGGACGTACACGTCATCGTGCCGGCGGAGCGCAAGGGCAACGTGGTGGCGCGGCTGCGCAGTCCGGCGCCGACGGCCAGGCCGTTGCTGGTGCTGGCCCACATCGACGTGGTGGAAGCCAATGCCGAGGACTGGACCGTACCGCCCTTCGAGTTCCTCGAGCGCGACGGTTACTTCTACGGCCGCGGCACCGCCGACGACAAGGACGAGGCGGCCATCTACGCCGCCATCATGATCAAGCTCAAGCAGGAGGGTTACCGGCCGAACCGCGACATTATCATGGCCCTCACCGCGGACGAGGAGGGTGGGCCGACCAACGGCGTGCAGTACCTGCTCGAGCATCACCGCGACCTGGTGGATGCCGCGTTTGCATTGAACGAAGGCGGGGGCGGCGCCATGCAGCAGGGCAGACATCTGGCCAACATGGTGCAGGCCGCCGAAAAGGTCTACCAGAGTTTCACCCTGGAGGTGACCAACGCCGGTGGACACAGCTCGCTGCCGCGCGATGACAACGCCATCTATCAACTGGCCCGGGCCCTGCTCGCGGTGTCCGCACACACCTTTCCGGTTCAGCTCAACGAGGTGACCCGGGCGTTTCTGTCCCAGGGCTCGGCCACCTTGCCGCCGGAGCAGCAGGCCATGGCGGAGCGTCTGCTGAGTAACGTGGATGATCCCGAGGCCGCCGCCTACTTCTCGCAGGTTCCGGCATTCAATTCGCGCCTGCGCACCACCTGCGTCGCCACCGAACTCGACGGCGGCCATGCCGAGAACGCGCTGCCCCAGCGGGCCCGGGCGACAGTCAATTGCCGCATCCTGCCGGGCGTGGACCCGGCCAGCGTGCAGCAGACGCTGGTGGACGTGATTGCGGATCCCGAGGTCTCGGTTACGCCGGTGGCTGAGGCCCTGGCGAGCCCGCCGTCACCGCTGACGGAAGAAGTGATGGCGCCCATCCTGGCCGCCACCGAACAGATGTGGCCCGGGGTGCCGGTGGTGCCCAGCATGAGCACCGGGGCCACGGACGGTCTGTTCCTGCGGAATGCCGGCATTCCCGTGTACGGTGTTTCCGGTGTCTTTGCGGACATCGACGACAATCGCGCACACGGCCGGGATGAACGCCTGCGTGTGGCGTCGTTCTACGACGCCCTGGCATTCCTGGAACTGCTGGTGCGGGCCTATACGTCGGACTGACGGCGAAAGCCGGGGGCGGAGGGGTGAACGGGGGTTTGAGCGGAATCTGCCGGATGGTGCTGCTGGCGCACGCGGTTGCCGTGGCTGCGGCCGCGGCAACGATGGCGCGTGCCGCCGATGCTGCGGAACCGGACCGGTTCCGGGCAGAACGTGTCGTTTCCTTCGGCGACGTACACGGCGCCTACGGCCCGCTCGTGACGCTGCTTGGCGAGCTGGGCCTGATTGACGCCGACCTGTCCTGGCAGGGTGGCGCCACCCACCTGGTCAGCCTCGGCGACCTGATGGACCGCGGTCCGGATTCCCGCGCAGTGCTCGATCTGCTGCGGCGCCTGGCCACCGAAGCCGAGGCCGCTGGCGGCCGGGTCCATGTGCTGCTCGGTAACCACGAACTCATGAGTCTCACCGGGGACCTGCGTTATGTGTCCGCTGGTGAGCGGGCCGCGTTCGCCGACCTGGCGCCGCCAGCGGCGGACCCGGAAACCGATGGCCTGGCCGGGGTGCGGGCTGCCTACGCGGCGGACGGCCCGTATGGAAGCTGGCTGCTGGATCGCCCGGCTGCGGTGGTCATCAACGATACGGCTTATGTCCACGGCGGCCTTACTGAGCAGGTTGCCGACCTTGGCCCGGGCGGATTGAACGCAGCGGTAAGCCGGCACCTCACCGGAATGCTCGAGTTGCAGCGGCAGCTCGAGCAGGCGCAGGTGCTGCCGCCGGCGCTGGAGGTGCACGATGCGGCGGAGCTGCTCGAAGGTGCGCTGGGCGCGCTGCCGGAAGCCCAGCAGGCGCTGGCGGAACGATTCATGAAACGGGTGGGCGATCCGCTGTTCGGCGATGCCGGGCCGTTCTGGTATCGCGGCAATGCCCGCTGTCCGGCGCTGCTGGAACAACCGGGGCTGAGTCGGGTGTTCGAGGCCTGGAACATTTCGCGGGTGGTGGTCGGACACACGCCCACCGAGGACCACCGGGTGCGGGTCCGTCTGGACGGCGCCGTGGTGCTCACCGACACCGGCATGCTGAGCACCCATTACCACGGCGTGGCGTCGGCGCTGATCATCGAGTCGGATGAGATGCGGGTGTACTACGCCGGAAACATCGCCGGAGACATCGCCGGAAGCAACGCCGGAACTAACGCCGGAACTAACGCCGAAGCCAGTGGCACGTCCGCTCCGGTGGTCCTGGACGGCACCCCCTTGCAGCCGCTGGAGGAAACGGCGCTGCTGTCGGTGTTGCCGGATCTGGCCGCGGCGGTGTCCGCCCCGGGCACCTGGCAACCGCTCGAGGTTGCGGGCGCGGGTGAGCTGGCGGTGCGGCTGGAAGCGCGGGCGCGGCGCGCCCGCGACGCGGAACTCGCCGCCCTGCGGCTGGATCGGCTGCTGGGACTCAACCTGGTGCTGCCGATGGCGGCGAACGGTGCCGGTGACGGTGTGGTGGTGGCGGCCTGGCGTGGTGTGGTGGACGAAGCCACGCGAACCGCTCAGGCCGCTGGCGGCCCGGACTGGTGCGCGGGCGGCAACGTGTACGAACTGGTTTATGCCTTCGACGCGCTCATCGGCAACCAGGGCCGGTCCCAGCAGACCCTGGTCTACGATCCGCGCACCTGGCGCCTCGGCAGCATCGGTCACGGCGACAGTTTCGGCCGCGACCGGCGCTTTCCCGCCTACCTCGAGCGTCAGGCCGGGCGTCTGCCGGTGGCGCTGGCGGAGCGGCTGCGCACCCTGGACGAAGCCGAACTGGAACGGGCGCTGGGTGATCTGGTCGGATCGGCGCAACGGCGCGCCATTCTGGCGCGGCGCGACCGGCTGCTGGAGCGTTGGACCGTGGGGAACTGAAGCATGCGCAGATCGGTTCGGGTGTGGGCGCCCGCCTTTGTCATCAGCGCCTACTATGGCGGCTGCATCGTAGTCTACCAGCTCGTGGAGAACACCCTGCGCGATGGGCTCCTGCCGTACCTTCCGGTGGGCGGTATCGAAGACCTGCTGCAGGGTGATCCCAACCAACTGGAGCTGATCACTTCGCCAACCATGACCGCGGCGCCGTCCAACGTTTATCCGGTGCAACTGGCGATTGCCTGCATCGTCGCCGTGGCGCTGATGGCGCCGGTTTCCTGGATGTACTTCGTCACCACGCCGCGCCGGCGGGTGGATCAGTCGTTCGCCCATACCATGGTGGTGCTGCCGGTGATCGTCGCCGGTATCGCCATGATCGTGCAGAACAGCATTGCCCTGGCGTTCAGTCTGGCCGGCATCGTGGCCGCCGTGCGCTTTCGATTTACGCTCAAGGAACCGGCCCACACCCTGTACGTGTTCTGTGCGGTGGCCGTTGGCCTGGGCGCGGGAATCTCGTCCATCGGCATTGCCACGGTGATCTCCATGGCGTTCGTGTACGGCACCATGCTGTTGTGGGCGCTCAACTACGGCGCCAATCTGAACAGCCCGTTCTTCGGGTTTCTGGCCAGCCGGGACACGGAAGACGATGAGATCTGACGGCCTGCCGCTGGCGCTGCTGGCGGTGCTGACCCTGAGCAGCGGCTGCAGCGATGACGGCGGCGGGGCGCCGTTCGAGCTGGACAGCCGTCGCTATGACCCCGCAGATTTCACCCAGTGGGCGCTGCCGGATGGCCTGCGAGAGGTATCGGGGCTGGCCCTGGGTGCGCAGGAGCGGCTGTTCGCCCATGGCGACGAGGAAGCGACCATCTTCGAACTCGACCTCGCGGGCGGCCAGGTCCGCAAGCGCTTTCACGTGGGCGACCCCGCGCGCAAAGGCGATTTCGAAGGCCTGGCCTGGCACGAGGGATACTTCTACCTGGTCACCAGCGATGGCACGCTGCTGCGGTTCCGCGAAGGGTCGGATGAAGAACATGTCGAGTTCGAGCTGACCCACACCGGCCTCGGCCGCCAGTGTGAGATCGAGGGCCTGCACGCGCCGGCCGATGGCGGGTTGCTGCTGCTGGCCTGCAAGACCCCGCGCCAGGACGATCTGCAGGGCCGTCTGGCGGTGCTGGCCTGGTCGCTGCCGGATGCCCGGCCGCAGCCGGCCGACAACGTGATGGTCGAGCAGTTGCCGGCGGACTTCGCCCCGTCCGGTCTGACACGGTGCCCCGACAGCGGTAACCTGCTGCTGGTGGCGGCTCGTCAGCGCGCCTTGATCGAGGTGTCCGGCGACGGTGAACTGGTGCGCGCGCTGCGCCTGCCGGGGGGTGGCCGGCACCCACAGATGGAAGGGGTGGAATTGACCAGCACAGGGAACCTGATCATTGCCGACGAAGGTGGAAGCGGGCGAGGGCGGCTCGGTGTCTATGCCGCCCAGTGAACGCGCGGGCGCTGCAACCGGCGACGCCGCCGCGCCGTCGCCGGCCGGCCGCAACCGGACCCTGCTGCTGGTCCACGGCGGCGGCTTCAAGCCGGGGCGGCCGGAGCTGGAAGATCTGTGGCGCCAGGCCCTGGCGGCCGGGCTCGATCGTGACTTCGCGGACCAGGGCGGGCGGGACCTGCTCAACCGGGTAGCGGTGACGCTGGTCTACTACGGCGATCTGATCGAACCGCTGCTGGCACCCCGGGAACGGCGCGACCGCACGCTGGACCTGGCCGACCGCCAGCGCGACCTGACGCGGTTGAGCGGATACGCCAGCAAAAAGCCGTTCCGCCGCGCTCAGTACGAGGCGCTGCCCGGCAAGAGTGCGTTCGGCGAACTGATCGCCGACGTGGCGTTGCCGGTGCTGACGGCGTTGCGGCTGGCGGATCCGGTGCTGGCCCGTCAGGTGCCGGCGCTGGCGGCGTATCTGAGCGGCGACGGCGACCTGCGTACGGCCTGTGAGGCGCGGGTCATGGCGGCACTGGCGCCTTTGCTGGCGCGTGGCGATGACGTGCTGCTGCTCAGTCACGCCATGGGCAGCGTGGTCGCCTACGACGCCCTGTGGCGGCTCTCGCACGATGCGGCGCCCGGCGCCGGCCGCCTCGACACCTGGATCACCTGCGGCTCACCGCTGGCCGGTGAGTACGTCAAGAGCCGTCTGCGCGGGGCCGATGAGCCGCCGGACCGGCGCTATCCCGACAATCTGGTGACCTGGTACAACATCGCCGCGGAAGACGACTTCTACTGCCACGACAAAACCGTTAGCGATGATTTTGCAGCGCTGCTGAAAGGGCACCGCATCAGTCACCTCCAGGACTACCGCATCTACAACGTGGCCATGCGCTACGGCCGGTCGAACCCTCACAACGACTGCGGATATCTGGTTCATCCGCGCACCACCGGGCTGCTGGCGGAATGGTTGAGCCGGGGCGGGGCGGTGCAACCGGATTGAGTGGGTCCCCCCGCCGGCGGGTCAGCCGCGACAGTCGTCGAATACCTTGCGATCGAGCTGACGCGGGTCGTCCAGGATCTCATAGAAGCTCAGAATGAATGCCACCGCCTTCTGACGATCGCGCTCCGCCAGCGGTGTTTCCAGCCGCACCGGCTGCAGAATCCCGTCGCGCCGATCGCGGAAGTGATCGGCGGCCCGCTGGTGGGTATCGTCGTCGCGGCACAGGCCGCGATACAGGCGGGTGCGCACGTTGCGGATGGGAAGCTGCCCGTCGACCACGGCATAAGGCGGGTCCACGAAACCGGTAATGTCGAAGTCGTAGGGCATGGGCAGCATGAGCCCTTCATCATTCTGCATCAGCACGGTGTTGTGGCAGCACGACTCGCCCGCGGGGCCGGCGATGAAGGAATAGTCGGTGTTGCCGATCATGTACTGGAACAGGTCCATCAGGCTGGCATGCCGGGGTTCGAGCTGAGCGGTTTCGATGCGCGGCAGTTTCGACTCCTCGAGGCCCAGGCGCCGGGCCAGGCCGTCGTCCGACTCGATGAAAAAGCCGAAATGTTCACCCGCGTCCTGATCGCGTTCGCTGTCGTGGTAGCGGATGGTCAGCGGACGCACCCGGAAGCCGGCGTCGGTAACCTGGTTGAGCATGCGGTAGACCAGGTATTCCTTGTACGGATACGGCTCATGGCGCTCGCCGCTGCGGCAGTGGGTCACCAGCTTGAGCTTGTCCTGGCCGGCGAACACGGTGCCCTTGACGTCGCCCTTGCGGAAGTTCAGCCGCAGCGGCGGAAACTTGCACACCGCCCGGTCGCGCCGCGAGTTGCCCCGCGGCCGGATCTTGATCTGGAACGCCGTTTCGCCGCCGGCCTGATCCGGCGCGCCGGCGCCCGGGCCGGCCAGCAGGGTGACCACGCCGGTCCGCTCCTCGGGATCGTCGGCGCGGTCGCGGGCCATGGCATGGAGCGGAGCGCTGATCCGTAGCTGCAGGGGATCGATGGAGTCGAACAGCGGGTCGGCGGCGGAAGGCTGGACATCCCCGGCTGCGTCCGCGCCCCACGAAGCCAGTGGGGCCAGCAGGCACGCGGCCAGGATGAGCGCGATGACGGCCGCGATCCGTGGCGGAACGATCGACGCGGGCGGGGTCGACACCATGGCAGCAGCACCTGAATCCGGCCGTTGGATCAGCATACGGTGGGGCCTGCACGGGGTCCAGCATTAACCCGTCTGGGTGAGTTCACTGACAAGATGACGCAGATTTACCAACGACCGCTCAAAACCGCGGTGGACCGGCCCTATAGAATCCGACGCTTGGCAACACTCAGGGGGCGTGGTGCGGATCGTGTTGATTGTGAGTCTGGCGTTGCTGCATGCGTCTGCCCAGGCGGACGACCGCCTGACGTTGCAATTGACGGGCGGCTACACGGAGCTGAATGACGTCGTGCCGCTCGATACGGTGATCACCCCCATAACGATCAGTGGTGAGGTACAGCCGCCGATTAATGCTCGCTCAGCGGTGGAATTCGATACCGAGGATGAGACCTGGGAAGCGCTGCTTTCCTACCGGCTGAGCCCACGTGTCGACCTGCAGGCCGGCTACGCCGATCTCGGGGCCTTCACCAGTGAGAGTCAGGCGGGTCGATTGCAGTGGGGACCGCCTCAGCCGTACCGGAACCCGTTCGACGTCGTCGAGTTCCCATTTGGTCTCCTCGATCCCCAGCCGGACCCGCCGATCTTCGCCGGAATCGCGCTTCCGTTTCCGGCCTCACCGGCCACTCTGGACGCCGCAGCCTGGCTGGTAGGCCTTCGCGTGCATGCACCGGTGGCCGAAGACACCCGGGCCTACGCCCGGCTTGGCGCCTTGCGCGCCGCCTTCGACGCCACGTCGCGCACGCCCAACCGCACGGTGGCAGATCCGGACGACGAAACCGGCTGGTACTGGGGCGCGGGCGTCCAGTATCGACTGTTCAGCCGACTGCAGGTCGGTCTGGGTTATTCCCAGTACGACGTCGACATCGCCCGTTTCGACAGTCACCAGCTGTCTTTGGAGTTCGAACTGCTGTAGACCGCGGCGGAGCCGGGGGCTAAGGCGCCGTGGCGACCCGGCCCTCGCGGCGCGGGTCGGCGGCGCCGTCCAGTCCGTGTTCGCCGACCACGATCACGTGCAGCCCGGAGTTCTCACCCTGGGTTTCCTCGACCGGATAACCCCGCGCGTTCAGTCCGTCCGCCACCTGCTGGCCTCCGGCCACCCCGGTCTCCACCCGCACGTTCAGGCCGCGGGCGACCACGTTCGGCAGATCCACCGCGGCCTGGGCCGGCAGGTCCCAGCGCAGTGCGCCGATCAGAGTCTTGGCCACGTGCCGCCGGGAGAGCCGGTGATCATGCGCAGTTCGCCGCCGCTGTCGAAAACCAGCACCGGTGACATGGAGGAACGCGGCCGTTTGCCCGGCAGCGCGATGTTGACGGCGGCGGTACCCGGCTCGCCCGGGTCGCGGGCGAAGTCGGTGAGCTGGTTGTTGAGCAGAAAGCCGCCGGCCCATCGCGACGAACCGAATGGGGCCTCCACCGAGGCGGTCATGGAAACCGCGTTACCCTCGGCGTCGACCACCGACAGATGGGTGGTGCTGGGCAGCGGGCGGGTGCTGTCCGGGGCGTAGCGGGCCAGCATCGGTTCGTCGCGCAGCACGGCGCCAGGGTCGCCGGGCCTGGCGGCCCGGGCCGGCGCCGGCCGTTCCGCCGCCCGTTCCTCCAGATATGCCGGGTTGACCAGATCGGCGACCGGGATGTCGCCGAACGCCGGGTCGCCGATGTAGCGGTCGCGGTCCGCATAGGCCAGCCGTTGGGCATCGACGAAGGCTGCCCAGCGATCGGTCCCGGAAGCGCCGGACGCGGCCAGCCGGTCATACAGGTCCAGCATCATGATGGCGGCTACGCCGGACGAGGGCGGCGGCATGGTGCATACGCGCAATTCCGATACCGGGCTGCACAGGGCCTCACGCTGGACGCTGCGGTAGCTGGCCAGATCGGCCTCGGTCAGCCGCCCGGGATTCGGTTCGGCCTGAGCCGCGGCCACGATCTCCGCCGCCAGCGGGCCGCGGTAGAAACTGTCGGCGCCGTTGCGGGCCAGGTTCTCCAGGGTTTCGGCATAGGCGGGGTTGGTGCGCACGAAACCCACCGGCAGCGCCTTGCCGTCGGGATAGAAATAGGCGGCGGTATCCGGATTCTCGTCCAGGCGCGACACCGGCTTGACCCGTTCCAGCAGGCCGTTGAGCCGCGGCGACACCTCGAACCCCTGGCGGGCCAGTTCGATGGCGGGGGCCAGCACCTGGTCGAGGCTCAGGCGCCCATAGCGCTGGTGGCTGTCCAGGTACAGGGCCGGCACGCCGGGCACGCCCACCGCCAGGCCGCTCTGCCAGGCGCTCAGAAAGTCCAGGGGCGCGCCATCGGCGCGGAACATGTCGGCTGAGGCCGCCGCGGGCGCGGTTTCGCGGCCGTCGAAAGCGGCAACCTCCTGGCCGGCCCGCTGGTACACCAGCATGAAGGCGCCGCCGCCGATTCCCGAACTCTGCGGCTCCACCAGACCCAGCACCGCATGGACCGCGATGGCCGCGTCCACGGCGTGGCCGCCGGCTTGCAGAATCTGCTGGCCGGCGGCCACCGCATAAGGGTTGGCGGCGCTGACCATGGCGCCGTGCGGCCAGGGTGGCGCAGCATCCGGCGCGGCGGCAGAAACCGGTGGGCTGATGCTGGCGGCCAGGCTGCACAGCAGGACGGCGAGGCAAAATGGGCGCAAAGGGCTCTCCGGGGTTGGGTCCAACGCGTCAGGGTAGCGCATCGGGCCGGAGCGCGGCATATCCTCGCCGCCGCGGCGATTCAGCGGGAACCGCCGCGATTCCGAAAGTACTTGCGTCTCCGGATATATGTCGATTAGTCTCGACATATTGAAATGAATCAGACCATCGACGCATCAGCGATCGGCGGATGATTGCGAATTGATCCTCAGGAGGATTGCGGCCAATGAAACGACTCCACGTCAACCTCAACGTCGATGATCTCGACGCATCCGTCCGTTTCTACTCGACTCTGTTTGCCGCCGAACCGACGGTGCTCGAGCCCGATTACGCCAAATGGATGCTCGATGACCCGCGGGTGAACTTCGCCATCGGCACCTGCGGCAGCCAGACGGGGGTCGAGCACCTGGGTATCCAGGTCGAAGACCCGGCCGAACTCGACGAGGTCTATCAGCGCCTTGAGCAGGCCGGCGGGGCAACCCTGGACGAAGGCGAAACCACCTGCTGTTACGCGCGCTCCACCAAGCAGTGGATCAGCGATCCCCAGGGCGTCCTGTGGGAGACCTTTCTGACCCACGGCACGGCGGCGGTGTACGGTCACCAGCGCGGCGAAGGCCAGGCGGACCAGACGGCGCCGGCCAGCGCCTGTGGTTGCGCCGGCGCGCAGCAGACCGCGCCCGCCGGACCGGTGTGTTGCGGATGACCGGGACAGCCGGCCCGATTCGCGTGCTGGTGCTGTGTACGGGCAACTCGTGCCGGTCGATCATGGCGGAAGCCCTGATCAACCATGCCGGCGGCGGCCGCCATCGGGCAGTCAGCGCCGGCAGCCATCCCACCGGCAGCGTCCATCCCCTGGCGCTCGAGACCCTCAAGCGACACGGCGTCGATCCCGGCCAGCCAACCAGCAAGTCCTGGGATCAGTTCGCGACTGATCCCTTCGATCTGGTGATCACCGTGTGTGACTCGGCGGCCGGGGAGTCCTGCCCGGTGGCGGCCGGCGGCGCCAGGCGTCTGCACTGGAGCCTGCCGGATCCGGCGGCCGCCAAAGGCAGTGATGCCGAGCGCCGTGAGGTGTTCGACCAGGTGTTCGCCGAACTCCGTCGCCGTGTGGACCAGGAACTGCTCGGCGTGACGGCGTAATCGCCCGCCGCGTTTTCCGGCTGCGGGCCCGGGTTCAGGCCGGCGGCGGTAGGGTGCCGCCCAGGTCCCGCTCCGCGGCTTCCAGCACCGCCTGACGGATGGGCCCGAAGACCCGGGCCTTGGTTCCGACGTAAGAACCCGGGTCCAGGGCCAGGAAACCCCCGGCGGCCAGGCTGGCGGCGTCATCGGCCTGATCCGCGTCCACCACCTCGTCCAGGTAACCGTAGACCTGCGCCTGCTCCGGGTTCATCAGCGCGCCGGTGGTGAGCCGCGCAAAGCCGGGCGGTGACAGCCGGTGCCGGGCCAGGGTCACTGCAAATTCCGGTACCGTCAGCGCAATCGCAACTTCGTTCAGACCCATCCGGTAATCGCCGCGGACGCCGATCCGGTAGTCGGCGGACAGCAGCAGGAACGCGCCCATGGGATAGGCGTGGCCGGTGCACACGGCGACGATGGGATGGGGATGTTCGAGCATGGCGGCAATCAGACTCACGCCGGCGCCGACCATGGCGCGGGACGCCCCGGAGTCGCCGCTGGCGAAGGTCTTGAGATCGAAGCCGGCGGAGAAGATGCCGGGCCGGCCTCGCAGCACCGTAACCCGGACCTGATCGCGGACCTGGTTCAGGGCCCCCTGAATCGATTGCAGGGTCGACGCCGACATGACGTTGACCTTGCCGTCGTCGACGGTAACCCAGGCGATGTCTTTTTCCACTTGGACGGTAACGGGATCGGCAACGGACTGAGACGCTGAGGCTGACGATGACATGGCGTAGTTTCCTTGGTTGTAGCTCAACAGTGCCGATGAGGCTCGGCTTCCGCTCTCAAATAGACCGAATGGTTTAATTGAAATTGAGAATATAGACCGATTGGTCTATCGTCAATGCCCGAACCCTCCGGAATCCTCTCGGGTAGTCTGTATGGCACGTCCGGCTCGACATCGCGATACCCTGGTCCGCACCGCCATGCGACTGTTCCGCCGTCAGGGTTATGCGTCCACGGGGCTGCAGCAGATTCTTTCTGAGAGCGAGGTCCCCAAGGGGTCGCTGTACCACTATTTTCCCGGCGGCAAGGAAGCTCTGGGAGAGGCGGCAGTGGCCCTGGCGGGAGAACTGGTGACCAACCTGCTGCGCGAGCTGGCGGCGCGCCATGAGGGCGATGCGCCGGGGTTCGTCGCCGCTTACTGCAGCACCATGGCTGGCTGGATGGAGGAATCGGGCTTTCAATCCGGTTGTCCCATCGCCACCACCATGCTCGAAACCGTGCCCCAGTCACCGGCCATGACCGCAGCCGGAGAACGGGTGCTCGATACCTGGTGCGAGGTAATCGGCGCCGTCTTCCACTCCGCCGGCGTACCCGCCGGACAATGCCGCGAGCGCGCCGAGCTGCTCATTGCTGCGGTGGAAGGGGCGCTGCTGGTGGCGCGCATCCGCCGCTCAGCGGCGCCCATCGTCAACGTGGCGCGCGCTCTCGACTGGGTGTGACGGGCCGCCGCGATGCCTTGCCTCAAATGGGGGATAGGGGTTTGGTCAGTGGCGGCTTATGATGACTGCGCGGCGCAACGCCGCGGCTTCATGAACGAGTAGCGAGGGCATTTCCATGTCGGGTCAACCCCATGGCAGCCGGTTCGCGGCTGCGTTTCTGATCAGTTTCCTCACGCTTTCCGCACCGGCCTCGGGTGACGAGATTCCCGCCTGGGCCATGGCCAAGAGCAGCGTCTTCACCAATGCGTTCAACGCCAGGGATACGGAAGCCTTCAAGACCTATTTCGCCGAGGACGCCGAGGTCAACGGAGTCACCGGTATCGACGCAATTCTTACGCTGCTGAAACAGGAATGGGCGGAGTTGGACGCCCTCTGCGAGGACGACGTCCGTTCGGTACAAGTGGTCAACGACTATGCTGTACTGACAGGCCAGTCGGCATGCTGGCCGCGCACGGGAGACCGTGGCGGCGCCGAGCTGAACGCCTGGCTGGCCGTGTGGAAGCGTAGCGGCGACGGCCAGTGGCTATCGGTGCTGGAACAGTGGTGAGGTAAGTCCGGATACCCCCGAGCGGGGTACCGTCCTTTCGCCGGATCCGATTGCCGGCGCCGCTGTTACCGCTCGGCGGCCGGCGTCCGCTGTCCGCGCTTGAACGCGGCGATGGCCGAGGCGGCCTCGAGCATCACCAGGAGGCTGGTGCCGAGCACGATCACGTCGAGCACCACCAGCAGCCAGTTGCCGTCCTGGTAGAACTGCACCAGGGTCACGCAGGCGGCCAGGAATGACATGGTGAAAACGAACAGCATGGGCAGCAGGGTGTAATAGGACGGCCGCCCCAGCTTGATCAGCATGACGCTGATCACAAGCAGGGTCATGCCTGCCAGAATCTGATTGGTGGAGCCGAACAGCGGCCAGATGATCATGCCGCCGGCGCCGCTGGTGCCGCCGGCGCCGAACGCGAGCAGCAGGCAGGCGGCTACGGCGAGCAGGGTGGCCAGCACGCCATTCTGCAGCAGGGGAAGGCGGTAGATGTCGCCCCACTCCTGGATGATGTAGCGCTGCAGGCGCACGCCGGAATCCATGGTGGTACCGGCGAACAGCACCACCATGGTGGCCAGCATGGTCTGGGCAAAACTGGCTGGAATACCCCAGCCTTCCTCGATCAGCCGCGCGCCGCCGCTGATGAAAGCGCCGGCGCCGGCGCTGCCGAACTCGTCGTAAACCTGATGCCAGATCTCCGGCGTGGCGGCCAGCGCCACACCGCTGACGGTGACGATGGTGATCAGTGCCAGCGAGCCCTCACCCACTGCGCCCAGATAGCCCACGAAGCGGGCGTCCGTCTCCTTGTCGAGCTGTTTGGAACTGGTGCCCGAAGCAACGATGCCATGGAAACCGGAGACGGCGCCGCAGGCGATGGTAACGAACAGCAGGGGAATGATGGACGGGGCGGTTGCGCTGACCTGGGTGTTGAAGGCCGGGGCCGACATGTCGGGCATGAAGATGAACACCGAGGTGTAGAGCAGCAGCAGCCCCACCACGAGCTGCATGCCGTTGATGAAGTCCCGGGGCTGCAGCAGCACCCACACCGGCAGCATGGAGGCAATGGCGGCGTAGATGAACAGAATGACGATCCAGTTGGCCTGAGGCGCCAGCCCGAACAGTTCGTCCGGCAGGGTGATGGGCAGGCTGCTGCCCACGTAAATGCTGTAGTAGAGGATGGCGACCCCGAGCAGGCCGAGCACGATCAGATTGAAACGGCGATGCACGAGCTGACCGATGACCAATGCCACCACGATGGCGGACCAGGCCGGGAAGACCGCGCCGGGGGTGTTCACGAAGGCGCTGGCGATCACCACGCCGAACACCGAGTTGACCATGAGCAGCACCAGGAACACCACGATCATGTACAGCGCCCGGCTGCGGCGCCCGACCACGTCCTCGGCCAGCGCGCCCATGGACCGGCCTTTGTGGCGGCTGCTGGCCCAGAGGGCGCCGAAGTCGTGCACCCCGGCGAAGAAGATGGTGCCCAGCACCACCCACAGTACCGCCGGCAGCCAGCCCCAGTAAACGGCGATGGCCGGCCCGACGATGGGCGCCGCGCCCGCCACCGAAGTGAAGTGATGGCCCCACAGCACGTAGCGGTTGGTGGGGACGAAGTCGACCCCGTCTTCCAGTTCGTGGGCCGGGGTGACGAAATCCGGGTCGAGGCGGAAGATGCGCGCGGCGATGAATCGTGAGTAGACGAACCAGCCGAACCCCATGCCGGCAATACCCAGCAACAACACCACCACGGATTGCATGTACGCGCCTTACCCCTCGAGTCGGCATCGAGACAATCGAACTGCGGCGAGGATACCATGAGGATCTACGGGTCAGGACGTGAGCTACGGTTTGAATCCTTTCGAGCGCGCCGCGCAGCCATTCGTCAGCTTCGTCGAGCGCTTTTATCCCGACGCTTTCGTTTTCGCCATCCTCCTGACCCTGCTCACGTTCGTGCTGGCGGTGACCCTGGCCGGCGAAACGCCGGCGGCGGCGGTGGAGATCTGGGGCCTGGGTCTGACGGGGTTGTTGAGCTTCATCGCGCAGATTGCGCTGACCCTGATCTGCGCGCACGCCCTGGCCCACACCGACCTGGTGCGCGGCCTGCTGGAACGCCTGGCGCGCCTGCCGCGGCGGGCCTGGCAGGGCTACTTTCTGGTGGCCGTGGTGGGCGCCCTGGGCAGCCTGATCGCCTGGTCGCTGGGTCTGGTGGTGGGCGGTCTGATTGCGGTGGAGGTGGCGCGGGTGGCTCGCGAGCGCGGCCTGGTCGTGCATTACCCGCTGCTGGTGGCCAGCGCCTACGGCGGGTTCGTGGTCTGGCACATGGGTTACTCCAGTTCCGCGGCGCTGTTCGTGGCCACCCCGGGCCACACGCTGGAGGCGGTGACCGGCATCATTCCGGTCACGGAAACCATCTTCGCGCCCTGGAATCTGGCGCTGATCGTGGTCACGGTGCTGGCGGTGGCGACGCTGTGCGCCGCCATGGGCCCGGACCGGTGCCGTGAGTTCGATGCGGGCGCCGGCCCGGAGGTTGCGGCCGGCGCGGCCCCCGCGCCGCAAAGCTGGGGCCAATGGCTGGAAAGCCGGCGCGCGCTGTCGCTGGGCATGGGCCTGGTGCTGCTGTGGTTTCTGGTGCTGTGGTTCGCCGAACGCGGCCTCAACCTGACCCTCGACATCGTCAACTGGTCGTTCCTGGCCCTGGGCCTGATCCTGGCCCGCTCGCCGATCCACTACGTGCGCCTGATCGGCGACGCCAGCCGCACCGTTGGCCCCATCATCCTGCAGTACCCGTTCTACGCCGGCATCATGGCGCTCATGACCGGTACCGCGCTGGTGTCCATCATCTCGGATTTCTTCGTTACCGTGTCCACGCCCGACACCCTGAGCTTCTGGGCCTTTCTGGCCGCCGGGGTGCTGAATTTCTTCATTCCGTCGGGGGGCGGCCAGTGGGCCGTGCAGGGCCCGATCTTCATCGAGGCCGCCAACAGCCTCGGGGTGGCCCACGCCCACGTGGTCATGGCGGTGGCCTACGGCGATCAGTGGACCAACCTGATCCAGCCGTTCTGGACCATTCCGCTGCTGGCGGTCGCCGGCCTCAACATGCGCGCCATCATGGGGTACTGCTTCATGGTTTTCGGCCTCACCGCGGTCCTGTTCGGGGGCGCACTGCTGCTGCTCGGCGCCTGATCGGGTACGGGTTTCTGCGGGTTGGCCGCCGCGGGTGGCTATGCTCAGATCCCGTTCATGGCAGCATCGGCGGAACAGGCGCAGCGGGCGGGTGACCCACCCATGGCGACGCTGTGCGGCCGCGGCCTCACCAAGGTCTATCACGCCGGCGCCGTGGACATCCACGCGCTGCGCGGCGTGGACGTGGACCTATTCGCCGGCGAGCTGGTGGTGCTCGTCGGGCCGTCCGGCAGCGGTAAGTCGACCCTGTTGAACATCCTCGGTGGGCTGGATCGGCCCACGGCGGGCGACGTGACGTTCCGCGGCCAACCGCTCGGCATCCGGGACGCCGAGGTCACCCGGTTCCGCCGCGATCACGTCGGCTTCGTGTTCCAGTTCTACAACCTGATCGCCAGCCTCACCGCCGAGGAAAACGTGGCCCTGGTAACGGAGATTGCGGCCCGGCCGCTGGCGCCGGAAACGGCGCTGGCGCTGGTCGGCCTCGGCGATCGGCGGCGCGCGTTCCCGGCGGAGCTGTCGGGCGGTGAGCAGCAGCGGGTGGCCATTGCCCGGGCCATCGCCAAACAGCCGGATCTGCTGCTGTGCGACGAGCCCACCGGGGCCCTGGACAGCGCCACCGGGGTCATGGTGCTCGAGGCCATCGATCAGGTGAACCGGGAACTGGGCACCACCACGGCGCTGATCACCCACAACCGCAGTATCGAGGGCATGGCGGACCGGGTTCTGCGTTTCGCCGACGGCCGGATCGACGCGGTGGTGGAGAACCGGGAGCGCTGCGCGCCCCGCGATCTCAGCTGGTGACGGATCGATGCTGGACGCCCTCGACCGCAAACTGCTGCGCGACCTCTGGCGGATCCGCGGCCAGGCCCTCGCCATTGCCCTGATCGTGGCCTCCGGGGTGGCGATGCTGGTGATGTCGCTGTCCGCGATGCAGGCCCTCACCGACACCAGCCGCGCCTACTACGAGCGGTACCGATTCGGCGACGTGTTCGGGTCGGTGAAGCGGGCGCCGGAGCGCCTGGCCCGGGCGCTGGGCGACCTCGACGGCGTGCAGCTGGTCGAAACCCGCATCGTCCAGTTCGCCTCGCTGCGTGTGGCCGGGTTCCAGGAGCCGGTGATCGGACGCCTGGTGTCGCTGCCGGACCACGACGAACCGCTGATCAATGCCCTGGCCCTGGTGGCGGGCCGGCTGCCGGCGGCGGACAGCAAACGCCAGGCGGTGGTTGCCGAGGCTTTTGCCGAAGCCCACGGGCTGCGGCCGGGGGATGGCTTCGAGGTATTGCTGAACGGCCGCCTGCAGAGATTGGAAGTGTCCGGAATCGCGCTGTCGCCGGAGTACGTGTACGCCATTGGTCCGGGCGCCCTCATGCCGGACCCGGAGCACTACGGCATCGTCTGGCTGCGCCGGGCCGCGCTGGCCGCCGCTTACGATCTGGATGGCGCGTTCAACGACCTGTCGCTGGTGCTGGAGCCGGGGGTGATGCCGGATCAGGTGCTGCCGCTCGTGGATGCGCGGCTCGAGCCCTACGGCGGCACCGGCAGCTATCCGCGCCGGGATCAGCTCTCGCACTGGTTTCTGACCAACGAGATCGAGCAGCTCGCCACCCTGGCAAGCATTCTGCCGGCGATCTTTCTGCTGGTGGCGGCCTTCCTGACCAACATGGTTCTGGCGCGCCTGGTGTACCTGGAACGTGCCGAGATCGGTCTGCTGAAAGCGTTCGGCTACCGCGATCGCGCCGTCATCTGGCACTACGCCAAGCTGGTGGTAGCGCTGAGCCTGGTGGGGCTGGTGATCGGCTGGGGTTGCGGCTTCTGGCTCGGTCACTGGCTGACCGCAATGTATGCCACGGTGTATCGCTTTCCGGAACTGGTGTTCCAGCCGGCCGCCGGCATCTACGTGGTGTCGCTGCTGGTGAGTGTCGCCTCGTCGCTGCTCGGGGTGGTGGGGGCGGCCCGCTACGCCGGCGGATTGCCGCCGGCGGAAGCGATGCGGCCGCCGCAGCCGCCGGCGTTCCGGCACCGGAGCTGGGCGCCTTCCGGCCTGCTCGGCTGGTTCGACCAGCCGACCCGCATCATTTTCCGGCAGACCCTGCGGCGGCCGCTGCGTTCGATGTTCACGGCACTGGCGCTGGCGGCGTCGGTGGGGCTGCTGATCGTGTCGCTGCAATGGCTCGATGCACTGGATTACATGATCGACGGCTACTTCAACGATCAGCAGCGCGAGGACATGACCATCGGCTTTCCCGAGGTGGTGCCGCAGGACGTGCTGGAAGACGTCCGGCGCCTGCCCGGTGTGCTGGCGGCCGAGCCGGTGCGCGGCGCCTCGGTCCGATTCGAGGCCGGCCACCGGACCCACCGCGGCGCCCTCACCGGCGTGGCCCCGGGGGCAGCGTTGACGGTGCTGTCGGATGCCGCCGGGGCGCGGGTGGCGGTGCCGCCGGCGGGCCTGCTGCTGGCCGACTCGCTGGCCGCCAAACTCGCGGTCGGGGTCGGCGACCGGGTCCGCGTGCAGTTTCTCGAAGGCGCGCGCGGGCGCTCCGAGCTGCCGGTGAGCGCCGTGTTCGAAACCGTCATCGGCATGCCGGCCTACGTGAACCTCACGGCGCTCAACCGCGCCCTCGACGAGGATCGCACCGTCAACATGCTGCAGCTCGTCATCGACGACGAACGGCGTAGTGAACTTTATGCGGCGCTGCAGGGCCTGGCCCGCATCGGCGGGGTCACCCTCAAGGAAGCGGCCATCGACATGTTCGAGGAGACCATCGCCGAGACCATGCTGATCATGGTGTTCTTCTACCTCGCCTTCGCCTGCACCATGGCTTTCGGCATGGTCTACAACAACCTGCGCATCGCGCTGTCGGAACGGGGCCGCGAGCTGGCCACGTTGCGGGTGCTGGGATTCCGGCGCGGCGAGATCGCCTACATGCTGTTCGGCGAGGCCGCACTGCTGGTGGTGCTGGGATTGCCGCTCGGCTGTCTGCTCGGCTGGGGGCTGGCTGTGGTAATGGCGGCGAGCTTCGAAACCGAGCTGTTCCGGGTGCCGGTGGTGATCGAACCGGCCACCTACGCCACCGCTATGCTCATCGCGCTGGCGGCCATGCTGCCGTCGGGGGTGCTGATCCAGCGGCGCCTGGCCCGGCTCGATCTCATCGCCGTGTTGAAGACCCGGGAGTAGCCGCCATGCACCGACAGCCCCAACGACCTGAGGGAGGCCCACCATGACCCGGCGGATTCTGTTGTGGGGCGCCATCGGCGCGGTGTTGTTGACCGCCCTGGTTCTGATGTTGCGGCCGCGGCCGCTGCTGGTGGACGTACACAGCGTCACCCCCGGCCACTTCCGGGTCACCCTCGATGCCGACGGAATTGCGCGGGTCCAGCACGTGTACACGGTGTCCGCGCCGGTGGGCGGACGGCTGCTGCGCACGGAGCTGGTGACCGGCGACGCCGTGACTCAGGGCCAGACCCTGATAGCCACCCTGGAACCGTCCAATCCGGCGCTGCTGGACCCGCGCACGCTGGCGGAGACCCGCGAGGATCTGGAGGCGGCCCTGGCGAGCCGTGATCTGGCCGCCGCCGATCTGGAGCGTGCCCACGCCGATCAGTCGTTTGCCCGCACCGAACTGGATCGGGCCCGCGAACTGTTCGATGCCGGAACGGTGCCGCGCCGCTTCGTCGACGAGGCGCAGCGCGCCGCGCGCTCGGCGAACGCGGCGGTGGCCGCCGGCGAGGCCGCGCTGGACGCGCGCGAACACGAGGTGGCGCGCATCCGCGCCCGGCTGTTTACCCCCACCGGTGAAGGCTCCGGAAGCGACGGCTGCGAGTGTCTGACTCTGACCGCGCCCATCAGCGGACGGGTGCTGAAGGTGTTCGAACCGAGCGAAACCGTGGTGCTGCCGGGCACCCCGCTGGTGCAGCTCGGCGACCCCGGCCGGCTCGAGATCGTTGCTGACTATCTGTCCACCGATGCGGTGCGCATCCGGCCGGGCCAGCGGGCATTCATCGAGGAATGGGGCGGCGACCTGGCGCTCGATGCGCTGGTGCGGCACGTGGAGCCGGTGGGTTTCACCAAGGTGTCGGCGCTCGGAATCGAAGAACAGCGGGTCAACGTGGTGTTCGATCTCACCGCGCCCGATCCGCAATGGGGATCGCTCGGTCACGGCTACCGGGTCACGGCGCGGGTGGTGGTCTGGGAGGCGGACAACGCCCTGACCGTGCCGGTGACGGCGCTGTTTCGCGACGGCCCGCTGTGGCAGGTGTTCCGGGTCGAGGACGGGCTCGCCTGGCCCCGCACCGTGGACCTGGGACAGCAGTCCGGACTGCGCGTTCAGGTGGTCTCGGGGCTGGCGTCCGGTGACGTGATTCTGGTCAATCCGCCTGCCGGAATCGACGCCGGCAGTGCGGTGGTCCCGCGCCGCCGCGAGTAACCGTGCGGGCTGCGGGGAGGGTTGTACTTGTCCGCGCCGTGTGTCCAGAATGTGACGGACCAGGAGGCGCCGCGGCGCCGGCGCAGGGGTGGACAGGAAAGCAAGCTACCTGGCAGGAAACTCACGCAAGCTACTCGCAAGGAGAGCCTGATGGGAAATACCTGGGTCGTTGTCGCAGACGGAACCCGCGCCCGGTTGTTCAACCGGCACAAGAATCGCACACTCGAGGAATTCGACGTCCTGTTGTGTCCCGAGCACCGGCTCCACGAAGGCGATCTGGTGACCGATCGTGACGGCCGGGGCGTCGCCTCGGCCGGCACCGTCAGTCACGGGGTCGGTACCCGCAACTCCGCCAAGAACCACGAGATGACCGGATTCGCCCGGCGCCTCGCATCGCGTCTGGAGGAAGGCCGCAATGCCGGCGAAATGGAGCGCCTGGTACTGGTGGCGCCGCCGCGCTTTCTCGGCCAGCTTCGCTCTCAGCTCAGTGATCATTCGGCCGGGCTGGTGGCTCTGACCATCGACAAGGAACTGACCACCCTGAGTGCAGAGAAACTGCAGAGCCATCTGCCGGAGTTCTTCTAGGGCCCGGCCGGGCTCGCCGGGGCGCCGGCTGGCGGTGGATCGGACAAACCGGCAGCCGGCTCGGCGGATCCCGGCAACGCCCAGCGATCCAGGAACAGACACGCCACCAGATCGCCGCCGGCGTTGACCGCCGTACGGCTCATGTCCAGCAGGCGGTCGACCCCGATGATCAGTGCCACCCCTTCCGGCGGCACGCCGATACTGGCAAGAATGCTGGCCAGGATGACGATGCCGACTCCGGGCGTGGCGGGCGAACCGATGGACGCCGCCACCGCCATGGCCACCAGCAGCACCAGGCTGCCGGTGCCCACGTCGACCTGATAGACCTGGGCCAGAAACACCGCGGCCACGGCCTGGTACAGGGCCGTGCCGTTCATGTTGATGGTGGCCCCGAGGGGGATCACGAACTGGGCCGTGGACGGGCGCACGCCAAATCGCTCGATGACGGTCTTGATGGCCAGCGGCATGACCGCGGCGGAACTCGACGTGCTGAACGCGAGCAGCAGCAGCTCGCGGCTTTCGCGCAGAAACCGGCCGGGCGCGATCCCGGCGAAGACGCGCACGCACAGAAGGAACATGCCCAGCACCAGTAGCAGCCCCAGCAGCACGGTGCCGACGTAAACGCCCAGGCCGAGCAGGGTCTGCCAGCCGGTGCGGCTGGTGAACTGGGCCATCAGACCGAACACGGCCAGCGGCGCAATACGCATGGCGGCGCGCACCACGGCCATGCACACCTCCTGCAGCGAACCGAGTACGTCGCTGAGCGGCTTGGCACTGGCCCGCGGCAGGCTGACCAGGGCGATGCCCATGACGAAGGCGAGAAGCACCACCTGCAGCATCTCGCCATCGACCATGGCGCTGAGCGGATTGTTCGGCAGCAGGCCCAGCAGCACGTCGGGCAGTTCCCGCAGGTTCGGCGGCGCGGCCGTGGTCACGCCGGCGCCGGCCCCCGGATCGGTCAGGACGGACCCGGCCAGATAGGTGCCCGGCTCGACCCACAGGGCGAGTTGAATGCCGGTGCCGGCGGCGATGGCGGTACTGATCACGAAAAAGCCGACCGCCCACAGGCCAAGGCGGCGGATCTCGCCGAGTTCCTGCCCGCCGGACAGGCCGCGCACGATGGAGGCGAACACCAGCGGTACCACGATCATCTGAATGGTCACCAGGAACAGGCGCCCGGGAAAAGCCAGCCAGTCGCCGACGATGGCGCCGGATTCCGGGTCCAGGAGTCCGGCCCCGGGACCGATCAGGACGCCGGTCACCAGGCCGGCCGCCATGGCGATCAGCACCTTCAGCCACATGCGCCCTTCCACCAGGCGCGTCAGATACGTATGCAGGGACAGCAGCGAGTGAGAACGAACCGGTTCCGTCATCGGATCCTCACAGGCGGACGGTGAGGTTCGAGACTACCTCAAAGAAACGTGTCCACCATGTTCTCGATCAAAGCCGCGCCAACCCAGGTGAGCGGCGGGATGATCAGGTACAGGGCCAGCCGCGTCATCACCCCCAGGTCGAACGGCCACTCCGAGACCGCCTGGACCTCGCGCCGGTAGGCCAGCAGCGGGGTCAGCGCCGCCAGCCGGGCGGGTTCGGGATCGGCCGGATCGTCCGGCTGCAGCGCCCGGATCTGTCCGTTCAATGCCGCCAGCGTCCGGGCCCTGGTGTCGGCGATGCGCCGGTGCACCGGCCACACCGGCATGGCCGCCAGCAGCAGCATCGGACCGCTGGTGGCGATTAGCCCGGGCACGAAGGCCAGTGGGTCGAGCTCGCCTTCGAGACCCAGAATGGGGAACGCCGCCTGGGCCCCGATGATGGCCAGGGTCGAACTGACCGCCACGTTGGCGAACGGACGCAGGGGCAGAGTGTCGAGCAGATCGACCCGGCAGCAGCGGGCGGCGCGGGAGAAAATCAGCACGTTGTCGAGCAGGCCGGCGACCACCATGGTTACGGTGAACCACACCAGCAGCGTACCGCCGGTTACGCCACGTTCCCGTGGCATTGCCGCCAGATTCCTCCACCAGACCTCCAGGCCGCCGTACAACACCAGGTTGTGCAGGCAGCCGCTGACGGCGGCGATCAGCAGTACGATGACAAGCCAGCGGACGGGTTTCAAGCGGAGCCGGGTCCGCCAGCGGTGGATCTGCGCGGGATCGGCGATCAGGAACGGCGAGACCTGGTCCAGAGCCCGCTCCGTGCGGGCCGTGATGTAGCCGAAGATGGGTACGATGTAGGCGACGATGACGCTGAAGAACAGGGCCGGACTGTAGGAGCCGTCGGTGGCGCTCTGCACGCTCAGATCGAACACACCGCTGAACCAGAACAGAGCCAGCAGCGTGGTCAGAATGGCCGCGCCGACCAGCCAGCGGTAGCCGCGCCAGGGTGAGTCGATGGGAAACAGCCGGCCGAGGTCGATGCCGGCCGGACGCCATTCCGGGTCCCGGGCGGACGCATCCTGTGCGGCAGGCTCGCTCACAGGCAGCGGCCGCCATCCACCTCCAGGGCCACTCCGGTGATCAGCGCGGCTTCGTCGGAGCACAGGAAGCAGGCGGCGTTGCCCAGGTCCGCCGGATTCGAGAAGCGCCCCAGCGGGATGCTGGCGAGCATACGGGCGCGGTGCTCCGGCGTGTCGCCACCCATGAAGGTCGACAGCAGCGGGGTTTCGCCGGCCACCGGGCACAGCGCGTTGACCCGAACCTGCTCCGGCGCCAGTTCGATGGCCATGGCCCGGGTTGCGGTGATCACCCAGCCTTTCGAAGCGTTGTACCAGGCCAGTCCCGGGCGCGGGCTGATTCCGGCGGTGGAAGCCATGTTCAGGATCACGCCTCGGGATGCGCGCAGCGCGGCCAGCAGGTGCCGGGCGGTCAGATAGATGGACTTGGCGTTGACCGCCAGAATACGGTCGAAAGCCGCTTCGTCCAGTTCCGCCAGTGGAGTCGGCCGGTGGCCGATACCGGCGTTGTTCACCAGGATGTCCAGCGGCCCGTCGAGGGAAGCTGCCAGCCGCCCGACGCTGTCGTCGCTGGCGACGTCTACTTCACGCCACTCGGCGGCCGCTCCCAGGGCGTCGGCCTTGGCCCGGGCCGCCTGCGGGTCGATGTCGGCAATCACCACGCGCGCGCCCTCGGCCACGAACTTATCGGCAATCCCGGCGCCGAAGCCGGAAGCGCCGCCGGTGATCAGGGCGCAGCGTCCTGCCAGGCGGCTGCCGCTCACCCGGTCTCTCCGGTGAGCAGACGCCGGGCCGCCAGCGCCATGACGGTGGCCGCGTCTACCAGATCGTCCACGGCCACGTACTCGTCCGGCTGGTGTGCCAGATCGAGAATGCCGGGGCCGTAGGCGATACAACTCGGCAGCCGGCCGATGCGGTCGATGTGCTTCTGGTCATAGGTGCCCGGCGACACCACGAAGTCCGCCGGGCGGGCCAGCACCGTTTCGATGGCGCCGGCAACCGCGGTCACCACCGGGTCGCTCTGTTCGGTCATGGACGGCACCACCTCGAACAGGTCCGTGAGCCGGTAGCGGAAGCCGCGGCGGCTGGCCGCCAGCCGCTCGAGGACCTCACGGACCTCACCTTTGACGTCGGCCAGTTGCTCCTCGATGAGAAAGCGCCGGTCCAGCACCAGCCGGCAGGAGTCCGCCACGAGCGGGGAAGGCAGGCCGTCGAAACCTTCGTTTTCGCCGCCATGGATGCCGTTCAGGTTCAGGGTCGACTCCCGCGCGCCGTCCGGCACCACCGGCATGTCGGTACGCTTGTCAGCCAGGCGCGGAAACAGCTCGCGCTCGAACGCTTCCAGGACCGCGCCCATGTGGCGGATGGCGCTGTCACCCAGAAACGGCATGGAGCCGTGGGCCTGATGGCCGAAGGTTTCCAGCTTCGACCACCACACGCCGCGATGGCCGAGGCACACCCGGTCCTTGTTGAGCGGTTCGGGAATGATCACGTGATCGACCCGGGGTTTCGAGAACCAGCCGCGCTCCGCCAGCCACGCCACCCCGCCGTAACCGCCGGACTCTTCGTCCGCGGTGCCGGAGATCTCGATGGCGCCGGGCAGGTCGGGTTCCGCTTCCAGCAGGGATTCGGCGGCGACGATGGCGGCTGCCAGGCCGCCCTTCATGTCGCAGGTGCCGCGACCGTACAGGCGGCCGTCGGCCAGTTCGCCGGCAAAGGGATCGCGGGTCCAGCCGCTGCCCACGGCCACCACGTCGATGTGGCCGTTGAAATGTACGGTGGGCCCCGGGCGGGGGCCGTCACGTCGGGCGATCACGTTCCAGCGCGGGTAACGGTCGGAGTCGCCCACGGCGCCCCGGGCGCGCTGATAGTCGACCTCGAAGCCGCGCGCCGCCAGGCGCTCGCCGATCAGGCGGGCGCAGTCCTCGTAGTGTTCGCCCGGCGGATTGACGCTGGGAATCTGCACCAGTGACCGGGTCAGGGCGATCAGTTCGTCGCGCTTGCCGGCCAGTCGTTGTGTGAGGCGTTCATCCGGACTCATGACGGGGTCGCGGGCTCCTGGGTCTGCATCGCGGCGTACACGCCCTGGGCGATGGCTCGGGTCACTACGTTGGCGGCGGTGGCGCCCAGGGTCAACAGCGACAGTTCGTCCCGCGTCAGCGCCCGTTCGCCGGTGGACAGGGTGAACAGCAGATCTCCGTCACCGGGAGAATGCACCGGATACAGGGCGCGGGCAAAACCATCGTGGGCCATCACCGCCACCTGTTTGGCTTCCACCTTGGTCAGGGCAGCATCGGTCACAACCACGCCGATGGTGGTGTTGAGTCCAGCGGTGGAATGTCCGGCCTTGGTCCGTACGTCGGCGACGTCGCCCGGATCCGCAGGCAGGCCCTGGCCACCGAACTCGCCGTCCCGTTCGAACGGCGCTGCCCAGAAGTGCCCGGTGGATCCCATCAGCGGCGATCCGGCGGCGTTTACGGCCATGATCGCGGTCAGGCTGGCGCCGCAGGGCAGGGTGGTGCTGGCCACGCCGAGTCCGCCCGGGGTGGTGGCGGTGGTGGCGCCGTAGGCGGCGCCGCTCCTGCCGGTGAGTACCCGATTGCCGGCCACGGCCGCGGCCTGATAGCCGAGTTCCCGGTAAGGTGGATAACGGCCCCAGTCCTTGTTGCCGCCGTTGTTCAGATCGAACAGGATCGCCGCCGGAACGATGGGCACCCGCAGGTTAACCACCGGGAAGCCGCGGCCCTGTTCGCGCAGCCACGCCTGCACACCGCTGGCGGCGTCCAGGCCGAAGGCGGAACCGCCGGCCAGAACCAGCGCGTCTACTTTCTGGACCTGCTGGATGGGGTCCAGCAGGTCACTCTCGCGGGTGCCCGGCGAACCGCCGACCACGTGCACGCTGGCGACCGCCGGCCGGTCCGGTAGCACCACGGTGACGCCGGAGCGCAGGTCGGGGTCCTCGGCGTTGCCGACTCGAACGCCAGCGATGGGCAGTGGCAGGTGGGTCACGCTGGCGCTCCGAGCGGGTCCGGTGCGCGGCAGAGCGGCCTCAGGCGGCCGGGCGCCGGTCTCCCACGATGGACACCCGCTCACCGTGGCGGGTGTTCGGGTAGTAGTCCCAGATGGCGTGATGCTGGGTGCAGCGGTTGTCCCAGAAGGTGAGGGTGTTGGGTTGCCAGCGCACCCGGCACGGCAAGCGCACTTCGGTCGCGATAAAGTCGAACAGGCCGTCGAGCAGCATGCGGCTCTCCCACTGCCGCAATCCCTTGATGCGCGACGTGAACCCGGAGTTGACGTACAACACCTTGCGTCCGGTGTCGGGATGGGTGGCGATCACCGGATGCTCGTTCTTCGGGTACTGCTGGCCGTCCGGCGGTGCAACTCCGTAGCCGCCGACGTAGGGCAGGGCGCCGTCATGGACCGCGGTCAACCCCGAAAGCATGTCCTTCATGGTGTCCGAGAGCAGCTCGTAGGCCAGATACATGTCGGCGAACAGGGTATCGCCGCCGCCGCCTTCGGGGATCTCCTTCATGTACAGCATCGAGCCGAGAGGCGGTATTTCGTCGCAGGTCACGTCGGTGTGCCAGGCGTCGCCGGCTGTGTACTTCGAGTTGGCGGTGGTTTTGACCGTCAGAATTTCCGGGTCGCCGCCGTAGCTGTGCTGCATGGGGTGGGTGTGGAGACCGCCGAACCGGCGAGCAAACGCCTTGTGCTGTTCGGGCGCCAGGTGCTGATCGCGGAACACCAGCACCTTCCAGTCGAGCCAGGCCTGATAGACGTCGCTGAACTGTTCGTTGGATAACGGCTGTGACAGGTCCACTCCGCGCACCTCGGCCCCGATGTGCGGGGTCAGGGTCTCGATGTCGATGGTGTGGTAGGCCATCAGTCCGGCAGCCCCAGTACCCGCTTGGCGATGATGTTGGCCTGAATTTCGTCGCTGCCGCCGTAAATGGTGGTGGCTTTGCTGGCCAGCCACTCGCTGGCGGCCTCGAGCTCCCGGTCACTGAAACCGTCGCCCTCGACGCCGAGACCGCGGGTGCCCATGAGCTGACGGCGGAAGTCCGCGCCGTTCTGCTGCAGGCGGGCGCCCACCAGTTTGAAGATGGAGGTGGCCTCTGCCGGGGTGCCGGAGCGGGTCTCTTCGTTGACCCGCCGCGCGGTCAGGGCAAAGGCGTCGGACTGCATGTTGAAGCGCAGCAGGAAATCCCGCACTTCCGGGTCGGCGATCTTCCCGCCGGCTTCGCCCACGTATTCCCGCGCCACCCTGACCAGACCTTCGCCGGGGGAGCGCCGGCCGCCGCCGCCGGACAGGCCGCCGATGCCGGAGCGTTCGAACTGCAGCAGACGTTTGCCGACGGTCCAGCCCTTGTTGAGCTGCCCCACCAGGTCTTCCTTGCGGGCGATGGCGTTGTCGAAGAACGTTTCGCAGAACGGCGAGCTGCCGGAAATCAGCCGGATCGGTTTTACCGTGACCCCGGGCTGATCCATGGTCAGCAGCACGAAGCTGATGCCGTCGTGTTTGGGTGCCTCGAAGTCGGTGCGCACCAGAGCGAACATCCAGTCGGCGGTGGAGGCGCCGGAGGTCCAGATCTTCTGGCCGTTGATCACGAAGTGATCGCCTTTGTCCTCGGCCCGGGACTTGAGCGCCGCCAGGTCGGATCCGGCGTTGGGTTCCGAGTAGCCCTGGCACCACTGCACCTCGCCGCGGACGATCTTCGGCAGGTGGCGCGCTTTCTGTTCGGGGGTGCCGAACTCCAGCAGGGTCGGGCCGATCATCGACAGGCCCATGCCCATGAGCGGCGACCGGGCGCGGATGGCTGCCATCTCTTCGTACAGCACTCTGGCCTGCTGCGGGGACAGGGCCGCGCCGCCGTATTCCTTTGGCCAGGTCGGGGCGGTGAAGCCGCGTTCCACACACCGCTCCAGCCACAGTTTGACGTCGCCCTGCAGGGTGATCTTGCTGCTGCCGGTGGCGATGGGGCCGGGGCCGCGGGCGCCGTCGGGACAGTTGTCCTTCAGCCAGGCGGCGATATCGGCACGGAATTCATCGAGCGGACGGGTCTGGGCGGCTTCGGCCATCGATTGCGTCTCTTCTCCCTGTCAACCGTCAGAGAGTAATGGCAACCCGTCGCGAGGGGCAAGCGGGCGGCTACTGCGCCAGGTACCACTCGTAGGTCTGGCGGATGCCGTCGCGCAGGTCCACCGCGGGTTGCCAGCCCAGCGCACGCAGGCGCGATGAATCCATCAGCTTGCGTGGCGTGCCGTCGGGCTTGGAGCGGTCGTAGCGCAGCTCGCCGTCGAAGCCGACGATGTCGCAGATGATGTCGACGATCTCGGCAATGGCATAGTCCTCGCCGGCGCCCACGTTGACGTGTTCGTAGCCGTCGTAGTGCTCGGCCAGGTGGACCACGGCGTCGGCCGCGTCGTCGGCGAACAGAAATTCGCGCCGCGGCGCTCCGGTGCCCCAGATCACCAGCGGTTCCCCGCTCTGTTTCGCCTCGTGGGCCTTGCGGATCAAGGCCGGCAGCACGTGGGACGACTGCAGGTCGAAGTTGTCGCCGATGCCGTACAGGTTGCACGGCATGGCGGAGATGTAGTTGTGGCCGTACTGCTTGCGGTAGGCCTGACAGAGTTTGATGCCCGCGATCTTGGCGATGGCGTACCACTCGTTGGTGGGCTCCAGTGGCCCGGTCAGCAGGCTCGATTCGGTAATGGGCTGATCGGCGAACTTGGGATAGATACACGACGAGCCCAGAAAGATCAGCCGCCGGGTGCCGCTGGCGGCCGCGGCGCGGATCACGTTGGCTTCGATCAGCAGGTTGTCCAGCAGGAAGTCCACCGGGTAGGTGTCGTTGGCCAGAATGCCGCCGACCCGGGCCGCCGCCACAAACACACAGTCCGGCCGCTGCCGGTCGAACCAGGCGTCCACCGCCGCCTGATTGGTCAGATCCAGCTCGTCCCGGGTGGCGGTCAATACGTCGCACGGGATGTCCGCCAGGCGCCGGCAGATGGCGGCGCCGACCATGCCCCGATGGCCGGCAACAAAAACCCGTTGGCCTTGCAGCGCCATCAGCCGCCGGCCTCTTCGAGATCCCGCGCGATCATCTCTTTGACCATGCCGGCCAGGGTGTACTCCGGCTTCCAGCCGAGTACCTGGCGGGCTTTGCCGGAGTCACCCAGGAGCTGATCCACCTCGGTGGGGCGGAAATAGCGCGGGTCGACCTGAATCAGGGTGCGTCCGCTGGCGGCATCGACGCCGACTTCGTCCACGCCGGATCCCCGCCACTCGATGTCCAGGCCCACTTCCCGGAACGCCATGTTCCACGAAGTCGCGCACGGCGTGCATTTCACCGGTGGCCAGCACGTAGTCGCCGGGGCTGTCCTGCTGCAGCATCATCCACATGCCGCGCACGTAGTCGGCGGCATGGCCCCAGTCGCGCTGGGCGTCCAGGTTGCCCAGGTACAGGGTTTTCTCGATGCCGCGGGATATGCGTGCCGCGGCGCGGGTGATCTTGCGGGTGACGAAGGTTTCTCCGCGTACCGGGCTTTCGTGGTTGAACAGGATGCCGTTGCTGGCGTGCATGCCATAGGCTTCCCGGTAGTTCACGGTGATCCAGTAGCCGTAGAGTTTGGCGACCCCGTAGGGCGAGCGCGGGTAGAACGGCGTCTGCTCGTTCTGCGGCACCTCCTGCACGCGCCCGTACATCTCCGAGGTCGACGCCTGGTAGAAGCGGCACTTGTTCTCCAGACCCAGAATGCGGATGGCCTCGAGAATTCGCAGCACGCCCACCGCATCGGAGTTGGCCGTGTATTCCGGGGTCTCGAAACTGACCTGCACGTGACTCTGGGCACCCAGATTGTAGATCTCGTCCGGCTGCACCGACTGGATGATGCGGATGATGTTGGTGCTGTCCGTCAGGTCGCCGTAGTGCAGCACGTAACTCGCACTGTCCACGTGGGGATCCTGATAGATGTCCTCCACCCGCGCGGTATTGAACGACGACGAGCGGCGCTTGATGCCGTGGACGATGTAGCCTTTCTCCAGCAGCAGGCGCGCCAGGTAGGCGCCGTCCTGCCCGGTGGCGCCCGTGATCAGCGCCGTTTTGGTGGTCATGAATGGTGTCCCGCCGCCGCCCTTCAGAACACCAGCCGCAGCACGCTCTCGGCGACGCAACCGGGCTTGTCGCTGCCTTTGATCTCCAGGGTCAACTCGTTGACCAGTTCCAGCATGTTGCCTTTGATCTCTACCGACTTGAGCATGCCGCTGGTGCGGATCTCGCTGCCCACCGGCACCGGCGCCGGAAAGCGCACTTTGTTCCAGCCGTAGTTGATGCCCATCTGCAGGCCTTCCACCGCCGGCAACCCGGTACCGCCGCCGCCGGGCAGAAAGCTCATGATGGACATGGTGAGCTGGCCGTGGGCGATGGTGGCGCCGAACGGACCCTTGGCGGCCCGCTCCGGGTCGGTGTGAATCCACTGGTGGTCCAGGGTGGCTTCGGCGAACTGGTTGATGCGCTCCTGGGTCAGGGTGAACCAGTCGGTGGGCTCGCTGCGCTGGCCGATCCGGCCTTCCAGGGTTTCCTTGGCTTTTTCGATGGCGGACATCCGTCACTCCCGGGTCATTGTTCCAGGGGCCGGGATGATAGACGAGCCGGGACCATCCGAGCCACCGCCATGGACTCGGGTAGGGGTGGAGGCGGTGCGGACGCCGCCGTCACCGGGGGCGGCTTGCTGAATGAAGATCGTTTCGGGCGCGGATCAACTTCTGCAGTGCAGAGCGCGCGCTGAACCGGTGGAATTGACCTGTCCGGGCGATGCACCTACCCTGCCGGAGGTGCCTGGGGGATGTCATTTTGCCTGTCCAGTTTGCGCGTCCAGAATCGAGCAGGCCGATCGTGGTGCTGTGCGCGCCCAATGTCGCCAGGCGCCCGACCAACACCAACCGCCTGTTCAGCCTCGGCCTGCTGTACCTGCGCGCCGCCGCCGAGCGGGCCGGGTGGACGTGCTACCTGGTCGATGCCTACTTCGATGACCTGAGCGACGCGGACTGCGCCCGGCGCATCGCCATGCACCGGCCGGCGCTGGTTGGCTACAGCGCGGTTTCGGAATTGATGTTCCAATCCGCCGCCCGGGTGCACGCGCAGGTGGAATCCCGGGCCGGAGGCCGGCTGCCCTGCGTTGCCGGCGGCCATTTCCCCACCCGCCGGCCGCAGCAGGCATTCGAAGGCTGCGACGCCCTGGGCTGGATCGTTGCCGGGGAGGGCGAGGTAGCGTTCGAGGGCCTGTTGCGGCACCTGGCCGGTGAAACGGCCACGCTCGATACCCTGCCGAATCTGCTGACCCGGGTCCTGGCCAGCGATGGACCGGTGCGTCCCCGGCGGCGCAGCACGGTAGCCGATCTGGACGCCGTGGGAGACTACGACGAACGCTGGATGGACGCCCGGATCGGCGCCGACGAGTGGAGCCTGGTCACCAGCCGCGGCTGCACGGCACGCTGCTCGTTCTGCGTGATCGGCCCGCACTGGCGGCGCTACGGCGAGTGGCGCGGTCACAGCGCCGAATGGGTCGCCGATCGGATCGTGCGCCTTCGCGACCGAGGCGCGCGCTATGTGCAGATCGTCGACGATCAGTTCGTTGGTTCCCCGGCCTCGCTGGATCGCGCCAGACGGATCTGCGAGTTGCTCGAGGGACAAGCCCGGTTGCCGCGCCTCGGCATCATGTGCCGGCCGGACGTGGTCCTCGACAACGCGGACGTGTTCGAAAAGCTCCGCGCGGTGGGTCTGAGCACGGTGTTCATGGGGCTCGAGACGGGCTCCAACGAGATTGCCCGGCGGTTGCGCAAGGAAACCACCGTGGAGGTCGGCGCGGCGGCGGTCGCCCGGCTGCACCGGATCGGCCTCGAGGTACAGTCCGGTACCATCTTTTTTCACCCGTGGATGACCCTTCAGACCCTGCGCCAGGACATCGGGTATTTCCGCGGCCTGATGGATGCCTGTTCTTCGTTCCGCATCCTGGGGATCAACGAGCTCGACATCCTGCCCAGGACGCCGCTGGCCGCCGCCCAGGGCAACGACAGCGGCCAATGGCAACTCGATTGGGCCGACGGCGATGCCGAGGCGCGCGCCGTGTACCGCCGCTGGCTCGGCTACCAGAGCGCGATTCTCTTCCCGGCCCTTGATGCGGTGGCGCGCGCGCCCTCGGGTAACGGCCGGGGTGCGGCGGCCGCGCGCCTGCAGCTCGACGCGCTCGAGCATCTGGTGCGGGCCCAGGAGACCGCTGCGCCGGAGGCGCAGTCGGCGACGCTGCTGCAGTTCGAGGCCAGCCGGTTCGTCGCCCGCCTGGCCTCGCCGGAGCAGTTCCGCGAGTACCTGCTGGCCGACGCGAGTCCTGAGCCGGCCGGGCGGGAGTTGGAGCGCTGTTTTGATCGCGACTGATGGCAACGGCGCGCGGGATCTGCGCTTCGGCGTCCTCGATCCCGCCCGGGCCCGGCCGCGCTCCGGTCCCGACAGCGACGCCGAACCGGACGTGATGTCCGACTACGCACCGGTCTCGTGGGCCGAACTGCTCGAGCAGGATCTGCGCGGCGCGCTGGTGATGTTCGATCCCACGTACCGCTGCAACATGCGCTGCCCGTTCTGCACGCTGCCGGTCACCAGTCGCGATTTCGTGGAGTTCGGACGGATCCGGAGCGTGCTTCAGAGCCTGGCGCTGTCCGGTGCCCGGCAACTGGTCCTGACCGGCGGCGAACCGGGTATCGTGCCGGCGTTCCCCGATATCGTCGCCACCGCGGCCCGGCTCGGCTTCCAGGTCAGTGTCCTGACCAACGGCACCTGGGCCGGGCGGGGCGCCTCCGCCCGCCGCATTGTCGAGTCGGGCATCGACGAAGTGGTGTTCAGTCTCAAGGGCGCCGATCGCGCCAGCGCGGCCCGCCTCGCCGGGCGTGATTTCTTCGACCGGCAGATGCGCGCCCTCGCCACCTTTGCTGCCATGCGCCGGGACGGCGTGCTCCGGCGACTGGTGGTCAACCACGTGATCGCCGGCGACAGCCTGCGCGCCTTCATTGCCGATGAAGCGCTGGACAGCCTGCTCGAGCGGGCCGTCGTGCTGCTGGCGCTGGTGGAGCCGTACACCCGGGACATGGTGCAACTGGTGCCGGGTCCCGAGGTGTTGCAGCAGGATCTGGCTTGCCTGCTGCGGCGCTGGGCGTCCCGGGGCATTACCGCCCGGATCGAGGGCGTGCCCCTTTGCCTGCTGGGCGATTACGCCGGCCTGAGCCGGGACATCGCGCGCAGCGGCGACCAGCGGCCGCGGGTTCTGATCAAACCTCAGGGTGGCGCCGACCACGTCCTGTATTACCGCGGCTATCAGCGCGGTCTGCAGTTCACGCAACCCCAGCCGTGTGTCGATTGCGCGGCGCGCGGCCATTGCCCCGGGGTGCACCGCAAGTACGCGCAGGACTGGAGCCAGCAGGGTATAACGCCGCTCGCCCGGTTCTGCCTCCCGGAGCGGGGCCAGTGATCTCCGGCAGCTTCGTTCGAACCCATGTGTTGCCGGCGCTGGCGGCGCGCCGCGGCGCGGTGCTGTTCGGGATTGGCCTGCTCTTCGTCACCACCGCCGGAACCCTGCTCACGGTGGAACTGTCGCGGCAGCTCCTGAGGCTGCTGACCGCCAATGACGGGTCGGCCGTCGCGGGGTGGGGCGCGGACATGGCCCGCCGCCTGGGCGCCGAATCGGCGGTCTCGGAGGTGGCGTGGCTCGGGGGCGCTGCCATCGTCACCGGCGCGCTCGTTTACGCGGCCATGTTCCTGCGCGACCGGACCTTCGAAGACCTGGCCATTCAGGTCACCCGGGGCCTGCGTGACCGGATCTACGCGCAGCTTCTGACCGCACCCCATCTGACCACCATCGAGATGTCCGTGGCCACCACCGTGAAGCGTCTCGTTCACGACACCATGGTGGTCCGGGACCTGGTCGTCGATGCATTGCTGGCGCGCGCCGCGGACGTGCTGATGCTGGTCGGGCTGATCTGTTATCTGGCGATGCTGAGCCCGTTGTTGACGGCGGCGGTGGTGGCGGCGGTCGCCGGCTACGTCTACGTCTCGTTCTGGACCGCGCGCCGTGCCCGCTCCGCCATCCGGCGTGCCAGTGATCAGATCGAGCAGGTTTCCGACACGGCCCAGGACGGATTGGTGCGCGTGCACGATGTGCGCCTGTTGGGACGCGAAGTGACCGAGCAGGCGCGCTTCGCCCACGCGACCCGGGACGAGGCGCGGGCGCGGATGACCATGGTCTCGTGGCTCATGCTCGATCGCAGCCTGACGACCTATCTGTCCTGGCTCGGACCGCTGGCGATTCTGGCCGGCGGCGGGATTCTGACCATGCAGGGCAGTCTGGAAGTCGAGACGCTGCTCGTTTTTGTGGTCGCCGTAGGCCTGCTGTACGCCAGTGTCGACAATCTCACCGCGTTGCCGATGAAGCTGCAACGGACCCAGGTCGCCATCGAGAACCTGCAGCGTCTGGAGGCGCTGGTGCCGGTGGAATCGAAGCCGCACGGGGGGCGTGCGCCGATCCGACCGCTGGCGTCGGCGCCGGCGGTTGAGGCCACAGGCGTCGAATACCGGTATCCGGGCAGCGCGCTGCCGCTGCGCTTGCCCGGCTGCCGCATCGAGCGCGGCGGCATGGTGGGTATCGTCGGTGCCAGCGGCGCCGGCAAGTCGACCCTGATCCGTCTGCTGGTCGGCATGCTGCCCGGGTATTCCGGTTCGCTGCGGGTGGGCGGTCACGAGGCTGGCGATGCGGGACTCGAAAGACTGCGGGATTTCGTTGGCGTTCTGCCCCAGCAGGCGATGCTGTTTGCTGGCACCGTGCGCGACAACATTGCCTACGGCGCCGCGCCGGGACGGCCGGCCGGCGACGATGAAATCCGCGCCGCGGCACACGCGGCCGGCCTGGCCCCGGAGCTGCGGCTGTGGCCGGAGGGGCTCGATCGGCGGATCGCCGATCAGGGCGCGGACCTCTCGGGGGGGCAGCAACGCCGGATCGCCCTGGCGCGAACCCTGCTGCGCCAACCCGAACTGCTGCTGCTGGACGAACCCCTGTCCGGCATCAGCCGCAGCGACCGGCAACTGATCCTGCGCGCCATACAGGGGTTGCGATCGACCATGACCGTTCTCGTCGCCAGTCACGACGCCGACGTCCTGGAGGCCGCGGACCGGCTGCTGGCGCTCGAATCCGCGGAGGACGAACGAGGGCGGCCGGTGACGGTAGCGAGTCTGGGTACGGTTGCCGAACTCACGGTATCGAGCCGGGCCGTGCAGTCGGCCCTATTCCGACCGCGGCACGACGTCGACGCGCAGGAAGCCGCCGCCCCATGAGTGCGTCAGCCAGCAACGCCATCGACAGCCTGTTTCTGTCGCTCACCCAGCAGTGCAACCTCGAGTGTTCGTACTGCAGTGCCGACGCCGGTCCACAGCAGCGCGCCCGCCTGGCCGAGGCTGACGCGCGGCAAGCGGTGGTGCGCTGGCTGCGCGGCACCACGGCGGCCCGGGTGCAGCTGGTGTTGAGCGGCGGTGAGCCGACCCTGTGGGGCTACGATTCCCTGGAGGCGCTGTGCACCCTGGCGCGCCAGGAAGCCCAGCGCCGTGATCTGCAGCTCAACATCGGTGTGCAGACCAACGGCACGCGCGTGGACGTACGGTTCGTTTCCTGGTGTCTGCGGCACCGTATCGAGCCTTCCATCAGCCTGGATGGCCCCCCCGCTGTCAGCGATCGCCAGCGCGGGCAGGGTCAGCGGACCCTGGAGGGAATCCGCCGCCTGCAGGCCAGCGGCATCACCCCGGCGCTGATTCTGTGTGTCACCCGCGAGGTCGCCGACGACATCGAGGGCATTCTCGACTGGCTCCGCAACGAGGGCCTGACCAAGGTGCGGTTCAACTTTCTGTCGGGCGCGCCGCCGGGGCGCGGGGTCGATGCGCTGTCAGCGGACGAGATATTCGCCGTCAAGCTGGCCATCACCCTGCACATGCAGCGTCACGGCGACCGGGGCGTGCGTGACTGGAACACGGAGAAGCTGCTGGCGTACGCCGAACACTTCTGGGCCACCGGGGAGATCCGCAAGTCCCATTGCGACGAACTGCGGTGCGGGGCGGGGGAGCAGATTGCCGCCGTCAATCCAGGCGGCGGAGTCGCTTTGTGCATCGAGCGCAGCATGACCGGGGGATTGCCGGTAGCGGACCCGCAACACCTGGCGGAAGCGGCCGACGCCTTCTGGTCCCGGGCATCCCTGTGGAGTGAGTGCGAGGCCTGCCCGGCCCGGGTGATCTGTGATCAGGGCTGCGCCGCCTACCATGCCTTCGACAAGCGCCTGTTCGAGACCCAGTGTCAGGCCAACCAACGCTATTGGCGGTTGTTATGCGGGTTGCGCGCCGTCGACGCCGGCGGCGATCAGCCGTTGGCGCCGGCGTCCCCATGACCGGGGCGATCACCGTGGTCGGGCTGGGCCTGGTGCCGGACTGCCATCTGACCTTGGAAGGGCGGGCGCTGCTCGACGCGACCCGAATCCTCTACGTCATTGACTCGGTAGATGCATTCCGGCGCAGTTTTGCCGGTTACCACGGGGAACTGCGAAGTCTCGATGACCTCTTCGACGTTCATGAGTCGCGGCTCGATGCTCTGGCGGCAATTGCCGACCACCTGGTTGCGGCGAGCCGGCAGGCCGGCCGGGTGGTGCTGGCGACGCTCGGCAACCCCATGGTTGCCAGCGGTCCGCTGGCGGCCCTGGCGGCGCGCGCCCGTAGTGGCGACATCACCCTCAGGATCGTTCCGGCGGTGTCGGCCATGGACGTGTTCTTCACGGATCTGGGCGTTGATCCGGTGCGCACGGGGCTGCAGGTTCTGTCGGCCGATCGGGCTGCTCTGGCCAGTTCCGCGTTGCCCTGCGTGCTGTACTCGCCGGCTTACGCCGGCGACGTGTCGTCGCGCAGCCGTATGCACAGCGCCGCGCGGCTGGCCCGGGATCTGCTGGAAGTCTATGGGAACCAGCAGTCCTTCTGGGTCTACAGCCGCTCGCGCTCCGGCGTGGCGCTCAGTGAGCTGCCGGCGGAGGAACTGGTGGTCCTGGCGCTGGCGGGGTATCTGGGCGACAAACTCGTGGCCGGGCCGGTGAGCCTGTTGCCGCTGCCGCTGGCCGAAGTCTGTGGTGCAAGGCCTTGTGTGCTGGGACCGCCCGGGGACCATGACCATGGCTGAACCGGTTACACGCAGGCGGGTGCCGGGCCTGATCGCCGGCCGGGACGCGGAGGTGTTCGTTACCCGCTACTGGCAGCGGGATCTTCACGCCTGGTCGGTTCCGGCCGGGGAGCGGCTGGCCTTCGGCCTCGATGACCTGGCGGCCATCCTCGCCGACCGGGCGGCCGGTCCGGAGTTCGTCCAGATCGTTGCCGCGCAGCGCCGCCAGGCGCCGCTGGCGGTGCGGGACCTGATCGACACCGTTCGCGCCGAACCGGCCCGGCTCCAGGACCGGTTGCAGGCGGGTGATTCGGTGATCATCCGGCGGATCGACCGCTTTCGAGCCGACGTCGAGCAGCTTCGGCGCGGCCTGATTCTCATGCTGGGCTGTCCGGTGTCGGTCAATCTGTTCGCCGCCATGACCGGCGAACCGACCCTTGGCTGGCATCGTGACCCCACCGCGACGCTGGCCGTTCAACTGTCGGGGACCAAGAACTGGCAGGTGCAGCGGCCGGACGGCGAGGTTGCGACCCACACGCTGGCGGCGGGCCAGGCGCTGTGCTTTCCCGCGGGCTGGCGCCATTGCGTACAGGGCGCCCGGGGACTGTCACTGAGCCTGTCCTTTTCGCTCCGGCCCTGGACCTCGGACGCCGTGCTCGGCCTCTATCTGAACGCCCGCGACGCCGCGGGCGGCGCGCCGCCGCTGCCGGTTCTGCCCGCGGATCTGCTCGACGACCCGGGCCGGGCGCGCGCCGCCCTCGAACCACTGCTGGCGGCCGCCCTGGCGCGCCATGCCGCCGAGTTCGACCGTCATCTGGACGCGCTGCTGGAGCAGGTGATCGCGTCCACGTTCGATTCCTATCGTGGCTGAGCGTCGCGACGGCGATCCCGGCGCCGGCCGGCGCCCGGTGCGGGTGGCATTGGTCGACACCGGTGTGGCGGCGGACCACCCGCTGCTGCGGGACCGGGTGATGGCCGCCATCGACTGTGACCCCCGGGCGGCGGCGCCGCCGCGATGGCTGGCTCCCCGGGACGGCTGTGACCGCAACGTGCACGGGACCGGGCTGGCCTCCATCATCGTCGACCTCGCGCCCCAGGTGGAACTCGTCAGCGTGGCGGTGCTGGACCATCGGGTGAGTTGCACCTGCGACGCACTGGTCCTTGCGCTTCGCGACCTGATGAATGCGGCGATTGAACCGGACGTGATCAATCTCAGCCTGGAGGTGCTGCGTCCGAGCCGGGACCTGCTCAGCGTGCTGGAGGCGTGGGTCGATCGCGGCGTCACGGTCATCCAGGCACGGCGGGCTCCGCAACCGCTGGCGCCAGGGTCGATTCCGGTGGTGGCCGGGCCGTGGCAGGAAGCGGCCCGTCTGGAACAGCGCGGCGCCGGTCTGGCGGCGCGCGGCGGGCGAACCCTCGCCGCGGCGCCCGGGGGCGCCATGACCTACCAGGAAGGCGCCAGTCTGGCGGCGGCGACGGTAACCGGTCTGGCGGCGGCCCACCTGGCTGCGCAGCCGCCCCGGCGGCAGGCCTTCGACGGCGCCGGCCTGTGGGCGGCCCTTGGTGGAACCCGCGCTCCGGCGTGACCATGGGGAACGGCAGCTTTATTGACTCCCACGGATCCGGCAGGTAGGTTCGGTATTCGGGAGACGGTTTCCTCGAGGATAAGGGGGCGTTGCGATGAGAGACCTTGCGACTGTATTCGTGCTCACGGCGGCATTCTGCCTGTCGACTCTGTCGACTCCCGGGTTCGCGGCGACGCGGCCCGACGGCGGGACCGGCGAGATACCGAAAGACTTCAAGAACACCAGCTTCGGTAAGTGGGGCGTAGCGGTTCGTGGTGAGCCGGTGGGCGGATGTACCGTGGAGTTGAGTTCCCAGACCCGTAGCGAAGACGGCTACTACGCCATGCGCCAGAGCGGCGAGTGCGGCAAGTATCTGCCGTCTTCCGCCGTCTACTGGGAGATGTGGAAGGGCGAGCAGATCACGTTGCTCGACCGTAACTGCAAGCAGGTCATGGAACTGCGCAAGCGGGGCGATGCCTGGTTGGCGTCCAACAATGTTGCGCTGGTGCGCGCGGGGTCGACCCGTAACAATCCGCGGCTCGACCCGAGGTTGAATACCAAACAGCTCAACACGCAGGAAATCGACACCCGGCGGATGCCGCAGTAGGGGAGGGATCGAACATGAGTGCATCGAATCACGGACTCGACGCGGCACTGGACTGGCTCACGGCAACGCCCGAGAACGCTCTGTCGTTCCGGCAGCGCTTCGAATCCATTCACGAGGCGGTGAGCGGACTCAGCGACGCGGATCTGGTGGTGTTGCGCGCCATCCACCGCAAAGGCCTGAGCGCCTCGATCTCCATCGAGCAGGCCGAAGTGATGGGCATGCGCAGCTACGGGTGGTCGGACCTGGGCCCGCCGGGAAGCTCCACCGACTGTCCGCGCTGACCCTCGGGTCGCCGTCGGCTCGGGCACACGGAATGAAGAGGCGGATCCTGGCATTGCTGGTGGTAGTGCTGGCGCCCATGGCGCTGGCGGACGAGCTGGTTCGGCTCATTCAGCAGGATCTCGATACCCTGGGGTACGACGTGGGGGCGGTCGACGGGCAGATGTCGACCCGCACCGCCATCGCCATATCGCGCTTCCAGGCCGAGCGCGACCTGGAGGTAACCGGCGAGGCGACGCCACAGCTTGCCGGCATCATCCAGGCGGAAATTGCCGTGATGAACGACCCGCAGGCCGCCCCGGCGCTGCCCGAGGCCGCCAGCGGCAGCGTCGGCATGGCGGATACCGCGGCGGAACCCTATGACGACGCCAGCGCCTTCGACGATCAGGACGATCAGGATGTGGCCGGCGACGGCTGGCTGGCGGAGCAGCGGTGCCTCGAGAACAAGATCGCCGCAGCGGAGGCGGCCGAACAGAAGAAGCGTGGGTTCGGCAGCCTCATGCAGGCAGCCTCGCGGCTGGCCGGCCGCTACGGCAGTGACGAGACCTACCGTGACGTGGTCCAGGCGGAGCAGGATTACCAGGACGCGACCGCCACCGCGGAGGACCTGGAGTCCGCCGCTCGCGACCTCGGTATCACCGAGGACGAAATCGAGCAGTGCCGGCAGCAGGCGGGGTAGGCAGCGCGCCGGGCCCGACGACGCCAGCCGCCTTCGCCGACGCCCCCATCCCGTGGCTTGACCCGCCCGCGGCTCAAAAGGAAACCTGCAGACTCAACCAGTAATTGCGGCTGGCGGCGATCACGTTGTAGTGATCGGTGAACTGCACTTCGTCGGAGTCGGCCTCGTAGATGCCGTCGCCGTTCAGGTCCACGAAGCCGGTGTCGTAAGTCGAGAAGTCCTCGTCGAACAGATTGTTCACTCGTGCGGTCAGGGTGACGTTGTCGGTGATGGCGTAGCGCATGCCCAGGTTCCACAGGTCGTAGTCATCGTAGTACTGAGGCTCGTCCAGCACCGCGTTCCAGCCCCGGTAGCGGTCGGAACGCAACTCACCCTCGAGCGACAGGCTCAGCCGTTCCAGCAGGTACCAGTCCAGGGTGACGTTGGCCATGTGCTCGGCGGTGTTGGTCAGCGGTTCGCCTTCCTGGGGGCCGCTCTTCTGCTCGCTGTCGGTCCAGGTGTAGTTGGCGGTCAAACCCCAGCGTTCGCTGATCAGGTAGCGGCCGGCCAGTTCCACACCCTGCACATCCACGTCGTCGATGTTGATCTTCTGGCTGTAGCTCGAGTAGCCCAGGGCATCGTAGGCGCCCAGGTTCACGCAGGGCCGTTGGCCGCCGGTCAGTTCACAGCTCAGAACCGTGTCGCCGCGGGCAATCTTGTCCTCGAATTTCGTATTGAAGTAGGTGACGTTGAAGTTGTGGCCGGCGGCGCTGTCCCAGTAAAGGGCGATTTCGCTGTTCACGCTGGTTTCCGGCGCCAGGTCCGGGTTGCCGGCAAACGGCGAGGTGCCCTGGCCGCCGAACCCGGTGACGCCGTCGTACAGGTCCGTGGTCAGCGGCGGCTTGTAGCCGGTGGCAACGCCGCCCTTGAGGGTCCAGGTGTCGGTGAGGCTGTAGACCCCATACAGACGCGGGGAGACCTGACTGCCGAACACGTCGTGGTCGTCGTAGCGCACGCCGGCGGTAATGGTCAGCGGCTCGATGGGGGTCCAGCTGTCCTCCGCGAACAGCGAAACCATCCGCTGCTCCTGGCTGGCGCCGGGGTTGTCGCTCTCCATGCCGAACACACCGTCTTCCAGTTCGCCGTCGATCATCTGGCCGCCCACGACCAGCATGTGGCGGCCGAAGGCTTCCACGGGTATGTCCAGCCGGGCGTCCAGGGTGTATTGGCGGCTGTCCAGCGGCCGGCCCGGGCGGGGCAGGAAGGTGCGCTCGGCCAGCGCCTTGCGCTCGTCTTCGGGCATTGCCGCATAGTCGCCGGTGGCAAAATACATCTCGGCGAGCCGTTGCCGTTCGGACACGGTCAGCGGCAGGGTGCGGCCTTCGTTGCGCGTATCCACGTGGGACAGCGCCAGGTAGCTGGTGCCGAACTCCCACTGGCCCTCGTGGCTGACGGACCACCAGTCACGGGTGAATTCCTGGTCTTCGGCGTAACCGGCGCGCGGATTCACGGCGCCGCCGCGGTCCTGCCACAGAGCCTCGATGTTGTCCTTGGTGCCGAGCGGATAGCTGAGCTCCCCGGTCTCGGGAACGGTGAACGGGGTGTTGTCGTAGACCTGTTCGGAGCGGTCGTAATCCAGGCGGATGGTATTGCGCTCGTTGGGGGTGAAGGTCAGGGTGGCGCCGTACTCCGAGGTCTCGCTGTCGACGGTACGGCCGCCGCCGCCGAAGCCCACGCTGCGCAGGTGCAGATCGCCGTTCGGGTCCACGGCGGGATCCAGTTCCGGCGAGGAAGCATCGGATTGGTACCGGCTGCCGCGCAGTCCCAGACCGAGTCTGCCGGGAATCAGGGGGCCGCTGGCGGTGAAGTCCAGTTGCTCGTCGTCGCCGAAGTCGTCGTTCTCCTGGAACGTGCCGCTCAGACTGGCCGAGCCGTACCAGCGTTCGCCGACGTCCCGGGTGATGATGTTGATGACGCCGCCCATGGCATCGGCGCCGTACAGGGTCGACGCCGGCCCCCGGATCACCTCGATCCGCTCGATGGCCTCGGCCGGCGGCATGTGACCGAAGGCGTTGCCGCCGAAGTTGTTGGGGTAGATGTCGCCGTGGTTGTTCTGGCGTTTGCCGTCGATCAGGTACAGGGTGTACTCGCCGGTGAGGCCGCGCATGCTCACGGTGCCCTGGCCGGTCTTGTCGCGGCTGGTGCCGACGTCGATGCCCTCCTGATACTTGAGCATGTCCAGCAGGTTGACGTGGGGCCGGCTGAGGATCTCATCCTGAGAGATCACCGAAATGCTGGCGGGCGCATCGGTGCGTTTCTGTTCGAATCCGGCGGCGGTAACCACCATTTCCTCGACGATGCGCGAGTCACCCCGTTCCGTTTCCTCGGCCAGGCCAGTGTGGCTCCAGGCCAGTAGCGTGGCGGTAGCCAGCAGCCGTTTGCCCATTGAGGTCGGCGCGAACCTGCCGGTCCTGTTCATGAGATCATCCCCCGTCCCGCGTGGTTGAAAGTCTTATAAGCAAATGCGTAACTAGATGATAATCATTCTCAATAAGATTTGTCACGGGTTTCCCGGCTGGCATGCCGGGGAAGGGGGCAGACGAGACCCGGCAGACGGGGCAGACGCCGTACGGGCGAAGCAGTATCGTGTCTGCGCAGAGAGTCCGGGGGCGTGGCCGTGGCCAAGAACATTTCCGATGCGGTGCGCGAGATCTGCCTGGGTCTGCCCGAGGCAGCGGAAGTGGTGTCCCACGGCTCGCCGGATTTCCGGGCCGGCGGCAGAACCTTTGCGACCTATGTGATCAACCACCATGGCGACGGCCGCATTGCGCTGTGGCTGGCCATGCCGCCCGGCGGCCAGGCGCTGTACGTCGAGGCCGAGCCGGATTCCTGTTTCGTGCCGCCCTACGTCGGCCCCAAGGGCTGGCTCGGAGTGGAACTCGACAAGGACCTGGACTGGGGCCGCATCGGCTCCCTGGTGCGCGAGGCGTACACCCACGTGGCGCCGCCGGCGCTGACCGCCCGGATGGGCCCGCCCACCGACATCGAGCCACCTACCGAGGGCGTGGATCCGGAGGAGTTCGACCCGCTGTCACCGCCGCGCATTCAGGAGATGGTGCAGGGCCTGCGGCAGCGGGCCCTGGAACTGCCGGAAGTGACTGAAGGCGATCAGTTCGGTAACCCGGCCTGGAAAGCTGGCAAAAAGACCTTCTGCACCGTCAATCGTTACCATCGGCGCTTGCAGATGCATTTCTGGGCCGGCCCGGAAGGGCAGTCGCGGCTGACCCTGGACGAACGTTTCCAGATCCCCCCGTACCTGGGCCACAACGGCTGGATTGCCCTGGACGCCGAAGACGGCGTGATCTGGCAGGAGGTAGAGAGCCTGATGATGGCGAGCTACCGGCACTTCGCGCTGAAGCGCATGCTGAAGGCCCTGGGGGACGATCAGGCGTGATCCGCGCCCGGGTTCGACTACCCCGGCACCTCGGCAGGGTCGATGAGGCCGCAGCGCCGCCAGCCTCGTGACAGGAGCCAGGTGAACGGCACGCCGGTCTCCCGCGGGTAGCGGGGCCTGGGGTGCGGCCCGGACTTCCAGCCCTGGAACCAGACCCCGGAACTGCAGGCATCGAGCCGGACGGTTGGGGTCCGGTGATGACGCTGCTGAAAGTGTTTGCGGGCATTCAGCAGCACGTAGGCCAGGGCTTTTCTGACTTCCCTCGGTGTCTTGAGGAGTCGGGCGTGGTAGCGCCCGTCCAGAACCGCCCCCGAGCGCCCGAAGACCCGGTTCACGGCCCGGGCGAACCGCGCCCCCAGGCACTTCATACCGTTGCTCAGTTCCTGTTTGCCTTCGGCCTCGATAAGGCAGTGCACGTGGTCGCGCTGCACCGAGTAGTGGACCACCCGGAACCCCGACCGCGCCTCGGTGACCCGCGCCAGAGTCTGACGGAAGGCACGGTGGAAGCGCGGCCGGCGCAACGACGGCAGGCCCGGCCTGATACGGAAGGTGACATGCAGGGGGTGCTCTGGCGAGAAGTCCGGCCGTTCGCGGTGCAGGGTACGTGGCCTTGGTCCGCGAGGTCGCCCAGCCCCGGGCTGCCGGCCACCGAAAGTGCGCGGTGGCTCGACCGCGAGAGAGAGTTGCTTTGGCTGGGGCTTAACAAGCATGCGAACAAGAATAGGGCTATGTTATGTTCGAGTCAACGTTGAATCACTCGGTTGGGTAGTGTCCCAAGACGTGGTGTAAATCGAGAGCGGTGGTAGCGGCCATCGCGGGTCTCCGTAGACTGGGAGTTGCGAGACAACCAGAACACGGGGAACACCACGATGACCGATGACAGGATGGCACTGCTCGAGCTTGCTGAGAAGCACGCGGATGGGGATTTTCTCAAGGAGCTGGGGCAGTGGACGCTGCAGCGGCTGATGGAGCTTGAGGCACAGGCGCTGTGCGGCGCTGAACCGCACGAGCGTAGCGAAGGCCGGGTCAACCAGCGTAACGGCTACCGTCCCCGGCAACTGGAGACGCGCATCGGCACGATGGAGCTGAAGATCCCGAAGCTGCGCCATGGCAGCTACCTGCCGGCGTTTCTGGACCCGCGCAAGGCCTCGGAACGGGCGCTGGTGGCGGTGGTCCAGGAGGCCTACGTGAAGGGCATCAGCACCCGCAAGGTGGACGACCTGGTGCAGGCCATGGGGATGACGGGGATCTCGAAGAGCCAGGTGTCGCGGCTGTGCAAGGAACTCGACGAGCAGGTCGAGGTGTTCCTGAAGCGGCGCCTGGAAGGCGCGTGGCCGTATTTCTGGCTGGATGCCACCTACCTGAAGTCCCGGGAGAACGGCCAGGTGGTCAACCGAGCGCTGGTCGTTGCGGTCGGCGTCAACGACAGCGGCCGGCGCGAGGTACTGGGGCTGTCGGTCGGCCCGGCGGAGACCGAAGGCTTCTGGACGGACTTCCTGCGCAGCCTCGTGAAGCGGGGCCTGTCCGGGGTACGGCTGGTGATCTCGGATGCCCACGAGGGGCTGAAGAAGGCGGTGGCCAAGACCGTATCGGTCACCTGGCAGCGCTGCCGCGTGCACTTCATGCGCAATGCGCTGGCCCACGTGCCGCGGCGCCAGCATCAGATGGTGGCCGCGGTGATCCGTACGGCGTTCGTTCAGGAGAACCACGCCGAGGCCCGCGAGCAATGGCGGGAGACGGCAGACAAGCTGATCGAAGGAGAGGCTGCATGAGAGCCAGGTCAGCGGAGACCCAGAGTTACACCACTTGACGGGACACTAACCTCGGTTGTTGGCAGCGCATGCTTTGTCCGGTTTGGTTGAGCAACCCGGCTAAGGAACTCGGCTAAGGGGCCCGCGCGGGGGCGCGTGGCATGGGTTGCCGTGGCGCCGCGTAGCGGGAGGATTGCCGGCTGCGCTTGTGGTAGCTTGGCGGTTCACTGAGGCAGTGCGGGGACGCCGTGGTACAGGTTCTACCGTTCCAGCTCACCGATAGCGGCGGCGCCAGCCGGACCTTCGATCCGGCGGCGCCGGCCCTGGTGTGTTTCGTCAAGGACGATTGCCCCACCTGCCATGCGGCGATGCCGGTGCTGGCGGCCCTGCACCGGGCCCTCGGCGAAGCGGCGCCGCTGCTGGTGGTGGGCCAGACCACGGACGGCAACCGGTCCCTCGAACAACAGTACGATCTGCCGTTCGCCATCCTGGACGACAGCGCTCTGGCGGTGTCGTTCGCCTGGGACGTAGAGATCGTGCCGACCCTGGCGTTCACCAGCGGCGCCGGGGAACCGCGTATTCTGGAAGGCTTCGTGCGCGACGACTGGCAGCAGCTGGCGGGCGAACTGGCCACCCTGGCGGGCGCCAGCGAAGCCGATCTGGACTGGCCGGCGCTGCCGGCCTGGCGGCCCGGCTGCGGTTCCCTGTCGGTGGATCCGATCATCGCCGAGCGGCTGCGGGCCGAGGCCGAAGGCAGCCCCTTGCGGGCCCGGCGCATCGAGATCGGCGCCGCCGACGATCCAGTGGAGTTCCTGTTCGATCAGGGCATGACCGACGGCCTGCCGGTGGTGCCGCCCACCCCGGAGAAGGTACTGCGCATGCTCGGCGGCACCGGCCGCGACGCCCGCGAGCTGATCGCCGTGGTGCCGCCCAACATGGGCGAGGCCACGGTCGAGAAGATTGCCATCAACGCGGTCATGGCCGGCTGCCGGCCGGAATACCTGCCGGTGGTGATTGCGGCCCTGCAGGCCATCTGTACCGATGCCTTCAACGCCCACGGGGTGATGGCCACCACCATGGGCGCAAGCCCGGTACTGGTGGTGAACGGGCCGATCCGCGAGCGCATCGGCATGAATTCCGGGCTCGGCGCGCTGGGGCAGGGTAACCGCGCCAACGCCACCATCGGCCGGGCGCTGCGCCTGGTGCTACGCAATGTGGGTGGGGCGAAACCGAGCGGCACCGAACGCTCGACCCTGGGCAATCCCATGAAATTCACCATGTGTTTTGCCGAGCGCGAGGAGCGCAGCCCGTGGGATCCGCTGCACGTAGAGCGCGGCTTCCGCCCGGCGCAATCGGTGGTGTCGGCGTTCGCCATGACCAGCGGCCCGGTACAGATCGTCGATCAGCGCTCGCGAACCGCGGCGGAACTGGGCGGCACCATCGGCCTGGCCCTGGAGTCGGCGTTTTCACCCAAGATGCATTTCGCTACCGACACCCTGCTGGTGGTTTGCCCGGAACACCTGGATACCCTGCAGCGCGACGGCTGGGGCAAAACGGAGCTGCGCGGGAGGATTCAGGAAGTCAGCGCGCGGCCCATGCGGGAACTGATCGCCGGCGGCGTTTCCGGCGAGGGTATTCCGCCCGCTGCGGCGGCGGCCATGAGCGCCGAGCAGCTCGACCGGCCGATGCCCAAGTTCCGCCGCGACGAAGACATTCATATCGTGGTGGCCGGCGCCGATGCGGGCAAGTTCTCCGGCGCCTTCCACGGCTGGGCAACCGGGGAAATCGGCTCGCAGCCGGTGTCCCAGGCCATTGAAGATTGACCCTTTCGAGACGCACACACACGCACTGGAGCAGGAGGAATCGTCCATGACAACCATCCTCGACCCCACCGACGAGCGCGAGCCGGTCACCCGGCAGCTGGCGCCGCGGCCGGCCGAGATCACCGGCACGGTGGCGCTGCTGGACATCGCCAAGCCGCGCGGCAACGTGCTCCTGGACCGGCTCGAGGCGCGGCTTAGCGAGCGCGCCCCGCAGGCCAGGGTGATCCGCTACACCAAGCCGACCTTCACCAAGCCGGCGCCGGACGAGTTACGCCGTCAGATCGCCAGCGAAGCCGACTTCGTGGTGGAGGCGCTGGCTGACTGAGGCTCGTGCACTACGTGCAGTTTGCATGACACGGTGTATTTCGAGCTTCAGGGCAAACCGGCGGTGACCATCGCCTCCAGCGAGTTCGTGGAGGCGGCCACCAGTCAGGCCGAAGCGCTGGGCATGCGCGATGCCCATCGGGTGTTCGTGCCGCATCCCATTCAGGATGCCACGGACGAAGAGATGCAGGCCAAAGCCGATGCGGTGGTGGACGCGGTAATCGCGGCACTGCGCGCCGGCGACTGAAGAGGAGTGCGCACGGCCGGCGTCATCGCCGGCCGTGGCAACAAGCGGGCGTCAGTCAGTCGAGGTCACCCTCGGCGATGTCTTCCAGGGCCTCGTCGCAGTCCTCGGACAGGTCATCGGCCTGGGCATCCAGACATTCCAGAATGCGGCCTTCGCCCGGCACGGTGTCGGCGCAGAAGGTGTCGATGTCCGCCTCACAGGATTCGGCCAGGTAGACCAGTTCCTGGGTGATGGCGTCGATGATGGTGGCGGCGTCGTACAGCGCCATGGTGCAGCCGGTGGAAATCTGGTCTTCGTAGGCGGCCAGACACATGGCCACGTGGCCGCGCCCGGGGGTTACGCCTTCGCAGAACGTGCCGATATCGTCCGCACAGTTCTCGAGAACGTATTCGAGCAGCGTTTCTTCTTCCAGTATCACTTCCTCGGCCAGCGCGGTGGTGGCGCTGCCCATGGCGGCGCACAGCAGCATTGAGCACAGGATCATTCGCATGGTCGGATCTCCCCGGTGGATCAGGTGTTGTCGTTTGTTGTCAGGTCCGTGGGTGATTATCCGGCATCCGGGCCGGGCGTGTCATTGGCGCCGCTGTCATATTCGCCGGCATCTTCGCCAGCATCTTCCCCAGCGTCTTCCCCAGCATGGGCGCCCGGCCCGCCAGGAGGCGGCCGCTTGCTGCCGCCGGGGGCGTTCCAGGCCTGCAGCAGACGCTGGGCGGCCATGCGGGTGACCACGGTGAATGCCATCTGGCCGGCCATGCCGAGCAGCGACGGGCCGGATTCTTTTGCCTCCGGCGGGTGCTCGCGCAGACGGTCCGCCACGGCATCGGCCACCTGGGCGCCGACCGTATCGGCGACGGCCTCGGCTTCGGCTCTGGCCTTGGCCGCGCGGCGCCGATCCTGACCGCGCCGTGTCATCCAGCCGCCGGCAAAAGCCCCGGCCAGGGCCAGCGGCGAACCGGCAGCCTCGCGGGCCTGGTGGGATTTGCGCCGCCAGCCGTCTGCCAGCAGCCGGCGCCGGTCCAGGGCCTGGGCCAGGCAGCGGTCACGGCGCTCCAGCACGTTGCCGAGTTCACTCATCGCGCCCTCCCAGAATGTCCCGCAGGACGGCGGAAACAGCCGGAAACTCCAGCAGCCTGGCGTACTGGAGCATGCGCCGGATCACCAGGGCGCAGGCGGCGCCGAACAGCAACGCGGTGAGGGCCATGGACAGCGCCAGATTCAATCCCAGGCTGTTCAGCAGCAGGGTCAGGGTGCCGGCAACGGCGAACAGCGCTGCAATGGCCAGCGCCACCGCCACCGCACCCAGGGTGGCGAGGCGCATCAGCGCCAGCCGGGCGGCATCCAGTTCCAGACTGGCGGTGCGCACCACGTCCCGCACCAGGGCCCGGGTCATGGCGAACAGTTCCGCCAGCGATTCCGTTTCGGACGCTGTGTCCGCTGATTGCGGATCCCGTGCTGCCGGGTCCGGGGCGAACGGATGTACGTTGGGCGGCGCTTCCATGAAATCGTTACTCCGTCAGATGCCCGCGTTGGCGTCGCGGGGTTCCGGTGGCGGGGGTTCGATGGCGTCGAAGTCACCGTCCCGGTCCAGCAGGGTGGCCAGCCAGTCCAGGCTCGGCACGCTGTCGGCGACGATCTTCACGATCACCAGCAGGGGTACCGCAATCAGCGCGCCGACAATGCCCCACAGCCAGCCCCAGAAGGTGATGGACAGGAACACCATGTAGGGACTGATCGCCAGATGGCGGCCCAGCAGGGTCGGGGTCAGGAGTTGCCCTTCCAGCGCGGTGATGACCATGAACACCGCCGGCACTATCAGGGCCGTGCTGATGGAGTCCAGGCTCAGCAGGCCGACCACGGTGAGCAGCACCGCAGTGACGGCTGCCCCCACGTACGGGGCGAAGTTGAGCAATCCCGCCGCCGCGCCCCACAGGAAGGGATGCGGAAAGCCGATGAGCCATAATGCCACCCCCACCGCTGCGGCCACCGCCAGGTTGACCAGGGTGATGATCAACAGATACCGGGACACCTGGTGTTGCACGGTGACGAAGATTTCGGTGATCCGATAGTCGGAGCGGCGCTGGCCCAGGCGCTCGATCTTCTTCAGGACCTGATCGCCGTAGGCGAGCAGGAAATACAGTAGAAAGATGATCCCCAGGAAACTGGCGATCATACGCGGGCTCTCGGCGGCGGCGGTTTCCAGCACCGACGTGCCCTTCAGTTCCACCGCCATGGCAGCCCCGCCAGCGTCGTCACCATCGGCTGCCTCGGCGATACCTGCGCTGGCATTGCGGATCTGATCGAGCGGCTCCCGGAGCTCACGCAGGCGGGGCTCCAGTTCGCGCAGGTTTTCCGGCGCGTCGCGAACCCACTCCGCTGCCGGCTCCCACAGCAGGTTGCCCACCGCGCCGAGGCCGGTGAGCACGATCGCGACCACGGCGGCCGCGGCCAATGGCCGCGGCACCCAGGCCCCGCGCAGGGTGCGCACCAGCGGGGTCAGCATCAGCGCCAGCAGCAGCGATACCGTCAGCGGGATCAGCAGCTCGGCGGCGAAGTACAGGGTGTACGCGCACGCCAGCAGCAGCAGGCCGAGTAGCACCCGGTGGGATCCCTCCAGGATCTGCGTGTTCACGGCGGGTGCCCGGACCTCAGCGCTTACGCAGCGAAGCGATCAGCAGGCCGGCAGCGAAGGCTCCGGCGACGACGGCCACCGGGTGCTCGCGCACGAAGTCCTGGGCGGCGCTGGCGCCGGCCCGGGATTGCTGGCCCAGGGTATCGAACAGTTCCCGGGCCCTGCCGGCCGCCAGTTCGGCCAGTTCCTCGGCTTTGTGTTCGGCGTTTGCCAGCGCGTCGGCGCCCTGACCGGCGGCGGCGCTGGCGCGTGCCCGCACCTCATCGGCATTGGGGGTGTTCTGCCAGGCGGAAGAGCGAATGGCCATGATGTGGCTCCTTTTGTGATAGCAGTGTGTTAGCGATTGTCTGATGGGCTCGCAGTGGGTAATGCAATTAATGGTCCGCCCGCGCTGTGGCCTGGGTTTCCCGGTTTCCCGGGGCAGCGCGGGAACGCGCGCGGAAGACGCGCCGGCGAAACCGGAAAATTCGACCGGCGGCGCTGCAACTTTGACGGAAAACGCGACCAGCAGGCGGGTTTCACGCTGACCGCGGTCCGGATGACGCACAGGTCGACACATGGCGCGGCCCACGGCGCGGCGCGGTTCCCCGGCGAAGGTGTCACCGGAAGATCCATCTGGCACGGTTTCTGCGTTCCAGTTGGTAGCTGACTTCCCAGTCACGAAGAGGAAATCGAGGAAACGAGACCATGAATAACAAGATTGCTGATCTGTCGAAACACGCGGTACTGGCCGTTTTTCTGGGCGCCATGACCTTCGCCGTTGCCGGCTGTGACGATGGCCCCATGGAAGACGCCGGGGAAAGCCTGGACGATGCCGGTAACGAAATCGGTCACGAGGTCGATGAGCTCGGCGACGACGTCGAAGACGAAATCGATTAAACGGAGGTTGTCTTGAATAACTCCATTGATGACAAGCCGAATCACGGTACCACCGGTGCCACCCCTGCCGGGGCCGCCACCACTACGGAGCGGGTAGCCGAGCGCGCCCACGAAGCGGTGGACAGTGCCGCGCGGCGCCTGAGCGAACAGGAAGTACGGATTCGCGAAGGCGCGGCGACGGCGGAGGCCCGGGCCCGCGACAAAGCCGGTTCCCTGCGGGCGGCGGCCGAGGCCGGCGAGTCCGAGGTTGCCGAGTACGTGCGCGCGCACCCGGTCAAGAGCCTGGCGCTGGCGTTCGGCGCCGGCTACCTGCTGGCGGCTCTGCGGCGCTGATGGCAGGCGTGCCGTTCTCCGGAACGGCACGCTTCAGTGCGTCAGTGCGCCCCCGCGCGCTCGGGCCGGGTCAGGGCGCGGGCGTGTACCAGATCGGTGAGGTGTAAGCCCGCTCCTGGATGGTCTGGCTCACTTCTTCGGCCAGGGTCAGCCCGTAGTACCTGGCGTCGTAGGCTGGCCAGCGCGGGGTCGGTATCTCGATGACCCGGGCGTAATAGAAGGCCGGTTGTTCCGGGTCGAAATCCGGGTCCTGCCAGACCTTGATGAGTTCCGGATCGCCGATGGTGTTGGACCAGCTGGCTTCGGCCACATCGACCGTGCTGCCGACCGGGGGAACCCGGCCGGAGTCATCGGGGCTGCGGTCGTCGGACCAGACCACGTCGTAGACGCGCTCCTGGGCGTTGCCGCGTTCGTCCAGCCAGCCTTTGACGATCTGAATGCGGTCCAGGTTGGCCCCGATGGGGTCTTTGAGGGCCGCGACCAGAAAGGTCGGCGCCTGGCCGTCCGGGCCGGCGCTCAGTTGGCCGCCCATGGGTACGCCCCTGGCGTAGCCGACCCGCGCCGGCAAGCGGTCGCTGGCGTGATGTTCCTCGAATTCCCACCCCCCGAAGAAGCGCACCACCATGCGGGTGCCCGTGGTGGCGTAGGTTTCGCGCCGTTCCATGGCGTCGAACAGGGCCTCGCGGGTGTTGTCGGTGGCCCACACCCCGGCATAGCCGGACGCGCCCACCTCCCAGTCCATGATGGTGACGCCGGTATCGGCGTTGTGCACGAAGGTGGCGCTGCTGCGCTCCGCACTCGGCTCCTGCGGCGTGGTCTTGCCGAAGAAGTTGTCCTCGGCCAGGGCGCTCAATCCGGTATGGGCGTCGCTGCTGCCCACCAGTCCGAACTGATAGGGGTTGGTGCCGAACCGGCCGGCCAGCTTGAGGCCGTTCTTGTAGGCTTCCCGCGCGTATTCGTACTGCAGCATGTCCTCGCTTTTGGCCACGCTGCCGTCCAGGTTGCCTTTGTCCCACAGCTCGAAATCGGCGAACTCGTCCTCCGGGGACAGGAACGGGTGTGCTTCGCCCGTGCCCTTGGTCTGGGTCACCTCGTACAGGCGCTCCCAGCGGGCCCGGGTCTCCACGTATTCGGCATTCAGGCGCTTGCCGAACGCTTCGACGGTGGGGAACATGCGGCCATTGCTGAGGTTGCCATTGTGGGCAATGGCCAGCACGTCGCCGCCGGTCTTGTCCTCGTAGGCCTGCATCCATTTCCACAGGTCCACCGGATTGTCGCTGCCCTGGGGCGGGTAGACGGTGAACGGCTCGACCTGACGGGCGTAGCTGGCGTCATCCCGGAAGATCACGTTGCGGTGCAGATTGTTGCCGCCGGTGTTGGACGTCCACTCGTAGCCGATGAAGGCGGTGAAGCGGCCGGGCTCGTTGAACTCCTCGGCGGCCGCGATGGTTTTCTGCCAGGCGTTCTTATAGCCGGCGGTACCGGGGAAGAACATGATGTCCTGGGGAAAGGTGCCTTGCGAGAAGGCCACGATGATCTCCAGGGCGGCCGCGTTGCCCTGACCCTGCTGCACCATGTCGTACCAGCGTTTGCCGGTGCTGTTGGACAGGATGGTCGCATCGCCAGTCATCATCGCCGGAAAGAAGCCCATGTTGTCCGAGTGGTCGGCCACCACCAGAAAGTCGAGCGGCCGCGACAGCTTCACCGGCTGTCTGGACGACGCGGTGACTTCCTCGCCCCGGGCGAACCGGTAGGCGTCGCGCGGGTCGAGACGGGCGCCGAAGGCGCCGGCGTCCATGGAATAGGCGGTGTGCAGATGGGTATCGCCGAAGTACGGCCGCACTGGAAAGTTGCGGCCGGCATAGGGCGAGTAGGGCGCCTTGGGAAAGGCGTCCTCGATCCGCTCCGGCTGCGGCGCCGGCAGGCCGCTCGTGGACTCGGCGCGGGTGCCAGTCGCCAGACACAGACCGATCAGCGCCAACACGAACCCGACGCATCCCTTCATACCGTTACCCCCTGGTTTTCCGTTCAGCAGGATTCTGGCGTATCCCGGCTCGGGTAGATACCCTGCGTTCGACCCCTGATTGGGCTACGAGCATCCGGCAACCCATTTATTACGGCTGGTATCTGGTCGGTGCGGCTTTCGTCGCCCAGTTCTTCGCCATGGGCATGTTCAGCTATGTGCTGGGGCCGTTCATGGTGCCCATGACCGAGGAACTCGGCTGGACCCGCTCCGAATACACCCTGTCCCGGTCCCTCGGCCAGTTCGTGATGGGATTCGCCGGTTTTTTCATCGGCGGCTACGTCGACCGGCTGGGCGCCCGCCCATTGATGGTAGTCGGCACCATCACCCTGGCCATTGCCCTGGCGGCCCACAGCCTGGTGCAGAATCTGAATCACTGGCTGATCCTGAACGGCGTGGCGCTGACCCTGGGCTGCGCCCTGGTGGGCAACCTGGTGGTGAACGTCACCATGGCCAAATGGTTCGTGGAGCGCCGCGGCCAGGCCGTCGCCTGGGCGGCCATGGGGGTCTCGTTCGCCGGCATTCTGCTGACCCCGGGCGCCACCGCCCTGATCGACGGTCTGGGCTGGCGGCCGGCCTGGGTGGTACTCGGCGCGGTGACCCTGGCGGTGCTGCTGCCCACCGCCCTGGTCATGCGGCGGGCGCCGGAAGACCATGGCTGGCATCCCGATGGACGCAGTGCCGAGCAGGTGGCGCAAGGACTGGCGGCCCGGGCTCAGCTCGACTTCGATCGTTCGGTGACCCGGGGCCAGGCGCTGCGCTCGCCGACCTTCTATCTGCTGGTGCTGGCCTTCGGCTTGTTCACCATCAACATCGTGGTGATGCTGCTGCACAGCGTGCCGTACCTGTCCGACCGCGGGCTCAGCCGCGGGGAAGCGGCCTTTGCCATCACCGTGGCCAGCATACCCGCCATGATCTCCAAGCCCATCTGGGGCTTTTTCATCGACCGGCTGCAGCCGCGCCCGCTGGCGGCCATGGGCGCGGGGCTCACGGGGCTGGCGCTGGTGGCCATCGTGCTGGCGGTGCAGGATGGTTCGCTGACCCTCATTTATGCGGCCTACTTCCTGCTCGGCATCGGCTGGGGTGGCATGATCCCGCTGCAGGAAGTCATCTGGGGCGCCTTCTTCGGCCGCCGCTACCTGGGCGCGGTGCGCAGCGCCGGCCTGCCGTTTGCGCTGCTGCTCGGCGCCGCGGCGCCGCTGCTGGTGTCCTGGTACCGGGACGTGACCGGCAGCTACCAGTTGGCGCTGGCGGTGGTGGCAGGGTGCAACCTGGCGTCAGCGGTGTTGATCCTGATGCTGCCCACCCCCCGCCGCGACGCCGATGACGGGGCGGGTTGAGACAATGCATTGAGATGACCGGTCGAGATGGCAGAATGAACCCTCGGGGCCGGGACGGATAGCACATGGACATCGATCAGGACCGTAACAGGATCAGTGGCGGCTGCGCCTGCGGCGCCATCCGTTTCGCTTTCTACCAACCGACGCTGTTCCAGGCCGCCTGCCATTGCCGTTCGTGCCAGTACACGTCCGGCGGCGGGCCGTCCTACGCGGTGGGGGTCGTGCGCCAGAACTTCCGCGTCATCAAAGGCCATCCCACCGAGTTCACCACCCTGTCGGAAGCGGGCAACCTGGTGATCCGCGCCTTCTGCAACCAGTGCGGCACCCAGCTCTACTCCCAGAGCGAAGACGCGCCGGAGGTCTGCTCGGTCAAGGTGGGCGCGCTGGACGACTCGTCGTCGTTCAAACCCAAGGTGCAGATCTGGACCAGCGAAGCCCCGGCCTGGCACAAGCTGCTGAAGCTGGTGCCGAAGTTCAAACGTAACCCGCCGAGCACCGGCAGGAACGCGGCGGTGGCGTCGGAGGTCTGAGCGGCGCTGCGGCGCCCACGGCCGGTCAGTCGTCGTAGGGGAGGTCCGCGGGGCGCACGCCGACGAAATCCGGATCCGGATCGGTGATGAACTGAACGGCCGGCACGTACCCGTGCCCTTGCCGGACGGCCTTGCAGACCCGGTGCATGCCATCCATGACCCGCCCGCTGGCGCTCAAAATGATGGGAAAGCGCAGATCGGCCTGATCGATCAGGCGCATGTGTTCCAGCAGCGCGCGACAGGTTGGGCTCTGACCCGCGTAACCGAACCAGTGGTTTTCGTCGATCTCGGCAATGGCCGTCAGGCGTAGAGAGAAGACCGGCAGTCCCCGGCTCCGTTCGATCAGGCGCCGGACGTCCCAGGCCAGCAGGCCGCGGTCGGACGGACGGAAGTGGTATTGAGCGCGAACCATCGATTTCCAACCGCAGCAGCCGACCCCGCATAATAGCCAGCGAACCCCTGGAATCCGAGGCACCGATGCCGAACTCCTGCGGACGCCGGCCCCATGGCACCTGGCCCGGACCATGGCGCGGCGCGCTCGCCGCTGTGCCGGCGCTGTTGCTGACCCTCAGCGCCGCTGCCGCGCCGTACCAGCTTCCCGGCGGCGCGGCCGACCCCAGCGATCCGTTCATCGCCGCCGGTTACCGGGCGTTGTTCACCTGCTCCGCGCACTTCGCCATGGGGCGTCCGCTCGACGATATTCTGGAAGTGGAACTGGTGGATACCACGGCGCTGAATCTGCCGGCGCCGGAGATCGATCCGCGCCGGCAACTGGTGCGCGCGGCCGACGGCGCGGGCAACGTCCGGATTGCTGCGTTCCGCGACACCATGGGCTGCACGATTGTGCCGCCTCACTGGGACGAAGGGGACCTGCATCGGCTGCCGTATGTCTTTCGTTCCCGGTCCGAATCTGAGCCCGATGCGGCCTTTCCCGAAGGTGATCCCGCCATCGGGCCAGCCGATCCGCGCCTCGAGGAGGTGCTCGCGGGCGCCATCGACAACGCGCGTTACGGCGACGGCACCCGCACGGCGGCGGTGCTGGTCATGCAGGACGGCGAGCTGATCGCGGAGTCCTACCGGCCCGGCTTCGGGCCGCACACCGGTTACCGCACCTGGTCCACGGCCAAGAGCATCACCGCCACGCTGATCGGCATCGCGGTGAAGGAGGGACTGCTCGACGTCGAGGCGCCAGCTCCGGTCCCCGAGTGGCAGCAGCCGGCCGATCCCCGAGCCGCCATTACCCTGCAGCATCTGCTGTGGATGTCCAGTGGCCTGTGGAGCAAAGGCAGCAACACCAACGCCATGTACTTCGGCGGCCAGGATGTGGTGAGCGCCGCCACCACCACCCCGCTGGAAGAAGCCCCCGGCACCCGCTGGCAGTACGCCAACAACGATACGCTGCTGCTGTTGCTGAGCCTGCGCGCGGTCCTGAACGACGACACCGCCTACCTGCGGTTCCCTTACGAGAAGCTGTTCGAGCCGATCGGCATGCACCACACCTGGATGGAAACGGACCATCTGGGTAACTTCATCGGTTCCAGCCAGGTCTACACCACGGCCCGGGATCTGGCCCGCTTCGGCCTGCTGTACGCTCAGGACGGGGTGTGGCAGGGCCAGCGCCTGCTGCCGGAAGGATGGACTGGATTCGTCGCCACGCCAGCGCCATCGCGGCCCCCGGAGCCCGGCGAACTGGGGTACGGCGCCCAGTTCTGGCTGCTCGACCAGCTTCCCGGTATCCCCAGCGGCACCTACACCAGCATGGGTAACAAGGGCCAGTACGTGACCATCGTGCCGCAGGAAAACCTGGTGATCGTGCGCACCGGGGTGGACCCGGACGGCAAACGCTTCGACCTCGGCCGGTTCGTGGCCGACGTGGTGGCCGCCACCGGCGGCTGAGGGGCGGCTGAGGGGCGGCTGAGGAAGGACAGTGCGGCCGCAGGCGGCGGCCGGTCTTCAGTGATCCGTGATCCGGCGTCCGGCTCCCTGGCGCTTTTCATCCAACACGTGCCGCACCGGCAGGCCCAGATCGGCTTCGCGCCGGGATTCGGTACGGCGATCCTTGAAGTGCTGGTAGGTGCAGCGGCAATCGGGCTGGCAGGTGCAGCTATCCAACGGCAGCCGCGGCGCATCCTCGCTCAGAAACCGGTGCCCGGAGATCTCCCGCGCGGCGTCGCAGGCATCCTTGCCGGCGTTGACCGCGATGCCGTGAAACAGATGCTTGAGGGTCGCGACCGAGGCTTTCCTGCGCCGCGCCGTCTTGCGCCAGAACACCATGACCGTTTCGCTACAGCTTGCTGCGTGAGAGCTCAGAATTAGCATAGTGGCGGCGCCGATGCCAATGCCCTGAATCAGGGCCGGTGGCCGGTGGCGTAGCTGCGGCGCTCAGAACGGCGCGCTGGCGGCTGCCGTGAAGCGGCCCGTCACGTTGCCTGCCAGGTCGATGTCGTCCGGGTCGAGCACCAGCACCGGCGCCCCGGCCGCCAGATCGAGTGCGGCGAGGTCCACCCAGATCACACTGGGGCTGGTGGTCAGCTCGAAGAAGTAGCGCCGATCCGTCAGGTTGATGGCGGTGCGGTACTCGGTGTTGTAGATCCCGAACTCACCGTAAGGCGCGCCGAACGGCACGGACACGTTGCGCGCGATGGCCAGCACCGCGGCGATGGCCTCTCGTTCGTTGCCGGGTTCCGGCAGCATGGCGCCATAGTAGGCGGCGCGCTGAAAGCGGTCCGTGGCCTTCACGTTGCCAGGCAATGGCGTGTCGCGGCTGGGGTTCGAAAAATCCAGCGCGGACAGCAACTCGAGTTGCTGGTCGTAGGTCGGGTCATTGGTCATGATCCGGTACTGCTGGCCGTGATGCACCACCGGCTCGCCGTTCACGAACTCGATGATGGCGGAGTCGCCGGCGGCGTCCTCGATGGCCAGGTGTACGGTGGCGTCGTGGCCATGGGCCTGGACCGGTACGATCTGTACCTCAGCCAGCACTGCCAGCGCTTCTGCCACATCGGCCGCGTTGTCCAGCAGGTACTGCAGCCATAGTCCGGCCTGGACGGCGGGCCGGGTATCGTCCCGCGGGCCGAAGTCTGTGGCCTGCAGGTACAACATGTGACCGGCGAGCCCTTTCTCGTTCAGCCCGTCGGCGGTGCCGATCCCGTAAACGGTGGTCACCAGGCTGCCGTACTTCGAGGTCCAGGTGGCACCATTATGCTCGACCACGCGCTCGCCGCCGGCCGCGCCTCCATCGCGCAGCATGCCCCGGGGGAACACGGTCAGCACCGGCTCGGTGGATTCGGGCCAGTCCATGGTGCGCGATACGAACACGCCCAGTTCATTGTCATTCCACAGATAGCGGCTGCAGGGGTGGGCCGGCCCGGTCACCAGCAGCAGCGATACGATGCAAGTCATCAGGGTTCGACGGTTGTGCATGAGATCTTCCAGGGGCTGATGGTGGTTGCTGGCACGCGGACGCTGCCTGCGCAGCCTATCGGCGGATTGCTACGCTGGCGCTACCACGCGCGCCGCGAGGTAATGGCGTTGGCGCGCTCGAAGGTCCGGGTCCGCAGCTCCGACAGCCGGGCGTTCAGGTTGCGGTGGCGCAGCGGATCGCTGTGCTTCAGATCGGCGGCGATGGTCAGGTCGGAGAACGTCGACTCGCCGCCGTAACAGCCCAGAATGAACGTGGCGCCCGCCAGCTTGTTGGCGCGCACGTCCTTGAGTCCGCGCCGCAGGTAGGCGATCCAGAAGCGGTCGCCGGCCTCTTCCAGCAGGGCGATGAGCTGGTCGACGCAGTCGCCGAGTTCGTCGAATTGCCGGTCGAGTTCAGACATCGGGCCTCCGGCCGGTTGTCGGCACGATCAGAACTGCTCGCCCGCCGCCTGGCGTTTCTGCACTGCCTCGAAATCGATGTTCGCGGGGCCCGCGCGAGCGATGATGGCGTCGAAGCGGTTCTTCACGAAGTCGTCCCAGGCCGGGTGGGGCAGAATGTACAGGGCGTCGTTGGTGATGGACTCGAACACGATCTCGGCGATCTCCTGGGGCTGTTTGCCCCGGGCCAGCATGGCCTTGCCGATCGCCAGCATCTCGTTCGGGGTTTCCCCGGCGCCGGACTTCAGCGTGGCGGGCCGGTTGCGTTCGGCGTCGAAGATGTTGGTGCTGACCATACCCGGGCACAGCACCGAGGCGCCGATTTTTGCGCCGCGGGTCTTCAGATCGTTGTACAGCGTCTCGGTGAGCGCCACCACGGCGTGTTTGCTGACCCCGTAGGTGCCGCCGCCGCCGAGCAGGCCAGCCAGCGATGCGGTGTTGACGATGTGGCTGTCCTCGCCATGCTCCAGCATGTGCGGCACGAACGCCTGCAGGCCGTACAGCACGCCATTGAAGTTCACCCCCATCACCCAGTCCCAGTCGGTGTCCGGCACTTCCCAGATGCCGCGTCCCATGCCGCCCGAGGTCGCGGCCACCCCGGCGTTGTTGCACAGCACGTGCACCTTGCCGAATTCGCTGATGGCGCGCTCGGCCAGCTCCGTGATCGACTCCTTGAGCATGGTGTTGGTGACCACCCCGAGCACCCGCACCTGGCGTTCCTCGAACTGCTTGACCGCGCGCTCCAGCGCGTCTTCCTGAATGTCCGCCAGCACCACGTTCATGCGCGCGGCGGCGAATCGTTCGGCCAGCGCCAGGCCGATGCCGCTGGCGCCGCCGGTGATGACGGCGGTCTTGCCTTCGAAGTTCTGCACGTCGGTTTTCTCCCCAAGTTCGATGAAGTCGGCATGATACCGTGCTTACCACGGCGACGGAGAACGCGACGGCCCGGAAACGGCCGAATTGCCGGGTCTCAGCGCAGCCGGTCTCTGGCAAGCTGTTTGACCCGCTCCGGCAGCAACCGACGCAGCCAGCCGATCTGGCGCAGCGGCCGGGCGATGCGACGGTACAGGCGCCGCTGCACGAACGGCACGTCCCCCGGAACGTGGGCTCGCCCGGCACGACCGCCCCGCGGCGGATGAAACTCGAACACCAGATAACGCGCCGTCTCCGTCCCGGCACCGCGCAGTCCGTGCAATTCGTTGGCTGCGTAATAGACGACCCCGGGCGCCTGCACCCGGGCGCCGAGTGTCTCGATGGCGCCGCTGAGCAGAACCAGGGCGATGTCGTAAGGGTCGCGGTGGGCCTCGTAGCCGCCACCGGGTTCGACCTCGGAGTAGTGTGCGTGCAACTTGCCCAGCCAGTGGGTGGGGCCTTCGAACAGCAGCGCGGTGCGAAATGCCTGCTGGCCCGGCGCGCGCTGCGCGGTCAGATCCATCCGGGTCGTGGTCAGCGCCCGATCCTCGGCCACCGGCGCGCCGCGCCAGCGCAACATCAGGTAGGTGAGCGGCTCGTCGCCGGCGTTGCGCAGGGTGTGATGCTGGTAGGCAGGGTAGTAGGCGAAGGTGCCGGCGCCCGCCGGATACGCCGTCGCCCGACCGGTGTCCGAGCTGTCGCCGAGCAGCAGTTCGGCGCAGCCGCTCAGGACGATCAGGATTTCCTCTTCCAGATGGCAGTGCGGCGGATGCGGCATCTGCCCCGGACTCAGCACCGAGGCATGGCAGGTCATCGCGTCGTGCACCGGGGTGAACCCCTGAAAAAACGGATGTTGCCGCCAGCCGGTTCGGGGGTCCTCCGCCAGTGGGCAGGCGATGGGCTGAACCACCGTCGACAGCGGCGCGGCCTGGGGCGGGCTGGTCGGGGGCGGCGCCACCTGGCGGTTGCCGACGCCGTCGGTGCCCCCGACGCCGTCGGTTCCCCCGACGCCGTCGGTTCCTCCGACGCTATTGCCGCAGCCGCTCACCACGACCACCGGCGGGCGGTGCTGCTGGTCCAGTTCCAGCGGCCATTCCAGGGCGTCCGTCGCCGGTTTGAACACGCCGGTGTCCGCGCTCGCGTACTGCAGCAGCAGGGCCAGGCGCGAACCGCTGTCGCGCCGGTTCAGCGAACCGTGCCAGAGGCGCCCGGCAAAAAAGATGGCGTCGCCGTCGCTGACCGCGGGCACGTCGATGCGCGCCGCGGGGTCGAACTTGCGCGCCCATTCCAGCACGGTGTCGTCGTCCGCCTGGCCGCGGCGGTAGGCGCCGGCATGCTGCACTTCCTGCAGGAGCTGTGGGTAGCGGTGCGAGCCGCCGATCAGTTTCAGCCCGGACTCGGGGCTGGTATTGCGTAGGCCGATCCACACCGTGGCAAAGCGCCCGCCGGGCGCGGACGACTCGATGTCCACGTGCCAGGCGTGCCGCTCCGCTGGAGCGCGCTCCACCGTGCTGGCGCCGTAGAGCACGATATCCTCTCCGAGCAATGGCGTCAGCAGCGCCACCAGGGCCTCGCTGCTGGCGATGTCGAACAGCAGCCGGTCCGTAACGGCACGGCCCTTCCACCAGCCGGCAGGTTCGATTTCCCGGCCGAGGGTCAGGTGTTTCTCGAGCAGCGAACATAGCGCCGGCGTCAGCACACCGGACTGGGTGACATAACCCTGCCGCAAGAAGGTCGCCGCGGTCATGCGGCCGGGCCCGCGGCGCCTGCCGATTCAACGTGGGCCAGCGCCAGCGCGGAAAAAAGCTGGCGGTCGGCGTGCCGGCGCACGTAGTCGGGGTCGATGTGGCCGAGCAGACCTTCGGTGCCGATGGACGCGTACCAGTGCACCACCAGGGTCCTGGGGTCCAGCACGGCGTTGAGGGGCGGCCGCCGCGACCGTATCTGAAACCAGTGCTGACTGATCACTGGCGCCAGTGGATAGAAGGTGCACGGGGGTAACAAACGGAAGTCCGGCGCCCGGGAATTCGCCAGGGTCCGCTGCAGCAGCGCCACCCCGAGCGCGTAGCGCCGGCGCTGTTGTGACGGCGGCATGGCGATCATGCCGTCGAGCAGCGCGCGGACCAGGGGATGACCGGGTACCGCGCCCAGTACGGCGTTGTTGGCGCCACGCGGATACCAGCGCTCGATGACCCGGAAGTAACGCCAGCCATGGGGCAATCGCCGGCACAACTCGCGCAGCCGGGCGGCGAAGCGGATCAGGTATCGTGCGTACGGCAGGGTTCGGTCCTCGTCCGGCGCGGCCGGGGGCAGGATGTGTTCCTCGCCGCAGAACGCGCCGCAACTGCCGCGCAGTTCGGTCATGGATTTCAGGGTCACGGTATCCAGATCGAGGTAAACGCCACCTTCCTGGTAGAGGATGGCGGCGCGCAGCACGTTAGCCCGGGCTTCCGGCTGATCGAGCTGGCCATAGAGTTCCCGTAGCGCCCCGGCGCCGGGCCCCGTTGCGCCGAGCGTTGCGAACGCATCGATCTGCCGCGCCTCGAACCCCGGCAGCGCCTGCAGTTCCGGCCACACGTCGGCGCGGGAAAGATCGTCCGCGTGGTGCAGCACCACCCGCTCGAAGCCGCCCAACAGCGCGGCCGAGCGGATGGCCAGCGCATGGGCCCAGGGCAGCTCGCGGCCGAACCAGATGAAGTGTGCGGTGGGCGGAATCATGACGATTGATCCTATCTCACGGCGCCGGGTCCGGGGTTAGGACATTCGTAATTGGATTCCTCCGTGAATTCGGGATACGTTTCCGCGGAAACGTGGAGGGGGCGCCCATGCCAGTGATCGCCGTGCTGGGCGAGTTCAACCCGGCCAACGAAACCCACCAGGCCACCAACGCGGCGCTGGATCACGCCGGCGCCGCCCTCGGCATCGAGGTCGAGGGCCGCTGGGTCGACACCGGCGACTACCGCGACGGCCTGCTCGAGGATTTCGCCGCGCTGCTGGTGGCGCCGGGCTCACCCTACCGCGACTTCGCGAGCGCCCTGGAGGCCATCCGCTGGGCGCGGGAGAACCGGCTGCCGACCCTCGGCACCTGCGGCGGCTTTCAGCACATGCTGATCGAGTACGCGCGCAACGTGCTGGGCATCACCGAGGCCGACCACGAAGAGGTGCATCCGGATGCCTCGGTGCTGTTCATTTCCGGCCTCTATTGTTCGCTGGCGGGTAAGGAACTGCCCATCGATCTGATCCCGGGTACCCAGGTTGCAGCTGTATATGGGTCTGAAAAAGCGGTAGAGCGGTACTATTGCAACTTTGGAGTGAACCCCGAGTACCTGCCCCGATTGAAGGACGGGCCGCTGGTGATCGCCGGTGCCGACGCCGAGGGCGAGATCCGGGTGATCGAACTGCCCGACCACCCGTTTTTTGTCGGCACCCTGTTCGTGCCCCAGGCGCTGTCCGCGCCGGAGCGGCCGCACCCGTTGGTGCAGGGGCTGGTGCGCGCCGCGCGGTCGTCGAACGTGGGAGCGGCGGCCAGCACGTAGCACGCAACGGGCAGCATCTGCAGAGCGTGCGGCATGGCGTGAAGAAAGGGTATCTGATCGAGGAAGCGCTCAAGCACCACTTGCAGGCCCTGCGGGATATTCCCGAAGAAGTAATCATTCCGGCGCGCCTGGTTATCACGCCGGAGGCAATGGACGCAGTCGCCGATGCCCTGGTGGCAGACACACCCCCAAAGGACGCGCTGCGGAAGCTGCTCGCTGACTGACGCTTGGTTCGGGATCCCAGCCAGGAGATACGAGTCCGGTTGCTCGAGCCGGACGACGACCGCTCGAACTTTCGCAGCGGGGACATCGACCTGGATCGGTTTTTTCTTCGGTTTGCCGGCCAGAACCAGTTTCGTCATCACATCGGCGCAACCTACGTGGCCGACCACGATGGCCGCCTGGCTGGATTCGCGACAGTGGCCACGGGAGAGATCGCCACGCATCATCTGGGTGACGCAACGCGACGCCGCCTTGCTGCGTATCCGCTGCCGATATTGCGTCTAGCCCGGCTGGCAGTCGATTCGAGTTACCAGGGTCATGGAATTGGGACGCTGCTCACCCGCGCGGTCCTGGAACTGTCCCTGGATTTGCGCGATCGATTCGGCTGTGTCGGCGTTGTCGTGGACGCGAAGGAAGCTGCCGCGGCGTTCTACCGAGGATTGGGGTTCACTGAGCTCGCAGCGGTCGGCGGGGCGCTGAACGATCGACCGCAACCGACGCCCCTGTTTCTTCCCATCAGGCAGATTGCGGCCGCGCGCCGGCCGGCCTGACCGCTCCGGCCGTCACGACTCGAGTTCGACCCGTCCCTTGAAATGCGCCAGGGCCTCCGGGTTCGCCAGCGCCGAGGTGTTGGCGACCTCGCGGCCGTGCACCACGTCGCGCACCGCCAGTTCCACGATCTTGCCGGACAGGGTGCGCGGGATATCCGGCACTTCCAGGACCTTCGCCGGCACGTGGCGCGGGCTCGCTTCGGCGCGCACCGCGGCGCGCAGCCGCTCGCGCAGCGCATCGTCCAGCACGTGGCCATCGCGCATCGTCACGAACAGCACCACCCGGGTGTCGTCCTGCCACTGCTGGCCGATGCACAGGGCTTCCTGCACTTCTTCGAACTGCTCGATTACGGTGTAGATTTCGGCTGTGCCGATGCGCACGCCGCCGGGGTTCAGCACCGCGTCGCTGCGGCCGTGGATGATGAAGCCGCCGTGGGGCGTGATCTCGGCGAAGTCGCCGTGGGCCCACACCCCGGGAAAACGTGCGAAGTAGGCGTGGTGGAAGCGCGAACCGTCCGGGTCGTTCCAGAAACCGATGGGGCACGAGGGAAAGGGCACCGTGCACACCAGTTCGCCTTTGCCGCTGGTGAGCGGCTGACCGGCGTCGTCCCACACCTCTACCGCCATGCCGAGCCCGGCGCACTGAATTTCCCCCTCGAACACCGGCAGGGTGGGCGCGCCCAGAACGAAGCACGAGATCAGGTCGGTGCCGCCGGAGATGGAGGCCAGATGTACATCCGGTTTGATTTTCCCGTACACGTAGCGGAAGCCTTCCGGCAGCAGCGGCGAGCCGGTGGAGATGAGCATCCGCAGGGCGCCGAGGTCGTGGTTGCGGGCCGGTTCCACCCCGGCCTTCTCCAGCGCCGACAGGTATCTGGCGCCGACCCCGAAATGGGTCACCCGTTCGCGCTCGGCCAGGCCGATCAGGGTGTCCGGCGCCGGATGGAAGGGTGAACCGTCGTAGAGCACCAGGGCGGCGCCGCTGGCCAGGCCCGTTACCAGCCAGTTCCACATCATCCAGCCGCAGGTGGTGAAGAAGAACAGCCGGTCGGCCGGGCCAAGGTCCGTGTGCAGGGCATGTTCCTTGCGATGCTGCAGCAGCGTGCCGCCGATGCCGTGCACGATGCACTTGGGCTTGCCGGTGGTGCCGGAGGAATACATCACGTACAGCGGGTCGTCGAAGGCGCGCGGTTCGAAGGCGAGCTCGCCGCCGTCGGCGGCGATCAGGTCGTCGAAGCGTACCCCGCCGGCGGGCGCCGCATCGATCAGCGACACCCAGATCACCTGCTGGATCGAGCCGATGGCCGCGGCCACATCCGCCACCCGGGCGGTGGTGTCCTGGCGTTTGCCGGCATAGAAGTAGCCATCGCAGGCGAACAGCACTTTCGGTTCGATCTGGCCCAGCCGGTCCAGGGCCCCGCGGGCGCCGAAGTCGGGGGAGCACGACGACCACACCGCGCCGAGGCTCGCGGTGGCCAGCATGGCGACTACGGTCTCCGGCACGTTGGGCAGCCAGCCGGCCACTCGGTCTCCGGGTTCGACCCCGAGGCGCCGCAGTTCGGCGGCCACGCAGGCCGTCTGGCGGTACAGTTCCGCGTGGCTCAGTTCCCGGCGCCGGCCGGTTTCCAGCAGGCTGATCAGCGCCGGCCGGTCATCGCGGTGGCACAGCAGATTCTCGGCGAAGTTGAGCCGCGCGCCGGGAAACCAGCGGGTTCCGGGAAAACGGTCCAGGTCCGCCACCGGTTGGCCGGCCGGCGTGGTGGCGATGATGCCGGTGAAATCCCACACCGCCTGCCAGAATGCGCCGGGGTCTTCGACGGACCAGCGGTGCAGACCGGCGTAAGCGTCGAAGTCCGGCCCCGCGGCCCAGCCGTGTTGATGGGCGAAGCGGCCGAGTTGCGTTTCGGTCAGGGCTTCCGGGGGCGGGCGCCAGAGCGGACCGACGTGCGCAGTGGCCATGGCCGGCCCTCAGCGCACCTGCCGGAAACAGTTGCGCAGCTCCTCCACGAACAGTTCCGGCTGCTCGAAGGCGGCGAAATGGCCGCCCTTGTCCAGCTCGTTCCAGTAGATGATGTTCTTGTAGCGGTTGCCGGCCCAGCGCTTCGAGCACACGAAGATCTCTTTCGGAAACACGCTGCAGCCGGTGGGAGTCTGCACCTCGCCGGCGCTGAAGCTGCCGAAGCTCTGCCAGTACAGGCGCGCCGACGAGGCGCCGCTGGCGGTGAGCCAGTAGAGCATGATGTTGTCGAGCATCTGATCGCGCGACAGGGCGTTCTCCGGGTGGCCGTCGCAGTCGGTCCAGGCCCAGAACTTCTCCAGGATCCAGGCCATCTGCCCGACCGGGCTGTCGACCAGCGCGTAGCCCAGGGTCTGGGGCCGGGTGCTCTGCTGCTTGGAGTAGCCGGAGTCCCAGTCCTGGTAGTGTTTCATGCCGGCCAGGCCGCGCTTCTCGATCTCGCTCAGATTGTCGTCGATGGGGTCGGGCCGGGCCGACACCATGTTCACGTGAATGGCCTTGCAGTGCGCCGTGTCGCGGATGCCGATGGCGGTGGTCACCGCCGAGCCCCAGTCGCCGCCCTGGGCTACGTACTGCTCATAGCCCAGGCGCTTCATCAGCTCGGCCCAGGCGTCGGCGATCTTTTCCACCCCCCAACCGGGCGCCGTGGGTTTGCCGGAGAAGCCGTAGCCGGGCAGGGCCGGGCACACCACGTGAAAGGCGTCGGCCGCGTTGCCGCCATGGGCCTCGGGATTGCGCAGCGGGTCGATGGTCTGCAGGAACTCGACGATGGAGCCGGGCCAGCCGTGGGTCATCACCAGCGGCAGCGCGTCCGGGTTCGGCGAGCGGGCGTGAATGAAGTGAATGTCCACCCCGTCGATTTCGGTGACGAACTGATCGAAGGCGTTGATGGCCGCTTCGCCGCGGCGCCAGTCGTACTGGTTCTGCCAGTAGTCCTTCATGTCGGTGACGTAGGCCAGCGGTACCCCCTGGGACCAGTCGTCCGGGGTCTCGCGCTCCGGCAGCCGGGTCAGGGCCAGGCGCTGCTTGAGTGCGTCGAGCTCGGACTCGGGCACCTCGATCCTGAACGGGCGGATGTCAGTCATGACGTTTTCCTCATGTAACCGGTCTTCAAAGTGAGGCGCACACGTGACCGCCGTCGACGGTGAGCACCGAGCCGGTCATGTAGCTCGACGCATCCGAGGCCAGCAGCAGGAGGGGGCCGTCCAGGTCTTCGAACTGACCGAAGCGGCGCATGGGTATCCCTTTCATGAAATCCGGGGCCGCCTCGCTCTCCAGCAGCACCCGGCTGACGTCGGTCAGAATGTACCCCGGCGCCAGGGCATTCACCCGGATCCGGTAGCGGGCCGCTTCCAGGGCCATGACCTCGGTCATGCGGGTCATGCCGCCTTTGGACACGGCGTACGGGAACTGACCTTTTATGGTGCGCCGGTCGGTGATGGACGACACCATCACCACGTTGCCGCTCTGCTGGCCGTTGGCCACCACCCGCTCGGTGTAGGCCTTGGCCATCAGCCACGGGCCCTTCAGGTTGGTGTCGATCACGAAGTCCCAGTCGTCCTCGTCGATCATGGCGTAGGTTTTGGCCCCGGCTTCTACCCCGGCATTGTTGATGAGCACGTCCACCGGGCCGAACTCGGCTTCCGCGCCTTCGTAGAAGGCCTGGATGCTGTCCGGGTCGCGCACGTCCAGCGCCACGCCCGCGGCCTGGCCGCCGCCGGCGCGAATCTCTTCGACCCGGGCCGCCACCTTGTCGGTGCGGCGGGCGCCCAGTGACACCCTGGCCCCGGCCGCGGACAGAACCCCGGCAAAATGATGACCGAACCCGGACGATGCACCGGTGATGACGACATGCTTGCCGTCCATCTGGAATGGATTCATGGCCTGTTCCCCCAAGACGTCGGTGCATGCTAGCGCGCAGGTGGGGGGAATTCGAGGCCGGCGGCCGGTGTCGCCGATCCGCGACAGCTGGCCCTGGCGAGCGGCGACACCTGCAGGGTATCGGCCACGTAGGCACCGGTGGGGTATCCAGAATCACGAAGTTGACCGGCGCCTCGGCGGCTTCCACTTCGTCCATCACGGCCGACACGTCGGCCTCCAGCGAACTGACATCCAGGGGCGGCGCCGGCACGAAGTCCAGGTTCGGCGCCAGCGGCACGGCGCGCCGCGACGGATCGGCGCCGTTGGCGCGGCGTGAAGGCGAAGAACGATTTGCCCTCGCCGGACAGGAGCGCCGTAATGGCCACCAGGCGCGCGCGCGGGTCGTTGGTCTGGCGGCGCAACTGAAACAGCGCCCGGCGCAGGGTTTCGGCCAGCACCGAGTGGGGCGCGGCTTCGGCGGCGGTCAGGCGCTTCAGTTCCCGCAGGTCGGTGCGGGTCAACGGTTCGGCGGGCTGAACGGGCAGCGCTTTCAGGTCCTGGTCCCGGATGCGCGGCAGCGGCCCCAGGAACGGCACGTCCAGATGGTCGGCCAGATCGCTGGACTGACGGATGGTGTCGTCGAGCTGTTCGCGCAGGAACACGAACACCAGACCGACGGTCAGCGCGCCCAGCACAAACGCGGCCAGCACCAGGCTGGCGCCCACGTTGGCCGGCTCGATGGGCCGGGTAGCATCCTGAATCCGCCGCGCGTTGCTGCGCTGAAAACCGCCTTCGCTGGCGCTGTCCTGGGCTTTGGCCAGAATCGATTCGGACTGCTCGCGCAGGGCATCGGCGCGGCGCTGCAACTCGCGCAGTTCCAGTTCCTGACGGCCGATGCCGGTTACTACTGGTGGTTGGCGCGAGTGCCGTAAGGCCAGACTACTATGTTTCGATTCAAAATCCAGGCCAATCGGGCAGGCGGCCGGTGCCTGGGGATCGCGCAGGCGGAAAGGTGCACCTGGCCATTGCCGGCCAGGTGCGGGAAGAAACGGGAAGTCGGCAGGCCAGGAGCCACTTCGAAGGTGTGGGTGTCTGACCAGCAGGCGCGACAGTACTCCCCGGCACGGGGTTTCGCCATCGGTCAAACGGGGGAGATTTGTCAGATGTTTGTAGTTTACCCGGTTGAAATTCACCCACTTGGGGTATTGCCGAAAACGGTGCAGAGAATAGCCTATGTAGTTGGCAAGACTTGCTTGTCAAAGTAAGGCGGTTCTTGGCCGGGTCCGAGTCACAACCCCGGGGATGAGGGCAGACATGAACTCACGCATGCTGGTGATTGTGGTGCTTGGGATGCTTGCTTCTGCAACGGCATCTGCCACTACTACGAATATGACGTTTGTTGGCGGTTGTCCGGAACCTCATTGCGGGCAAGGCACAAACGCGACCGCATTGAATGTGGCGGCGATTCTGGGTGTTGACCCGTCCTATGTTACCCAGGTTGGCGACCCATTGGAGGAGAACGGAAGCGGTGACGGATTCTCGATAACCGGAGTTGATCAGCTTGCAGGCAACTGGGAAGTGTCCGACTCATCGATAACTCACTTGGCGTTCAAGGCCAATGGCTACTTCATCTTGGGCAAAGTAGGTGGTGAGAGCGGCACCTGGGATGGCGATATCGCGCAGTGGATTCCGGACTTTGACACGCTCGATTGTCCGGCTGCGATTTGCGGCTCCATCCGAAGCTACACATTGTTGGATTTCCGCAACAACGGTGGGGAGATCGCCGAACTTTCGAACGTCCGTGCATTTTCCGTCGTTCCTCTGCCGGCCGCCGCTTGGTTATTTCTCTCGGCGTTGGCTGGGCTGTTCGGCCTCAAACGCTATCGGCAAGCAACCGCGTAGAGGATTCGCCGAGAACCGGCGTAGGCTGCCGGCTTACGCCCTTAAGATCTTTTCCATCTTCTTCCCCTTTGCCAGTTCATCGACCAGCTTGTCGAGGTAGCGGATTTCCCGCATGGTCGGCTCTTCGATCTCTTCCACACGCACGCCACAAATCATCCCCTTGATCTGCGATCGTGAGGGATTGAGGCAGGGCGCCTCGGCAAAGAAAGTCTCGAAGTCCGTCTGCTGATCGATCTGGGCTTGCAGTTCGTTCTGACTGTACCCGGTAAGCCAGCGGATGATCTCGTCGACCTCTGCCTGGGTGCGCCCTTTCCGTTCCGCCTTGGCCACGTAATGCGGGTAAACGCTCGCGAAACTGGTCGTATAGATTCGATGTCTCGTCATGACTCCCGCCCTGGCTGGCACGCTGCTTGACTTCGCCATACGATAGATATAAGTATTCACTTATACAAGTGTAAAGTTAAATCAGGAAGCGCATGGACGTTGATTTCAGTACCTATCTCGGCGCGGTCACCCGCACGGTGACCGAGCTCGAGCGGGACGGCAAACCCGCCCGCTGTGTAACCCTGGCGCGCAGCTTCGACACGGACGTGCACGACCTGTGGGATGCGGTTTCCAATCCGGAGCGGCTGCCGCGCTGGTTCCTGCCGGTGAGCGGCGAACTGAAGCTGGGCGGCACCTACCAGTTCGAGGGGAACGCCGGCGGCACCATCACGGACTGTGTGCCTCCGGAGTTCCTGGCGGTGACCTGGGAGTTCGGTGGCGGCCTGAGCTGGGTCGAGGTACGCCTGGCGCCGGAAGGCGAGAGCAAGGCGCGGCTGGTGTTGTCCCACATCTGCCCGTTGGACGATCACTGGAAGACCTTCGGCCCGGGCGCCGTGGGGGTGGGCTGGGATCTGGGCCTGCTCGGGCTGGCCCTGCACCTTCTGGATGACACCGGCCGCTTCGATGAAGCGGCGTTCTCGACATCCGCCGGCGGAAGCGCCTTCATGGAAGGCGCCAGTGAAGATTGGGGCCGGGCCGCGGCGGCGGCCGGTCAGGATCCGGCCGAGGCCCAGGCGGCGGCAGCACGCACGGCCGCCTTCTACACCGGCATGCCGGCGCCGAACGACTGATGCACGCCTTCGACGTACTCGGCGATCCAGTGCGCCGCCGCATCTTGGAGCTGCTGGCCGAAAGCGAGCACCGTTCCGGTGATGTGGTTGCGGTGATCCAGAAGGAGTTCGGCATTACCCAGGCCGCGGTCTCCCAGCACCTGCGCGTGCTGCGCGAGAGCGGCTTCGCCAACGTGCGGGTGGACGGTCAGCGCCGCATCTACTCCGTGGACACCGCCCCCCTGCAGGAAGTGGATGCCTGGCTGGATCGCTTCCGCCGGTTCTGGGAGCCGAAGCTGAGCGCGCTGCAGACGGAGATTGCGCGGGGCAAGAAGCAGCGGCGACGCTCGAAGCGTTAGCGGGCGTATTGCGCCAGTCTGGCCAGCACCTGCTGCTGAGAGCGCACCTCCAGCTTGTGGAAGACATAGCGAAGCTGGGTTCTGACGGTCCACACGCTGACATCGCGGCGCCGGGCGATCTCCTTCGGAGCGCACCCTTCGGCCAGCAGGCGAACGGTGGCGGTCTCGGCCGCGGTCAGGCCGTACCGGGCGGCCAGTTGCGCCACCGGATCGGCGGGTGCGGCATCCTGCTTGCGAAATACCAGCGCGATCATGGCGGGTTTCACAAACACGCCTTCCTCTACCACGATGGGCAGTACGTAGATGAGCAGCGAGCGCTCCGGCACCGGGACCTTCGCCGGCTTGCCGGACACAGCCCGACCGACGGCTCGCCGGAAGGGCTCGATCAGCGCGGGCGTTCCGGCCTCCAGGGCCGCGGCCCGAACCCGGAAGAGGCCTTGCGCCAGATAGGCCTCCATCTGGGTAGACGCCGCCACCAGCCGGCCGTTGCCGTCGATGATGGCGGCGCTGGTGGGCAGTTGGAACGGACGCACGTCGTCGTGCCGCTCCGGCGCCTGGATCTGCAGGGCATCCTGCATCTCCAGCGCGCAGCTGATGTGGCCCGCGATGCGCTGCACGAGTCGTTTGGCCGCATTTCCGACGGGGCCTTGCCGGGGCGTGCGCTGCAGTGAGATCCCGACGCCGACGTCGCCCTTAACCTGTATCGGAACCGCCAGGGCGTAGAGACAGTCCACCTCCGGCAGGATTTCGGCGTAATACGTGTGGTGTTTCATCTGCCGTTCGGAAATGAAGTCGTGGTCCCGAAACGGCTCGGCGATCCGTCCGTTACGGATCAAGTTGACGCTGTAGTCCACCCTGGGATCGCCGTGCTCCTGAAGGTAGTCCGCGTAATCCAGCAGCACGTCGGTGACCAGATCGACGTCGTGATAGATGTATACGGTAGTGGAGGGGATGGTGCGCACGCTGGCCGCGTGCAGCATGGCGTGCCTGCTGCGGGTCAGCCGCGCCAGGGTGCCGAGCGGCGCCGACCACGGCCGCATGCCGGCGCCGGCCAGGTAGATCTCTGATACCAGGGCATCGTAGGTTTCGCGGAGGGGGGCGCGTATGGGAGCCACCGGAAAACCGTAGCGGAAGACGGGGCCGGGCTGTATTACCGCTATGGGGGAAATGGCGCCCTGCGGGGTTGATGCCGGGTTTGCCGCGCCGCAGCAGATCTCCCCTGTTTAGGGGATTGCCGGCTGGTGGCCGCGCGGTAACCTCTACATCAAAGAGCGGTCGATCCGGGAATGTGGCGCTGCAGCGTACCCTGGAAATCAGCGATGAATGCGCGCAGTTCCGAATCGGCCTGATCCATGGAGTAGCCATCCGGTAGCGGCACGACCAGCCGCACCAGGGCGCCGTCGGTGCGGTTCTTCGTCAGCGCGTCCCAGAACAGGAACCACTTCACCAGGTACTCGTTGGTCATCAGCCGCCCGCGCTGCTGGAACCAGTAGTACACGAGCTGGCGGTTCGGGCCCTTGGCGATGACTACCCGGTTCACGGGCAGCGGCTGGGCGAGGCTCGCGGTGGGAGAGGAATCCACCGTCATTACCGTGTGGTCTTCGATGACCCAGCCGCCACCGGGAATGCAGGAGCGCGGCGAGTGTACAGACGCGCCTTTGCGCTGGGACTGGTAGTAGGCGACGTAGAGGTTCACCGGTATCGGGTAGTCGGGATGGGTGTAGTCGGCAATCAGGTAATCGGTGACTTTGAGCGTCTCGATGATGGGTGCATCGATATGACCCTCGCGCCCACGCCACTCGTCCTGGAACAGCGGGAAGGAGATGAGTGGTTCGCGCTGGGGGATGATTTCCTCCCGGGAATCGATGCCGAGGGTCAACGCCGACAGCACAATCAGGCTGATGGCGCTGACCATCAGCGGCGCGGAGCTGCGCGGCGGGGCCGCCGCGGCCGCGGCTTTGACCTCCGCGATAGACGGCATGGAGAGATCCAGACGATCGATGGCGGATCCGCCGCTGGCGGACAGGCGGTTAAGCAACCAGACCTCGGCAAACAGCACCGCAAGGCACGCGATGAAGATCACCCATCCCTCAAACAGGTGAAGAAAACCCTCTGCCATCCCGGTGCCCCAGCGATCCACCAACACGCCGATGATGCCGATGCGCACGCTGTTCATCAGAACCGTGATTGGAATGGTGGAAAAGAAGATGATGAGTCGGTGCCAGACGGGGCCCTTGTACAAGTAGGCAACAAGGAACCCGAAGCTCATCAGTGGAAACAGGTATCGTAGACCGCTGCAGGCTTCTACGACCTGGAGTTGATAGGAGCCGAGGTCGATGACGTTGCCTTCCAGGTAGACGCTGATGCCGAAGAGGCGGATGAAGGCGACGCCGATCTCGGAGGAGATGAGCTGGAGGGACTGGGAGAGGTTGTTGTAGATAAAATTGGGCAGCGGGACCATGAAGAACAGGTAGACGAGTGGCGCCCAGGCCCATTTCAGCGCGTTCAGTCCAAACGCGGAGATGAATAGCCCGATCAGAAGGGCAAGGAAACCGTACTGAACGATGGTGAAGAGCGCGCTCAGCTCGCCGATCAGCATTACGGCAAAGGCGACAACGACTAGAACGGTTCCGGCCCAGGCCCGCTCAGGCACCCGGGCAAGCGCCGGAAGGCGTTGCCACAAGAGGAACGCGGCCACAAAGGGGATCAGGTAACTGTGGTTGTACTCGGCCCGTTCCCAGTAGGCGGTCATATTCTGGAGCGAATCGTATGCGACGATTCCAGCAGCAATCAGGCCGGCAACAGCTAGCAGAACCCTAGGGCGCAAGGAAAACAGAGCAAGACCAGATGGGCCGGACATTGGATAAGAATAGTTCCAATGACGAGCTACGTCACGGGGATTACGGGATCGGTAGACGAGAATGCTTCAGGTTGTACAGGATCTAAAACACGGCGCCACCACTGTGGAAGAGGTGCCGGCGCCGGGCCCCATTCGGGGACAGTTGCTCATCCAGACACAGGCCTCACTGGTATCCGCCGGTACCGAGCGGATGCTGGTCGAGTTCGGCCGGGCCGGGTTGCTCAACAAAGCCCGACAACAACCGGAGAAGGTTCGCCAGGCGCTCGACAAGGCGCGTACCGATGGCATAGCCGCGACTGTGAGCGCGGTGCGTAGCAAGCTCGATCAGCCGATGCCAATGGGTTACTGCAACGCCGGTGTCGTCCTGGAAGTAGGGGAGGGGGTAACTGGCTTCCAGCGTGGCGATCGTGTTGCGTCCAATGGACCGCATGCGGAAGTGGTGAGTGTTCCGTCGAACCTGTGCGCGCGCATTCCAGACTCTGTCAGCTTCGACGCTGCCGCCTTCACGGTTCCAGGCGCCATTGCCTTGCAGGGTATTCGCCTGCTTCAGCCCACCCTGGGCGAATGTGTGGTCGTAACCGGACTCGGCTTAATCGGACAGCTCGCGGTTCAGCTCCTGCGCGCGCATGGGTGCAGGGTGTTGGGCATAGATCCGGACAAGTCACGCTGCGAACTGGCTCGCCAGTTCGGCGCAGAAGCCGTTGACCTGAGCGAAAGCGACGATCCGATAGCCCGGGCGCTATCCTTCTCTCGGGGTCGGGGCGTTGATGGAGTTCTGATCACGGCTTCGACCAAGTCGTCCGAACCGATTCACCAGGCGGCGACCATGTGTCGCAAACGCGGTCGGATTGTTCTGGTGGGGGTGACGGGACTTGAGCTTTCGCGGGCGGACTTCTACGAGAAGGAGCTGACCTTTCAGGTTTCCTGTTCGTATGGTCCTGGACGCTACGACCTGGTTTATGAGGGAAAGGGCATGATTATCCGCAGTCGGATTCGTGCGTGGACGGTCGGCCAAGAAATTTTGAGCGCGTTTCTGGAATCGATGCTGACTGAGGGGCGCAGTTTGACGTCGGTCCGTCTGATGCACCACGGACGTTCCCGTATGCGGACGGCGGCCGATGCGTACGACGAGACTCTTAACGACGGCAGTGGTCTTGGCGTGCTCCTCGATGATCACGAGTCAAGTAACCGCCAGGACCAGAAGACGGCTCAGCAGGTCGTGGCGGTTCCGCTAAGCTAAGGAGAGTGCCCGCTGAGACGACCATGGTGGGTGTGATTGGTGCGGGAAGACTTCATGCCTCGCTGAGTGCTGCTGCCGGCCATCAAGGCAGGCCGGCGCGCGAAGTAAAGTACGGTAGCATCTGGCGGGGTTTCGGTGGTCTGTACGCTGCCCGCAAGTGTGAAGCGGAGATAACAACGACCGACATCGAAGAGCTTCTGGCCGACCCCGAAGTAAGCGCGGTTGCCATCGCGACCAGACACGATAGCCATGCAAGGCTCGTTTGCGACGCGCTCGAGGCCGGCAAGCACGTCTTTGTAGAAAAGCCAATGGCCATTCGTGATGAGGATCTGAGGCGAATCGACGCCATCTATCGGGCGCGTGCTTCTTCCCCCGATAGTCCGAAGCTCATGGTCGGCTTCAACCGAAGATTTGCTCCGCACGTACAGCACATGAAGCGCCTGCTCGATAGCACGGCCGCCCCAAGAGCTATGATCTTAACGGTGAATGCTGGTCGCATCGCCTCGGATCATTGGATCCAAGACCCTCAGATCGGTGGCGGCCGAATCGTCGGAGAAGCCTGCCACTTTGTTGATCTGCTGAGGTATTTGGCTGACGGATCAATCAGGTCCTACCAGGCAGCGTCGGCCACAACGGAGTCGGGAACAGGTGATATCGTCACGCTGACCTTGCGTTTCGAAAACGGATCAATCGGTTCGGTGCACTACTTTGGTAACGGCCATAGGGAGGTTCCTAAGGAACGGCTCGAGGTGTACTGCCAGGGAAGGGTGCTGGCGCTCGATAATTTCTGGCGATTAACCGGATTCGGATGGAGGAACTTTCGAAGTAGGAGGGCTTGGAAACAAGACAAAGGTAACTCGGCTTGCGTAGGTGCCTTCGTCGAAGCCGTGAGGTTAGGCCTTCCTAACCCTATTCCCTATGAGGAATTGCTCGAAGTTAGCGCTGCTGCTATAGGCCTCTCGGTAAGCGCTAAGCATGATGCGGACTACCTCGATATGCATAGGGTATGGGAAAAGCGCATGGCGGCAGTGACGATTCTGCCCGAAGCCGTGTGCACGAGATTGAACGGGTGCGTCACGAACCTGAGCTGATATGAGATGAAGATCGCAACTTTCGCGAGTTTTGCTATTGGGCTAGCTTGCTCATAACCGCTTCCGGTCTATTGATGCCAAATCCCATGATCGTCAAAAAGCCCACCCGACGACGTTTCCGTTCATGACTTTGCGGACGGCAGACAACTCATGATTTGCTTCTCGCGAGTCTCCTGCCTCCTGCAACGGCGATTGCGTCGGTCGGTTTTTGGCTGGTCGTCGTCCTAGCACCGCCCGTGCTGTCTGGAGAACTTGCGGTTGAGGGTTTTTCCCACGAGCCCAATTACCGTCTTACGCGCGACGAGCACGAAATCAGGCAACTCACGGACGGTATGCTCCAAAGCTATCCCATCTGGCTCCACCGCGAGGCCGTGGGCTGGCACGACCGGACCCCCGTGGTCATTCGCGCCCGCCTGCCGGGGCAGGTAGCCGGGCGACTGCGGCTGCGGACTGCGAAGGGCACCTACGCCGGGGTGTGGCCGCCGATTCGGGTGGATCTATACCGGCGGAGCGATAGCGGGTTCCGGCACGTGGGCGCCTATCATGGAAAGCGTGATGCTTTGGGTGACCGCATGACGCATTGGATTGAGGTCCCGGTGGCTGTGGGCGGTGAGGATGCCCGTATCATTGTGCATGCCCAATCCACGAACATCTTCGTAGATGAGATTGAATGGCTCAGTGGGGAGATACCGATCGGTGAGGAACAATCGGTGGTAGGATCCAGGCAAGCTCTGATCACAGACAACACCGATCGTCTCAAGGCTGCCTACCTAGATGCAGATGCACCGGTTCCGGAGACCGTTGAGAGCTGGAGTATGTTGAACGATCAACTCTATGTCTGGAACACCGACACGTGGGGTCGGATAGAGAGCTTTCCAGGCGCAAAGGAGGTAACTTCTTGTATAGACGGTGCCAGCATGGTCGGCACCGTTGGTGAACGGGAAACCCTATGCCTGGGGTTCTTCCACCCGACGCGTGAGACGAGCTATGAGGTGGTGGTCGATGGCACCTCGGAGGGTGTCACCTTCCGCGTGGTGGCCACGGTGCTCGCGTCCAATGGTGCCGTGGTACATGACCCGTTCGTCCCCCTGAAAGACGGGATCATACAGGTGAACCGGGCGAGGCAGCCTATCTGTGGGTTGAGGTCGACCTGGCCCGACTCGGCCCCGGGACCCATGATCTGGCCATCGCCCTGAACGAAGGAAATGGGCAGGCGCCCATGCGCATTCCGCTACGTGTCGAGGTACTGGACAAAGATCTCTCCAGCCACAAGCCGGCCGCCGTAAACTGGGCCTATTCCAGTTCGCATCCCATCTGGGAGCAACCCCGGGAGGTCCTCGCTGACCTGGTGGCGCACGGCGTCGATGTATTCGTTGTTCCACCGCACCATATCCCGCTCCCGGATCTCGACGGCCGTTGGGATGTCAAGCGGGCCGTAAAGCTCCGCGAGGATATCGAGCTTTTTCGTCCCTATGCGAGGCAGGTGCTGCTCGTCCTCGGTTGGCACCCCGGTCGCAAGCCCGAGTGGCTAGGCCCGGACAGCGAGGTGCCAGATGCAAGGCAAAGAGAGGTCGTAATGGGTTGGGCCCAGCAGCTCAAGACCTTCATGGATAGCATTGGTCTTCCTGCCGACAAGTGGATTCTCTACCCAGTGGATGAACCGTTCGGCGAGAAGAAAGTGGCTCTCAAGCGCTACATCCGGCTCATTAAGGATGCGGTGCCGGAGTTCCGCATTTATGCCAACCCCACCGCAGCAGAGAAGGGGAGGATGTCCGTGGAGGAGCTTCGACAGCTGGGTCCGGAGGTCAACGTCTGGCAACCCACATTCAATTTTGCCTCGACTGAGGCGCGAGGTTTTTTCGAAAACCTGGACAGGGACTGGTGGACCTACCGCAATCCCGAACCACCGGCAAAGACGGCTGAGCCTTGGTTTTATCGCATGATCTCATGGCAGGCTTGGGCGCTGGGTGCTTCGGGTGTCGGGTTCTGGTCCTACAGTGACACCCAGAATAGCAGCACGTAGGACGACCTGGATAGCCGACGTCCGGACTGGGCGGTGGTTTACGAATCCAATGGGAGGCCAGTCAGTAGCCGGCGGTGGGAAGCTTTCAGGGAAGGCACTGAAGATTATGCCCTGTTGCTGGGAGCAGCCCCTGAAGTACATGAGTCGCGACTGAAACTGGAAGAGATTGCGTTGAAGAGGGCGTTGCTGGATATCGCGGGAAAAGACTACCCGAACGGGCGGACTCTCGAAGGATTCAGGAGAGGGATTCTGGAAGCTCTGTCTGCCACGACTGCAGAAAGGTCGCCGTCCAAGTGAGCGAAAAGGTCGGATCTGCGATGCCTCAGCTTCTTGGAAAGGGAGGATCTCTCCGGAACAGGCTGATCAAGGCGGCATCCGGAATTGCGGGGATTCGCCTGCTCTCCAATGCCATCAATTTTGTAACGGTCATCCTACTGACCCGGCTCCTTGGAGCTGAAGGTTACGGATTATTCGTTTTCGTGCTCGCATGGGTCACGATACTAGCCGCGCCTGCGAAACTCGGGTTCGATGGACTGCTGGTGCGTGAGGTGGCGGTCTACCTGCGCCGGAAGGATGACCGACTATTGAATGGGATTCTTGGGGTGGCGCACCGGGTAGTGCTCGGATCGTCTGTCTTTTTCGCCGGAGTTGCCCTAGTGATCCTGCTTCAGGCCGCGGACTGGGACTTTCTGAATCCTCTCAATTTTTTCGCGGTCCTCCTGATTCCCATATGGGCGTTCATGGGCGTCAAACAGGCCGCGGTTCGCGGTACAGGGAGGGTGGTAAGGGGGCAACTCGGCGAGACCGTCATCGGCCCCGCTGTGTTCCTGGGGCTTGTTTTCCTCGCGGGTGTATCGAGCTTTACTCTGGAGTCGTCCGCTGATGCAACGGCCCTGCGGATAATCGCGGCGGCAGTTGCGTTGGCGGCTGCCTGGCTTCTCTATAGGAGCTACGTCTCAAGGGGCATTACCACGGACGAAAAGGAAGAGAGAGTCGGCGACTGGATGAAGAGCGGTGCCAGATTCGCGGTGCTCGAGAGCACCATGGGTGTGCAGAACCGGCTGACCTTACTGATCCTTGGCTACATGATGAGTATGGAAGCGGTTGCCGTGTTCGCGATAGCGAGTCGGGTCGTGGATCTCATCGCGGTGGGCGTGAAGGCCGTAACGGTCGCTCTCGCGCCGAGTTTCGCCGGCATCTATGAATCGGGCGACAAGGCACGATTGGAAATCCTTGTACGGAAAAGTACGCGCATCGTCTTCGTCGTGACGATACCTCTGGTAGCTTTCTTGATCACTGTCAAGGAACCGGTCGTTGCAGTGTTCGGGAAGGGTTTTGAGGCGGCCGCGCTACCGTTGACCATTCTTGCAGTCGGGCGCATCGGGAATGCGGCGTTCGCGTCTGTGCAGATGTTGCTGAACATGTGCGGCAGGGAAGCGCTGTCCTTGATCGCGGGTGTATCTGCCGTGGCAGTTAACGGTGCACTGAGTGTACTTCTCATCCCAATGTGGGGTGTTGCCGGAGCATCTGTCGCTCAGGCATTGAGCAGGCTGGGGCAGGCTGTCCTACAAGCATATTTTGTCAACAGGTACCTCGGCGTGCGCCCGGGGATATGATGCAACAGGGCGAATTCGCGACCTGGCCGTCGAATCAGAGACCATTGGGTCTTGACTTTGTGGTCACTGGTTTAGGCCAATTGTGCTAAAGCGATCATACATGTGGAAATGCCGCTTGAGCGTTTGTGCAGCGAGAACGGTATGGAGGTTAGCTTCTTCGGCCGCAAAAAGGCTGAGTGTCTCATTGAGCCCGAGTGAGCTCTGGCTCACCAGAAACATCAACGGCTTATTGCAAAGAACGTGCTGTATGAGCACTACTTCGCTTTCATTCCGGAGTCTTACGAGGTGGCTCGGGCCTTCATGCAGAGCCGAGTCGGACGTTGGTTTTTGGCAGGCAAGCGAGAGGCGGCAGGCCGGCTCAGCCGCGCCCTGGAACAGAGGATCCATAGCCGCAATGCACAATCAAACCGTGAGATTGAGAGCCTCCTGGGCGTTGACTTGGCATGTCGCGATTGTCCTGTGCCGCGTCGATTTGATCGGGAGGGAGAGCATCCGAGGAAATGAGAAACTGCTGGAGACAGGCTGAAGTGATGGTGGATCTCAGCATGTGCGGTGTTCTTTACGTGGCAACTGGTGAAAGGTATGTGGATGCTGCGAATGAGTCGGCGAAAAGCTTGAAGGCCAAGAACCCTGAGTTGACGACCCACCTGTTCGGGGATGCGGGCCCTGCTGGGAAGAGTTTCTTTGATTCATTCGAGAAGATCGAGACCCCTCACCGTCGTTCCAAGGTGGATTACGTCGGGAAGACACCCTTCGAGTACACGCTTTTTCTCGATGCGGATACCCGGGTCGTCGGGAACGTCTCGGCGGTGTTCGGGCTTCTGGCGCGTTATGACATCGCGGCCGCCCATGCTCACAACCGCGTGTCGACGAACCGTCTTTTCTGGAAGGCTGAGGTCCCTTACGCGTTTCCTCAGCTGAATACGGGCGTACTCGCCTTCCGCAAGACGGACGAGGTCATGGCCCTTCTAGAGCGTTGGCGCCAGAGCGCTTCCATGAGGGCAACCTGAGGAAGGACCAATTCTCTTTCCGGGAACTGATCTGGGAAGCCGATGGGGTGAGGGTGGCCGTGCTGCCGCCCGAGTACAACGTGCGGTTCATGAAGTATGTCTACCTGTGGGGGCCGGATGAGGCGAAGTCAGTCATCCTTCACCGGCCCGATTTCGTACGATCAACGGCTAGGGATCATGTCAGACGGGCCTATAGGAGGATGCTTGGGTTGAGGCGGTGGTTTGGCTAGGGGGGAATGAACTCGCAATCTGGTTGCTCGGTGTTTCCTGGTGTTAAATCGGGTAAGCCAACCTGACCAGGCTTTCGATTGCTGCCGACGGTGCACGAGTAGCGAGGGCCGCGCCCGTTCGCAAGGAGACGAGTTCACATTGCCGGAGATCGTGGAAGGTGGTTGAGTGGCTTGAAGAGGTGCCAATCCTCACCAGAGTGGATAGATGGGATACATGGTTTCCCCGATGTTGGCCGGGTGCGTCCCGCGTTCTGCCCATGAGTATCACCCCGGGGGGGGCTGATGATGAGCGTGCCGTGCCGCCACGACCCAGTTCGGCAAGGCTTCTGGAAGGCCCGGTAATCCTGTTCCGGTTGACTCGCTATGGTCGTTTTGTATGAAGCGCCCAAACTTCTTCATAGTGGGGGCGCCGAAGTGCGGTACTACAGCGTTGAGCGAGTACCTCAGGGAACACCCCCAAGTGTTTATGACGGTGCCCAAAGAGCCCCATTATTTCGCCCACGACTTTCCTCACTACAAGCGGGAAGTGCCGACCCTCGACAGCTACCTCGCGTTGTTTGCGGGTGCCGGGCCCGAACGTCGGGCGGTCGGTGAAGCCTCTGTGTGGTACCTCTTCTCTCGCGTCGCACTGCGCCAGAGATCTACGAGTTTGAGCCGGATGCCCGCATTATCGTCATGCTCCGCAATCCAGTGGATCTCGTGCAATCGGTACACTCCCAACTCGTCTGGGTGCTGGACGAGGATGTCAAAGACTTTGCTACGGCCTGGCGGCTCAGGATCGTAGACGGATTGGCGAGGCCATCCCGACAGGTTGCCGGGAGCCCGCATTCTTGCAGTACGGGGAGGTGGCCCGGCTTGGGAAGCAGGTGGAGCGGCTGCTGGGGATTTTCCCGCGGGACCAGATCCAGCTACTCTTCCTCGACGACTTGAACCGGAATGCACGGACCGTGTACGGGGAGGTGCTCGAGTTCCTCGATCTCGAGGACGACGGGCGAACAGCGTTTCCGCGCGTCAACGAGAACAAGTACAACCGGTCGCAGCTGTTTGCCCACCTGACCCACCGGCCACCGGGGCAGGCAGTTGCTGTTTTGAAAAGGGTTAAACGGCTCCTTGGCATCAGGAGCGTCGGCTGGCGCAATCGTATCCAGGCCATCAATTCGAGCATTCAGGATCGGCCTTCCCTGGAGCCGGAGCTTCGCCGAGAGCTGACCGGTTATTTCCGTGCTGACTTGGCCCTTCTAGCCGAGCTTACCGGCAGGGACCTCTCAACTTGGTTTGAGGATTCGCATGTCCGGCCGAAAGGTACCGTGGGGGCGGCGATGTGATGGAGGCGTCAACGCTTCAGGATCACGATGGGGAGACTGAGCTGAGGTTGGCGATACTCCAGCGGGTCTGTACGCCCTACCGCGTTTCGCTCTTCCGAGAGCTGGCCGCTTTGCCTGGCATGCGGGTGCGGCTTTTCATCGGCGCCGACGTGCCGGGCTCCAAGGTCCGCAGTGCGCAGGACCTCGCCGGGATCGACGTGGAGGAGCTGCCCAGCCGATTCCTGCGAGTCGGAAACAGGACTCTCGTCCATCATCGCGGGCTTTCGGTGAGGCTCAAGGCTTTCCGTCCCCACGTGATCCTGTCCGAGGGAGAGAGCAACCTAGTCAGCTACTTCAGCGCCATGCGCTACCGCTGGCGCCATCCGGGGACAGGCCTCGTCCATTGGTCTCTCGGGGGCCTTCCGGGCGAGCCCATGGTGCGGCGAGGCATGCGGGGTAGGCTGGTCAATGCGCTTCGCCGGCACTTCGACGCGTTCGTGGTCTACTCCAGTTACGGCAGGGAAGTGCTGCTAGCGAACGGCTTCGACGATGAGCGGATCTTCGTGGCTGTGAACGTCTCCGACCTCTCGCGGCACATATCGGCCGGGGCGGGGCTATCGCAGGCGGAGGCCCGCCGGCGCCTGGGCATCGACGACCGGTTCACCGTATTGTTCGTCGGTGCGATGACCCTAGAGAAACGGCTGGATGTCCTACTCGAGGCCGCGGCTGGGCTCGACCCGGTCGGCTACCACGTCATCTGGTGGGGGATGGGGAGATGCACTCGTGGCTTGCCCGGGAGGTCCGGTCGCGGGGGATGTGGCACGTCAGCCTTCCAGGTCGGGTAACGGAGGGTATCGAGAACCACTACCGCGCGGCCGACGTCGTGGCCCTACCGGGGCGGGGTGGCATGGTGATCTCCGAGTCCATGGCATACGGGCGCCCGGTGATCGCCTACCATGCGGATGGTACGGAGTATGACTTGGTGCTTGATGGCGTAACCGGTGTTCGCCTTCGACGAGGTACGGCGGAAGAGCTGCGGGAGGCCATCGAGGCGCTTGGCCGTGACCGTGGCGCCGCAGAACGGAAGGGCACGGAGGCGCTAGGAAGATTGAGGAAGCGGTTCGGGACGGCGGCTATGGTGGAGCAGATATCGGCCGCCGTACGGCTCGCCGACCGGTTGCGCCGGGTCAGGACGGGCTCGGGCGGTGGCGCCGCCTCCCGAATGACCTGAGCTGGTGCTTTCGCCGAAAGGACAGGTGGCGTGGCTGGTGATCCTCGCGGTACTGCTGCTGGATTCCCTCGTCAGCTATTTCCTCCGCAACCTTGCAGGCGTCAACCCGCCGGTCAACGCTGCGGTGCCGGTCATCATGCTGGTGGCGATCCTCGTCTGGGGTATCAAGCCGGCCGTTCCACCGGTGTATGCACTGGGCTGGCTCTTGCTGCTCGGACTCGCGTTCCTATTCGGTATCTTGCTTATTGAAGGCGAATCTCCTGGTCGCGTCTTGACCTTGGCCAGCGCCGCGACTGCCTTCTTTGTCGGCTACGCCTTTGCTCGCAACACCCAATCTGAGGATCTGCTTGGTCGCGTCTTGCTCACCGTGAGCCTGATTTACGTTGTTGTCTGCGTTCTTGCCGTCGCGAAGGTGGCACCCGGCCTGCTCCCCGTGGTAAACGCCTACGGTTACCGTAGCGGGGAGTTGGTCATCCGCCCGGAGGTCACCATCGATCAAAACTTCCAGATTTTCTACCTGTTCTTCATCGCCGTCCTCTGCGTGCTACCCGTGAAGCTGCTGCGCTTCGCTTTGGTATTCCTCGGCTCCATCGGGGCCCTCTATGTGCTTGCCCAATTGCATACCCGCAGCGGCGTGCTGGTGTTCATAGGTACCATGACGCTGGCTTGGCTGGCACCGTTGTTGGTCCGCGACTTGGGAAAGGCGAGGATCCTGGTGCTGCCGCTACTGCTGCTTGGCTTCGCAGTGGTCCAGTTCGACTGGATTCTGCAGGCGGCGGAGGGCGTTGTGACCCGATTCACCGATCCTCAGTACACCAATACGGTGTACGGTCGGATATACGCGGCGATGTTCTTGGTGGAGAAGCTCGCCGACCCGGTGTTCTGGATGCCCCAAGGCAACGCGCCATTCGGCCCAGGCGCGGAGAGTATCCCCCATTTCAATCCAACCGCTGTCTATCTAGAGGCCGGCCTGCTAGGTCTCGTGGCCTGGGTGATGTTAGTGCCGGTGCCTCTGGCACGGCTGGCTATACTGTTCCTCAGGAACCGGCTGGATGCCTTGGAGACTATGGTTCTGATTGCGGGGAGCGCCGTATTCTTTGCCCAGCTCAGCCTCAACACGCCGCTGTATGACCAAGCGTGGTTGTGGATGGGGGCGGTCATCGGTGCCTTGGAACGCGCGCGGCGTCGCGTCGGCAAGACAGCGCATGTGCCTCAGGGACGCCGGTCGTCAGCCTCAGTGCCGGCAACTCGTCCCCGGGCCCAGGCCACATGAAGATACTAGTGGCCTCGTCGTGCCCGCCGGACCGGGGCTCCGGGATCAACACCTACGTTCGCATTCTAACCGAGGAGCTGCTGCGGCGTGGCGACGAGGTGCACTACCTGTCACCTGCGCCCGCAGACGGCGGATGGCTCGAGGGCGAGGCATATCCCACGTGCCCTGCGGGCAGGACGATGACCCGTTGGCCGCGGCCCGCCGGGTTCTCGATTATGTCAGCGACATCGGCAAGGAAGCAGCCATCAACAACGACAACAGCATTCTCCAGAGCGTGGCGCCGCTGTTGCGGTGTCCCATGGTGGCAGTAGGGCATCTCGGCAAGAGCAACGTGGCGACCCTGGCCTGCCACAGCTACCGATGGGTGGATTATGTGGTGGCCATCTCCAGCGACATGCATCAGGCCTTCGTGGGTCGCTACGGCCTACCGGTCACGAAGTGTCCCGTGATCCATAACGGCGTGCCTGACCCAGGGGTGGAGGTGACCGGGGGCGAGCGGCAGGGACAACCCCTACGGGTGGTGTTCGGTGGCGGAATGAACCGCAGGAAGGGGGGGCACCTGGTTCGCAAGGCGCTTGCGAAGGCGGGGCCGCGCCTGCAGGGTATCGAGCTCCATTGGTTCGGACAGGTCTCCGACGAAGTTCGCAAACACTTTGCTGGTTTCGGGGCCGTGAAATTTCACGGCCAGGTGCCGCGAGAAACCTTCCTCGAAATCCTGGCCACGGCAGATGTCCTGTTGCTCCCCTCCTACGACGAGGGCTGCCCGATGATCATGCTCGAGGCGATGAGCTATGGTGTCGTTCCAGTGGCGAGTAATGGGAAGGGCGCCATGCGCTGGCTGGTCGACAGCGGGCTCCACGGCTTCATCTGCCAGCTGGAGCACTGGTCGGCGCAGATGTGGGATGCGCTGACTTTCCTGCGGGATCATCCTGGGCACTTGGCCGCCATGAAGCGGGCAACACGGGCCAGGTTTCTCGCGGACTTCGACAGCCGTGTCATGACCGGCCGCCTCGTCGAACTGCTGAGCAACCCCACGGTGGACCGGAGCAGCCGGCCCAAGAGCGCCGAGATTCTGCGATGGCATAGGCCCGCCTTGGCGGGCAGCGATAAGGCGCCCTGGCCGGATCGTGCCTTCGTCCACACTGGGGCGGCTGCGGCAGGCCGGCACGCTGGAGGTCGGCGCTTGATGGTTACTTTTTAGCGGGTCAGGGGGTCTGGCATGCGAATCGCGATTCTCGCCCACGGCCTGCGGGCGGCCGGCGGCAAGTCGGTCGGGATCAACGTCCTTGGGGCGCTGGCGCGGGTGCGGCCGCAGCACCGTTACCTGCTGGTGGTACCGGGGCAGGACGACTACTTGGGCATTGAGATTCCCCTCGGGGACAGAGCTTCTGGCATTACCACGAACGGGAACTGGCGAGGCGGGTCCGCTTCGACGCGCGGACCCTGCCAGCGAGGGTGGCGGCGTTCCGGCCTGACTGGGTATGGGGCCTGGGCAACATGGGCCTGGGCCGGCCGCCGGGCCGCCAGGCGATCCTGCTGCACAAACCCCAGATGGTGTACCCGCCGGAGAACCGGCCGGCGGAGGCCGTGAGCCGGCGCCTGGCGAATCGCCTGATCAAGCTACAGCTCTCACGCTCGCTGGCCCGGACGGAGCTCGTATTCTGCCAGACCGAGGTCATGGCACGGCGTTTTCGCGAGGCCTTCCGCTACGATGGCCGGGTGGAGTTGATGCCTAATGCCGTCTCGGCCGCCGTGCGCGGAGGTGGAGATGAAGTTCCGCCCGAGCTGGCGGGCATCCGGCGGCCCTTCAAGCTGTTCGTGCTGACCCGTTACTACGCCCACAAGAACCTGGAGCTCATCGTTGCTGCTTTCGAGCGCTTCCCGGAAGAGCTCAAAGACGTTGCCTGCATCCTGACCATCGCCGAGGACCAGCATCCGCGGGCCGAGCGGCTGTTGCGGCGCATCGAGGATGCGGGGCTGGGTAACGCGGTAGTGAACGTCGGCCCGCTGGAACAGCAACGCCTTGCCGCATTCTACCGCCACACGGATGGTCTATTGCTGCCTACTTTGCTGGAGTCCTTCAGCGGAACCTACCTGGAGGCGATGGCCTTCAACGGCCCAGATTGACCAGCGATTTGGATTTCGCCCGCGTCATCTGCGGCGAGGCGGCATTGTACTTCAACCCATGGAGCCAGGATGCGCTGAAGAACGCCATTCTTCGCTTCACCCATGACGACGCAATGCGAAACTCATTTGGTGAGTCCGGTGAGCGCCGTATGCACCTGTTCGAGAGGGACTGGGACAGTATTGTGGACGAGGCGTTAACCGCGCTGGAGCGAGGACCGCGGCGAGGCATCGATGGGGTTAGAGCTGCCGGGTCATCTGGAGTTGAAGCCCTTTGAGCAGTATTCCGCATACTCAGGCCACTAGAGAAGTCGAGGATTTCCTGGCCGGGGAAGGGCTCTATGGGGACGAATTCTCCGAAGCGGAGATTGCGGCCTGGTACGAGGCGGAGCGCGAGGGGTACGCGGGGCTCGTCGAGCACAAGCATGAGGGGTACAACTATGCCTACCATGCTTTGAACGCATGGCATGGATTCAACCACCTGCCTATCGGCCCCTTCGCCAACGCATTGGGGCTGGGCAGTGCCTACGGCGACGAGTTTGCACCCTTGAGCGACCGCATCGAGTACCTGACGATCGTGGATCCTTCAGAGCGGTTCACGGTTCCGACTGTACACGGCATCCCCACGCGCTATGTCGTGCCGCGTCCTGATGGCAGACTGCCGTTTGTTGATCAACAGTTCGACCTGATTTGCTGCCTAGGCGTGCTCCATCACATTCCCAACGTCAGCTTCGTCGTATCCGAACTGCACCGGGTTTGCGCACCAAAGGGGGTGGCCCTGATTCGCGAGCCCATCGTCTCCATGGGGGACTGGCGCCGGCCCCGGATGGGCCTAACGAGGAACGAGCGCGGCATCCCGCTTAAGGTCTTCCGCGACATTATAAGGAGGGCCGAATTTGATGTGGCGCGCGAGGGATTGTGCGTTTTCCAGCCGCTGGCGAAGATCTCGAAATGGTTCGGCATCTCTCCCTACAACAGCCCCATTGTCACGCGGCTGGATGCGCTTCTAGCTCGCGCTTCGAGGTTCAATTACCGCTATCACCCGAAGCGAAGAATCGAGAAGTTTCGGCCAACATCTGTATTCTTCGTCCTTACGCCGTAGACTTCGCCACGGGCGCGCGCGAAACGGAATGGTTCGCTCAGGGCGGGCCGGTAGCGATGAACATTTCCACCACACGGACCAGGCAACACACCTGCGTGAACCGCTGGCCATTCGAATCCGCAGCTGGGGACCTCCGTCGGCTGGGAGTGGCTCGCGGAATCCAGCACGATCCTGTCGCACGGATCATTGGCGGGCGAGGAATTGCGCTGTCGCCAACGAAGATCATGATCGATGGTGCTGTTCTAGTGCGATAGTCCGAGCAGAGGTCCCTAGACGCGTTGGCAGCTCTAGGTGCCTAGCAGGAATCATGGTTCCTTTTTCCTGAATTGAGTGGCTGGCTTTCGATACGACGTTTCTGACTCACCACACGATGCAAGACCTCCATGTACTTGCCTGCGAAGATCTGTCGATTGTAGTGCTTCGCTACATATCGTCGGCCGTTGGCCCCGAGTTCGCTGCGTAGTTCAGGGTCGTCGGCGGAGCGAACGATAGCGTCGGCGAGTTCATCGGCCGACCCGGGTGCGACGCATAATCCGGACTGGCTATCTTCTAGTATTCTTCTGCATTCTCCGCGGCCAGCAAGAACCATCGCGGTTTCCATTGCCATTGACTCAAACATCGCCAGCGGAATCACCGTAGTGAGCAACTCGTGGTCCTTAAGGAGGACCGGCGTGGCCTCGCTGATGCCAGGAGCGTGACGACCTCATTCTTTGGTAATTGCCCGTGACATAGGAGTTGGTTGCTTCGGCACTAGCTGATGCGGGCTTCAATACGCGCCCGTTCAGCTCCGTCGCCTGCGGTAACGAGGCGAATGTCGGCTAGTGTTGCAGCAGCCTTGCGGCCTCTAGGAGCGTATCGAGCTGATGGGCCAATCCGTGAGTTCCCAACGCAGAGGCTGCGACGTTGATCCATCTGCGTGGCCGTTAACAGGTAATGGTTGCGCAAAGAGTTCTAGGTCGGCACCGTTCGGGATGACGGTGATTGATTCGGTTCTATCTGCGATGTCAGTTATGTATTCTGCAAAAGGTTGGGTGAGAGGCACGATGTGGTCAGCCTTTCGATAGGCGAACCGCTCGATTGCTCACTCTAAGGCCCTGAGAAGCCTCAAGTCTTTAATGGCCCCGACAGCTGCAATCGAAGCAGGCCAGAGAGGTCCTAATCTCCAGAACCCAGGGGCAACGCTCTATTCTTGAGACGAAGAATCCGGCCAAGCCATTGAAAAACTGCGGTGGAGGTGGAAATGACGACGTCGAACTTGCCAAGACGAGGGGCGACGGCGATAGCCATGAGCATGTAGAAGACGTAGTTGAACGTTCTCTTCAGAAATCCTTCGGTCGGCGTTACGTACGTGAGTACCTTGACTGCAATGATTCCGTCCTTTTAGTTCACTCTGGAGGATGCGATTTCGATACCCCGGAAACACCTTGGCTCATTGGGTGATGGGGTACGCAGCTCAGCACCGTGACCTCGTGTCCATTCTCGACCCATCGTTTCCAGTGCTCGTGCGCTCTAGTAGCTGGAGCGTTTACTTCCTGGAGGAAAGTAGTGCGAGAGGAAAAGGATCTTCATGCAAGTTATCGCGGCTCAGTGCGATTGAACTTCAAGTTCAGCTGCAGCCTCTCGGGGAGATCGCAGGTCTTCGAGAGAACGATTGTATGGTTGGCGTAGGTTACGCCGAACTTGGGCGCGTAGTAATGCCTCCTCAGACTCATTGTGACGTCATTGTCATACCTCAACGTTGCCACGACAGTGTCTTCGATGCGCAGTGCGACGACACTGTGCTCGAGATTAATCGGGATGTACGTCAGGATGGAGGTGAATCAGGCTTTCCAGTTGATGCGTTCCATCGCCGCCTATCTCGTCCTCAATCGTGATTGAAGACATTTGATCGGCGATGCAGGTTACTCGGAGAGTCCGCTGGTGTATTAGGTTGCCGGCGGGACGAAAGGCTCGATACGCTCCGATAAATGTTCTGGTTTCCTGGCTCTCTGTGAGTGATGCTTTAATCCTTTGAGGGCGCCCCGCCCGCGCTGAAACGTCACCCCCACAGTTCTGCCTGGTCTCTGCCGTCAATAGACACCGTGTTGTGAGCATGCGTTGATCTGGCGAACGATCTGAGGGGGCCCTCTTCGTACGTTGGGACTCCGCTGTCAACTACGATGGGCCGACCTTTTAGCATCAGTTCAAAGCTCAGCAGGTCACCATGCCAATGACCGGGTTGGTACGATGGCTGCGCCTCCGCACATGTGATCACCAGCATGTCTTGATTCGACCGAATGCTGAACGTTCCGCTGGCCGTGTTTGCTTTCGTTGCTTGTAAGCAGTTCCGGGGTACGCTCAGCCCCAATCGATCGGCATAGGCCCTGAGTTGTTGGGGGCTGGAGGCGGCGTCCTTTGTCGAGTCGTTCAAGAGAGGGATGGATTGGTCGGAAACGTAATGCTCTCCAGCCAAAGAAAGCAGTTCTCGACGGTTCGTCTCAGGTAATGCGTTGGCTGCCCGATGCAAAAGCCTGCGTGTCGTGGCGTGTGAGGTTCTTGAAGGTCCAGGACGTTCTCGGTCATCCTGCAGTGGAGCTAGGGGAGTACTCGGGGTGACTGCCGTCGTCTAGAAACTGCTCATCAATCTGTCCCATCAGTGCACGCTCAGTACGAGCAAGAGCGCGGAATTGACTGAAGACGTACTCCGCGAACAGGATAGCCTTTAGGTTCTCGAAGTAGTGATTCGCCAAGATGTGTCGTTAGTCGTTCCGACGAAGCCATCGGTACTGCTGGAAGAGACCGTCCGTTATTTTTGATGGAGCTTCTGTCTTGGATGCTCCGATCCAGAAAATCCAATTCACGATTCTCAGACTGCAGGTGTAAGGCTCCCATGCAGTTTCGGTCCCTTGAGGATTGCTGTCGATCCAGTCGAGCACCAGGGATAGTTTGATTTCCTCGCTCAGGTCGGGCTGTCGCAGAAAATCGAAGTAGTGCAGGTGATAGCGCCAGAGCCTCGGTGTGCCTGCGGGGTGCCAGTCCACGTTGTTGCCGGCGATGATGCACCGCGTTTCGTTCATGCACGAGAATGCCCCCGACTCAGTTGGCGTCGAGTGCGGCAAGGATTGTGGTGGCTTCAGCTTGAGGTCTCGCCGTACCTCAGGTGCGGGAACGAGCGGCACGCGCCGTGGAGGCAGACCGCGGCGGATCACGTAGTAGAAGATCTGGCTCGCCTTCATGTGTCGGACTGTACGCAGGTAAAGAGCGGTCTTGCTCAGCAGGCCCATGGGCATTTGGTTCGGAGCATCCGGGAGTGTCGCTTCCAACTCCGTCACTAACCAAAGATGCCTCTGGTATCAATCACGACCTTCTCCTTTACCTGTGAGGAATGGATGCGCTTGAAGGGCTTGTGGTCGACCAGTAACAGCACGATGTCCGATCTAGCCAGCACCGTCGCTACGTCCACCAGCTCGAAATCGGGATGTTGGCTAAGGTTGGGTTCGCACACCAAGAGCTCGCCAATGTCCTGCTCCGCGAGTTCCTGCACGATGTCGAGCGCTGGGGACTCCCTTAGGTCGTCTACGTCGGCCTTGAATGCCAGTCCCAGGCAACCGATCACAGGGCGTTTGAAGCGTTCGGCGTGTTTCCTCACCCGGTCGATTATCCAGGCCGGTTTGGCGTCGTTGATCTTGCGGGCCGCCAGCGTCAGCTGGGCCAGTTCCGGGTTGCGGTGAATTACGAACCAGGGATCAACGGCGATGCAATGGCCGCCCACTCCGGGGCCGGGGTTCAGGATATTGACTCGCGGGTGCCGGTTGGCCAGGGCGATCACGTCCCAGGGGTTGATCTTTTCCTGTTCGCAGATCATGGAAAGCTCGTTGGCGTAGGCGATGTTCACGTCGCGGAAGGAGTTCTCGGCGAGCTTGGCCATCTCCGCCACTTTTGCCTCGGCGGGCAGTACTTCGCCGCGCACGAACGACTCGTAGAACTCCACGGCCATTTGGGTAGATTCTTCGTCCACCCCGCCGACGATCCGGTCGTTCTCCACCAGCTCAGTTAGGATGCGTCCCGGGAGCACCCGTTCCGGGCAATGGGCGACGAACACGTCTTGGCCAATGCGTAGCCCCTCGGCTGCGAGTGCGCAGGCCACCAGTTCGTTCGTGGTACCTACCGGGCTGGTTGACTCCAGAATCACCAGGTTGCCGGGTCGAACGTGACCTTTGATGGCCGCGACAGCTTGTTCTATGTAGGAGAGGTTGGGTGACTTGTCCTCACGAAGTGGCGTCGGTACCGCGATGATGAATACATCGGATGGTTGCGGGGTCAGGCCGGCCGTGAGGTTGCCGGAGTTCACTGCCGACTTGACCAGGATGTCCAGATCCGGCTCTACAATGTGGATACCGCCCCGGTTGATGGTTTCCACCACGTTGCTGGCGACGTCCACGCCATGCACCTTAAATCCCTTGGTCGCCAGCAGTGATGCCGTCGGCAGTCCAATGTAGCCAAGGCCCATGACACAAACCTTCGTGTCTTTTGGATTCATGGGTGTTTGCTCAATGATTCGAGGATGCGATTGGCGGCCTGGCCGTCGCCGTATGGGTTGTGGGACCGCGCCATACGTTGGTACCGAGCGGGGTCACCCAGTATCCCGGTAACGCTGCCGATGATTTTCTCTACATCCGTGCCGACCAGCTCAACGGTTCCAGCCTCCACCGCTTCCGGTCGTTCGGTGCTGTCCCTCATGACCAGGACCGGAATGCCCAGCGACGGCGCTTCCTCTTGAATCCCACCGGAGTCCGTCAGCACCAGGTCGGATTGCTGCATCAGCCACACGAACGGCAGGTAGTCCTGTGGTTCTACCAGCAGCACGTTCTGGCGTTCTTTCAGCAGTCCGTAAACCGGGCCTTGTACGTTGGGGTTGAGGTGAACCGGATACATGAGCAGCCAGTTCGGATTCTCCTGTGCCAGCCGCGCGATGGCCTGGCAGATGCGTTCGAACCCGGCGCCGAAGTTTTCCCGCCGATGGCCGGTGATCAGAATGATGTGCTCGGCCTCGTTCAGTTTGGTCAGCAACTGCGGACCGAACTGCGCTTCCCAATGCGCTCTCGGGTACTGGGGCAGCTTGCTGACCGTGGCCATCAGAGCGTCGATCACAGTGTTGCCGGTGACCACGATCCGTGCGTCGTCTACCCCTTCGCGGCCGAGGTTGTCGCGGGCACGTTCAGTTGGGGCGAAGTGCAGTGTGGCCAGCCGGCCCACCAGCGACCGGTTGGCCTCCTCGGGAAATGGCGCGCACAGGTTGCCGGTTCGCAGTCCAGCCTCTACGTGGGCCACCGGAATGGACAGGTAGAAGGCGGCGAGAGTGGCTGCCAAGCACGTGGTTGTATCCCCGTGTACCAGAACCATATCCGGTTGGGCTTGTTCCAGGACATTGCGCATTCCCAGGAGCACGCCGGAGGTAACGTCAAACAGATCCTGGCCGGGCTTCATTAGGTTCAGGTCGTAATCAGCGGTCAGGCCGAACAGCGACATCACCTGATCGAGCATCTCACGGTGCTGGGCCGTTACGCAGATCTGGCAATCGAAGCGGTCATCGGCTTGCAGTGCCAGGGCAACGGGCGCCATCTTGATGGCTTCCGGCCGGGTGCCGAATACCATCAGAACTCGCTTTGGTGATAGGGAGGAATTCACTACGCTCTCTCACCCGATCATGACGTCGGCAATGTCTACACCGGTCGAGACTTTCAGAACCTTGCGGGTCTCTTCGGCGTCCCGGGTAGGCTCGGCGAGTCGCCGCACGCCGCCGATACGCTTCTGACGAATCGTGTCCAATGCGGTCTCGAACCCAACACGATGCTGGCCCGCAGCGAACGCGAGCACCAGCGCGTGGTCGCACAACGTGTTGATTAACCTGGGCACTCCTCCGCTGAAGTAGAAGACCACTCCGATTGCCTGCATACCGAAAAGGTTCTTCGGCCCGGCACCGGCCACACGCAACCTGTTCGCGATATAAGCATGCGTCTCCTTCAGGTTCAGCGGTGTCAGGTGATACTCCGCCGTCACCCGCTGCGCCACCTGCGCCATGTCCTCGTCTTCCAGCATCTCGAGTAACTGCGGCTGGCCCACCAGCACGATCTGCAACAACTGGTCTTTGTCGGCATTGATGTTGGTGAGCATGCGCAGTTCTTCCAGGCTGCTCGGCTCCATGTTCTGGGCTTCGTCGATGATCAGCACGACCCGGCGGCCGTTGGCGTACTCGTCCACCAGGAAGTCCTGCAGGCGCCGGAAGATCTGCATGTTGCTAAGATCGTTAGTGGCTCCCGGCAGGTCCAGGGAGTAGGCCACCCATTGCAGCAGCGAGCCCAGGGATTGGTGGACGTTGCTGATCAGGCCCACGGTCAGTTCGTCGTAGGGTATGCGTCTGAGCAGATGCCGGATCAGCGTGGTTTTTCCTGCACCCACCTCGCCGGTGATCACGGTGATGCCGGACTGCTCGAACACCCCGTACTCCAGCATCGCCAGGGCGCTCTTGTGCTTCTCGCTGAAGTACAGAAAATCCGGGTCCGGCGTGATGCTGAACGGTTTCTCTTTCAGGCCGAAGTGCTCCAGGTACATCGCGACTGCCCCTAACGCGCCTTGTTCAGCACGGTGCCAATCAGGTTGGCATTGCGGGTCAGGTGCAGGGCGCGTTCTACCTCCTCTGGAGTATTCACACCGTCTTCCACCACCATCAGGGTGGCGTCGGCGTGGGGAATGAACTTCAGGGCGTCGTCGTTGCGCAGGAGCGGCGGCAGGTCGAAGATCACCAGCCGCGAGTCGTAGCGGGTGGTTACGTCGCGCAGCAGCTCGCGCATGGCGGGCGATGTCAGCACCTCGGACGAGTTGTGGCCGAGGGCCCGACCCGGCAACACGACTAGTCTGGGCACGTGTGGGTTGAACAGCGCATCACGTACCGGCACCCGGCCTTCCACCACGTCGATCAGCCCGTGCTCCACCTCCACACCGAACGTGGTGTGTACGTTCGGCTTCTTCAGGTCCAGGTCCACCAGCAGCACGGTGTGGTCCAGTTCTACGGACAGGCTGATGGCCAGGTTCACGGCGGTCAGGGTTTTGCCGGCGTCTTCCAGCGGGCTGGTTATGGCCAGGTTGTGCCAGTCGTTCTGCTCGAAGGTCTGCAGTACCTGGGTGCGCAGGTGCCGGTAGGCTTCTACCCGTCGGTCGTCGTGCTGGCCAGCGATCACCCGGTTGTGTTCCAGCACCTTCGGGTCCAGCTCTACCTGCCGGGTCTGGGTGTAGGTAATGTGCGCTGGCGCGGGTGACGGCTGTCTTCGGGTACCGCGATTGCGGGAAGCGTTCCTCGGGCTCGCTGGCACGGCTTCGCCGTTCTCTTCCTCCGGCGGGCGTCGCTCGTTGTACTCCGGCAATTGCCCCACGGCCCCGGTGCGCTGGGCGCGGGCTTTGGCGATGGCGTCGTTCAGCTTCTCCATGGCCGCCTCAGCCACCCACCCGGTTCAGTAGCATGAACCACACCACGTCCAGCGGTTTGATGAAGAGGTGCACGAACAGCAGGAAGGCGAGGCCCCCGGCCACGGCGCCGATGAGCAGCCGTTGCCTTAGAGCTTTCCTCCGCTCCAGATCCTGCGCGTTCTCGATGTAACCCACCACGGCGAAGGGCGGGGCGCCTGCGATGGCCGTGAGTTTTTTGTCGCCATGAATCGCGCCGTCGAGAGATTCCATCACCAGCACCACGGCCGCGCCGGCGCCGAGCGCCAGGATCAGCCCCACCAGCGCCAGCGCCGGCCGGTTGGGGCTCGCGGGCTCGATGGGCAGGGTGGGGGGTTCGACCAGCACGAACCGCTCACCCTTGCGGTCCTGCTCCAGGTTTTCGGCAAGCTTGGCTTCGCGCTGCTCGGCGCGCACTTCCTGGTACTTGGCCTGGGCATTCTGATAGTCGCGCATCAGCGCGGCGTAGAGTTGTTCCACGTCCGGCGCCCGGGCGAGCTGGCCTTCCAGGCGGTTTACCTTCTGCGCCAGTTCTTCGCGCTTCTCGAGCAGGGCCGCTTCCTCGGCGATGGCCGACTTGCGCTGGGTATCGATCAGCACATAGGCCGGGTTGTTTGGCGCGCGTACGTTGGCATCGGCGCTGCCTTCCAACGCTTCCAGCCGCTCCTCCAGGTCGTCCACCAGGCGCTGGGCGGCCTGCACCTGGGGGTTGTCGTCCTGGTATTGCTGGCTGAGCTGGCCGAGTTCCCGGGATCGCATCTCCAGCGCTTCGGCCAGGTCCTGATAGGTCTCGCTGGCGCCGTACTTGGCTTCCAGCTCGCTGATCTCGCGTTCCAGGCGGCGGATGTCCGGATGATTGGGCTTGTACACGGCCAGTTTCTGGCGGTACTCGCTGCGCAGGGCGATCAGCCGGTCCTGTTCGCTGGGGATCGATTGCCCCTGGCTGGTGATCATGGGGCCCCAGGGGTTGAGCTGGGCCAGTTCCGCGGAAAGCTCCAGTTTGCGCTTGGCCAGTTCCTTCAGGCGCATGTCGATTTCGGTCACTTCCCGGGAGGTGCGTTCCAGGGTGTTCAGGTTGAACTCGCGCAGTTCCGGCAGGGCGCCTACATGGTCTTTCTTGAACTCGGCGACGCGCGCTTCGATGTCGGAGAGTTCCCGGCTCAAAGCCTCTGCCTCGGCGGACAGAAACGCCTCGGTGTTGGCGGCGCGCTCGGTGCGGGTGCGCAGGTTCTCGTTCAGGAACAGGGTCACCAGTTCGTTGGTGACGCGTTGCGCGGTGGAGGGGTTGCCGTGTTCGAACGACAGGGTGAAGGCGATGGTGGCTTCCGCCGGCCGGCCGCTGCGCGGATCGATCACGTCCGCGCTCACCAGATCCAGCTTCATGGCTTCGCGGAACTCGTCGGCAATCTGGGTGCTCGGTGGGCGGGAACCGGTGTCCGGGTCCACGTACAGACCATACTTATCGGCAATACGCGCGATGCTCTCGGCCGTTAGCACCCGCTGGCTGATCACCTGCACCTGTTGGGCGGCGTAGCTGGAGATGGTGGACACCACGAACTCCCGCGGCACCTCCTGTTCTTCGATCAGGATGGTGGCCTGGGATTCGTACTTGGCGGGCAAGGCCAGGGTCACCAGCAGGGCGAGCGCGGCCACGATGGCGGCCGGCACCACGAGCTGATAGCGCCGCCGTTTCAGGATCGCCAGGTAATCCTTGAGCGTGAGTTCCGGCTCGTAGTCGTACACGGCCTGGCTCATGGCACCACCACCACGTCGCCAGGCCGCAGAACGATGTTGCTATCCAGGTTGTTGCCGGCTTTGAATTTCGAGTAGTCGAACGGAAACATCTGCACCGTGTCATCCGCGGCGCGACGCACCACCTTGATCTGGGATTCGTTGGCAAACGTGTCAAGGCCACCGGCCATGGCAAGGGCCTGGATCACATCGACGCGCGAGTTCACAACAAACGACCCGGGTCGCGTTACCTGACCGTGCACGTAGACCTTGTTGCCTTCCACGGCGATCAGCGCCACGTTGACCAGCGGCTCATCGCGCAGAAAGTCGCCCAGGCCGGTTGCGATGGCTGCGGCGATTTCGCCTGTCGTATGGCCGGCAACGTTCAACACCCCCACCATCGGAAAACTGATGGTCCCATCCGGCGCCACCAGCAGCTCTCGCGCCAGCGACTCCTCGTTCCACACGTACACCTGCAGCACGTCGCCCGGGTTCACGCCGTAACCGGCCGGCGCCTCGCCATCGGCCCGCGCCAGCGTGGCGCCGAGGCAGAGCAGCAGCAGTGTGGCTCTACGCATCATCCTGTTGTTGTACGTCCCTGGCACCGTAGTGTCTGTATCGATCGTGTAGTTGAAGTATCCATGGGTCAACCGGTCATATCGCGCCTAGCTGTTCGCGGGCGTCCTGGATGCCGTGGAACTCCTCGCCGGATCCCACGGCGGCCGCCAGTTCCTGCTCGGCCAGCTCCTGCTGGCCCAGCAGGGCATAGGCCATGCCCAGGTGGTAGCGCATCTCGATTTCATCGCCGCCCTGGTCAATGGCCGCCTTGATGTAGCGCACGGCCTGATCGCCGTCGCCCAGGCGGTAGTGCACCCAGCCCAGGGTGTCGAGCAGGGCGGGGATGTTCTGGGCCGCGTGGGGGCGCAGCAGAGCCACGGCCTTGCGCAGATTGCCTTCGCTGGCCAGGTGGTCGGCGTAGAGCATGGCCAGGTTGTTTTTGGCCACCACCGAGTCGCTCACCGTCAGGGCGGTCTCGTAGAAGGTGATGGCGCTGTCGAAGTCCTGGTTCACTTCGTGCATCTGGGCGGCCCGGATCAGCAGGCCCGGGTCCCGCGGCACGTTCTCCAGGCCCTGCCGGTAGGTGGCAAGCGCCGTGTCCGTATCGCCGCCGGAAGCGTGGAGGTCCCCCAGTTGCAGGTAGGGTGCGGCGCGGCGCGGTGTTCTATCGATGGCGAGCTGATACCACTCGATGGCGCCGGCCCGGTCGCCGTCGCGGCTGCTGAGTTGGGCCAGCAGCAGCAGGGCGTGCATGTGATCCGGGTTGGCTTCGGCGTGGGCTTCGAGGTACGCGGCGGCCTCGTCCCGCCGGTCGAGCGCATCCAGCGCCATCACCAGCCCGCCCAGGGCTTCCACCACCCCCGGCTCCAGGGCCAGCGTGTCCTGCATGTAACCGACCGTGGCCTCGTAGTCGTGTTGCGCCAGCGCGATGCGGCCGAGCAGATAGGTGCCCAGCACCCGCGTTCGTTCTTCGCCGGCCAGGGCTTCGGCCTGGGCAATGGCCGCTTCGATGTCGCCCCGCTGGGTGTAGGCGGCCACCAGCAGCCGCGCCGCGTCCGTGTTCTCCGGGTTGCTGCGCAGGGCCGCGGCGGCCAGTTCAACTGCATCGTCCAGTTCGCCCTGGGACAGCGCCGCTTCGGTGAGCGCGATCAGCGCGCCCTGGTGTCCGGGCTGGATGCTCAGGATCTGCCGGTAGTTGTCGAGCGCCAGCTCGCCCACGCCGGTGGCCTGGTGAGCCTGCGCCAGCAGATCCAGGGCGCCGATGTCCTGGGGCTGGTTGCGCAGCACCGAACGGGCGCCGGCAATGGCGGCGTCGTAGTCCTGCTCCAGAAACGCGAGCCGGGCCTGGGTCAGGAGCGCCTCGGGGTTCTCCGGCTCCAGTTCGAAGATCTCGGCGAGGCCGGCGTCCGCGGCGGCCCGGTTGCCGGTGGCCAGATCCAGGCGCACCAGGCCGTTGCGCGCCTGCTGGGCCAGATCCGATTCGGGGTCGTCGGTGATGAAGCTGCGGTAGGCAGCGCGGGCGTCGTCCAGCTTGCGCTGGGCAATCAGCACCTCCGCCAGGGCCAGCTTCAGGTCGCGCTGGGAAGGGTCGCGCTCGATGAAGGTACGCAGGGCCGTTTCCGCGGAAGCGGCATCGCGGTGGGCAATCAGGTACTGGGCCAGCCACAGCTTCAGGTCCACGTTGTCCGGCTGGGCCTGCACGATGCTGCGGATCTGCGCTTCCGCCTCGTCGATGCGGCCGTGCTCCTGCAGCAGGGTGACGTAGCGGTAGTAGAAGAACAGGTTGTCCGGATGCTGCGCGATCAGGTCGTCGAACAGCGCCGCGGCGGCGTCCAGTTCGCCATTCTCTTCGTGTACCTGAATGGCCAGCAGCTTCAGGGCCGCGTTCTCGGACTGCTGGCGCATGCCTTCTTCGAGCAGGGTCAGCGCGAGCTGCGGGTTCTGGTCCTTATAGACCTGGGTCAGCACCGCCAGGGCATCCACGTGGCCGGGGGCGATGGCAAGCGCCCGCTGGGCGGCGGCCTCGGCCTGGGTGCTGTCGCCCTCGCGGAAGAAGGTGGCGCCGCGCAGGGCCAGGGCCTCCGGGTTCTCCGGCTCCAGTTCCAGCACCGCGTCGGCTTCGGCATGGGCTTCTTCGAACAGGCGGTTGGCCACCATCATGGTGCCGAGTTTGAGCCGCGCTGGGACCAGGGTCGGATCGAGCTCCACGGCCAGGTTCAGGTTGCCGAACATCTGCTGCCAGTTCTGTTCGCGCTCGAACAGCAGGGCGTAGAGGTAGCGGGCCTCGGCGTTGTTGCCGTCGATCTGCAAGGCGTTGCGCACGTCGACGCTGGCTTTGTCGTAGTCGCCGGCCGCGAAGCTCTCCTGGGCTTTGGCCAGGTACTGGGCCTGGCGCTCGGCGCTGCCGCCGCAGCCCGCCGACAGGATGGCGGCCAGCAGCGTGGCTGCCAGGGTGATCGGGCGTCGTCTCATGAGATGTTCTCCCCCGGCGGGTGGCCCATGCTCATGGCACGAGTCCCAGCAGCAGCAGGCTGCCGATGCCGCACACGTTCAGCAGCAGTCGTGATCCCTGGCCTTTGGACGCCACGTACTCGCACGCGTACAGCAGCACCGCGAAGCGCAGGGCGACCCGGGCCACCTGGACGCCATCCACGTCGCCGAACGGCAGGAACGGCACCGCGGCCACGATGAACAGCACCAGATAGTCCTGGTTGTCCAGATGGAACAGGTCCCGCCGGGTCATGCGGATGGCCAGCATCAGCGCCGCGGCGAGTGCGGCGATGTACAGGTCCGCCGCCAGGTTGAAGGCCGGCTGCACCGCGCCCACCAGCGACACGTAGACGATGAACACCGCGGCGACGAACGTGATCAGCCGGCACACGAAGGTCGGGTTGTCGCGGAAGTACAGCCAGGCGGCGCCGAGCAGCGCCGCTGATATCAGCGCGATATCGCCAACCCCGGCACCGTGCGGTGCGTTCCAGGCGCCACAGATCAGCAGGAACGCGCCCGCGCCCGCGGCCAGCACCTTGGCCGTGTGCAGGTGGTACCACTCCAGCTTGCGCAGCCACAGGTTGCGGCGCTCCAGTGACTGTCCGTTGCGGTGGGCACGCCACTGAGCCGACTTGGCCCAGGCGATGAAGCCGATCACCGCGGCGCAGTAGCCGCCATACACGGCGAACAGCGTGGCGTCCGCCGAATAGCGCAGCAGATAGGCAAGCCCCACGATGACGGCCTGCAGGCCGTACATCAGCGCCACCACTTCGTAGTGTTTGAAGCCCAGGCGCAGGAACTGATGGTGCAGGTGCGAACGGTCGGCTTTCAGGATCGGCCGGCCATGCAGGGCCCGGGCGCCCACCACCGTCGTGGTGTCGAGAATGGGCAGGCCGAACAGCAGCAGGGGCAATACCGGGCTCACCGGCAGGGTGTCCTGCTGCATCACCAGCAGCGCCAGCGCCACGGCGCTGAAACCCAGAAACTGGGACCCCGCATCGCCCATGAACAGGCGCGCAGGATGGGTATTGAAGCGCAGAAACCCCAGCAGTCCCCCGGCTAACGCCAGCGCCATGACCACGTAATCGGTCTCGCCCGCCTGGGCCGCCAGAACCGCCAGCAGGCCCAGGCTCAGCAGCGAATTGCCGGCTGCCAGGCCGTCCAGCCCATCCGAGAGGTTGATGGCGTTGGTCACTCCCACCACGAACACGAATGTCGTGACCGTAGCCAGCCAGAACGGCGCGTCGCCAAGAGCGAAGAAGGGCAGGTTGGGGAACGCGCCATAAGCGCCGATCAGAATCACGGCGCCGATGGCCTGGCCAATCAGCTTCTGCAGGCTGTCCAGTTCCAGCAGATCGTCGGCCAGGCCGAATACCAGAATCACCAGCACCGCCACGAACAGCGGCAGCAGGCTGGAATCGAACGGCACCCAGTACACGGCCGCCACCAGCGACCCGGCGGCAATTGCCAGCCCACCGCTGCGCGGGATCTGGCCGGTGTGCATTTTGCGCGCTGGGGTAGGGGAATCGATCAGACCGAGGGGCGCCGCAATGCGGATGCACAGGGGCAGCAGCACCGTGGTGAGCAGCAGGGCGAGCACGAAGCTCAACAACACGGACATGAGAAGCCATCGATCATACTGCTAAACGCCAGCGTTACCCCGGCCGTGGCCGGTCTCCCCCAGGTACTTCGGCGCTGCCGTTCCGCCGCGAAACGGCCGAGCGCCGGAAACGGGGTGCTGGCGAACTCCCCGGCCCGGCGCTTCGGTGCGCGAATCTGTTACGTCAAGCCGCTGAAGCCAGCATCTGCCGCCGGCGGCCGATGACCACCAGGCCGGCGAGGGCTGAGATGAACAGCCAGGCGGCGGCGGGTAGCGGCACGGCCGTCAAGGTCACGCTGTAACCTGCAAAATTCATGGAGCCGACGCTCTCGGCGATGATGGACAACGTATTGGTCGCAAGCAGCACCACGGTAGTGGTGTAACCAAAAGTCGACGAACTACTGGCTAGATCTGGTGTTACCACAGGGCTGCCATTCAGCAGAATCGTCAGGTCCGTGTTGGCAATGGGCGCAAGGTCCCACTCGATTGCGAAGAGGCTTCCAGCGGGAGCGTCGGTCGTGAATGAGAAATGATCTGTGAACGTGACGTTCGCGCTGTTGGAGATAGCCAACGTCGTACCGGACTGGGCCGGACTCGTGACCTGAACGTCGTCTAACGTCAGTCCTTCGGGTTCCGGACAATTGCCGCCGCTGCAGAAGACGTTGGAGATGCTGAACGCGCTTGCGGTCATTGGCGCCAACATGGCCAGAAAAGCGCTTGTGCTGAGAATTGTCCGAATTGAAGTGAACGTCCAACTTTTCATATGAGAAGCGTCCTCTAGTGACCCCAATTCGTCCTGATCCGGCCTCAGCATCAACCTGAGAGGTGGTGCTGCCTTTTTCCGGCAGAACGATACCCATCGCCAGAGCATTCCATGCTCTGCAACCTGCAAGGATTCCCTTCCGAGCTTTCTCACCGAAGAATGGTGATAGATTCCCCCATAACTAAGGACGGATGACGGCGATTCATTGAATCAATCGCTACTTCGTTTCATTCGCCTTGCCGTGATCCTATGCGCCCCTGCTGGCGTTGAAAATCGCTCAAATAGGTGAAAAAAGCGTGTTTCAACGCAACACCGCCAACGCCCGCGCCACCAGCTCCGCCTGATTGGTCACGCCCACCTTCCGATACACCCGCTTCAGGTGCGATCGCACCGTATTCAGGGTGACGTGGCGCATTTCGGCGAACTCGGTGAGCGCGCGGCCGGCGGCCAGGTGACAGGCCAGCTCGCTTTCGCGGCGGGTCAGGCCCAACAGGCGCGACATGGTGTCGACGTCCTGATCGAAGACCTGCGACGGATCGCGCAGGCTCAGTACCCGGTACCAGGCCGGTGGGGCGTCCGGAGCGGTGATGATCGGCGCAATGCCGCTGTGCACAACCAGCCACTGGTTGGTTTCCGGGCAGGAGAGCACGGCAGAAGCCATCTGCGGCGCGCCCTGGCCGATCAGCTTCAGGATCTCCCGGGTTTCCTCGTTGTCCGTGGCGAGGATCCGGTTGCCCACCACGGCGATGCCGCAGTGCGTCATCATCTGTCGGGCCAGCGGTGATATCAGAACGATATCGTTATCGGCATCCAGGGCGATGATGCCGACGCCGCGGCGCTCAAAACCGGATGCCATGTCGGTAAGCGCAACGCAGACGAGGGCTTGCCCCTTCACGCTGGTCTTCGCGGAATCAGGGACAGCTTCAGATCTCAACGTCATCATGGGAAGTCGGCCAAAAAAACGCCCGTTGGATTTTCGGGCATGTTCAAGGGTGCTGTGCATCCCCCAAACGTACTAGTTCGACCAATCCGAGCGTCGGAATCCGCCCCGATCGGCACACTGGTAAATCGCAATTCGGGTATCTGCGGGTTCATGGCCCGAACATACCTCCAGTGACAGGTGTATAGTAAGACTATAGGTATTGAAACTTCAAATATAGTGACGCACAGCCTTCTCCAACGATCGCGCAGCCAGTACCGTGTCACCAACGGGATAGAGGGACCCGTATTGCAGAGACGACATAGCAGCGCGGAAGCCACATTCCATAAACGATTGAACAAGGCGCTTGACGAACGAGGCTTTCCGGCCAAAGATCAAGGACGCGCCAGCCGGCTGGCGCAGGATCTGGGGGTAACCCCGGCGGCCGCCGCGCGATGGGTGTCCGGCGAAGCCGTGCCCGAACGGTTTCGAGTCGAAGAGATCGCCCGGCTCTACGACATCGGGCTCAGCTACCTGGAGGTTGGTCACGACCCGGCCACCCAGATCGATCTGCAATTGCTGGAGGCCTGCATCCTGGGGGCCTCCGATGGATTGGAACTGGAACTTTCCCAGGATCTTCTGAAAAAGCTCGCACACGTCTATGCTGAAGCTTACGAGATTGCGGCCAGCACCCGTTCTCCACCCAGGGAGGCACGGAGCATGGCCTATGTCGTAGGTTTGAAATCACAGGACGACTAGGCGGACGGAGCGGTATTGGTCCGCGGGGAGGAGTTAGCGTGCTCACGCTGCGGCACAAACATGCGCAACGGCTGGAGGGGGCGGACCCCATCTACATCACCTGGTACGACGCCAAGGGCCGTATCGTGAACTGCAACCTCAATGCCCTGCGCTGGCACGGGCTGACCCTGAAGCAGATCCGCGAGGAAGAGCACACCATCTACAACCACCCGGGCTACGTCGAACCGGAGACCATTCAGGAATGCATCGACCGGGTGCAGAACGACGAGCGGGTGTTTCGCGTGCGCCTTGGCGACGGCTCGCAGTGGTACGTGAATTTCGGCAAGCCGATGACCCTGGAACCCGGCATCACCGCCTGTACCGCCATCAACTTCAATGAACTGGTGGGCGTGCTGAAGCAGGCCTCTCGCGGCGCGGAAAGAATTTCCGAACCCGGCGAGTAAGCCGGCGCCGGTCAGGCGGCGGCGTTGGCCCGCCGCCCCAGGCGCTTGAGGCCGAACATGGCCAGCAGCGCCGAGCCGAACAGCCACACGGCCGCGGGCAGCGGCACCACCGTGGCTTCCGCCTTGAAGATCCCTTTGGAGAACTTGTCGGCCTGACCTTTGGGCAGCCACATGAAGCCGGCGGCAAGCCATTCCGAAGCGCCGGTCTGCACCAGTATGAACGACAGCGGATTGAGCTCCGCCCACCACCACTCGACCAGACGCTGACTGATGCTGGGGTTGCTGTCGAGAGTCAGCCAGCCTTCGCCGTTCCGGGCCGTAAACCCGCCGCCGTCGGGGGTCACGTCGTCCAGGTGGTAGTCCAGGTTCCAGACGTTGCCGTTGTTGGTGAGCGTGCCACTCAGCGTGGCGCCGCTGGCGAGGTTGGCCGGATCCCAGGTCAGGGTGACGTCGGAAATGCTGAATTCGTTGGTGGTGCCCGCCGGCATGATGCTCGTGGGCCAGGCCAGGGCCAGCCCGTAGTCCCCGTTCGCCGGCCAGCCGCTGTAGTTCGACAGGCTGAACACCATGGGCGACGCGGACGCGCCGAGCGGCATCAGCAGGATCAGCATTGCGATAGACCACTTTGCCATGAGGCGTTCCCCCTGATCGGCCGGAGCACCGGGCTGCCCGGAAACGGTGCGTGAATCGACGCGTTTTTAGCACGCGCGTCCGGGCCCGGGCAATCGTTTCCGGGCCGGACGGACGCTTTTATTGCAGATTCGCTCCCGAACCCGCTCTTTTTCACTCAAATGGGGTATGTGCGCGGCCTTGTTGTGTGAGCGGTTGGTGGGCGCGGACCCCTCGAAAAGTCACTCACAGAGGCTACCGCAATTGAGGTAAGCGCGTTCACGGCCGGTTCCGCTAGGGTAACTGCGAGACAGTAATTCAGGGTGGCCCCCTTTGACCGACGATCCCCAACGGCCACGCAGGGGTGCGCGCGCGGTGCGCTGGCCGGCCCCCGACCTGAGCGATGCCGTTCAGTGCGACGCGCTGCAGGAACGGTTCGCCGGCACGGTGGTGCGGGTGGCCGCCGGTCGCGGCGGGGCGGCCGCGGACTTCGATCCGGCGGTGGGCCTCGCCGAGACGCTGCTGCAGCCGGACAGCGGGTTCGTCGCGGGGCTGGAACGCGCCTACGGCGACCTGACCGAACATCGCCAGGCCCTGCTGGTGCTGCAGACCGCGGCGGTGAGCGCGGCATTTCTGCTCGACAGTGCCTATCGCCACGACGCCCTGGAAACCTTGTGCCGAGGCCGCCTGCCCGAGCACGGCCTGCTGGTGGTGCATCCGCCCAGCCTGATCTGGCGGGCCCGGGATCAGCAGACCAGCTTCCGCCTGCCGCGCCCGCGCGATCGCGACCTGGCGCTGTGCACGCTGCTGGGTGAGCTGGGCTTTGCCCAGCTCTGCGACAGCCGCCTGCGCGAGCCGATTCCGCTGCTGGTGCAGCCCTGGTGTGCCGGGCGCGGCCTGGTGCGGCCATCGCGTCTGCCGGGCAAGGCGTTCTCGCAGCGGCTGTGCGTCGATCGCGTCGGCGAACGCCGCCTGTTGCTGTTCGACCGGCACGCACAATCCTGCTGATCCACCCGTATGGGTCATTGCCCCGGGCAATCGCGTTGGACAGAGTAAATTCAGGTAGTCGACCACTTTGCCATGACGTCACAGTTCGACGAACTGGTCTCCCAGATCTATCTGGCCGGCGCCGGACTGCGAAGCTGGTCGTTGCCGCTGCGCACCCTGGCGGATCTGACCGGCAGCCGCCACGCGCTGCTGCAAGCCAGCAGCCTGCGCACCTCGCCGGCGGCACTGGTTTTCCTGCAGGATGACGGCGAGCTCGACCACAGCCTGATCACCCACTACGGCGACTACATGGAGCAGGTCGGCGATCCGCGGGTCGAGTTCGCGGCAGCCCTGTACGCCGCCGGCCAGCCCCGCGCTTTCAACGACTTCGACTTCCTGGACGAGCGGGACATGGCCCGCCACTCCTACTACGGCGAGATCCTGGCGCCGCTCGGCCTGAAGTATGCCTCGGTGCAGCTTCTGCCCCGGCGCGGCGACCTGGGCATGGGCGTGACCTTGCAGCGCACACCGGCCCAGGGCCCGGCGCCGCCGGCGGCGGTGGAACTGCAGCGCCGCGCCGCCGTCCACGTCGACCAGGCCCTGCGCATGCTCGACACCCTCTACCCGGCCGCGGCCCCGGGCGACCCGGCCATTGCCGGCCTCGGCTCGGTCAGCGTCTCGGTCCTGGGCCTGGGCGGCCAGGTGTTGCTCCTAGACCCGGCCCTGGAGCGCCTGGTCCTGCGCACGGGCCTCTGCCGCCTCAAGAACAACTACCTGATGGGCGCCAGCATGAGCCTGCAGCGCGCCATGGACCGGGCCCTGTTCGGCGCCAGCCGCGGCCGCGTGGAAACCCTGCCGCTGGAAGGCTCGAACGTGGACCTGAAGTTCCTGCCGCTGGTCCCGGACGAAGGCCTGTTCCTGCCGGCACCCCGGGTGCTGGTGACCGCGCAGCCGCGCCACGTGGAACCCCAGGCCCGCCACGCCGGACTGCGCGAACGCTATGGGCTCACCCCCAGCGAGGTCGAAGTCGCGCGCCTGCTGGCGGAAGGCGTGGCCCCCAAAGAAATCGCCAGCCGCCGCGACGTCAGCGTGCACACAGTGCGCACCCAGATGAAGTCGGTGTTCCAGAAGCTGGACGTGCGCTCCCAGCGCGAACTGGTGGTGGCATTGGCCAATCTGTCGGGTGGGGATTGAAGGCCGGTCGCTCAAGCCTGGAGGCGCGCTTCGACGCGGTGGTCGCCGAGATCTACCGGGCTGGCGCCGGCATTGGTGACTGGCCGGCCGTCATGCGCATGCTGGCAACCCTGACGGGCAGCCGTCACGCCATGCTGCAGGCGTCGACGCGCCGAACCGATCCGGCAACCCTGGTCTACATGCAGGACGACGGGGAAATCGACCACAGTCTGATCCCGGACTACGGCGAGTTCATGGTCGAAATCGGCGACCCGCGCGTGGAGTACGGGGTCAAGCTGCTGCGAGAGGGCCGCCCGGGCTTCTATCGCGATCAGGACGTCCTGGACGAACGCGGGATGAAGCGTCATCCCTACTACGCGGACATCCTGCGCCGGTTGGGGCTGATGTACGGCGCCGTGCAACTGCTGCCGCTACGGGATGATGTCGCCATCGGCCTGACCCTGCAGCGCACGCCGCGCCAGGGTCCGGCGAGCGACGCCGAATCGGCATTGCTCCGCGCGGCAGCATTCCACATCGACCGGGCGCTGCAGATTCACGACGCGTTGTTTCCGGGCGCTCAACCGGGGACGGCCGCTCGAGGGCAGATCCCGCCAGCCGCTTCCGTGCTCGATGCCGCGGGTCATCTGCTGTCGCTGGACGCGAAGGTGGAGCGATATCTGCTCCGGCCGGGATTGTGCCGGATGCGGGGTAATCGGCTGATGGGCTCCACGGTGCGACTTCACAATGACATTGCCAGGGCATTGTTTGGCGCCAGCCACGGGATGCTGAAGCAGATCGCATTTAACAGCCGGTCGCTGATACTCAAGTTCCTGCCGCTTGTCCCCGGCGATGGCCTGGTCCTCCCGGCGCCGCGTGTTCTGCTGGCAGTCGACGAGGCGGCAACGTCAAGCTCGAGCGCGCTCAAAGAACTGCTCGACCGCCACAAGCTGACCCAGAGCGAGCGACAGATTGCGCTCATGCTGGCCAGGGGCGCGCCGCCCAAAGAGATTGCGAGCCAGAGAGAGGTAAGCATCCACACGGTGCGCACGCACCTGAAGTCGGTGTATCAGAAGCTGGGCGTACGCTCGCAGCGGGAAGCGATAGCAATGCTGGTGCGGCCGCGCATCGGTTAGTCAATTTGCGGTATGTGCGGCAAGGGAGTTGTTGGCTAGATTGGACGTAACCCGGGACTCGGACAAATGGGGAATGACATGAAGAGTCAGATCTGCGCTCTCGTAGTCCTGCTTGTCACAGCATGCTGTTCCAGCGCTGCGTGGGCAGTTCAAATGCGTGCGGTGGCCAACGGCTCAATCTCCTCCGTCCAGAACGGCAACGCTGCATTCGATCCACTGCTGGATGCTCTGAACTCCGGGGGGCTGGTATCGGTCGTGTGGGAGTTCGACACCTTGGCGCCGGTAGAAGATATCAGCGTCACACCCGGGTTTTCTAACTATCAGGGTACGGCGGACTGGATCACCGCCAGCGTCCAGATTGATCCTGGCGGCGATTACGAGGACATCCATTTCGGCGACTCCTGGGGGTTGCCGGATGGGACGTTGGTGCACTCCGACTACGTCAGCATTGAGGACACAAACCACTCGTACTCCATCGGGAGTGTCAACCGCGTCGGACAGCACACCTGGTCGAACTACCTCTCGATCACCGGCATGGCGCCTTACGTGATCGACACGGTTGGCCTGCATCAAGCGCTGATGTGGGAGCTTGGTGACAATGGTTCGGCCACGGGGCAGCTGACCTATTTCATCGGTGGCTCCTTCGCACGCATCAACTACAACGTACGGGAATTCAGCGTCTCCGCAGTCCCGCTGCCGCCAGCGCTGTATTTCTTCGCGACTGGCCTTCTTGGTTTGTATGGCCTTGCTGTGAAGCGACGTCGCTCGGCGCCGGCATCTGCGTGAGCTGTTTCCTGCATAAGAAATAGACCCTGCCGGACGGATCTGGTCCAAAGAACAAGCCGGAATACTGTATACTCATACAGTATTCCGATGGAGCTTGTCATGGGCACCCCCATCCCCGACCGCATCGTCCAACGCACCCGGTTGGCCGCCGAGATCACCACGCTCTATGCCCACATCAACGCTGCCACGGCCCGCCTTCTGGATCTGATAGCCGAGTTCGACGCGGTCGCGGGCTATGCCGACGACGGCGCCCTGTCCACGGCCCACTGGCTCGGCTGGGCCTGCGGCATCGGCCCCACCGCGGCCCGCGAGAAGGTGCGGGTGGCCCGGGCGCTGCAGGAACTGCCGGAGATCAGAGCCGCGTTCCAGGCCGGCACCGTCAGCTACTCCAAAGTCCGAGCCCTCACCCGGGTGGCCACGCCGGCCTGCGAGGCGACCCTGCTCGACATGGCCCGCCATGCCACCGCCGGACAGACCGAACGCATCATGCGCAATTACCGCCAGGCGCTCAGTCTTGGCGACGGCACGAAGGCCCAGTCCCGCCCCGAACGGGAACTGTCGTGCCTGTGGGACGGCGAGGGCTGTCTGGTGATTCGTGGCCGCCTGGCGCCGGATCAGGGGGCGCTGTTCCTGAAAGCCCTGGAACGGGCCTGGTGCGAGATGAACGACCAGGCGCCCTCCGTTGAGGCGTCCGTTGAGGCGTCCGGCGGGGCGTCCGGCGAAACCCGCTGGTTCCATCCTGGTCACAGCGATGAACACCCGATCGCCGAGCGCCGGGCCGATGCGCTGGTGGCTCTGGCCGAGCGCAGCCTCGATGCCGCCGCCGGGGACAGCGCCAGCGCCGACCGCTTTCAGGTGTGCGTCAGCGTTTCCGCGGAAACGTTGACGGCGGATGACGCCCATCCGGCTGAGCTGGCCGAGATCGACGATGGGCCGCCCATCGGTCTGGAACGGATCCGGCGTCTGACCTGCGATGCCAGCGTGGTGCCCATCGTGGAGTCAGCGGGCGGCAACATCCTAAGCGTCGGCCGCAAGACCCGCACCGTGCCGCCGGCGCTGCGCCGCGCCCTGAAACGCCGCGACAGGGGTTGCCGGTTCCCCGGCTGCCAGCAGCGCCACTACGTGGACGCTCACCACATCGAGCACTGGGCCAACGGCGGCGAGACCCGGCTCGACAACCTGGTGCTGCTGTGCCGGCGCCACCACACGCTGCTCCACGAGGGGGGCTGTTCGATCCGGGTGCTGGACGACGCCGGCATCCAGTTCCTGTATCCGGATGGGCGGGTGATCCCCAACAGCGCCGAGGACTTGAGCCGCGGCGACTGTGAAACCCTGGTGGCGGAGGTCCACAGCGCCTACCGCCAGCACGACGATTCCGCGGAATCGCCGCCACTCGATGGCAGCGCGTTACGGCCCGACCTCGACTGGCGGCCGCCGGACTATCCGCACATCGCCTGGTGGATGGTGAATCACATGGAACGCTGATGTGCCTCACCGCAGGCCCTGGGTCGGAGTGAGAGGATTTGAACGCGTCGCGCCGCAGCGGAGGCCCGGGCCGGAGGTTCTCTTTGAACCAGCGAAGCGAAAAACACAATTCAGATAATTGGTCGGAGTGAGAGGATTTGAACGCGTCGCGCAGCAGTGGCCGCCACGCGGCGACGGCCGGCCGGAGGTTCTCTTTGAACCAGCGAAGCGAAAAACACAATTCAGATAATTGGTCGGAGTGAGAGGATTTGAACGCGTCGCGCAGCAGTGGCCGCCACGCGGCGACGGCCGGCCGGAGGTTCTCTTTGAACCAGCGGAGCTAGAGGCACTAATCAGATAATGGTCGGAGTGAGAGGATTTGAACCTCCGGCCCCCACGTCCCGAACGTGGTGCTCTACCAAGCTGAGCTACACTCCGATGGCCTTGAATCAGGCAGGATCTCGAGGGTGACCCCCGAGGGGCGCGTATTGTAAGAGGCGGCGGGCATCCCGACAACTGCGACTTCACTCCAGCTTCGCACGACTCTCGTGAAGCCTTTCTTTACGGGCAATATCTGGCCCAATAGTACAAAAAATCTGTTAGCCCTTCCGCACTCAGGTCAGATCAGCATCCGCTCCCGCCGGTACAGCCAGATCGCCAGCGCGATCAGCAAGGCCGCCAGCACGCTGGTTGCGCCCAGCGACACCGCCAGGTGCAGCGGTACCAGCGGCTCGCCTTTGATCAGGCTGGTCACCAGGGTCGCCTGACTCAGGCTCGGGATCAGCATCAGGGGTGCGCTCGGGGTCAGGCTCAGCATCTGGGTGATGATGATGGGCATGGTGGGCACCAGCACCACGATGGAGAGGTAGGTCTGGGCTTCCTTGTAGCTGCGGGCGAAGCAGGCCACCACCGTGAGCAGGGCCGCGCCCAGCACGATCAGCGGCAGGCACACGGCGAACATGCCCAGGCACGTGGCGGCGTCGATGGTCAGCGACATGCCGACCCGGTGCAGGGGCACGAATGGCACCGAAATGGCCAGGCTCAGCAGGAACAGAACCGTGGAGGCGGCGCTGAACACGCTGGCCGCCGCCACCTTGCCGAGTACCAGTTGGGTTCGCGACACCGGCTGGGTCAGCAGCGGTTCCAGGGAGCCGTGTTCCCGTTCGCCGGCGGTGGCGTCGATGGCCAGGTAGAAGCCGCCCATGAACACCACCAGGACCAGCAGGTAGGGCAGCACGCTCAGGATCGACAGAGCCCGGGCGGCTGGGCTCGCGGTGTCGATTTCGCTGATGCGGATGGGCGCCAGCAGGGTCGAATCCATGCCGCGGAGCTGCACCCGCAGGATTGCGAGCTTCTGGGCGTACTGGCCTACCATCTGCCGCACCATCGAGGCGTTGCGGCGGGTCTGGCTCATCTCCGAGCTGTCGTAGATCAGGTTGATGGTGGCCATGTCGCCGGCACGCATCCGCGCGCCATAGTCGGCGCCGATCTCCAGCACCAGGTCTTCCTGGTCGTTTTCCACCGCCTGGCGCGGATCGGGCAGGTCCAGCAGCGCCAGTTCCACGTTCTGCTGGGTCAGGTGGTTGATGAGCTGGGGGGCGTGTTCCGCGCCCACCACCGCCAGGCGGAAGGATTCGCGGGCGTCGCCTACGGCCGTGTTGAGCACGAATGTCATCATGCCGACGAAGAATGCCGGGCCCAGCAGGGCCAGCGAGAATGTCGAGATGATGGTGCGCCGGTCGCGCACGTTGTCGCGGCATTCCTTGCCGAGCACCGTCAGGAACGCGTGCAGGCCGCCGCTCATGACGCCGCTCCGGGGGCGTGCACCACCTGTACGAAGGCGTCTTCCAGGTTGTCCGTGCCGGCGTGGCGGCGCAGCGCTTCCAGAGTGCCGGCGAAGCGCACCACGCCGTCGCCGATGATCACCACGTCGTCGCACAGGCTTGCCACTTCCTGCATCACGTGGCTCGAGAACACCACGCAGCGGCCTTCGGTCTTGAGGTTCAGGATGATCTCGCGCAGGGCCCGGGTGGCCATCACGTCCAGGCCGTTGGTGGGTTCGTCCAGCAGCACGTTCTTCGGGTCGTGGACCAGGGCCCGGGCCAGCGCCACCTTGATGCGCTGGCCCTGGGAGAAGCCGGCCACCCGGCGGTCGGCGAACTCGGTCATTTCGAGTTGGCTGGCGAGGTGTTCCACCCGGGTGCGCAGGGTGGTTTTGTCCAGGCCGTGCAGGGCGCCGTAGTAGGCCACGTTCTCGCGCGCCGTCAGACGGGCGTAGAGGCCCGCGCCGTGGGGCAGCACGCCGATGGCGCGGCGCACCGCGTCCGGGTCCGTGGCGACGTCGTGGCCGTCTACCGTGGCGCGGCCGCGGTCGGCGCGCAGTACCGTGGCCAGTATGCGCAGGGTGGTGGATTTGCCGGCGCCGTTGGGGCCCAGCAGGGCCGTGATGCGGCCGTCGGCGGCTTCGAAGTCGACGCCGCTTACCGCCTGCACCTGGGCCTCGCCTTTGCCGAAGGCCTTGTACAGCGCTTCGGCGCGGATCACGGCGGCGGCCCCAGCAGGTTCACGAAAAAGGCGTCGCTGCCCAGGCGTTCCAGGCATGCCGGGTCCAGGGACTGGACGTCCGCGCTGTCGATGAAGTCGCCCACCAGTTGCGGCGTGCAGCCGCGGCCGATGACGCCGTGACCCTGGCCCGGGGCCAGCAGATGCCGGCCGTTGGGGTACAGGGCCGCCGCCTGTTCGGCGTAGGCGGGCGGGGTGATGGGGTCGAACTCGCCGGACAGCAGCAGCACCGGGGCCGCCGCCGGCGCCGCCTGGCGCAGTTCCGGATCCAGGCGGCCCTGGGGCCATTGCTCGCAGATGGTTTCCAGGGCGCGAACCTGATCGCCGCCCAGGTAGGTGGCGTCCAGTTCCGGCCAGCGCGCGCTCAGGTCGCCGAAAAACGGCACGTCTTCGGTGCACACCACCGAGTTGTGCATGGCGAAGGCCAGGCTTTCGCCCAGGTCCTCCTCGATGCGCAGCGCCTGGGTGGCCAGCGGCAGGTAGTTCCGGCGCCGCGCCGCCTCGTCGATGATGAGCGGAATCAGCGCGGCGGTCTCCGGCGCATAACTCATCAGGCGCAGGGTCATGGCCAGATGCGGGTAGGTGAGCTGGACCGGTTCCTGGCGGCCGGTCACCGGATGGGCAATCTCGAGCTCGATGGGCGCTTGTTTCAGGCGCGCCGACAGCGCCGCCAGTTGCGCGGCCGGGTCGGGGAAGGCGGACGCGCAGTATTCGGTCTCGGCGCAGCGGGCCAGGATGCCGTCCAGGGTCTGCTGGGCGTGGGGCCCGATGTCGGGACCGAGGGGCAGTCCCGGCGGCACCACGCCGTCGATCACCAGGGTGCGTACCGCGCCTGGATAACGCTGCAGATAATGCTGGGCCACGCGGGAGCCGTAGGACACGCCGTACAGGTTCCACTGCTGATAACCCAGGGCCTGGCGCACCGCCTCCAGGTCCGCAACCGCCGCGCTGGTGGTGAACAGGCGCGGGTCGTGGCGCAGGGCGTCCAGACAGGTGCGGGTGGCTGCGCGCACCTGGGCCGGGTCGTAGTCCTGGCTGGCGTCCTCCAGGGTCGGGCAGTCCAGGGGCGCCGAGCGGCCGGTACCGCGCTGGTCGATGACCACGATGTCGCGCTCCCGGCGAAGCGGGTCGAAAGCGCTCTGCAGGTCCACGTACAGGGCGATGGACGAGGCGCCCGGGCCGCCGTTGATGATGGTCACCGCGTCCGCCGCCGCTTCCGGGGTCAGGGCCGGAATGCGCGCCACGAACAGTTCCAGCTGGTCACCGTCCGGTGCGTCCAGGTCGGCGGGTACCGCAATCCGCACACACTGGGCGGCGGCGCGGCCCTGGCCGGCGCTGCCGGTCAGGGTGCAGTCCTCGAAGTCCGGGGCGGCCCGGGCCGCGGTGGCCATGGTGGCCAGAACGGTCAGAAAGCCGGCGAGCAGGCGCACGAGAGGCGGCATCCGGCGCGTTCGATCAGGCCAGGCGGTCGATGGAGTAGACGGCCAGGGTGTCCAGGGCGTCGCGGTAGTCGCTGTCGTCCAGCGCGGAAAGGCAGGCGCGGGCCTTGGCCGCCCGGGCGCGGGCCGCTTCCTTCACGTAGTCCAGGGCCCCGCAGCGCAGCACGATGTCACGCACCTCGGGCAACCGCTCCGCGTTGCGCGCTGCCAGCGCCTCCTTGATCTCCGCCGCGTGGCTGGCCGGAGCGGTTTCCAGGGCGCGGATCAGCGGCAGGGTCAGTTTGCCCTCCGCCAGGTCGTCGCCGGCGTGTTTGCCCATCACCGACGGGTCGCCGGCGTAGTCCAGATAGTCGTCCACGAGCTGGTAGGCCAGGCCGAACTCCAGGCCGAACTGTTTGAGCGCGCGGATCGAATCCGCATCGTCGCTGGCCAGTACCCCGGCGGTGTGGGCCGCGGCCTGGAACAGCAGCGCGGTTTTGGCGCGGATCACTTCCAGGTAGGCGGCTTCGCCGAGGTCCAGGTTGCCGATGTTGGCGAGCTGCTGCACCTCACCCTGGGCGATGGTGTTGGTGGCGTCCGAAAGAATGGCCATGATGTCCATGTTCTCCAGCTCCACCATGAGCTGGAAGGCGCGGGAGTACAGAAAATCGCCTACCAGCACGCTGGGCGCGTTGCCCCAGGTGGCGTTGGCGGTGGCGCGCCCGCGCCGCAGGTCCGAGCGGTCCACCACGTCGTCGTGGAGCAGGGTGGCGGTGTGCAGGAATTCGATGATCGCCGCCAGGCGGATCTGGCCGCTGCCCTCGTAGCCGCAGGCCCGGGCGCCCAGCAGTACCAGCAGCGGGCGCAGGCGTTTGCCGCCGCTGTCGACGATGTAGCGGCCGATTTCCTCCACCAGGGTCACGTCCGAGGTGAGCTGGCGCGGAATCAGCGCGTTGACCGCCGCAAAGTCCTCCGCCACCAGCGCGTAGACGCCGGCCAGAGCCCCGTGCCGGGCCGCTTCGCGGCTGGCGGCCTGACTGACGGCCGGGGGCGCCGTGGGGGTGGCGGGGGCAGGTTGTCCTGGCATGCTCGGGTCTCGATGTCGGGCGCATGGTAGCCGGTTTTCGGGCCGTGCGGCTGCGAACCCGGCGCGTTGTAATCGGCACCCGTTGTCCGTAGAATACCGCGCCTTTCGGCGGACGGCCGTCAAGGCAGTCGGGCCTCGCGGACGGGCCTCAACGGGTCTTAACAACGGCTCGCGCTATCTGGAGTACGAAACTATGTTTGCGGTTTTCTCTAGCGGTGGCAAGCAGCACCGGGTCAGCGAAGGCGAAGTCGTGCGGCTCGAACTGCTCGACGCCGAACCCGGTCAGGAAGTGGTCTTCGACAAGGTGCTGATGGTTGCCGATGGCGACGACGTCGCCGTGGGCGCGCCGTACGTCGAAGGGTCCACGGTGAAGGGCGAGGTGATGTCCAACGGCCGTGGCCGTAAGATCAACATCATCAAGTTCCGCCGCCGCAAGAACTACCTGCGCCGGCAGGGCCACCGCCAGTGGTTCACGGAAGTCAAAATCACCGGTATCGGCAAATAAGGAGAGGCGGCCATGGCACACAAGAAAGCAGGCGGTAGTACCCGCAACGGCCGCGATTCGGAATCGAAACGCCTGGGCCTGAAGAAGTTCGGCGGCCAGTTCGTGAAAGCCGGCAACATCATCGTGCGTCAGCGCGGCACCCGCTTCCACCCCGGCGCCAACGTCGGCTGCGGCCGTGACCACACGCTGTTCGCCACCGCCGACGGGCACGTCAAGTTCGTCACCCGCGGGCAGAAGAGCCGTAAGTACGTCACGGTAGAGCCCTCCGGCGACAGCGCCGAGGCCTGAACCGAAAGCCCCGCTCCGAGCGGGGCTTTTTGTATACCCCATGCAGTTCATCGACGAAGCCAGCATTCGCGTGGAAGCCGGCAAGGGCGGCAACGGCTGCCTGTCGTTCCGGCGCGAGAAATACGTGGCCAAGGGCGGCCCCGACGGCGGTGACGGCGGCGATGGCGGCGACGTGGTGCTCATTGCCGACGCGGCCCTCAACACCCTGGTGGATTTCCGCTTTCAGCCCCTGTACCGGGCCCAGCACGGCCAGGGCGGGTCCGGGCGCAACAAAACCGGCGCCCGCGGCGAGCCCAGCCGGGTCCGGGTGCCCGTGGGCACCAGCGTGGTGGATGAAGAAACCCTGGAAGTGCTGGGCGATCTGACCGAGCCGGGTGAGGAACTGGTGGTGGCCCGGGGCGGCCGCCGGGGTCTTGGCAACACCCGCTTCAAATCCAGCGTCAATCGCGCGCCGCGGCGCACCACCCCGGGCGAGCCGGGCCAGGTGCGGCAACTGCGCTTGCAGCTCAAGCTGATGGCCGACGTGGGCCTGCTGGGGTTGCCCAACGCCGGCAAGTCGACCCTGATCAGCACCGTGTCCGCGGCCCGGCCGAAAATCGCCGACTATCCGTTTACCACCCTGGTGCCGAGCCTCGGCGTGGTCAAACAGGGCGGGGACGCGAGCCTGGTGATGGCCGACATCCCGGGGCTGATCCGCGGCGCCGCCGGGGGCGCCGGGCTCGGGGTGCAGTTCCTGCGCCATCTGGCGCGTACCCGCATTCTGCTGCATCTGGTGGAGTGTCAGCCGCTGGATGGCAGCGATCCCTTGGACAACCTCAGTGACATCGAAGCGGAGCTGGCCGCCTACAGCGATGCGCTCATGGAGCGGCCCATCTGGCTGGCCCTGAGCAAGATTGATCTGCTCGATGCCGATGCCCGCGAGGCGCTGCTGGCGCGGCTGGCCGAACGCTTTCCCGAGCGGCCGCGGTTTGCCGTTTCCGCCGCCACCGGGGCCGGGGTGGAAGCGCTGGTGCGGGCTCTGCTCGATGCGGTAGTGGCGCATCGCCGGCTGCTGGCCGAGGACGAGGAAGCCGCCGCCGCCGAGCGCGATCTCGAAGCGCGCATCGGCGAAGATGTGCTAAAAAGCGCGCTGGCCCGCCGGCCCGCCCGCGGCCCGGGTGAACCCCGGCCGGCGAACGCCGACGATAACGACTATATAGATGGTGACGACGATGACGATGACGACGGTGACGTCGAAGTCGTCTACGTCCGCGATTGATCGGCCGCAACCGGCTCCCGACAACAGGCTTGCGTGACTCCCGTGAACAGGAACGTGGCACAGACCTCCACCGAGTCAGATCAGCGCCGTCAGCTCGGCGCCGCGCGGCGCATTGTGGTGAAGGTCGGCAGCGCCTTGCTGACCGCCCCGGATACCGGCCTCGACCATGGCCGCATCGCCCGCTGGTGCGAAGAGATCCATGCCCTGCTGGATGGCGACCGGCAGGTGCTGCTGGTGTCCTCCGGCGCGGTGGCGGAAGGGGTGGCGCGGCTGGGCCTGAAGACCCGGCCGGCCACCGTCCACGGCCTGCAGGCCGCCGCCGCGGTGGGTCAGATGGGCCTGGTGCAGGCCTACGAGCAGGCATTTGCCGCGCATCAGCGGCGTACCGCCATGGTGCTCCTGACCCACGACGATCTGGCCGACCGGCAGCGCTACCTGAACGCCCGGGCCACCCTGGCCGCGCTCCTGGACATGGGTGTGATTCCGGTCATCAACGAAAACGATACCGTGGCCACCGACGAGATCCGTTTTGGTGACAACGACACCCTGGCGGCGCTGGTGACCAACCTGGTGCAGGCGGATCTGTTGATCATCCTCACCGACATCGACGGTCTGCGCGAGCGCGACCCGCGCCAGGATCCCGAGGCTGAGCTGGTGCGCTGGGCCGATGCCGCCGACGAGCGCCTGGACGCCATGGTCGGCGACAGCGGCGCCTTCGGCCGCGGCGGCATGATCACCAAACTCAAGGCGGCCCGCATCGCGGCCCGTTCCGGGGCCCAGACCGTGGTGGCCAGTGGGCGCAGCGATCGGGTGCTGGCGCGTATTCTGGACGGCGACGCCATCGGCACCCTGTTCAGTACGTCGGTGCTGCCCCTGGACGCGCGCAAGCGCTGGATTGCCGGCCATCTGCGGGCCAAAGGGGATCTGGTGCTGGACGACGGCGCCGTGGCGGCGGTGTGTCATCGCGGGGTCAGTCTGTTGCCGGTGGGTATCGTGGCCGTGCAGGGCCGTTTCGACCGCGGCGACGTGGTGCGCTGTATCGATCGCGCCGGCCGGGTGGTGGGCCAGGGACTGGTGAACTACGCCAGCGCTGAAGCGGAAAAACTGATCGGCGCGGCCAGTTCGGAGATCGCCCAGCGGCTCGGCTTTGCGCTCGAGCCGGAACTCGTGCACCGGGACAATCTGGTGGTCATGGGGAATGCCGCCGCCGGTCTGACGGCGGCGGGCAGACCGGTCAGGCCTGCAGAGCCTTGACGGCGGCGTTCAGGCGGGATTTGTGCCGGGCGGCTTTGTTCTTGTGCATGATGCCGTTGCCGGCCATGCGGTCGATGACCGGGGTGGCGGCGGTGAGGGCGGCTTGCGCAGCCTGATGGTCACCGCTGGTGATGGCCGCCTGCACGCGCTTGATGTAGGTGCGAACCATGGAACGCTGACTGGCATTCTGGGCGCGGCGCTTCTCGGCCTGTCGGACGCGCTTGCGCGCTTGTGCGGTGTTCGCCAAAACGGTCTCCGGGGGTGCTGTTCTGAAAGGCGCGGTAATATGCCGCCCGGGTTGTGGCATGTCAACCGGAACTGAGCCCCCCAACCCGGCCCCGCCGGACGGCGAAGCGCGCCGCGGCGGCACCCGCAACCTGGCCGCCCAGGGCACGGTGGTGGCGGCCATGACCCTGCTCTCGCGCATCTCCGGCTTCGCCCGCGACATGGTGCTGTCTCACGTGTTCGGCGCCGGCGCCGCGGCGGACGCGTTTTTCGTCGCCTTCCGCATTCCCAACTTCTTCCGCCGGCTGTTTGCCGAAGGCGCCTTCAACCAGGCGTTCGTGCCGGTGCTGATGCGCTACCAGAGCGGCGAGCGGGCGGCGTTCCTGGCTTTCGTGTCCGCGGTGGCCGGCAACCTGGCCATTGCGGTGTGGGCTCTGGTGCTGGTGGGCATCGTGTTTGCGCCGCTGTTCGTGGGCGCCTTCGCCCCCGGTTTCTGGAACGCCGAAGCCCAGTACGAGATGGCCGTCGGGATGCTGCGGGTCACCTTTCCCTACCTCGGCTTCATCTCCCTGACCGCGTTTGCCGCAGCGCTGCAGAACAGCCACGGGCGGTTCGCCATTCCGGCCTTTACCCCGGTGCTGCTGAACCTGTCCCTGATTGCCGCCATGCTGTTTGCCGCCGGCGCTTTCGAAGAACCCATTTACGCCCTGGCCTGGGGGGTGTTCGTGGCGGGCCTGGCCCAGTTCCTGTTCCAGTTGCCGGCGCTGGCGCGGCTTGGCGTGCTGGTGGTGCCGAAGCCGAGCCTGGCGCACCCCGGGGTGCGGCAGGTCGGCCGGCTGCTGCTGCCGGCGGTGTTTGCCGCCTCGGTCAGTCAGATCAACACCCTGATCGACACCATGCTGGCGTCCACCCTGATGACCGGCAGCATCTCGTGGCTCTATTACGCGGACCGCTTGCTGGAACTGCCCATCGGTCTGGTGGCGGTGGCCCTCGGCACGGTGCTGCTGCCGAGCTTGTCGCGGCTGGCCAGCGCCGGCGACGAGGCTGGTTTCCGCCGCACCCTGGAATGGGGCCTCCGGCTCGGGCTGCTGCTCGGAGTGCCGGCGGCGGTGGCGCTGTACGTGCTGGCGCTGCCGCTGGTGGCGACGTTGTTCCAGCATGGCGCCCTGACCGCGCTGGATGCGCGCATGGCGGCGCTGGCGCTGCAGGCGTTTGCCGTCGGCCTGGTGCCGCTGGTGCTGGTCAAGGTGCTGGCGCCGGCTTATTTCTCCCGCCAGGACACGGCCACCCCGTTCCGCTTTGCGGTGGTGGCGGTGGGCACCAATACCGTTCTGAACCTGGCCCTGTTCTCCTGGTTCGGCCACGTCGGCCTGGCCTTTGCCACCAGCGCCGCGGCCTGGCTGCACGCTGGCCTGTTGCTGCGCGGTCTGACCGGGGCCCGTGCCGGGCAGCCCTTCCGCGCCGGACCCGATCTCACCCGGACCCTGCTGCGCACCCTGGGTGCGGGCCTGTTGATGGGCGCGGCCCTGGTTTTCTGGGTGCCGGGCAATGAAGCCTGGCTGGCGGCCACGGTGTGGACCCGGGCGTTGTGGGTGGGGGCGGCGGTAACCGGTGGCGCCCTGGTTTACCTGCTGGTGCTGTTAATTGCCGGCGAACGGCCCCGTCAGCTCATGCTGCGCGTGTAGGGGCGGGGGGCCATCCGTATAATGCCGCCCATGGAAGTAATCGTCCGGCTGCCGAACCTCAAACCCCGTCATCGGGGCTGCGTGCTCACCGTTGGCAGCTTCGACGGTGTGCATCGCGGTCATCAGATGGTGCTCAGCCACCTGGTGGACAAGAGCCGCGAACTGGATGCGCCCAGCATGCTGCTGACCTTCGAACCCACCCCGCGGGAGTATTTCCGCGGCGATGCGGTGCCGGCCCGGCTGACCCGCTTCCGCGAGAAGCTCACCCTGCTGGAACAGACCGAACTCGACCGCATGTTGTGCCTGCCGTTCAACGAGCGCACCGCCAACACCCCGGCGGAATGGGTGGTAGAGGAACTGCTGACCCGGCGCCTGGGGGTGCGGTACCTGGTGGTGGGTGACGACTTCCGCTTCGGCAAAGGCGCCAAGGGCGATTACGCCATGCTCAAGGAAGCCGGCGAACGCCACGGGTTCGGGGTCAGCCAGATGGACACCCTGACCTATCAGGGCGAGCGGGTCAGCAGCACCCGGGTGCGGGCGGCCCTGGCGGACGGCGACCTGAAACTGGCCGAGGCGCTGCTCGGCCACCGATATTTCATGATGGGCCGGGTGGTGTACGGCCGTCAGCTCGGGCGTCAGCTCGGCATTCCCACCGCCAACATCCGCCTGCAGCGCTACCGTACGCCCCTGGAAGGGGTGTTCGCGGTAACCGTGCACGGTCTCGGCGCCCCCCGGGAAGGGGTGGCCAACGTCGGCGTGCGGCCCACCGTGGAAGGTCGTGAACCGCTGCTGGAAGTCCATCTGTTCGACTTCTCCGAAGACATCTACGGGCGCCTGCTGACGGTGGAGTTCCGCAAGAAGATCCGCGAAGAGCGCGTGTTCGACGGGCTCGACGCCCTGAAGGCGCAGATCGGCCGCGACATCGAAGCCACCCGGGAGTGGTTCGCCCATGCCTGATGCCAGCCCGAATGGCGCAAACTCCGCGGGCCTGCTGCCGCGCTGGACCCGCTGGCTGTGGCTGGCGGCGCTGGTGGTGGTGCTCGATCAGTTCGTCAAAGCCTGGGTGGTGAAGAGCCTGGCGCTGCACGACGAGGTCGTGGTGACGCCGTTTCTGTCCTGGGTGCGCTGGCACAACGAAGGGGCCGCGTTCTCCATGCTCAGTGACGCCTCCGGCTGGCAGCGCTGGTTTTTCGTGGCCCTGGCCATCGGTTTTCTGGCCTTCATCATCTGGGAACTGCGGCGGCTGCCGGACGAGCAGCGGGTGATGGGCTGGGTTTACGGCCTCATCGCCGGCGGCGCCGTGGGCAACCTGATCGACCGGGTGGCCAACGGCTACGTGGTGGATTACGTGCTGGTGCACTGGCAGACCTGGTATTTTCCGGCTTTCAACGTGGCTGATGCGGCCCTCACCGTGGGGGCGGCGCTGTGGATCGGGGTGATGATCCTGGAGTACCGGCAGGACCGGCAGGCGGCGCGCCAGAGTGCGGATCCGGCGTCGCCCAAGGCGCCGAAGAAGCCGGCCCCATGAGCGCCGGCGCCAGTCCCGTCATCGGCCCGCGCTCCCGGGTGACCCTGCACTTCGCCGTGCTGCTGGAAAGCGGCGAGGAAGTGGACACCACCCGGCGCGGCCGCCCGGCCACCTTCGAAATCGGCGACGGCAACCTGCTGCCGGGCTTCGAGGCCGCGCTGATGGGTATGGGCCCGGGGGACGACGCGCAGATTCCGCTGGCGCCGGAGCAGGCGTTTGGCGCCCACAATCCGGGGAACGTGCAGATTCTGGATAAGACGCGTTTTCCCGCGGACGTGGAACTCGAACCCGGCCTGATGGTGTCGTTCGCGGCCCCGGACGGCGAGTTGCCCGGGGTCGTGCGGCGGGTCTTCGAGCGCACCGTGGAAGTGGACTTCAACCACCCGCTGGCCGGGCGCCGGATCGTCTTCGACGTCTCCATCCTCAAGGTCGAGGACGCCGATCGCACCATTGCGGTGCGCGAACACCCGGAGTCCTGATCCGGGCGGCCCGTCAGTCCGCCGGATCCATCCCCGCATCGAGCAGACTCTGACCGCTGCGGGCCAGCAGCCGCAGCAGCACCGGGCTGGCGGCGAAGCGGCGGCGCCGGAACTCGGCGGCGCGGTAGTGGCTGAGGCGCACCGGCTGCCCCAGGGCCGCTTCCGCGGAAGCCAGGGCCGCCGTCAGTTCCGCCGCCTCGAGATCGCCAACGATCAACAGCTCCAATGGCTCCGGTTCCGCCGGATCGCCGTTCGGCGGCGGGTCGAGCAGCACCGCCCGCTCCAGCCGCGCCGCCAGCGGCGCCAGGGCGCGGCGCAGCCAGTCACCCGCGGTCACCGGTTGCGGCGCCGCCGCGCGGCTGGACTCCAGGGTCTGGATGCGCTGGATCAGGCTCGTGAGCTCGGCAAACAGGGGGCAATCCGGGTTGGCCTGGTAGTGCTTCTGGCGGCCGTAGGCGGTCACCGTGAGCAGGCCCGCCTCGAGCAACCGCTTCAGTTCCCGCTGCACCGCGCCGGAGCCGGCGCCGGTCCGCGTGATCAACTCACTGGCGTAGAACGTCCGGTCCGGCTCCCCGAACAGCAGCCCCAGCACCCGGCGCTGGGTGCGGGTGAACAGGGCCGCCGAGGGCGCACCACAGGCTGACGGGAAAGTTTTCATGCCCATAGTGGGCACAATATTACCTATTCTGGGCATGAAACAAGCGGTGGGCCTATTTCCCTTCCGGCCATTCGATCCGTGAACGTGTGTCGTCTGGTGGCAAGTTGCGCCCTGGAGTCTCCGGCCAAATGAGGCGATCGCTGCACGCCGGGGCCGAGGCGGTCCGGCTGCCAACAGACGAGGAACGAACGATGCACACAGCAGATGTCGGCTATGCCGGCGCAGGGTGGCTGGTAGCCGCCATCGCCGTGATTGCCCTCGCCGGGCAGGTGCAAGGTGCGGCGGCGCAAGCGGCTGCCGCGCCGCCGCCACCGACCCCGGAGCAGCGGGTCGCGACGCTCAAGCAATGGCTGCAGGCCAGCCAGCAGCAGATCCGGGCCTACCAGTGGGTCGAGACGACCACCATGTACCTGCAAGGTGAGGAGAAGTCCCGGCATCAGAAGCTGGTCTACTACGGTGTGGACGGTCAGCTGCAGAAGGTCGATCAGGGCGGCAGCGGCGGTCAACCGAAAGGGCCGTCAGGTCCGCTGCGCAAACGCATTGCGGCGAACAAGCAGGAGGAACTCACGGACTATATGCACCGCGCCGTGGCCGTGGTTCAGTCCTACGTGCCGCCCAGCCCGAGCCGGATCCAGAACGCGATCGACGCGGGCAAGCTCGCCGTCTCCCCGGCTGGCCAGCGGATCAACCTGAACTTCCGCGACTACCTGAAAGCGGGCGACACGCTCAGCGTCAGCATCGAAGCCCCCACGAGTCGGTTGCTGGGGGTCAGCGTGTCGAGCTATCTCGATTCGCCCGACGACCCGGTGTCCCTGGAGGCCCGGATGGGCGTGTTGCCGGACGGCACTTTGTTCACGGACAAGACGACCCTCAACGCGCCGGCCAGGGACCTCACCATCATCATCGAGAACACGGGCCACCGCCGCAACTGAGCGGCCGGCTGGTCCGAGGAGGTGTCGGATGCATGGAGTCACTTTGTTGCCCGTCGCGCTGGCTATGACGCTGGCGGTGTCCCCGGTCCAGGCCGCGGAGGCCGAGGCCCCGGCCGCCGGGCCGCCTTTGACCCCTTCGCAGCAGCAGGCCGGGCAGCTCATCTTCGGCATGGTGGAGCAGGCCGCCGGACTCGACGCCTTCAGCGTGAACCTGAACGCCGGCTTCGACGTGCTGCAGGCCGATGGTCAGATGATCCAGTTTCTCGAGCAGCGCTCGGTCACCGTCCAGCGTCCCAACGCCATGCGTTCCGAGGAACGGTTTTCGGGCGGTGTCGGCAATCTGGTCATATTCGACGGCGACCAGGTGACCGTCTTCGATGCGGCTTCCGGCGTGTACGCGCAGACGGACACGCCGGACACTCTCGATGATGCGGTGATCTACTTCCAGCGCGATCTGAACATGCGCCTGCCGCTTGGCGGACTCTTCACGACCCGCCTGCTGCGCGACATGCTGCACCGGATCCAGACCATCGACTACGTGGAAACGGTCGAGGTGGGCGGCGTAATGACCCATCACCTGGCGGCTCGTGCCGATACCGTGGACTTCCAGGTGTGGCTGGCCGCGGACGGACCGCTGCTGCCGAGGCGCGTGGTGCTGACCTATCCCGAGGAAGGCCGGCCGCAGTTCTGGGCCGAGTTCTCCGAGTGGAACCTCGACCCGGACACGGCTTCCGGACAGTTCACGTTCGATCCTCCGGCCGGCGCGGTGCGGGCGCCGTTCGCGGTGCAGATGACCCGCCTGGACCCGGCGGGACAAGCGCGATGAGCAAACACCATCGCCTGGCCGTAGCCCTGGCCGCCGTCCTGCTCGCCGCTGCGCCGGTCATCGGCCAATGGGCCCAAGCGGCGCCGGGCGGCTTCAGCAGCGGCAACCGGCCGAGCGGAAGCTTCTCGCGCCAGGGCGCGGCCTCCCAGGGCAGTTTTTCCTCTCAGCGGCAGGGCTCGTTCTCCGATGTCCAGGGACAGTCATCGGCGAATCAGCAGTCCCGGCAGGAGACCTCGTCGGCGAATCAGGCGCAACGACAGGACTCGCACAACCAGAATGTGGAGGCGCGGCAGACGGGGGCCACCGAGCGCACCGGGTACCGCCAGGATGCTTCCGTGGACCGGTCCGAGAACCGCGCCGATGCCGCCGGCCAGTGGGCGGAGGAGGTAGACGGCTACTACTACGGCGCGCCGCGCTACGGCGGCTATCACTATGAGGACGATGACGACGAAGCGGCCGCTTTCGTGGTGGGAGCGGTGGTCGGCGCGGCCGCCGCCTCAGCCGCGCAGTCGAGCCAGCAGCAGACCACTACCGCCACGACTACCCAGACGCAGCCCACCACCACCGTGGTGTACGTTCCCCAGCCGACGACGGTGGCCAACGCGCCGACATCGAGCGGCGCCCGGTTGCCGTGCAACCCCGTCGTCACCGAGGCCAACGGCGTCACCTACTACAGCTGCGGCAGCGACTACTACATGCTCGCGTACGGCAGCACGGGGCCCGTGTACATGCCGGTGGCAGCGCCGTGACGAACATGCTGCGCCTGCATTGGGCAGGTGTGTCGCCAAAGGGCAAGTACCGCCGCCGTATCGGGGCTTGAATTCCGTGGGCTTCACGGGTCGGGGGAACAGCGTGCCGGTTGTCAGCTTCAGTGGCCTTGCGCCGACCGCGATGGCAGACTCGAGCGGGAAACCGGAGGGCGGGCCCATGAGCTACTGGCAGCGGGTGCGGTCCATACACCGTATTGGTCCCTACCTGGTCAGTCGTGGTGTTTCGCCTTCCGACCTCATGTCCGATCAGGACCTGCCCGCTTCGATGCTGCTGTATCGCGATGCCTGGATCGAACGGGGCGCCTGTCTGAAACTTGCTGACCGTCTGGCCCGGCTCACCGGTGATTCTCTGGTGGCGCTGGAGGTGGCGGAAACCAACCGCTTCGAAATTCTGGGCCCGTGGGGCGAAGGTATCCTGAGGTCGCGCACCCTGGGCGATGCCTTGCGTTTCGCGTCGACCCGGCTGCCCCTCGTACACACGGGCAGCTGGCTCGCCGTGGCCCGTGAGGGCGGACGGGTCACCCTGACCTTCGGTTACCAGGAGCCGCTGGAAGGCGATCCCACGCCATTGCTGCGCTCGCACCTGGTGACCCTGCGTCAGATCATCGATCTGGCCAGCGAAGCGGTACCGCTCGAGGTGGGCCTGGTCGGTGCGCCGGACGCGCCGACGGACGAGCTGGAGCGGCATTTCGGGCCCCGCCTGTCGTTTCGCCGCGACCACATCCAGCTCTGCTTCGATGCCGATGCTCTGACGTTGCCGCTGCGCCCCGCGGCGGCCCGCGACGTGCCGCCGCCGCGCCTGCCGGCTTACACCGGCGGTGCGGTGTTCGAGAAGGTCTGCGAGCTCATCGAGCAGACGCGCCCGACCATCGACGAGGTTGCGCGCGCCCTGGGCATGAACGTGCGCACCGTCCAGCGTCATCTTCGCTCCTGGGGGGTGACCTTCGAGCAGGTGCTCGACGAGTACCGGCGCGTCTATGCCATGACCGAACTCACCGCCGGCGAACGCAGCGTCACCGACATCGCGTTCCGGCTCGGGTACTCGGACTCGGCGCACTTCACCCGCGCCGTGCGCCGCTGGACGGGGCTGTCTCCGCGTGAGGTTTCCACCGCGCTGGAGCCGGACTGCTGGCAGACGCAGATACGCAGCGGCGGGTCCAGGCTGCCGGTGGCACGGCTCGTCTGACGGTGAAGCGTCAGGCAGATCTTATCGAAAGGACCTAGTGAGGGAGTAGCGCGATGAAGTGGTTGGGGCTGGCGATCATACTCACGAGCTGGGCGGCCATGGCGGCGTCCGCGCCCGGACTTCCCGAGCCGCACCCCGATCGGGTGGCCGAGGTGTTTGCCAAGGAGCCCGGCTACTCACCGTACGCCGGCCGGCACTTCCCGAACCTGCCGCTCTTTGGTGACACCCATCTGCACACCTCGTTCTCCATGGATGCGGGCGCGTTCGGGGCGCGGCTGTCGCCTTCCGATGCCTATGCCTTCGCCCGCGGCGAGGAAGTCACCGCGTCGTCCGGACAGCGGGTCCGGCTGTCGCGGCCACTGGACTTCCTGGTGGTGGCCGACCACTCCGACGGGATGGGCTTCTTTCCCCTGATTTTTCAGGGTGACCCGTTGATCATGGCGGATCCCCAGGGCCGGCGCTGGAACCAGATGGTACATGCCGGCCAGGGCGCGCAGGCGGCCATGGAGATCATCCGCGCCTTCGGCACCGGCAGCATCTCCCAGGCCATCATGCCGCTACCCGGCACGCCGGCCTATAACTCGGCCTGGATGCAGACCATCGACGCGGCCGAAGCGGCCTACGAGCCGGGCCGGTTTACCGCCTTCATCGGTTACGAGTGGTCGTCCAACACCGGCGGCATGAACCTGCACCGCAACGTGATCTTCCGCGACGACGGCTCGCTGGCCCGTCGGGTCGAGCCGATGATCGCGGCGGCGGCGCCCCTCGGCAGCGACAATCCCGAGGACCTGTGGCAATGGATGGAGGCCTACGAGGAGTCGACGGGTGGCGACGTACTGGCCATAGCGCACAACGGCAACCTGTCGAACGGGCGCATGTTCCCGGTGGTGGAGGCCTTCGGCGAACGGCTCGACCGGGACTACGTGCTGGCCCGGGCCAGGTGGGAGCGCCTTTACGAGGCGACCCAGACCAAAGGCGACGGGGAGGCGCACCCGGCGCTGTCGCCCAACGACGAGTTTGCCGACTTCGAGACCTGGGACAAGGGGAACCTGGACGGCAGCGCCGCCAAGGAACCCGCCATGCTCGAGTACGAGTACGCGCGCGCGGCGCTCAAGAACGGCCTGGAACTCGAACGCCGCTTCGGCACCAACCCCTACCGGTTCGGCATGGTTGGCGGCAGCGATGCCCACACCGGCCTTGCCGCCATGGAGGAAGACAACTTCTTCGGCAAGACCACACCGCAGGAGCCGGGCCCGGAGCGCATGCGCGCCACCTTCATCGAGTCCCAGCAGACCGGCATAACAATCATGGACTGGGAGGTGGCGGCGGCCGGTTATGCGGCGGTCTGGGCCACCGCCAATACCCGGGAAGCCATCTTCGATGCCATGGAGCGCCGTGAAACCTATGCCACCACCGGTTCGCGCCTGGTGGTGCGGTTCTTCGGTGGCTGGGACTTCGTGCCCGACGATGCCATGAACCGCCTGCCGGCCGGCGTCGGTTATGCCAAAGGTGTGCCCATGGGCGGCGACCTGGGGGCGGCGCCGGATGGCGGGTCGCCGACCTTTCTGGTGGCCGCCATGCGCGACCTGCTGGGCGGAAACCTGGACCGCATTCAGATCATCAAGGGCTGGCAGGATGGCGACGGCCGGTTGCACGAAGAGGTTTTCGATGTGGTCTGGGGCGACGCCGACGAGCGGGTGCCCGATGCCGACGGCAAACTGCCACCGGTGGGCAGCACCGTGGACCTGGTTCACGCCACCTGGACCAACACTATCGGCGACCCCGAACTGATCGGTGTCTGGCAGGATCCCGACTTCGATCCCAGCCAGCGCGCCTTTTACTACGCCCGGGTGCTGGAAATCCCGACACCGCGCTGGACCGCTTACGATGCGCAGCGGTTCGGGGTCGAGCCATTGCCCGATACCCGCATGACCATCCAGGAGCGCGCCTACACGTCGCCCATCTGGTACAGCCCCAGATGAACGGCCGGCGACCGGAATGGCCGGCATGTCCTGCTTGTGCCAGCACCTGACGGCTGCTACCGCCCTGGTTGCGGCCGCCTCGGTAACCCAGGGGAGTACTTCGCCGACGAGCGATGACTCGGTCGCGTTTGCCGGCAGTCTGCTGGTGGGTGAAATGAAGCGGCTGACCCGGGGCAAACTTTCGTTCGAAACGGATGCCACGGGCACCATCGAGATTGACTGGGCTGAGGTGAGTCAGCTTGTCACTGCCCGGCGCCTCCGGGTCGAGCGACGTGATGGCACGATTCTGATCGGCTTGCTGTTGCCGGGCGCTCCGCCCGGGCAACTGGCGCTGCGGTCCCAGGGCAGCACGCGGTTGCACGATTTCGGCGAGGTGATCGGCATCGAACCGATCGAAACGGGGTTTCGCGCGCGCCTCGATGGCAGCGTCTCCGTGGGTTACTCGTACACTCGCGCAACTGGCGTGCAGGAATTCGATCTGGCGGCCCATTTCGAGTACGAGACGGAGCGGCGGTCGAGAAGCATTTCCGCAAGTTCGCACCGCTCTGATTCGGACGGCAGCGACAGTTCGGACCGGCGCACAGTCGAGTATCGGGACCTGCGGATTCAGCCTGGATCGCCCTGGTTTTCGGGCTGGGCCGCCGGCTACGAGGAGAACTCCGCCCTCAACCTGGATCTCAGGGTGCAGGGCACGTTTCTGGTCGGGCGTGAATACTATCCGCTGGTCAATCAGCGGCTGCGTCCATTTGTTGGTTTGTCGGTCGGCCGGGAGCGCTACACGAGCGTCGATGGCGAGACCACGACCGACCTGGTCCTGGGCGGTTTCGTCGACTGGTACCGTTTCGCCAGTCCGGAACTGGACCTTTCGTCGACCATGACGATCTATCCGAGCCTCAGGAACCCAGGCGAGGGGCGGGCGAGTGTCGATCTTTCGCTTCGCTGGGAACTGATCGATGACCTGTTCTGGGAGGTCGCCTTCTACGATGACTACGACAGCGAAGCCAGCGCCGCGCAGGCCGAAGCCGAGGGCAGGTCCTCCAACGACTATGGCGTGACCACGAGCCTGGGCTGGTCATGGTGAGGGGCGTTTCGGCCCGCGAACGTCGGGTGTAAGACCCGACTGGCACGGTGGCTCAGTCCTCCGGCCTGCCGAACCGGCTTGGCGCACAGCCGGTCCAGCGGCGGAAGGCGCGTACGAAGTGGGCCGGATCGGAATAACCCAGATGCCTCGAGATCTCGGCGATGGTCAGGGTGCGGCGGCGCAGTTCGGCTTCCGCCCGCTGGCGGCGGATTTCGTCCAGGAGCGTCCGGTAGGTCACGCCTTGGTCGGAGAGCCGCCGCTGCAGCGTGCGTACGTTGACGTTCATGGACGCGGCCACCGCCACGATGCTCGGATCTGTCGGCAGTTGCCGGTGGATGGCGGTCGCAACCTGGGCGCGGATAGAGGGCTGTCCGGCGCGCGGCGTCTTCGCGTCGGCGCGGATTGGCGGTGACTGACGCTTAGGTGGCATCGGCCTGGCATCAGGGATTGCGCGCCGCGGGGTCCAGGCAGTCGATGCGCTCGGCTTGCGGCAGCTTGGCGTTGGCAATCCGGCAGCTCAGGCGGTCGCCATAGGTCGACACGGTGTCGCGCAGTTCGTCCATGTCCATGCGCTGCGCTTTGGCGCCGGGTTCCGCGCCCCTGGCCAGCACGGCGGCGCCGAGAATCTCGTTGGTGGTGCTGTCCGAAAGCTCCGCCTCGAGGGTCATCTCGATGATGTCCACTTTCTCGAGCGTCTGGCTCAGGGCGTCGGTGCCGGCTTTCACCACCGCGCCCACGGGCGTGTACTGCATGAGCCGGCGTTTCTTCTTCTTCAGGTAAAGCTCGGTGAGTGCGCTGCGCAGGTACAGGGTGGTCGGTCCCGGTTGCTCGACCACGTGGTAGCCGCGGGACGCCAGCGCGGCGGCGAGATTGTCCCGCAGGATGGCGGCGATGGCCTGCACGTCTTCGGGTTTCAGGCCGCGATACTCCGAGTCGGCGCTGAAGTGTATTTCGGGCTGATCGACCATCACGCCGTCGAATTTCGTGAGGGCGTCTTCGCCTTCTGGTGATACATAGACGCGGTCCGTGCCCGCTCCGGATTCCGACGGCGCCGCCGTCAGCAGCGAGTAATCGGTGAGAAAGCCGGATTCGGCCTTCAGCGGCGCAGCGCAGAGGGTGGTGGACAACAGGATGGACAAGGTGACGATGGGCAATTTGCGGATCATGAGTAGAGCCTCCTTGGCAGACGGCTCGGAAACCACCTGGTCGGGTCACGAGCCGTTGGCGCCTCAGTATCGGGTGCGATACGCCGCGCGCTTGCCGTTACGCGACATGCCTCGTATCACAGGACGCTGGCCAGCAGTCCAAGCAACTCGCTGAGCGGCATCTGGGTGGCCGCCACCGCCAGCATGGGCACGCCCGCGGTGAGCGCCAGGTGGGCCAGCATCGGCCAGGTGAACGGCAGCGTGCGCATGGTGTAGGGGGAGGCGCCGATGGGCCCGAGGTCGGACGCCGACGACACGTCGGCCGAACCGAGCAGGTCGTCGCCGCGCATGGAGCCGTCGAGCCACTTCCGGGTGAAGGCGCGCTGATGCTCGCCGGCGAGCCGGCTGAGCTCGAAGATGGCCTGTTCCCTGAGGTTGTATAACGGCCGCACGAACACGGCCAGTGGACCGACGAAGACAGCGACGACGAAGGCGACCCAGGCGACCAGAAGCGACCAGAGCAGATGTTGCGGTACGCCGGTGGCGTAAACCTCGCTGACCAGTTGCGCCGCCAGCGCCGCGCTCAGGGAGAAGATCAGGCCGCCGAACACCATGGGATAGACGGTCAGGAAGCCGAGGCCGCCGGTCTGGTCCGGGTGGAACGCGATCAGGTTCAGCTTCAACCGCGAGATCCGATAAAGCAGCCAGCCCCAGACCGCGAAGCGCCAGAACCAGCGCAGCACCAGGAACTGAAAGAACGGCTTGACCACCCAGTGGCTCCAGACGCCGGCCCACGTGTACACCACCACGCCGTCCTCGACCCGTCCATCCCAGTCGAAGCCGCCGAGTTCGATGTCGAGGTTGGCTCCCAGCACGGCCAGGACCATGACCACGATCACCAGTGCGCCTTCCACCCAGCGACTGCCCGACAGCCGGTCGGCGCGCGCCAGCGCCGCCTGAAATGCCGGCATCGATCGTTGGTCGATCAGGCCCGCTGTCAAAAACTGATCGGTAACAGGCGTGAGCCGCCGGTGTGCCGCACGTTCGGTGACCACCACGATGGGGATCGCCACCAGGCAGCGGATGTAGGCGATGTAATCCTGGAAGTAGGACAGCGCGCCGGGGTTGCCGTGAAACAGATAGTCGGCAACGGCCAGCGCAGCCGCCGGCAGCCAGGCCAGCAGGGCCAGCAGCAGGGCGGTCCGCCGGGTCGGCAGCCGGTCCGCCCCGACCAGGCGCAGACGGCCGAGCAGGTCATGGAACGGACCGCCCAGCACCAGGGAGAACGGGGCCGCCCCGGTGCTCATGTCAGAACCGGAACATGAAGCCGGCCATGGGACCCGTCATGGTCTGTGTGACCTCCACGTCCAGCCCGTCCAAGGAGCTTTCCAGTTCCATTTCCATGTGCCGGTAGCCGACCAGCAGCCCGAACTGGTCCCTGGCGCCGAACATCCAGCCGAGCACGCCCTGAACATTCCAGGAGAAGTCGGTGTCGCCGCTGGCGACGTCGCCGCGAATGCTGAACATGAAGTTTTCGCCCAGCGGCGCGTAGTAGCGGGCGCCGACGAACACGTCATAGAGCGTGTCGCCGGCGTCGCCGCTCAGGGTGACGTCCAGGGGTGACGGCAGCATGATGTCCAGGCTCAGATCCAGGCTGATGGCCCTCAGGCCGCCGATCAGCTCGAACGGTACGTCCTCGCTGATCGGCCGGAACGTTCCCGCCACTTCGAACAGCATCGTCTCCGAGTCCGTCTCGACTTCCGTGCCGCCCGGCAGAGGAGGATTTGCCGGCACGGTCTCGCTGTCTCCGGCGCTCAGATACGTGAAGTCGCCGAACAGGCCTGCCCGGCCCTTGCGCCCCTCCAGATGAAGCTGGAAGGCGAAGTCGAGTTTGTCCAGCAGGTCCGAGAAGTCCAGGTCACCCCCGGCGATCTGCTGTCCGTCGAGCGCCGCGTCGACGGCGATGTCGCTGCCCCAGAGGTAGGGGGTCACCGCCCATTCCCACTCGGCGCCCCGGGCCGGCCCGGGGCCGAGCAGAAGTGCCATCGCCGCCATTGTCATCAGCCGTTTCATACGGTCCTCCTGGGTGCTGTGAAACGAGTGTTGCCGTTACCTGCCGATGGTGGAAGTGCCGAACACATTGCCGATCCGCAGAAAGTACTGATGTTCTCCGCCTTCGCCGGCGCCCACCCCCAGGTACAGGGGGCCGACCGGAGAGCGGTAGCCGAGGTAAAGGCTGCCGTTGAACAGGCCGTCGTCATACAGATCGCTGGCGCGGTCGGCCATCTGCCCGTACTCCACGGTGAATCCCAGGTAGCCGGGTAACAGCCCGGAGCCGGCGAAGTGATAGCGATAGCCGCCCATGACCATGGAAAAGTTCTGACCCACCAGTTCGTTGGCGGCATAGCCTGACAGGCGCCCGAAGCCGCCGGCCCGGAACAGGGCATAGATCGGTGCCTCTCCGCTCAGCGTTTCGTAGTAGCGCAGGCCGCCCAGCAGGCTGTGACGACCGAAGGTGCGCGCCAGGAAGGTGTCGATCTGCAGCTGATCGTAGTCGTCGTCGGCCCCGAGCCAGTCCTCGGCGCTGCGGTAATCGATGCGGCCGTAGCCGCCCCGGCCGGGGAAGTAGCGGTCGTCCAGCCGGTCGAAGGAGAAGCCGGCAAACAGTTCGCCGCCGTCGAAATCGTAGTCATCCTGATCGGGCGGCCCCACCTCGACCTCGGCCGAGCCGCTGAACCGGCTCACCCCGACGGACAGCGCGGCCACCCGGCCGAACTCCCGGCCGATGGCCACGGCGCCGCCATACTGGGTCACCTCGGTTCGCTCCAGCGCGTGGCCGTCGTCGTCGAAGATGGTGAGGGTGCGCTGCTCGGCGGTGAGCCGGGGTTCCAGATACAGCTTCAACGGTGGGTTCAGGTACTTGTAGAGGTAAGCGAACACGCCAGGATCCTGGCCGAGCTGGGTGATCACCCGCATCTCGCTGCCGTAGCGGTCGATGGCGGTGTTCAGGTAGCCGGCGCGCACGTTCAGCTCGCTGGTGTCGGCGCCACCGTAGTAGTCGAGTCCCCATTCGATCAGGTCCGTGCCTCGGCCGTCCTGGCCGGCGTGGACCACGATGCCGGTCTGCCCGTTCTCCTCCACGACCTCGTAGCGCACCAGGTTCATGAAGCCGAGCGCGTAGATCTCGCGGATGTCGGCATCCAGGGCCGTGACGTCCAGTGGTGCGCCTTCGCGGATGGTCAGGCGATCCCGGATCACCGAATCGTCGAAGCGCGACTGGTTGTCGATGTGCACGAATTGAATGACCGGCGAGGGATGCAGCCGGCCGGCAATGTTTGCGCGGTGGGCGGCGTAGTCCGACGCCGGCAGTGACAGGGCGGCAAGCTGGGCGCGCTGCCGGTCCGCCTGCGCGAAACCGATCTCGATGCCCCGGGCGGACTTGCCGAAGTCGGCGGAACCGACCTCGGTGCCGAGCGGGGGTGTGATCAGGACGTCCCGGCCGGTCAGGGAGGCGAGTTGCGCCTGGCTGTTGCCGTCCACCAGCATGTTGATGAGCTGGCCGATGACGGCGAACGACGAGTTCAGGTCTTCCCTGGCGGTGAGCCCGCCCCCGACATCGACCACGATCAGGATGTCGGCCCCCATGTCGCGCAATACGTCCACCGGCACATTGTCCACGATGCCGCCATCGACCAGCAGATGGCCCTGGTGCGGTACGGGTTCGAACACCCCGGGCACCGACATGCTCGAGCGCATGGCCACGGCCAGGTCGCCGTGGCTGAGGACAACCTTCCGGGCGGTTGCGATGTCCGCGGCCACGGCCCGGTAGGGAATGGGCAACTCGTCGAAGTCCTCTGCCTGGGTGCGTTCCTTGACCAGGCTTTCGAACAGGAAACTGATCTTCTGTCCGGCAATGACGCCGGACTTCACCAGTGAAGCATCCCGGCCAATGCCGAGTTTGGGGCCGAACAGCGCCAGATTGTCGTCACGCTTACGCCGGAAGGGCTGGTCCGCGCGCGCGGTGTCGTCGACGAACAGATCGTCCCAGTCGATGTCGAGGATCACCGCCTCGAGCTCGTCCGCCGACATGCCGGTGGCGTACAGCCCGGCGACCAGGGAGCCCATGCTGGTGCCGCCCACGCAGTCGATGGGTACGTTCATCTCCTCCAGCACCCGGATCACCCCGATGTGCGCGCTGCCGCGGGCGCCGCCGCCAGCGAGGACCAGTCCGATGGTCGGGCGTTCCGTGGCGGGCGCCAGGCAGCGGGCGGCCGCCGGTGGCGCCGGCAGTGCCGCCAGCAGCAGGCTGAACGTCAGGAGCACCCAATGTGGTAACGGTTGCATGGTCGTTCACCCCCAGCGGTGACCCCCAGCGTTCGGCTGGACGCGAGGATTAAATCAGCGGGGGCCCGCGCCGTCTTGCCGTTTGACGACATCCGTACGGGCCAAACCCGTGATGTGGGTCACGCCGCACGTGTGGCTGGCCGCAGAGCTGCGGCGTGCTGCCGGTCAACTTCATAAACTCAGGAACGGGCTACTCTTAGCTCGATAAACCCCAAAGCTCCGTGGCCGGTGTGATGATCCGGCCACAGGCTGCCCGGCAGAGGCCGGTCGCCGTACCGAGGAATCACCGATGCGCTACCCGTCGAGACGTCCCGCTTCCAGTGCGTACGCCAACGCCCGGGGCTTTACCCTGGTGGAACTGATGATCGCGGTGGCCATTCTGGCCATCATCGCCGCCGTGGCGCTGCCGCTGTACACCCAGTACTCCATCCGCACCTACCGCACCGAGGCGCAGGCGGACCTGTTGAACTGTGCCCAGGGCATGGAGCGCTACGCGGCCCAGAACTTCGACTACGACGGCGCCGTGGCGGCGTTTGCGGCGGGCACCATCTGCAACCCGCGCTCCGACGACCAGGGCCGCTACAACATTGCCGTGGCGGTGCCGGCCGACGATCAATTCGTGCTGACCGCCACCCCGGTGGGCGGCGCCGTGGCCGGCGACGGCCTCATGACCTACAACCAGGCCGGCGTGCGCGGTTGGGACCGCAACGGCAACAACAACACCGGTGACGCCGGCGAGGATACCTGGGAAGAGTGAGGCCGGATCGGGCCGATTCGACCGCTCGTCCTGCCGGATCGCGCCGCTCATCGGGATTCGCGTTTCCTTGCCAGCCCCCCTCCCTATAGTGCCAACCGAGACGAAAGCGCCCGCAATGTCGGCGGGCGCCGAGGGCCAGAACCTCATGAAACACAGTCAGACCCACAGATCGAACCGCGCCCACGGCCTGCGAGGATTTACCATCGTCGAGCTGATGGTGACCCTGGCGGTGGCGGCGGTGCTCATGGGCATCGCGGTACCGGCGTTCACCGACTTCGTGCGGCAACGCAACATGGCGTCCCGCAACAACGACATGGTGCTGGCCCTGACCTATGCCCGCAGCGAGGCGGTGCGCCGTGGCCAGGTGGTCAGCGTGCAGGCCATCGCGCCGGACGACGACGACGAGTGGGGCGGCGGCTACTGCGTGGTGATCGGTAACCCCGGCAACTGCCCGAACGATGCCACCACGCTGCGCCGCTTCGATGCCATACCCGACGACGTGACCTTCAACGCCACTGGCGCCCTGCACACCCGCGGCACCCTCAGTTTCAATGGCCGCGGTCTGATGGTGGGCGGCTTCCAGGGCACCCTGGAACTGTGCAGCACCGACGCCGCCGTCGACCCCGGCCGCGTCATTGCCATCAGTGCCACCGGCCGCGCCGATGCTCAGGAGCTGGATTGTAATGCGTAGTCCTACGGTGAACCCGGCGCGCCGCGCGGGGCAGGGCGGTTTTTCCCTGATCGAGCTGCTGGTGGCCGTGCTGGTCATGGGAATCGGCGTGCTCGGGGTCAGTGCCCTGCAGATGGTCAGCCTGCAGAACAACCGTATGGCCCTGGAGCGCGGCGAGGCCGTGCACCTGGCCTACGACATCATGGACCGGATTCGCGCTAACCCGGGCGTCGATTACCAGATCGGCATCGGCGATGGACCGCCGGGCGCCCCGGACTGCGTGGGCAACGGCAGCAACTGCAGCGCGGCCCAGATGGTCGCCTTCGATCAGGCGGTGTGGAAATGCATGCTCGGCGAGTACGAGGACGACGCCGAGTGCGCCGCACTGCGCGCCGATGACGTGTTGCCGGACACCGACCTGCTGCCCGGGCTGCCCGAAGGCGACGGCAGCGTGGTGAACAACGGCGGCTTCATCACGGTGACCGTGCAGTGGACCGGCATGGACGGCGCCAATCAGTCCGTGGTCATCGAGAGCCAGCAATGAGGAGCCGGGTCATGCAGCCTTCCATTTCGGCCCGCCGGAGCGGCGGTTTTTCGCTGATCGAGCTGATTCTGGCGCTGGCCCTGGGCCTGATCGTGGTCACCGGCATCGTGCAGCTTTTCGTCGGCAACTCCCAGACCTACAACATCCTGAACGGCCAGGCGCGGATGCAGGAGAGCGCGCGCTTCGCCCTCGACTTCATCAGCCGCGCGACCCGCCGCGCCGGTTACTTCGGCTGCGCCCACAGCGAGGGCAATCTGGTGTGGGCCCTGACCGGCGGTTCGGTCGCCAACAGCGCCCTGGTGCCGGAATTCGACATGACCCGGCCGGTGGCCGGCTTCGACGACGTGGCCGGACAGGCCCAGGTGGCATCCCTGCCCACCACCGGTGGCAACCGCATGGACCCGGACCCGAGCTTCGGCATCGACACCGCCGCCATCCAGCCCAACACCGACGTGCTGGTGGTGCGCAGCCTCGAGGTTCCGGGCTGGCGCCTGACCGAGGAAATGTTCCCCGCCGGCAACCCGCGCATCTCCGATGCCAGCGGCATCGACGGCAACGACATCGTGATGCTGGCCAACTGCGAGCAGGCCGCGGTATTCCGGGTCACCGGCACCGCCGCCGTGGGCGCCAACGTCATCGAGCTGCAGCATCAGGCGCTGGGCGGCAACGCGTTCCAGAACACCATCAGCAACCTGTCCAGCATCGGCCGCACCTACCAGGAAGACTCGGTCGTGGGCCGCATCCAGAGTTCGTTCTTCTTCATCGCCGAAGGCGCCGGCCAGGACCGGGACGGCAACGCGCCGCTGGCGCTGTGGGAGAAGGTCGGCCGCGATGCCCCGCGGGAACTGGTGCAGGGGGTGGAAAACCTGCAGGTGCTGTACGGCATCGACAACACCCTGAACGACGGCATCGCCAACGCCAACGAGTACGTGACCGCCGGCGACCTGGATCCCAACGACGCCAACGTGGTGTCGCTACGGGTATCGGTGACGGTCAACAGCGTCGATCCGGTGACCGACGACGGCAACGTTCTGCGCCGCACCTTCAGCAAGACCATCCTGCTCAGAAACGCCAATCCGGAGGCCGTGTAATGAGCCGTTCACTCCGCCTTGGATCGCCCCGGCAGAAAGGGGTGGCGCTGTTCATCAGCCTGGTGCTGCTGCTGGTTCTGACCATCATCGGCGTGTCCGCGGTGCAGACCACGTCACTGGAGACCCGGATGGCGCGCAACGAGCACGACTCGCTGCTGGCTTTCCAGGCCGCCGAGTCGGCGCTGCGCGACGCCGAAGCGTTCCTGAACGGCGTCAACAACACCGACGGATTCACCCCCGGCGGCGCCGGCGGGCTGTGGGAAGCCGCGCAGAGTGGCCAGACCGAGCGCTGGGACCAGGCCGGGGTGTGGGCCAGCGGCGGCAGCGTGGTGGCGCCCACGGACGTCGACGGCGAAGTGGCCGCGCCGCCGCGCTACCTGATCGAACATCTGATCACCGTCAGCCGCGGCGAGAACCCGTACCAGATCGAGACCGATTACCCGGCCCCCAGTGACCGGATCGCCATGTTCCGCATTACCGCTCTGGGCGTCGGCGGCAGCGCCAATGCCCAGGTGCTGCTGCAGACCACGTTCGGACGAATCATCGACTAGCGGTGAAGCCGCACTCGGCCCTGAAGGAGGGCGTCATGAAGTATCACCAGCACTTCACAGCACGGTTATATCTGGCCTGGGCCCTGAGCCCGGCGCTGGCCCTCGGCGCGGGTGCGGCACATGCCGTGACCGCCGCCGGCGACGATGCCGACACCGTGCTCGAGGACTTCACTCCGTCGCCGTACGTGGAGGACCTGTCGACCCGGTTCACCCCCACCAACGGGCCGATCACCAACTACGCGCTGGTCAGCAACACGCCGGGCGGTATCGTCAACGTGGCGGTGAACGCCGGCAGCGGCCAGGCCGACATTACCCCGGTGGCGGACGCCAGCGGGGTGGCCACGCTGGTGTTCAGCGCCACCGACCTGGACGGCACCGAAAACTGGACCCTGACCCTGACCGTGGACCCGGTCAACGATGCGCCGGTACTGACCCTGGGCGGCAATCAGAACAGCTTCGAGGGTGCGGCCGAGACCGTACCGGCGTTTGCCGGCGGCGCTGCGGGTGCCGCCGATGAGGCTGGTCAGACCCTGACCTTCAATGTCACGGGCAACGACAACCCGGGCCTGTTTGCGGCAGCGCCCGCCATTGATGCCACGGGCGAACTGACCTACACCATTGCTGCCGACGCCAATGGCACGGCCACCATCACCGTCAACGTGTCCGACGACGGGGGCACCGCCAACGGCGGCGCCGACACCTCGCCGGACCAGACCTTCGACATCGTCGCGGCGCCGGTCAACGACGAGCCGTCGTTCACCGCCGGGGCCGATCCCACGGTGGACGAGGACAGCGGCGCCACCACGCTGCCCGGCTGGGCGAGCGCGCTGTCGGCCGGACCGGCGGACGAGGCCGGCCAGACCCTGAGCTTCACCGTGACCGTCGACACCAACCCGGGCCTGTTTGCGGTGGCCCCGGCCGTGGACGGCGCCGGTCAACTCTCGTTCTCGGTGGCGCCGGACCGTTCCGGCAGCGCCTCGCTGTCGGTTTTCGTGAGCGATGACGGCGGCACCGCCAACGGCGGTGACGACACCTCGCCGGTGCAGAACTTCACCATCAACGTCAGTGACGTCAACGACCCGCCGAGCTTCGCCGCCGGCGCCGACGTGACGGCCCTGGAAGACGACACGCCGCAGACTGTCGCGGCCTGGGCCACTGCCATCAGCGCGGGGCCGAGTCCGGAGGAAGACGGCCAGCTTCTGGCGTTCAACATCACCGGCAACGACAACCCGGGCCTGTTTGCGGTGGCGCCGGCCGTGGATGCGGTCAGCGGGGATCTGACCTTCACCCCGCAGCCGGATACCTACGGCATCGCGACCATCACGCTGAACCTGTCCGACGATGCCGGCGGTACCGACACCTCGCCGGATCAGTCCTTCACCATCACCCTGGCCGACGTCAACGATGCCCCGAGCTTCGCCGCCGGCGCCGACGAAGTGGTGCTGGAAGACGTGGGCGCGGTGACCGTGGCCGGCTGGGCGAGCGCGCTCGATCCCGGCAACCCGGAGGAAGCGGGCCAGATCCTGACCTTCAACGTGACCGCCATCAGCGATCCGGCGCTGTTCGACGTGCCCCCGGCCGTGGACGGCACCACGGGGGATCTGACCTATACCGTGGCCGCCGACGCCAACGGCACCGCCACCGTCACCCTGGAGCTCAAGGACGACGGCGGCACCGCCAACGGCGGCGAGGACTCGGCGCCGCCCATCGATTTCGACATCGTCATCGAAGCCGTCAACGACGCGCCGTCGTTCACCCCCGGCCCGGCAGTGGCGGTACCGGAAGACGCCGGCCCCGTGACCGTGGCAGGCTGGGCCTCCGCCATCAGCGCCGGCCCGGCGGACGAGTCCACCCAGGTGCTGACCTTCAACGTGCTGTCGAACAGCAATCCGGCCATGTTCGTGACCCAGCCGGCCATCGACCCGGCGACCGGCGCGCTCACCTTCCAGACCACGTTCGACGCCAATGGCAGCGCCGACATCACCATCAACCTGTCGGACGACGGCGGCACCGCCAACGGCGGGGCGGACACGTCCTCGCCCGACGTGACCTTCAGCATCGTGGTCTCCGGGGTCAACGACATTCCGGCGCCGGCCGACGACACTGCCAGCGTCGACGAGGACGACCCCGCCGGGGTGCTGATTTCCGTACTCGACAACGACTACCTGGCCGAGCCGCCGACCGCGGTGACCAGCGCTGGCGTCGGCGGTTACAGCGAAGGCGAGCCGGCCATCGTGCTGGACGAGAACGACGATCCCATCGGCGGCCCCAACGGCACCGTGACCATCGAGGGGAATCAGATCCGCTACGTGCCCAAAGAGAATTTCTACGGCGACGACCACTTCACCTACACCATCACGGACGCCAATGGCGACACCGGCACGGCCACCGTCACGGTGACCGTGAACCCGGTGAACGACCCGCCCACGGCGCCGGCTCAGCGCAACTTCTCCATGCTCGAGAACAGCGTCCTGAACATCGACGAGGTGGACGGCCTGCTGTTCGGTTCCTATGACGTGGAAGGCGCGCGCCTGGATGGCGATGGCAATCCCATCGGCAGCGATCTGAACATCCAGATCAACACCTTCCCGGCCGACGGCATTCTGACCCTCGACATCGACGACGGTTCGTTCCAGTACACCCCGCCGGTGGACTTCATCGGCCTGGTCACGTTCACCTACCGGATCAGTGACGGCGGCGCCCAGAGCGAGCTGTACGAAGCCCGGGTAACCGTTTACGAAGCGCCGGAACCGCCGGCCCCGCCGCCGCCTGGCGAGGTGGCCTCGCCCTGGAACCTGGCCAACGTGCCGCTGGAGCAATCCACCAGCGTGTCGCCCAACGTCATCATCATGATGGACGACTCGGGGAGCATGGACTGGAACATGAGCGTGCGCGGACCCGACACCCAGGGCGGCTTCGTGATCGACAACGACTGGATCGCCACCTCCGGGGAGTACAGCACGTCCTACTACTACCTGTGGGACCTGGCCAACAACATCTTCGGCACCACCAACGGCAACGGGCGCATTCTGCCGACGGAAGAACTGCTCGACTCCGACAGCGACCTGGACAACAACCGCTACGGGGTGTGGCGGGCGCGCAGCGCCAACTACAACCGCCTGTACTACAACCCGCTGGTGCGTTACACGCCATGGGTGGGTCAGGACGCTCAGAACAACGAATTCGGTAACGCCAATCCGTCGGCTATCCGGCTCGATCCGCGCGACCCCTACAACACGTTCAACATGTTGAACGACCACGACTACTACTCGGACAACATTCCGCGCTGGCGCAGCAATGGCGGCCGGGAAGACAAGACCGTCAACAACCTCTATATCCCGTACTACTACGCCACCACGGCCTCGCCGCCGGTGGCCTGGAACGACCCGCACACCAAGATCGTCATCGAGTCCGGGTCGGGACCGCTGCCCGGAGACATGTTCCCGGGCGGGCCGGCGCGCGACGACTGCGCGGTGGGCGACAACAATCCGCTGGACTGCACCTACGCCCAGGAGATCCAGAACTTCGCCAACTGGTTCCAGTACTACCGCACCCGCGAGTACGCGGCCAAGAACAGCCTGGGCAAGGTGGTGGCCGACGTGCAGGACATCCGGGTCGGCTACGAGACCATCAACGACAATCGCTCCGAGCCCGTGCGCGACATGAACGAACTGCACACCGAGGGCAACAAGAAGTCGCTGATGGACGACATCTATCGCACCAACTCGAGCGGCGGCACGCCGCTGCGCCGGGCGCTGGACCGGGCCGGTGACATCTTCTCCGGCAATCACGGTGACGATCCGGTGCTGCCGGATCCGGAAGGCTTCTGTCAGCAGAACTTCACGCTGCTGTTCTCCGATGGTTACTGGAACGGCTCGGACCCGTCCCAGAACAACGAGGACGGCGACAACGACAGTGACTTCGACGGTGGCGTCTACGCGGACAGCGAGCACGAGACCCTGGCCGACGTCGCCATGTACTTCTACGAGAACGACCTGCGCGGCGGCATGGACAACCTGGTGCCGGTGTCGCAGCGCGACCGCCTGGGCGCCCCGAGCGGCACCTTCAGCGGCAGCAATGCACGTATGCATCAGCACATGAAGACCTACACCGTGGCCTTCGGCGTGGTCGGCAACGTCGATCCGTCGACCCTGCCGAGCGATCCCACGGTGCCGTTCGCCTGGCCGGATCCGGAAGCCAGCGCCCAGGGCAAGATCGACGACATGCTGCACGCCGCCGTCAACGGCCGCGGCCAGTTCCTGTCGGCGGTCAACCCCCAGGAGCTGCAGACGGCGCTGGAATCGGCGTTCCTGGAATTCACCCAGGCGGCGTCCTCCACCTCGGCCGCGGCCTTCAACTCCACCTCGCTGCAGGAAGGGACGCTGCTGTACCGCGGCTTCTACGACCTGCGCGACTTCACCGGTGAGCTGACGGCCACCCAGGTGAATTCGGACGGCACCCTGGAGCCGGCTCCGGTATGGCGCGCTTCGGAACAGCTCAACCCGGCCAACAAACAGCCCAACGACCGGGTGCTGGTCACCTTCGACGCCACCAACCGCAGTGGTATCGCGTTCCGGGACACGGACCTGACCCCCGAGCAGCAGATCCTCATGAACAGCGACGAGGTCGCCTACCTGCGCGGCTCCCGGGCTCAGGAACAGCCGGCCGGGGCGCTGCGCCGGCGGCCGACCAGCAATGGTCTGCTGGGTGACATCGTCAACTCCAGCCCGGTCTACGTCGGCCCGCCGCGCGGTCTCGACCGCGACCAGGCGCCGTACCCGGAATCGGACCTCTACTCGGACTTCATCGAGGACCGGGAAAGCCGCCGCAAGCTGGTTTACGTGGGCGCCAACGACGGCATCCTGCACGGCTTCGATGCGCTGACCGGCGAGGAAGTGTTCGGCTACGTGCCCAACAAGATCATCGACGGCACCCAGGGTTTCCACAACGATCTGGACGACTTCACGTCGCCGTTCTATCAGCACGACTACTTCGTGGATCTGTCACCGCGCATCAGCGATTCCTATGTGAAGGGCTCCACGGGGGCCGCCTCGCGGGCCTGGAACACCATCCTGCTGGGTGGCCTGGGGGCCGGCGGCAAGGGCTACTTCGCCCTCAACGTGACCCATCCGGACACCGACTTCAGCACCGAAGCCAACGCCACCGATACCGTGCTGTGGGAGTTCACCGACGAAGACGACACGTCCCCGAGCGGTCTGCTGGACCCCAACGGTGACCCGGTCAAGGATCTGGGTTATGCCCTGAGCCTGCCGACCATGGCCATGAGCAACGTCGGCGGCGGCACCGAGAACGAATGGGTCGCCATCTTCGGCAACGGGCCCAACTCCACCGCCGGTGTGGCCAAACTGTTCGTACTGTTCCCGGACCGCGGTCTGGATGGCTGGGACGCCGGCGACTTCGTGAAGCTGGATACCGGCCGCGGTGTGCCCATCGCACCGGAGCAGATGGCCGGCTTCCCCAACGGGCTCGGCACCCCGACCCTGGTGGACACCGATCTGAACGGCACCGTTGACTGGGTGTACGCGGGTGATCGCCTCGGCAATCTGTACCGCTTCGACCTGTGTGACCGTGATGTCATGACCCACGAGTGCTCCGGCGATCCGGACGACTGGACCGTGACGCGCCTTTTCACCGCGACCTACTACGATGGTTCGGTGGACCGGCTGCAACCGATCCTGTCTCAGCCACTGGTCATGAAGCATCCCCACGAGGATGGCTTCCTGGTGATCTTCGGAACCGGCAGCTACATCACCAAGGAAGATGCCGACGACGAAGAGATCCAGTCCATCTACGCCATCTGGGACCGCGGTTCCAGCAGCCCGGCGACGGCGCTCGCCAACAGCAAGTCGCTGCGCCTGGTGGAGCAGACGCTGACCAACGTGGTGGACGACTCGGTGAGCCCGCCGGTGACCCGGCGCGTTCTGAGCAAGACGCCGGTGACCTACGAGCTCGAGCAGCCGGGCATTCCCGGCACCTTCGGCTGGTACATCGATCTGGACATGCCGCGCGCCACGGGCACTCTGTCCGGCGCGGCCAACCCGGACGCGTCCGGCCGCAACCCGCCGGGGGCGCAGTTCCCGGGCGAAAAGGCGATCCGCCGCATGCTGCTGCGTAACGGCGCGGTGACCACCACCACGGTGCTGCCGAGCCTGGACGAGTTCTCCTGCTACGGCACCCGGCCCGGCGCCATCCTGCTGTTCGACGCCCTGACCGGCGGCGACGTGGGACGCCCGGTGATCGACTTCAACCGCGACGGTGAGATCGACGAAGGCGACCTGGTGGAAGTGGGCGGCGAAGCCTACGCCGGTGGCCTGCTGTTCAATCAGGGCGATCTTGATGGCGCGCTGGTGGACCTGTCGACCCTGGGCGGCGAAGGCGACAACGACTGGCTGTTCGCCTGCGGCGGTAACGACTGTGTACCGTTCGAGCGGGAACCCCCGTCGGACAACCGCACCGGCCGCCTGTCGTGGCGCGAACTGGACGAGATCAACTGAGGAGCTCTGCCGTGACTGGACCCAGAATCAAGGTGAGCGATAGGACCCGCTGGTTTCGTGTCCTGGCCCTGTGGCTGCTGCTGCCGGTGGTGGCAGCGGCCCAGTACGAAGGCAACTTTCCCCTGGCGGAAGGCGCCGGCGTCATCCAGGAACTGGACTTTGCGGCCCAGACCATGGTGATCGACGGTATGCGTTACGAGGTTGCCGTGGACGTCAAGGTAGAGATCGGCGGCAGCTACGGCGCCTATACCCTGCTCGAGACGGGAATGAACGTGTACATCGAGTTTCTGCGGATCTCCGACGAGGAGCGCCGCATCGTTCTGGTCCGGGAGCTGCCCACGGGGGTCGAGCCGGATCAGGTCTGATCACACGCCGGACCGATGCGGCACCCGCCGCGTGCGGTGCGTCACATTTTGCGGTGCGCCACATGGGTATGCTGACGCCGTGGTCATAATCGGTGCAGGCAGGGAATGCTGCGCGAGGTCGAGGTCGGACAACTGGCGGTGGGGATGTACGTGGCCGAGCTCGATCGGCCGTGGCTGGAGACGCCGTTTTCGCTGCAGGGTTTTTACCTGCGCTCCCCCGAAGATGTCCGTCAGGTAGCGGAGTTCTGTCACGTGGTGCGGGTCGATCCGCGCCGCTACGACGCCCGGCTGGCCACTGGCGGCGCTACCCGGCGCCCGCCACTGGAAGTGGACCGCGGTAACGACGCGCCCACCAGACTCCGTCCGGCGCCGGCCGCCAGGACGGCGAACGAACGCAAACTTCCGGAGCGGGTCAAGGAATACCGCGACGAGACCGCGGTCGAGGACGAGCTGCCGGTGGCCAAAAAAGCCCTGGCCAGCGGCCGCGAAGCGTTCGAGGGCCTGTGGCAGGCCATCAGCTCGCGGCGCCTGGTGCATTTCGCCGATCTGCGCCAGGCCGTGGACCCGCTGGTGGACAGCATCCTGCGCAACAAGGATGCGCTGGTGACCCTGATGCGGGTTCAGCATCTCGACCGCAACACCCACGAGCACTGCATGGCGCTGGCGGTGTGGGGCAGCCTGCTGGGCCGTCACCTCGGCTTGCCGCCGGACGATGTCCGGACCCTGGCCCTCGGCTGTTCGCTGGTTGACGTGGGTAAGGTGCGCCTGCCCAAGAAACTGCTCTACAAACCGGGCGCCCTGTCACCGGACGAATACCAGATCGTCAAATCCCATGCCGACTACTCGGTGGCGATGCTGGAGAACCTGGAGGATGCGACCCCGGCGGTGGTGGACATCGTACGCTGGCATCACGAACGCATGGACGGCAGCGGTTACCCCGACGGCCTGGCCGGCGCCGACATTCCGGTGTTCGCGCGCATCGCCGGCATCGTCGATTCCTACGACGCCATGATCAGCCCGCGCACCTACGCCGACACCTGCTCCTCTTACGGCGCCCTGGTGGAGTTGCAGGATCACTGTCCGGCCGCGTTCCAGACCGAACTGGTGGATCAGTTCGCCCAGGCCATCGGCCTGTTCCCCAACGGCGCGCTGGTGGAACTGTCCACGGGCGAGGTGGGGGTCATCTGCGGCCAGAACCCGGGCCGCCGGCTGCGCCCCAAGGTCATGCTGATCCTGGACGTGGCCAAACAGCCGCGCGTCGATCTGACCATCGTCGACCTGAAGGAACTGGACGAGGACGATCTGCGCATCTCCCGGGAACTGGCCCGTAACGAATACGGCATCGACGCCCGGGAGTACTTCCTGTGAACCCGACCCGGCCGGTTCTGGTGGTGGACAACAACGGCCTGGATGGCAGCGGCCTGATGGCGGTGTGTGTCGCCTCCCTGGAAGGGGTAGGCCGCACCACCGGACGCCTCGGCAGCGAAGCCGCCGGCGCCGCCACCGCCGAATACGAGCGCCGTCTGGGCAGCATGCTGCGCGACGCCGATCAGCTCATTCAGATACACGAGGGCAAACACTGCCTTCTGATCCGTCAGCTCAAGGACCGCAACCACGCGACCCTGGCCGGCATGAAACTGGAGCGCCTGTTTGCCGAGCCGTTCCGCTATCGCGACGCCACGGTTCCGCTGCAGGTGCGGGTCGGCATCGCCTGCGCGTCCTCCGGCGACTCCGACGCCGAAGCCCTGTTCCGCGCCGCGGAAACCGCGCGGGAAGCGGCCCGCAGCCAGGACAAGGTGTACGAACTGGCAGACGAGGCGGTGGTATCGAGCATGCGCCGCCGCTGGCAGCTCAACGACGAGGTGGAAGCGGCCCTGGCCGAGCACCAGCTCAAGGTCTACTACCAGCCCAAGGTGGACGCGGAAGACCACACCCTGTGTGGCGCCGAGGGTCTGATCCGCTGGGAGCACCCGGAAGGCCTGCTCAATCCCGGCCAGTTCCTGCCCCACCTGGAGCGCGACAACATGCTGGCGCTGACCCGGCACGTGATCCGCCAGTGTGTGCGCGACCTGGCGGCCAACCCGTGGCTGCCGCCGCTGTCGCTGAACCTGGATCCGGACCTCACCGAGGAACCGGCACTGATTCAGCTCATCCTCGACGAGTTGACCCTGTGGAACGTTGAGCCGTCACGGCTGATCGTGGAAGTCACCGAAAACGGCATCGTGCGCAATCTGGACCGCCTGGTGCGCGACTTCGCCGAACTGCGGGCCCGCGGCGTGCGGATCGCCATGGACGACTTCGGCACCGGCCAGTCTTCGCTGGCCCAGTTCCGCGACCTGATGGTGGACGAGATCAAAATCGACCGCAGCTTCGTATTCGGCCTGGAAGACAACGCCACCAACCGCTACCTGACCGGCGTGGTGATCGAGCTCGGCCATTACTTCGGCATGAACGTGGTCGCGGAAGGGGTGGAGACCCGCCAGGCCGGCCGCATCCTGGCCGCCGCCGGCTGCGACGTGCTGCAGGGCTTCTACTTCAGCCCGCCGCTGCCGCTGGACGAGTTTGCGCGCTGGTCGGACGGGCGCGGCAGACCGCCGGAAATCGCCTGACCCGCGCTGGGCGTCTGGCTCGTTGGCGCGCCTTGCGTCAGAAACCCATCGTGACCAGACCGAGTCCGGGCGGAGTCCGGCGGCTTCCGCGTCAACGGCCGCTGGGCGCTGGTGTCGGGCTGCGAACTGGCTCAGTGGTTCGCCCTGATGGTGGTCAACAGCATGTACGCCATCGGCGGCACCGCATCGATCTATTCGAGCTGCCACCTCGAGCGCGATGCAGTTCCGGCTGTAGCGCTGCTGACCCGAGCGGCTCATGGGACAGGCAGTTCGTCTTCTTTGACGACGAGCTTCCATTGATGGCCGCGTCGCGGAACCACCGTTCGAAAGTGCCGGAAGTCCCAGGTCAGGATTCCGGCCTTTCGCTCTGACGCCATTGCCATCACCGTGAGGTCGGGTAGGTCCACACCGCTTCCGCGGAAGCGACGCGCGAGGCGCAGCACCAGTTCGAGCTCCTTGCTGGTAGGAGCGTCAAGCTGATGGATGCCATCGAACAGGCTCTCGCTGAAAGTGACCGCTGCTTCTTCGTGGCCACGCGACCTGAGGAGCAGGTCCACTTCGGTGAGAACCGGCCATGGAATCAGGATGTCGCGACCAAGGTGGGTCAGCAGTTCCACGGCGAACCGATGACGCCGGCGCTCCGAACGGTTCAACGCGGAGACCAGCGGGCCGGTGTCGCAGATGATCAAGACTTGAGGCGACCTTTCACGCGACCTTTCAGGCGACCCAGAATTTCTTCGACTTGGAGCGAGAGGTCGCGGTCGTCTTCAATCAATCCGGCGTAAGGCAGCGGAGCAGGCTTGCGGGAAACCAGATCGGCGACCAACGCTGACACCGACCGCCCCTGGCGCCTGGCTTCACGGTCCAGTTGCTGCGCAACAGCGGGCGGCAGTGAGATGGTTTTGCGAACGGACGTCATGGACCTGAGTATGAACGTCATAGTATGAGCCCGCAACGGCCGCCGGCGTCCATCACGGCGGGCACTGAACATCCTGCCCGCTGGCGCTTTCCACCACGCCGTTGCCGTTGTGGTCGCGCCCGGTGCGTACCCGGCCCTGGGGATTGATGATGGCCACCCGGGCATGGCGCGGGTCGTTGTTCCCGGGGCAGTACAGGAAGCTGCCGTTCTGCCAGGCGGTATACCCCCGCGGTTTGAATTGCAGGTAGCTGCGCCCGCGGAATGCCCGCCAGTAGATCCGCTCGCCGTCACTGAGGGGCGGCAGCGCGGTGGTGAGTCGATCCGGTTCGTCCAGTTCTCCATTGCCGTCGCGATCGATGAAAATGAGCGCGCCTTCATGCCAGCGGTCACGGGCCAGACAAGCGCTGCCACGGCCGGGACACAGGGTGACGGTGCGGCGCTGCAGAATGGCCTCGGTGCGCGCACTCTGCACCGCTCCGATGATCTGGTTGATGGCGGCGGTGGCACGCCGCGCCGCCAGCAGCTCGCCCATGGCGGGAATGGCCAGGCTGCCGAGCAGCGCGGCGATGGCGATGCTGACCAGGAGTTCGACGAGGGTAAAGCCGCGGGCCCACATGTCGTCATTGAGCCGCGGCGCCCGCGCGCGTGGCATCAGCCGGTGGCCGGGGGAATCGTAGGCGACTGACGGATGCTGCCGCGCTACCATCAGCCAACTCTCAGACGGTGGGTGACTGATGGCTGCGTACGACGGCTTCGTTCCCTATCTCTTCTACGACGACGCGCAGGCCGCACTCGACTGGTACACACGGGTGTTCGGGTTCGAGGAAGTTGGGCGCTGGCTGGGGGCGGACGGACGAGTACAGAACGCGGAGATGCGCGTTGGCAACACCGAGCTGTGGCTCGATGGCGGCGGCAAGCTGCTGATCCGCACGGACGGCGAATCGAAGACCATCTGGATCGGCGTGTGGGTCGACGACGTCGAGGCCGTATTCCGCGCCGTCACGGCCGCCGGGGCCGAGGCCGATCCGCCGGTGATTCGTGACTTCGGTGTGGAGATGCTGAATGTCGACGACCCGTTCGGGTACAGCTGGGGTTTCATGCGTCGGGTCTGAATTACCGGGAGAGCCGGCGGGGCCGTGGAGGAAGGCAACGTCGGCGTCACCGGCATGATCTGCAACGAATTCAAAGGCGGAATCGGCACCGCTTCCCGCATCGTCGAGATAGCGGGACAACGCTTCACGGTGGGTGTTCTGGTGCAGTGCAACTACGGGCAGCGCAACTGGTTGCGAGTCGCCGGCGTTCCCGTGGACATGGAACTGCCGTCGCCGTCGATCTGTTATGAGGGCGACGTGCCGGCCGGCAGCGACATCCCGAGCTGCGACCAGCCGGCGCGCAACGTCGGCGCCGACCTCGGTTCCATCATCGTGGTTGTCGCCACGGACGCACCCCTGCTCGCCCATCAGCTCGAACGTGTCGCGCGTCGGGTGCCGCTGGGGCTCGGCCGCCTCGGCAGCTCGGGCGGCGACGGCTCTGGCGACATCTTTCTGGCGTTCTCAACCGCCAGCGCCAGCGCGGAAGACCCGGACTCCCCGATCACCCAAGTCAGGAGTCTGCGTAACGGCTGGATGACGCCGGTGTTCGAGGCCACCGTGCAGGCCACGGAGGAAGCCGTGCTCAACGCCATGCTGAAGGCGGAAACCATGGTCGGCGCAGACGGCCTGTGGGTACCGCGGCTGCCGCACGCGGAGCTGATCGAAATCCTGAAACGCTACAACCGCTTCGAGCCACCGCGATGAAGGGGCGGAATCCCATCGTCATCCACTACGTCTACGACATGGAGCGGGCCAAGGCCTTCTATACGGCCGTCTTCGACGTGAAGCCATCATTCGAATCGCGGGGCTGGACCACCCTCGACTTCGGCGCTTTCGAGCTGGCGCTTCACATCCTGGCGCCCGGCTCGCAGGAGCCGGAAGCGCCGCTGCCTCATGCAGGCCTCAACCTCGAGGTCGACAGCCTCGAGGAGATGCAGACGCGTATCGAACGCTGTAGCGGTTCCCTGATCGAACTGCGGGAGCCGGAAGGCGGTGTTCCGGTCAGGCTCGGAACGTTCAGGGATTGCGAGGGGAACGGGTTTGAACTGAGGCAGCAGCCGTAGGACCTAGCGTACATCAGGGATGTGTGGTCAGCCATTGACGGACTAAGTCATTGGCTTACAATCGCTGGATGAGATTCGAGTGGGACGACGTCAAGGACCACAACAATGTCAAAAAGCATGGTCTGTCGTTCTCTGAGGCTACGCGCCTGTTTGAGGAAGGGAGCGATTATCTTGAGATATTTGATTGGGCTCACTCCGACGTCGAAGATCGGTACATCGCGATGGGCGAGATCGACCGTGGAACTGTCGTAGTCGTTTATGCAGAAACAGACGACGATCTCATTCGGATCATTGGAGCCAGATTCGCGACAGCACGTGAGCGAGAGCGATACGGCACTTACATGAGGCAAAAGCGATGAGCGACATACCAGAGATCTCGGACCGACAGTTTGAAGGTGCGATCCCGGCACGGGTAAGGGCTCGACTGATGCGGGGAGGCTTCACATCCGGATCGGACATCGCCACCCTCAGGCAGTTCGTCGGTTTGAGTCAGCGGGACTTCGCACGGGCGATGGAGATCAGTGTCCACACGCTACGGAACTGGGAGCAGGGCCGCAGGAAGCCTGATGGGCCGGCGCTGGCTTTGCTCAAGATTGCCGCGCGCCATCCCAGGATCATCCGGGAGAATCTTGAGTCGGCCGCTTAGCCATGGTCTTGACGAGGGCGATGCGCTCGGTCCTGACAGTCCTTTCACTCCTGATCCGTACCACGGGCCACACGCGCCAGATCGAAGACTTCACCCTGACGCGACCTGACGGCTCGCTCATCAATCACTACCTGGTGTATCCCGACGGCGCGAGTTCGACCCCTCCGCCCGGTGAGGAGTCGGGCTGTCCGGAGGCTTATCTTCAGAACAAAACCATCAGCCAGCGGGTACTGGACGTGCTGCAGGTCACTGCGCTGCTGCAACGATCGGCCGCGTGGTGGAATGGTAAGACCGTACTGTGGGGAGGATCCGAGGGTGGCATGGTGGCCAGTTACGCCGCGCTGCTGTCGCCGTCGGTGGCGCGCCGGCTTGCTGAATCTCTGAATTCGAGCAAGGTCACCTACCGGGAGTTCCCCGGTCTGGATCACTTCTACGAGGACGCCGAGGGTAACAGCCACAGAGAGCAGGTGATCGAGTACCAGCGTGCGTGGTTGAACACGCTGCTGGCGGACGACTGAACCGGGTGGCAAGCGGGCCCCAGTCGGGGCCCGCTACGGAGTCGCCGCGCTCGGCCCTTCAGCGCGGCGCGCGCCTCAGTAGGACGTGGTTTCGAAGCTCAGCGCGTCGCTGGCCGTCTGTCCGAACTCGTCCTCGGAGCGGACGCGGATCACGTGCAGACCGTCCTCCAGCGTGGGCAGCGGATACTCCCAGATGTGCGACGATGGTTGCGGCGTCGACAGCGAATCGTCGGTGTCGGCGAATCGTTCGCCGATACGCTCCATGTAGGGGTCGGTGCGCAGCACGTGGTGCATTTCCTCCCAGGGCCCGCCGTCGATGGAGATCTCCACTCGGTCCCGTTCGCCGCCGTCGAACAGGTTGACCACCACGCTGGTGCCCGGCAGCGGCGTGCCGCGGTTGATGGCAAGCACTTCACCCTCGGCGCCGCGGGTGCCGTCGAGCAGGGGGTCCAGCACGATGCGCATGGCCCGGGCCGGGTCGCCAGGCGCCGGGATG